>JBJMWM010000067.1:0-23356 GCA_045810105.1 Steroidobacteraceae bacterium | reverse complement strand
GAGGCGTTGGCGAACTTCCTCGTCCGCGAGATTCAGGATGTCTATCGTCTGCAGGGCGTGAAGATCAACGACAAGCACATTGAAGTGATCATCCGTCAGATGCTGCGCAAGACTGAGGTACAGGAAATCGGCGAGACCACGTTGCTCCGCGGCGAGCAGCTGGATCGCGCGCGAGCCCTGGACATCAACGATCGGGCGAAGCAGGACAGCAAGACCCCGGCGCGGTTGCAGCCGGTGCTGCTCGGCATCACCAAGGCGTCGTTGGCGACGGAGTCGTTCATTTCGGCGGCTTCGTTCCAGGAGACCACTCGCGTGCTGACGGAAGCCGCCGTGCGCGGTCTGAAGGACGACCTGCGCGGCCTGAAGGAAAACGTGATCGTCGGCCGGCTCATCCCGGCTGGCACGGGCTTCGCGGCCCATGCCTCTCGCCGTCGTAAGACGGAGGGCACGGAGCGTCGCAGCTTCATGGACGTGGGGGGCGGTCTGCCCGATATCGAGGAATCGAGCGTCGGAGCGGAGCCGGAGAGCGCGGAAGGCTAGACGCGCCCGGCTGACGACAAACGTCAGTGCGTAAAAATTGGGCCGGCGAGGGTGCGAACCTTCGCCGGCCCTTTTATTTTGACCGGCGAATCACCCGGAAATAGTCAGGGAGCTGTGGGAGTGTTGCCAGAGGCAGGCGAAGTCCTGATGGTGAGCGCCGCGACTGCGGCGCTGGCCAGGGCGAGGGATGCTGCTATCAAGATCACGTCGCGGATCGTATCGCGGAACGAATCGGCGACGATTTCGTGAGCGGTCTGTCGGTCTGGCGCCGACGTGTTTGTCGGCATGCCAGGCATTACAAAGCCTTTGCGCGCGCTATCGACGATCTTGTGAACCTCGGCAGTGCCTGGACTTCTCGCCAGGTGTTCGTCCAGGGATCGGTTCAGTGTGGCGATGCCGACGGTTCCGAGGATGGCAATCGTGAGCAGGCTGGCGACCTGGGCGACGGCATTGTTGATGCCCGAAGCAACGCCCGTCTGATGCTGAGCCACGGAGTTCAACACCGTGGTTGTCAGCGGTGCAACCGTAACAGACATCCCGAATCCCAGTACCACCATCGGTGGAAAGAAGGTCGTCCAATACCTTCCTTCGGTTCCTGGCATGCTGAGCAGAACAAATCCGACCGCCACGATAGTGGGTCCCACAATGAGCGGCAGCCGCGCGCCATAGCGATCTACGAGCCGTCCGCCCCAGCGTGACAGGAGAGCCAGGACCGCCGTAAACGGCAGGAACGCCGCACCGGCCTGGGTAGCCGTGTAGCCGTGTACCTGGATCAGCAGGAACGGCAGAAAGAACATCGTCCCACCCAGGGCTCCATAGAGGAGCAGAGTGAGTATGTTGACGCCGCTGAAGGTCGACGAGTGGAACACGTTCAGCGGCATCATGGGTGCGGGGCTGCGTCGCTCGCCTAATACGAAACCCACCAGCAGCGCTGCTCCGAGCAGGAGTGACCCGATGACGACCTGGCTTTGCCAACCCCGCTCAGAGGCTGTAATCAGGCCATACACAAGCACGCCCAGCCCGAAGAACGCCAGCGCCGCACCGGGTCCGTCCAGGCCCTTCTTCGCATCGGGGTCGACGCTTTCGGGCAAATGCCTCAGGGCGATCAGAATCGTCGGCGCGGCGATGAGCGGGTTGATGAGAAAGATCGTCCGCCACGAGCCGTGATCGACCAGCCAGCCCCCCAGCAAAGGCGCGGCACCGGCCGTTATGGCAGAGGCTCCTGACCACACGCCAATCGCGGCGCCGCGCTCCTTTTCATCGAATGCGGCACCGATAATCGCCAGTGAGCATGGGATCAGCAGCGCGGCCCCCACGCCCTGAACAGCTCGCGCGAGTATTAGAGCTTCCACTCCCGGCGCGAGACCGCATCCGACGGACGCGACCGCAAAAATGCTCAGACCCGTAATGAAGATCCGGCGCCGTCCGATCTGGTCCGCCGCAGCCCCGCCGATCAGCAACAAGGCCGACATGCAGAGTGTGTAGGCGTTGATCACCCAGGTCATTGCGGGAAGGGTCGTGGTGAGGTCGGACTCCATCTTCGGCAGGGCCACATTGACCACCGACGAATCGATGAAAGCCATGCTGGAGCCGAGCACTGCAGCGATCAGCACCCATGTCTGCTGCAGTTTCGCGCACGGTGGCGCGCTCGGGGTCGAGCGGATGACTAACTCGTCACAAGGGCGGGCTTGGGGGGTGCTCACACCGCGTCTCCGGGTCGTTTCATCACCTGCCTGTCAATATAGTCGGTCGTGCTCGATCAGGGCGAGGCGTGTCGAGTACCCGCCGCCAGCTGGGCAGCCGTTAACCTCCAGTGTTGGCAAGTACTCGGTGCGTACGGTCATCCCTAATGACGTTCGCCAGCAAAACGTCTACCAGGGTGGCACCTCCGGTGCTGCCACCCGCGACGATGTCCGGTACCAGCTTGACTCCCGACTTCGCGAGCGCCTGGGCAATCTGCACGAGCGCGTAGTTACCCGGGTCCATTGAGGCGATTTTCAGTTTGATCACCTCCGCCTCGGCACCACCCACTGCCTGCGTCTTGGCGGCTTCGGCCTCCCCGACCGCCCTGAGTACCATGGCATCGGCATCGGCGTTGATCCGTTTGGCGCGCGCATCTGCCTCAGCATTGATCGTTTTGGTGCGCGCTGATCCTTCAGCGGATTTCACTCCCGCCTCAGCATTGAATTGGGCGATCGCGACCTGCCGCTCGGCATCGACCACTTTCGCCTGCGTCGCAGCCAGGGCAGTAGCCTGTTCGAGCTGCTGCTTCACCTCCTGCGCCTGACGCTGAGTCTCGTAAGTCACGCGCTCCTGTTCCGCAATCTTGCGATCGGTCAGCGTTTTCATGAGCTCCTCCGGCGGCACGATGTCACCGATCAAGGTATCCACGGCGCCCACGTTGTATTCCTTCAAGGCCGCCGAGATCGCATTGCGCGCTTCCTCCTGACGCAGTGAGCGGTTCTTGAGAAAGTCGATGATGTCCGATCCTTGCGCAGCGTTGCGGAAGTAGTTGCCGATCGTGGGCTCGAGGACCTGAGTGACCAGCGCGGCCATTCCTCCGAAGCGCGCGATGACCTTGGGCGCATCATTGCGCGGTATATGGATGATCTGCGACACGTCGAGGTTGAACTTGAAGCCATCCGCTGAGCGCACGCAGATGGTGGACAGATTCGCATCGAGCTTGTGGGCCTCGGTCTTGCCGGTGGCCCAATTGAGGACCACGTTCGCGGTGGGAACATTGCTGACTTTGTGCGTGTAGGGGTTGATCGGGTACTTGCCTGGATCCAGCGGTTCGATCCACACCCCTTTCTCCCCTTTGCTCACCAGATTGCCGTGCCGGAACAACTCGCCGGTCACGTCCTTCCCCTCGCTGCCCACGTAGGCGATGACCACCCCGACGTGCGCGATCGGAACTTCAAACATCTCGACGATCTCGATGGTCGCAAATCGCGGGTTGATGAAATAGCGGCCCGCCAGCACCACCTGCTCCTGCAGGCCCTTCGTGCCATGGTTGTCGATGAAGGCCTGTGGGTCCTGGAACAGGTTGTGTCCTTCGACCGTCAGACCTGCAATCTCTCCCTTTGCCAGCGCGCATCCTTCGCGCGTCGTGACGACGCCGACCTTGTTATCCGGGATATCGACGGCGTTCGCCAGCTCAACCCGAAACAACAGTGGATTGACCCGATATGTCCCCGGTCCCATCAGCGCCATCTGCGGGCCGCGTTCGCCGCCATTCTCGAGAAATGCGCGTGCGTCCTGGAACGCATCGCAGGCGACTCGATGCGCGATGATCCGTCCCATAGGCAGAGGCCGCCCGTCGCAAGCCTCCACGCAGCCGACTTTGCCCGGCGGTATGGTCAGAAATTTGACCAACTCTACTCTGAACTGTAAGGGCCACAGACCGAGGTGCAGTCCGGGTGTCAGTGTATCGGCCTGGTAGCCGGCCTCGCCGTGCAGCGCAATGATGCGGCCGTCGGGCAGATTGCGGTGAGCTCCCGCGACTGCGAATTTCTTGGTTACGACTCCGATGCTGTCGTCCGGAACGATGACCACGCCGCATGCCCAGAGGACCTGACGGTAGCCGAGCAGCAACAACAGTGTGATGCCGCAGCAAATGATGAGCAGACGATGTGCAAACCAGATCTCAACTAACCAGGTGTCCATACTTGTTCTCGCGGTAGCTCCTGACTGGCGTGAATGGTACGCCTGCCAAACCGAACGAGAGCTGCACGGAAGATAATCTAACGCCGCGCTTACACGCGGCGTGGGACTATTATTTCGAAGCGGACGCTACCGGTTTGGCTTGCCACACTTGAAAAATGGCGAGGCAATGACCACCAGCTCTTCGCGGTCGGCGCTCGGGGTGTCGCCCGGGCGGCCTCGTCACGTCAATCGTGAGCCACGACGCTCCGATAGTCGATTAAGTCAGTTGACGGCCGACCGGTTAGCGAGGGAACCCCCTGCGGGGGCGGCCCGTCAGCCCGCGGGCTTACGGAAGACCAGCACGAAGCGGTCGGTCTTGCCCAGGATCGGCTCCTTGTAGGAGACCTGTGTGCGTGGGTCATCCGCTCTGCGCAGCGCATCGCTCTTCGCGACCAACTTCAGACCGCGTGATTCGAAGTCGTGGAGCGCGTAGGGCTCCTCGATCCGATGCAGTGAGCCCGCGACGGTGTTGCCGGCGCCCGGCTGGCTCGAATGATCCACGATGAGCAGTGTGCCGCCCGGTTTCAACGTTTTCACCAGTTTGTCGAGCACGGCTGGCGTGTCAACTGTCGGCCAGTTCTTCTTGTCCGTGTCCACCCAGTACAGGTCGTGGTACGCCTTGATGATCAGGATGGCATCCAGCGAGCCATCCGCCAGCTCCATGTGGTTGGGATCGACGGTCCGGTGCTCCACGTTGGGCAGGCGGTTGTGGGCGATTCTTCCCTGCCAGCCATTGTTGGACCACCGGTCGAAGGACGGATTGTTGATCAACAGCACGTGGCCCTTGGGTCCGACGATGTAACTCAACAGCTCGCTGTAGTATCCGTCGCCGGCCATGAAGTCGGCCACGTGCATGCCGGGCTTGATGCCGCTGAGGCGCAGGATTTCGGCCGGATGATCGAGCGCGTCGCGCTTTTGGTCTTCGGCCGTGCGGCCGGCGTGTTGAACGGCGGTGTCGTAGATGTCGGCGGCCCGGGTTGGGGCGCTGGCGAGCATGCCGGCGCCGGCGAGCGCCAGTCCCAAGGCAAAACCGCGAATGTTGGATAGAGCGATGGGCATGGTCTTGTCTCCAGAGGCGGTGCGGAAGCGGACCATCGTAGGGCGCCCGCAACAGGTTCTCAAATGGTTGCCCGTATTAAAGGTCCTCTACGACGACGGGCCCGTCGCTGAACCGCCAGGCGGCCTGAAAACGCGCCTTCTGTGTGGCTGCTTCGGCTTTGCGTCCCTGCGCCCGCAACGCTGCCGACAGGCCAAGTAGTGCCCGCGGGTCATTGGGTGAGCGCCGCAGTGCTTCCCTGAACACCGCTTCTGACTCGGCGGCCGAGCCACGTCGCAGCAGCAGTGCGCCGAGGCTCTCACGAATTGGATAGAACCAGGGTGGCGGCTCGGAGTACGGCATCTCGTCCTGGAGGTTGACCGCGGTACGCATGAGATCTATCGCCTGCGGCATCCGCCGCTGCGCTTCGGCGATGCGTGAGCCGAGAATTGCTGCGCTGATTTTCAGATAGTAGGCGTCGATCGACTTTGTGATCTTATCCAGCACGTGCCGCACGTCGGGTGGTCCTTCGAAATTGGCACCTGGAGGTGCCAGGGCAGTTTCGGCGCGCAGGGCTTCTAACTCAGCTTGGGATCTATCGATCCGTCGCTGGCTGACGAACGCCAGGCCGCGCGCAAAGTGCCAGAATCCACGCAGCGCATGAGCATCGTGGCCGTCGGTCTTGGATTCAGCGGCAGGCTCACCGAACGAGAGCACGTCCTCCCATTTACTGAATCTGACGAGCACCGCGATGGCGTTGGAGGGGTCGTCATTCATCTTCTGGTAATTCTCAGCGGCCTGGCGTGCGCGCGCCTGATTCCCCTGCATCATGTAGGCGTATGAGAGAAAGTCCGCACAATGACCGCAGGCGCGCTGGGCCTTTGGATTGTTGCTGAGCCTGTAATCGAGCGCCTGATGAGTGGCGTGCTCGTTGGCTGCTACAGCGGCCTCCCAGTCACCGACGCGCATATATATGTGCGCAGGCATGTGTACGAGATGTGCTGCGGCCGGCTCCATAGGAAGCGCCGCTAACCTGTGCGCGATCGGAAACGCTCGTGCCGGATCGTTGCTCGCCTCCACAGCGTGAATGTAGAGGTGGAGTAGCCCAGGGTGATTGGGCTGACTCGCGAGGCCATGCTCAATGTTTTCGACGAGCTCCTGTGTGCCCGCCTCGGGATCGCCCGAGGATTTCCACAGTCGCCAGGGGTGCAGGTCCATGATGGCTTCCGCGAAGAGCGTGCGGGCGTCCGCGTCCTCGGGGTACTTCTGAACCACGGTCCGCATGGAGTTGCGGTAGCTGGTCGCAAGCGCGTCGAAGTCCGGTTCGGCGGCGGTGGTGTAGCGGGTACTTAGGGCAGCGATGTAGTCGCGCTCGCTCTCGGTGGCGCGCTCGCCAGCGAGCAGTGCGGCGCGCGCCAGGGCATCCGCGCCGGTGACCGTCTTCTCGGGGGTGGGCTCCACATTAATATTGGGTCCCACGGCTAAGCCTACGCCCCACCACGCCATCGCAAGGGTGGGGTCCAGTCGGGCAGCCTGCCGGAAGGCCTGTTCGGCCTCATCTGGCTGGTATGCGAAGAAGAGGGTGAGTCCGCGATCGAAGGAGAACTGCGCGGCCGGGATGTCGGTGGAGACGGGGTGATGGACGTAGGTGTAGGCGCTAATGGCGGTCGGTGCCACAGTGGCCGAGTCGGGGGGCGTGCTGCTCGCTGCGGGTGTGGCGGTTGCGGCGGCGGGCGCGTTGTTCGCTGCGCTCAGCGCGAGCGTCGCCGTCATTGCAGCGACGAATCTAGCTACGAAAGGATGCATGGCGCTGAAGGGCTCCAGAAGGACTACTATTGTGCTCAGCGGGCCCGAATGCGGCATCGCGGCGGTCAATTCTATGCCGTGGGACCGTCATACGGTTGACACTCCAGCGCCCCATACCTAGAATCGCCGGCCTTTATCGATCCGGCCCGTACTGCACGCTGGGTCGAAATCAGTGACTTTCAGCACCGGGCCGCCTCTCGAAGGCGGCCCGGTCGTCTAACGAGCGAGCATGCTCGACGCAGGATCTTGGAGAAAATCTCAGTATGGCGACCACTGGTCAGCTTATCCGGCAGCCGCGCCGGACCAGGGCAGAGAAAACGAAAGTTCCGGCGCTCGGGGCATCCCCGCAGAAGCGCGGTGTGTGCACGCGCGTGTACACCACGACGCCGAAAAAGCCGAATTCCGCCCTTCGGAAGGTCTGCCGTGTCCGGTTGACCAACGGTTATGAGGTCACCAGCTACATCGGTGGCGAAGGCCATAATCTGCAGGAGCACTCGGTAGTTCTCATCCGCGGTGGCCGCGTGAAGGATCTCCCGGGAGTGCGGTACCACACGGTGCGCGGGACGCTCGATTGCGCCGGCGTAGGCGAGCGCAAGCAGTCGCGCTCCAAGTACGGCGCGAAGCGGCCCAAGAAGTAAGAGGGTTTTTATATGTCTCGTCGATCCCAAGCCCCGGTCCGCACCATTCTGCCGGACCCGAAATACAACAACGACATGCTGGCCAAATTCATGAACGTAATCATGAAGAGCGGCAAGAAGTCGGCGGCTGAGCGCATCATTTACGGCGCTCTGGACCGTATTGGCGAGAAAACCGGGAAGAAGGGCGCCGAGTCGATCGACGTGCTGTCGGTTGCGTTGGACAACGTTAAGCCCGTTGTCGAAGTAAAGTCGCGCCGTGTGGGTGGCGCCACCTACCAGGTCCCTGTTGAAGTTCGCTCGACTCGTCGCCAGACATTGGCCATGCGCTGGGTCATCGAGGCTGCTCGCGATCGCAGCGAGAAGTCCATGGCGTTTCGCCTCGCTCACGAACTGATGGATGCCGCTGAAAGCCGCGGTGCCGCTGTCCGCAAGCGCGAGGACACGCATCGCATGGCGGAGGCCAACAAGGCCTTCGCGCACTACCGCTGGTAGGCCAGCGGCCAACTGGGCCAGTGTGGCCTCTCTATAGGATCGGCAGTTACAGTGGCACGTGCGACGCCAATCGAGCGGTATCGGAACATCGGAATCTCCGCGCACATTGACGCGGGGAAGACGACGACGACCGAACGCATCCTGTTCTATACAGGCGTCTCGCACAAGATCGGTGAAGTTCACGACGGCGCGGCTGTCATGGACTACATGGAGCAGGAACAGGAGCGCGGCATCACCATTACGGCCGCTGCGACCACCTGCTTCTGGAAGGGGATGGACAACAGCTTCCCCGAGCACCGGATCAACATCATCGACACCCCCGGCCACGTCGATTTCACCATTGAAGTCGAGCGTTCGCTGCGCGTGCTGGACAGTGCCGTAGCACTGTTCTGCGCAGTATCGGGTGTACAGCCGCAATCGGAGACGGTCTGGCGCCAGATGAACCGCTATGCCGTTCCGCGCATCGCGTTCGTCAACAAGATGGATCGCGCCGGCGCGAACTTCTTCCGCTGCATAGATCAGATCAAGAGCCGTCTGCGCGGCAACCCGGTTCCGATCCAGGTGCCGATCGGTGCGGAAGATGCCTTCGAGGGCGTGGTCGATCTCGTTCGCATGAAAGCCATCTACTGGGACATGGAAACCCAGGGGATGAAGTTCGAGTACCGCGAGATTCCCGCGAGCCTGCGGCCCCAGGCCGAGGAATACCGCGGCAAGATGATCGAGGCCGCTGCCGAGGGCAACGAGCAGCTGCTGAACAAGTACCTCGAAGGCGAAGAGCTGTCCGAGTCGGAGATCCGGCAGGGGCTGCGTAACCGCGCTATCAAGAACGAGATTGTGCTGGTCATGTGCGGCACGGCGTTCAAGAACAAGGGCGTGCAGGCGCTGCTCGATGCCGTCATCGAGTTCATGCCGTCTCCGCCTGAAATGCCTCCGGTAAAGGGCATGAATGCGAATGGCGAGCCGGCGACGCGCAAGGCCAACGATGACGAGGCGTTCGCCGCCTTGGCATTCAAGATCCTGAACGATCCGTTCGTCGGTAACCTGACGTTCTTCCGTGTGTACTCCGGGACGCTCAATTCGGGCGATACCGTGTACGTGCCGACGAAGGACAAGAAGGAGCGGATCGGGCGTCTTCTGCAGATGCACGCGAGCGAACGCACTGAGATCAAGGAAGTGCGCGCCGGCGACATCGCAGCTGCGGTGGGTCTGAAGGACGTCATCACCGGCGACACGCTTTGTGACCTCGAGAAGGTCATTACGCTTGAAAAAATGGTGTTCCCGGCGCCTGTCATCTCCGTGGCGGTTGAGCCCAAGACGAAGGCGGACCAGGAGAAAATGGGTTTGGCGCTCCAGCGCCTTGCCAAGGAAGATCCCTCGTTCCGGATGGCTACGGACCAGGAATCGGGTCAGACCATCATTTCCGGCATGGGCGAGCTGCACCTCGAAATCATCGTCGACCGGATGCGTCGCGAGTTCAAAGTCGAGGCGAATGTCGGCAAACCGCAGGTGGCCTACCGCGAGACCATTCGTGGCAAGGTCGAGTCGGAAGGCAAGTTTGTGCGTCAGTCCGGTGGCCGAGGTCAGTACGGTCACGTGTGGCTGAAACTCGAGCCGAATCCCGGCAAGGGCTATGAGTTCGTGAATGGCATCGTCGGTGGCGCCGTGCCCCGCGAGTTCATTCCGGCCGTGGACAAGGGCATCAAGGAAGCCGTTGATACAGGCGTCATTGCTGGTTATCCGATCGTAGACGTGAAAGTCACGGCCTTCGACGGGTCGTATCACGACGTCGATTCGAACGAAATGGCGTTCAAGATTGCGGGCTCGATGGGTTTCAAGGAAGGGTTCAGGAGGGCCAAGCCGGTCCTGCTCGAGCCCATCATGAAAGTCGAGGTCGTAACGCCTGAGGAGTATTCCGGTGATGTCATTGGCGACTTGAATCGTCGCCGCGGGCAGATCACCGGTATGGACGAGGGGCCGTCGGGCAAGGTGATCACCGGCGAAGTACCCCTGTCCGAAATGTTTGGTTACGCCACCACGGTACGTTCCATGAGCCAGGGTCGTGCGACCTTCACCATGGAATTCGAGAAGTACGTGGAAGTGCCGCCCAATATCGCTGACACGATCATCAAGCAATAACTGCCAAGTTTTAACAGAGAATATTCCGAGGATATCCGGTCATGTCGAAAGAGAAATTCGAACGCAGCAAGCCGCACGTGAACGTGGGGACGATTGGACACGTGGATCACGGGAAGACGACTTTGACGGCGGCGCTGACGAAGGTGATGGCCGAGACATTCGGCGGTCAATTCATGGCGTATGACCAGATTGACAAGGCGCCGGAAGAGAAGGCGCGCGGGATCACGATCAGCACGGCGCACGTGGAGTACCAGAGCAAGGAGCGTCACTACGCGCACGTGGACTGCCCCGGGCATGCGGACTATGTGAAGAACATGATCACGGGTGCGGCGCAGATGGACGGAGCGATTTTGGTGGTATCGGCGGCGGATGGGCCGATGCCGCAGACGCGCGAGCACATTTTGTTGGCGCGCCAGGTGGGCGTGCCGTACATCGTGGTGTTCATGAACAAAGCGGACATGGTGGACGACAAGGAGCTGCTGGAGCTGGTGGAGATGGAGGTTCGCGAGCTGTTGTCGGTGTACAAGTTCCCTGGTGATGAGACCCCGATTGTGATTGGGTCGGCGCTGAAGGCGTTGGAGGGGGACAAGAGCGAGATTGGGGTACCGGCGGTGGTGAAGCTGGTAGCGGAGATGGACCGGTACATTCCGATTCCGAAGCGGGAAGTGGAGAAGCCGTTTTTGATGCCTGTGGAGGATGTGTTCTCGATTTCGGGACGTGGCACGGTGGTGACGGGGCGCATTGAGCGCGGGATCGTCAAGGTGAACGACGAAGTGGAGATTGTGGGGCTGAAGGCGACGGTGAAGACGATTTGCACCGGAGTTGAGATGTTCCGCAAGCTGCTGGATGAGGGGCAGGCGGGAGACAACGTGGGGGTACTGCTGCGCGGCACGAAGCGCGAGGACGTGGAGCGCGGGCAGGTACTGGCCAAGCCTGGGAGCATCACGCCGCACACGAATTTTGAGGCGGAAGTGTACGTACTGACGAAGGAAGAGGGCGGACGGCACACGCCGTTTTTCAAGGGGTACCGGCCGCAGTTTTACTTTCGCACGACGGATGTGACCGGAGCGATCGAGTTGCCGGCGGGCACGGAGATGATCATGCCCGGTGACAACATCAAGATTAACGTGGAGCTGATCAGCCCGATTGCGATGGAAGAGGGCCTACGCTTCGCCATCCGCGAGGGCGGCAAGACGGTCGGCGCCGGCGTAGTCGCCAAGATCCTGAAGTGAATTTCCTGAAGCAGTCCCCGAAGTAAGCGAGGTTCCGAAGTCGGCTCGAAGAGCCGACCAGCAGTGCGCAGCCGGCAAAAACCACGCTTTTTGCCGGCGGGCGACAAGGTAAGGTTCCGCTGAAATTGCCGAAGGCAATTTCAGCCAATAGTTTAGGCCAGTAGCTCAATTGGCAGAGCGGCGGTCTCCAAAACCGCAGGTTGGGGGTTCGATTCCCTCCTGGCCTGCCACGATCAAGAGTCCATGACAACTTCAGTCGACACAAAAGCGCAGGACACCGGCGCGGCGGACACGGTGAAGCTCGTAATCGCGAGCCTCCTCGTGCTCGGCGGCGTGGCGGGCTACTACATTCTCGGCGACCAGGCGGCTTGGCTGCGCTGGCTCGCGGTCGCGGCCGGCATCGTGCTCGCGGGCGTCGTAATCGCCTTTTCAAGGTACGGCACGGCGCTGAAGCAATTCATGGCCGACTCCCGCGTCGAGCTGCGCAAAATTGTGTGGCCGAACAAGCAGGAGACCGGAATGACCACGCTGGTGGTGTTCGTGTTTCTGCTCGTGGCAGGCATTTTCTTCTGGGGCCTCGATCTCGCGCTCGCGTGGGCAACGCGGGCACTGACCGGACAAGGGGGTTGATCGTGGCGCTGAGATGGTACGTGGTTCATGCCTATTCGAACTTCGAGCACCGCGTGCAGGAGTCTCTCAAAGAGCGCATCCGCCGCGCAGGATTGGAGCCGAAGTTCGGCGAAATCCTCGTTCCGACCGAAGAAGTGGTCGAGATGCGGGACGGCGTGAAGCGCAAGAGCGAGCGCAAGTTCTACCCCGGCTATGTGCTCGTGCAGATGGAGATGGATGAGGACACCTGGCATCTCGTGCGCGATGTGCCGAAGGTGCTCGGCTTCATCGGTGGTACGCCGGAGAAGCCCGCTCCCATCACGGACAAGGAAGCGATGCAGATTCTGCGTCGCGTAGAGGAAGGCGTCGACAAGCCGCGGCCGAAGGTGCTCTTCGAGCCGGGCGAGGTGGTTCGCGTGGTCGATGGACCGTTCAACGACTTTAACGGGGTTGTTGAAAATGTGAACTACGAGAAAAACCGGCTGCAGGTTGCTGTGCAGATCCTCGGGCGCTCGACGCCCGTTGAGTTGGACTTCTCTCAAGTAGAGAAAGCGTAACGCTGCAATTGCCGGGGGGCGCCGAGCCCAGGAAATTGCAGCAATTGAACAGAGTCCGTCGGGGAGCCCTTGCAAGCCAAGGGCGCTTGGACCCAGGAGATTGATTCATGGCAAAGAAAGTACAGGGCTACGTCAAACTGCAGGTACCTGCAGGCGCTGCGAACCCTTCGCCGCCCATCGGGCCGGCGCTCGGTCAGCAGGGCGTGAACATCATGGAGTTCTGCAAGCAGTTCAATGCGCAGACTCAGAAGGTGGAAAAGGGTCTGCCGATTCCGGTGATCATCACCGTGTACAGCGACCGCAGCTTCACCTTCGTGATGAAGACGCCGCCGGCCGCGGTATTGATCCGCAAGGCCATTGGTATTGAGAAGGGCAGTGGCACGCCCAACACCAGCAAGGTGGGCAAGATCTCGCGCAAGCAGCTGGAAGAGATTGCGAAGCTCAAGACTCCCGACCTGACCGCCGCCGATCTGGAAGCGGCTGTCCGCACCATTGCGGGCAGCGCGCGCAGCATGGGCGTCGATGTGGAAGGAGTTTAAGCATGGCTATCAGCAAACGTGAAAAGACCTGGAAGTCAAAGGTGACTCCCGGTAAGCAGTATCCGGTGGACGAGGCGTTGAAGCTCGTGAAGGAATTCGCCACGGCGAAGTTCAACGAGACCGTCGATGCGGCGGTGAATCTCGGTATTGACGCCAGCAAGTCCGACCAGCAGGTGCGCGGTTCGACCGTGATGCCCAATGGCACGGGCAAGACCGTGCGCGTCGCTGTGTTCACTTCCGGTAAGAACCAGGAGCTCGCCAAGGCAGCGGGTGCCGACATCGTCGGCCTCGATGATCTGGCAGCACAGGTGAAGGCGGGCCAGATCAATTTCGATCGCGTCATTGCCAGCCCGGATGCCATGCGCGTCGTCGGTCAGCTCGGTCAGATCCTGGGTCCCCGCGGCCTGATGCCGAACCCGAAGGTCGGCACGGTGACCCCCGATGTGGCCACGGCCGTGAAGAATGCGAAGGCCGGCCAGGTGACGTACCGCGTCGACAAGGCCGGAATCGTCCACTGCACCATTGGTAAGGCGAACTTCGAAGTGCAGGCGCTGAAGGAAAACCTCGCGGCCCTGATCGCCGACCTGCAGAAGGCCAAGCCGGCTTCCTCCAAGGGCCAGTATCTGAAGCGCGTCGCCCTCTCATCGACGATGGGACCGGGCGTGGTGGTGGATCAGGCAACGCTGGGATAGGTCAATTTTCTAGTTTCGTGCGGACTTCCGGCCTCTTTCGGGGGGTTGGGGGTTCCATCGAAGACCGCAGGTGAGGGAACGGCCGGGCAACCAGCCCATGCCCTCTTAATCGCAAGAAAACCTGCGCAGATGGTGAACCGCTTTTCGCATCGAGGAGCTCCTCGAGGCGTAGAGGTCGCCGTCAAGGGCGAAGTCCGGCAGGAAGCTTCAGGACTTCATTTGTAGTGATCTTCTATGGCTTGAAGGAGATTAAGGAATGGCACTCAACCTGGAAGACAAGAAAACGCTGGTGGCGGAGGTAGCCGAGGTTGCAGCGAAAGCTCAATCCGTGGTTGCCGCCGAATACCGTGGGCTGACAGTCGGACAGATGACTGAGCTACGTGCGAAAGCGCGGACGCAGGGCGTGTACATGCGTGTTGTGAAGAACACGCTGGCACGCAAGGCGCTCGCGGGCACGTCGTTCGAATCTGTCGGGCCGAAGCTCAAGGGTCCTCTGGTACTCGCTTTCTCGAAGGACGATCCGGGCGCGGCTGCGCGCGTGGTGAAGGACTTTGCGAAGGCCAACGACAAGCTGGTAGCGACACTCGTGTCGATCGGCGGGCAGGTACTGCCCGGCGCCGATCTCGACAGGGTCGCGAGCCTGCCGACGCGCGAACAAGCGCTGTCGATGCTTCTCGGTGCCCTCAAGGCGCCCATGCAGAAGCTCGCCAGTCTGCTCAACGAGCCGCCGGCCAAGCTCGCGCGCACGCTCGCCGCTTATCGGGACCAGAAGGCCGGCACGGCCGCCAACGCTTAGAACTTGTCTTGAATTTATTATTGGAGACCCAACATGGCTGTCAGCAAAGACGAAATCCTCGATGCAATCTCGAAATTGACCCTGGTCGAGGTCGTTGAACTCATCTCTGACTTCGAGAAGAAGTTCGGCGTAACCGCCGCCGCCCCCGTAGCCGTCGCAGCAGCGCCCGGCGCAGGTGCGGCTGCCGCTGCTCCCGTTGAGGAGAAGACGGAATTCACCGTTCTCCTGAAGGAGTATCCGGCGGACAAGAAGGTAACCGTCATTAAAGTGATTCGTGAGATCACAGGACTGGGCTTGAAGGAAGCGAAGGACCTCGTCGAGGGCGTGCCCTCGACCGTCAAGGAAGCGGTGTCCAAGGCCGACTCGGAAGCCTTCAAGAAGAAGCTCGAGGACGCCGGCGCGAAAGTCGAGGTCAAGTAGATCTGCAAGCGCATTGCGCAACTGTCTACGGGGTTCGTGCGTAAGCACGGACCCCGTACATCTATTTCCGTTTTGAGGTGACCCGATGGCTTATTCCTTCACCGAGAAGAAGCGTATCCGCAAGAATTTCGGCAAACAGCCGAGCATTCTCGAGGTGCCGTACCTGCTCGCCATCCAGCTCGACTCCTATCGCTCGTTCCTGCAGGCAGAAAAGCCTGAGGAAGCCCGCGAGGCCGTCGGCCTGCACGCTGCGTTCAAGAGCGTGTTCCCGATTTCGAGCTACTCCGGCAATGCTTCGCTCGAGTACGTCAGCTACCGGCTCGGCGAGCCGGTATTCGACGTGAAAGAGTGTCAGCTTCGGGGTCTCACCTATGCGGCGCCCTTGCGAGTCAAGGTGCGCCTCATCGTCCTCGACAAGGAAGCTGCTGGCGCCAAGAAGCCAGTCAAAGACGTGCGTGAGCAGGAGGTTTACCTCGGTGAGCTGCCGCTCATGACGGACAACGGTACCTTCATCATCAACGGTACCGAGCGCGTCATCGTTTCCCAGCTGCACCGCAGCCCGGGCGTGTTCTTCGATCACGACCGCGGCAAGACGCATTCGTCGGGCAAGCTGCTGTTTTCCGCGCGCATCATTCCTTACCGTGGCTCGTGGCTCGATTTCGAGTTCGACCCGAAGGACTGCGTATTTGCGCGTATCGACCGGCGCCGCAAGCTGCCGGTAACGATCATTCTGCGTGCGCTGGGCATGAACGAGGCCGAGATCCTGGCCACGTTCTTCGACACGAACACATTCTTCATCAGCCGCGACGAAGTGGCCCTCCAACTAGTGCCGCAGCGTCTGCGTGGTGAGACTGCTACGTTTGAAATTCGTATCGGCGAGCAGGTTGTCGTCGAAGAGGGCCGGCGCATTACGGCCCGCCACGTACGTCAGCTCGAGGAGGCGAAGGTTACTCGCCTGCGTGTCCCGCGCGAGTACGTGTATGGAAAGGTCCTGGCTCACGACGTCGTGAACACCGAGACCGGCGAAGTCATTGCGAAGGCGAACGAGGTGCTGACTGCCGCGTCCGTTGAGAAGCTGATCGAAGCCAGCATCACGGAAGTCAACACGCTGTACACGAACGACCTCGATCGTGGCGCGTATATTTCAGACACCCTGCGGATCGACCCGACCAAGACGCGCCTCGAGGCGCTGGTCGAGATCTATCGCATGATGCGTCCTGGTGAACCGCCGACGAAAGACGCCGCGGAAAACCTGTTTGGTAATCTGTTCTTCAATCCTGAGCGGTATGACCTCTCGGGCGTCGGCCGCATGAAGTTCAATCGCCGCGTCGGCCGTAAGGAAATTCTCGGAACGGGAATTCTGTACGACAACAAGTACTTCAGCACCCGGACGGACGAGAACTCCAAGCGCCTCATTGCTCAGTACGGCGAGACATCGGACATTCTCGATGTGCTCAAGGTGCTGATCGACATCCGCAACGGCAACGGCCAAGTGGACGACATCGATCACCTCGGCAATCGCCGCGTCCGTAGCGTTGGCGAAATGGCCGAGAATGCCTTCCGCGTGGGTCTCGTTCGCGTCGAGCGCGCCGTTAAGGAGCGCCTGACGATCGCGGAATCTGAGCCTCTGATGCCGCAGGAGATGATCAACGCCAAGCCTGTGGCGGCTGCGGTCAAGGAGTTCTTCGGTTCCTCGCAGTTGTCGCAGTTCATGGACCAGAACAACCCGTTGTCTGAGGTCACGCACAAACGGCGTGTCTCGGCCCTGGGCCCAGGTGGTCTGACGCGCGAGCGTGCGGGCTTCGAAGTGCGCGACGTGCATCCGACGCACTACGGTCGTGTATGCCCGATCGAAACGCCCGAAGGTCCGAACATCGGTCTGATCAACTCCTTGTCCGTCTATGCGCGTACCAACAAGTACGGTTTCCTCGAGACGCCGTATCGGTGGGTCGAGGGAGGGCGCGTGACCGACCGTATCGACTTCCTGTCGGCCATCGAGGAAGGCGAATTCGCGGTGGCGCAGGCGAATGCGCAGCTAGGCCCCAACGGCGAGCTCTCGGATGAGCTGGTGTCCTGCCGTTTCCAGAACGAGTTCACGCTCATGCCGCGTGAGCGCATTAACTACATGGACGTGAGCCCGAAGCAGATCGTCTCGGTTGCCGCCTCGCTCATTCCGTTCCTGGAGCATGACGACGCCAACCGTGCACTCATGGGTTCCAACATGCAGCGCCAGGCTGTCCCGACGCTGCGTTCGGAAGTGCCGCTCGTCGGTACCGGCATGGAGCGTCCGGTCGCGATCGACTCGGGCGTTACCGTGGTCGCCAAACGTGGTGGTGCGGTGGACTCCGTCGATGCTTCGCGCATCGTGGTCCGTGTGAACGACAACGAGACAACGGCCGGTGAGCCGGGCGTGGACATCTACAATCTGACGAAGTACACGCGCTCGAACCAGAACACCTGTATCAACCAGCGTCCGCTGGTAAATGCGGGTGACGTGATCGCGCGCGGCGACGTGCTGGCAGATGGGCCGTCCACCCATTTGGGCGAGCTCGCGCTCGGGCAGAACCTGCTCGTGGCGTTCATGCCCTGGAACGGCTACAACTTCGAAGACTCCATCATGATCTCGGAGCGAGTCGTGCAGGAGGATCGCTTCACGACCATTCATATCGAGGAGCTGACCTGCGTCGCCCGCGATACGAAGCTCGGTCCTGAAGAGATCACCGCCGATATTCCGAATGTCGGTGATGCTGCGCTCGCCAAGCTCGATGAGGCGGGCATCGCCTTCATCGGCGCTGAGGTGAAGGCAGGGGATATTCTGGTAGGCAAGGTCACGCCGAAGGGTGAGACCCAGCTGACGCCGGAAGAGAAGCTGCTGCGCGCCATCTTCGGTGAGAAGGCTTCTGACGTTAAAGACACGAGCCTCCGTGTGCCGCCCGGTATGGACGGTACTGTCATCGACGTGCGTGTGTTCACGCGCGACGGAGTTGATAAAGACTCGCGCGCCCTGTCGATCGAGAAGGCCGAGATCGAGCGTGTCCGCAAGGACTTCGCCGATCAGCAGCGCATTCTGGAGGACGACCTCTACCAGCGCGTGCGTGGGATGCTCATTGGGCAGACCGCCGCAGGCGGTCCCAACAAGCTGAAGGCTTCCACGAAGATCACTGCGGAATACCTCGATCAGGTCCCGCGTGAGCAGTGGTTCGAGATCCGTCTGGAGGACGAGGATGCGAACTCGCAGCTCGAGCAGACCTCGGAGCGCCTGAAGCTTCAGAAGAAGGCGTTCGAGAAGAAGCTCGACGACAAGAGGGCCAAGATCACCGCGGGCGACGACCTCGCTCCCGGCGTGCTCAAGATGGTCAAGGTGTACCTGGCGGTGAAGCGCCGCGTCCAACCTGGCGACAAGATGGCCGGGCGGCACGGCAACAAGGGCGTCATCTCCACGATCGTTCCGGTCGAGGACATGCCGTACCTGGAAGACGGTACTCCGGTCGATATCGTGTTGAATCCGCTGGGCGTGCCTTCGCGAATGAACGTCGGGCAGGTGCTCGAGACGCACCTGGGCTGGGCTGCGAAGGGCGTTGGCTTGAAGATCGGCAAGATGTTGGAAGCTCAGGCGGCGGTGCCCGATGTGCGCGCCTTCATCAAGCGGATCTACAACGAGACGGGTGGCCAGAAGGAAGACACCGACGGTCTGAGCGATGGCGATCTCATCAAACTCGCCAAGAACCTGTCGAACGGCGTGCCGATGGCGACGCCTGTGTTCGACGGTGCGAGCGAGGAAGAGATCAAGCGTCTGTTGAAGCTTGCGGATCTGCCGCTGAATGGTCAGACACATCTGTTTGACGGCCGTACGGGAGAGCGCTTCGAGCGTCAGGTGACGGTGGGCTACATGTACATGTTGAAGCTCAACCACCTGGTCGACGACAAGATGCACGCCCGCTCGACCGGACCTTACAGCCTGGTCACTCAGCAGCCACTCGGAGGCAAGGCCCAGTTCGGTGGGCAGCGCTTCGGAGAGATGGAAGTCTGGGCCTTGGAAGCTTATGGAGCAGCGTACACGCTGCAGGAGATGCTTACGGTCAAGTCCGACGACGTGAACGGCCGCACGAAGATGTACAAAAACATCGTCGACGGCAATCACCAGATGGATGCCGGTATGCCGGAGTCCTTCAACGTACTCGTGAAGGAAATCCGCTCTCTGGGCATCAATATGGAACTGGAGCAAGACTAAGCCATGAAAGATCTACTGAAACTCTTTAAGCAACATGCTCCGGTCGAGCACTTTGACTCGATCAAGATCGGTCTCGCCTCGCCGGAGATGATCCGTGCGTGGTCGTATGGCGAAGTGAAGAAGCCAGAGACGATCAACTACCGCACGTTCAAGCCCGAGCGTGACGGGCTCTTCTGCGCGAAGATCTTCGGGCCGGTGAAGGATTACGAGTGCCTTTGCGGTAAGTACAAGCGTCTCAAGCATCGCGGCGTGGTCTGCGAGAAGTGCGGCGTTGAAGTTACGCAGTCGAAGGTCCGCCGTGAGCGCATGGGACACATCGAGCTCGCGAGCCCGACAGCGCACATCTGGTTCCTGAAGTCGCTGCCTTCGCGTATCGGCCTCATGCTGGACATGACGCTGCGCGAGATCGAGCGTGTGCTGTACTTCGAAGCCTTCGTCGTCATCGATCCAGGTATGACGCCGATGCAACGTGGTCAGCTTCTGACCGACGAGATGTACCTCGAGGCGATCGAGGAGCACGGTGATGAGTTCGACGCTCGCATGGGCGCCGAGGCCGTGTTTCAGCTCCTGCAGACGATTGATCTGGCTCAGGAGATGATCAAGATCCGGGAGGAAATGGCTGCGACTTCTTCGGAGACGAAGCTGAAGCGGCTGTCGAAGCGATTGAAGCTGGTCGAGTCGTTCATTGAGTCAGGCAACAAGCCCGAGTGGATGGTGCTGACCGT
Organism: Steroidobacteraceae bacterium; assembly: GCA_045810105.1. Classification (GTDB taxonomy): domain Bacteria; phylum Pseudomonadota; class Gammaproteobacteria; order Steroidobacterales; family Steroidobacteraceae; genus 13-2-20CM-66-19. Next base: position 3,202 of record JBJMWM010000067.1, on the reverse strand, counting down.
CCTCCCCGTGCTGCCGCCGGACCTTCGTCCGTTGGTGCCGCTCGATGGTGGCCGCTTTGCGACGTCCGATCTCAACGATCTGTATCGCCGCGTCATCAACCGCAACAACCGGCTGCGCCGCCTGTTGGAGCTCAATGCTCCCGACATTATCGTGCGCAACGAGAAGCGCATGCTTCAGGAAGCGGTCGATGCGTTGCTGGACAACGGCCGCCGCGGCCGTGCCATCACGGGCACCAACAAGCGCCCGCTGAAGTCGCTGGCCGACATGATCAAGGGCAAGCAGGGCCGGTTCCGTCAGAACCTGCTCGGCAAGCGCGTTGACTACTCGGGACGCTCGGTCATCGTGGTGGGTCCGCAGTTGCGCCTGCACCAGTGCGGGCTGCCGAAGAAGATGGCGTTGGAGCTGTTTAAGCCCTTCATTTTCCAGAAGCTGCAGCTGCGTGGCGAGGCTTCGACCATCAAAGCTGCGAAGCGGCTGGTCGAGCGCGAAGGTCCCGAGGTTTGGGATATTCTCGAGGAAGTCATCCGCGAGCATCCCGTGCTGCTCAACCGCGCACCGACTCTGCACCGCTTGGGAATCCAGGCGTTCGAGCCGCTGCTGGTCGAGGGCAAGGCGATTCAGTTGCATCCGCTAGTCTGTACCGCGTTCAACGCGGACTTCGACGGTGACCAGATGGCCGTCCACGTGCCGTTGTCTCTCGAGTCACAGCTCGAGGCGCGCGCGTTGATGATGTCCTCCAACAACATTCTGTCGCCGGCGAACGGTGATCCGATCATCGTGCCGTCACAGGACGTGGTTCTGGGTCTGTATTACATGACCCGTGAGCGCGTCGGTGCGCGTGGTGAAGGAATGGCCTTCTCCGACGTGGGCGAGGTTCATCGCGCCTACGAGAGCCGCACGATCGACTTGCAGGCGAAGATCAGAGTTCGCCTCCGCGAGCACGTACGTGGCGAGGGTGGAGTGCTGCAGGAGCGCCGTCGTCTCGTCGAGACGTCGGTTGGCCGTGCGCTGTTGTCTGAGATCCTGCCGAAAGGCCTGTCATTCGATCTCATCAACATTGACATGACGAAGAAGGCAATCTCCGCGACCATCAACGCGTGCTATCGCGCGTTGGGCCTCAAGGAGACGGTCGTATTCGCCGACCAGCTCATGTACACGGGCTTCCACTACGCAACCCGTTCGGGCGTCTCGTTCGGTATCGACGACATCGTCATTCCGGAGCAGAAGACCAAGCTCGTTGCAGCTGCCGACCGTGAGGTGAAGGAGATTCAGGACCAGTATTCGTCCGGTCTCGTCACCAACGGTGAGCGCTACAACAAGGTCGTCGATATCTGGTCGCGTGCTAACGACCAGGTGGCGAAGGCCATGATGGACAAGCTGGGTACGGAAGAAGCAACCGATTCGAGAGGCCAGCTCAAGAAGCAGAAGTCCTTCAACTCGATCTTCATGATGGCTGATTCGGGCGCGCGCGGTTCGGCTGCCCAGATCCGTCAGCTCGCCGGTATGCGCGGCCTGATGGCCAAGCCTGACGGCTCGATCATTGAGACCCCGATCACGGCTAACTTCCGTGAAGGTCTCAACGTTCTGCAGTACTTCATTTCGACTCACGGCGCTCGTAAGGGTCTCGCTGATACGGCATTGAAGACAGCCAACTCCGGCTATCTGACGCGCCGTCTCGTTGACGTGGCTCAGGACTTGGTCGTGACCGAAGTCGATTGCGGTACTTCGTACGGCCTGAGCATGGCACCGCTCGTTGAGGGCGGCGACGTGGTCGAAGCGCTGGGCGAGCGAGTACTCGGTCGAGTCATCGCTGAAGATATTCTCAAGCCGGGCACCGAAGAGGTGCTGTTCACGAAGAACACGCTGCTGGATGAGAAGTCGGTCCGCACGCTCGAGCAGGAAGGCGTGGACCAGATGTTGGTCCGTTCGCCCATCACCTGCGAGACCCGATACGGCGTGTGTGCGTCGTGCTACGGACGCGATCTGGCGCGTGGCCGCTCGATCAGCATCGGTGAAGCGGTGGGTGTTATCGCCGCTCAGTCGATCGGTGAGCCCGGCACACAGCTCACGATGCGTACGTTCCACATCGGTGGTGCGGCATCCCGAGCCGCTGCTGCGAGCAGCGTCGAAGTACGCAACAAGGGCGTGCTGCGGTTCCACCACATCAAGACGGTGCAACACGAGAAGGGGCACCTGGTGGCGGTATCTCGTTCAGCCGAGATCGGCGTGGTGGATGAGTACGGCCGCGAGCGCGAGCGGTACAAGATCCCCTACGGCGCCATGATCACAGCCAAAGAGGGCGATTCCGTCGTCGGCGGCCAGGTCGTTGCAACGTGGGATCCGCATACGCATCCGGTCGTTACCGAAGTGGCCGGACTCTTGAAGTTCCAGGACTTCGTGGACGGCTTGACGGTGACGACACAGGTGGACGAAGTCACCGGTCTGTCGAGCACCGTGGTGCTCGACACGAAGCAGCGGCAAGGTAAGGACCTGCGCGCGACCATGAAGCTGTTGAACTCGAAGGGTAAGGAAGTGACCTTCGCCAACACTGAGATCCCGGCCGTGTATACATTGCCGGCGGGTGCGTTGGTCAGCCTGGAGGACGGCACGAAGGTGTCGGTGGGTGACGTTATTGCACGTATCCCGCAGGAGTCGTCGAAGACTCGCGACATCACGGGCGGTCTGCCTCGCGTGGCGGATCTGTTCGAGGCTCGCAAGCCCAAGGATCCGGCCATTCTGGCGGAGACCTCCGGAACGGTCAGCTTCGGCAAGGAGACCAAGGGCAAGCGGCGTCTGATCATTACCGGCGACGATAGTGAGAAGTACGAGGAGCTGATCCCGAAGTGGCGGCAGCTGAACGTGTTCGAGGGTGAAACCGTTGAACGCGGCGAAGTTATCGCCGACGGTGAGCCGAATCCGCACGACATTCTGCGGCTGCAGGGTATTGAGGCGTTGGCGAACTTCCTCGTCCGCGAGATTCAGGATGTCTATCGTCTGCAGGGCGTGAAGATCAACGACAAGCACATTGAAGTGATCATCCGTCAGATGCTGCGCAAGACTGAGGTACAGGAAATCGGCGAGACCACGTTGCTCCGCGGCGAGCAGCTGGATCGCGCGCGAGCCCTGGACATCAACGATCGGGCGAAGCAGGACAGCAAGACCCCGGCGCGGTTGCAGCCGGTGCTGCTCGGCATCACCAAG
>JBJMWM010000066.1:0-110329 GCA_045810105.1 Steroidobacteraceae bacterium | reverse complement strand
GCGCCCGAGGCCACCACGCCCGAGGCCACCGCGCCCGAAGCCATCGCACCGGGGCCCGTCGCCGCGGGGCTCAGGGTTCCGGCCGCCGCTGCCGCACGGGCACTTTCCCCGGCGGCCCCGGCCGGGCGGAATGCAGCGATAAACGCATCCACCTCAGCAGAGGTGACTTCACCGCTGGCCATGACTGCAAGCAGCGCGCCTACCGGGTAACTCTCACCGGCCGTTGCGATCAGGCGCACGAACCGCGTATCAAACTCTGCCTGCACCTCGTTGACGATTTTGTCCGACTCGATGAGGGCGATGGTTTGCCCCTGCGCAACCGCATCACCCTCACTGATGCTCCACTCGGAGATCGTGCCTTCGGTCATCTCGATGCCCCACTTTGGCATCGTGAACGCTCGTAATGTGCTCAAGGGAATCGCTCCTTACCCGATCAGCGGTAGGCGAGTGCCTTGCGGACCGCCGTCTCGATAGTCGCCGCAGACGGCAGATAGGCGCGCTCCAACTCCCGTGCAAACGGCACCGGCGAGTGCGGTGCCGTCACCAACTCGATAGGTGCCTTGAGTGCTGCAAACGCTTTGCTCGAGACAAGTGCGGCAATGTCCGTCGCGAGGCTGCAGCGCGGTGGGCTTTCGTCCGCGACGATCAATCGGCCGGTCAGCTCGACGCTATCCAGAATCGACTCTTCGTCGAGGGGGCTCGTTGTGCGCAAATCAATGACGTCGCAAGCAATTCCATCCGCTGCGAGCCTGTCAGCGGCCGTCGCTGCGGCCCCGACCAACGCGCCGCAGGTAACAATAGTCGCGTCGCGTCCCTCGCGTACGACCCGCGCGTGACCGAACGGCACCAGGTAGTCCCCGTCCGGCACTTCACCACTCTCGCCATAGAGCATCTTGTGCTCGAAGAACATCACGGGATCGTCGCCACGGATCGCCGTGGTCAGCAGACCCTTCGCATCGGCAGGTGTCGTCGGCATGACGACCTTGAGTCCGGGTATCGCAGTCAACATGGAATAGACAGCCTGGCTATGCTGTGCGGCGCAGTTGAGGCCCGCGCCGTAGGCTATGCGCAGGGTCACCGGACAGGTCGTGCGGCCGCCGAACATGTAGCGGAATTTGGCGATCTGGTTATAGATCTGGTCGAGGCAGACCCCGACAAAATCGGCGAACATCAGCTCGGCGATAGCCCGTTTGCCTGCAAGCGCAGCGCCCGCTGCCGCTCCCACGATGCACGACTCGGAGATGGGCGTGTCAATCACGCGGTTCGGGCCGAAGCTCGAGTACAGGCCTCCGGTCATGCCCCAGATCCCACCAATGGCCTCGGGTCCGCCGGCGGTGCCGTTTCCACCGACGATGTCCTCCCCAAGGATGAGCAGGTTTGGATCCCGCTCCATTTCCGCCCGGATCGTGCGCGAGAGCGCTTCACGAATGGTCATTTGCGCCATGTTGGCCGCCCTGTGCTTAGTAGGAGACGTAGACGTCTTCGAGGACGTCTGCGGCGGATGGGACGGGTGCAGTGCGCGCTTCTTCCACTGCCGCGCTGATTAGAGCCACCACTTCGGTGTCGATCGCCGCGAGTGTGTTGGAGTCCAACAAATCCTCGTCAATTGCCTTGGCTCGGAACGCCTTGAGGCAGTCGCGAGTCGCGCGTAGGCGGTCTACCTCCCCGGACGCGCGGTAACGCTGCGGATCACCCTCGAAATGCCCATAGAAGCGCTCGGTATCAAACTCGACGGCCACCGGCCCCTTGCCTGCACGGCAATAGCCAATGACTTCAGTCATCAGGTTGTAGGTTGCGAAGAAGTCGCAACCGTCCACCTTGTGCGCCGCCATGCCAAAACCGGCCGCGCGGCTGGCCATATCCTTTGCCCCCACCGCGTATGACACGCCGGTGTGCTCGGAGTAGTGGTTGTTCTCGAATGCGAAAATGACGGGTGCCTTGAGTACCACCGCCATGTTCATTGCTTCGAAAGTCGTGCCTTGGTTGGCCGCGCCATCGCCGCTGAACGCGACGGCAACCTTGCCCGCGCCGTCCATTCGCGCGGCTACGGCCGCGCCAAGCGCGAGCGGGGCGCCGCCGCCCACAATACCGTTTGCACCGAGCATGCCGACGCTGACATCAGCGATGTGCATCGAACCGCCTTTGCCTTTGCACAAGCCGTCGCGGCGCCCGAAGATCTCCTTCATCATCCCTTTCACGTCACATCCCTTTGCAATGCAGTGGCCGTGCCCGCGATGGGTGGACACGATGTAGTCGGTCGGGCCGAGATGCTCGCAGACACCAACTGCAACTGCCTCCTGGCCGGCATATAAGTGCGTGAATCCGGCGATCTCACCGGTTGCAATCTCCTGATGCAGGCGCTCCTCGAATTCACGGATGGTTTTCATGCGCCGGTAGGCATTGATGAGCTGGTCTCGGTTGATTCTCATGTCTACAGTCCCAGGACGGTCTTGGCGATGATGGTTCGCTGGATTTCGTTGCTGCCGCCGAAAATGGCCCAGGCCTGGCTGTTCAAATAGCGCGGCGCGGCGACCTGTGCGGCTTTGCTATGGATCGGCTCGGGCGCGTCGTCGCCGTACAGTGGCCGCGTGGTCTCGAGCTGCAGGCCGCCGTATCCCCAGGCACTCATGGCGAGGGCATCCGTCGCGCGCCTCAGGTCCGAGGCCACGAGCTTGACAATCGAAGACTGCGGCCCGGGGCGTTTGCCTGCGCCGAGTTGCTCGAGGATGCGCAGCTCGGTTACTTCCAGTGCCTGTGCCTCGAGCTCGAGCCGGCCCAGCTCGGCCATGAACAGCGGCTCATCGAGCAACGTCATTCCCGCGCCCGCCGGCTGTTGGACCGCTGCGGCGCGCAGCCGGGCGATATCGGCCAACAACCTGGGTGCGTGACACGAGCCCCCGCGCTCGTTCTCCAACAGGAATTTCGCGATGGCCCACCCCTGGCCTTCCGCGCCCACGCGATCGGCGACCGGCACGCGCACGTTGTCAAAAAAAACTTCGTTCACTTCGTGATCGCCGGCAAGTGTCAGGATAGGGCGCACCTGTACACCTGGCTGGCGCATGTCAACCAACAGAAACGTGATTCCCTGTTGTGGTTTCACGCGAGTATCGGTGCGTACCAGGCAGAAGATGTGGTCGGCGAAGTGTGCGTGGGTCGTCCACAGCTTGGTGCCGTTGACCAGGTAATGCTCACCTTCGCGAGTTGCGAGCGTGCGCAGACTGGCCAGATCGGAACCGGCTCCAGGCTCGGAGAACCCCTGGCACCAGTAATGTTCGGCGGACAGGATTTTCGGCAGGTAATGCGCCTGCTGAGCCGGTGTGCCGTAGGTGTACAAAACGGGTGCCAGGAGTTTCAGCCCCAACACCGGCAAACCGGGCGCATCGGCGAGCGCACATTCCTTTTCGAAAATGTAACGTTGTAGCGGGGACCAGCCGGTTCCGCCGTGCTCGCGCGGCCAATGATAGGCAAGCCAGCCCTTGGCGTGCAGCATCGCCTGCCACTCTCGCCCGATGCCGGGCTCGGCGAACACGGTCGGCGTCGAGCGTGACCCGTCCCGCAGCCGGGCGGGCAGGCTGGCGCGGAGGAACTCGCGCACCTCGTCGCGGAAGTCCGCCTCTTCGGGTGCGAAGTTCAGATCGGTCTGCGACGAGCTGGCTTTCTCTAACATTGCAGGATCACCACTGCAGAAACCCCTGGCGCACCATATACGTGGCTATACGCGTTCCGGACTTCACGGGTCACCTGACGCGCGCCGCCCGCACCCCGCAGTTGGATTACGTTCTCGTACACCTGCCGCAGGCCTGAGGCGCCGATGGGTTCGCCGCAGGCGAGGCAGCCACCGTCAGTGTTGATCGGCAGAGCGCCGTCCAGCCGCGTGCGGCCTTCGGCAAGCCATTGCTCCTGATCGCCATCGGCGCAGAAACCGTTCTCGGCCATATGCATGATCTCGGCGCCGGACTCGGTGTCCTGCAGTTGTGCAACGTCGATCTCTTGCGGGCCGATGCCCGCCATTTCAAATGCGGCACGACTCGCAATCAGGCTCACCGAACCACCGCGCTCCAGATCCAGGTACGGCGCAAACACCTCGAACGAGCCCTGCGGCCGCGTGCGCAACGACACCGCCTTGATCCGAATCCGGGCCCCCCCGAGCTCGCGGGCCTTCTTGGCGCTGGCCAGGATCAAAGCAACACCGCCCTCGGCGGGTGAACAGAACATGAACTTGGTCAGGGGATCATTCAACATCTGCGACCCGAGAATTGCATCTACATCGATCGGTGTACGACGCCAGGCGTGTGGTGCGCGGCTGCCGTTGTCGTATGCCTTCTGTGCAACCCGTGCGAGGCTGAGCGCAGTGATGCCGTAAAGATCCATGTAGCGCCGCAATTTGGTCGCGAAGAACTGTGTCGTGACCATCAAACCGGTTTCGCCATACCACTCGGGTAAACCCCAGTCGGCCGGGCGCGGGTCGAATGCACCGCGCGGATGTTTGTCAAAACCCATCGCGATGCCGAGATCGAAGTCACCAGAGCGTATCGCACTATAAGCGCCGAACAGGGCCGCGCCGCCGGTTGCACAGCCGTTGGACACATTGACGAATGGCAGCGTCGTCGGGCCCAGTTGAGCCACCAAAGTATCCGCTTTGCCTGCGGCGTCCGATCCGCCGTACGCAATCTGGATGTCAGACCAGTTGAGATTTGCGTCGGCAAGCGCGGCGCGCACCGCGAACTCACCCTGCTGAAGTCCGGTGAGCGTATCGGTCCGGCCAAACGGATGGATACCAACGCCGACTATGAAAACATCAGTCATGCGCCAGTGTCCCGCGTCGGCCGAAAAGCGTAGCTCAACACCATGCTGCCGTCCGGGTCGGTACGCAGCGTGGTCGTGGTGAGCTCCAATGGGAGGCCTAATCGCAATGCATCGAAGCTGACCTCTGTGAGGCGGCTTGCGACGATCAGGGCGCCCGGCAGCTCCACGTAGCCCAACGCAAACGGCTCGAATGGCTCGGCGCCGCGATAGGGCGGAGACTTCGGCGCAAATCGTTGCACGGTGTAGGACCACAACGTACCCCGGGACGGCAGCTCGACCGGTTCAAAACTCCCAGCGTCAGCCGGCAGTGGAAAAACCATGCGGCCGCTTGCACGGTGACGCCCACCGATCAGCCGTAATTGGGGCGAAAGAGTGAAGATGCCCGGGGCAACAGGTCGCGCAGCCATTGCACAAGCATCGCCCGTACGCCGCCGCCACGCATCTATAAAAAAGACTAGTTGCGGTGCGCCGGCGCCGCGCCAACACTCAGCTCACGGAACCGAGATAGCCGAGCTGGCCGGCCTTGAAGACAGCCTGGCTGCGATTGACGGCGTTGAGTTTCGTAGCCGCGTTGTGGATATGAAAGCGTATGGTCGCGCAGCTGCGGCCGAGAATCAGCGCGACCTCGCTGTCGGTCTTGCCGACCGCGGCCCAGCGCAGGCACTCGATCTCGCGCTTGCTCAGCTTGACGTCCGACGGAATCCACTGCGCCTTGTCCATGACTCTGACGTAGCCGCAGACGAATTTGCGCGACAACATTCCCAGAAGCTCGCCGAATTCGGCGAACTTCGGCCCGAGGCCAGCCTTTTCAGGCACGGGCGGTTGAAAGCTGACGGCGCCAATCTGGCCGTAGGGCAGGTGGATGGGCACGACAATGGCCGCTTCGGTCATGGCGCGCTCGAAGAAGTCCTTGAGGTCCAAACCAACAAGGTGCGCGTTGTACTGCTGGGTGTGCATGCCGTCGCTGCTGCACCAGAACGGCTCGCTTTCGTAGCGGCAGGCGAGGGTGATAGGCGAAGTCAGGGCCAGGCGCGGCCGCTCCCACCAGCGCTCGCCCGGGTCGCACCAACCGAACACTTCGCTCGCCAGGATCTTGCCGTGGTCGTCCACCATCGGCTCTTTGGAGGCAATGTTGGCACATGCGGCCACACGCAGCCCGGTCAGTGACATCACGGAATCGCGCAGTGCTTCCGCGGCCGGCCGTATCCCCTCCATCGAACGGATCGTGATCCGCTCGAGCAGGTCATTGAGCCCTATGGGCGGAAATTGCAGCTCGAGGCATGCCACTCAAATCACCCCCTCTACACCGCCATCATGAGACGTTCACCCCGAAATGACAAATTTCCCGCTGGGGCGCCGGGGTGCCCACGAGCGTGTCGGACTTGCAACACGGGCAGCACGGCACGAGCAGCCGGCAAAAGTCGCGTCTTTTGGCGGCGGGAACGAAGGCATTGATCAGAAAAATGGCCGCCGGCCATTTTTCTGATCAACTAAGGGATTTGCCAGTCGCGCCCCGTGGCAAAAGATGCTCATCTATCCACAGCAGACAACCGAAACTCCGCGGAATTCCGGGCAAGCGGCCCGGGTGGAAGAGATACGAGTGCAATTTGCCCTGAGCCCGGAACAGACTCTCCTCAAGGATGCGATGGATTCCTTCGTGCGCGGCCATATCAGCACCGGCAGGAGCCGGACGGACCGCGGTGAATCGAGGGGGTACAGTGTCGATAACTGGCGCGCGCTGGCCGAGATCGGCGTGCTCGGACTGCCATTTGCGCCCGAGGAGGGCGGCCTGGGAAGTGGCCCCCGGGAGTTGGTGACCGCGATGGAGTCGCTCGGGCGTGGCTTGTGCGTCGAACCCGTGCTCGAGGAGATCGTAGTGGCCGGGGGACTGTTGGCACGGGCCGCAGATGCCGCTCAGAAACAAGCCTGGCTCCCCCGGCTGATCGGGGGAGAGGCGCATCTGGCGCTCGCGCACTTCGAGCACACGGCCCGATTTGACCTCACGGACGTACGGACTCTGGCCAGTAACCGCGGTGGAACTGTCGTCCTGGACGGCGAGAAATCAGTGGTTCCGCTGGCAGCGGGTGCCGATCAGTGGATCGTCTCTGCGCGCCCACCTGAGCATGAGGTCGGTTCTGCGTGCATCGCCTTCTACCTCGTAGCGCCCACCTCTCCCGGCATCGAACGGCGTGATTTCAACCTGATTGACGGCTCGAAGGCGAGCGCCTTACGTTTTCGCGGCGCGCCGACCGCGGGGCGACTACCCGGCGGCCTCCTCGAGTTTTCGGCGGTGGTTGATCTCGCGCGGCTTGCCGCCGGAGCTGAGATGGTTGGTGTTATGTCAACCCTGTTCGAAGCCACCGTTGAGTATTTGAAGACGCGGCAGCAGTTCGGCCGTCCCCTCAGTACCTTTCAGGCGCTGCAGCATCGACTCGCAGACCTCTATGTGCGTCTCGAGCAGTCGCGTTCGCACCTGTACCGCGCTACGGCCTGCATGGCGGCCAACGAAGGCACCGGATGCGCCGTGGCAGGTATGAAGAGCTACATTAGTCGCGCGGCGATCGAAATAGGGGAGGAGTGCGTGCATCTGCATGGCGGTATCGGCACCACCGACGAACTGGCCATCGGTCACGGCTACAAGCGGCTGGTGCTGCTCGCGAACCTGTTCGGCGACGCGAGCTCCGAGCTGACTCGATTCAATAGTCTTCAGAATCAACGAGCGGGCTTGAGTCGGCCGGGTAGCTTGTCTTGAGCGGCAACGTGACCACCGATTCTCAGCGACGCAAGATCCCCTGCTTGTTGTTTGCCGGTGGCAAGTACCACGACATCGATTTCGCGCGGCTCGAGCTTCTGAAGCTGCTGGGCACCGACGAGCGTGTCCGGGTGCGAGTGTTCGAAGATTACGAGCATCTGGACGCGATCGGTGAGGCCGACTTCATTGTGAGTTATACGTGCGATGTGGTGCCATCGCTTGCTGCCCAGGAGGCGCTGCGCGCTTTCCTGGACCGCGGTGGCCGCTGGTATGCGCTCCACGGCACCAACTCCATTCTGCGTTGGCTGGAGAACGGCCTCGTGGACAGTCCTCGCTGGGCGCCGCTGTTCATGCATACGCTCGGCTCGATGTTCATCGCACATCCGCCCATCGCCCCCTACCGGGTGACGGTCGCCGAACCTGAGCATCCGCTCGTGGCGGGAATCGAACCCTTTGAGACCACCGACGAGCTCTACCTGCTCGAAACCTACGGTCCATTGCGTGTGTTGCTTCAGACCGAATTCGCGGGTGTTGCTGAAGGGTTCGCCGAACCCAACTGGCCGGCGGCAACCCATCCCGTGTTCTACCTCAAGTCACACGGCCAAGGTGCGGTCCTGTATCTGACCTTGGGCCATTGCCGCGGACACTACGACCTGCAGCCACTGATGGAGTATTGGCCAACGGTTGATCGCTGCGCGTGGGATCTGCCCGTGTTCCGCGAGCTGCTGCGGCGCGGAATTCAGTGGGCCAAGGAGCCGATCGACGGTACTTGATGCCGGCCAAGCGCAAGGCGAGCTCCAAGCGGGAAGGCCCAAGCGGAAGGCCCATGCGGCAGGCCCATGCGGCAGGCCGCCGCTCACATCGCCGGTAGCTCGCGCTCCCCCGAGATGTCGTATACCTTGATGTTCGTGGCCAGCAGGTGGCCTACGTACTTGTTGAAAAACTCGACGATCCAGGGTTGCTTCAGATGCGCAACGAGCGCTGCGTCGTCAGTCCACTGCTCCAACACGTTGACGAGCCCCGAGCTCGGATCCTCGGCCAGCAAGGAGTAGTGATGGCAGCCTTGCTCCTGGCGCACGCGGGCGGCCATCGCGGCCACGTCCTTCTGGAAATCGGCGAGCACGGCGGGCTTCAGGGTCAGGGTACCGGCAACGAAGATCATTCAGGGCCTGCTCAGGTATTTGTCCAGTGTTTGATGGAACTGACGAATGCGGATTTCCTGGAAGTTGCCCAGGTTAATCTGGCCGTTCTTCGAAGCGTGTAAGCCTTCCTGGACGTACGGCAGGTTCGCCATGTCCTGTTCGAACACTGCCCCCAGGACGCCGAGCTCGGGAGCGGCAGTCCACGGCTGCTCGTCCGTTAGAAACCTCATTGGCACGCCCCTGGGGATGGGCTGGCCCGGTGGCACGCGCGTCAGGATCCGCACTTCCATGAGGCAATGATCCGGGTCCTTCCACGGCCGCCACCGATATACGATGTTGGGCATGAATCCGCCCCACGGCGCGAAATTGGGAAACACGTTGTAAACGAGCGCATCCAGCAGCTCGCAGTCGGTCGCCTCGCTGTGGTCGTGGCCAAACATCTTCGTGTAGTTCTCGCGCATGGCAGCGCCCAGCGCGCGCCGAGCCGTCATACCCTGAGGGACTTTGACGGCGAACGCATCCTTGTTCTCTTCGTAGTTCTCGGCCGAGCGGCCATTGAACTTCACGAACTCATCGACGATCCACTGTTGGGCCTTACCGTTGGAATCGATATGCGGCGACATGATGCCGAAGGGCACCAGGTTGACGTTGACGTTATCGCCCCAGGTCCAATAGGCGCTGTTCTCATCACCCGTAAACGGGAGTAACTGTGGGTGAGTGACGACCGTGTGCCAAGCCTCCATGAAGGCTTCCGCGGTAGCCTTCCAGTTGGCCGGTACGACCTTGCCTACCCAGATCGCCGTCGTGCACTGCTCGTGCTTCCAGCGCTGGAAGTGTTCCGGAAGCGGCGCAAGAAACTCTTCCAGACTCGGTCCGCCGCTATTTTCCCGGATAAAGATGTATCCACCCCAGCGTGCCACCTCGGCCTCAGGCAGGTTCATCTTCTCGCCCTGCAGGTGCTCGAAGTCCCAGCGGCAGGGAATCTTCTTGATCGACCCGTCCTTGTTCCAGGTAAACCCGTGGAACGGACATTGGAACTGGTCCGCCGTGCCGTCCTGCGTCCGCAGCTTGCGGCCGCGATGCAGACACACGTTGTGGAATGCGCGGATGGAGCCATCGTCCTGACGGGTAACCACGTACGAGCGTCCGGCGTTTTCGTAGACGATGTAGTCGCCCACCCCCGGCATGTCCTCCTCACGGGCGGCGAACTGCCAGACATACGGCCACATTTTCGTCTGTTCGAGCCGCATGAACTCGGGGCTCGTGTAGCGCTCGGTGGCCAGGGGCTCTGAGCCGCGATAGGTGTAGCTTTCCTGGCGGAGGAACTCCGGCACTGGCCGGGCGTCCTGGCTCATCAGCTCCGTCCAGCTGATCCCGGGGGACCGGTTAATCCCTGCAGGGGAGGCTGTTTTGGGGGCGACCTTGCTCATACGGCGTAGGCTCCTGGGCGTGCGATCAGTATGGCGACCCGTGCTCACTGCCGTCACCTAGATGAAAGCATAGATTCGGCGGACGCAGAATTGCGGCATTCTCCGCACACCTACGTAGGACATCACATGGCAGACCGGAGCAGAGCGGAGGGAATCCCGAGAAGCGCCAACGGCGCGACGCGGGGCAACCGGCTGGAAGGCAAGGTCGCGCTGGTCACTGGCGGCACCTCGGGGATTGGGGCGGGGGCGGTGCGCCGATTGGCGGCCGATGGTGCCCAGGTGATGTTCACCGGTTCGAATGCAGAGGCTGCAGCGCGGTTGACGCAGGAGACCGGGGCCAGCTTCTACCCGCACCGTGTCGAGGCCGCCGCAACATGGCCGGCCTTAATGGATACGCTCAAGGCTCGCCACGGCCGCCTCGACATTGCGTTCGCAAACGCCGGGATCGAGGTTGGCGACGGCAGCATCGAGTCCATCACGTTCGACAGCTGGAACCGGCTGATGTCGGTCAACCTGACAGGCGTGATGCTGACTTGTCAGGCGGCGGTCAGCGCGATGCGCGCCAATCCGGGCGGGCCCACTGGCTCCATCATCGTCAATTCTTCAATGAGCGCCTACCGGCCGATGGGCAACTTCGTTGCCTACTCCACCGCCAAAGGAGCCCTCATCGCTCTGACCAAGTCAGTGGCCATGCACTGCGCCAACCAGGGTACGAAGATCCGCTGCAATTCGATCCACCCCGGAGTCGTGGAGACGGACATGATTCGGGCAGTGATTGACCGCGCGCCCGATCCACGGGCCGCACGCGCTCAGTTCGAAGGCATGGCACCGCTCAAACGCATGGCTCGCGTGGAGGAAGTTGCCGCGCTCGTCGCGTTTCTCGCCTCCGATGAAGCAAGTTTCATCTCCGGCTCGGAGTACGGCATCGATGGGGCCACCACGGCAGGAATGATGGGCGTGTAAGGTTCCCTGGAGCACAGGCACACATGAAAAATCTCTCGGGGCGAGTGGCACTGGTGTCGGGCGCGTTGCGCGGCATCGGGCTGGCCATTGCGGAACGGTATATTGCGGAGGGCGCCTCGGTCCTCCTGACAGACCTTGCGCAGCCCGCCGACTCTTCGGTGACAGCCGTGCTCGAACGCCTGGGCGACGCGGCCAGCTATCACAAGCTCGATGTCGCCGCCGAGGCCGACTGGCAGGCAGCGGAAGCGCAGGTTCGCACGCGCCACGGCCGGCTCGACATCCTCGTCAACAACGCCGGTATCGATTGCACTGGCGCGGTCGAGGAACTGGAGCTCACAGCGTGGCGGCGCATCATGTCGATCAACGTCGACGGCGTATTCCTGGGGACCAAGACATTCACCAATCTGCTCGCGCAGACTGGCCGCACCACGCGTTTCGGTTCGAGCGTCATCAACATCAGCTCCATCATGGGTCTCGTCGGGTATACCGATACGTCGGCCTACAACACCGGCAAGGGTGCCGTACGGCTGTTCACGAAGTCGGTTGCAATCGAATTCGCGACCAAGCGTACGCCGATCCGGGTCAACTCGATTCATCCCGGCTTCGTCAACACGCCCCTTCTGGAGATCGGGATGCGCAAATGGGTCGCGTTGGGCATGGCCGAGAAAGCTCAGGACCTCATCGACCAGATTGCCTCGGCAACTCCCAACGGGCGCCTCGCGGAGCCCGCCGAGATCGCCGGCGCTGCCTACTTTCTCGCGTGCGATGACAGCAGTTACTGCACCGGCTCCGAGCTCGTCATCGATGGCGGCTGGACAGCCCGTTAGATTGGCTGAAATTGCCTTTGGCAATTTCAGCGGACATTACTCCGTAGATCGCCGGCAAAAAGCGCGGTTTTTGCCGGCTGCGCCGGCGAAGGGCGCCGGCGGCGCTCAGACGCCATGTAGCCAGAGGGTCAATATCGCATGACAATTCGGCTGGACGAAACGATTGCACTGGTTACTGGCGCTGCCGGTGGCATCGGGCGAGCCGTCTGCGCCGCGCTGCATGAGGCAGGTGCAACGGTACTCGCCACAGACCTGGCAGCCGACGCCTCCGTGCCGGGCGCAGTCTCCTATCGCCGGCACGATGTCGCCAGCGCCAGGGATTGGGCGCAGATCGCTATCGAGGTCCGGGCGAAGTACGGCCGGCTCGATGCCCTGGTCAACGCGGCGGCCATCTGTCAGGTGAAAAGCATCGAGGAAACTACGCTCGAAGATTGGCGGCACGTGCAGGCGGTCAACGTCGAATCGATGCTTATCGGCACACAGGCGATGCTGCCGCTGCTCAAGGAAAGCGGCAAGACTCGCAAGGGCGGAGCGTCGGTCGTCAACTTCTCATCGGTCGGAGGTCAGCGGGGCGCGGCGTTCACCGCGGCGTATTGCACGAGCAAAGGTGCGGTAAAGCTCTTCAGTAAATCGGCCGCAATCGAGTTCGGCATGCTCAAGTACAACATCAGGGTCAACAGCGTGCATCCCGGCGGAATCCACACTCCGATGATGCATGCCATCATCGACCGTTACGTGCAGTTGGGCGCCGTGCCCACACGTGAAGCTGCGGAGGCCGGTGTTATCGCCGCGCATCCCATCGGGCGCCTGGGCGATCCCGAGGAAATTGGTGGAGGGGTCGTCTACCTGTGCTCGCCTGAAGCGAGTTTCGTTACGGGTAGCGAGTTCGTAATCGACGGCGGATTCACCGCGGTCTGAGCTGGCAATGGCACCTCAAACGATGACCAACCGCCGCTTCGTACTGGTGCGCCGCCCAACCGGGGCACCCCTTGCGGAGGATTTCGCACTGCTGTCTTCGCCTGTGCCGGAGCCCCCGAGAGGGGGCTTCGTCGTCCGCAACCATTTCGCCTCGCTCGACCCGGCACAGCGCGGTTGGATGGACGACGTGCCATCCTACATGCCCCCCATTCCCCTCGGCGCATCCGTCCGGGCGACCACCGTCGGGCGCGTCCACAGCTCGAACAATCCCGACTTCGAGCCGGGCGACTGGGTAGTCGGATTGAACGCGCTGGAGGATTACTCGGTCGTTGCGCCCGGCGGGTTCACCAACAAGGTGGATAGGTCCCTCGTGTCCTCGCCAACTTACTTTCTATCCGCGCTGGGGGCCGTCGGCCTGACGGCCTATTTCGCTTTGCTGGACGTCGGCCGGCCGGTTGCCGGCGAAACCGTGCTGGTCTCCGGGGCGGCCGGCGCTGTCGGGTCGATTGCCGGTCAGATTGCGCGACTCAAGGGCTGTCGGACCATCGGCATCGCGGGCGGGCCGCTGAAGTGCCGGCGCCTGCGCGATCATTACGGTTACGACGTTGGTATCGACTACCGCGGCAAGAGTGTCAGCGAGCTGTCTGCCGCCATCGCCCAGGCCGCGCCTAGCGGTGTGAACTTGATCTTCGAGAACGTCGGTGGCGATATCCTCGATGCAGGCTTGATGAACCTTGCGCCCAAGGCTCGCGTCATCCTGTGCGGCCTCATCAGCGAGTACAACAGTGACTCCGGCAAGCTGGGCGCGCGCAACCTGTGGCAGGTCATCGTGAAGCGCGCGACTCTGCATGGCTTCCTGATCATGGACTACGTAGCGCGCTTCCCCGAGGGTGCTGCTGAGATTGCGCGTTGGATCGCCGCCGGACAGCTGCGCGTTGACGAGCATGTCGAATACGGCCTCGAGAACGCATACCCGGCGTTCATGAAGCTGTTCAGTGGCGGCAACGAGGGCAAGCTCGTACTACAGATCGTCTGACGCGCCTCGCCAAAGGCGCAGCTGAGCAGCCAGGTGTCAGAACTGCACTCGCTTGGTGTAACCGCCATCAATCACGACGTTCGTACCGGTTGTATAGCCTGAGGCAGGGCTGGACAGGAACACGATCGTACGTGCGACATCGTCCGGCTCTCCAAAGCGGCCGAGCGCAAACTGGCTGGCGGTGGCGTTGTAGAGATCCGGCATGGCGCTCTTGATCATCTCCCAGTTGCCGCTTGGGAAGCTGACCGGTCCCGGAGAGACGGCATTCACGCGGATACGCTTCGGGCCCCACGCCTGGCTGAGCTGTTTGCTGTAGGTCAGCAGAGCCGCCTTGATGGCGTTGAAGGCCTGCGGCACGAGGAAGGTTTCCATCGCGGCCGTGCTCGACATGACGATCACCGAGCCCGCGCCGGAGCGGGCGAGGTACGGCTCCAGAGTCTCACAACCCTTGACCGTTCCGAGCAGATCAAAATCGAAACACTTCTGCCAGTCGCCCGTAGCCTGCGACCCGGAAGCACTGGCACCGTGTACGAAGATGTCACAACCGCCCAGCTGTTCCGCAGCGCCCGTCAGCCAGCCAGGAAGCGCGGCCAGGTTGTTGAGGTCGAAGGTGGAGCCGTAGACCTTGCCTCCATGGCGCGACAATGAGGCAACGGTCTCCTCGACCTGCTCGCGGTTTCGCGAGAAGAAGGCGACATTCGCCCCTTCGGCCGCGTAGATCTCGAGCGCAGCCCGACCGATGCCCCGGCTGCCGCCGGTGACGATGACTTTCTTACCCTTGAGCCCGAGATCCATGCTGCTGTCCCCGCGTTGATTTTCAAAGAGCCATCCTGAACCTGCGCCGGCCCGCGCTCCACTATCGTTTTGTCTAGCACATTAGAAAAATGGCCTGCGGCCATTTTTCGGACATCGCCTTCGTTGCCGCCGGCAAAACGCGCGACTTTTGCCGCTGCTCCCGAGGTCAGTTACCCAAACCGAGATCGACACGCTGCGGGCACATTAGACACACCTAGCATTCGTAGCAGTTGCCCGCGGAGCGTACGAGCAGAAGAATGCCTCCATGGGACGTCTCGATGGCAAACGCGCGGTCGTACTCGGGGCCGCCTCGCGCGACAATATGGGTCAGGTGATCGCGAGGCGCTTTACCGCGGAAGGCGCGAAAGTGCTGGTAGCGGGCCGCCACGTGGATGAGCTCAACCGGCTCGCTGCCGAGATCGGCGGGCATGCGGCTTACTGCGACATCACCAAGTTGTCTGACCTCGAGGCGTTGGGACGGACGGCGGTCGAAGCAATGGGGAGTGTCTCCATTGCCGTAAATGCGACCGGCTGGGGCCTGCTGAAGCCGTTTCTCGAGACCACCACGGAGGAGTTGCTGCAGATTACTGCACTGCAGTACATCGGTCCTTTCCAGTTCTACCAGGCAATGATCAAAGCGATGACGGGTGGCGGGTCGCTCATCCAGATCAGCTCAGCGACGGCCACTATCATGCTCAATCATCACGCCGCCTACATGGGCACCAAGGCCGGGGCCGATCATGTGATCCGCTGCGTAGCGCATGAGTTCGGCAGCCGGGGCATTCGCGCAAACTCGATCTCCCCGGGTCTCACCGACACGCCGATGACAGCCGAAGCGAAGACGGTCCCGGGTCTGTTTGATTCATTCCTGAAGGGTTATCCGTTGGGCCGGATCGGCACGAAAGACGATATCGCCGCGGCGGCCGTGTGGCTCGCCAGTGACGAATGCTTCATGACCGGTGCGAATTTGCAGGTCAATGGCGGACTCACGTTGCGCGGCAATCCGACCGCAGAGGAGATGGCCGAGGCCATTGCCAAGGCGAGCGCGAAGTCGTGAGCCTTGAACGCATGGCAGAGCGCGGGTTGCAAGGCGCACGGGCCCGATGAATCCCATCTCGCTTGCTTCCGGCGTGGTCCCGGAGTTTGGGCCCGTCGAGACGATCCGTGCGGCGGCGGCGGGCGGTTTTGACGCAGTAGGGTTGTGGATCGAGCCTCCGAAGTGGACACGATCCCTCGAGCAGGAGTGCAAGGCCGTGTTGGCCGGCACAGGGCTCGGGCTCCTCGATGTTGAAGTCGTGTGGTTCAAGCCCGGTGCTCCAGATCCCAACCATCTGCGCTGCCTCGATATCGGCGCAGCCCTCGGTGCGGGCAACGTGCTCGTCGTGAGCTCGGATCCCGACATGGCCGCGAACGCCGCCAAGCTCGCTGCACTGTGTGAGCATGCGCAGCCGCTCGGACTGCGCATCTGTCTGGAATTTGGCATCTTCACGGAAATCAAGACAATCGGGCAGGCGCTCGCTGTCATCACGGAGGCCAACCACCCCCTCGCCGGCTTGCTGGTTGACCCGCTGCACCTGGCGCGCTCCGGAGGGTCACCCGACGACGTTGCTCGCGTGGCGCGCGATCAATTGCCTTACGCACAGTTTTGCGACGCGCGCGAACAAGGGCCACTCGCTACCGATGTCGAAGGGATCCTGCGGGAAGCGCTCGACGAACGCCTGCAGACGGGGGAGGGTCACTTACCCCTTACAGCTTTGCTAAAAGCACTCCCTCGAGATGTTCCCCTCAGTATTGAGCTACGATCGAAAGCGCTGCGCGACAGTTGGGCGGATCCGGGCGAGCGGGCGTTCGCTGTTGCGCAAGCGACCCGCCGATTTCTCACCGCGGCAAGTCACAAGACATGACTCACGAAGCCGGCCTCGAACAAGCTTTAACGATGGCCGCAAACGTCGAGCGCTTCGTGCGCGCCGAGATCTTTCCCTATGAGCGCGACAAGCGTTGGGGTACGCATGGTCCGTCTGCGGATCTGGTTGACGAGATGCGCCAACGTGCGCGTGCCGCCGGAGTGTTGACACCGCACATTCTCAGTGACGGAAGCCACCTGACGCACCGGGGCACGTCCCGAGTTCTCCAGGCGGCTGGCTTGTCACCTCTCGGACCAGTTGCGATCAACGTAGCGGCGCCTGACGAAGGCAACATGTATCTGCTCGGGCGAATCGCCACGCCCGAACAGAAAGAGCGATTCCTGCGACCTGTGGTCGAGGGCCGGGCGCGCTCAGCCTTCTTCATGACCGAGCCTGCCGCCGATGGCGGTGCCGGCTCGGATCCCTCAATGTTGAAGACGGAGGCGCACCGCGAAGGCGAGCACTGGGTGGTCAATGGACGCAAGGCGTTCATCACCGGTGCGGACGGGGCGAGGGTTGGCATCGTGATGGCCAGATCGGACGATGGCGCGACGATGTTTCTGGTTGAGCTGCCTGATCCGGCAATCCGCATCGAACGAGTGCTCGACACCATCGATGGCACGATGCCTGGCGGGCATTCGATGGTGCTCATCGACAACCTGCGGGTCCACGCAAGTCAAATCCTCGGAGAGTCTGGGAAAGGGTTCAAGTACGCACAAGTGCGGCTCGCGCCGGCGAGGCTCACGCACTGCATGCGTTGGCTCGGAGCATGCAGGCGTGCACAGGAGATCGCTACAGCCTATGCAGTCAGGCGAGAGGCTTTCGGCAAGCCGCTGATCGATCATGAGGGTGTTGGGTTCATGCTGGCCGATAACCTCATTGAGCTGAAACAAGCGGATTTGATGATTGATTGGTGTGCTGGCGTCCTCGATACCGGCGTGCCGGGCACGACCGAATCATCTATGGCCAAGGTAGCCGTCTCGGAAGCGCTCTTTCGCATCGCCGATCGCTGTGTACAGGTCATGGGTGGGACTGGCGTTACGCGTGACACGGTGGTCGAGCAGGTGTTCCGTGAGGTGAGAGCCTTCCGGATCTACGACGGTCCAAGCGAGGTGCACCGTTGGTCGCTCGCGAAAGGCATCAAGCACGAGGCTCTCAAGCGCGACTCGCCATGAGCCGGCAAGAAGAGTTCAGCGGAACGACGCAGGTTCGCGCGGCGCACCGCTTCGATGAGACGCGGCTTGATGAGTGGATGCAAACGAACGTTTCTGGCTATGCAGGCCCGCTTACGGTCGAGCAGTTCAAGGGAGGTCAATCCAACCCCACCTACCGCCTGGTCACGCCACATGCAAACTATGTATTGCGCCGCAAGCCACCCGGCGAGCTGTTGAAGGGTGCGCATGCGGTCGAGCGCGAAGCTCAGGTGCTGACCGCGCTGTACTCAGTGGGGTTCCCGGTCCCCCGGGTACATGGGCTTTGCAATGATGACGGCGTGATCGGCACTTGGTTCTATGTGATGGACCACATCGACGGCCGCATTTTCTGGGACGTCACGCTACCGGAAGTCAGCCGCGAAGTACGGCCGCGCTATTTCGAGGCGATGAACGAGACGCTTGCCCGGCTGCATTCGATCGACTATGCGGCCATTGGGCTTGCGAACTACGGCCGCCCGGGAAACTACTTCGAGCGCCAGATCGCCCGTTGGTCCAAACAATATGTGAGTGACATCGAAGCCGGGCGCGATCCACACATGGACCGGCTGATTGAATGGTTGCCGGCCCATGTGCCGAGTGGCGATGAGACAAGGATCGTGCACGGGGATTTCCGCGTCGACAACATGATCTTCCATCCGAGCGAACCCCGTGTATTGGCAGTGCTCGACTGGGAGCTGTCGACTCTCGGTCATCCGCTGGCCGACTTCTCCTATCACCTCATGATGTACCGCATGCCACCTCTGGTCACTTCGGGTCTCAAGGGCGCGGATCTCGAGGCACTCAACATTCCGAGCGAAACTGAGTACGTCGCGTCCTACTGCCGACGTACCGGCCGCGCAGAGATTGCGCACCTCGATTTTTACCTCGCTTTCAATCTCTTCCGGTTTGCCGCTATTGCTCACGGCATCAAGGGCAGGCTCGCACGTGGCACAGCCGCATCGCCGCACGCACTTCGGATGGCCGAGACGGTGCCGCTCCTCGCCGAGCTTGCATGGCAGCAGGCGCAGATCGCCAGATTATGAGTATTACGTCCGAGTAGGAGCTTCAATGGACGAATACGACTACATAATTGTTGGTGCAGGCTCTGCAGGATGTGTACTTGCCGAGCGTCTGTCTGCTGACCCGCGCCATCGGGTGCTCGTGATCGAGGCGGGTGGCCCGGACCGTAGTCCCTTGATCTCAATGCCAAAAGGTATGGCTAAGTTGGTTCTCGATCCCAACTACGCGTGGCATTACCCGGTCGAGCAGCCACGGGTGGCCGATGCTCCGGCTAGTGAAACCTGGCTACGCGGCAAGACACTCGGGGGGTCGTCGTCCATCAACGGAATGATCTATATCCGCGGACAACCGGAGGACTACCAGGAGTGGGAGCGGCGAGGGGCGAGCGGTTGGAACTGGTCCGTCATGCTGCGTGCGTTCAATGCGATCGAGACACACGAGGAGGGACCGGGGCTGGAGCGCGGAGGGGACGGGCCGGTACACGTTCAATGCGGTAAGTTCCGTTACCCCGTTGCGGAGGCATTGATCGAGGCCGGACAGCAAATGGGCCTGCCTCGTCGCGAGGATTTCAACATAGGGGAGCGTGAGGGTGTAGGTTACTACTCACACAATATCAGGCATGGACGGCGGCAGAGTGCCGCGCTCGCATTCCTTAAGCCGGCGACGCGACGACGCAACGTGCAGGTGGCGACGAACGTCCGAGTCGAACGTGTTCTCTTCGAAGGGCGACGCGCAGTCGGCGTGCTGGCGAAACGCGGTGGAACACAGGTCACCTACCGTACGCGTGGCGAAGTTATTCTGTCGGCCGGTACGATCGAATCACCCAAACTGCTGCAACTCTCTGGCATCGGGCCTGCGGCGCACTTGAATGCGTTGGGAATCCCGGTGCTGCACGACGGTCCGGACGTCGGACGATGTCTGCGAGATCATCTCGGTTTCTCCATGCCTTACCGGCTGACCTCAGTGCGAGGACTCAATCACCGGTTCCGCGGAATCGGCTTGCTGCTGAGTCTCTCGCAATACTATCTGACACGTACGGGCGCGCTCGCCACGGGCCCGTTCGAGGTGGGGGCTTTCGTGCGGACGAGCCCTGATGTTGCCCGGCCTGACGCGCAGCTATACCTCGGAGCGTTCAGTTTCGCTCGCTCGGATGGGCAGTTCCCCGTGCCACTCGCATCGGTGGAGGATCAACCGGGGATCACGGCGTATGGGCAGCTTCTGCACCTGACCAGCCAGGGTGAGATCCGAGTGCGATCGCCCGATCCTGCAGCACCGCCGGTCATAATGCCGAACTGGCTGACCACGCGGGAGGATCAGGGTGGTGCAATTGCGCTTGTGCGCTACATCCGCCGCTATATGCAACAAGCCTCCTTGCGCCGGTACGTGGGCGAAGAGTTGGTGCCAGGTCAGAAATGCGTCTCGGACGAGGACATCCTGGCGGCATTTCGGGTCGGCTCGCTTTGCGGTACGCACGCAGTCTCTACATGTCGAATGGGCAGCGACCCAGACGCCGTGGTCAGCCCGCGCCTGAAGGTGAACGGGGTGGAGGGGTTGCGGGTGGTGGATTGCTCGGTGATGCCTGGCTTGGTCTCGGGCAATACGAACGCCCCGGCAATGGCACTGGCGTGGCGGGCCGCGGAATTGATTCTTGCCGAGGCGCGGTGAAGTCCGGTGACGCGCCGCTAGCACAACGGCGGCGGCGCGGGCGCGGATTACGCGCGCGGGTCCACGGAATGAGCACTAACCACTCAGGCCCACGGAATGACTAGTGTGCGTCCATCCCATCCGTTGGCGGCATCCCGCGCTTGCCTGTACATGTCTTGGATGATCGCGTCCTGGGGGTAAAGTTCGATCATATGCCCGAATCCACGGCGCGCGTCGATATAACAGATCCGCGTGCCCCATGCCAAAGTGAACTCGCTGGCGACCGGGTAGCCCGCCTGCACCCAGGAGTCGCGCTGGCGTTCATAGTCGTCGCAGAACATGGCTACATGGTGCAAACCCTCCTCCCCCGAGGGAAACATGTCGCGAAACGCGCTCGGCACGTCGGACAACACCTGGATCAGCTCCACATTCAGAGGTCCGGCCTGGACAAACACGCCGCGTACCCATACTGAGGCCCCGGGCCCGCCCCGGTATACATGTGACCCCAGCTCGAATTCCGTTCCACCGACAAACGGACCGATGTGATAACGCGCGTGGAAGCGGGCACAGGCCTCGTCCAGATCGCTCACTATATAGGCATTCTGGACAATTGCTGCCGCGGGCAGCGGACCCAACAGTGTGTCAGGGCTGCAGGCGGGCAGCGGATTCATCAACGCCGCCTCAGGCCCGCACGCGGCCTGCCGATGCGCTCTGGCTGCTCCGAACGCGATCGGCGGCGGCGCGGCCGGCGCGATAGCCGAACACCATGCCCGGTCCCAGCGTTCCCCCGGCGCCGCCGTAAGTCATGCCCATGGGGGACGCCATGACGTTGCCGGCAGCATAGAGGCCGGGGATGGGCGCGTCGTCCACGTCGAGAACTCGCGCATCGGTGTCTGTTTGCGGGCCACCCTTGGTTCCGAGGGCGCCGCTTTTCACTTCGATTGCGTAGTAGGGCCCGCCGCGCAGCGCGCCGAGTGTTGCCCGCTTGTCGCCGCGGAAGGCGGGGTCACCCCACCACAGGTCGTTGGCGCTCTCGCCGCGGCGGAAATCCGGATCCGACCCAGCCTCGGCATGTTTGTTGAAACGTTCCACCGTTGCGGTGAGCTGCTGCGCGTCTATTCCTACACGCTGAGCGAGCTGCGGCAGAGAGTGCGCCGCGACAATCCACGACGGCGGTTTTGTGGATGCGGACTCGAAATTGTCGCTGAGTCCGCCGACAAAAGGCCACTTGGCATAGAACTCCTGGTTGAAGATCAACCAGCACGGCAGGTTCGCGTATTGAAAACGACTGACATCCTGCTCATGGAAAGCGGCGCCGAAGGCGTTGTAATTCGAAGCTTCGTTGGTGAAGCGCTTGCCGTAACGATTGACCATCAGTGACCCGGGCATCGTGCGCTCGTAGGTCAACAACTGGCGGCCCATCGGGTTGATGTCAGTCGGTACCTCGATGACGGGCATCCACCACGCTTCGCGCATGTTGCCGAGCATTGCGCCGACCCGCATCGCCATCTTGAGACCGTCGCCGGTGTTGGTCCTGATCGAGACGGGATGAGTGAGGGGTCCCCGGCAGAATGCTCGCACCAGGCTGGGATTCCATTCGAATCCCCCCGTGGCCAGCACGACGTTCGAGGCATGAATCTCGAGCAAGCCTGCAGCCGTCTGAAAGCGTACGCCGCACACGGCACCGTCGCGCATCAGCAACTCGATCGCACGGTAGCCGGTCCGAGGCTGGATTCCGCGATCGAGACATCCGCGCAGCAGACGCCCGATGAGCGCGAGTCCCATGCCACGCTCGTCATGCACCCTACGATGTGCCTTGACCTCAGGCGGAGCTGGGGTCGGCACGGACTGGCCGAGGGTAGTTTCGCCAATGGTGATCGTGAAATCAGGGTAGTAAGGCGACGTGCCGACGCGGTCGCGCCACTCACCCAACTCGCCGTAGGGGAAAGGAGGGCACTCGAGGGTGCGGCCGCCCTGCGGCTTGCCCCCTGGAAATTCCGGATGGTAGTCAGGGAAGTCGGGCACTGGATGAAACCTGACCGGAGTGCGCTGTTCGAGGAAGCGGATCATCTCGGGACCCGTATCGACATATGTCGCCGCCATCTGCTCATCAATCATGCCGTGCGATAACGACATGAGGTAAGTCAGGGCTTCCTCCCGGCTATCCGCTTTTCCGAGCGCCAGCTCGTGCGGATTGTTCGGGATCCAGATTTGTCCGCCGGACCACGCACTCGTGCCGCCGACAGTGTCGGCCTTCTCGAATACACCCACGTGCGCACCGCCTTCGCTTGCGGTGAGCGCTGCTGTCAACCCGGCAGCACCGGTACCCAGCACGAGCACATCATATTCCGGCATGAGACACCCTCGGCCGTTATTCAACTTTGAGGTTCACCCCAGTATCACCCCTGCGGCGCGGGGAGGGTCCTATCAGAAGTCAGCGTTGCCCGCCGGCGGGCGGGCGCCGAGGATCAGCAGCCTTATGAGCACCGATATGAGCCGCCCCGAGGGCGTACCGGCGCCACCGCTGCGGATGACTCCGATCACCGCCGAGCGCTATGTGTCGGCAGACTACTTCCGCCGTGAGTGGAGGCAGATGTGGATGCGGACCTGGCATATCGGCGGCATGGCGTATCAGGCTCCGGACCCCGGCGACTACCTCGTCTGCGATCTCGGCCCCGAGTCAATCCTGATCATCCGGCAGGATGACGGCGGGTTTAAGGCCTTCTATAACGTCTGTCCGCACCGTGGTATGCGGATCCTGCAAGGGCCTGACGGTCACGCGCCGCACCTCACGTGTCCGTATCACGGTTGGCAGTTTGACCGCACGGGCGTCGTCGATGGCGTGTTCGATGCCTATGACTATCCACAAGGCAATCCATGCGGCCGCCTCAGACTGAGCGAGATCCAGTGCGAGCAGTTATTCGGCATGGTCTGGTTCAACATGGACCGCAGTGCTCCCACACTGCACGCATCGCTCGGGGAGACCGTGGTTCGCGAGATTGGGTCGTACCGCATGGAGAACATGGTTCGTGTTCTCAACATGACGGCCCAGGCCGAATCCAACTGGAAGATCATCACCGACAATTTCAACGAGGCCTATCACGTGCAGGTGCTGCATCCTGAGCTGCTGCCGTATATCGAGAGCGATGGTCAGCGGTGTCAGTTCGACATGCTGATCAATGGACACAACCGCGGGTGGTTTCCCTCATATCAGCCAGGCCGCGGGTTTGCCGGCGATACACCTGCGGAGCCGCTCGTCAGCCTGATGGCCCAATGGGGCCTGGACGCCGCCAGGTATAAGGGCCGCGAGGCGCTCGATCGGATCAGGAGTGACATTCTCGCGCAAAAGCGCAAGCTGGGGCCAGGTCGGGGTTACCGGCATTATGAGCACCTGTGCGACTATCAGCTGACCGACTACATCATCTACAACCTCTTTCCTAACTCGGTGATCACAGTTGGGCCCGATGGTGTGCAGCTCCTGCGGCCTCGGCCGCACGCCACTGATCCAGCCAAGTGTGAGTTTGATCATTGGTGGCTGGTGCCGCGCATTGGCGAGCAGCAGTTCACGCCCTCGCCGGCCGGCGGACCGGACTTGCCCGTGGACGATGCACCTCTGGAAGTCATCGTGGTCGGCGAGAAGACCCTGGGCCGCACGGCCGATCAAGACCTGAGCGTGGCGGCTTCACAGCAGCGGGCGCTGCGCTCGGCCGGTTTCCGGCCATTCTATCTCTCGCACCAGGAGCGCCGCGTCCAGCGCTTCCATGAAGTGTTGGATGACTATCTCGATAGAGCTTAGCGGTTGACACGCTCCGCCAACCGCCAGATCGTTCTCAGATCCCTGGTTCACGGTGAGCCGGCGCCAGCCCACTTCGGGCAGGTCGAGGCGCCGGTTCCCGAGCCTGCGGCTGGCGAGGTGCTGGTCCGAAACCGTTACTTCTCGCTGGAGCCTGCGATTCGCGGCTGGCTCGAGGGCAAGGCCAACTACTTCCCGCCCGTACCGATCGGCGGTGTCATCCGGGGGCCTACGTTGGGCCGCATCGTCAGGTCTAACCTGGCGGGGTTTCATGAGGGGGAGTGGGTGTATGGCCTGAATCACTGGGAGGACTACTCGATCCTCACGGCTGACACGGTTTTACTGCAGAAGATTCAATTGCAGCCGGGTGTACCGGTTTCGTACTACCTCGGGGCTCTCGGGAGCTCAGGGCAGACCGCCTACGTTGGATTACATGAGGTGGGCAGGATCAAGGCCGGTCAGACGGTGGTGGTGAGCGCTGCCGCCGGGGGTACCGGCAGTGTCGCTGGCCAGATCGCGCGCTTACGCGGCTGCAGAGTCATCGGTATCGTGGGATCAGCCGATAAGGCGCGCGTGATCACTGAGCGACTCGGGTTTGATGCGGCTGTCAACTATCGCGAAACACCTGACCTCGCCGCAGCGGTCGCTGCACTTGCGCCCGGGGGGGTCGATGTGTATTTCGACAACGTAGGCGGTCCGACACTCAATGCTATGTTGTTGGCCATGAAGGCCCAGGGGCGGATCGTTGCGTGCGGCATGATCAGTGACTACAACAGAAGCGACAATCCTCATCCGATCACAAACCTGTGGCAGGTCGTGGCCCGGCAGCTGACCCTCCAGGGTTTCATGCTGTTCTCTTATGACGCGGCGCGTCCCGCAGCGCGCGCGCAGCTGGAAAGTTGGGTTCGGAACGCAGATCTGGTCGTGCTGGAGCACATCACTCGCGGCCTGGCCAGCACTCCCGCCGCTTACTGCGAGCTGATGTCGGGCAAGACGTGCGGCAAGGCGCTGGTCGAGCTTGATACTTGAGCGGCAGTAGCCGGGCTGCGGCCGGGGCGAGCGACTGCGGCCAGGGAGACCGCATTCACGTGGATCAAGTGTCAAATTCCTCAGTATCGATTTCCGCCTGGACAGAGGCCGGGTAGCGGGGGCCGGCGATTCGGCCGACCTCGAAGAGCCGCTCCAGACGCTCGAGAATGCCTCTATCCAGCTGCATCGTGATCGCACCCATGTTCTCGTCAAAATGAGCGACGCTGCGAGTACCGGGGATGGGTATGACGTGCGGTGCGCGGTTCAGTAGCCAAGCCAATGCAAGTTTCGCGGGAGTGCACTCGGCCTCGACTGCGATTCGTACGAACTCGTCCAGGATAGGTTGGTTCTGGGCGAAATTGTTGGCGTGAAAGCGCGGCATGGATTTGCGGATATCGGCCGCGCCGAATTCGTGTGGCGCGAGCGTGTTGGTGAGCCAGCCGCGGGCGAGTGGGCTGAAGGCCACGAAGGCCGCATCAATGGATCGGCATGCCTCCAGAACTGCGATTTCCGCGTTGCGGGTCCAGAGTGAGTACTCCGTTTGCACCGCCGCGATAGGGTGCACGGCGTGCGCGCGCAGGATTCGTTCGGCGGATACCTCTGATAAGCCTAATGCGCGTGCTTTACCTTCGCGCACCAGGTCGCTCATCGCGCCGACGCTTTCCTCAATAGGTACCTTTTTGTCCCAGCGATGCAGATACAGAAGATCCACGCAATCGGTTCGCAGACGCTGCAGAGTCAGATGGATCTGGTCTTTGATTGTTTGGGGTCGCCCGTCGATGACGCGGCGCCCGTCTATACCGTACATGCCGGCCTTGGTTGCAAGTACGAAGCTCGCGCGATGCGCGGCGAGAACATCGCCAACGAGCTTCTCGTTCGCTCCGAATCCGTACAGTGGCGCGGTGTCGAACAAAGTCACTCCATGTTCCAGGGCGTGCAGCAGCAGCTGTGCACCCAGTTCCGCAGAGGGTGGCGTGCCGTAGGCATGACTCAGATTCATGCATCCGAGGCCGATGCTGGCGACGTGAAATGGGCCGATCTTTCGCGAGGGCATTTTCATTGTGAGGGTCCGGTGTGCGCTTCAGTCCGGTGTGCGCTTCAGGGGGCATTGTAAAACAGGCCCGAGGATTCGTGGCCGACATTGCCTCTCGAGTGATGGGACGTCTGTCGGCCGACGGACGGCACCGCATCCGAGGGACGCCACTGCAGGGACACCCGGCCGTCCCTGCGTGCAGAGTCGGTCCGTCCGGGTCCTGTTAGAAGGTGACATCGCTGCAGGCGGCGGCATGTCAGATTTCGACTTTGCGCAGCCGCTGGTGTTAGAGTCATCGAAATACCCCAGATCACCGGCCTCCTGACAGCAGGCCCGTGACACTTCCAGTAAAAAGGTGACACTAACATGACGCAGTTGAACGAAGAGAAGCTCCATAAATTCATTGGCAAGATGCTTGGCGACTTGGGCGGCGCTTTCAGTGTACCGACGGTGCGCATAGGATTTCGCCTGGGACTGTTTGATGCGCTCCAAAAGGGTGGCGCGGCTACGGCCGAAGAGCTTGCTGCACGTGCAGGACAATTAGCTCCGCGGTACGTGCGGGAATGGCTGCTGGCGCAGGCTGCCAACGGGTTCATCGACTATGACCCGTACACCCAGGCGTTCAGCATGACGCCTGAACAGGCGATGATATTTGCCGTCAAGGACAGCCCGGTTTATCTCGAGGGTGCCTTCGATCTGGTTGCGGCCATGATCGAGAGTGAAGCGAAGGTCGAGCAGGCGTTTCGTGACGGCTCGGGCGTTCGTTGGGGGGAGTCCGGAGGATGTCTGTTCTGCTCTGTCGGCGCTTTTTTCCGCCCGACTTATATCAACAGCATCGTGCAAACCTGGATTCCGGCCCTCGAAGGTGTTCAGAGCCGGCTGCACGCCGGAGCCAAGGTCGCTGATATCGGCTGTGGCATTGGATTCTCGACGATTCTCATGGCTCAGGCGTTTCCGGATAGCCGCTTCGTTGGTTTTGACTTTCACGAGCCCTCGATACTGGAGGCGCGCAAACACGCGAAGTCGCATGGCCTCGAGGGGCGTGTGCGGTTTGAGATGGCCAAAGCGAAGGATATCGGTGAGAGCGGCTTCGACCTCGTAACGATGTTTGATTGCCTGCACGACATGGGTGATCCACGGGGTTGCGCGAGTCACGTGCGCAAGATGCTGAAGAATGATGGTACGTGGATGCTCGTTGAGCCGCTCGCCGGCGACAAAGTCGAGGAGAATATGAATCCAGTGAGTCGCCTGTACTACAACGCGTCCACCATGATTTGCGTACCCACATCGCTCGACCAGGAAGTCGGCGAAGGGCTCGGCGCGCAGGCGGGACAGGCAAAGCTCACTGAAGTCATTCGGGGAGGCGGCTTCGGCAAGGTGCGGCGGGCGGCTGCCGGGCCGTTCAACATGGTGCTGGAAGCCCGGATTTAGCGGGGCGACGGCACAGCCTGCTTGCGAGGCTGAGCCCGGGACTTGCGTCAGGGCCGCGTTACGAGGTCGAGCCCGGGACTTGCGCCAGGGCCGGGTTGCGAGGCCGAGTCCCGCCGCTAGCGAAGGAGGGCCGGATCTGTATCAATCATCGTCACATTCGCCCTCGTGCTCGCGGTTGGGAGCGGCGGTCGACTGTGATCGGTCGCAGGCGGTGCCGTTGACATCGGCATAGCCGATATTGTGCAGGGCTTCGCTTCCGAGGCGCTCTTTCAATTGCGCGAGATACAGGCTCCCGGGAGTCACGGGCGTTCCAAGGGACTCGAAGGTGCCGTTGGGAAGGATGGTTCCGTCGCCCCCAGGCGCCGCTTCCGAGAGCACGTCGCCGATGCAGCCTATGCACCAATTGAGGGTGCCCGGAGGCGCCTGAATGAGGAACCAGGTGCTGGTGGTATTCCAGGCGACGGACCAGCCGGCATCCCAGCCATGGCCGGAGCCGAAGAAGCCGCGGTTGGAGTACGCCACGCCGGCCTTGTCAGCCGTATGGGAGTTCGGAAAATTGCACAGGTCGCACAGCAGGCCGGTCGCCCAGCGCTGATGGGGGTCGAAGCCCCGGTCATCCGCCGTGCTGTTGAGAACGACTATGGGGCCGGCGAGCCGCGATTGGGGTGCAAACGGCCAGGTGTTGCCTTGTCCGGTCACGGCGCACCTGTTGACCAACACCTGGGTGCCCGACAGGGAGAAATCGAATGGCGCGGCGCTGTTGCTTTGCGCGTAGGAGTGGATGACGCTGACTGAATCGAGGGTGATCTGCTTCACGCGGCTACCGAGGACGATTGTGTTCTGCGTGTCGCGAATGCTCAAATCGCGCAGCCAAGCATTTTGAGCGTTGTTCAAGTTGATTGCCTGATACTGCGTGCCGCTGACCTCCTGGCCCGGCGCGACGATGCTCAAATGCTCGATGCCGACCTGAGTGATCCGGCCGGCGAAGGTGTAGGGGGCAAGCGAGCCGCCGGGCGGATTCAGGAGCTGCGAATCAAACGAGTCGGTGAGCGGGGCATCGAGCGTGACCCGGGTGCCCCATATATGGGTGATCGTCCGGTCGGTCAGGATTTCGCTGCCGGCAGCGATCCAGGTCTGCGGCGCCCCGTTGCGGACCAGCTTGTCCATGTTCATGAAGGCGATCCACGGTGCGGTCACCGGGCGGCTGATGAGCACGGTGTCGCCGACCTTCAGTCCGGAAGCATCGCTGACATTGAACCTGCTGGTGCCAACAGGCACATAGCTGTCCGTAATCGACACTGCGGTGCCACGCGTGTAGGAACCTGAACCGCTCACATTCAACAGCGTGAAGGGGCTGCCGGTCATCGTAATGACGGAACCATTGCTATCTGATCCGCTGCCGGCGAGCACGACACCGCCAGCCGTGATGTTCAAGGTGGCCGAGACGTTGAAGGATCCAGGCGCAAGCAGCACGGCTCCGCGCAAACCCCTCTTGTTGGCCGGCAGCGCTGCCACGGTGTCGATCGCGGCCTGAATAGCTGCAGTGTCGTCTCCACCGCTCGGGCTGACCCTTGCTTTAGGCGCGACTCGCGGCAGTTTTACACCGCCACCCTCGTAGCCCGCCGAGGAGTAGTCGATGATACGGTTGCCGTTAGCATCGGTCGCGTACTGGAGCTTGCCCTTCCTGTCGTAGTGGACCCACGACGAAGTGGCCTGGCCAAATGCCTGATCCGGGAGCGCGCCGAGGAGAAGGGCGGTGCCCGCGGCTATTACGATGATGGATTCCAGCAGACCCCGTTTAATGCGTTCCGTGCCCATGTCGCCTCCCCTTGGCGTTGCGATGCTCGTCCGCGAGTCTCTAGTGGCCTGACCACATTGCCACGGGGCCGTCTACGGATCAAGTACAAGTGGACTGACCAGAATTGCCTGCTCGCCGCGAGCGCATCCTTGATCTGGAGCGCGACGGTGGGACTCCAGTTCCATGCCGGTGCGCCACACTCGCGCGGACTAGTGCGCGATCAGTCGCATTACGTTGGCGACGACCCGGTCGCAATGCTCACCGCCGAAGTCAAACAAATCGCGCTCTGCCAGATCGATTTCCCGAGCGAGCGCTTCACGCAGCAGGCCTTTGGCCCGGAAATGCCGGGTTCGCACGGTTTCCGCCGCAATCCCAAGGCACTCGGCGGTTTCCTCCACAGTCAGTTCTTCTACCGAGCGAAGCACGAAAACAACGCGAAAGCTTGCGGGAAGTTGTTCCAGCTTGCTCTCGAGGAGGGCGCGCATCTGTTCCGCGGCGGTGAGCTTGTCAGGTTGCCCGGTATCCGGAGCGGCGAAATTGCCGATGGCAGCGGAATGATCGTGGCGGGTCAGCGGAATAACCCTCTGGCGGCGAGAGCCGCGGCGCTTGCGGCCCAGACATTCGTTCAGGACGAGGCGGCTCAACCAGGTAGACAAGGCGGCATCGGCGCGATACCCCTTGATGGCTCGAAAAGCGCACAAATACGCTTCCTGCAGGGCGTCTTCTGCTTCTGTCCGATCGCCCAGGACGGCTCGGGCCAACCGATACAGGCGGCGGTTGTAGCGACGCATCAAGCACTCAAACGCGAACTGGTCACCTTCTGCGACTCTTCGGACCAGCGAGTTGTCATCTGCCGCGTCGTCCGCCGAGCGGACCAATTGTGAGCCTGTCATATGTTTCCGCCGGGTTGCGGACTCACCGTACGACGCGAACTCATCGCACGACCAACTTCGCATGCATCGTAGGGTGAAACGCGCAGACGTATGGAAAGGTCCCCGGCGCTCCGGCTGTCCAGGTCCATGAGGCCCCCGGTTTTAGCTCTTTCGAGTCGAACAATCCGCCGCCCTGCGTCACCGTGTGCGCAAACAGATCGCGATTCACCCACGTCACACGGTCGCCGCGCCGTACGCTCAGGAGCTGGGGTTTGAAAGCCATGTTGTCAATTGCGATCCGGTAGGTCTTCGGAACACTGGTGGCATCAGCTACTTTTGGATAAGGACGCCTGTAGTTGCTTCGCGTGCTCCAGATGCGCGACGAAAGCGGGACGTACTTTGACCAGTAGCGCCTTGAGCTCCGCATTGTGGGCGCTGGGTATCAAGGTCTTGTCCACTGCATCCAGAACGGTCTGGTGATAAGCCACTTCATGATCGACGTAGGCCCGATCGAATGATTTGCCACTCAACCCCTTGAGCGTGGCGACATTCTGCTCGCCGCCCTGTTGCAGACTCTCACTGGTGGAGTTGCTTTCGGGAGTGACGTGCAGCTTTTTCACCAACTCGGTGGCGGACTGATTGACGCCGGTGTGGTCCTTGACCATGAGCTCGGCGAATTCCTTCACTTCCTTTGAGCTCGACTTCGCCTTCGCCAGCTTGCCTGCATCGATGTCCACCTGGTTGGCAGCCACGACGATTGCTGCAATCTGCGGATCGGTCGGCGCGGCTCCTTGTCCCCAGGCAAGAGGTGCCCCTGCCAGGATCAGGCCAGACAGCGTGGTGACGATCGGTTTCATGAGACATCTCCGGATTCCTGCAAGTGTGTGTGGCATTAGATGTCACGTACACACGCGGCGTTCCGGCTTGTCACGATACGGGCTGGGCACCGCCTTCGCTGCGTCGTTTTGCGACGAATTCCACCAATGCTTCCTGGATCGCTGAATCCAGTGGCGGGGGCTGGAACGAAGCCAGGGTGTTGCGCCACACCGTCGACGCGCGCTCTGTAGCGGTTTTAGCACCGTCGTCCGACCATGCACCGAAGTTGCGCCAATCCGACACGAGAGGAGTGTAGAAAGCATCCCTATAACGTTGCATGGTGTGAGCTGTAGCGAAGAAGTGGCCGCCGATTCCCGCTTCCGCGACCGCCTCGACAGCAAGCTCCTCGGGTGATGTGGGTACCGGTTGAAAAACCTCCGCGAACATTTGCAGCATCTCAATGTCGAGGATGAACTTCTCGCAGGATGCCGTCAGCCCTCCTTCCAGCCAGCCTGCGGCATGCAGGATGAAGTTGCAGCCGCCGAGCAACGCGCCCCACAAGCTCATTTGCGACTCGTATGCTGCCTGCGCGTCGGGAGCGTTACCCGCCGTCGCACTCGAGCAGCGCCAGGGTACACCGATGCGCCTGGCAAGTTGGCCAGCGCCGAAGGCCGCCTTCGTATACTCCGGCGTGCCGAATGCGGGCGATCCTGACTTCATATCGACGTTGGAAGTGAAGCTACCGTACATCACCGGCGCGCCCGGCTGCACAGCCTGTGTAAGTGTGATTCCAAGCAGCGCCTCGGCGTGCGCCAGCGTCAACGCTCCTGCGATCGTAATCGGGGCCATCGCGCCGGCGAGCGTGAACGGAGTGACGATGACCAGCTGTCCATTTGCCGCGAACTCGATGATGCCGTCAGTCATTGGCACATCCAGCTGTAACGGCGAATTGGTGTTGCAGATGGTGTAGCAAACCGGCCGGCTGCGGAATGTCGCTTCGTCGATGCCATGTGCGATACGCGCCATGGCAAAGCAGTCAGCGAGCTGCGCATCGCCGCGACAATAGAAGTAAGGCACTTTATCGCCCAGCGTCAGCTGCGCGAGTGTGGTTTCGAGGTGGCGTTCGGACAGCGGGATGTCCTGTGGCTCGACCATCTGCCCGAGGACGTGAATCACGTCGAAGGCCTGGGAGAGCCGTACAAAGTCGCGAAAATCCTCGATCGAGCCGGTGCGCTTGCCACGTTTCAGATCGCTTACGCTCGGCGGGCCGGCAACCGGCGCAAAGACAACGTGACGTCCGCCGACCCGGCAAGAGCGCGACGGATTGCGCGCCACCAGTTCCACCTGGGCTGGCACGGTTGTCAGGGCCTTGGCCACTAACTGCGGTTCGAGATAGACCATCTGGGTTGATTCGTCCACACGGGCGCCGGCCGATGCCAGTATGGCGCGCCCACGAGGGGACAGCACGCGCATGCCTTGACGCTCGAGCATCCCGAGTGCGGCGAGATGGATGCTCTCGACCTGGTCGTCCGAGAATATTCTGGTCGGCTCGAACGGGTTCACCAGGTTTCGGTAACGGGACGAGCGCTCCACGCGCTCGACGGCGGCCACGTTCTGCGAATCTCGTCTGCGAGGTCTCATTTTGGCGCCTGTTTGTGGCCACGAGAGGCCTGGCCAGTATGACGGAGCGCCCAATAGCTCACGATCTAATTTGCAGATGATCCTATCGCCAATTGCGCGACGTGAGCGCCGCTCAGGCCGGAGGATCAGCAGCAGCCTGGCCCTCGGGAGTTGGTCGCAGGTTTCAGCCCTGGGACAGTCCGAGGTTAGTGGTCGCTGGTCTGCTCGATGTGATCCAGCACCTTCTCGGGCGCGATGTCCTTCTGAAGATCAGCGAGTTCCGCGGCTTCGGGCTGCTCCGCGTCGGCTTTCCGCGCGAGCGCACTGACCATGGTGATGAGCCGGGTAACCTCATGTTCTGCCAGCAGACTGATCTGTAAATCCAGCTCGGACCTCTTTTGTGCAGCCGCGGACATGCGGTTCTGGGAAATGAGCACGAAGGTAGAGAGGAAGATGGCTTCCACCGAGGCGAACATGGCTAACATCACGAGGCTGGGATCGAATCGGGGCAGAGCCGGCACCCAACCTGTATTGCTGATAATCCAGGCGCCGAACAGCAGCGCGTGCAGGTATACAAACATCATGCTGCCGGCCCAGCGAGTCACCTGGTCGGCCAGGCGCTCCTGAAAACTCATCCGCCGCTCTTCGGCACGCGCTCGTTCGAGCAGCGCTGCAATGTTGCGCTCGATAACCGAGCTCAGGCCCGGGCTGTGCTCATGGGTTGGAGCAGGCTGTGTCACCGTGTGACTGACCGCGTTGCGGCGCCGCACGCCTGCAAAGGGGGGGTGATCAGCGTCCGGGGTAGCCCATCAGGACCGCTGATCACCCGACGCCTGTGCGCCTTACGTCAAGCCTCATGGCAAGCTCACTGCTTACGACGGTCAGATTCTGTCGCGCTGGCAGAACGCATCGCGCCCGGCAGTTGCTCTGCCATTTTTTCATGCTCCTTCAATGTCGGCAGCGTCTTCTCGGCAAACGCGGCCAAATCCGTATCTGAGGACTTGCTGGCTCCCTCGAAGAGGGAAACCGCCTTCTTGTGGTCCTTGAGCATTGCTTTCGAGTAAGCGGCGTCGAAATCGGCTCCTGACTTCTGACTCATCTTCTGGACCATGGCCTGATGTTCTGCGTCGAGAGTGCTCGGAACCTGCAGTCCCTTCTTCTTGGCCACGGTCGTCAGTTCGTCATTGGCCTTGCTGTGGTCCTGCACCATGTGGTCGGCGAATTGCTTGATTTGCGGGTCCTGCGCCTTGGTCGCAGCCTGCTTTCCGAGAGCCACCTCCGTGAGGCCATCCTGAGCTGCCTTCTTGACGAAGGTTGCCGGATCCACGGCCTCGTGTTCGGCGCCAGCCTTCCTCGCCATAGGCGAATCGGCAGAGGAACGTGCATTTGACTGGGAACTTGAAGTTGACGGACTAGGCGCCTGCGCGTGTATCACGCCTACTACGCCAACGACGAGCAACGCTGTTAGCGTTGATTGCCTGTATAAGGTCATAAGCTTACTCCTTGACTGGTTCTCATCGCGAGGATGCTCAGGACAGAACGCCGCCATAACATGCTGGTTCCCGCTGCGGTGACCCATAGAGCGCCGGCGGTATCGCTAGTTGGCACACGTTTGCCAAGTCCAAGCTCGCCCTCGCTGCCGGCCGTTTGATTCAGCGCAATCGGCTGATCGCGGCAGCTGGCGTTAGCCAGCGTGAGCCCGAATCTTGCTGCGCATAGACCGTGAGCACGGCTGCGAACAAGCCAGACACACGAGATGCAGAGCGCCGCGAGGGCGCCCCGCGGGGGCGCAGCGCGCGGCGGCCGGGCGAGATTCCGAAAGCCGGTTGGCGGGATATCCTCCAACGGGTTTGGACTGCCATCGGCAAAGACAACGTGTCGCTGGTGTCCGCAGGGCTGGCTATGTACGCGCTGCTGGCGGTATTCCCCTCGCTTGCGGCAGCTGTGTCCATTTATGGAGCCTTCGCGAGCCCGCAGGACGTGATCCGGGACATGAATACATTTGCGGGCGTCATGCCGCCCGGCACATGGGAGATCATTTCGAAGCAGCTGCAGGAAGTCGCGCGTCACGCGGGGAGCACGCTCACTGCTACCGCCGGCATTGCACTGCTCGTGTCACTCTGGAGCGGGCGATCGGGGATGGCCGCCTTGATCACGGCCACCAACATTGCATACTCCGAGCCGGAAAAGCGCGGCTTCTTCCGGTTGATCCTGATCTCATTGTTATTTACCACCGGGAGCATCCTTGCTCTGCTGTTGATGTTGTTGCTGGGGGTCGCTGTACCGCTGATAGTGAAAGTGTTTGGGATGAGCGAAAGCGCGGAAGCGATCGTCGACGTCTTCCGTTGGATATTGCTGTGGCTGGTTGCCATCGTCGGACTGGCGGTGATCTATCGATATGCCCCGGCGCGCAACCGCCCCAAATGGCGTTGGGTAACCTGGGGCTCCGTGGTGGCCTCAACCTTGTGGCTCGCAGGCAGTCTTCTTTTTGCTGTATACGTGCGTACGTTTGCCGCCTATGGCAAGACTTACGGTGCTCTGGGGGGCGTGATTGCGCTACTGATGTGGTTTTACGTGTCGAGCTTCACGATCGTGCTTGGGGCGGAGATCAACGCAGAGATGGAACGTCAGACGCGTCATGACACTACCGAGGGACATCAGAAGCCCATGGGGCAGCGGGGCGCCTATGCCGCGGATACATTGGGCCCCTCGGCCGATGAGGGGCCCCTCGGCCGATGAGGAGATAGCGCCAAGTGAACATCCCGGCCTGGGCTGCCGCTGATTGCGGCAGCCCAGGCGCGCAGGCCGCAACTTACATTCAGTGCGTGTCGGTGCGCGATTGCCGGCCTCTTTCATCAAACCCCGGACTACGTAGCGACGCTGAGGGGGCGTCCGCCGGATTGAGGGCGCCACCCATATAGCGATCGAACTCTTCTGAATATCGTTCGGTCAGCCGGCCCTGCTCGGCGGGTGACAGTTTTGTCAGATCCAGAAACCGAGCGCTTTCCTCTTCATACATGTGATGGGCTACGGCGCCGCGGATATGCTCGAGCTTGTCGAGGAAGTCGCGGCTCATGGGATCCAGATATTCGAGCTCTCCCATGTTGGCCTTGGCGCCCGCGTGTTCGGTATAACCCGTCATCCCATGTGATTTGTGGCCGAAACGCACGAGGGCAGGGTAAATGACAACCTCCTCCGCGTTCGAATGCCCGGTCAGGATCAGGGCCAGCTCGCGTTGCGCAGCCAGTCTGCCGTTCGCATCCTGCGCGCGACGCACGGCATCGAAGGCAGCCTCAATTCTCACATGCTGTTGTAAGATCATCGCGAGCCAATCGTTCTCTCCAGCCGCAGCTCGAGCTTTCGCCCGCGCCGCGGCGCGCTTTTCCTCACTCTCCGGTGGGGTGACGGCGGCTACAACTCTGTCAATCAGCGACATAAAGCCTCCTCGTCTTTGCGCCTTGCGCTCTGCTTAGAAGCCCCCGTGGTGTACACAAACCACTCGCAAGCAGTCAGCAAGCCTAGTGCCAGCTCCCGATGACGCGTCAGCGCCATCGGGCTACTTCGCCGGCGTTCCAAACACAGACACCACGCTCTCAGGCGAGCTTTAGGGCTGCCCCTGTCCGCCGCCCGCGCCATAGATATTGCCCGTGGTGAAACTGGCATCGTTGGCCGCAAGCTGTACGTAAATGGAGGCGAGTTCCGCAGGCTGCCCGGGGCGGCCGAGCGGCGCTGTGCTGCCAAAATGCTCGTACTTTTTTTCGGGCGCCCCGCCGCTGATCTGCAGCGGCGTCCAGATTGGACCGGGCGCCACCCCGTTGACACGGATTCCTCTGCCCGCAAGTTGTTTAGCCAGTGATTTTACGTAGTTCATGGTCGCCGCTTTGGTCTGCGCATAGTCATACAAGTCTGGCGAAGGGTCATACGCTTGTTCCGAGGTAGTGCCGATGATGCAGGCACCCGCTTTCAGGTGTGGCAGGGCGGCCTTGATGATCCAGAACGGCGCATAGATGTTGGTCTTCATCGTTGCATCGAAGTCCTCCGTCGTCACATCGAGGATCGAGGGCTTGGATTGCTGGCGGCCCGCATTGCAGACCACGATGTCGAGCCCACCGAGCTTTTGGACAGCCTCGGACACCAGCCGCTGGCAAAAATCCTCGTCGCGTAAGTCACCGGGTATGGCAATCCCGGTACGGCCAGCTTCCTTGATCAGCTGGATGACCTCGCGCGCATCCGGTTCCTCCGTAGGGTAGTAGTTGATTGCAACGTCCGCCCCCTCGCGCGCGTAAGCAATTGCGGCGGCACGCCCCATCCCGGAATCGCCGCCCGTGATCAGCGCTTTGCGGCCGGCCAGACGCCCGCAGCCGCGGTAGCTGGTCTCGCCGTGGTCCGGCTTGGGGTCCATGTTGCGCGCCAGGCCAGGCCAGGGCTGGGTTTGCGGCTTGAACGGCGGCTGCGGATATTTGGTGCGCGGGTCTGCCATGTTGGGGTCGCTGCCAGGCGGGTTGTTGGTGGTGGCGCTGTTAACCTGTGATAAGGCCGGGGTGGCAGCGGCGGCGGCCACGCCCATTCCAACCAATCCAACGGCCTGCCGGCGCGATACGGGCTGATTTGATTTGCTGTCCATGGGTTCACTCCTTTGATGGGTTTCGATCAACGCGGCGCGTGTGCTTTGGTTGCATTGAAGTGGCCGCGATTGGGTCGGAATGCTGCGATAACAGAGCGTCAATGCACATCCGGGCCGGAGTCGCATTAACATGAGGCAATCCGGAACGGGCGCGACCCCGGCGGCGGGAATTGAGCTGCAGCATCTGCCCTCGATCGATTGCAGTCTTTACAACGGTGGAGGAGCGGCGTACATAACAACAAGAGTCGTTGGCTCGAACGCGGAACGCAGCAAAAACATTCTTTGCAGGGAGGGGATCATGAGGCGAACCACCCGCGGAATCATGCTGGTGCTGTCTGCCATCGGGTTGCTGAGCAGCCCGCCTGGGTCTGCCCGGGAACCGAGCAGTCATGTACTGGCTGACGCTGTAACCGGCAGGATCAAACCAGCGAAGATTACGGTTCAGCCGGCACCCAACGCCGCGCCTGTTACAAAAACGCTGCCATTCTTTTCCTCGGGGCCGCTCATGGCTGCGGCTGCCGGGCTGCGCCTCGGCGCCGCGAGCGCCAAGGAGGAAAGGGCCACGGAAGATATGACCGCACAGTCGCCCGTCACGGGGCAGGCCAGGAACACGATCGGGTGCAGCCAGCGAGCTTCCAACGGCAACGTGCGGGTGAACCAGGACTGCACCTATCGCAGGCAGGCCGAGGAAAAAATCGTCTACAGCCCTGCTGACCCCAACAATCTGGTCGCGGGCCAGAATGACAGCCGCGTCGGTTTCAACCAATGCGGAATCGATTGGTCGACTGACAATGGGCGACATTGGGGCGACCTGCTGCCACCCTTCCGGCAAAGGCTGAATGACCCGGCGTCCGAGCTGGCCACGCCGGAGGATCCCAACAGTCACACCATCGTGGGCGGCCCCGGCACGGGTCACACCTACGACTTCGCAAGCGATCCGGCGCCAACGTTCGACTCTCAGGGCCGGGCGTTTTTCACTTGTGTCGGAATTGATGTCGCCACGAACGCCAACCTGCTCTTCGCCACACAATCGCCGGTGGGAGCGCAAGGCTCATTCTTCTACAATCTCCCGTCTGCCGGGCGCAACTTCATCGTGGATGAGGAAAACGATCCGCACGCCTTGCTCGATAAGCCATTCACCACCGCCGACACGTTCGTGCAGAGCCCGAACCGCGAGAACGTGTATGCGACGTGGACGGTCTTTAACTTTACGTGCGGAGCCACTGGCAGTGACTTTTGCAGTGGCACGATCTACGGCTCCATGTCCACCGATCATGGACTGACCTGGTCGACGCCGGAGGAGATCAGTGGCGTTTCCCCGCTGTGCTTCTTCGGCAACCAGTTCGACCCGACTCGCAGCCCGAATTCATGTGATTTCGATCAGGGATCGGAGCCCGCGGCGCAGCCGAATGGAAATCTGGTGGTTATTTTCACAAACGGCAATACTCCCGCGGACAACCCCAACGGGCAACAGCTCGCTGTGGTGTGCCGCCCATCCGGCGGCTCGCCCGAAGGCTCGGCAAAGCTCAACTGCAACTCCCCGGTGAAGGTCGGGGACGATATCGTGGCAGGTGAGCCCGAATGCGACTTTGGGCGGGGTCCCGAGGAATGCATTCCGGGCGCGTTCATCCGTACCAATGATTTTCCGCGGCTCACCGTGAACCCGGTGAATGGACATCTGTTTGCGGCCTGGCAGGACTATCGCAACCAGAAGTTTGATATCCAGCTCACGAGCTCGAGCGACGGTGGCAGGACCTGGAGTGCCAGTAAGACGGTCAACCCGGCCTCGCAACTGGATCACTATTTTCCGGCTCCGGCGGTCAGCCCATCGAACAGTGACCGCGTCGGCGTGAGCTATTACCGCACTCAACGGGTCCCGAATGAAAACACCACGCCGCAGGGTGGATTTGCTCCTGGACAGCCGGGTGTGAGCCAAGGCAACTCCGATTACGTTCTAGCTGGGGGCAGGGGTCTACGAACCCCATTCAACTTCAAGGTGGTCTCGCCCGTGTTCCCGCCCCCTGACGGCAACCAGGCAGGGTTCAACGGCGACTACAGCGGATTGACGATCAACAGGGAAGGGGAGGCGCATCCCATCTGGTCCGATACGCGCAACGTAAATCCATTTCCCTTGAACGGCGTGGTGCACGATGAGGACGTGTTCACCGGCGCGTTCGCCTTGCCCGAAACTCCATAGCGCGCATACGCCGCGGGTGCGGGTGCGGGTGCGGGTGTGGAGCCGTCCCCGCCCCCGCCGGGACTCGCGATGCCCTGCACTCGCAATTCCCTGCCTAAATAGGTAATCGCGGCGTGCTGTCGTTATGCCTTCCTACAGTCAACTGCCGCAGCCGCTGCGAAGATGCGCTCCCGCCGGACTCAGAAAGTGAGAAGCACCTATGGAAGCCACCACGCCCGGGCCGAACCGAACCGGAGCCGCGCTCGTCCAGAACGAAGTTAACCTGATGTTGGAGGCAGTCCGTGACCTGTCTCCACCGATGCCCATCAGTACCCTGCAGATAGACGTTGAGCGGCAGAGTTGCATCGCAGAGGCGGACAGCGTGGGCTCCATCCCGCCGCCCAAGTCGTCGCTCAAGCGGGCAGCGAGCGTCGCTAAGGCAGCGACGAAGGGCAGCGCCGCAGCTAAAGGCGCGAGCGCCCGTCCTGGTGTGTTTCTCGACAAGCTCGGAGAGCGCCTCGCCTTTGAGCGAACGGGGACACGCCTGTATGACGCCTTTATTACCAAGTATCTCGCCTTACGCAACGTTGATGGCGAGGTGTTGCCGCCGGCTGCCGCAGCGGGCGAATCCGTTCAAGAGTCGCCACTGGAGACGCTGAAAGGCATTCGCGCGGAAGAGCTCGGTCATTTTCGCATGTTGTGCGATTTGGTCGTGGAGCTGGGCGGCGATCCGACCGCGCAAACGCCGAGCGCCGACGTAACGGCGGCCGCTTCGATGGGATTGATGCAAGTCATCACCGACCCACGAACGACGCTTGCACAGTGTCTGAACACCTTGCTGACGGCCGAGCTGACCGACAATGCCGGTTGGGACTTGCTTGCGCAGCTTTCGCAGGAAGCCGGCCACAAGGAACTGGTGGACCCATTCTCGCAGGCACTCGCGGCTGAGCAACGCCACCTGGTGATCGTTCGCGAGTGGCTGAAGGTCCTGCTGATGACTGAAGCGGGCACCGCGGCCGTATAACTTTTTTCTGGAGCAGACAATGGCCATAGATCTACTGCGAGACAAGGGCACGCCTCTCTCGGAACAGCGCATGAGCTGGAAGGACATGGTGGGCAAACCGATCAGCAAGCTCGATGATGATGCTTTCACCCGGGTGCGCATCATCCTCATGAACGGGCTCGAGCTCGATTCGCTTCGGACCAAGCAGGTGGCGCTGCGTATGAATCGGGACGCGCGGGTGCAGCTGGCCGAGCTCATGCGTGTCGAGCAGCACCAGGCGACGACGATCAACTGGCTGATTGGCGCGGATCATTCTCCGATCGAGACTACGATCGGTTACGAGCAGACCGCCATCGAGGTCACCGCATCGGTGGCGCAACTGGAGCCTGATCCGTATCTGGCGTGTGGCTACCGGTACGCGCTGCTGGAGGATTTCGATCATTTGTATCGCTACTCGGCGCTGCTCGATCGGCTCGAGGGCAAAGATGCCAACAACATCATCCAGGGCTACACCGATATCGTGCCGGCCCGCCCGACGATAGTGCATCACCGCGCCCCTGAGCACGATCTGCTGCGCCCGTACGGCGCCGATGCGCCGCTGGCAACCAAGCTCAATGCGGTGACGCTGGTAGGCGGCGAATATCAGACCCACGATTACTACATGACTATCGGTCCCCTGTTTGCCGATCCTTTGGCGCGGCAGCTGTATGCAGAGATCGCCTCCGTGGAGTCCCAGCACATCACTCATTACGGGTCCATGCTGAATCCCGAGGAATCCGTGCTCGAGAAACTGTTGGTGGGTGAAGCTTGCGAGGTGTGGAATTATGCCGGCTGCCTGGAGCAGGAGAGCAATCCAAGGGTGAAGGCGATCTGGGAGAAGTTCCTGGATTACGAGCTGGGACATTTCC
Organism: Steroidobacteraceae bacterium; assembly: GCA_045810105.1. Taxonomy (GTDB): domain Bacteria; phylum Pseudomonadota; class Gammaproteobacteria; order Steroidobacterales; family Steroidobacteraceae; genus 13-2-20CM-66-19. The sequence goes on along the minus strand of JBJMWM010000066.1, from coordinate 68,796 downwards.
AGGTGGCACTGAACCTGTTCAAGCAGTTCGAGCGCCGGGATCCAGCGGAAGTCCTGGGAGATGGCCGCCTGCCGCGCTTCATACAATTCGAGAGTCACCGCAAGTTTGTGCGGGAAACCATCGCGCGGGAGACTTCGCTTCGCAAGGACGGCGTGCAGTTCGTGCAGGAGGAGGCGGAAGGGGCCTCGTCGCTCGAGTATCGCAAGGCCGTTAACGCAGCCGGGTCGCCGTCGAGCACCGTTTCCCACACGTATAGCTGGATGCCTGGAACGGAGCTGATGCGCCGCAACATAAAAGCTGCCTGATTGGCGCAGTCACGAGGCCAGCCGGAGGCGGCGCGGGCCGCCCGGGCTGCTGTACCTACATGGCACAGGTAGTCGTCGTAACTGGAGGCAGTGCGGGTGTGGGCCGTGCGACGGTGGAGCACTTTGCACGCCGCGGTTGGAGTGTCGGTATCATCGCGCGCGGTCTGGAGCGCCTCGAGCAGACAGCGGCCGCGGTACGCTCATTGGGTGGGCACGCTTGCGCGGTGAGCGTCGATGTGGCGGATGCAGAGGCCGTTGAGGAGGCGGCGTTGCGAATTGAGCGCGAGTTGGGTCCGATCGATGTCTGGATCAACAACGCCATGGCGACCGCCTTCTCTCCCGTTGCAACCCTCACCCCGGCGGAGTTCCTTCGTGGCACGCAGGTGACCTATCTCGGGCAGGTGCACGGCACGATGGCGGCCTTGCGGCGCATGCGCGTCCGGAATCGAGGAACGATCGTTAACATTGGCTCTGCGTTGAGTTACCGCGCCATTCCTCTACAGTCAGTGTATTGCGCAGCTAAGTTCGCAGTGCGCGGGTTCACTGATGCACTGCGCTCGGAGATCATTCATGACGGTTTGAAGGTGCACCTGACAATGGTGCATCTGCCTGCGATGAACACGCCGCAGTTCGACTGGGCGCTGAACAAGATGTCCACTCGTCCCCAACCCGTGCCGCCGATATTCCAGCCGGAGGTCGCCGCGCGCGCCATTTACTTTGCCGCTTGCCAGCGCCGCCGCGAGCTATGGGTCGGTCTTCCCACCGTGGTGGCGATCCTTGCCGGCAAGGTCGCGCCCGGACTGCTCGATCGTTACCTCGCGAAGAAGGGCTATTCGGGCCAGCTCAGCCAGGAGCCCAAGCTCACGCATGCGCCGGCCAATTTGTTTGAGCCGGTCAGCGGCGGGTGGGCGGCACACGGCCGCTTTGATGACCGCTCGCGCGCTCGCAGCGGTGAGCTGTGGTTCAGCCGCCATCGGACAGGCTTGCTGGCGCTATCGGCGTTGATTGGGATCGCGGGGGTGTGGAAATGGACCGCCGCACGCAGGAGGCGCACGTAATGCCGCGCAAGACGCGCGTCCCATGGCCCTCAGCCGCTCATTGTCGGAATGTTGGAGAGTTTGGAAGTCGTGCTCTTGTCGTTCAGTTGGGTGCAACGGGGCGAGGTAGGCAGGATCAAAACCCGCCAATGCCTGCAGAGCAGGAAGGTCCAGTATCCTCAGGTAGCCCCGGCTGAGAGACACGAGATTTTCGCGCTTCAGCTGCATCAGAACCCGATTCACGTGCACGGGAGTGATGGCGACGATCGTGGCGAGCTCGGCCTGGGTCAGTGGCAGGTTGCAACCCGACGCGGTGGAGATACCGAGGGCACGCGAGCGCGTGACGGTTTCGCAGAAGAAATGCGCCATGCGCTCCAAGGCTGGCCGCTTGCCCACGTTCACAACCCACTCACGCGTTATGGCGGTCTGCAGCTGTGTGATCCGCCACAGCATTTCGCTGACTGGTGAGCGGCACGCGAGCCATGTAGCGATCACTCGTGCCGGGATCTGGGCTGATTGTGTTAGCGTCAGGGCACTCACCGTATCTACGCAACTCCTTTGCACCAAGGACTCAAACCCAATAGGGTCGCCCGGGAGCAACAAAGCGGTGATTTGGCATTGCCCATTCGGAAGCAACGAATACCGGCAGGCCGTTCCCGAGAGGAGGAACTGAACCGAGGTGGGTTTGTCAGCCGATCTGAGGAGCTTCTGCCCAGCAGCGAATGAGGGAGTGGCTATAACAGCGGCCGCCAGAGTCGCCCGCTGTCTGGAACCGAGCGGGCTGAACAGGCTCATGTGGTCAAGCAACCCGTCGATCATCGGATCACTCCTGAACGTTTGCTCCTGGCACAACGCTACGGCGGGCGTACCAGTATCAGCAAGACATTCCAGTTACCAAGTTGGAGCACGAAGGAGCTTTTTCGTGTAGGCGCATGCGTCGTGGAAAGGCCAATCGTCCCACCTGCCGCCCAGCGGCCGTAACCGACCCGCAAGGACCGTGCCGCTCCGCCACAGCTTCGTGCCGTCAGGCGTCCCTGGAAGATTTCCGGCTGGTGCTGCCTTTATGCAGGGCGAGCCCCAGTGCAAATGCTGAATACACGAGAAACAACCCTGTGCTGCTGAGTTGCTTCTCGAACCCCGGTTGCAGCCGACCCCGGGCAATCCGGTAGTCAGTGAAGCACGCGATTGCTGCGGTAGCCCCGGCCGCGGCAAGTCGGGATGATAGGGACCGTCCCCTCACCAGGTCCGCGACATGCTTCTCGTGAAGAGTCGCCCACCCCACGGAAACAACATGGTGGATCGAATATCCGACAGCCGTATGTCGCCAGGTGAACAGGCGCCTGTGAGCGGCGCTCCGGCCCCAGATCCATTGGCTGGGCCCGTTGAGCGGGCCGGCGGGCGCATTACGCTCCAGCTGTCCGCACGCAAGCAGCACGAAACCCGAGATCACAGCTGCCATGGATCCGCTGCGAAGCGCACGGTGCCAAGCGTCCTTCCAGGTGGTCATCAGCTGGCGATCCACGCATGCGCGTATTGCTGACCGGTGCTTCCGGGTTCATCGGCCAGCACCTCACGTCGACCCTGCGACATAGTGGCCACGCCGTCGTCTGCGCTGGTCGCTTTCCGGGCGCCGGCCAAGGCGTCCAGTGCGATTCGTTTGCTGATGTCGATTTCACACGCGATACCGATGTCGCGGCGTGGCTTCCCAAACTGCAGGGGATAGATGGGGTGATCAACGCTGTTGGCATTCTCCGCGAGCACGACTCCCAAACCTTTGCGGCGCTCCATATTCAGGCTCCCTGTGCCTTGTTCGATGCTTGCGTCATAGCTGGAATACGCCGTGTCATCAACGTATCTGCGCTGGGCGCTGATGAGAATGCGCGCAGCGGATATCACATCAGCAAGCGTCGGGCCGATCAACATCTTGCAAGCCTGCCTCTGTCGTGGACGATCGTACAGCCTTCACTGGTTTTCGGGACTGGAGGCCAAAGCGCGCGGCTATTCACGACGCTCGCAAGCCTTCCCTTGATTCCGCTCCCTGGAGCTGGCGCCCAAAGAGTACAACCCATACACATTGACGATGTGACGGCGGGAATTGCCGCGCTGCTCGTTAGCGATGATGCATTGCACAAAACCATCCCTTTTGTAGGACCTTGTGCCCTCACGCTGCGCGACTTTCTTGCCCGGCTGCGTACCGCAATGTCGCTGCCTCCTGCGCGCTTTCTACCTGTGCCGCTGGCACTCGTCCGCACGGCAGCCCATTTTGGGGAGCATGCTCAACGAAGCCTCCTCGACGTGGAGATACTGGAAATGCTTCTACGGGGCAATGTTGGTGACCCGGCCGGGGTGGAGTCGGTGCTCGGGCGCCGTGTGCGCCCGCCGGACCAATTCATACCCGCCGCGCAGGCTGCCGCGGTGCGTACAACTGCGCGACTGTCGTGGTCGCTCCCCGTGTTGCGCTGGAGTGTGGCGCTCGTTTGGATTGTCACAGGAATCGTGTCCCTCGGGTTGTTTCCCACCCAGGCCAGCTACCAGCTATTGCTCCGCGTTGGCACACCAATGTGGCTGGCGCCCTTTTTTCTATATGGCGCCGCGGCTTTCGATCTGGCTCTCGGTTTGGCCACGCTCGTCATGCGGCGTCGGCGAGCGTTGTGGGTCGCCCAGGCAGCGCTGATTTTAGTCTACACAGTCATTATCAGCATTCGCATGCCGGAGTTTTGGTTGCATCCTTACGGACCTCTGCTCAAGAACTTGCCCATGCTCGCCGCCATCATGGTCCTCTATTCACTGGAGGAGCGCTGATGGAGTATCTAACGGTCAAATGGCTCCATATCGTGTCTTCCACGCTGTTGTTTGGGACGGGGCTGGGCTCCGCTTTCTACATGTTTTTTGCAAGCCGCACGCGCGATGCACGTGTGATCGCGGTGGTCGTCAAGTACGTTGTGATGGCCGACTGGCTGTTCACGACTCCCACGATCGTCCTACAGCCCGTCACCGGTTTCTATATGGTCCACAAGGCCAGTTTCCCTCTCACCAGCCGATGGTTGCTGTGGTCGATCCTGCTCTACCTGCTCGCGGGCGCGGCATGGTTGCCTGTGGTATGGATGCAGATCAGGATGCGCGACATGGCGCAGCAGGCGGCGCAGAGCGGAGCTGCACTGCCTGAGAAGTACTGGAAATACCTTCGGTTATGGATCGCCCTGGGTGTCGTCGCCTTCCTGTCACTCGTCGTTGTGTTCTTTTTGATGGTGGCCAAGCCGACGTGATCCCGCAGTTTCTCCTGTATTTTCTGCTTCCGTTGTGGCTCGCGGCGGGTGTGAGTGATTACTTGTGTCATCGCCGCACCCACATCGAGCAAACCTCGGGTATGGGCGAGGCGGTACTGCACGTGTTGCAGGCCGTGGAGGTTGGTATCCCGCTGCTCATGGGTTTGTTTCTCGAAATAAACGGGCTGGTGCTGCTCATCATGATTGCGTTCGTTCTGGCTCACACCCTAAGTGCGCTTTGGGATGGGCTGTATACGACACCTAAGCGATACATCTCGCCAATCGAACAGCATATACACAGTCATCTGGAGTACATTCCCATCATGGCCGTGTCCCTCGTCGTGCTCTTGCACTGGGAGGCATTCGCCGCCCTGTTTGGGGCTGCCGATGAAGGCGCTTCTTTTGCTCTGCGACTGAAGGAGAATCCAATTCCAGCAAGGTACGTGCTCGCTGTGCTTGGAGCGATATTCGTCTTTCAAGGCGCACTGCTGTTCGAGGAGACATTCCGATGCTGGCGGGCGAAGCACACGCAGTAGTCGCCCCGGGGCCTGTAGAATCAACATGGAGGGACTGCGCGCCGCGGATCGCAGATCAATTCAGCGTGTATAAAAACGCTGCCACGTCGCGGGCTTCCTGATCGTTCAACCCGACGTTGGGCATGGCCGTTTTTGAATCGATCGACGGCGGGTGACTGCGCTGTTACGCATGCGATGCCAGCGTGCGTCGTTCACGCACGTTCCCTTCCTTCAACGCGCCGTATGCGAAAACCAGTGCGGCGACGAAGTGCACCAGCCCCCCGGGAATCCACATGATCAGTCCGGCAAGCTGCTGATCCTCGGCGGCGGTCAAACCACCCGGTAGAAGGCCATGTAGTCCCATGGCGGCGTAGCCGGCATACCAAGGGCTCGAGGACACGGCCATGAGCGCACCAAGTGCTCCTGAGGCCAGTGATGTGATGAAGAGACAAAGCGCGGCAATGGCACGCCGATTACTGCGATGAGAGCCGCGCGTCAGTGACCACCAGAACAGAAGCGAGCTCCCCAAAAAACTCAAGTGCTGCAGGGCGTGCCACCACTCGCTCTGGAGAGCCCTGTCAAACAGAGAAGGCATGTGCCACAACCACAGCGCGCTGATTTGCAACGCCGTGGTTACAACGGGATCCGAAATAATCCTCCATGGATGACTGACCCAACGGCTATTGCAGCCGTCCACCAGGCCGCGTCGCATGCGGGCGGGACATGCCCAGAGAAACACGGAGATAGGCCTGGAAAGCGCCATCAGCGGCGCGGCGACGAGCATCAGAAGCTCGTGCTCCGCCATATGGGCGGTAAAAGAGATCTCGCCGAGCTCATGGAGGGGACTCAGCAGGGATGCGACAAGCGTAAGCCATCCTAGCCCGAACAAGGCGCCGTTGCGCCGGAATGGGCTGTGGACGGAGGACACGCGCCTACCCAGGCGCAGAAAACCAACGCCGTACCAAAGTCCGCTGATCACCAGCGGAGCCAACAGAGAGATTTCATTTCGCCACACGGCTAGTTCTTCACCCGCCGCGCTATGTACGATTTCACCCCCGGCGCTATGTGCGATCGCCGCGGCCGGAAACATAGCAACCGCGAGGACTAGCAGGGCGCGTCTCATCGGTAGCATCCCGGAAGCAGGAAACCGGCCAGAGTGCCTGACACGATAACGAGGAGGAACATCGCTGCGGAAAGTACGCCAAGGGTTGCCGTGAAGAATGTCGTTGATTCATCCGCGGCCGAGCGCCGCGCTGACCAGGACAGCAGCAGTCCCGCAATCGCGATGCATGCACATAAGATGCCGCTCGTAAGAACGAGAGGCAGACGGGCTGCTTCACACTTCGCATATATGAACGTGGACGTAAATTGCTGATTCAAGCCCCACGCGAGCGGACCCAGTATCAACCCGGATCGTGCGGACCAGCGAACCGTCTTCGAAGGGGCTTGCATGTGCTCACAACCATCGGGGCAATAGATAAATAATCGCGTAGACAGGCAGCCACCCGATTACGACGAAATTCCAATACATCGCATTTTCGGCACTGTCCACGAATCGGCGCGCGTGGCTGCCATGGGGTGTGAAAAGCAGGACGGCGAGCACGACTGTGTCAACGAGATCGGTCACGAGGTGCGCGGTATGTAGCCCGAGCAATCCCCAGACCGCGGAGCCGTAGGCGTTCGTATCCCACTGCACGTTCAGGTGCTTGAACTCATACAGGCGCAATGCGACGAGCACAGCACCAATCAGGCTCATCAGGACCATCCCGACGCGAACCGCCCGTAAATCGTAATGTTCCGCGCGCTTTTCGAGCCACACATTCGGTATCAGGCTGAGCAGAAAAAACAGGGTCACTACTGTTGAAACGCTCAGGTCGGGGTTTTTAGCAACCGGCGGCCAGTGCGCCTCTTGTCCCATCAAATACAGATACGCCGCGGCACCAATCGCGAGCGTGGTTGATTCGATTGCAAACATGCCGACCGTCCCCCACCACGTGAGGGAGCGGGTTCCGAAGCCGTGGTCCGGAAGCTCGCCGAGGTCCAGGACGAATTTCGGCTGCATCATCCCTCCCGCTCGATCGATTCGCCCGGACGCGGCCAGAACCAGCCAATCAGAGTGATCGCAACCGGCACGGCTCCGATATAAAGACCCCAGGGCGTGAAGATCGACAGGATAAAGAGGAAGGTGGCGGCGAGGGCGGCTAAAAAGGGCCAGAGCGAAGGGTCCGCGGAAGGCTCGCGCAGATCCGGCCTTGCCTCGCCGACGCTCGTGAGCAGCAGTTCCCGCCGATCCAACCGCAGGCCGTGCGCAACCGGAAGCTCGTGAGGGTGATCCCACAGCGGCTCGCTCGTCTCTGCGATTGGGATATGCGTGAAATTGTAATTCGGTGGCGGAGAATCGGTCGCCCACTCGAGTCCGGACGCACCCCAAGGGTTTGCAGCAGCGCGATCGCCGCCGCGAAGTGAACGTGCCACGTTGATGAAGAAGAGCAACACGCTGATTGCGAGCACGAATGCACCAGTGGTTGCCAACAGGTTCATGCCGCCCCAACCGAGCTGTGCTGAATAGGTGTAGACCCTGCGCGGCATTCCCTCCAACCCGAGAATGTGCATGGGGAAGAAGGTTACGTTGAAGCCGATGAAAAACAGCCAGAAGTTCCAGTTGCCGAGCCGCTCGCTCAACAGCCGCCCGGTGATCTTCGGAAACCAGTAGTAGAAACCGCCCAGCAGCGGGAAGACGGCACCGCCGATGAGGACATAATGAAAGTGCGCCACTACAAAATAAGTGTCGTGCACTTGCAGATCCATGGGCACGGACGCAAGCATCACCCCAGTGAGCCCGCCGAGCACGAAGACTACGATGAAACCGATGACGAACAGCATCGGGGTCGTGAATCTGATGCGTCCCTCCCACATCGTTGCGATCCAACAGAAGATCTGTATACCGCTCGGGAGCGCGATCATGGCGCTCGCTGCAGTGTAGAAGCTGTCCCCGAGCCGCGGCAGCCCGGTCGCGAACATGTGATGCACCCACAGCCCGAAAGCCAGGAACCCTGTCGCCAGCAGCGAGAGAACCATGAGTGGATAAGCGACAACCGAGCGCCCACTGAACGTCGCGGTAATCGCGGATACGATGCCCAGCCCCGGAATGAAAATGATATAGACCTCCGGATGTCCGAAGAACCAGAACAGGTGCTGCCACAGCAGCGGGTCACCGCCCTCCGCGGGGTTGAAGAACTGTGTTGCGATCGAGCGGTCCAGCAGCAGGTAGGTACTGGCGATCATGACGGCCGGCATTGCAAAGCAGACCATGAAGTTCGTGACCAGCAGGGCCCAGACAAACAGCGGCATCTTCTGCAGAGACATTCCCGGAGCGCGCTGCTTGAAGATTGTGCAGATCGTGCTTACCGCGATCGCGAGCGAGGAGAGCTCGGTAAAGGTAATCATCTGTGCCCAGAAGTCCACCCGCTTGCCGGAGGAGTACTGGGGGCCGGAAAGCGGCACGTAGCTGAACCAGCCTGTGTCGGGGCCGATGTTGAGCGCGAATGCGACATAGAGCATTGCGCCGCCGAACAGATATACCCAGAACGCGAAGGCGTTGAGCCGCGGAAACGCGATTGCCCGTGTGCCCACCATGAGCGGCACCAGGTACACGCCGAGTGCCTGCATGACGGGCACCGCGAACAGAAACATCATCGTCGAGCCATGCATCGAGAAGAGCTGGTTGTAGAGATCCGGTCCAATCAGGTTGTTGTCGGGCTTTGCAAGCTGTACGCGCATCGTCAAAGCGAGCAGACCCCCAAGCGCAAAGAAAGCAACTGCGGTGATGAGGGAGCGGCGGCCGACAATCTTGTGATCGACCGCCGAGAGCCAGCCGATGAGCCCCTGAGGCGTCGCCCAGGTACGGCTGAGCCACTCGTGCGTGGCAGCTTCCCCCCGCGCCGTCTCATCCCTTGGAAAAATGACTTCGGTGGCCATTACTTCAGTCCATCGAGGTACGCTGCGATGGACTGCAGATCCTGCGGATTCAGTCCAACTGTCGGCATGTGGTTGCCGGGCTTGATGCCCTGCGGGTCCGCGATCCAGGCGGTGAGATTTCCACGGTTGTAGTCCAGAGCTCCGGCTGCCAACGATGCGCGGCTGGCAACATGTGTCAGATCCGGGCCGGTGACACCGGCAGCATCGGTGCCACGGATTGTGTGGCAGAGTGGGCACGCGGATGACATAAAGGAATCGCGTCCCTGTGTTGCGGTGCTGCCAGTGGGATCGTTTGCGGCTTGCAGTTGACCGGCGCGCCACCGAGCAAAATCCTGCTGGGACTCAACAAACACATACACGGCCATGTTTGCGTGCTGCGCGCCGCAAAATTCCGCGCACTGGCCCCGAAACACGCCGGTGCGGGTTGGGCGCAAATGGATGTCGGTATCCCGGCCTGGAATCAGGTCCTGTTTGCCGTGCAGGTTCGGCACCCAGAAACTATGAATCACATCCGGCGAGTGCAGCGAGATCGTGACCGGCACATTCACGGGTAAATGAATCTCGTTGGCGGTGTGGAAGGTCTGACTGGGATCATCGTTCTGGTACTTGATGTCCCACCACCACTGCTGGGAGGTTACCTCCAGCGCGAGGCCGTTCTTCTGCCTCGCGGCGAAGATCGCGCGATCAACCGCGTAACTGGTAATGGTAATGCCAAACAGACCGGCGATCACGAGACCGATCCAGGCGTACAACGCGGTCTCAACTCCGGTTGATTCCGTGGGCTTGTCCGGGTCAGGTGAGCGCCGAGCCCGCAGCATTGCCCAGATCAGAAATCCAAGGACCAGCACGTACATCAGTCCGCAGACGTCCAGCAGAACCGTCCACATCGTGTGAATGTGGGCATTCTGCACGCCTGCGACGTCGAGCACCGAATGCTCGAATGGAGTCACTTCTGTGTACCCTCCGTGGCTGCATGCGAGCTCGTGACGGGCGGCTGTTTCTCCATCAGCTGTTCCGGCGGTGAGTTTTGCATCTCATCGCTGCGTCCGGGGGATGCTGAGCGCGAAAGATTGCCGCTGATGGATCTGACGTAGCCTGCGATCTGCCAGATCTGTTGTTCCGGAATCTTCCCGCCAAATGCGGGCATACCGTTGGGCCGTCCCTGCTGGATGGTGGCATAGATCTGCTCAATCTCCCCACCATAGCGCCAGGTGCTGTCTATCAGCGGCGGGCCGGAGTCACCGCCGCCATGAGCGTGGCAGCCGACACAATTGAACCACTGATACAACCGTTTCCCTTCCGACAGATTGTAGGCATTGTTCTCGTACAGGGCGCGGCGCGCGTCAGGCTGCAGAGGCGTTGTCTGTCCTGCCTGCAGATCGGTTGTTCGAACCTGCATCGGTCCACTCTCGGTGACCGGCGAGGTCTGAAACTGACGCGTTTCCCGTTGGCAGCCGCCGAGCGCAACAAGCGTCATGACGCATAGCGGCCCAGCCAGACTAATGCACGGGTAACGCGAACACATACAACATGCCGCCCTTGGTGGTCTTGTCAGGAAGATCGGTCGTGGCGTTGACCATGCCCTTCGCCGCTGTTGGATCCCGTTTGTCGAGTCCGCCAGCAACGATCGCACCTGCCCAGCCGCCCACTCCGGAAAGGATGGCGACGTACTGTCGTCCGTCCGGACCTCGATAACTGACCGGCTGGCCGATGATTCCGGAGCCCGTCTTGAACTGCCACTCGACGGCCCCGGAGCGGGCATTGACCGCTTTGAACCAGCCGTCCAGGGTGCCGTAGAAGACCAGATCTCCACCGGTGGCGAGCGCTCCGCTCCAGACGGGCAGGTCTTCTTTCACCTCCCACGCTTTGGCGCGTTTTTTCACATCCCAGGCGGTGAACACGCCCCGGTTGCCACCGGGCCCGGCATACATCTTCACGTCGGCTCCGACGTAAGGAGTACCTGCAATGTAGTTCGTCGTGTAGGACTGCCAGTCCATGCACAGATTTGTGTGGGGCACGTACAGGAGGCCTGTATGCGGCGACCACGCGGATGGATTCCAGTCCTTAGCGCCCGGAGCGGTCGGACAGATGTTGCGCACTACCTCGCCCTGACGCGGTTTCTTCTCATCGTTGTATTTGAGCTTGCCCGTCTTCAGATCGACGCCAAGAGTCGAATTGACGGTGCCATAGGGGTCCGCGGACAAAACCTCGCCGGTAGCGCGGTCAATGACATAGATGTAGCCGTTGCGCTCGGGACGCACGACGACTTTTCTTTGCTGCCCGTTCAGCTCGAGATCGAGCAGGATGAGCTCGTTGATCGAGTCGTAGTCGTAAAGATCGTGGGGTACTGTCTGGTAAAACCACCGCGCCTTGCCGGTGTCCGGATCGCGCGCGAATATTCCGCCCGTCCATTTGTTGTCCCCTGGACGTTGATCGGGGTTCCATGGGCCGGGATTGCTCGTACCGTAATAAATCAGATTCAGATCGGGGTCGTACGAGATCCAGCCCCACACAGTACCGCCGCCGATCGTCCACGCGCCGGGAGGCCACGTGTGTATGCCGAGATCACCGCCCTTGTCAGTATCATAGAACGGCTTGAATTCAGGCCCGATCAATACTTCGCTGTCGGGACCTGTGCTGAAAGCTTTCCATTGGGTTGTGCCACTCTTGGCATCGAGCGCTGTCAGCCAACCGCGCACGCCGTACTCGCCACCGCTGTTGCCGATGAGGACTTTGCCTTTGACTACTTCCGGCGCCATGGTAATCGTCTCGCCCTTGTTGATGTTACCCAGCTTTGTCTTCCATAGTTCCCGGCCGCTTTGAGCATCAAGAGCGATCACGTTACCGTCCAACGTCGCATAGTAGATTGCGCCGTCGTAATAGAAGGCGCCGCGATTCACTACATCGCAGCAGGCCACTCCTTGCGCGGCTGCCGCGGGATCGGGTTTGTAGCTCCACTTGAGTGGGGCGCCGGGTTTGGTCAGATCGAGTGCGAACAGATCGTTTGGATACGGCGCCACGACGTACATCGTATTGCCGACCACCAGCGGTGCGCCCTCATGACCGCGCGCGACGCCGGTTGAGAAAGTGAACTGAACAGTTAGATTCTTGACGTTGGTTGCGTTGATTTCGGCAAGGTCGGTGTAGCGCGTTGAAGCATAGTCGTGCGCGGGCATTGTCCAGTCGCTGCTGGTGCCGGGCTCGGCTGCGGCAACCCCGCCCGTTCCGAGTGTGACAGCGCAGGCCAGCAGCAACCACCGCGCTCCTGTCTCGACAGGCACCCGGCGATATCCTGTTTGCGGATCCGGCATCTTGTTTCTCCGCTTGTGCTGTTGCTCCGCCCGTGCTGATGCACCGTGCAGCACAAAGCGTGCCGGCTGTAAGCCTGCGGCAATGCGGCAGGGAGGAAGGATTCAGGGGAGGGCTCGCCGCGACCGCACCACTGCCCAACTGCGCGTAGTTTCCGAAGGCCGTCGCCGTTTGTCTGACGGCAAGATCAGGCGCGCTCGGCTTCCGGTGCCGCGCGATGCGACGCATAGTCGCCGGCGCAGTGAACCTCGATATACGAACGTAGGAGGCAACATGGCGAATGCAGTGAAATACGTTGAGGTGGATGTTCCGGCGACCGTCGCCTACAACCAATGGACTCAGTTCGAGGAGTTCCCGCGCTTCATGGAGGGCGTGGAGGAGGTGCGACAACTCGATGATCAGCAGCTGCACTGGCGGGCCAAAGTGGGCGGCAAGGTGGAGGAATGGGACGCTCGCATTACGGAGCAGGTTCCCGATGAGCGCATCGCCTGGACGAGTATCACGGGTGCGAAGAACGCCGGCGTCGTGACTTTTCACAAGTTGGCTGACGACAAAAGCCGCGTAACACTTCAAATGGACTACGAGCCGGAGACGGTGACTGAAAACGTCGGCTCTGCACTGGGCGTGGTTGGCCGACGGATTGAAGGTGACCTGCACCGTTTCAAGGAATTCGTCGAGAGCCGCGGGCAGGAGACCGGCGCTTGGCGCGGAACTATTTAACAGGACGAGGGGGCGAGGCCTGCGCGTCGCACGTAGTTGGCAGCGCCCTGGTGGCCAGGCAGTTTATGCCGGCGCCCCGGGGCGTTCCGCGCCTTAACGCAGGTTAGTCCATCAGAGGAGATCCCGCGCAAACGGCCCCATTTGGGCATGTGCCTTGCTCTTTTCCGGACTGTCCGACAGCACACACCAGGACAGCACACACCAGGCAGCTGCGAAACCCGGAGACAACCATGACGCAACAGACGGGTAACTTATCAAGCTCCGAGCGAACGTTATCCGCCCTCTTTGGACTGACGTTGTCGCTCTTGACCATAGGTCGCAGAAATCCGGCCTTGCGGGTACTTGCCGGTACTGCTGGTGCGGCACTTCTGGCGCGGGCGTATGCAGGACATTGCGGCATCAAGGCCGTGATGACCGGGCAGACGTCGCTCGCTCAGGGCCTCAAGGACCAGTGGGGTCGCATAAGGACAGCAGGAACTTCGGTCACAGACGGACTTCCCGGCTCCCCCGCTCATGCGGCGAAGTCGAAAGCAGTCGACCAGTCGGTTGAGGACTCCTTTCCGGCGAGTGATCCGCCTGCGTCCCGGCTGAAAGACGTGCCGCCCGTCAATGCCGAAGATAAATGGAGAGCCGCCCAGGGCGCGGACGCCGGCCAGGCGTATCCAGCGGGCTAGCGAGTGTCGCCAAGCGAACGGAAGTTGGCATCGGGCGTAATCTTTACTTGATACACGAGGAGATGTCAGATGAACAATCGAAGTGTGATTGTCACCGCGCTCGCATTGAGCTTCGCGGCGCTGTCGGGATGTTCCGACATGGGCTCGAGGAATGACACTGGCAACTCCGGGACGAGCCGCCGCGCGGACGCGGGCTCCACCGGTACCAGCACATCCACCAGTAACAGCACATCCACTGATACCAGCACGAGCAGATCCGGAACCCGGAGCAGCAGCACGGGCACCACCGACTGCCAGAGCAGCGATAGAACGGCTCCCGATTGCACAGACCAGTCAAACTCGAGTTCATCGGGCACAACGTCGAGCACTCCGCCCGATACCTCCACGACTCCTCCTCGCCGTTAGTAAGTAGTGCGCGGGCGCACCGATGAGGTGCGCGCGCGTGAGGAATTATCACCACCGATGTAGGAATTAGGTGGCGGGAGAATTGATAACGCTATCGTAGACTTTGGCACATTGCATTCCCCGTCCTGTTGCTTAAGCTGGTGTTCAGCTGCTAACAGCAAGTTCGTTCGGAGGTGCTATGGCCGATTCGCAGTCGTTGTTGCCGACGCTGGCGCGTGAGCGCCTCCGGATCGGTGATCTTCCCAGCTGGTCGCCGCTACATACCTTTGCGGGACGCGGGACCGGATCGACATGCGCTCTGTGTGACATTTCTATCGTCCCGTCTGAAGTTGAGATCGAACTGGACTTTCGGCAGCCCGACGCCCGCGGCAGAACGACGATCCTCATGCACATGCAATGCAGTGAGATTTGGGAACAGGAGTGGCGGCGCGCCTGCAATTGCTTCCATACTGAACAGGGGCCCGCCCGCGGCCCGTAGATTGGGCCGCGATATCGCTGCGCTGAAGGTTGGCCACAAACCGCCAAGTTGAAATGCTCATCGTCGCTGGGCGCGAAGTCGCGATTTCTAGCCCGGGCAAGCTGCTGTTTCCTAAGCCGAAACACACCAAGCTCGACCTCGCGCGCTATTACATAGCTGTGGCAGAGGGAGCGCTCCGAGGCGCCGGTGGCCGTCCGAACATGCTCGTGCGGTACCCGGATGGCATTGAGGGCGAGCACTTCTTCCAGAAACGCGCGCCCAGAAGCCGCCCACGGTGGATCGAGGTGGCCGAGCTACGTTTCCCCTCGGGCCGCATCGCGGAGGAAGTCGTGCCCCGCGAGCCGGCCGCCCTGGCTTGGCTCGCGAACCTCGCTTGTCTCGAGTTGCACCCGCACCCAGTGCGGGCCGAGGATCTCGAACATCCCGACGAACTGCGCGTGGACCTGGACCCCGTGCCAGGAATAACGTGGAAGCAAATCCAGGAAGTCACCGCGGTAACCCATGCTGTCCTTCACGACTACAACCTGGTCGGCTGGCCCAAGACGTCCGGTTCACGTGGCATGCACATCTGCGTGCGTCTCGAACGTCGCTGGGGCTTTGACGAAGTGCGCCGTGGCGCACTCGCGCTCGCGCGCGAAGTCGAGAAACGCGCGCCGAAGCTCGCCACCAGTAAGTGGTGGAAGGAGGAGCGGCACGGTGTGTTCGTTGACTACAACCAGAACGCTAAGGATCGGACCGTCGCCTCCGCGTACTCGGTGCGGCCGACAGCCGACGCGCGCGTCTCGGCCCCCCTGACTTGGGACGAGGTGAATGACTGCGAGCCAGCGGATTTCACGCTCGCCTCTATGCCCGCGCGGTTCAAGAAGCTCGGCGACCTGCACGCGGCGATTAACCAACACCCCGGTTCGATTGAAGGCCTGCTGGAACTGTTTGCGCGCCAGGGATTGGGCGATGCACCCTGGCCGCCGCATTACAAGCGAGAGGCGTCGGAGCCTGCTCGGGTCCAACCCTCCAGGCGCAAACACCCGCTACTCGAGATCGGTCGCGCTCGCCGTAAAGAGGACGCCTTGGCAGGTCTGGAGCGCTGGAAGGTGCGCCACCCGCAAGCTGCTGCGCATCTGGAGCCTGCCGACGTACTGGTCGATGCCATGCGCGGGCGTTCCAGCACCTGGACGCGGATCCGCCTCAACCTGCAGCACGTACCCAAGGAGCTGCGGCCAACTCAGGAGCCGCTCGACCCGGATGAGAAGACCCACTCGAGCTCGTAGGGTTTGGTGGTTTCGAGCTGGTCGTAACCGCAGTCAATTGGCTGCTTGTCGGGTCGCCACCGCAGAAACAATGCCGCGTGGCGGAAGCGATCACCCTGCATGTGGTCGTACTTCACCTCGCAGACGCGCTCGATGCGGAGAGGTTCCCACGTTAGATCCTTACCTGCGCTCCATCGGCTCTGTGCACCTGGCATGCGGCTCGATTCAGCGGCGGCGCCCGCCCACTCCCGCCACGGGTGGTCGTCCATCGCGTTCTTGCGAAGCGGCGCGAGTTCCTTCACGAGCTGCCTGCGCGTCGCCATCGTAAATGAGGAGGTAACTCCAACATGCTGGAGCATGCCCTTGTCATCGTACAAGCCGAGTAGCAGCGAACCGACGGCGTCCTTGCCGCTCTTGTGCCAACGAAATCCGGCCACCACACACTCGGCCGTGCGCGCGTGTTTCACTTTGATCATTGCGCGCTTGCCCGGCAGGTACGCGCCCGACTCCGGCTTCGCAACGACGCCATCCAACCCGGCTCCTTCGAAGCGCGTCAGCCAGTCGAGCGCAATTGCCCGGTCGCGTGTAACCGGTGTGAGATAGACAGGCGTTTTTACCTTGCCGAGCAGCTTCTCCAGAGTAGTACGGCGAGCCGCTTGTGGCGTGTCCATGAGGTTGCGTCCTCCGGCCGCGAGCAGGTCGAAGGCGACCAACGAGGAGGGCGTCGCCTGTGCGAGCTTCTGAACGCGTGAGCTCGCCGGGTGCAGCCGAAGCTGCAGCGCGTCGAAGTCGAGCCCCCGCGCCG
Source organism: Steroidobacteraceae bacterium (assembly GCA_045810105.1). Taxonomy (GTDB): domain Bacteria; phylum Pseudomonadota; class Gammaproteobacteria; order Steroidobacterales; family Steroidobacteraceae; genus 13-2-20CM-66-19. The sequence continues at coordinate 52,057 of JBJMWM010000066.1, read as the reverse complement.
TCGCGATCACGATCTCGCCATCCACCACGCAATTCTCGGGTAGCCGCGCGAGGAGTGCATCGTGCAGCTCCGGAAAATACCGGTCGAGCGGCCGCGAGTCGCGGCTCTGCAGATACACCTCATCTTCGCCGCGGAACACGATCGCGCGAAAGCCGTCCCATTTCGGTTCATAAAGGTAATCGCCGACCGGCAGCTCGTCTGCAAGCTTAGCCAGCATGGGTTCGACTGGCGGTTTCACGGCAAGCCTCGAAGAACTCTTCAAGGGCACGGTCCCTCTTTTGCGTGAGGAGCAAAGGCCAAGCGCAGCAATTCGCGGTCCTTCTGGAGAGCAATCGCGTTCATAGCACGGGCCAATAACACCGTCACCGCACTCGTCAAACTGGCGCGTTTCCTGCTACATCCATCTGGGTGCAACAACACACATGGAGAGTCTCATGAATGCGTCAACGCGACCTCTGGCGGTCGTAACTGGTGCCTCGAGCGGCATCGGCTTGGAGCTCGCCCGGGAATGCGCACAGCACGGATTCGACCTGGTCGTCGCCGCCGATCGGGATCTGAGCGATGCCGTGGAGGAGCTTTCCGGATTGGGTGCCTCGATCGAAGCCGTGCAGGTGGACTTGGCCACGCCCGAGGGCATCGACAAGCTGTACAGGAGCCTGGCCGGCCGGGCCGTCGACGCATTGCTCGCGAATGCCGGCCACGGCTTGGGCAAGGGCTTCCTCGATCAGTCCCTCGATGAGGTTATCCACGTCATTGACACGAACATTACAGGGACGGTGGCGCTCATCCATAAGGTCGGAAACGACATGCGCTCGCGGCGGGCGGGCCGAATTCTCATCACCGGCTCCATCGCCGGTTTCATGCCCGGGACGTTTCAAGCTGTCTACAACGGTACCAAGGCGTTCATCGATTCTTTCTCGTGGGCGCTGCGAAACGAGCTCAAGGACATCGGGGTGACGGTGACGTGCCTGATGCCCGGCCCGACTGAAACTGAATTCTTCGAACGTGCCGACATGACGGACACCAAGGTCGGTACGCAAAGCAAGATGCATGCGGATGAGGTGGCCCGCATCGGCTTCAAGGCCATGATGGACGGCGAGGGGGACGTGGTCGCCGGAATCAAAAACAAGGTTCAGGCAGCAATTGCGACCGTCACACCGTCGGCGGTGCTCGCCGAGCAACATCGCAAGATGGCTGAGCCGGGTTCGGCAAAGCCGGGTTGACGCGAGCAGCACCAGTTGGCCGCCAATCAGGCCCGAAAGTCAGCTCTTTAGCCGCAGTTCCTCGGCGGCCGCTGCTGCGCTGGCGGCTGCAGCCGAGTCCGCTTCGATTTCCTTGAGTCTGGGCTGCAGCTCGCCAGCGCGCTCCAGCACGCCGTAGGCAACCGAGCAGATGTGCGAATGGATCCGCTTCAAGTCGCGCAGGATATCCAGATGCAGCGAGCTGGATTCCAAGCTCTCTGTGCGTCCCTCGCGCAGCCGCGCCAGATGGCTTTCAGCCACGGCGATCTCGGTCGCCCGCAGGGTCGCCTTATCGGTTACCAACTGCCGTGCGATTCTGACGTCACCGGACATGAAAACGCTGAACGCCAGTTTCAGATTGTCGACCACGTCCTGATGAAATGAATCCAGCTCGGCCGCTCCCTCCTTCGAGAACACGATCTGGCGCTTGATTTTCTTGGCCGCGAGCTCCATCAGATTCTTGTCGATGATGTCACCGACATGCTCCAGGTTGATGGAGAACGAGATGATTTCCATCGCGCGGTGACCGTCTCGCTCGTTCAGGCTTTCGCGGGTCAACTTGGTAACATACAGCTTCACCGCCTCATCGAGCCGGTCAACGGTATCGTCCATGCGGCAGATTTCCGCGACCAGCTTGCGGTCGTCGGTCATGAGCGCGGTCCGAGTCCGGCGCAACATAGTCTCGATCATATCGCCGATATGAAGCGTTTCACGCGCGGCGCACACCAAGGCTACCGAAGGTGTCGCAAGCACGGTCTCATCCAGATACAGCGGTGTCGAGGGATCGTCTGGTTTGGGCCGGTCCGGCAGAAGTCGCGTCAGCAGCGACGCCATGCCCTTCAGGGGTAAAATGAACACAAGCGCTAGAAGCGCGTTGAAGCCGGTGTGAAAATCCGCGGCCATGCGCGAGGGGTTCGGCTCCAGCTCGGAGAGTGCTGCGGTGATTGGGTGCAGGAACGGCAGCACCAACGCGCAGCCCACTACGCGATTGAGCAGATTTCCCAACGGCAAGCGGCGGCTGGCAGGATTGTCAGCCCGGCTGCCTTCCACAAGGGGATTGATCGCGCTGCCCAGGTTGGCACCGAGAATGAGCGCGAGCGCCGCAACCGGTGCAATGAAGCCTGAATACACCAGGGACATGACGAGCAGCACCACGGTCACGCTGGAATGAGCGGCCCAGGTGAGCGCGGCCGCCATCAGCAAGCACAGCAGAGGCTCGTTGGTTATCGCGCTCAGCAATGTGCGAACTGCTGGCGCGTTCTCCGCGGGTGCCAGCGTATCGAGGAGGATATGAAGCGAGAGCACCATCAAGCCTACTCCAATAGCCACTCGCCCGAGATCGCGTGTGCGTGTTTGTCCCCCGCGCTTGAAAGCTGTAACGCCGATCAGAAACAGGACCGGCGCCAGCGCCGAGACGTTGAAGGAGAGGACTTGGACGATCAGCGTAGTACCGACATTTGCGCCGAGCATGATGGCCAACGCCGGGACCAGCTCCACTGTGCCGCCGGTCACGAACGAGGCGGTCATCAAAGCGGTTGCGGTGCTGCTCTGCAGTAGTGCCGTGACCACGATCCCGGCAAGGAATGCCAGCCCGCGGTTGCGCAGCGCCTTGCCGAGGAAACGCCGCAAGTCAGAACCGAAGGCGCGCACGATCCCGCTATGGACCATGTGCAGCCCCCACAGAAGTAGTGCCACACCGCCGAACAGATCAAGCAGGATCATGCTTCCCACACGGGCAGCAGACCACACGGCTCGCTGCGCTGCAATCCCTGCTCCTGAGCGAATCCCGGCTCGCGGCGTTCTTGACAACGGGCTCTATTTCCATGATTCTAGATTTATGGAATCAAAGGCAGCGGTCAAGGCGTTGGGCGCACTGGCGCAAGAGAGCCGGCTCGAGGTTTACCGTCTTCTCGTGCAGGCGGGTCCCGAGGGAATGGCCGCGAGTGAGATTGCGGAGCGGCTGGGTATCCCCGCGAATACCCTGTCGTTTCATCTGAAGACTTTGAGCCACGCGGATCTCGTGCTGGCCCGCCAGGAAGGCCGATTCATCTTTTACTCGACGCACTACGAGCAGATGAATGCAGTGCTGAATTTTCTCACCGAGAACTGCTGCGGCGGCCGAAGTTGTCCGCCCGCGGAAGTCTCACCCCGGAAGAGGAAAAGCTCATGAAGCGCTTTCACGTGCATGTCAGTGTCGGCAATCTCGAAGAGTCGGTGCGGTTCTACTCGGGCGTGTTTGCCGCAGAGCCGACTGTCCGGCAAGCGGATTACGCCAAGTGGATGCTCGAGGATCCCAGGATCAACTTCGCCATCTCGACACACCGGCAACCGGTTGGCATCAATCATCTGGGCTTTCAGGTTGACTCGGACGAGGAATTGCGTGGCATGCACGCCCGGCTGAACGCAGCTGATGCTCGTCTGGTTCGGGAAGACGAACAGCCTTGCTGCTACGCCACCTCTGACAAGTACTGGGTGACCGATCCGACCGGAATTGCATGGGAGACTTTTCACACGCTCGGCAATATTCCGGTCTATGGCGAAGACACGAAGGTTTTCGATCACGGCACCGCAGTCACGCCCGTCCAGAATCGCGCGGTCACGAGCCCATCTGGATCTTGTGTACCGAGCCAGGAGGCGCAGCCCAAGGCAGCTGGCTCGCCCTGCTGCGCGGGATGACTGCTTCTGCGCAGCCTCGCATCCGACGCGGGGAGCCGGCTGACCTGCCGGCGGTATTGGCATTGCTGCGAGGCGCAGGGCTCCCAACAGCTGACCTGACGGGCAATCACGCGGTACAGATGTGGGTGCTGGAGGCAAGTGCTTCACTCGTCGGTGTGATTGCTCTGGAACGTTTCGGCGCCGAAGGTCTATTACGCTCGCTGGCCATTGCACCGGACTACCGCAGGCGAGGTCTCGCACGCGAGCTCGTGGTCCGTATCGAACAGGATTCCCGGGCGAATGGCATCGCGCAGCTCGTCTTGCTGACACAGACGGCGGAGCCATTCTTCCGCAGCCTGGGTTACGACGTTCTCGAGCGCAGCCATGTAGCCGAGGCGCTGAAGGAAAGCGCGGAGTTTCGGAATCTGTGTCCGGCATCAGCAACCTGCATGAGGAAGATTTTCGACGCAACCGGCAAGCCCCGGGCACCTGGGAAAACACCGTGAGTTTATCGCGGCGTCTCGCAGCCGAAGGAGTGGGCTCGCTCCTCTTGGGAGCCACCGTGGTTGGCTCGGGCATCATGGCGGAGCATCTCGCGGCCGCTAACACTGCCGTTGCGCTGCTTGCAAATACGGGTGCCACCGTAGCCGTACTAGCAACGCTGATCGGTCTGTTGGGACCTGTCAGCGGTGCACATTTCAATCCCGCGGTGTCGTTCATCCAAGCACTGCGCACTTGCTTGTCGTGGCGCGACGCTGGCCTATACAGCGTGGCTCAGATACTGGGATGCTGCTTGGGTGCCATCCTCGCTCACGCCATGTTTGAGCTGCCGTTGCTGCAGTCGTCTTTGCATGTCAGGACGGGCGCGGCTCAATGGCTTGCTGAGTCGGTTGCAACATTCGGGCTGCTCCTGGTCGTGCTTGGGATTCGGCGCGCGCAGGATGCGCCATGGATGGTGGCGGGTTGGATCGGCGCGGCGTATTGGTTTACGGCATCCACATCCTTTGCCAATCCTGCGATCACTATCGCCCGCTCGCTCTCGAATACCTTTTCCGGGATCCGACCCATCGACGCGCCGGCCTTTGTCGCGGCTCAACTAGTCGGTGCATTGCTCGCACTGCTGGCCGCCAGGACACTGTTCGGTGCGGGCGAGCTGAGCGCCGTCGAGGCGCAGGAGGGCGCCCGGCCAACGGACAGCGCTTCGATGTCTGTCCCTCCCGGAGTTCAACCATGACAGCTCAAGCCGTACCGGTCACGATTTATCACAACCCTGCTTGCGGAACTTCCAGAAACACGCTGGCATTGATTCGTAATGCCGGCATTGAGCCCGTGGTCATCGAATATCTGCAAACTCCTCCGGATCGAGCGACGCTCGTCGATCTGCTGAAGCGAATGCACATGCGTCCGCGCGAGCTGCTGCGCGAGAAAGGGACGCTTTACGGGGAGCTGGGGCTCGCATCGGGGCACTGGACGGACGAGCAACTGATCGATCATATGCTCGCCCATCCCATCCTGATCAATCGGCCCATCGTGGTTACGCCATGGGGTGTCAAGCTCTGCCGCCCCTCCGAAGCGGTTCTGGATATCCTCCCTTTGCCGCAGAGCGGATCGTTCACCAAGGAGGATGGCGAACGGGTTCTGGATGAGCGCGGCCAAAAAATCCGCTAGGACGGAAATGACATTGAAGTGCGGCAGCCCTGCACGCGTGGTGTTTGCCGCGCTATTCGTGATTGCTGCCACGGACGTCTGGGGTGAGACGCAAGACAGCTTCCGTCTGAGTGCCGGGTTGGAGGATGTGCCGAGCTACTTTCCGGGCTACCTCGCCAATGGGTACGTTTCGACCTTGAGTACCTCCAGAGGCACCGGGCCTGCAAGCTCATACCTGGTGGGGTTTATGGACTATGCGAGGGACGATATATCGCGCCCCGCTCAGGTGCCCGGGTGGACGGAGATCGATTTCAGCTCGAGCGCCCCGGGGACTGAGCAGGCCTGGCTCAACAAAGTTGTGCTCGACGAACGGCACTTCGAAGGCTATCGCCAGGTACTGGACCTGCACGAGGCCACGCTGACGACCCGGTACCGCTACGTGGACCGCGATCGGAAAACCGCGGTTGAGGTCGTCACTTTGGTGAGCCAGGCAAGCCCGCATCTTGCGGCAACCAGCCTTACGATCACTCCGGACTACGACGGCGTAGTGCAGTTGTCATTTCCATTTACGCTGTGGGCAGAGCATTCACCCCGGTTTCCGCTGGCGCGGATGAGCGGTCCTGAAATGGAGGAGGCAATCGCGGCACATGGTTTGACGCTCGAGCCGCGAGCTGCGGCGGTGTCCGATCGCGAGGCGCTATGGTATCCGGGCTATACACAGGTGCTGGAAAACGGCGGTGACAGTGACTCCCTTTCCTTATGGCTCGATGGACGGGCGAAGGAGGGCGCGGCAATGGCGATGGCCAGCGCCGTCTCTCTTCCGCAGGGCGTATCCGCACAAGCGACGATTCACCGCGACCGTTACCGGCTCGCACTGAATGTTAGCCTGAAAGTCGAGCGCGGGCGGACGTATGTCTTTACCAAGTACGTCGCGCTGTCACGCGCGGGCTGGGGGGGTAACGCCAAAGACGATCTTGACCTCGTCCGCGAGGCGCGCGATCGCGGGTTCGACGCCTTGCTCAGTGATCATCGCGCGGCGTGGGATGCGCTGTGGCAGGCGGACATCCAGATTGAGGGTGACGCAAAAGCTCAGCAAGTTGCGCACTCGGAACTGTACTACCTGATGTCGAGTACGAGTGCCGATACGGCATGGGGGCTCGGTCCATGCGGACTGAGCACTTGCTACGCTGGGCATGCGTTTTGGGATAGCGATACCTGGATATTCCCCGCGTTGCTTTTGCTACACCCCGAACGAGCGAAATCGATGGTCGCCTTCCGCGAGCGCACCCTGGATGCCGCACGGCGACGGGCTGAGCAGCATGGCTTCGCGGGTGCCATGTACCCGTGGGAAGCCGATCCGGAGCATGGCAGCGAGCAGACTCCGCACTTTGCCTACGTGTTGGGAGACACGGAGATTCACGTGAACGCGGACGTTGCTATCGCTCAATGGCAGTACTACCTGGCCACGGAGGATCGCGACTGGCTGCGGGTGCACGGGTGGCCAGTTATTCGCGAGGTGGCGCGTTTTTGGTCCAGTCGGGCCAGCTACGACCCGCGCGAGCATAGATATGAACTCGCGCACGTCAATTCCGTTGCCGAATCAAACACCGATGTCGCCAACGACACCTTCACCAATGTGGCAGCCGCGAAGGCCTTGGGCATTGCTGCGGCCGCCGCGAAGGTGCTGCGTGAACGCCCGGAGCCAGGGTGGGAGCGTATATCGAGGCTTCTGTACACGCCCCTCACACCCGATGGACAGCATCACCTGCCGTTCGCACCTAAGGTGGTCAGCCGTGGTGACGATTTCGGCGGCGGGCCACTCTCGCTGCTATTCCTACCCTCCCTCGATCTGACGCTGGGCATGCAGTTGTGGCGTAATGACTACGCTTATGCCATTCGGCCCAACCCACTCGCGCCAGTGGCCGCGGTGAGTATGGGTATCGCACCACGAGTGATCGCCGCCGCCACGGTCGGCAGCGCCGGCGAGGCCAGTACCTGGTTCTCCACAAACTTCACGGGCGGCACGCTCAAGGCGCCGTTCAATGTGCGCACCGAAACAGCCAACAATAATGTTGGGTATTTTCTAACCGGCTCCGGCGGTTACCTGCAGAGCCTGATCTACGGCTTCTCGGGCCTGAGACTGCGTGAGGCCGGGCTGGTGGAGGCGTACGTGCCTGTGCTTCCTGCGAACTGGAATTCGCTGACCTTGCGCAATGTCTTGTTTCGCGGCCAGCGGATGGATATCCGCATAGCTCGCGATCCTTCCGGGGTGGTGCGAACGAGGCGCCAGGTCCACTCGCGCTGAGGCCCGTTCAGGGGCCGAGGAAGTCCTTCTTCCCGAGTTCGATGCCATTGTGACGAAGGATGGCGTAGGCTGTCGTGACGTGAAAATGAATGTTCGGCAGCAAGTGCTGCATCAGGTAGGGAAGGCCTTCCATGCTCCTGGTGCTGCTGCGGGTTTGCCAGGTCACGGTCTTTTCTTCGCTTCCATCGATCTGCGCCGGACGCAGAGTTTGCAGGTACGTGACCGTATTACGAGTCCGCTCTATCAGTTCCTGGAACGTCGCTTCCTTGTCTTCGAACGCGGGAAACTCCGCACCTGCGAGTCGGCCGGCACCGCTCTTAGCGATATCCGACGCGAGCTGAACCTGGCGTGCCAACGGGAACATGTCCGGAAAGAGACGGCTGCCCAGAAGCACTGCTTCGTCAATCTTGCGTGCTTGGGCGTGCGCCGCGCCTTTCTCGAGGATCGAGGCCAGATTATTGAGAGCGCGGACGAACGCCGGAACCGACGCCTGATACATTGAAATCGTCATGGATGCCTCCGAAAACTTCAGGCTCCTACTTTACCGGGTCCAGCCAAGTTGCGGGTGCGCCAATGTGGGTAGGTCAGCAGGCGTCGACTCGTATAAGCTGCGGGATATCTTGAATTGAAAACTGGAGAGCTGTGGGAATGCGCAGACGTGAGTATGAATAATCAAGAAGCTTTCGACATCGCCGTATTGCACCTGCTGAATCAGGCGCACGGCTGCCTGTCCTCGAGTGGCAAAGGTCAGTATCGCGGCTCGCGCGGCGGAAAGAGCGCAATCGGCGCGCTGATACCAGACCGCCTGTATTGGAATTCCATGGAAGGGAAAACGGTTCACCAGATGCTCGCTGCCACCGGGCCGGGGTACGAAAAGCTGCGCGAGCACTTGCAGGGAGTTGCGCCCAGACTGCTGAGCGAGCTTCAGGATCTGCACGATCGCCCCGGGAACTGCTTACCGGGCTTGTACCGGGACATTGTGCTGGACGGCTGTCCGCGCATCGCGCAGACGTTTGGGCTGAATTTGCGAATGGTTCGATTGTGGGCCAGCTACCGGCGAATACCAGGACCTCAGCTGTATCAACGGGCTAAGGCTGCGGTCGCCCCGGCTGTGGTGGTGCTGTCCTCGCCGTTCAGCACTACGGATAAGCGTGAGCTCCCGGTGGGAAATCAGGAGAGCGCCGCACTGCGCTGATCGGGGGCTGTCGGCGCTATGGCTGGCCTGGCGATGGCGAGCTCGGCCAGCGCGGCGCGCAACTCGTGTAGTTTTGGCGGCTTGCTGAGCACGCAATCCACACCCTGCGGCACATCGTCTTGCGCCTGTAGACGATACCCCCAGCCCGTGAGCATGATTACTGGTACGGTGGCAGCGCGAGACTTGATGGCGATTGCGACTGTCCTACCATCAACGTGCGGCATCCCAAGATCCGTAATTACCATATCAAACGGGCTACCACACTGCTGGGCAAGGTGGAACTTGTCGATGCCGGCCTGCCCGCCATCAGCAACTCCAACGAAGTGTCCGTCGTTCTCGAGCGCGTCCTGTAGGGACTGCAAAATCAGTGGATCATCATCCACGATCAGGATGCGCAGCTGCCCGAGTGGCCTCACATCCGTGGCGCTCGCCGCCGAGGCAATTGTCACTGCCACGGGAAAGATGAGGCGCACCGTAGTACCGGCGCCGGGCTCACTGTCGATCTCGAGTTCCGCTGCGTGACGTTGAGTCATTCCGTACACCATGGCGAGCCCCAACCCCGTGCCCCGCTCGCCCTTGGTGGTAAAGAAGGGCTCCAGGCAGCGATTGCGCACAGCCTCACTCATACCGATCCCGGTATCGCACACTTCGATCAACACACGTGTCGCGGGCGCGTCCATGATCGGAGCTGATGTTGCACCGAGCGGCTTCGACCGCAGTGTTAGCGTACCGCCCTCGGGCATCGCATCCACGGCGTTCAGAACAAGATTGGTTAACGCGTCCCGAATTTCATTCTGCGCGCCGAGGATCAGTGGCAGTTGCACTGCGAACTCATTCTGCACGCGAATGAGGATCCCACGCTCCTGCGGCATATCGCTCCAACGGACGTGCGTGAAATCGATGACCTGCTGCAGAATCCTGTTGAGATCGACGGGAAGGAGTGCCACCTGGGGTTCGCGCGGGCGATAAAACTCGCGCATCCGGGCGATAGTGTTTGCCACATCCTCGATCGCACGCAAGGTGATCGTGAGATAGTTGCGCGCCTCCGCTCCTAAGGAGCGATCACGATCGAGCAGCGATTGCACGTAGAGCGCCGCGGGCGTCAGCGCATTGTTAACGTCATGGGCGATACCGCTCGCCATTTGACCCAGAGCGCGTAGACGCTCCTGTTGCATAACCGTTTGCTGCGTCTGGCGCAGATCCTCGTACGCGCGCTGTAGGGCCCCATAAAGCTGGCTTTGGTGGGCTGCGAGTGCGACGTGGCCGCTCAGTTGCCGCAGAAACTCACAGTCGCCGCTCAAAAAGCCGCCCTTCGCCCGGCGTGCCGCGATCATTACCCCGACGACTTTGCTTTCGACGATGAGGGGCGCAAACACGAGCGAACGTAACCCGAGGCGGCCGAGCCGTGCCTGGAGAGGAAATCGTGATTCGCTGATGTCGGATTCGTAGAGAAATTGCCCCAGCAGGCAGGCAGCCAGCCCATTCTCATCGACCGCAATGCGGGTCCGCTCGGACAAGCCCAATTCCGGCGCGAGCGCTTGACTCCTGGGGCCCACGCAGGTAACCGACAATGACTGTTGCGCGGCGTCATAGACACAGGCGCAACCAAAATCAACTGGCAAGTGCTCCTCGAGATTGCGGAAGACCACCTGGAAGAGACTGTGCAGATCCTGGTGCTCGCCAATGGCTCGCGTGGTCTCATCCAGCAGACTCAGGCGCGCGAGCTGTGAGCGCAGTGTTTCATTGGCGGATTGCAGCTGTGCGGTCCGATCCAGAACGCGCTGCTCCAACTCCTCGTTCGCGCTGCGGAGCGCCTCGGCCGAACGCGCGAGCGTCGACTGCAACTGCGCATCGATGACCGAGAGCAGGAGCGTCGATCCGAGAATCAGAAACGTGAACATCGCGATGGTAATGGCGAGCCAGGTCGCATCCAGGCGCGGACCGCTGGAGATACACACCGCGTTCGGTGCGAAATGAGCCGCGGCCATGCCGGTGTAATGCATGCCGACGATCGCCGCGCCCATCACGGAGGCGGCTGCAATCTTATGCCAGTGCCTGCTGCGGCGGCCGTGAGGTAGGCTGAAGGCGATCCACAGTGCCGCTATTGAGGCGCCAATCGCAACGAGGACCGACGTTACAAACAGCAGCAGGTCGTAGTCAATAGCGGGGGACATCCGCATCGCGGTCATCCCGGTGTAGTGCATAGCCGAGATGCCGAGACCGATAAACACGCCGGGCAGTGCGATGCCGCTCACGGTCGTATCGTTACGGTGGAAGCGGTGCAACGCGAAGCCTGATACGACGACCGCGATCACCCATGAGGTCGTCGTCAGAGGTAAGTCGTAGGCCACTAGAATGGGCAGATGGAATGCGAGCATGCCGATGAAGTGCATCGACCAGATGCCCGTCCCCATCGAGAACGCACCGCCTACGATCCAGGGCCAATAGACTAGCCGGTACCCAGCGCGCGTACTGTCCACCGGGCGCAGCCGCTGGGCAAGGCTCAGCGTCACGTGCGATGCCAGCACCGCGACGATGTAAGACAGGGCAACCAGCTGAATGGAATAGGTGCTTCGCATCGCGAACTCGACTACGAGTAGGCGTGCCGTTTCAACGCGGGCACCTCAACACGCTCTGCAGAGCATCAAGACTGACGGGTTTGATCAAGTGATAATCCATTCCGGCATCCCGTGTTCGCTGTCGATCTGCTGCTTGTCCCCATCCGGTTAGCGCGATGATACGCACATGTTCGCCTTGTGGCAGAGCGCGGATACGCCGCGCTGCTTCCAGGCCGTCCAGCCGTGGCATGGCCAGGTCCATGAAGATGATATGCGGCGCAAAGGCGCGGGCCTGCTCGATGGCTTCCTCACCATCGGCGGCTGTGCGGACCTCATACTTCTCATTGTTTAGCAGGAGCGCCAGCGATGCAGCGGCGTCCGTGTTGTCATCGACGACCAGGACACGTTGACCTTGATTCTGCACGGCAGGCGGCGGGGACGTGGCAAGAGGCATGACTGACGCTTCGGTGATTGGCAGGCGGACCGTGAACCGCGCGCCCCGCCCGGGCCCTTCGCTGAATGCACACACCGTGCCGCTGTGCATTTGCACGAGGGTACGCACAAGGGAGAGGCCGATCCCGAGGCCTTCGGCACCCTGCACACCACCGGAGCGCACCTGGGAGAACATGTCGAACACCTGTTCGAGCGCCTGCGGTGGAATACCAACACCGTCGTCTTGAACCGTGATGATCGCCTCGTCCTTTTCATGATCGAGACTGAGTGAGATGTGTCCGCCGGTTTCAGTGTATTTGGCGGCATTCAGGAGCAGGTTGGAGAACACCTGCGCAAGCCGATCGGGATCTCCATCGATCAGGAGATTCTGGCTACGGATATCGACTGTCAGCTCGTGCCGCTGTGATTCGATGAGGGCGCGAGCCGACTCTACTGCATGGCCCAGCACCTCGGTCAGGAGTACTTTCCGCGGGCGCAATTCGAGCTTGCCGCGCGTAATGCGGCTCACATCCAGCAGATCATCCACCAATCGCACCAGGTGCGTCATCTGACGATCCATCATGCTGACGGTTTGTGCCACTGCCGGATCGGCGTCGGGCCGCAGTTTGAGAAGATGCAAGCCGTTGCGCAGCGGGGCAAGTGGGTTGCGCAATTCGTGCGCGAGAATGGCCAGGAATTCATTCTTGCGTTGGTCAGCTTCCCGCAATTGCTCCTCAGCCAGCTTACGGTCGTTGACGTCGCGGAAGTACACCGCCAGGCCTTGCTGGGTGGGATAAGCGCGCACCTCGAGCCATCGGTCGGTCAGGGGCGAGACAGTCTCGAACGAAACGGAGCGCTGCTCCCGCAAAGCGCGCTCGTACTCTTGCTGAAATACTGTGCCACGCGTCAGCGGGAACACATCCCAGACGACCTGTCCCAGCAAGGCCTCTCGAATGGCAGCGAAGTGGCCGAGTGCTCGCTGGTTCAGGTAGGTAAAGCGGCACTCTCGATCCAGGGCGTAGAATGCATCCGTGATGCTCTCGAGCAGGGCCGCCCGTTCGGCCAGGGCTTGTTGCTCGGTTTGCTCGATGGCTTCGCGTCGTGCGGCTTCTTCGCGGCGCCGCGCAGACTGCAGCATCGAGCCGATGCACGCGCGTAGCTCATGTTCCGTGTACGGTTTCGCCAGATAACCGTCAGCGCCCTCCTTGTAGCCCTCGATCCGCTGCTCATGGATTGCCCGTCCCGAGATGAGCAACACCGGAATCATCTGGGTGTGCTGCGTCCCGCGCAGGGCTTTGAGCAGCTCGATACCATCGAGATCGGGCATCACAATATCGGTGACAACGAGCGCCGGCGGCGAGCGCATCACGCACTCGAGCGCCTCTTTCCCGTTGCCGGCCGTGTCCACGACGTATTCATCGGAGAGTACCCGTGCCAGGTGCCCACGCAGCAAGGTTTCGTCTTCGACCAACAGGATGCGCGGTTTCGGAACCGAGGTAGGGATGCCTCTGTTGTGCATCTGACTTGCGAGATCCTTTTGTGGATGCGACAACCGCAGCGCTCCAACCGTAAGCTAGGCTGTACACACGAAGGGTGCGCCGTCCGAGCTTCGAAAGGCGGGAATGCTACCTCCTACATTACCCTGGCGCACGCCAACTGGCTCACACGTCGGCAAAGACAGCGTCTCCTCGCTGCGACAACCCGCGGTGGCCTGTTGAGTTCATCGCTGCACTGCGCCCCCGGGCTGGATGCGATTGTGTCAAGTGTTGAGTGGGCAGGGCGATAAGCTGCTTCGTTGGGGGAGCGCGCGGTCACCCGCGCGCTCCCATGAGCTTAGTTGACCATCGGACCGAAGGTGCAACCCGCAGTATCTTGCAGCGTAGTAGCCGTCCCAATGATGAACGAGCTTGGCGTCGGGGTGCCAGTCATCAACTGTCCCTTTGCGTAGATGGAAATCCCAAAAGCGCCAGCAGAGTTCGTCGCGGCGAGGTCACCATTGTTGTCGAAGCAAAGACCGTTGGGCGCATCAAGCGTCGAGTTGCCACCGGCCATGGCGGGACTGATGGTTACGGCCGGCATCGGAGCGCCGCTCGCCATCAGACTCGCCTTGGCGAACTCCACCAGCGTGTTCGGCGCGTCTGCGTTACTCGACCAAAGGTTGCCGGCTGAATCAAAGACCAGGGCCCAGGGCGCTTGAATTGCGCCCTTGCCGTTATCGCTCAATGCGACGTCGGGGGTCAACGCAGGCTCGACCATTCCGGTAGCCGGTACCATCGGTAGATGCACAGCGGCGAATTCCACGATGGTCGTCCCAGCAGGGCTCGCCGTACCGCTGGCTCCTTCTACTCCACCGTTGTTGGCGATCCAAAGGTTACCCGCGGAATCGAACGCTATCCCCAATGGCCCATTGAACGCAGTCGAGGTGATGGTTACGGCGGGAACAGTTGGATTGTCTCCAGTGATCGCCAATTGAGCCGCAGTAAAGACCAGCACTGCATTGCCGTCATGGTCAGCAACCCATTGGTTGCCGGCAGTATCGAATACCGACTGCTGGGGCGCTGCCAGTCCGGTCGTGGTGATCGTGGCAACCGGATTGGGCGCGTTGTTCATGGCCAACGCCGCAAGCTGGGCCGCACTGAATTTGAACAGTGCCGGTGTGGTGTTGCCGTTCACCACGCCTGCCGGATCCATCACCCAGAGATTTCCCGCCGAATCGAACGTCACGCCTTGCGGCGAACCGAACGCAGCGCTCTTCAGCAGCAGGTGCGGCACGGTTGCGGCGGTGCCACTCATCAACTGACCCGGAATGTATTCAAGGACATCGGTGCCGTTTGCGATCCACAACCCCTTATTGTCCATAACCGCCGCGTTGTTGTTGTGTTTGCATGCAACAAGCATGGCGCACATCAGAATCACGCAGGGCGTACCTGCAGAAATCACGTTAGATGCTCGACGTTTCCCCAGACCAATCATGTAGGACACTCCTGTATATAGCGACCGCCCGAAGACAGATAGAGCGATATCGCAAGTTGGAAACGTCGCAGGCCTGAAGTCGTATGACGTCGCCAGATATACACGTGCCAGACGCAGACAGGCGGCCGGAAGCTGGCGGACAGATACCGCACAGTGTTTCCAATTTCACACATCGTATGTCCGCTCGTTTTGCATTATGTTTGGCGCAGTAACGAAGGCGGCTGTCCCAAGTGAATGGACCCGATGTCCTGTCAAGTAGGGGTTAACAACATGTCTGCTGTGTCATCCGCAGAGCGCACGCTCTGCCGTCCGTGCTTACCATCCAGACGCAAGCTCGGGGTCGTGCCCGCGGCGCTCGCCTTCATCGCATCGATCTGCAGCCATGGCGCGCTCGCCCAGATGGAGCGGCTCAATGCCCAGATGAATGCCGCGACGAACACCACCGCGGCCGCCGCGACCGCGACTCCCAATCCAGATTGCACGCTCATCGTTCCGAAGAATCCGCTTACCGCCGCAGGCCTGGCAACTGCCTACCAGCTCACCGCCACCGATGGGGGTTTGGGCGCCTGCCACGAATCCAACAAGGTGCAATCGGCCTTCGTCCAAGCGGCCATCTTCGATCCGGCCACCAGCACCATTTCGATGTACAACCCGCTCGTCATCGACAAGGGCACGACTGCCGCGATCGCCCCGCTCGTGCCGAAATTACCGGCGAATGCGATCGTCGCGATCTGGTTCGGGTATAACGGCGGCAATCTCACACTCGCCCCGTCCCAGGCCAATGATCTGGCGAACAGCGGTTGTGTGAACGGTTCCGGCGGAACTGTCTTCGGCCAATATGCCTACTGCAATGCCCCGGCCTTCTTCAAGGCGGCTAACGCCGCCATCACGGCGGGCAAGCTGGCCGTCCCGGCCCTCGGAACGGCCAAAGACGGCAGGCCGTGTCCGACGGTTCGCGATTTCTTCGTAGTGGACCAGGACCAGAGCGACAACGTGCAGACGCAGTATCTGCTCACGAGGAGCGGCAAGATCGCCCAATTCAACGCAGCGAACATGGCGGCTCTGGGTAGTGGGACGATTCTTACCAACGGCAGCGACAATCGCCTGGCCTCCGTGGCGCTCGACGGAGCTCTCGGCTGCAGCCCCTGGAAGGTCCCCGATCTGACCAACCCAGGCACGAGCGCGCCGTCGCTGGCCACCGATGAGCTGTCGGCGCGTGTCAACCAAGGGACGCCTGTTGCCCAAATTCCAGCCGGCGATCCTATGGCACAGGTCAATGGCAATTCGAGCCGGACCAAGGTCAACCTCTATCGTGCGGGTGTAGACCAGTCATTCGCCCAGAGCCTCAATGATGCCGACACGGCCCGTTACTGTCGGGAGATCATGCGGTCGGCCCCGGCCCGCATATTCAACAGCACCACCAAGGGATTCCTGGTCAACGCAGCATCGCCGGACGCCGGGGCAGCCAATTCGCTGTTTACCTTCCTGGCGCAGCGGTTGGTGGCAGCCTACGGGCTGCTGGATTGCCGGAGCCTCATCGGCCAGTCTCTGCCGATCACTCTGACGACGAACAATGCAGGCGTGACAACCAACGCAACGGTCAGCGTCCCAGCCTTGAAGAATGCAGTCCTTGCGCTCTCGGCCAGCCACGCGAGCGATCTCGATCTCGACAGCGCGGCGCGCTCACGGCAGTAACGGACGCGGGCCCTGCTGTTTGCTGAGGGCGATAACCCAAGCAAAACTATTGTATGAAGAAGCCTGCGGCCGCGTTGTGCGCGCCCGCTGTTCGCGCACACTTGCGAGCGGAAGGGGGCAGATTCATGCGCAGCAAGCTGTTCGTTCCTGGCTCGCGCCCGGAACTCTTTGCGAAGGCGCTCGCAAGCGACGCGGACGCGATCTCTTTTGACGTCGAGGACTCGGTCCCCGAGGCTGCGAAAGCCCGGGCCCGCGAGCAAATCGCGGATTTCCTGCGTTCGGGTGCGATCAGGGAGTCATTGCGAAACAAAATCATTATCGTGCGGGTCAACGCACTGGGTTCGCGCCACTTCGAGGGGGATCTCATGGCATTCACGTGTCCGGAGGTCGCGCTGCTGAACCTGCCGAAGGCTCAGAGTGCGGCCGACATCCAGGAAGCCGCGGCTGCCCTCGACCGCGCGGAGCACCGCAACGGGCTGGAACAGCCCATGCGATTGCTCGTCAACATCGAAACACCCCGGGCTATACGCCTCGCCTCTGAGCTGGCTGACGCGCACCCACGCGTGGCCGGACTGCAGCTCGGGCTCACGGATCTTTTCGAGTCGTTGCGGATCGACCGGCAGGATGCACAGAGCGTGCATGCCGGGATGTTTGCCGTACGTCTTGCAAGTGGTGAGAGCGGACGTTTCGCGTACGATAGCGCATTCCCCGATGTGAGCGATGAAGAGGCGTTTCGCCGTGAAGCCGAGCTGGCGCGGCGAATGGGCTACATTGGTAAGAGCTGCGTACATCCGCAGCAGGTGGTCATCGCCAATGAGATTTTCCGGATCGATGAGTTGCAGCTCGAGTCCGCACGCCGTATTGTCGCGGCCGCGCGAGATGCAGCGGCCACAGGCCGAGGCGCATTTTTGCTCGATGGGCGCATGATCGACCTGCCAATCATCAAACGGGCTGAGGCACTGCTGGCCGAAGCGAACGAAGCGACCCGTCGCTCCTGATGAGCACTCTGAAGTGGGTACGCGGAGTGCTCATCGCCCTTATCTCAACGCTTGCGTGTGGCGCCGCTTCTGCGTCCACTAGTGGAAACGTCTCCTCGGTCCGCACGACGGAGCTACCTCCGGTTCCCCACGAGGGTCGGTTAATTGGGCTGGCTACTGTCGGCGACAGGTCCGTGGCGATCCAGTCTGACGGTGCGTGGGTTCTGAAGACGGACCGAAGTGGCTGGACTCCCACGAGTTGGGGAGAGCCTACTTCAAACCCGCCGATCCGCGAGCTCGTCAGCGATGGCCACCAGGCGTTCGCCCTCTTGGGTGGCGAGCACAAAGACGAAGTCACTCGAGTTGCGCGCTTGGAGCTCGAAGGCGAAGCGCTGCGGTTGCACGCACTGCTGCCGCTGCCGGTCCCTCTCTCTTCCGCGCTTGGCGCTACACAGGGCTCGGCGCTACTCCTCGTTGGTATCGTTTCAGACGGCTCATCACGGATGTTTGAGCTTTCCTCATCCGCAGGGCGGCAGTCATGGATCACCCATGGTGGTTGGCTGGGCGGAGGGGTACCGACTTCGCTCGTCATACAGAACTCGGCTGTCTATCTCACGGTGCATGACGGCCTGCGGACTGCGGATCGCCTGCTGCGGTGGTCGATCGAATCGGGTTGGCAGGCGAAAGCTGACGCACCCGGGCCGATCGTGATGGGGTCGGGGCGCGCCATTGGCCAGGCTCACATTCTGTTCCTCGTGCACGATACCGATCGCGCCGCGCGCTTGGTGAGTTTTCACACAATCTCCGACGCGTGGGCGCGGCTTCCCTATCGCGGCATGGGCGACACTCTCGGCACCGTGGCGTGGGGAAATGGCATCCTATTGGCACGTGAGGCAAATGGCCGCGTCCATTTTGAAACAGCCGAGCTGCAATCCGGTCGTCGCGGGCTCGGCACTCTCGACTGGGCCATTGTCATTGTGTATCTGGGTGCGATGCTGAGCGTGGGGTTCTATTTCTACAGGCGCGCAAAACGTGGCTCCACGGCCGATTTCTTTGTCGGCAACCGCTCCATCCCCTTCTGGGCAGCGGGCGTTAGTCTGTACGCGGCCAATGTCAGCTCCATCAGCTATCTTGCGACTCCTGCCAAGGCCTTCGAGACGAATTGGCAATACATGACGGGCAAGCTGGTCACCGTCATCGGACTCATGTTCGTCGCCGTGTGGGTCGTGCCGGCGCTGCGGCGGCTCAACCTGGTATCCGCCTTCAATTATCTCGAAATGCGCTTCAATCCCGCCATCCGCATGTTCGCCAGCGGCGCATGCATAGCGATGAACGTGGGTAGCCGCATGAGTGTGGTGCTGTATCTTCCAGCGCTTGCGATAGCCACCATCACCGGAGTTGACGTGGTGTGGACCATTCTGATCATGGGCGTGTGTACCATTATCTACACGGCTGTGGGTGGCATGCGGGCCGTGGTTTGGACGGACTTCATCCAGGTGTTGGTGCTGATGGGTGGTGCGTTGTTCGCCATTGGATTCGTCATTCACTCACTCGGCGGCGCAGCGATCTACAAAAGCGCCATGGCCTACGACAAAACGCGGCTGCTCAACTTCAGCTTCGACCTGACCCAGCCGACGGTCTGGGGCTTCATTCTGCTGATACTCTGCGATACTGTTTTGACCTTTCCCAAGGATCAGGTACTGATGCAGCGAACGCTGGCGACCTCGTCTGAGGCCAACGCGGGCCGCTCGGTCTGGTTGTTCGCGGCCGTGCTGTTGCCAGGGGGGCTTACCTTCTACGTCATCGGTACGGTCCTGTTCGCGTATTTCCAGGCTCATCCGGAGCGAATGGATCCGCTGTTGCCCATCGACGCCACGTTTCCCTCGTTCATTGCGACGGAGCTACCCTCAGGCGTGACCGGAATCATTGTCGTAGGCATCTTCGCGGCCGCGATGGGCTCTCTTTCCGGTACCATTAACAGTGTGGCGACACTTCTATCCGTCGATTTTTACGAGAAGTTGGCGCGAAATCCGACTCAGCCAAAAAGCGTGCGTTTCGCGGAAGTGATGAGCGTGGTGGTCGGTCTCGTGGGGATCGGACTGGCCCTGCTCCTGTCTCTCTTTGACATTCACTCCCTGCTCGACCTGACTATCGAGCTTGCGGGACTGCTGGGCGGCGGTTTTGCGGGAGCCTATACGCTCGGGATGTTCACGCGGCGGGCCAACTCCGCGGGCGCGGCGATCGGCATGGCGACCGCCATTGTCGTGACTGCGATCGCGTGGTCGATGAAACTCCTGCATCCTTACTTCTACCTCGCGGTTTCGATCGTGGTCTGTATCCTGGTGGGATATGTTGCGAGCCTGCTGTTTCCAGCTCCGCAGCACTCTCTCGAGGGTCTGACCTTGCGCATCAGCAGGGATCGCGGGCTTTTGAGACCGGAGGAGGGCCCGCAATAGATACCCAGTTTCTAAGAACCTTCGTCACGGTGGCGGACGAGGGCTCGATGGCCGCGGCTGCACGCGTGTTGGATATCACTGCTGCTGCCATAGCACAGCAAATCCATACGTTGGAGCGTGAGTTGGGTGTGCCACTCATCGTGCGCGTCGGCCGCACGGTGCGCATGACGGAGGAGGGTGCGCGCATTCTGGAACGGTCACGGGATTTGGTTCGTGACTTTGCCGACCTGCGCAGTGTTGCCAACGACAGCACGGTTGCTGGGGAATTGCGGCTTGGCGCATGTACGACGGCGCTGACGGGGATTTTGCCGGAGATACTCGCGCGAATGGTTGCCAAGTTTCCGCGCATTAACGTGTACATTCGTCCCGGATATTCCGCGCAGCTCTATACTGCGGTGGAGAGCGGAGAGCTCGACGCGGCTTTCGTTCTGCAGGCGCCTTACGTGCTGCCCAAGACCTGCGACTGGCAGCTGATGCGCGAGGAGCCATTGATCGTGCTCGCTCCGAAACACCTCGGGCATCGGGAGGCGCACGACCTGCTGGCAAATGAGCCGTTGATCCGCTACGACCGCACTCAATGGGGTGGGCGTCAGGCAGACGAATATCTGCACAAAGTAGGTATCACGCCGCGCGAGCGCTTCGAGCTGAATGCACTCAATGCAATTGCGGTCATGGTCGATCGAGGGCTGGGCGTTTCATTGGTGCCGGACTGGGCTCCACCCTGGCCCGAGGGCCTGCAGCTCGCACGACTGCCGACTCCCGAGCCATCCGTACCCCGGTGTATCGGGATTATTTGGTCACGCGCCAGCGTACGCATGAGGCTGGTCACGGTATTGTTAAAAGAAAGCACGGCGCGAGCAGACTAACACAACAAAAGCTCACGTCTGAACATAGCGGCGGCCGGTTCTATTGCGTACGCCCAATTCATAGGCTCACGAGCACAGTGCTAAAAGAGGGGGGTGGCATGAATAGATCGCTGTGCTCAACGTTTGGATTGATCGTACTGGGCGCCACGTGCGCGGGCGCACACGCGGAGGCCGATTCCGAGCCCGGCGCTAAACAGCCGGCGCAAGATTCTACTTTATCGGACCAGACAGTTATCGTGACCGGCACGCGTTCCGTCAAGGCGGTCGACAAGATACCGGGCGCCATCACGGTCGTTACTCCCGCTGAGGTCAAACGGGAGTTGTCACTCACCGAAGACGCTACTGCAATCCTTTCACGCTCAGTCCCCGGTTATTCCGAATCCTCGCAGGCTCTGAACACTATTGGTGAAACGCTGCGTGGACGCGTGCCGCTGCGCTTGTTCGATGGAATTCCGCAAAGCACGCCTCTGCGCGACGGAAGCCGCAATGGCACGTTTACCGACATGGACACTGTGTCGCGCGTTGAGGTGATCAACGGCCCATCCGCGGCGGAAGGCATCGGTGCTGCCGGCGGCATCATCAACTATATCTCGAAGCAAGCCACCGAGCCGGGTACGCAGGTGGGCATTACGTCTCGCATTGGCTCGCAGTTCAAGGGCGACAGCGACATCTGGAAGGTCGGTGTGAACCTCACCCACAAGCAGGATGCATTTGACCTGGTTTTTGCGGGCGCGTTCGTCGATCGCGGTATCACTTATGACGCTGACGGCCGCCGCATCGGTCTGAGCGCCTCCAGCTCGGTTGCGGACTCTCAGCAGAAAAACGCCTTCCTCAAGGTTGGCACCGATTTCGGAGCCGACAACCAACAGCGTTTGCAGTTCTCCGGCAGCTGGTTCAAGTTGAGCAGCAAGGGTAACTATCACTGGGTTGAAGGCAGCCGGGCCCTGAGGATTGCCGACACTTCTGAACCAGGTCCGCCGCTCGGCACCGGTGGCGTCTCGATCGCGGGCACTGAATTCAACGAATTCCAGCAGTACGTACTCACATATCACCACGACGCGCTGTTCGGCGGGAGCTTCGCCGCGGACGTGTACTATGCGCGCCAGGCCATGCGCTTTCCGGGCGATAACAGCATAGATCGGCAGGACCCACTGATTGCGCCCATCGGGGAGCTCGTGGATATGTCCGAGATTCTGTCGAGGAAGAAGGGCATTCGCACCTCTTGGACGCGCCCCGATGTGTTTGGTCTCACTGGCCTCGAGCTGCATATCGGTGTAGACGCGGTCCAGGATGACACTCAACAACGTCTCGCGCTTACGGATCGCATCTGGGTGCCGCCGATGGACTACAAGAGCTTGGGGCCGTATGCGCAGCTTTCATACGACATCGGGCCCGTCACCCTGAGCGGGGGCCTGCGGCACGAGGACGGCAAAGTCACGGTGGATGATTACACCACTACGTGGTACCGCAACCGCGAGTTCGTTCAGGGCGGCGCTTTGAAGTACAAGGACAACCTCCGCAACGGAGGCATCATCTGGCGCATCAATCATGAATGGTCGGTGTTCGGCTCGTACAGTGAGGGCTTCACTTTGCCGAACATTGGCATTCCATTGCGGAACATCAACACTCCGGGGCGGTCAGTCGAGGGCCTGTTTGACCTGAAGGCGATCGTGTTCGACAACAAGGAAGCCGGTTTCAACTGGCGCGCAGACCGGGCGAGCCTCGGCGCTTCCTACTACGAGTCTAAATCGGATCTGGGCTCCTCACTCAGTGTTGATCCGATAACGAAAGACTATGTGCTCAACCGCGCCCCCGTGAAGATCAACGGTGTGGATTTCACGGGTGACTATCGGCTGACGCCCGATTGGAAAGTCACGGTACTGTACGCCCACGTGAAGGGTAAGACGACGTCTCCGGGAAATCCGGGCGGACCCCTGAACCTTACGCTCGGTGTGTCCAATATCAGCCCGGACAAGCTGAGTGGGTCGCTGGAGTGGCGCTTTCTTGCGAACGGCACGGCCGTCTTTGGTGCTACTTCGTATCTGGGTCGGGACATCAATGAAGGTACGAGTGCCGCGGAGCATACGCACGGTTACACGCTGTACGATTTATCGATGAACTACGATGCAGGCAAGCTCGGTGCATTCTCACTGGGTATCGAGAATCTGACGAACAAGTTCTACTTCCTGTCGTCCTCGCAGGTTGATCTGTACCGCAACTATTTCGCGGGCCGGGGCCGATTGGCGTCACTGACGTATCGATATGAGTTCTAAGGTGGCACGTGCGGATGCTGGAAAGGAGAGTTTCGGTACGGTCCTGGTTGCGGGATCGGCCAACGTTGATTTCGTCGCGCGTGCATCCCACGTGCCCCGACCAGGAGAGACGGTGCTGGGCCGCGATTTCGCCATCTTCCCTGGCGGAAAGGGCGCCAATCAGGCGGTGGCGTGCGCGCGTGCGGGCGGCGTGCCGACTCGAATGGTTCTGGCGCTGGGCGAGGACGTGTTCGCACCTCTGATTGAAGGGTCGTTGCGGGACGCGGGGGTCGAGCTGCATGTGGTGAGAGTTGCCGCAGCAGCGACGGGCGCGGCCCTCATCTGCGTCGCTGATGATGCGCAGAATGCGATTACTGTTGCACCCGGTGCAAACTCACTGTTGCGCACGGTGGATCAGCGAGATCTGGCAGGAGTCGGGTACCTGTTGCTGCAGCTCGAGACTCCCTTGGAAACGGTGATCGATATCGCGCGTGCGGCCCACGCGGCCGGTGTGAAGGTCGTGCTGAATGCCGCGCCCGCCAGGCCATTGCCGGACGAATTGCTCGATGTCATCGACGTGTTGATTGTCAACGAGGATGAGCTGACGAGGGTCACGGGGCATGGTGGTTCGATCGCGCAAAGGCTCGAGTCCGTGCGCGTTCCTTTGGTCATCGTAACCTTGGGGCAGCGCGGCTGCTGTGCGCGCCACGGGCGAGAGTTTTTCCTCCAGCCCTCTTTCAGAGTAAAGTCTGTGGATACGACTTCGGCCGGGGATACTTTCTGCGGGGTACTGGGGGCTTCGCTTTGTTCGAAGGTCACACTCGCTCAGGCCCTGCGAAGAGCGAGTGCTGCGGCAGCGCTTGCGACTACGCGCATCGGTGCGCAGTCGAGCATTCCGACCTACGACGAAGTGGAGGCGCTGATGCATTCCAATGGCGGTTCACGGGGCAACAACGACACCAGCGCACTGGCCACGTACTGCCAACTGGCTGACTACTACGGCACGCAAGCATTGCAGTGTGCCCTCTCGAACCAGGCGCCCTCGGGCGAAAGTGCATGAGCCCCTCTGCGATCCGCACGACCACTGACTACAAGTTCTCGCATGCGTTAACAGGCCCGTATCTGCCGCATCCGGGCAAGGCGCCCGGCTGGCCTTTCGCGGCCATCGGTCACTGGATGATCGATGTCAATGCGGCCGCCGAGAACTGGCTGCAGGGGCTGCGCGAATGGCGCCAGGAGCACCTGATCCGCATCGGCTTTGACGACTCGATGTATCGCCGCCCGGAGCTGCAGTGGGCTCAGCGCAATTTCGTGCACGCCCTTGCGATGGTTGAGGATCGCTATTTCTACGACGCAACCTCGCGTCGCTACACGGTGGATCGTTATCTCGATGATCTCGAAAGCCGCTTCGGCGGGATCGACAGTGTGCTCATCTGGTACATATACCCCAATATCGGGCTCGATGACCGCAATCAGTTCGATCTGATACAGGACCTCCCCGGCGGCCTGGACGGCTTGCGGGCGGCGGTGGCGGACTTCCACCGGCGCGGAGTGAAGGTCTTTTTGCCTACGATGCCCTGGGATAATGGCACGAGAGCCACCGATCGGCCTCATTGGCAGATCCTGGCGGAGTTGGTCAAAGCGGTTGGCGCGGATGGCATCAACGGCGATACCTACAGCGGTGTGCCACGAGCGTTTCTTGATGCATGCGATGCTGCCGGCTGTCCAGTGGTCCTGCAGCCCGAGACGACGGCGCAGGCAGGCGATCACATTCTCACGTGGAACGTGCAGAGCTGGACCAAGAAGGTCCCGCAGGACCTGATACCGGTGGTGCCGAAGCTCAAGTGGCTGGAGCCTCGTCACATCATCAACATCGAGAACCGCTGGAGTCGTGATCGCAACAATGACCTGCAGCACGCGTTCTTCAACGGGATCGGCTACAACGCATGGGAGAACGTCTGGGGCATTTGGAATCAGCTGACGGCGCGCGATGCCGAGACACTGAGACGTGTCGCAATGATCCAGCGCGAGTTTGCTCCGCTGCTCGTGAGCGCTGACTGGACTCCCTACGAGAAGACGTTGCAGGCGGGCGTATTCGCGAGCCGTTTCCCCGGAAAACTATCAGTGCTGTGGACGTTCGTGAATCGCAATGAATACGAAGTGGATGGGGACCAGATCACTATCCCGCACGTGCCCGACACGTTGTACTTCGATGTTTGGAACGGCGAGAGCATCGAGCCACGTCTCGACTCTGATCGCGCCGTGTGTGCAATGCAACTGGAGGGTCGCGGGTTTGGTGCCCTCCTTGCGCTGGCACCCGGAGCGCAAATCCAGGGTCTCGACCGTTTTCTCGATCGCCTGCGAGAGCTCGCTCGCGTGCCGCTGCGGTCCTTTTCCGCCGAGTGGAAATCGCTGCCGCAGGAGCTTGTCGACATTGAGCTCACGCCGCGAGTGCCGCACACGCCCGAAGGCATGATCCGGATTCCAGGCGCGGAATTCGATTTCGCGGTGCAGGGTATTGAGATCGAAGGCCAGACCTCGGAGGGCATCGACGTTCAGTATCCCTGGGAAACGAGCCCGCGAAGAAGCCACCGGCGCAGGATGTCAATCGAGGCGTTCTGTATCGATCGCTATCCCGTTACCAACGCACAATATAAGGCTTTCTTGGACGCAACGGCCTACTGGCCGCCGGACGATCACAACTACTTACTACACTGGCACAATGGTGAGCCGCGGCCGGGTTGGAACAACAAACCGGTGATATGGGTATCGCTCGAAGACGCACGCGCGTACGCGCGGTGGGCAGGCAAGCGCTTGCCACACGAGTGGGAATGGCAATACGCGGCGCAGAGCACAGATGGCCGCCAGTATCCGTGGGGCAATGAATGGAATCCGGCAGCGGTTCCAGAGCCGGCTTGCGGCCGCGAGATGCCGGTGCCCGCCGGCGTGAATGCCCATCCTGCAGGTGCGAGTCCGTTCGGCGTCATGGATCTCGTCGGCAACATCTGGCAGTGGACGGATGAATATGCCGACGCACATACGCGTTCAGCAATTCTAAGAGGGGGCAACGCATATCAACCTCAGACCTCCCACTGGTATTTTCCGCAAGCCTATCGCCTGGACCAGCACGGCAAGTACCTGCTGATGGCCCCTTGCAAAGACCGGTCGGGTGGAATTGGCTTCCGCTGCGTGATTGATGTCTGATGCCACAATCGACTCGAGGCATGACGCACCGTCCGTCGCTCGCAATGCAGTTCGCCGCGCTTCCGGAGGTGCGTTTGGGGGGGCTGCTGGGTGAAGCCCTGGCCGCCAACCACGGCGGTCGGTTGTCACACTTCATCCTCGACGAGAGCAGTCCGGCGATCGCCATCTTCGATCCGGCGAAGGTGTGTACCAACCACGAAGGGGATTGGTACGGCGAGCATGCCGGCAAGTGGCTGTATGCCGCCGCGAAGGCGGCGGCGCGTACGCGTGATGAGAAGCTGCTCAAGAGCGTGCAGCGAGTTGCTGAGCACCTGACAGGGCTGCAGGACGCGAACGGTTATCTGGGGAACTACGCCCCAGAGCACCGCTTCATGCGTAAACAGCCGCCGAAGCTGCCGACGTGGGACGGCGCCCCTTTCGCGCGCACCTGGGACGTCTGGACTCATAGTTACATGATCTTGGGCCTGCTCGAGGTCAACCGGCACTTCTCCAACGCACGCTACCTCGAGGCGGGCTGCAGGATTGGGGATCTGTGCTGGGACACGCTTGCCCGCGGCGGCATTGATATCACCGATCTCGGCAATCACCACGGCCTGTCCGCGACTGTGCTGATGGATCCGGCGCTCGAGCTTTATTTCGCGACCGGTGAGCAACGCTACCTGGATCTCGCAATGCTCGTTCTGGAGCAATCCGAGCGCAACCCGCGGCATGCTTTGCTGACTCAGGCCCTTGCCGGAGCGGATGCATCCGAGATCGCGACGGGCAAGAGCTATCAGATCCTCTGGAACCTGGTTGCACTTGCGAAGCTTTATCGCGCGACCGGTGAGGCGAGTTATCTACGCGCCGCAAGCAACCTGTGGCGCAACATCCGCGAGCGGCATCTGACTCTGGGCGGTGGTCCATGGGGCGGTATCGCTCATCGATCACGCGAAGTGTTCAATCCCGGCGCTGTCTTCAGTCCGTACGGTTACGTTGAAACTTGTTCAACAACGGCGTGGATACAGCTGAATAGAGAGCTTCTGTCCATCAGCGGCGATGCCGTTTATGCGGAGGAGATCGAGCGCAGCGCGTATAACGATCTGCTCGGTGCCCAGGCACCGAACGGCGAGGACTGGTGTTATTACTCCTTCCCCAACGGCAGGCGCGTACACACCACGTATTGGCGCTGCTGCAAGTCTAGCGGTGCCATCGCATTGGAGGAGTTACCTTCTGTCGCCTATGGGATCTGCAAAGATGGCGGGATCAAGGTGAATCTTCTCGGTCCGTCGGAGGCCTCGCTGCAGTTGCCTACCGCAGGGAAGGTGCACGTGCAGCAGACAACGGCGTATCCCTTCGAGGGCATTGTCAATCTCAAAATCTCGCCTGAACGCAGCGCGTCTTTCAGTATTCACGTCCGTGTTCCGGAATGGGCGGAGGGCGCCAAACTGCGCATCGCCGAAGACAGCGTGGCCTCAGCGCCGCTCCCCGGCGCGTACGTTCGCATCGAACGCTTCTGGCGTACGGGTGATGAGATCACGCTATCATTTCCAATGTCGGCACGAGCGCATCGCAGGACGCACCGCAACGTGCAGGAGTCTCGGGCTCCTGGCGGGCTTCCTGTGAGCCAGGAGGTGATGTGTTTCGACTACCTGGCGATCACTCGCGGTCCGCTCGTTTACGCGACAGACCTGATCGACGGCTACAAGGTTGAGGAAACCCTGCGCATGGATGACGGCCGGCGCCACGACACGTGGTTCGAGACCGTACCGGCGAGTAATGGCGAGCCGGGTTGTGATATCCGATTACTACCGGCCGGCCGTTCCGCACTGATTTTTCAACCCTACTATCGTGCGGGAGGGCGCAGGGACGGGTCCTGGCGGCTCACTTGGATGTCTCTCGCGCCGGAAACGCTGCCATGAGGGTGGAATGTTGGAATGATTGCGAATGACAACGTCTGCGGTTTTTGCTGACTCACGGCGCTCCGGGCCGGCTGGGCCTCTGAGCGGCGTGCGCGTGCTGGATCTGAGCGCTTACATCGCCGGTCCGTACGGATGCACACTGCTGGCCGACCAGGGTGCCGATGTCGTCAAGATCGAACCGCCGGGTGGGGACAATCTGCGGCAGTATCCCTCGACGCTGGCTGCTGAGAATCGAGCTTTCCTCGGCGTGAATCGCAGCAAGCAGGGCGTGGTGTTGGATCTGAAGCGTCCCGAGGAGCTCGCCAGGTTGCTCGAGCTCGTCGCTGAGACGGACGTCTTTGTGCACAACTTCAGGCCGGGCGTCGCCGAGCGCTTGGGCGTGGACTACGCGCGGCTGAGCCGGATCAACTCGCAGCTCATCTATTGCGCAGTGACTGGTTACGGCGAAGAGGGGCCTTTGCGGGAAAAGGCCGGTTATGACCAGGTGCTGCAAGCCATGACCGGCATGTGTGTCCTGCAGGGCAATCCCGATGGGGCACCCGAGCTGACCTATGGATCACCCGTCGATTACTACGCCGCCGCATTGCTCGCCGCGGGGGTATCGTCAGCTCTATTCGAGCGCGAGCGCAGCGGCCAGGGACAATTCGTTGGCGTGTCGCTGTTGCGAAGTGCGCTGACCATGCAGTCGGCGCGGATGATTTGGGCTGAAGGTGAGTCGCTCGATATATTTCGAGACATGCGTTCGGGTGGTATTACCGGCCTGCATCCCACGCGCGAGGGGTACCTCTACCTTTCGGCGAATACTCCCCACTTCTGGAAAGCGTTGTGCGAGAAAACGGGACTCACGGAATTGGCCAACGATTCACGGTACGACACTGTGCGTAAGCGCGCCGAGCACACAGGAGAGATCGTTCCTAGACTTCGCGCCGTTCTGCTGACACGTACCGCGCGGGAATGGGAGGCTCTGCTCGGCGACCAGGTACCCTGCGCAATGGTGGGGCGAGTCGAAGACATGTTTGATCATCCGCAGGTAATCGCGGAGAACATGGTGACGGCAATCGAGCATCCGACGCTCGGGAGCTATCGGGGGGTGACCCGACCCGTCAAGTTTGGGCGCACCCCTGGCCCGGAGCCATTCGCGGCGCCCACTCTCGGACAGGACAACGAGAAGCTGTCGAGGGGGGAATAGCGGCGGGCTGAAGGTCTTCGACGCGCTGTGCCCTGGCCTGTGGTCGGCGGGCGAACCGCTGCTAACATGGGAGGGCCCTTTCCGAGCCCTCCGATTAGTTGGCGACCGTCAGCTACGTGCCGGTCGTTGCGGGCTTGTGGTCTTGGCCTCGGGTGGTTTGCCGGTTGGGCCGGTGTCCCGACCGTCCTCAACTTCGACCTTCGTGCGACGTACGGTCTCGTCAATCTGCTGGACCCGCTCGTTCGCGTTCTTACTCACTACGACTTCCTCGGTGATACGCGCTTCCTTGCCGACGACCGCCTGTTCTGCGGTTTCGCTGACCTCTACTGTCCGCTCCTGAAGCAGGTCCTCCGGTGAGCCCTTCGCGACGGGGCGTGCAGGTGAGTTGACAGGCCGGCGCTCCACGTCCACCCGCTCTTCACGAAGACGCACTTCTTCGTGCACGGGCTCTTCCACGATGTAGGATCGTACACGCACGCTGCCGCGATTCACTTCGCGCTTCCCGACGCGCAGCTGTTCTTCGACCACCGGAATCCGGGCTCCTTCGTCGGTCTGTCCAGCGGCCCATTCGGACTCGCGCTCGTCGAGGTTGACGGCGCCTGCCCGTTCGAGCCGCGCTATCGCCTCATCGGCTTGGTCGTCGTCCGCGGTGGCAACGAGCACACATCCTCCTCGGCGCATGCTCTCCTCAATGGTGTAACGATCTCGGTCTGGCATGAACATTTCTTTGATATGCGCCCAGAAGCTACCTCGAGCTTCAGGTGTTCGCACGGCTTGCTCGCTCGAGCTCTGGTCGGTGATGCTGATCTGCTCACGGTCCAAGCCAAGCTCCAGCAGGCTGTTTCGCGCACTCTGCGCAGCGCTCTGGGAGTCAAAAACGGCTACGATTTTTCTCGAAGTCATGACGAGTCTCCGAATGGATGTGTCGCGCGTCGCTGCGCAAAAAAGCCCGTATTCATTTCGGGCCTGAAGCAGTGTTCTGGGCCCTTGCATCAGTTGACGGGCGCGGCGCGGATGCCGCGCTCGGTGAAGCGCTGACGCTTTCAGCGGATGCGGCAATGTCCGCCGCACCGGTTCCGGTCAGGATTTCTCTGGCGCGAAGAATCTCCCCTGGCGTCTCGCAATGAACGGAAAGCAAGATCCCGCCATCCTTCACCCGGCCTTCGTAACGGCGCGCTTCGTACTCGGGTATGCCCATCCCGACGAGCGCACCGATGAGGCCACCCACCGCGCCGCCTGCGCCGAGGCCGGCGAGGCCCGCAACGATGGGCCCAGCGGCGAGAAATGGACCGGCCCCCGGAATCGCCAGCGTACCAAGCCCGATCAACACGCCAAGCGTGCCGCCAACAACACCGCCGGCGCTCGCACCTGCGGTTACGCCCTCGGGGGCCTTCGTATCTTTGTGGTGCGCGAACTCGCGCGTGCTGCGCTGATCTGGCATCAGGACTGATACATCCTGGGACATGAAGCCGTCTTCGATGAGTGTATTCACCGCTCTCTCGGCTTGGTCTGCGGCAGCATAGATTCCGAAAACTGATCTGTTCTTCGCGGCCATGTTGATTTTGCTCCGATGGGATCTCGTCAGTTTGCAACGAGTCGGAGCGCGGGCAGTTCCGGTAATTTTCGAACCAAAGGAACATTGCCATCCGCAAACACGTTAGGAATTGACTGACACGCAAGCAGGTGCGAAAGCCATGAGCCCCTCCGTCACACCCGAAGCTTCCATTCCTCTCGTCAAAGAGCACGTCACCGTAGACAAGCACGTGGTTGAAACAGGGCGCGTGCGAATACGCACCGTGGTGGATGAACGACTGTTGCGCGTTGCAGCAGATCTGGAGCGCGACGACGTCACCGTCGAGCGCGTACCGGTGAACCGTGAAGTGGCCGAGCCCCCACAAACGTGCGAAGAAGATGGCGTGTTGATTGTCCCGATCCTCGAGGAAGTCGCAGTGGTCGAGAAACGACTGTTCCTCAAGGAGGAACTGCACATTCATCGTAATCGCAAGCGGGAGCGCGTCGAAGAGGCTGTGCGCGTCAAGAGCATGCGGCCAGAGGTGCAGCGCGTTGCCTTCGCCGCTTCCGGGTCGAGCTCTGAGCAGCACCCAGAGCGTCGCGCGCCTACCAGGGCTACCAAGCTGCGAAGGAAAGAGCGGCTCACTAACAGCCGAAAATAACGGGCCGGGGCATAAGCGGCGCGGGGTAGCCGGTTTACGCAAACTGCGGCCGATCAGGCGCGCGGCAGAGCCGACCGCGCCCCGCCTGGGTTCGCGCGGATGTGACCTGCTCCACAGATTGTTAAATACGATCGGAGTATCGAGTACGCCTCGCCACGGGTGTGGCGTCCGCCCACGCCCGTAGTGGCTCCGGGATGCAAGGATCGCAGTGTGTGACCAGATCCGCTCATCCAGGTGCCCGCTTGCAGTACGTGCGCTCCCTAACAAACCCCACAGTGAGGCAGTCACGCCGCGCCCTCTGGGAGGCGCTGGCTTTCTCGCTGATAATGTTGATTGTCGTGGCGACTGCGATCTTCGGACTGTGCGTCACGACCGAGAGCGCGGCGCTCGCCGGTTTTCGGCACTATCTGGTGAATCTGCTGCTCGAGTCCTCTGTGGCAGTGGATCCGCAGCTGCACGAGAGCATCCGGCGGCCGGAGCAACTTAATGATCCCGACTACTCGCGCGCCGTGGAGCCGTTGCGGCGGATACGGCGCGCCGTCCCCGACGTCCGCTATATATACACCCTCGTCATGAGCGACGGACAAGTGCACTTTGTGCTGGATGCGGCCGAGCCTGGCGCGGTCACCCCATCCGGCCGGTCGGAACAGTCTGGCGTGTGGGAAGTCTATCCGGAGCTCTCCGACAACCTTAAGCGCGCGATGGGTCTCGGCGGACGCCCCGGCATTGCCATCGCCAACCAAGAGCCCGTCACGGACGCGTGGGGCACTTTCATGAGCGGGTTCGCGCCGATTCGCGATCCACGCGGACGGCAGATTGGGGTAATCGGCATCGATGTGGACGCGAGTAAGCTGGTCGCTCGGCTGAATCGCTTGCGGCGGGAGGCGCTGACGGGCCTGGCCCCTGCTGGCATTTTGATTGCGGTCGCGGGGGTGCTGTTCTACCGCGTGCGGCGTCGTGGTCTGGCAGATGCGCATTCGGTGTTGGAGAGTGCCGCCGAAGCGAATAGGACCGCGCAGGTGTTGGCTGAGGAGCGCCGTCGGCTCGGAGAGGTCATCGAAGGGACGAACGTTGGGACGTGGGAATGGCACGCTGGCAAGTGCGGGATGTCCGTAAGCGAGCGTATTGCGCAGATGACGGGCCATAGCCTGGCCGATTTGCAGCAGTGGGAACTCTTGCAATGGCGTTCGTTGGTGCACCCGGATGACAGTGCGGGCTGGGAGCGAGCCGTCATTGCGTCCATCGCTGATCCCAACACGGTCCTGGTGCACGAGATCCGCGTCAGAAGAGCGGACGGGAATTGGTTATGGTTGTTGATTCGCGGCAAAGTCCTGCAGTCCGATGCTCAGGATCGGCCGGCGCTCTTCGCGGGGATAGCCGTCGACATATCGGACCGTAAGGCTCTGGAAATGGCGCTGATAGATTCGGCTCAACGGGACCGGCTGACGGGTCTGCCGAACAGATCTGTGTTCATGGAACGGCTCGCGGGCGCGCTCACTCGAGTACGCAACGGGGAGCAGCCGGCCTGCGCGGTACTATTCTTCGACTTCGATCGTTTCAAACAGATCAACGACACGCTGGGACACGAGGCAGGCGATGAATTGCTGCGGCAGATCGCCGGTCGGCTGCAGACCGCAATGCGCGCCGAGGAGCGGCATGCGCGGAAGCTCGAGGGCGATGTGCTCAGCCGCTTCGGTGGGGATGAGTTCCTCGTCCTGGTGAACGATCTGCGCAGCTGTGACGAGGCGGTACGGGTGGCTGAACGGCTTCTGAACGTGTTGGTACCCAGTTACAACATTCTCGGTCATGAGGTGCACTCGAGCGCGAGTGTGGGAATCGTGACCACGGACCGGTGCCAGGGAAGCGCGGAGGAGTTCGTTCGCAACGCCGATGTCGCTATGTATGAGGCAAAGAGGGCGGGGCGGGGCTGCTCGGTCGTGTTCAGCGAGGCGATGCACGAGCGACTGACGAGA
The DNA here is from genome assembly GCA_045810105.1 of Steroidobacteraceae bacterium. Lineage (GTDB taxonomy): Bacteria > Pseudomonadota > Gammaproteobacteria > Steroidobacterales > Steroidobacteraceae > 13-2-20CM-66-19. The sequence continues at coordinate 18,367 of JBJMWM010000066.1, read as the reverse complement.
CATTTGGCCATCGAGACCTCCTTGCGCCGCGCGATCGGAACCGACCAGTTGTATGTCGAGTACCAGCCGGTTGTGGATCTCGAATCCGGGCGTCGCCGCAGCGTTGAAGTGAGCGTGTGCTGGAACCATCCTTCATTGGGGGCGATTGCTGCGAGTGAGTTTGTGCCGATCGCCGCGGAATCAGGGCTGCTCGTCGTCATCGGGCAATGGGCCATTCGGCAGGCCTGTCGTGCAATGGTGGCCTGGCGTGCGGACGATGCCGACAGCGCACCGGATACGGTCAGCATCAATCTGTGTCGAGCGCAAATAGCCTGCGGCGACAGGTTTGTCGAGCACATCGTTGCGACACTGGAGGCATACGAGCTGGCGCCGGCACACCTGCAGATCGAAGTATCGGAGCGTGAGGTCATGGCGAATCGCACGCAAGTTGGCCCGCTGTTCGCGAAACTACGCCGGCTTGGAGTCAAACTGGCCATAGATGAGTTCGGCGCGGGTCACAGCTCGCTGTCCGTTTTGCGCAGCTACCCCGTTGATACAGTCAAAATCGATGACTCATTTCTAACGGACCTGCATGGCAGTCATGCGGGAATGGCCGTGATGAGCGCTACTTTGACGCTGATTCGTAACCTCGGCGCGCTCAGCGTCGCTACGGGCGTGCAACACGAGGCCCAGGTTGCGATCCTGCAGTCTCTGGGCTGTCACTGCGCACAAGGGGCGTACTACGGTACGTCCATGCCCGCGACCCGGGTTATCGCAGCAACAAGTACCCCTCGCGCGGAATTGCCGTTATAGCCAAGGCAGTGAGCAGCGCCCGCGGGCAAGTACTCGCCGGTAGCAGGCTACTGCCCAAGATCCGGTGTACACTACTGGTTGTGGTGGGTGGTGGTCTGGCGGGCTGCGGACCCAAGATATAGTATCTGGATATATGAACAGCTATTGGGGGTCGCGATGACGGCAAACGAATACGCAGCATTGCTCGGTGAGGCACGCCTGGTTCTCGAGCGCTACCTGTTCGATGGAGTGGATCTGCGGGATGACGTTGCAGAAATCTGCGCGAAAATTGCCGACGTGTTGCCACCAGTTTCCAAGACGGATCGTACCGAAGCCACGCCAGGTTTTGAGCGGGCGGCCTAAAGCTTCCCCCGCAGAGGTCGCGGAACCGAAGTCGGCGCTTTAGCTCTATCGGTCCATGGGCTGGGTCGGATCGATCAGCTTCAGGCCCTCAAAGCGTCGGAAGTCTCTATCTGTTGAGCACAGCGTTGCGCCTTGCTCGATGGCCAAGGCCGCGAGCGCCGCATCTGTGACCAGCGGGCCAGTGACCTGCGCATCGAGAATCTGTTGACGCAGAATGTTCCAGAATCGCTCGGCCGCGTTGACCACGACGACATTCGGTCGCTCGAGCCATGTGCTTACGATGTCACACGCTTGGGCATTCGGGAGGGGATTTTTGACGGCGCGCGGGTTGGTGGAGATTCGCACGAATGCAAGGATGGTCTGCCAGGGTAGAGCAATCGTCTCGGGAGCATTGAAAACAGACTCGAGCCACGTGCGACACGTATCGTGGTGTATGGCGCTCTTGTCGTAGGCATAGAGCAGGATGTTGGCATCGACGAGCTTCATCGATGCTCAATGCCTTCGGACTCCTCCAGCAAGGCTTCGATGTCATCGTATGAGCCCGGGGTTGCAGGTCCACCAAGTTCAGCCGCCATCACGCGAAATGGGCTCATCGACTTCAGCGCTCGGGATTGAGCCAACGACATACGCAAGTGCTCGTTGACGATCTCCTTGAAAGAGCGGCCCGTCCGGCGTGATTCGGCTTGGAGTCGCTGGGCAATGTCCTCGTCAAGGGTTAACGTGGTTCTCATGCACCGAGAATACTTGTATGGCATCAAGATGTCAATTATGAGGCATCATGATGCTACGTTCACAGCGTCGCATTTTGGCCGGCTCATGTGCGTTCGCGCTGCTCCGGCGCGGGTTGCTGCAGCCTCAAAGACATTCCATTTCTTCATACCAGTACGCATGCACCGCGCCCGCTGGTGAGTACTATCGCTGGCATGAACACACCTGCCAGACGCTCGGCTGCGCTGACTCTGCTCCTACTGGCATCGCTGATCTTTGCTGGATGTGCGACGAGAGGCGGTGCCACTGAGGAAATTGAGCCCACGCTGATCGATGCAGAGCTTGCCCCTCCAGCCGCGGAACCGGCTCCCACGGCGGAAGGCAGTTCGAAACAGGAAGAAGGCGAGGTTCCACTTGCCGTTGCCGAGTCGGAGCAACCCGAGAAGGCTCCCAAGGAGGTCGTGGTCCAAGGCAGCCGTGACCGTCATGACACGATCCACGGTCTCGTTGCCGAAGCGCAGACACTTCTGCGTGACGTCGAGCTCCAATACGTGTTCACTGGAAAAGGAAAGAATCAGGTGCTCCGCGGACGCCCGGTGGCCTTTGCGCTGTGGAGCGAAACGAAACAGGAGTGGTCCGTTGCCCACATCGAGCTCCCGCGTCCGCCTATCAAGTGGAAACCCGGTGGGAAGCCGCTGGCCTTTCGCACTCTCACGCCGGGTATACAGGCGCGGCACGTGAAGGGCACCGGCGCCGAGCGGCTGATGTTCGCCTTCTCTCAGAACGGGGATCCCTTGAAGGTCTACGGACGCAAGTTCCCGGTGTTCGACAACAACCTTATCAAGCACAGGCAGTGGAGCGCCGTCGCGCAAACCGCGAAGCCGATCGTCTACCTGCCCTTCACCGAAGACACGTTCGATCCGGCTTTCGTCAGCAGCGGGAAGGAGTTTCTGGTCGCCACAGCGCATAAGGCGCTCGAGGATCTGCGTCTCGCGCAGGTGCCGAGTGCGGCCTTTTCCGGAGAACTGCTCGCTGATGTCATTCCCCTACAGGTCATCACGACACTTGCTGTCATCGAGCAGACCGATGACGGCGACTACATGGAGAAGCAGGCGCTCGCCTTTGACGAGGTACTGAGCCAATACGGGCTGAAGCGGGAGGAGGCGTATCGGTACAGCGTCTCGAGGGCAAAAGCGTTAGGGCCAATGCAATTCACCAATCGCAAGGGAAATGGGACCTACGCGGTTGTGGTCAGACGCTGCCCCGGCGCAAAGCTCGACCCCATCTTCGAGAGAGGCGCGACGAATCTGCTGAACGCCATGAAAGCGGCGGTGTGCCTGCTGGATCTCGACCTGGCGGGGATGCCGGCGGATATTCGTATCGCATATCGTGCCCACCCCGAAGTGCTGGGCATCTTTCCGGTCGCCGCGTACAACGGCGGATCCCGAAACGTCACGAAGCTCTACCGTGTTCTGACGAGAATGAAGGTCGGGCTCGACGAACTGAGCCACCCGGGAGTGCAGCTCGCAGGAGCTGCGGTGAGCTGTCCGTGTGTCTGGAAAGCGGAAGGCACGGATGTGCGTCCGCTGGCGATCCCGAGATATAACAACGAGAACCGGTGGTACATCGAAAAGTACCAGAGCATCGTGGGGCTGTTCGAGTAAACGAGTAAACAGGCCGCGCGCCGATGATCCCGCAATCGAATTCATGGTGACGCGGCGTTTACCGAAAGACAGCGACTGACGCCTGGGGCGCCCCTTACCGCTCCCCGAGAGCCTCCCCAAGCGCATCGACCAGAAAGTCCAACTCAGCACGCCCAATCACCAGCGGCGGCCGTATCTTGAGAACATTACTGTCTCGACCCGTGGCCCCGACGAGAACGCCGCGGCGGCGTAGGTCATTGACCACTCGCGCAGCCTCCTGCCGCGCCGACAACCCGCTCTCAGGATGCCCGGCGAGCTCGACACCCCAGAAGAGCCCCGCGCCGCGAATCTCCCGTATCCACGGGTAACGCTGCGCGAGCCGCACGAGCCCCTGTCGCAAATGCTCCCCGCTGGCACCCGCGTTGGCGACGAGCCGCTCGTTCTCGATAACGTCGAGCACCGCCAACGCCACGGCGCAAGACACCGAGTTCCCACCAAACGTGTTGAAATACTTCCTATCCCGCGCAAACCTCTCGAGCAGGTCGGGCCGAGCCGCCAACGCGGAGATCGGATGTCCATTTCCCATAGGTTTCCCCATGGTGACGAGATCTGGAGTCACGCCATGCCGTTGGAATCCCCACATGTGCTCCCCTGTGCGCCCAAAGCCGGGCTGCACCTCATCCGCGATGAAAAGCCCACCGGCAGCGCGGATTGCAGCGACCGCCGCCGCCAGGAACCCAGGAGGATCAGCCGCTACACCGTCACTCGAGAAAATGGTATCCACGAGCAAGGCCGCCGGCCGAACGCCGGCCGCTCGCATTGCCTCGATGCACTCCCTGACCCGCTGGCCAAACTTCGAGGCCCCATCGGCGCCCAAAGGCGGAGCGACCGCGTAAACACCCGGCCCGAGCGCGGTCCCATCCTCCGGTGACATGCCGGCGATAACCTCCGTAGTTCCGTGATAGGCGAAATCCGTGATGATGAACCCCGTGCCGCCGGTTACCGCCTTACTGATGCGTACCGCGAGATCGTTGACCTCGCTCCCCGTGCAGGCATACACGATATTGCCGATCTGGCGCGGCAAAGTAACGAGAAGCCTTTCCGCCAACTCGAGAGGCTCCTCCGCGAGATACCGGGTATGAGTGTTCAGAACCCGCGCCTGCCGCGCCAGCGCATCGACAACATAGGGATGGCAATGCCCAACGACGGGCACATTGTTATACGCGTCGAGGTATCTACGCCCCTGCGCGTCATACATCCAAACACCCTCCGCTCGAGTGATATGCAGAGGCTCGTCATAGAAGAGTGAATAAGTCGGTCCTAGCGCGCGAGAACGGCGCGTGCGAAGACTCTCTGTGCTTGATTCGATCACAACGGCACACCCGTAGAAAGCAGCTCCGCGGCCAGCTCCACGCGAGCGCGTACTGTCTCTGGCAAAAGATCGCAGTAGTGCGTGCCACCGGGATTGCGCCGCCGATGCCAAGCGGGAATCACAACATCCGTCAGAGCTCTTCCCGCAATCAGTGGGTTCAGCATGACGAGCTCCTGCGGCAGCAAGGGTAAGATCTCATGGTAGCCGATTGCGATATCGGCGATCGAGTCGCGCACGGATTCTCCCGCGGCGATCTGGTCCGCCGCGACAATCGCAACGTCAGCGACCAGGGCGGTATGCACCAGGTCGCCAAAGTCGATAACCCCGACGATCACCGCCTCATCGTCCGGGTCGACCAGGAGATTCATATCGTTCAGATCATTGTGAATCACCTGCTGCCGCAGCGGTTGCAAGCGTTCGCCGGTCAGCATCGCGATCCGCTCGAGCAGGTTCATGATCTGCTCCCTTTCCGCCAGATCCGGCAAGTCCTCCAGCAGCCCGGCCACGCGCCCAACATTCCTCAGGTCCCAGATCAGGGCACGCCGTGCGGCAGGGTGAGTGAACTCCCGCAGTGCCAGCCCTAGTCTGGCGGCAACGCGGCCACTGGCGACGCGCTGCGCACGCGATCGCCTCGTGGAGCGCAAAGTCTTCCCCGGCACATAGGTCAGGACCCGCACGCTCCGCTCCAGGCCGGCGCGGTCCCGATATCTACAGAGAGTGCTGCCCTCGAGCGTGCGCACTACCCGAGGACAGGGGAAGCCGGGATCCACGCGTTCGAGGTGTAGCAATGCAGCGGTGGGCAGATCCGTTATTTCCGGCTCTTCCGCGGCACTCGCAATTTTCAATACGTATTGCGTGCCGTCAGCGCAGGCAAGGCGGAAATTCTCATCGCGCTCGCCGGTCAACCGCGCGGCTGTGGCTGTCAGCCCGTAACGATCGCGCGCCAGTTTCTCGGCGTCCTCGGCACTCACGGCGGCTACGGCGCCCACCATGGTAGCCATGAATGCCTCGAGGTCCCCCTCAGCCATAGTCGCCGCACTCCTCTGGTCGGTTGCAGGTCCAGCCGCGTCGGCTTGCGCCATGATAATGGCTCCCATAACGAACTGCATTCCTTGTACGAAGCGCAATCCGTTCAACACCTAGATGTTGGGCGCGAGCGCGCACCCGACGCCTGAGAGCCCGCGCCCCATCCACCATTCGGTGGATACCGGGGCAACGCGACTCCCGCATAGATTCCTCAACTGTGCGGCCGAACCACATGTCTCTATATCGGCCGCACACCGGCGTCGCCCCGTCGATTGCGTGATGGACCTGCGATCGCAGGGTAACCACACAACAACATGGGGAGCAGCGACAAAATGATCAGCATCCAGCGCACCTGCTTCACGGTCGCTCTCGGTGGATTGACTGCCTGGGCGGGCGTCGCGCATGCGCAGACTACCGCGCCCCAGGGTGGGGCAAACGGCGTGGCTCTCGAGGAGGTCTTTGTGACAGCGCAGAAGCGCTCCGAGACCATCCTGTCGGTCCCAATCAGCATCACCGCCATGAGCCAGGAGACCCTCGACCGCGAGGGCATCAAGGATCTCAACGACATCGCGCGCAACACGCCATCCCTGACCATCTCCTCCAACAATGGGCTGGGCTATTCCAACGTTTCGATTCGCGGTATCACCTCGGCGACCGGCGCTGCGACGACCGGTCTCTATATCGATGACACCCCGATCCAGGAGCGCAATGACAGCCTGGGACCGCCGGTTGCCCCGCAGGTCTTCGACCTCGACCGCATCGAAGTTTTGCGCGGCCCGCAAGGAACGTTGTTTGGTGCCGGCTCAGAGGGCGGCACGATCCGCTACATCACTCCCGGCCCCAACTACACCAGTCCGACCCTGCGCTCGCGTGCGGAAATGGCCTACACGGACATGGGTGCGCCCACCTACGAAGCCGGCCTGGCCGGCGGCGTGCCGCTCATCCAGGACCAGTTGGCTGTTCGCGCCAGTGCCTGGTACCGAACCCAAGGCGGCTACATCGACCGGGTTTCCCGCTCCACCGGGCAGGTGCTCGATGCCAACTCCAATGGCAACTTCACCCAGGCGGCGCGCCTGGTGGTGGGATGGCGGCCGCTCGACGGGCTGACCGTCACGCCGTCCATCTTCTTCCAACACGCTCACATCGAGGACGCGGACCTTTATTGGGAAGAGCGGCCCCGGTTTCAATCGGAGGCGAAGGTTCCCCAGCCGAACGATGACAAGTGGACCCTGCCCACCCTCACCGTCGACTACGCGCTGCCTGCGTTCTCCATACGCTCCATCTCCTCGTACATGTCGCGCACGAACCTGCAGGTCAACGACTGGAGCTACATCGAGGCCTCGCAGTTGCAGGGCGGCCTCGTGGACGTGCCTGGACTACCCGACTGGTCGGCGGCCATGCACGCCCGGATCCAACAGGACGTCTTCACGCAGGAAGTGCGCTTCACTTCGGCGGATTCGGACCAGGCGCGGCTCTCCTGGGTCGGTGGGCTCTACTTCCAGCGCAATCACCTGCACCGGGTACGCTCGGAATTCGAGGATCTGGATGCCCTCACCGGCGCCATTTTCGGCGCCCCCGCGATCGCCATTTTCGGCTCCGCGTCGCTGCCGGGCCCGGTGGGCTACGCGGAAAACACGACCAACATCGAGCAGGAGACCGCCGCGTTCGGCAATGTGTCCTACAAGTTCACCGAGCAGCTCAAGGTGACCCTCGGTGCCCGCGTGGCGCGCAGCAAGTTCTCCGACAGCAACTTCCAGGATGGCCCCTGGAACGCGGGCCCGAGCCTGGCACAAGGCGCGCAGAAGGAGACCCCGGTGACGCCGAAGGCGAACGTCACATATAACCTGACTCCTGACAACATGGTATACGCCACCGCGGCCAAGGGATACCGCATTGGCGGTGGTAACGCCTCTTACGCCGGCAATCCGGTCTGCCAGATCGACCTGAGCACCATTGGTATTGCCGACGCGCCGACGAGCTATAAGTCCGACTCGGTCTGGAGTTACGAGGTCGGCACCAAGAACATGGTGTGGAACGGCCAGGTCGAGATCTCGGCCAGCGCCTTCCGCATCAACTGGTCCAACATCCAGAGCCTCATCTTCCTGCCCACGTGCGGCAACATCTACACCGACAACCTCGGCGCCGCGAGGAGCCAGGGCGCGGACATCGACCTGCATGCCCGCCTTCTGCCGGGGCTCACCTGGAGAGTCTCCGCCGGCTATACCGATGCGCATTATTCGCAGACCCTGACCATGGCCTCTGGAGTGACCCTGGCACGTGAGGGCGAGCGGTTGCCCATTCCCAAGGTCTCCGGCAGCACCGCGCTGGATTTCGAGCGAGCACTGTTTGCCTCCGAGCATACAGCGTATGTCAATCTGACGTACGACTACGCGGGCTCGTACGATCGGAACCCACCAACGGGCGTCTTTGGCGCGGACCCAACCACACTGTATTCTGTCGCCGTGCACTCCCTCTCCGCCAGGGGAGGAGTGCGGTTCGGTGGCCTGGATCTGTCGCTCTTCGCTGATAACGTGACCAACTCCTCCGCGGAGCTGCTGCGCTATCATGAGACCAACGCCTCGACCGTTTATCGAGGACGCACGTTGCGACCGCGTACGATTGGCTTGACCGCAATCTACGGATTCTGAAGGCGTTGCGTCGATGGCAATGAGGTGGGCCGTCGCCATAACGGCTATCGTGCTGGCCACGGGTTCGGCGAGCGGCGCCACGCCGGCGCCCGTCGAGCACCCCCTATTGCCCGAGATCGGCCACCTGCCACAGACGCCGACCTCCCACGCCTTCTCGGCGGCTCGCTTCCAGAGCCGACCGCTCGATTTGGCCAGGTACGGCTATACCGAGGAAGAATACCTCCTGAGCGGTGTCGCCCGGGTGTTTGATTGGAACGCGCAGGGAGTGCAATCCCCCGCAAGCGGCCCATACATCACACGCATCCTCGTGCGTCGCCCGATTGACAGCCGTCGCGCGAGCGGTACCGTTATCGTCGAGCCTATGAATCCGTCCGTCGACATCGACCTGCCGATCATGTGGGCGGAGTCCTATCAGCAGTTCATGGCCGCGGGGGATGTCTGGGTCGGCGTTACCATCAAACCAAACACCATCAAGGCCCTCCGCGCGTTCGATCCCGTCCGATACGCCAAAGTATCCATGCCAAACCCGCGCACGGCACCCGAGTGCGCCGCCGGTGACGTCAACCCGTGGTCACAACCGAGCACCCCGGCGGACGAGACGGGTCTTGCGTGGGACATCCTCAGTGAGCTCGGAGCGGCTCTCAAGAGCCGCGGCCCATCCAACCCCCTGACCCACCCAGCGGCGCGCTTGTATATGACAGGGCAGTCCCAGACGGCCGGCTATGCTCGACTGTATGCAACTGTCTTCGGCCGGCGCGAGGTCGGCCCGGATGGCAAACCGCTCTATGACGGCTATCTCTACAGCGGCAGCCCACCTTGGCAAGTCCCGATCAATCAGTGTTGGCAGGAGCCGCCGGATGGCGACCCGCGCCTGATCACGGCTGCCGCGGCGGTTCCCGTCATCGAGCTCTTCACCCAGGGCGACCTGAAAACCAACGCGGGGAGCCGGCGCCCGGATAGTGATACCTTTCCCGACCTGTTCCGGCGCTACGAGGTGGCGGGAGCCGCGCACGTGGACCCGTGGGAGGATCTCTCATTCGCCGCCGAGGAGGACGCGATGCGAGCACACGGACGACTCCAGGACAACGAGGCCGAACTTTGCTCGCCACGAGGCGTGACGCCGAGTGATTTTCCCAACCGTTATGTGTTTGATGCCGCCTGGATGAATCTCGATGCCTGGGTCCGGTTCGGGCGCCTCCCGCCGCGCGCGCCTCCTTTGGCCCTAGTGGCCAGCCCGAGCCCGCTGCCCCCTGACCAGGCGTTTGAAACGGATGAGTTGGGCAATGCCAAGGGCGGTGTCCGCACGCCGTACGTCGATGTGCCCACCGCTCGCTGGGTGGGCGCGAAATCCGGCCCCTTCGTGTGCCTGTTCCATGGCTACAAGTTCCCCTTCGACAGTACTCGATTGCGGCAGCTCTATGGAACGCGCGAGGGTTACGTGAAATCAGTGGAGACGAGCGTCAAGTCGCTCGTGACCCAACGCTGGCTGACGCCCGCCGATGGCAACAGCATCATTCGGGATGCGCAGCGGACCAACCTCCCACCATTTGACGCACCATCGGCCACACCTGTGATGCCGGCCACGCCTTCCGTCCCCTCAATCTCAGGCCCCATCCCGGCCACGGATCACTCATGGCCCTGGATCGCGGCTGACCACACCGGGGGTCCCATACATCTGGCCGACGTCGGCTACGTCGAAGAGGAGTACATCATCAAGGGTCGCGCCCGTGTGCTCGACTGGCCCTCAATCGGTCAGCTCAACACCCTGGCCGACGGCCCCTACGTGACCCGCATTTTGGTGCGACGCCCCGCCGACCCGCAAAAGTTCAGCGGTACCGTGTGGGTCGAGCCTCTGAATCCCTCCATCCGCTATGACTTGCCCATCGTCTGGGGCGATACCCATCCCTACCTGGTGGATCATGGCGATATCTGGGTTGGTGTCACGGTCAAGCCCGTGGCCATCCAATCTCTGCAGGAGTTTGATCCGCAGCGCTACGCCAACCTGCATATGTTGAATCCGTTACCCCTGCGGGCAACCTGCCCGCAGTCGGAGCTGCCGCTGCCGCGCGGTGGCCTGCCGCCCGAGTCCTCGCCCCGGACTGAAAACGGACTCATGTGGGACATCCTCTCCGAGGTGGGCGCGTTGTTGCGCGACCCCCCGCCGGCGAGTCCGTTGCGGCGCTTTTACACACAGCGCCTGTTCATGACCGGCGATTCCCAGTCAGGGGCTTTTGTCCTGACATACGCCAACGCGATCCACCCGTTCGCCCGCTCCACCACTGCCGGTCCCCTCTATGACGGCTATCTCGCGATTGTCGCCTCCGGGCCATCGACACCCATCCGCCAGTGCGCGGCGCCCACGCCCCAGGGCGACCCCCGACGAATCCTCCAGCCGCGCGGCGTGCCGATCATCACCCTCGTCTCCGAGACCGAGACCGCGTCCCTGCGCAGGCGTCCTGACAGCGACCAGTTCCCCGATCTCTTCAGAGGTTATGAAGTGGCCGGCGGCTCGCACGTCCACGTGACGGACGGTCAGGACGAGCCGGCGGCGGCGGATGCGGCCAAAACCCAGGGAGCGAAGTTCGATAACAACACCCGCTGCGCTGAGCAAAACGCGCCCCCCAACGACGTGCCGATCGCGATGATCGCCGACGGCGCGCTCGCTAACCTCGAGCGCTGGAGCCGCGACGGCATTGCACCGCCGCGAGGCGAGCCGATCCTACTTCGAGGGCCACCGGGCGAGGCGCCGCAAGTCCAAAGAGACCCCTTCGGCAACGCGCTCGGCGGAGTCCGCACGCCGGCACTCGAGGTGCCCGTAGCTCGCTATCACGCGCGTATGTCAGGACCGGGTATCTGTGAGTTGTGGGGCTACCGTGAGCCCTTCAATGCCGCGCAACTGAAATCTCTGTACCCCACGCATCAGGAGTACGTCGCCAAAGTTCGCGCGAGCGTGACCGATCTGGTCAACGCGCTTTGGCTGACGAGGCAGGATGGCGAACGAATCATTACGGCGGCAGCCGCGGCCCCGGTGCCCTGAAGAACACAACGGGAGACTCTCGAATGGCTTTACCAAACAACTCGCACCCGCGCCCGCGCGGCATCCGCCGTACCTGGGTGACTTTCGGTCTGCTGGTGGCAGCCAGCTCGTGCGTCATGGCAGCCACGCCAACAGCGGAGGTTGTATATCAACACGGCACGATCTACACGGTCGACCAGCCCGGCACCGTGGCGCAGGCGCTTGCCATCTCCGGCGGCAAGATCGTCTATGTTGGGACCGACGCGGGCGCCAAGCCCCTGCTCGGCAAGAATACCACGGTCATCGATCTCGCCGGCCGCACGGTCATGCCGGGATTGATCGACGGCCACATGCACCCGGTGGCCGCGGGCATTGACCTGCTCAAGTGCAACTTGAACTACGCCTCGCTCACCGTGGCGCAGTTCCGATCCCGCCTGCAAGCCTGCCTGGATGAGCGCAACAAGACAGAGGCACCGGGCTCCTGGCTCGAGGTGGTCAATTGGTTCCGCTACGGCATGGGAGGGGCGGCAGCCGGGGTCGACCGCAAGGTGCTCGACTCACTCAACACCCAACGCCCGATCATTGTGCATGACTCGTTCGGACATTCCAGCCTGGTCAACTCCAGGGCGCTGGCCTTGGCCAAGATCACGGCACAAGCTCACGACCCGGTTGGCGGTCGCATCGCTCGGGATGTCTCGGGACAACCCACGGGCATTCTCGAGGATGCCGCGCAGGACTCGATCAGGGTGCTGCTCCCCAAGCCGACAGCGGCGGATCATGTTGCCGGAGCCCGCGCCGCGTTGGACGCTCTGCGCCAACAAGGTGTTACCGCATTTCTCGACGCGTTGGGGACGGCTGAAGACATGGAGGCGTTCGCGGCTATCGAGCGCGAGGGTGCGTTGACAGCACGGGCTCATTTCGCACCGCTGATCCGGCCGGCTGATGCGCCGAATGTCGAAGCAGGGCGGCAAGCGGTGGCGAAATTGATTGCGACCGCGAAGAAGCACGACGAGGGTGCGCTTCGACCCGCGCCCTCGATCTCGGTTCACCAGGCGAAGCTCTTCATGGACGGAGTGATCAATGCTCCGGCCAACACCGGCGCATTGCTCGAGCCGTACCTCGTGAATCACGGAACCGCGCAGTCACCGAAATTCGAGCCGGCGGCGCGCCGCGAGCCAGACCCTTATTTCCCCGTTCCAATCCTGACAGCGATCCTCATCGACCTGGGCCGCAACAACATCGATCCTCACCTCCACACCGACGGCGATGGTGCCGTGCGGGCTGGCCTGGACGCCGTGCAGGCGATGCGCGCGGCGCTTCCTGGGAAGGATGTGCGCCCGGGTTTTGCCCACTGCGAGTTGGTCGAGCCAGAGGATTACCCACGCTTCGCGCAACTCAATGTCACACCGGTCCTGTCCTTCCAGTGGGAGAAGCCGGCAGCCGACACCGTCGATGGCGTGCGCGACTCGCTCGGCCCGAGGCGCTGGCCGCTCATCGAGCCAGCGGGCTGGCTGGCGCAGAAGGGCGCGCGGATCGCATACGGCAGTGACTGGCCCGTCGACCCGCTGAACGAGTGGTTCGCGTTGCAAGTGGGTGTCACGCGCAAAGGGGGTCCTGACGAGTCCCCCCCATATTCGGGCCGCCTGGGGCAGGATCCCGGCCTGCCACAGGCCGCGGTTATCCAGGCGATCACGCGCAACGCCGCGTATGAGCTGCACGAAGAGCACTACATCGGCTCGCTGGAGGTTGGAAAGTTCGCCGACCTCATCGTCCTCGACCGGGACGTTGCCACCGTGCCACCGGAGCGGATCTCCGGTACGAAGGTGTTGCGCACCGTAGTGGGTGGCCGCGTGGTGTATGACAGTGGAGAGTTGAAGTAATAGCGGGCGGCCAGCCGATACTTCTCCATCTACTCACGCGGCGCGGGCGGAGCCACGCTCAGATCCTTCGCAAGTGCGATGAGCTTCTGGCCGATCGGAATGAGTTTGTCGCGCGTCCAGATGGAAGCCAGACCGGAGGCCGACAAGCCGAACACGCGCCCGCCATGCACCGAGCGGATGGGAACGGCAACCGCGTTGAAATGCTCATGCATCACCCCGAGGCTCAGGATGAATCCGTTGCTCGCATACTCCTCGAGCGCTCGGGAGATGTTGCGTTCGGTAGCGCGCCAGCCTTTGCTGTCGTCACGTTTGAGGGCTTTCAACACCTCGGCGCGCTCGGCTTCATCATAGGCAGCCAGGCAGGCCCAACCCGTCGGCGCGGTTGCGACAGGCCGGCGGGCACCGACCGGATCGTTCATATAGACGAAGTCGCCATGCGTGCGCTGCAGGTACACCATGTCCAATCCGTCCCGCACGGCAAGCGAGGTGCCCAGCCTCAGGCGCTCTGTCAGTGACTGCATGTACGGCAACGCCAGTCTCGCCACCTCTTGACGGCACAGCACCGCGTAGCCGAGAGCCAACACGGGAATCCCCAATGTAACCTTGCCATCAGCGCCCGCGGGAGCAAGGTACCCCGACTCGCGCAACGTATGGCACAAGCGCCAGACTGTCGGCTGAGGGAGCTTCGTGCGCCGGGCAATTTCGCTGACCGTCAACTCGGGCCGCTCGTGGCTGAAGCAGCGCAGGATCTGCAAGCCTCGACTCAGCGCCGCCACGAACTGTCGGTCCCGGGTCGCGGATTCTGCGGGTGTCTTTGCTGGCAAAGAGTATCGGTCCTGAAAGCGCGAATCTTAGAGTGCGTCGCGTCTTATTTGCAATGCGAATAACTCCGTCGCGATTTGCTGTGCAAATAGCCTTGTCGTGCTGCGAATGACTGCTAAGATGAGTGCCATGCCATCCAAATCGATTCTGGTGACGGGCGCCACAGGAGCCCAGGGCGGCGCCGCGGCACGACAGCTGCTGCGACATGGTTACGCAGTATGCTTCCTGACCCGCAACGCCGAGTCAGCGCACGCTCGCGAGTTGGTCCGGCTCGGCGCTGAGGCGGTCGTGGGGGACTTCGACGATCGAAGCACACTGGATGCGGCAACGCGCAATGTGTCTGGTGTGTTCTCGGTCCAGATTCCCGACGCCGCAGGCACTGACAGCGAGCGCCGCCATGGATTTGCGCTGATCGAAGCTGCGGTCAGGAACGGCGCGGCTCAGTTCGTACACACATCTGTTTCGTGCGCGGGGCGGCACGAGAGCTTTCCCCGTTGGAATGAAGGTTACTGGAGCAGAAAGTACTGGACCGATAAGTGGGATATCGAACAGGCCGTTCGCGCAGCCGGCTTCCAGCGTTGGACGGTACTACGGCCGGCGTTTCTGATGGAGAACTTCGCCGGCCCCAAAGCCGCGTTCATGTTTCCGCACCTGTCCTCCGGTGAGATCGCCACGGCTCTGCGTTCTAGCACGAAGATGCAACTGATTGCGGCCGATGATATAGGCGCCTTCGCGTGTGCAGCGTTTGAGGATGCACCCAGATATCAGGGCCAGAACATCGAGCTGGCAGCCGAAGCACTGACGATGCCGGAGGTGGCGGACGTGCTGGCCCGGGTGATGGGCCGGCCGGTCGTCAACCGGGAATTGACCCCGGAGCAGGCGCTGGCGCGCGGTTTGTTTCCAAGGTGGGTGCGCTCGCAGGAATGGTCCAACCAGGTGAGCTACTGCGCCGACATTCCACGACTCGCGCAGTACGGCATCGCGCTGACATCCTTTGAGCAATGGGCAAGAAATCACCGCGGCCAGATCCGCATCGACTAGGGCATAAGAACATTCCAGGCATGAAGACGCGTGTCACCGAGCTGCTGGGTATCCGTTATCCCATCATCCAAGGCGGCATGATGTGGGTCGGACGGGCGGAGCTGACCGCCGCTGTGTCCAACGCGGGCGGACTGGGGATTCTGACTGCCCTGACCCAGCCGACCCCCGAAGACCTGGCCAAGGAGATTGCCCGTTGCCGGGGCATGACGGATCAGCCGTTCGGCGTGAATCTGACGCTGCTGCCAACGGCCAGCCCGCCTCCGTATGAGCGTTATCTCGATGCGATCATTGACGGCGGTGTGAAAGTGCTCGAGACAGCCGGCAACGTGGCGCCCGAGTACGTCACCAAGGCGAAGGCAGCGAACGTCAAGATCATTCACAAATGTGTCGCCGTCTGTCAGGATGCAACGGCTCGCGACGATAAGCGACATGTTGCGTCCGAGTACGACGCACGCAGCATCGCCGTGCCCAGACGCCTGTCTTGACCTGTGATCGTCATGCGCCGACGGTGCGTCTCGGGTGACCCCGAGACGCACCTTGAGAACTGTCCAGTCGCCGCCGCCCTTCGATCGGTTCGAAAGATCAGGGCATAAATTGCACTGACCAGCTGTTACCGCAGTCTCAAAATTTATATCGCAACTGTAGGTTAACCTCACGGCCGAAGATCGGCCGCGCCAACTCGAAGTTGTTGGCAATGCCAGAACCTCCGCCCACCGCGATACGGGCATTGCCTTCGGTCAAACCGAGCTGGTTGGTCAGATTGGTGCCTTGCACACGAATCTCGAAGCTGTGACCGAGCTGCGCCACGATGCCCGCATCGAGCATGTAATAAGACGGCAACACCTGCTGATTGGCGATGTCCGAGTAGCGCAGGCCGATGTGGCTGTAGGTGGTGAAGAAGCGCAGATCGCCCCAGCTCATTGGCAGGTCGTATCCCGGCGTGACACGGAACTGCAGCCGCGGCTGGCGCGCCAGGTACAGACCGGTGTAACTGGCGCCGCCTGAGGTTGCCGATGAATAATTGGTATACAGGTCACGCTGCCAGTCCCCGGTCAGGTCGAAAGTCAGGTGCTGAATCGGCTCCCAATGCCCTTCGAAATTGACGCCCGAAGAACTGGCGCCATAAGTCGCCGTAACCTGCGTGCCGGCGGCCGTGAACTGCTGAAAGGGGACACCGTCAAAGGTGCGATGAAAGACATCGATGACACCGGAGAAGGTCTGCGTCTGAGCGCGAAAGCCGATTTCGTAGTTCTTGATGCTCTGTGTTTGTGGCGTGCCGCTGCGCAGGTCGTCAAAGCCGGGGAAGTGAACGCCCTGGTTGATGCGTCCGAATAGCGCCATGTGCGGCGTGATCTCATAGTTTGCGCCCACGCTCCATGAGCCGCGAGTGTGCCGGTATTCGGTGCACTGACCCGCCGCGGTGTCGCAGTTGACGCCTTGATTGAAGGTGCCATTCGGCACGCTGACGCCCTTGTTGTAGAGATTCCGCGCGTCGTTATCGAGATCCACTGACGAGTTATTTTCTATGGTGCCGTGGTCCCTCTGCGATTCGATGCGATAGCCGGCGTCGAACAGCCACTGATTGACTTTCCATTGGTCGGACGCGAACAGCGCTGTATTGAAGCCGGTCCAATTCTCGATCAGCGTGAAGAAAGAGGCGCCTAGCTGTCCGGCAGGATTGGTGACATTGACACCGTTGTTGAGGGTGAGGTTGATCAACTGCGCATTGGCGGTCCCGGTGATGAGCTCGTTATTGCCCAGCCACCAATGATCATCGGATGAATACGCGGCCATGTAGCCGCCGATCGTCAGGTTGTTGCCGGGAAACAGATCAAAGGTGAAGCGCAGGTCATCGGTAAAGGACCGGATCTGCTTCTGCACGACCCAGAATCCCATGGAGGCCACGTAGGAGCTCGGATTGACGGTGGCTCCCGTGCCGACCAACGTTGCCGTGCCGCTGGTCGCGACACCGTATGGCCCCGTGATGAGGGGATTGGCGTTCACCGTGGCGATTTCGCTGCTGACGAAAGAGCTCAAAGTCTGTGGTGCGAAGTTGTTGAACAGGCAGTTGCAAACCACTTCGCCGGCCGTGTACATGAGCTTGTTGGACATGGAGATGGAATCGGAGACCTGCAGGTCGAGGTCATTGCCGAACAGATGCAGGTTCGCGCCCCGGCCATTCGCCAGGTCCGCGGTAAGGGGCGGACCGTTCGGGGTTTCCTGTACGGAAATGCCGCGCAAGCCGCTGCCTGCAAACGTCCCCGTGTTGGGATTGAATCCGGGGAACGCCGATACGCTCTGGCTGTTACCCGTGCCGCTGACCGTCACCGGAATATCCGTGATGAGCAGATTCTTGTCATTGAGCACTCGGCCGTAAAACATGATCGAGCCGTTGTCCAAGGTGTGAGTGATCGTGGCGGTGAGCTGACCGCCGTCATCCGCGGGAAACTGCGGGCTGCGAATTCCGTTGGAATAGCGATAGAAGCCGCCGACACTGACATACCAGTCCTGGGCCAGTGGTCCACCATAAAAGCCGTCTACTCGGTACAATCCTTCTGTACCCACCGTGATGCCGATGTCACCGTGTGGTGTCGCAGTGCCCTGACGTAGGATGAAGTTGGCGGTGGCGCCAATTTGGCCGTTGGAGAGAACGACGCCCGGACCGCCTACCAGCACCTCGGCTCGCTCGATGCTCTCGTCGATGCGAAACAGCGCGGAATTGTCCATGAAAGACAGCGTCGGCACTGGAAAGACCGGCGAGCCGTTCAGCTGGTAGGTGACGTACGGCGCATCGCTACTGCCGGGAAAGCCGGCCAGCTCAATATTCGCCCCGGAAACGCCACCGCTCGACTCGGGCCACAAGCCCGGAACGATCTTCAACAAATCAGCCGCACTCGAGGGACTGGCGTCGCGGATTTCTTCGAGGCTCGCCGTCGTGATCGAGAAACTAGCGTCCAGCTTCCTGAGGCCCTTGGCCTCGGCGGTGCCCGTAACCACGATCTCTTCGAGACCGCTGGTATTGGCATCGGTGGACGCCTGCTGTCGCTGCGCTGATTCGGGTGACTGCGGCGGATTGG
>JBJMWM010000065.1:0-84307 GCA_045810105.1 Steroidobacteraceae bacterium | reverse complement strand
TCCGCGGGCCGGCCTTGCGACGCGCTATGGCTCGTTCGCGATGGAGAGTCTCATAAATGATCTGATGAAGCTCGGTGCGCGCCGCGACCGGTTGGAAGTCAAGCTCGCCGGGGGAGGGCGGGTCCTGGCCTCCATGACCGATGTAGGGGAGCGCAACATCCAGTTCGCGCGCAACTGGCTGACTATCGAAGGCCTGAAGATCGCCGGTGAGGACGTCGGTGATTCCTACCCGCGGCGCATTCAATACTTCCCCGCGAGCGGCCGTGTGCTCATGTTTCGCCTGCGCAGCCCCGATCACAGTGCCGTGGTCAGCCGCGAGAAGGAGTACCTGTCCAATCTGCAGCGCACACCTGCGGGTAATGACGTGGAGCTGTTCTGATGGATGTCTCGAACCGGCGCATACGTGTGTTGATCATCGACGATTCCGCCCTGGTGCGGCGGATATTGAGCGAGTTGCTGTCAGGGGACCGGGAGATGGAGGTCGTTGGAACGGCCAGCGATGCATACATGGCACGGGACAAGATCAAGCAATTCGATCCGGACGTGCTGACGTTGGATGTCGAAATGCCGAAGATGGACGGCGTGACTTTCCTGCGCAACCTCATGCGCTTGCGTCCCATGCCCGTCGTAATGGTTTCATCGCTGACCGAGCATGGCGCTGAAATCACATTGGATGCGCTCGCGGTGGGTGCGGTGGATTACCTTCCGAAGCCCAAGATCGACGTGGCCGCAACGCTGGGCGACTACGCGGAGGAGCTTCGTGCAAAAATCAAAGCGGCTGCCAAGGCGCGTGTCCGTCAGTACACTGGCGCCGCCAGCTCTTCAGCGGCCCTGCCGCAAGTGGCGCCTAAATATAGCGCTGACGCTGTGCTCGCGAAGACACCCGCACCCCGACAGTTCCGGACGACGGATCGCATAATCGCAATCGGCGCCTCTACGGGCGGGACGGAAGCGATAAAGGATGTGCTCATCCGGCTTCCGGCGGATACCCCCGGGATCGTCATCGCACAACACATTCCCAAGGCGTTCAGCACGCCGTTTGCGCGTCGAATGGATGCATGTTGTCAAATGACGGTGTACGAGGCAGAGGACGGGCAGCAGATTCTGCCGGGACACGTCTACATAGCCCCTGGAGATCGCCATCTGCTCCTGGTGCGTGACGGCGCGCGTTACGTCTGCAGGCTCGATGATGGTCAGCCGGTAAACCGGCATAAACCCAGCGTCGACGTGTTGTTCCGTTCCGTGGCCCAACAGGCGGGCCGCAACGCTATCGGTGTAATCCTCACAGGGATGGGTAGAGATGGTGCGACAGGTCTGAAGGAGATGCGCGAAGCCGGCTGTCCGACCATCGCTCAGGATGAGGCGACCAGTGTCGTCTGGGGCATGCCCCGCGAGGCGGTTGCTCTCGGTGCCGCGGCGCATGTCCTGGGTCTGCATGAGATTCCGGGGCGCTTGCAGGCGCTGGCCGAGTCCATGGATGTCACCAAGGCGAGTGCCGCACGCTAACGGCGCTATGGCAGCGGGGAGCCGTCCGAACGCCTACGTACCTGGTCTCCTTCGTTGTGGAACTCCACTTCGAACAGCAGCCGGTTGGGCGGAATCTTCAGGAACCGGTAAATTCGGCGCGACTGCAGCGACAGGCGCCAATCGGGAACCAGCTCGATTTGCTCCCCGAGCAACCCTGTATTGATCTCATGCACCAGGCGAGCCTCGCCGGTCAGGCGTGAGCCGAAGTTCAGGTTGTCGAGTTCGTCGAAATAAATCACCGCGCCATTGGGAATGCGGTCGATCAGCCGGGTAAGGACGGTCCGGGCGCACGAGTAGTAATCGCAGTCCACCCAGATCAGGACCGGAGGCTCATCCGCCAGGCCATTCAGGAACGCGGTATCGATCGAGTCCTCGAAATAGCCGCGATGAATCTCGTAGTTCGAGTAGTGGTGCTGCGCGCAGTAGCGCTCAAGTGCCTGATAGTTGCCGCGAAACTGGCCGGGAGCCCAATCATCGCCATTCCACCAGTTCCGGTCGCGCGGGTCACTGGAAGCGGGCATGCCCTCGAAGCTGTCGAAGGTGTGTACTTTCACCCTGGCTTCCAACCCGAGGTAGCGCGTTGCATATAGAAGCTTCACGAACGAGTAACCGTCGGAAGTTCCAAACTCGAGAACCGAGACACGTCCGGATGTCAGCTGCGCAAATTCGCGCAACACCGCGTACACATGATCGTAGCGGTAGAACGAAAACAGGGCGTCCCGCAGCGCCCTGCGGGGCCGGTCGATGCAGTTCAGGTAGAAGGCGGTCTTCAGATACTCGCCGGGGAGCAGGCGGGCACACCCGCGCAGCAACCGGATCATTCCGGGGCGCTTGGTGTAATCACCCGCCTCTACGGGGTGGCTCAGGCTCATGTTGCTTCGCATCACCGACGGAAGTCGCAAGAACTATTCCCTCAGTTCTTTCCTGATCCGCATCCAAGTTGGAGCCACGGCGGCGCCGGAGGTTCAGCGCTTTTATGTATAGCGGCACCGACGGTTCAACGTCAGGCCTTGTCAGAGTTTGCAAACAGCGCGCGTTCCAGAAGCGCCTGCGGGAGCGGTCCAAACTTCAGAGCCTGCTCGTGGAATGATCCAATATCATACTTTGGGGCGGCGCCCTCGCATGCTTTGGCGTGTGCCGTGCGCCATGCGTAGTAGCCGATCTCGTCGCCGCCAATCATTCCGGGCTGCACGAAATACCGGTCCACGTCCGCTTCGCACAGCGCCGGCGGCTGGGCAGTCAGTTCCATCAGCCTGTGGATTGCCTGCGTGCGGCTGCAGCCGGAAACGTGGATTTCAGTATCGACGAGCATTCGGGCAACTCGAAACAGCCGCGACTGCAGGTAGCCGATTTCGCTCAATGGATCATCGCCATACACACCAATCCGCTGGGCGAGCGTCTCGGCGTAGATAGCCCAACCTTCGGAGTATCCTCGCGGATTCAACTGCTGCCGCAGCGGGTGTAACTTTGCCGCCTCCTGGACGGGCAATTGCAACAGATGGCCTGGTACTGTCTCATGGTAGGTCACCGACGCAAGTGACCATGTTGGACGAGTGCGGATGGCGTGCAAATCGATAAAATAGACTCCGGGCCGTGCTCCGTCGGCCGAGGGTGCCACACGGTAGCCTGTTCGCCCGGCGAGCTCCTCGTCCGCAGTCAGTCTTCGCACCTCGATGTTGGCATTGATAGCAGTCTTGAACAGTGACTGCAGCGCTGGGAGGATGGAGCGGATACGCGCGTTCATGTCCGCAACGGCGCGCGCCTTGCCGGCGTCGCTGTCAGGATAGAGATAGCGCTCAATCGTCGCAAGGCTGCGCAGACGTTCCCCAACCGGACCACGTTTCAGGCCAACTTTCCTGAGAAGTCCATCGGCACGGGCGTGCAGGTCATGTACCTCTGCGATGCCCTGACGTTTGAATTCGGGGACGTTGGGCTCGGTGGTGGCCCCGACTCGCAGCGCGGCTGAATAGCAGTCTTCACAATTCTTGAGGCGGCTGAGCCCGCCATCGTGTAAGGCCCGGGTACGAAGCGACTCGAGCAGCGCGATCTGCTGTACCAGCCTTGGCAGGACCTCCTTGTCGAGGGTGTCGCGCGCGGCCGCGCTGGGGTCTCGTACAGACTCGAGAATGCTCCGCGTCGCGAGTTTGTCCTGCTGCGAGCGCATTCGACTGAGAGTGCGCTCGAGAATGAACTGCGGAGGCACGACACCCGCGGATGCATCATGGCGAATGCGCTCGCTCTCGCCATCGAGGTTACGGGCAAAGTCCCGCAGCCGCGCCACATACACTTCGGTCTCGTTGCTGTCCGGGGCAGGCCGCTTGCTGCTGAGAAATTCCGGTGCGTCCAGATAGGAGCCGGCCAGATGACTCACAACATATGGGCTGATGCGGCGGTCGACCCGCCCGCACGCAAAGCGCTCGCGGGCAATCGCTTCGGCTCGCGTACTGAACAACACAGCCTCGTAGTCTAGCCGCCCGCGCAGTGACAGGCCGGCAGGATCGAACTTTCGGAGGTCGGTGAGGACGTCGGTAATCGTCCTCCGGCGGCGCGCCTGGCCATCGGGGGTCTCATCGTCGAGTCGCATGCGGGACTGCGAGAGGGTTCCCGAATCACGGCCGAGCGTCACAGCGAGTTGTGGAGAAATCTCAAGAACACGCTCGAAGAGCGAATCGAACAACTTCTCCAAGCGTTGATTGGCGGTGGGCGGCGCTGCAACCGCGGGCGAGATCGCGCCCGCAGCGAGTAATGCCGCACTGTTGAACAAGAACTCGCGCCGCGATCCGCTCATGGGTCTGCACTCGTGCCCTGGAGGCTGCTATAAAGCTTCGCCCCATTGTGCACTGCAGCAGTGCTGCTTTACAGAGTCTGCAAAGCAGGAGCATTGGCGACCCGGCGGAAAGGTTCGCGTGCAGGTGGGTGATCAATCGCAGCAGATTACGCAGCTCAACTACGCAGCTCAACAATGAGGTTGTCGTCCGCGTGCAGCGTTAATCGGTGATGAGATCCCGGTAGGCGTGCCACGTTGCATGCCCCAGAACGGGCGCAACGATGATCATCCCAAACAGAAACGGCAGGAAACCAATCACGGTGAGCCCGACGATGAGTCCGGCCCACACGATCATCGCAGGCAGGTTCCAGAACATTGCCTTGGCACTGATCCACATGGCGTCCATGGCACTCGCATGGCGGTCGATGATAAGGGGCACGGCGACGACAGACAGCATAAACACAATGACTGCGAGCACGGCGCCAGAGCCAAGATAGGCCAGCATCTGCGGCCGACTCGCGTCATCTGACAGGCTGCCCCACAGCGCGTCACCCAAACTCGGCGCTGACGCATGCAGTGCCGACTGCAGCAGTATCCCCGAGAGCACGAACCACGCAGCTGCCACAATCGCGAGTACCACTCCGAACCACAACAGCCCTTCGGGGTTCCGCGTCATACCCTGAAGTGATTCATCGAACCCAACTGGCTCCTGAGCGGCCCGCCGGCGCGACAGCTCGCACAGTCCCGTCGTCATGACAGGCCCAACCAGCAGGTAACCCGAAATCGCCGCGGCAACCAGGTATGGATGGCTGCTGCCGAGCATCAACAGCACCGCGCCTAGCGCAGTAATCAAAGCCCCGTGCGCAAGGCTCGCCGATTTCATGTGCCGAAAATCGTCCCAGCCGCGGCGCAGCCACTCGACGGGCTGACGCGCCGCCACGTGGCGAATACCGACGTGAAGAAAATGATGTCTGCCGAGAATGACGTGATTGGCCATGGAGGTCTCCCACATTCGCCCGCGCACTGCTCCCTCGGGGCAGTCCACGGACTGCCGCGCGCGGCTCACTTCACCTGCCTCGACGGCGAACCTCAGCCAGGTCACGACCCCGGCATCCGGGCTCGACGGCGACTGCGGCCAGCAGGTCGCGCCTCTTGATAGTACGCCTGCCCTTTATCCAGGGCCACATGCAGGCACCAGGCTGGACAGCGCGAGCTGAGGTTCGAAGGAGCGCGTATAGAAGGCGAGCAAGCGTGCGAGCTTCGCCGGGACCCGCTGGCAGATTTTGGCGCCGCCTCAGCTGCACCACTCTGGTGGTGGACCCGGTACAATATATGCACGTCCCCGTAGCTCAGCGGATAGAGCACTCGCCTCCTAAGCGAGGGGTCGCCGGTTCAATTCCGGCCGGGGACGCCAGAATCCTTGTCCACGGACATCTGTCCGAATCCCCGACGGTCACGAAATACAGCTTGCAGGGGCGGAGAGGCTCCTGGCGCTCGGCCAGTACCCCGATGTGTGGCTGGGGGCGGGCCAGGAAGAAGAGAGACGCCGCCCGGCACAAGCTGTCGATCCTCTGCGCCGACCCTGGCGGACTCAGTTCGCAATCCAACTCGCCTCCAACCACTCCTTTCCATGCACGGCGTCCTTTGCACATTGCACGAGGAGCTCGACGGTGCGCTCCACGTGCTGGCCGACCGAGCGGTTGCCGGGCAGGGCGACAACGATCGTTCGGGTGATCCGCGGGTCAACGAGCGGTGCTGCCGTGAGCTGCTTGCTGGCGAGCTCGCTGGCGCAGGCGATCGGCGGAAGTATCGTCAAACCGTGGTCACCGAGGACGAGGCTCTTCTGAATGCTCATCGCGTTGGTCTCTGCAACGATTGTCAGCTCCACGTTCGACATCGCACAGGCATGATCAACGAGCGTTCGAATACCGCGAGGTCCGCTTGGAAGGATCATCGGCTTGCCGCGTAAACTCGTAAGAGAGACTGGCCTGTGCCGTCGCAGGTTCGCTGAACGAGGCCCGACGACCCACAGGGGCTCTTCTAGGAGCGGTCTAGTCTGGAGCTGGGGCTCGCGGTCAACCCCATAAAGAAGGGCGGTATCGATGTCCCCTGTTTCCAGCCACTGTTGTAAGTCACCCGCATAACCCATCGCGATTCTCATCCGGATACCTGGGTAGCCCTTCGCGACCGCGCGCACCAGCCGGCTGCAGATCATGTCGCTCGTGCTCGGCAACAGACCAACCGTAACGAGCCCCGCGATGCCACCGGCGGAGCCTCCGATCTCCGCGCGTGCACGGTCGAGCTCGCGCATCGCACGGCGGGAGTAGACCAACAGCGCCTTGCCGGCGTCAGTGAGCACCATGCCATGTCGCTCACGGTGGAAGAGCTCGGCTCCGACGTCTTCCTCCAGCAGGCGAAGTTGCCTCGACACCGCGGGCTGAACCAGGTTGAGCAGCTCAGCCGCGCGGGTGACGTTGCCGGTATCGGCAACGGTCATAAAGGCACGCAATTGCTTCAGGTCCATGGCGCTGCTGCGGTCATACGGGGGGGTAATGGTGCGATCACACAATTCTATTTGAGATACTCCATGATCAATATCTATGATTTCTCCATGAGCATCAACCTGGATGAGCTGAAGCAGTGGATCGGCCGCGAGGAGACGCTTGCGGATTGGGTTACGCCGACGCCCCTGCAGGCCTTGGCGGCGGCGCTGGACCGTGAAGAGCCCGCGCCGGAACCCGGCGACGCGATTCCACCGTGTTGGCACTGGCTATACTTTCTGCCGCTGAATCGTCAGTCCGAGATCGGGCCGGACGGTCACCCGCGCCGCGGCGGCTTCCTCCCCCCGGTGCCATTACCCCGGCGTATGTGGGCCGGCAGCCGGCTCGAGTGGGATGAACCGTTGAGGGTCGGTGAGGCAATCACCAAGACCAGCCGAATCGTTGATGTGAACGTCAAAGCGGGGCGTTCCGGGCCGCTCGTGTTCGTGCGGGTCCGGCACTCGATCGGTCACGTGGCAGGCCCGTGCCTCATCGAGGAACAGGAGATCGTTTACCGGGACATGCCCAAACCGGGGGAAGCGGCTCCGCCCGTCTCCAGAGCACCCACCGCCCATGACTGGGCGCGTGAGATCCATCCGGACCCGGTCCTGCTGTTTCGATATTCAGCGCTGACTTTCAACGGTCACCGGATTCACTACGACCGCCGCTACGCCACTGAAACAGAAGGCTATCCGGGCCTCGTTGTGCACGGCCCGCTGATGGCTACGCTGCTGCTGGATCTGCTGCGACGGCAAATGCCTGATGCTCAGGTCCGGCACTTCGCCTTCCGCGCCATGAAGCCCACCTTCGATCTGGACGTGTTCAGGGTATGTGGCGCTCGCGCAGAGGACGGCCAGTCCGTCCGGCTGTGGGCCGAACACTCAGACGGTGCGCTCGCCATGGATGCAACAGCTACATTAGTGACCTGACGAGAGCGGTGGTCTGATGATGATCAACGAACCTGACGAGCATCAAGAAATCCGGGACGCCGTCCGTCAACTGTGCAGTCAGTTTCCGGACGAGTACTTCCGGCAAGTAGACGCGGAGCGCGCGTATCCCGAGAAGTTCGTCGATGCGCTGATGGAAGCGGGCTGGCTGGCGGCGATGATTCCTCAGGAATACGGCGGCAGCGGTCTCGGGCTGACCGCCGCCTCCGTCATCATGGAGGAAATCAACCGTTCCGGCGGCAATTCCGGCGCGGTGCACGGCCAGATGTACAACATGGGCACGCTCCTGCGCAATGGCAGCAAGGCTCAAAAAGAGCAATACCTGCCCCTGATCGCCGCAGGCAAGTTGCGCATCCAGTCGATGGGCGTCACGGAGCCGACGACGGGCACCGATACCACCAAGATCAAGACCACCGCCGTGAAGAAGGACGGCCGTTACCTCGTCAACGGTCAGAAGGTGTGGATCTCGCGTGTGCAACACTCGGATCTGCTGATCCTGCTCGCGCGCACCACACCATTGGCCGAGGTCAGGAAGAAATCGGAAGGGATGTCGATCTTCATCGTCGATCTGCGCCAGTCGATCGGCAAGGGACTCACGCTGCGCCCGATTCCCAACATGGTCAACCATGAGACCAACGAGTTGTTCTTCGACAACCTCGAGATCCCGGAGGAGAACCTGATTGGGGAGGAGGGGAAGGGGTTCAAATACATCCTGGACGGCTTGAATGCGGAGCGCACGCTGATCGCCGCCGAGTGCATCGGCGATGGCTATTGGTTCATAGACCGGGCGACCCGCTACGCCAATCAACGTGTGGTGTTCGACCGGCCGATTGGGAAGAACCAGGGAGTCCAGTTTCCGATCGCGGATGCCTACATAGAAGTCGAGGCGGCCAACCTCATGCGCTTCAAAGCCTGCGCCCTGTTTGATACACATCAACCATGTGGTGCGCAGGCAAACATGGCGAAGTACCTGGCCGCAAAGGCTTCATGGGAGGCCGCCAACGTCTGTCTGCAGACGCACGGCGGCTTCGGGTTCGCCAACGAGTACGACATCGAGCGAAAGTTCCGGGAGACCCGCCTCTACCAGGTGGCGCCTGTTTCGACCAACATGATCTTCGCGTATGTCGCCGAGCATCTGCTCGGTCTGCCGCGATCGTTCTGAAGCAGATCATGGTGCGCCCTTTGGACGGAATCACCGTGGTCGCCCTGGAGCATGCCGTCGCTGCGCCTTTCTGCACGCGCCAGCTGGCGGATCTCGGCGCGCGTGTCATCAAGATCGAGCGGCCGGGCACGGGTGATTTAGCCCGCGCGTATGACGAGCGCGTACGCGGCCAGGCATCCTTTTTTGTTTGGCTCAACCGCTCGAAGGAAAGCCTCACACTCGACGTCAAACAGCCTGGGGCCGACCAGATCCTGGCGAAGCTGCTGCAACGCGCGGATGTGCTGGTTCAGAACCTCGCGCCGGGCGCAGCCGCGCGGCTGGGACTCTCCTACGAGGCGCTGCGCGAGCAGCATCCGGGCCTCATCGTGTGCGACATTTCGGGCTACGGCAGCGATGGACCCTACCGGGAGAAGAAGGCCTATGACCTGTTGATCCAGAGCGAAGCCGGTTTCCTTTCGATCACCGGTACACCGCAAGAGCCCACGAAGGCGGGCTGTTCCATCGCCGATATCTCAGCAGGGATGTACGCCTACTCCAACATTCTCGCCGCCCTGATGCAACGCGGCCGAACCGGGCGTGGCTGCCGCATCGACCTGTCCATGCTCGAGAGCATGACTGAGTGGATGAGTCACGCGCTGTATTACTCGTTCGATGGGGCCAAGCCACCAGGACGCGCAGGTGCCGCCCACGCCACCATCTATCCCTATGGTCCGTTCCCGGCCGGCGATGGGAAAACGATCATGTTGGGATTGCAGAACGAACGCGAATGGATCGCGTTCTGCCAGCATGTGTTGATGCGGCCCGAGCTGGCCACGGACGCACGTTTTGCGTCGAATTCAAAGCGCACCGTGGCGCGTGATGCTTTGCGCTCAGTCATCGTCGAGACGTTCGCCCCGCTGACAGCCGAGCAGGTGATTGAGCGCCTGGAGAAGGCCCAGATCGCCAACGCGCGCATGAACGACATGCATGACGTTTGGCAGCATCCGCAGCTGAAGGCTCGGGCGCGCTGGACGCAGATTGGTTCACCCGCCGGACCGATTCCGGCGCTGTTGCCGCCCGGTGTCACTGATTCCTTCGTGCCCCGCATGGACCCGGTGCCATCACTGGGGCAACACACCGACGCAATCCTGACGGAGCTCGGTTGCAGCGGCGGTGAGATAGCCCGCTTGCGCGAGGCGGGCGCCATTTGACGGGTGCGGCGCGCGTGCGGCAGGCGAGCGGACGCGCCGTGCCCTGTCGACGACCCGCATTGACACCGTAGCCGGGTGCGTTTACGGTTCTGAACGGCGTTCAAATATAGTAACCATTGCCGCGAGGCGGAGTACGCCATGCCTGCCACAGAGGTTCATATTGCTGCGCATGTGCCGGGTGAGCGCGTGCGCAACGTAGATCTCGGTTTTTTTCGTCGGACCGCGCCATCGGTATCCCACGCCAGCCCAATGCGCCTGCTCAGTTGCCGATCGAGGTGGACCGGCCTGATCACCGCCACTGGCGTCTATTGAGGGCAGTGTGAAACACATTGAAGACGGAGCTATCCGGCTGCCTCTGCAAGTGGAGGAGGTCACGGCGCGATGGCTCACTGAAGCGCTCGCTGTCAACTACCCCGGTGTCGAAGTCACTGCAGTGCACATGGGGGACGTATTGTGGGGCACCGCAACCAAGGTACCGGTCCAGGTCGAATACAACCGTGCCGGGCGCGAGGCGCAATTACCTGCTGCGCTGATCGTCAAAGGCGGCTTCGCCGGCGAGCATCGACACATCCTGGAACGCTGCTACTACCTCGAGGTGCGCTTCTATCGCGATGTGCTTCCCCTGCTGGGCATCAATGCCCCGAAGGCGTACTTCGCAGCCGACGATTCGCAGAATCATCAGCACATCGTCATTCTGGAGGATCTGACCCGTCGCGATGTGAAGTTCTGCCGGGTGCAGGAACCGTTGAGCTATGCGCAGGCCGCCGCGCATCTGGATGTACTCGCGCGGATGCACGCGCGTTGGTGGGATAATCCGGCGCTCGAGGAGGGAGGAGAGCTGGGAGATCTCGGCGTCTGGGGTCCGCTACCACCGGGCGACGAGGGCGCGTATCAATGGGGCCAGCTGAAGCCGGAAGTCTGGTCGCATTACATGAGTTTGCCACGCGCCTGCGCCGTTCCCAAGTTCATGCATGATCGCGATCGGATGCAGCGCGCGCTGTTGAAGCTGCAGGCGTTCGATCACGTGAGGCCGTTCTGTTTCCTGCACGGCGACTATCACCTTGGTAATCTGTACTTCGATCACGATGGACGTGCCGGAACACTCGACTGGCAATCCTTCGCCAAGGGCACCTGGTCGCATGACGTTACCTATTTTCTGGTCTCGGCGCTGGATATTGCCGATCGGCGCAAGTGGGACAAAGCACTGCTGTCCTACTACCTCGAGCGCTTGGCTGCGAACGGGGTACGCGGTCCTCCGAGTCTGGAGACCGCCTGGGACGCGTTTCGCCGCCAGATCATCGACGGGCTGTATTTCTGGCTCGTCAATCCGGTGGAGATGCAATCCGAGGTCAACAATTCGGCGGTGGCGCCGCGATTTGCCATGGCCGCGCTCGACTGCGACACGTTCGAGTTGATGGAGGAGATCTGAGATGGGTAAATGGCTCAAGACCACCGAGTTGATCCGGTTCGATGTCAAGGAACGGGTCGCCCGCATTACGCTCAACCGCCCGGACAAGCGCAACGCCCTGAGTACCGCGCTCGTTCGCGAGCTGCATGACGCACTATGGGAAGCCGACGATCGAACAGACGTCAACGTCATTATACTCGAAGGAGCCGGCAAGGACTTTTGCGCCGGCTATGACCTGGTCACGACGTATTCCGATCGGAAGGCCGATGACACATCCGACGCACCGGCTCAGGAAGTGGTGTATCGCAGCGTGGCGGGAACTTACGATGACGATTGCTGGCAGATGGAAGCCACGCAAAGACTGACGAACACACTGTTCGATCTGCACAAGCCCGTCATTGCAAAGCTCCAAGGCAACTGCCTGGCGGGGGGCACTGACCTCGCGTTTATGTGTGACATGGTCATTGCGGCGGAAGATGCTCGTATCGGATTTCCCGCCACCCGAGCCAACGGTACACCACCAACCCATATGTGGGTCTATCATCTGGGCCCGCAATGGGCCAAGCGCATGCTGATGACGGGGGATTGCCTCTACGGCAGGGACGCGGCGCGAGTTGGCCTCGTGCTGGATGCGGTTCCGGCGGATCAGCTCGATGCGGCTGTGAACGAGCTCGCCCGACGTGTCAGCTTTGTCGACAGCGAGATGTTGGCGGCCCACAAGCGCGTGGTGAACATGGCCCTGGAGATCCAGGGCGCGCGCACGCTGCAGCGCTGCGCTGTTGAGATGGATGCGCGCGCGCATCTGAGCAAGGGGCCGCGACGCACGCAGTTCAAACAAGACATGACGGCTGTCGGGCTCAAGCAAGCGCTGAAGAATCGCGACGAGCCGTTCGGTGACGGCATGGTGAAGGCGCACTGGCTATCAAAATAGGAATCCGGCAACCAGGCTGCAATCGAGGGTGGAGTCATGCATTCTTATGATTTGCTGATTCGCAACGGACTCGTCGTAGATGGCACTGGAGGCGAGCCGTTCGAAGCGGATGTTGGTATTCAAGGCGCCCGCATCGCAGCGGTCGGAAAGCTGTCCGGTCGTGGCCGTGAGGAGATTGACGCGCGCGGCAAGCTCGTCACACCGGGTTTCGTGGACGTCCATACCCACTACGATGGCCAGGTTACGTGGGAGGATCGCCTTGCACCGTCATCCAATCACGGCGTTACCACGGTCGTCATGGGTAACTGCGGAGTAGGTTTTGCGCCGTCTCGGCCCGAGCATCGAGACTTGATGGTGCGCCTGATGGAGGGTGTCGAAGACATTCCGGATGTCGTAATGACCGAAGGCCTGCCGTGGAACTGGGAGACCTTCACTGACTACCTCAACGCACTGTCGACGCGTCGAACCGACATTGATTTCGCGGCACAGTTACCTCACTCGCCGTTGCGGGTCTATGTGATGGGTGAGCGCGGCGCCACGCTCGAGCCGCCGACGGAGGCAGATTTGGCGCGCATGCGGGCCCTGACTGCCGAGGCGGTACGCGCCGGCGCGATCGGTGTGACTACGTCGCGTGTGTACGCACACCGTTTTCGGGATGGCCGCCCCGCTCCCAGCGTGAATACTGCGGAAGACGAGGTGCTGGCGCTGGCTGCCGGACTCAAAGATGCCGGTCGAGGCGTATTTCAAATGGTTCCCAACACAGACCTACCCATCGCACAGCAGTACGAGCTCCTGCGCCGAATCGCGCAGACGTCTGGGCGCCCCGTGTCATTCACCTTCACGCAGACGCCTGGCGCGCCAGGTCGGTGGCGGGAAATGTATGAGTACCTCGAACAAGCCGCCCGCGCAGGGCTCACAATTCGGGGTCAGGTCCTTCCGCGTCCCACGGGAGCATTACTGGGCTTGGAGCTGAGCTATCACCCGTTCTCGTTGAATCCCAGCTACCGGGCCATCGCGCACCTGACGCTCGCCGAGAAAGTGCGCGCGCTGCAAGATCCTCAGCTCAGGGCGCGCCTGTTGGCGGAGACACCCGAGGATCCACATCCCTTTTTCAAGTACGTCGTGAGCGACTTGGAGCAGATGTTCGTATTGGGCGATCCGCCGAATTACAACCCCGCCAGGCAGGAGAGCATCGCTGCTGAGGCCCGCCGCATCGGTGTGAGCCCGGCGGCGCTCATTTATGACGCGCTGCTGCGCCGGAATGGGCATGAGGTGCTCTACAGGCCCATGGGCAATGACGAAGGCGAGCGTTTCCAGTCTGTCGGGCGCAATTTGTTGAAGACCGATCTCACCATCCTCGGTCTGGGCGATGGGGGCGCGCACTACTCGATGATTTGCGATGCCGCCTATCCGACCTACCTGCTGACGTACTGGACCCGCGATGCGACGCCGGATCGGCAGTTGCCACTGCCTTGGGCTATCAAGAAGCTTTGCCAGGAACCGGCCGCGGCCGTCGAGTTGCACGATCGGGGGTTGCTCAGGCCCGGCTACAAGGCGGACGTGAACGTGATCGATTTCGATCGCCTGCACCTGCATGCGCCCGAGGCCACCTATGACCTGCCCGCGGGTGGCCGCCGATTGAGTCAGAAGGCGCGCGGGTATGAAGCCACGATCGTGACTGGACAGATCACCTATCGGGAGGGGGAGGCCACGGGCGTGCTGCCCGGCCGTCTGGTGCGTAGCTGCGATCGGCGGCCTTGACCGGGCGCCCGCCCGAAGTTGACCCCATGGATACCATCTGTGAAAATCAGAATACTGTTCACATAAATGAACACGGCGGCTCCCCGAGAATCCCATGAATTTTGGCTTCAGTCCCGAAGATGACGCGTTCCGCAAGGAGGTACGGACCTTCATCCGCGCCCATCTGCCGCCCGATATCGCGCTCGACGTGCACCATTGGTACAACCCGAAGTTGGCGAATTACCGCCGCTGGCAACGGATTCTGAGCGAGCGGGGCTGGGGCGCGCCGCACTGGCCGAAGGAGTATGGCGGCACCGACTGGAGCCCGGTGGCTAAGCACATCTTCATGCAGGAGCTCTACGCGGCGGATGCCCCGGATGCCGGCTGGCAGGGCATGTTCATGCTGGCTCCCGTGTTGATCGAGTTCGGCTCGCAGGCCCAGCGGGCCCGCTTTCTGCCACCGATGCTGCGCGGCGAGGAGCTCTGGTGTCAGGGGTTCTCGGAGCCCGGAGCGGGCTCCGATCTGGCGAGCCTCAAGACTTCGGCAACGCTCGACGGCGATGACTATGTCATCAGCGGCCAGAAGATCTGGACCAGCGATGCCGCCCATTGCGACTGGGGCTTCTTCCTGGTCCGCACGGATCCAACCGTCAAGCCCCAACGCGGACTGTCTTTCATCCTGGTGCGCACGAACACGCCGGGGCTGACTTTCAGGCCTATCCACTCCATTGACGCACGCGCAGAGCTCAACGAGGTGTTTCTCGACAAGGTGCGCGTGCCGCGCGAGAACCTCGTCGGGGAGCCCGGCATGGGATGGACCTATGCAAAGTTCCTGCTGGAGAAGGAGCGCACCACGAGCGCATTCCTTTACTTCAACCAGCGACAGTTTGCCCGTGCAAAGTCGATCGCCTCCCAGGTTACAGCAGGTGGCATACGCCTCATCGATACTCCGACCTTCGCCCAGAAGGTGGCGCGGATCGAGGCGGACCTGATGGCGCTCGAATGGTCGGTGCTGCGGATCCTGGCCGAAGAAAAGAACCGGTATAACCTCGACGCAGTCGTATCCGCTCTGAAGATCCGCGGCTCGGAAATGCAACAGCGCGTCACCGACCTGCAGATCGAGGCTTTGGGACCGTTTGCGGCACGGCGCTACGAGGATGCGTACGTGCCGGCTGATGCGCCGCCCGACGCTCCGAGCTGGCCGCCGTTCACCATAGGATCGTCAAACCTGTTCCTGAATACACGGGCCGCGACCATCTACGGGGGGTCGCGCGAGATTCAGAAAAACATCATCGCCAAGCTGGTGTTCGGGAGCTGAGCGGGCGCCATGGATCTGACACTCACCGATGAACAGCAGATGTTGCGCGACGGGCTCGCGCGCTTCATGCAGGAAAGCTACTCTTTCGAGAGGCGCCGCGCGCTCATCGGCAGCGAGCAGGGATTCAGTGCGGAGCACTGGCGGACATTCGGGGAATTGGGATGGCTGGCGCTCAGTCTGCCCGAGGAGGCCGGCGGCATCGCGTGCTCGTTCCTCGAGCTGGCCCTGGTCATGGAGGCCTTCGGCTCGAGCCTGGTCCTGGAGCCTTACGCATCCAACGTCGTGTTGTCATCCCGCATTCTGGCGCGCGCGGATAATGTGGCGCTGCGCTGCGAGACTCTAGCGGCGATGTCTGAAGGAAAAGCGCGGGTGGCGCTGGCCCACTCGGAGCCGCAAACCCGCTATGAGCTCGGCGATGTTCGAACCACCGCGCAGCCCGGCGGTGGCGGTTATGTTCTGCGCGGGACCAAGTTCCTGGTGTTGGATGGACCTTCCGCGGACAAGCTGATCGTCTCGGCGCAACTGGGCGGCTCGATCGCGCTCTTCCTGCTCGACCGGCGCACCCCCGGCGTGAAGCTGTATCCGTATCGGCTGTTGGATGACACCTTCGCAGCCGACATTGTGCTGGATGACGTACGTGTAACCGATGCCGAGCTGCTGACGAGTTCGAACGTGCTCGCCATCCTGGAGGAGGCGCGAGATCGGTTCATACTTGCCAAGGTTGCGGAAACCCTGGGAGGGATGGAGCGCGTGCTGCAGATTACCGGCGAGTATGTGCGCTCGCGTTCTCAGTTTGGTCAGCCGCTGTTCAACTTTCAGGCGACACAACACCGGCTCGCGGAGATGTTCGTCGAGGTCCAGGAGACCCGCTCCATACTTTATTGTGGTCTTGCGCATATTGACGCGGAGGCGCCTGCGCGCCGCCGCGCGATCTCAGCAGCCAAAGTTGTAGCGGTCAACGCCGGACGCATCGTGGGTGGCCTGGGCATCCAGTTGCACGGGGGCATGGGCATGACTGAGGAATACAGCGTCGGCCACTACTTCAAGAAGTTCATCACGACCGAGAAGCTTTTGGGCGATGCCGACTACCATCTGGCCCGCCTCGCGGAGAAACCATGAATTTTTCAGATTATCGAGCGATCGCTTTCCGTCGCGATGGGCGCGTCCTGCACGCCACGTTCAACCGGCCCGACACGTTGAATGCGTTCAACGAAGAGTTGGAGAATGATGTAAGCCGTTTGTTCGAGGATGTGGCGGGCGACGATGAGACGGCTGTGCTGATCCTGACAGGTGCCGGGCGAGCATTCAGCGCAGGCGGCGACTTCGAGCAGATGCAGAGGGCTATCGACGAACCTGATCTGTTCCTCAAAGGGACCGCGAACGGCAAGCGCATGCTCTTTGCGCTCCTTGATTGTCCCAAACCCGTCATCGCGAAAGTCAACGGCGCGGCCATGGGCCTCGGTGCCACGATCGCGCTATTTTGCGACATCATCATCGCCGCCGAGCACGCCAAGATCGGTGATCCGCACGTCAGGGCGGGCTACGCGGCGGGCGATGGTGGCGCCGTCATCTGGCCACAGCTGATCGGGTACGCGCGCGCCAAGGAGTATCTGATGACAGGTGATGCGCTGACTGGCGAGGAGGCCGCGCGAATCGGCTTGATCAATCGAGCGGTATCCGCCGCCAATCTGGACGGCGTCGTCGACGAGCTGGCGCAGCGGTTGTCCAAGGGGGCCTCACGGGCGATTCAGTGGACCAAACTTGCGGTCAATATCAGGCTGAAGCAGGTCGCCCACGCCGTCCTCGATGCGTCCTTCGCTTACGAAGCGCTGTCCAACCTCACTGAGGATCACCAGGAAGCCGTGAACGCATTCCGGGACAAGCGTCCGCCGCGCTTCACGGGAAAATAGGCCTGCCTCATTGCGCTGCGCCGGCCTGATTGACTATGGAGATTGACATGACAGATCGCTACGCACGTTACGAGCAACTGCAGTTCGATCGACCCCACCCTCGAGTGCTCAGAATCACCATGGCCTCGCCGCTGAAGCTGAACGCGATGACCGAGACGCTGCATCGCGAGGCTTCCGAGATCTGGCGGGACGTCGATGCCGATCCGACTGTGTCGGCGGTCATCATCCGGGGCTCTGACAAGGCGTTCTCCGCTGGCGGCGATCTGACTCATGAGCGCAAGGTCTGTGACGACTACGACCTGCGGATGCGGGCGATGAAGGAATCGCGCAATCTCGTCTACAACATGATCGAGTGCTCGAAACCGATCGTAAGCGCGGTCCGTGGGTGGGCAGTAGGTGCGGGAATCGCGTGCGCGCTGTTGGCCGACATTTCCATTGCCGCCAAGGACGCGATGTTCTCGGATGGTCATGCGAAGATCGGCGTGGCCTCGGGCGATCACGCAACCATACTGTGGCCGCTGCTGTGCGGAATGGCGCGTGCCAAGTATTTCCTGCTGCTCTCGGAGCCGTTCTCCGGTCAGCAGGCCGCCGACATGGGGATCGTCTCGTTAGCCGTGGACGCCGCGGAGCTGGATGCGAAATCGGTCGAGATTGCCACGCGGCTTGCCCAGTTGGCGCCCGCCGCCACCCGCTGGACCAAGTACACGTTGAATCACTGGTTGCGGCAGGCCGGACCGATATTCGACGCCTCGCTGGCATTGGAGTTCATCGGCTTCGCAGGCCCGGAAGGCAAGGAGGGCATAGACGCGTTCCTGCAGAAACGCCCGCCCAATTTTCCTGTTGATACGAAGGCCTGAGCGGGCGGGAGGGGGGCATGATCCGTTGGCAGGCGGCCCTGCAGACCCTGCGGGATCTCGCGCAGCGCAATGCCCATCTGCATGGCAATGACATCCACCTGATCTGCGGCGAGCGACGCTCCACGTTCCGCTCCTTCGCCGAAAGGTCGTTGCGCCTGGCGAGCTCGTTGTACGAGCTCGGCATGCGCTCGCAGGATCGGGTCGCGATGTTGGCGATGAACTGTGCCGAGTATCTCGAGGTGTACGGCGCCTGCGAGATGGCTCCCTACATCATTGCGCCGGTCAATTTCCGGCTCGCGGCCCCTGAAGTCGAGTTCATTCTGCGCGATAGCGCACCTCGCGTGGTCATTTTCGAGCAGCAGTATGCGCCGTTGCTCGCGACATTACGGCCGCGCCTGCCAGGCATCCAACACTACATCGCGATCGGCGCGCCGGCTGCAGACCGCGGCGTGGCGCATCGCTACGAAGAGTTGTTGATGAGCGCAGATCCGGCGGGACCGCCTTTGCGGCCGCGGCCCGAGGATATCCACTCGATCACCTACACGAGCGGCACCACGGGAAAGGCGAAAGGCGCAATCCTCTCGCACGAGTGCATTCTGGCGCTCTTTGCGGCATGGTCCTACGAATTGGGTGCGGATCTCGGTCACAAGATCCTGCTGTCGATGCCGTATTTTCACATCGGCGCACGCTCTCAGGGCGGTGCCATGACGTATCGTGGCGGCACCCTCGTCGTGCATCGTTCATTCGATGCCCGCGAGATCGTGCAGACAGTGCAACGCGAGCGGATCACGCAACTGCACCTCGCGCCCACCCTCATGCAGGCCGTCCTCGATCTTCCTGACATCGAACAGTTTGATCTGAGCTCGCTGCGTACGATCAACTACGCCGCCGCGCCGATGCCGCTCACCACCCTGAAGCGGGCAATGAAACGATTTGGACCGATTCTGATCAACGGCTACGGGCAGACCGAAGGTGCGGGTACGGTGTTGCGTAAGCACTATCATCGTCCCGAGGGCAACCCGAAGGATCTCGAACGGCTGACGTCGGTTGGACAACCCGTGCTCGATACCCGAGTACGTGTCGTCGATGACCAGGATCGGGACGTACCGCTGGGCGCCGTTGGGGAGCTGTGCCTGCACTCGCGACAGAACATGGTGGGCTACTGGAACAATTCCGCCGCCACGATCGAGGCGCTGCGCGACGGCTGGCTGCACACCGGGGACCTTGCCCGCCAGGACGAGGACGGTTTCATCTACCTCGTCGATCGAAAAAAGGACATGATTGTCAGTGGTGGCGAGAACGTCTACAGCCGCGAGGTGGAAGAGGCCCTGATGTCCCACCCGGCGGTTGCGGATGCCGCCGTGATCGGTGTGCCGGATCAGAAATGGGGCGAGGCGGTGAAGGGGATCGTCGTGCGCAAGCCGGGACTCGAGTGTACGGTTGCGGAGGTTCTGGCGCACTGCCGTACGCTGATTGCGGGCTACAAGTGTCCGAAGAGCCTGGAATTCGTCACCGAGCTGCCGCGGCTGCCCAGTGGCAAGGTCAGTAAAGTTCTCCTGCGCGAGCGTTTCAGTCCGAAGGGGTAAATCTCACCCATGTCCGACATCCTGTTTGATGAGCCAATGGCGGGTGTTACCCGTCTCACCTTGAACCGGCCCGAGCAGCTGAACGCATTCACCTACGGGATGTATTCCGAGCTGCTCGGATTCCTGGAGAGATCACGCAACGACTCGAAGACACGCGTGATCATTCTGACCGGTAACGGTAGGGCGTTCTGCGCGGGCCACGACCTGCGCAGCGCGGGCGAGCCCGGTTGGATCGATGATCCGGCCATGGGCAAAACGTATCGCGGCAAGTACACGATTTCCGAGCTGAACCGCATCCCACTGCTGATGCGGCAGCTGCCGCAACCGGTCATCTGCGCGGTGAACGGCGCGGCGGCGGGTATCGGGTATGCCCTGGCGCTGGCCGCCGATCTGTGTGTCGCCGGCAAATCCGCCAAATTCGTCAACTCGATTCACAATGCCGGCACGGGACACGAGCTCGGGCTGAGTTACATGTTGCCGCGCGCGGTAGGCACGCAACGCGCGGCCGAGTTGCTGCTGACCGCACGGCCGGTGCTGGCCGAGGAGGCAGAGAGAATCGGCCTGGTATTGCGGGCCGTGCCGGATGAAAAGCTGCTGGAGGCCGCGCTCGAGTTGGCGCGCGGAGTGCTGGTCAACGTGCCGATCGGCGTGTGGCTGACGAAACAGTCGCTTTGGCTGAACCAGGGTGTCGGCAGCCTCGAGGCCGCTATCGAGCTGGAAAGCCGCGCGGTGGCGATTGCGCAGTCCACCGCCGACGCCGCGGACAAACGTGCCTCGTTTATGGAAAAGCGGTCACCGAAGTTCACCAACACCTGACCCTGCGCGGCGCCCCGCGCTCGCGGAACCACAGGAAGGCGCCGCCCGCGGCCGGCCGGCAGCGTGCCCCGCGCTGGCCCCGCAGCGTTGCCCCGGCTGGCCCCCGCAGCGTGCCCCGCGCTTGCCCCCGCAGCGCCCCCCACGCTGGCCCCGCCGGCTTATTTGACCGGCGCCCCACCGTTCGAGTAAATTGAACGGCGTTCGTATATGGGAACAGTTCTGCCATGATCGAATTGTCTCGCCGCGGTCGCGTCGCGGTGCTCACCCTCGCACGCCCGCCGGTGAACGCCATCGACGACCAGTTGATCAGTGCGCTGAACGGCGTGCTGGATCGGCTGAGCGGGGAGGCGGACTGGCAGGTCCTGCATATCCGCAGCACACAGAAAGTGTTTGCCGCGGGGGCCGATCTGGACCTGATTCGCTCCTGGAAAGATGCCCCGTCCCCCGGCCGAGCGCTGTCTGCGTATGTCGAGCGGCTGCAGGCGCTCTATCAGCGAATTGAACAGCTGCCGCAGGTCACCTTCTGCGAGATTGCTGGTGCTGCGATGGGCGGCGGCTACGAGCTGGCGCTGGCGTGCGATCTGCGTCTCGCCGCCGATGAGGCGAAGATAGGGTTGCCTGAGGTCGGCATCGGGCTCATTCCGGGAGCGGGCGGAACGCAACGCCTCACCAGGATATGCGGGCGGGGCGTTGCTTCCCGAATCATTCTCAGCTGCGAAGCTGTTGAAGGTTCGGTCGCGGCTAGCCTCGGCATGGTCCAGTGGAGCGTGCCGCGCGCGCAGATCGAAGAGAAGGCCCGCTCGCTCACGGACCGGATCGCGGCTTTGCCCGCGCACGCGTTGCGTGTCGCCAAGCAATGCATCGCGGCCTACGGAGGCAACGAGCTGCACGGATATCTGCTCGAGCGTGAGTTGGGAGGCGCCCTGCTGGATTCGGCGCAGACGCAGGAACTGATCAGCGCATTCCTCGATCGCAACAGCAGCCGGCGCTGACGTTCGCCGCAACCACCCACGAGACAGTAAATACATGTCAGATGCCATCGAGCTGAGTTGGAAACAGGCGACCGAGCTGTCGGGCAAGGTCGCGATCGTGACAGGTTGCGCCTCCGGCATCGGGCGTGCGACTGCAAAACAGTTTGCCGCAGCGGGTGTCCGCGTCTACGCGGGCGATATCAACCACCGCGAGGGAGCCGCCGTCATCGAGCAGATCCGCGCCGGCGGCGGCCAGGCCGATTTTCTACCGCTCGATCTGACACAGGCTGACTCGATCGATGCCTTCGTGGATGAGGTAAAACACCGTAGCGCGGGCGAGATCGACATCATCGCGAGCATTGCCGGCATCGACCGGATCGAGCCTTTTCTGAAGAACACACCCGATCTGTGGGACAAGATCATTCACGTGAACTACCTGGGTCCCGTGCGGATGATTCAGCGCTTCCTGCCCGCCCTCATCGAGCGCGGCAAAGGAGGGCGGATCATTACCATTTCCAGTGATGCCGGCCGCGTCGGCAGTACCGGGGAGGCCTTCTATTCGGGCAGCAAAGGGGCGGTCATCTCCTTCACCAAGGCGCTGGCGCGCGAGACCGCCCGGTATGGAATCAAGTGCAACTGCATCGCACCGGGCCCGACAGACACACCGCTGTTTACGGTGCAGATGGAGGAAAAGCTGCGCGAGGCGCTGGTCAAGGCCATCCCGTTACGACGAATGGCCAACCCCGTCGAGATCGCCAATACCATTCTGTTCTTTGCGAGCCCGGCGACCGACTACATTACCGGTCAGGTACTGAGCGTGAGCGGCGGTCTCACCATGCACGGCTGAGCTACACGGCTAAACGATCCTGATATCATCCAGCATGCCCACGAACACCTCGACCCGCCCGCCGGCCCGTGAAAACACCGGTCCCCGCTCGTTGACACGGCTGCTGGGTCTGTTTGACGCACTGGCGAAATCCAGCAACGGCTTGACCCTGGCGGAACTCAACTCGGTGCTCGAATCTCCCAAGAGCAGCCTGTTGAATCTGCTGCGGCCGCTGGTGGCGGAAGGCTACCTGAACCACGATAACGGCCGTTACCGGCTCGGGCCGACGATTTTCCGCCTGGCCGGGAACATCATGGCCGTGTGGAATTTTTCGAACGTCATTCGCCCTTACCTGGAAGAGCTGGCCAAGCGCTCGCACGAGTCTGTGTTCGTCGGAGTACTCGACCGCGCCGGTAAGTCGATCACCTACGTAGACAGCATCGACAGCCCGCACGCGATCCGGTATTCCGTGCCGGTCGGTGGCGTGCGCCCGCTGTACTGCACAGCTGCCGGGCGGGTCCTGCTGGCCTTCGCGGACCAGGAGTTTCAGGACGAGTACCTGCGCACCACCAAGCTCGAGGCGCAAACCGAGCGTACCGTGACGACGCGCAAGGGATTGCGTGCCGAGTTGGACAAGGTGTTGATGACACGTGTCTCGGTGAGCATGGGGGAAATGTTTCCCGAGTCAGCCGCCATTGCGGCCCCGATCCTGGGCGCTAACGGCAAGATCGTGGCGGCGATGGCGATTGGCGGACCGTCACAGCGCCTGCAGCCCAAGCAGGACGTCCTCATGCAAATCATTGCCGAGGTTGCCACTCGCGCCTCCGGTATCGGGGCGCGCGGTGCTGCCGCCGCGGACATGCAACTCGATCGTCCGGTCCGCGGTGCGC
Source organism: Steroidobacteraceae bacterium (assembly GCA_045810105.1). Classification (GTDB taxonomy): domain Bacteria; phylum Pseudomonadota; class Gammaproteobacteria; order Steroidobacterales; family Steroidobacteraceae; genus 13-2-20CM-66-19. The sequence continues at coordinate 60,921 of JBJMWM010000065.1, read as the reverse complement.
CTGCCGACAGCGCTGCGAAGGCCGCTCCATCGATGCCGCGACCCAGGGTCGCGGCATCCGAATGACCCAAAGGTTGATGCTACCGATATGCAACGCGATCCCGACGGTCAGATCAAACTCGAGCAACGCGATCATCTGCTGCTGATCGGGATCGACAGGCCCGAGAAGCGCAACGGCTTCACGCCCAAACTGTTCAGCGAGCTCGCCTCAGCGTATTCGCGCCTGGAGGCGACCCCCGAGTTGTGGTGTGCTGTCGTGTATGCCGAGGGAGATCATTTCACGGCTGGTCTGGACATGCCCAAGATTGCTCCGCTGCGCCGCGAGGGTAAGCCGCTGATTCCACCCGCGGAGGTTGATCCGTTCAATCTCCGTCCGCCGTTACGCACGAAGCCCGTAGTGATCGCGCTGAAGGGCATCTGTTTCACCGTGGCCATCGAGCTGATGTTGGCCGCGGACATCGCGGTCGCAGCCGACAATTGCCGTTTCTCTCAACTGGAGGTGAAGCGCGGAATCATGGCGGGGTGCGGGGCCACTTTCCGGATGGTGCAACGCGCCGGCTGGGGCAACGCGATGAAGATCCTGCTGACCGGAGACGATTTCACGGCTCAGGAAGCGCTGCGATACAACTTCGTCCAGGAAGTCGTGCCGGCAGGGCAGGAGTTGCCGCGCGCGATCAAGCTTGCGGAGCGGGTTGCCCGGCAGGCACCACTGGCTGTCCAGGCAACGATGGAGAACGCGCGTCTCGCAGTCAATGAGGGTTGGCAGGCAGCCTACGCGGCTGTTGCCGACACCCAGCGCCGTCTCTATAACACCGAAGACGCCAAAGAGGGCGTGCAGTCGTTTCTCGAGAAGCGCGAGGCGCGCTTCGCCGGCCGTTGAGTCCCTGCAGGCGCAGCCGGCAAAAACCACGCTTTTTGCCGGCGGTCCACGCAGTAATGTCCGCTGGAATTGCCGCGGGCAATTCCAGCCAAATCAAACAATCACCATTCCGAAGTCCGACTTGGCGGCTCCGCAGCTGGGGCAGATCCAGTCCTCAGGAATATCCTCCCAACGTGTGCCCGGCGCGATTCCTTCGTCAGGCAACCCTTGCGCCTCATCGTAGATAAACCCACAGAAGAAGCACTGCCATTTCCGGCTGACTGCGGTGTCTGTCGCGCTCACGGCTTACGCCCACTCCAAAGGAAGCTCGTAGATGGTGCCGTTGACTCCCGAGCTCATGCCTACCCGGGCACCGGGCTTTACGTGAAAATCGGGAATCCGTGGCAGCCATTCCTGCAGAAACACCTTCATCTCCGTGCGTCCCAGGTTGGACCCGGGGCAGCGGTGCGGACCATTGCCGAAGGTTGAATGGATGGGAGTGGGGCGCTGGAAGTCTACCTCGAGAGGATTGGCGAACTTGCGCTCGTCGAGGCCGTGCAACGTCGTCGGCATGACGATCATATCGCCGGCCTTCAGCACGACGCCTTTGTAGACGTAGTCTTCGGGTATGTAGCGTCCCTGGTTGACGATCGGAAAGCGGCGCAGGAGCTCGTCCACCGCCTTGGGAATCAACTCGGGCTTCTCTATCAATTGACGGCGATGTTTCTCACTGCGTGCCAGGAAATGGGCCGCGAATGACATCGCCGATGCCACGGTGTCCATCCCGCCGATCAGCACGAGCGATACCATGCCGACAATCTCATCGTCCGTGAGAAGGCGGTCATTGACCTTCGATTGCGTCAGCCTGCTGATGAGATCCTCCCCAGGCTTCTTACGCCGCTCGGCTATCTTCGCGGCGGAATAACCGAAGATCTGCCGGATGGTGTTGTGCACATCATCGTGATGTTCGGGGCGGACCATACCGTCCGCCCACTTCAGCAACTGCTCACGATCCCCCGCGGGTACATCGACGATGCTCATGAATACTTCGATTGGCAGATGTTGGGCGAACTGCGTGACGAACTCGCATCCACCGCGCGGGCGCAGTTCCTCCACCAGGCGGATCGCGAGCTGTCGCGCCTTGCCCTCGAGTGCCGCCACGCCCTTCGGGGAGAAGGTTGGATTGATCAGGGAGCGGTAAGCAGTATGCGCCGGCGGATCGGCAAAGATCGGGTACAGCGGAATGGCTCCGTGGCGGCTCTTGGGCACTGTCAGCATGCGGCTGGAGAAGTGCGCGTAGTCCGCCAGGATGGCGTAGATGTCCTCCCCGCGGGCGGCGACCCAGTGCCCGCCGTTGCGCGGCGTCCAGAAAATGTCCGGGCATCCCTGCTCGTGCAGTTTTTTGAGCGAGAGCTGGTAGTCCTCCTGCGCGCCCGGTGGATTGTAGACGTCGAAATCGATGACCAGGTGAGCAGGTACATGCTCCGGAACGGGTGCCGGAAATTGCGATGCTGCGGATTCCACGATCGGTTCTCCTTCTCGCAGGCATGCGCCTGCTCAACGTCATTTCACGATGCCGGCGGAGCGCCATCGCGAGACCTGCTCCGGTGACGCCCACTCTTCGAGAGCACGGGTCGTGTTCTCGGGTGTGATGGCTGCCGGCGGGTCGGGTAGTTGCGGTTTGGTACGGCTGAAACGCGGCGCTGGAGCGGGTTGTACGATCCCGTCCACTTCAACAAAGGTGCCGCGCGCTGCCAGATGCGGGTGGCGGGCTGCCTCGTCCCAGCGCAACACGGGGGCGACACAGGCGTCCGTACTGGCAAACAGCTGCGCCCATTCGTCGCGTGTACGCGTACGGAATTTCGCGGCGAGCACGGATTTGGCCTGGGACCAGTTGGCCCGCTGCAGCTGCGGACCCAACTCGGCGGGGTCGATCTGCAGCACGTTCAGGAGCACCTCGTAGAACTTCGGCTCGATCGGGCCCACCGAAATCCATTGCCCATCCGCGCATTCATATACCTCGTAGAAATGCGAGCCGGAATCCGTGGTGTTGGTGCCCCGATCGGGGTTGAGCATCCCTGCGGCAAGCATGCCGAAGAAAGTGGTTGCGAGCGACGCTGTTCCATCCACGATTGCGGCGTCAACGACCTGTCCTTGTCCCGAGCTGCGCGCTTCCATGATGGCCGCCAGCAGACCCAGCGCGAGATAGAGGGACCCGCCGGCGTAGTCGCCTATCAGGTTGAGCGGAATCGAAGGTGGCGCGCCTCGTCGCCCGATGGCATGCAGCACACCGGTAATGGCGATGTAACCCAGATCGTGACCTGCCGTGTGGGCGAGCGGGCCGCTTTGTCCCCAGCCGGTCATGCGGCCGTAGACCAGCCGCGGATTGCTTCGCAAACACACCTCGGGTCCAAGTCCCAGGCGTTCGGTGACACCGGGACGGAAGCCTTCGATCAACGCGTCTGCCTGCGTAATGAGGCTCAGAGCCATTTCGATCGCGCGCGGATCCTTCAGATCGAGCGCGATTGACTTACGGCTGCGTAACAACAAGTTGTACTCGAGCGGGCGCTTCAGGCCCAGCTCGGCGGGCTCGGGGCGATCGATGCGCAGCACGGTCGCGCCCAGATCCGCCAACAGCATGGCGCACATGGGTCCGGGCCCAACGCCCGCAAGCTCGATGATGCGCAGACCGGAAAGAGGGCCCTGCCGCGTGCTCACCGCTTGCGCATCGCTTCCCATTGCTCGTCGGTCCAATCGTGCATGGCGCGGACGCTCGGTCCACCAACGCCCTGCATCCATCGTCCGCCGTCAATGACGATCAGATCGCCGGTGATGTAACCGGCCTCATCGGAGGCGAGATAAGCAAACAAGTTGGCCAGCTCGATGTGCTCGCCGACGCGGCGCAGGGGGACGCTCGCCTCCTGGGGCTCTACCTGAGACCCTGGAGGATACAGGCGCTCCCACGCTCCGGCCGTTGGGAACAGCCCCGGGGCCACCGCGTTCAGGCGAATGCCTTTCGGACCCCACTCAACAGCCAGACTGCGCGTCATCGCGACAATCCCGGCCTTCGCGGCGGCGGAAGCCGCCGTGAAGGCGGAGCCCGTGAACGAAGGCGTCGTAGCGACACTCAGAACCGTACCGGTGCGCTTGGCTTCGATCCAACGATTGCCGCAGGCCACCGTACAATAGAAAGAGCCGTGCAACACAATGTTGAGCACTGCGTCGATCGCGCGCGGCGAGAGCTTCTCAGTGCGGGCGATGAAGTTGGCCGCGGCATTGTTGACGAGGATATCAAGAGGTCCTCGCTCCCAGATCCGGCTCATCATCGATTCGACCTGATCTGCCGAACGTATGTCGCACTGCAGGGTCTCGATGCGCCCGCCGGTCTCGCCCGCCAGCTCGCTGGCCGCCGCATCGAGAACCTCGACGCGCCGGCCGCAGATCAGCAGCTCGGCTCCGAGCTGCAGGTAGCGCCGGGCGATGCTCTTGCCGAGCCCCGTGCCGCCGCCCGTGATGAGTATCTTCTTACCCTGGAGGAGATCGGCTCTGAACATGTCCGTGCTGCAAAATATCGGTAGCTGTGTCTGAACGGCGTCGCATTAATATACTCGAACGACGTTCAGAAATACAGTAAGATGCCCCGCGGCACAGTGTACGCCGTACGGTGCGCAGCGCGCATGAGGGCTGATATGAGCAGCGCCCAGGATTGGGATGAGAGTTTCGATTTCGTCATCATCGGCAGCGGCGGCGGCTCGATGTGCGCCGCGCTCGCGGCCAAGGCGCTCGGCAAGCGCCCGCTGATTATTGAGAAGCTGCCCAAAGTCGGCGGTTCTACCGGCTACTCCGGCGGGGTCTGGTGGATTCCTGACAATCCGGTGATGAAGCGCGCCGGCGTGGAGGATTCCTACCAGCGCGCGCGCCAGTATTTCGATTCTGTCGTGACCTATCACGGTCCGGCCAGCTCCGCGGCGCGGCGTGAGGCCTATCTGCGTACCGGCCCTGAGATGGTGGAATTCCTCGAGCGGCACGGCATGGCGTTTCAGTACGCGGACGGCTGGTCCGACTACTATGACGAGCGGCCAGGCGGCCAGCCGCGCGGCCGCTCCCTCGTGGCGCCGTTGTTCGATATCAACCAGCTGGGCGAGTGGAAAGGCCGGCTTTCGATGTATCCCGGCGTGCAGCTGCCCATGGGCTCGCAGGACTTTCCAACATTGTTCCTGGCCAGGCGCAACTGGGCTGGGAAGCTCATGGCCCTGCGGCTGGCGGCCCGGATGTTGCGCGCGAAGCTCACGGGGAAGGATCTACGCGCGAATGGCGCGGCTCTTCAGGGGCGGATGTTGCAAATAGCCTTGCGCGAAGGGCTCCCGATCTGGACGGACTCACCGGTGCGGGACCTGGTCGTCGAGAAGGGAAAGGTAACTGGTGTAGTCGCCATGCGCGACGGCCGCACGGTGCGTGTGCGTGCCACTGGGGGCGTGTTGATCAATGCGGGAGGTTTCTCGCGAAGTCAGGAACTGCGGGAGCGGTATCAGCCGAAGCCCAATCCGTGGCACTGGACGAACGCCAATCCCGGCGATACCGGTGAAATGATCGAGGCGGCCATGCGGCTCGGAGCCGCGGTCGACTGCATGGACGAGGCCTGGTGGGTCATTACCTCGCTGGGCCCGGGTGAGTCGTTGCCCGAAGGGGCGGTGGCCGCCGACGGCACGCCGATTCCATTCATGCATCATCTGGATCTCTCACTGCCGTACTCCATCATGGTGGACCAACTCGGGCAGCGCTTCTGCGACGAGGCCGGTGCTTACATGGAGATCGGCCAGCGGATGTACGAGCGACAGGCGCAGACCGGTAAGGCGGTCCCAAGCTGGGTGATCATGGATGCCCGCCAGCGTGAGTATTATCCGTGGGGCACAGCTGCGCCCGGACAGGTTCCTAAGAAGTGGCTCGACAGCGGCTATCTCAAGCGAGCCAACTCCCTCACCGAATTGGCAGCGCTGTGCGGAATCGATGCAACCGGCCTCGATATGACGATACGGCGCTTCAACGGATTCTGCGGCACGGGTAGCGACGAGGAATTCGGGCGCGGCGGGCGCGCGTTCGACCGTGCCCATGGCGATCCGACCGTCAAGCCCAATCCGAACCTCGGCCCAATCGAGAAGGCGCCATTCTACGCGGTAGCAATGTACCCGGGCGATGTGGGGACAGCCGGAGGCATAGTGACTGACGAATTCGCGCGGGTGCTGCGCGAGGATGGCTCGGTGATCGAGGGACTTTACGCCACGGGTAACTCGACGGCCTCGGTCATGGGGCGGTGTTATCCCGGTGCCGGGGCGAGCATCGGTGCCTCGTTCGTGTTCGGATACATTGCCGCGCGGCACGCTGCGACCGCGGTCCGCGCGCAAGTGGAGAAGGCTGCATGAGCAACTCGAGTCAGGCCACCCCCACCAGGTCAACGTTGATCGACCTGTATCGGCGCATGGCACTCATCAAACTCAACGATGAGCGCTTTCGGGCGGTGATCAAGTCCGGCAAGATCGTCGCCCCGTATTACTCGCCGCGGGGCCAGGAAGTCATCCCGGCGGCGATTTCAGTCAATCTCAGTGATGCCGACTACATCTGCACCATCTATCGCGGATTTCACGACATGCTGGCCAAGGGCCTGCCGGTCAAGCTGCTCTGGGCGGAGGTTGCAGGCAGGACGACGGGCACCTGCAAAGGCAAGGGCGGCCCGATGCACATTACGCATCCGGCCACCGGCATCATGGTAACGACCGGCGTCGTCGGCAGCTCGTTGCCCATTGCGAACGGTCTGGCGCTCGCCACGCAAATACGTGGGGAAAAACGTGTTACGGTCGCCTACTTCGGCGATGGTGCTTCCAACATCGGTGCGTTCCACGAGGCGCTCAATATGGCCTCGGTCTGGAAGCTCCCCGTGGTGTTTGTTTGCCAGAACAATCGCTACGGCGAGCACACTCGCTATGAAGTGACGACATCGGCGCCCCGGATCGCGGATCGGGCCGCCGCTTATGCGATGCCGGGTGTGCGCGTCGACGGCAATGACCCGTTGGCCATGTATGCAGTAGCGAAGGAGGCGATCGACCGCGCGCGCAGCGGTGCGGGACCGACTCTGATCGAGGCAATGACTTTCCGCTTTCACGGCCATGTCTTCGGCGACATGGATGGCTACATGAAAAAGGGGGAGAAGGAAGAGGCGATGGCGCGCGATCCGGTGCCCGCCTGGCGCAACTGGCTCGTGCAGAACGGTCACGCCGCTGAGAGCGAGTTGCAACAGATCGAATCGGCCATCCAGCAGGAACTCGAGGCGGCGGTGGCTTTTGCGCTGGGCAGCCCCGAGCCGGATCTTGCCGAGCTCACCACTGATGTGTTTGCACCGGAGAGAGCAGCATGAGTGTCCCGCAGCCCAAGGCGGCCCAGATGAACTCCATTCAGGCGATCAATCTCGCCCTGGACGAGGCCATGGGCCTCGATCCCAGCGTGATCCTGCTGGGCGAGGACATCGGCGATGAGGAAGAGGGGGGTGTAGTAGGCGTCACGCGCGGCTTGTCGACCAAGTACGGCAGGAACCGCGTGCGCACCACTCCCATTTCCGAGCAAGCCATCATCGGCGCTGCCATTGGCGCCGCGATCGTCGGAATGCGCCCGGTCGCGGAGATCATGTTGATGAACTTCACCGCCGTGGCGATGGACATGATCGTGAATCACGCAGCCAAGCTGCGCTACATGTCCGGTGGACAGACGCACGTCCCGCTGACAATACGGACGATGACCGGCGCTGGTTTTGGGACCGGGGGACAGCACGCCGACTATCTCGAAGCGTGGTTCGCCCACACGGCGGGAATCAAGGTAGTCGCGCCGTCCTCTCCGGCTGATGCGTACGGCCTGATGTTGTCCTGCGTGTTCGACGATGATCCGTGTCTGTTCATCGAGAACATGCCAACGTACTGGAAGCCGGGCGCGGTGCCCGAATCCGGCAAGCGGATTCCGCTGGGCAAAGCAAACATCGTCCGTCCTGGAAAAGACGTCACTCTGGTGAGTTACAGCCGCACGGTGACCGACTGCCTGATGACTGCCGAGAAGCTGTCCAAAGAGGGCGTCGATTGCGAAGTCATCGACCTGCGGACCGTGGCTCCCTGGGATGCCGAGTCGGTTCTGAAATCGGTCGCGCGCACGCGCCGCGGCGTCATCGTGCACGAGGCCGTCAAGCCTTTCGGTGTTGGCGCGGAAATCGCCAGCCGTATCAACGAGGAGCTGTTCGGCCAGTTGGCAGCGCCAGTGCAGCGGGTAGGTGCCTACCACTCCCCAGTGCCGTTTGCGAAGAAGCTGGAAAACGAATTTGTTCCCACCCAGGCGCGGATCGAGAGCGCCATCCGAGCAACTTTGGATTGACTGATGAGCACACAGGTTTTATTGCCGAAAATCGGGTTCGCCAGTGACGACAGCACTCTGGCGCGTTGGCTGGTGCAGGACGGCGCGATGATCACGGCGGGACAGCCGCTCTACGAGCTGGAGAACGACAAGGCCACCCAGGAAGTAGAAGCGCCGGCTTCAGGCCGGCTGCGCATTCTGGCCGAGGTCGGCGTGACCTACCAGGTTGGCGCCGTGTTGGCTGAAATCGACGACTAGAACTGGAGTCTTCAAACCCGATGAGCTTCCGTACCCGCATCACCGAGTTGCTGGGCATCCAGTATCCCATCATGCAAGGCGGCATGCGCTGGGCTGCGCGCGCAGAGCTGGCGGCAGCCGTGAGCAGCGCCGGTGGCCTGGGAACGATATCCGCGCATACCCAACCGGATAGAGCGGCCTTGGCGAGCGAGATCGCCCGCGCCCGAAAGCTGACGGACAAGCCCTTGGCCGTGAACCTGACCCTGCTACCTGCAAACACCGGGTTGGACTATGAGGGCTATGTCGCCGCCATTCTCGACAGCGGTGTGGAGGTCGTGGAGACGGCCGGCGCCAATCCCGCCAAATACATACAGACGTTCAAAGATCGCGGCGTAAAGGTCGTCCACAAGTGCACGACGGTCCGGCATGCCTTGAAAGCCCAAGAGTTGGGTGCCGATGCCGTGAGCATTGATGGCTTCGAGTGCGCCGGCCATCCCGGCGAGGACGATGTTCCCGCGCTGGTGCTGATCCCGGCGGCGTCGGCCAAATTGAGAATCCCGATTCTCGCTTGCGGGGGATTCGCCGATGGCCGCGGGCTGATAGCGGCCTTGGCGCTCGGCGCGGATGGTGTGAACATGGGTACGCGCTTCCTGCTCACTCGCGAATCCCCGTTGCACGCGCGGCTGAAGTCACGCCTCCTGGAGGCGAGCGAGCGCGATACAGTATTGGTTGGGCGAAGCTATCGCGACTCCACGCGGGTACTGCGCAACAGTGCCAGCGCGCAGGCGTTGGAGTTGGAGAAGGCGGGGCAGGCAAACCATCACACGCTGGCTCCGTTCATCGGCGCTGCCCAATGGATGAAGGCCATGGCGGACGGAGAGACGGAAGCTGCCGCCCTGCCAGTAGGCATGGTCGTGGGCCTGATCACGGACCTGCCGAGCTGTGCCGAGCTGATCGAGCGCATGGTGGGTGAGGCGCGCGCCCTGGCGACCGAGCGCCTGCCGGCGGCCGTGGGCCGCTAGGCAGCCGCCGCAGAGCGCCGCAGGCGCCCCCTGACTAGGCAGCCGGCAAAAACCACGCTTTTTGCCGGCGGGCGACGCAGTAATGTCCGCGCAAATTGCAGGGAGCAATTTGCGCCGTTAGCCGAAGCGCACGTATATGTGCTTCGGCACACGCATCATGATGCCCTGAATGCGAGGCCGCGGTTGCTCCGGATCCAACCTCAGGCCGGACATCCGATCGAGAATCGCATTCAAGGCGCGAGTCATCTCAACCCGGGCGAGGTGCTGCCCAATGCAGACGTGCGGGCCGTATGCGAAGGCAAAGTGGCGCAGCGGCGGCTTCCTGAAGATGTTGAATTTGTCGGGCTCGGGGAACCGCCCGGGATCACGATTGGCCGCGCCCGCGGCGACATCGAGGAAGGCACCTGCGGGAATCTTCACGCCGCCCAACTCGACATCGCGTGCGGCGAGGCGCGTTTGAATCAGCACCGGGCCGTCCCAGCGCAGCGCTTCCTCGATCGCCTGTGGGATCAAGCTGCGGTCGCGGCGGAGCGCCTCCAGCTGATCCGGATTGTTGAGCAGGCCCGTCAGCAACACGCTCGTTGCCCGATAGGTGGTATCGCCGCCAGCGTTGACCAGCTGGCGCAGGAACGAGATCACGACTTCGTCGGGCAGGTGCTCGCCGTCGACTTCCGCTTGGACTAGGGTGCTGACAAGGTCGGTCCCGGGCTTGCTGCGGCGCGCCTCCAGCAGCTCGGCGAAGTAGGTTCCAAGTTTCCGCGACGCCTCGGTGCCATGCGGGATGTCGATTCCGACCAAGGTTTGTGCAATGGCCAGGCGGTGAAAGGTCCCGGCCTCCTCGCTGGGCAAGCCAAGCTGCCGGTAAACGATCTGGAACGGGTAGTGCAGGGTGAATTCCTGGACGAGATCCGCAAGGCCGCGTTTGAGGAGATTGCCCAACAGGCTGTCGATGACCGGATCGACGACGGATTCGCCCCACTTGGAGACCGTATTCGGCATGAACGCCTTCTGAAAAATCTTGCGGTAGCGCGGGTGTTCCGGCGCGTCCATGGTCGAGACGCTGCGCCCGAAGCTGATCCCCAGGTTGCGCAGGTAGGCGCGATTGGAGTAGGTCTGTGGATCACCCAACACCTTGCCGACTTCCTCATACCCGACAATGGTGAAGTGCTCGACGTCGGCGCTGGTCATATCCTTCGGCAGGCCCATGAAGACGCGGTAGTCGAGTGCGTGCACCGGTCCCTGACGCCGCAGCTCGGCGAGCTTTGGATAGGGGTCATCGCTGTCGCCGAACATCAGATCGTCGGCGATGAAGGGGTCGAAACCGGGGTCGTCAAAGTCCTGCAGGGGATGTACTGCGCTCATGTTTCGTTACCTCAGGTCAGCCCGCGCTCCTGTGAAGTCTTCGTCGCGGCGGGGAGCTTGCCGAGCTCCCGCAGAACCTCGGTTGCCGCCTGCATGGCGATTCCGGCTCCAGGCAATCCCACGTACGCGGACGAATGAATGATCAGCTCTTCGATCTCCTTGGGCGTCACGCCATTGGCGATCCCGGCGCGCACATGATTCTTGAGCTCGTGGGTCTGGCCGCTCGTGATGAGAATGGCCATGGTTGCGATGCTGCGCGAGCGGCGATCCAATCCCGGACGGCTCCATACTCCTGCAAAGGCGTAATCGATGGCCAATTGAGCGAGCGGTGCACCGAAGGAGCCGCTGTCGGCCGCGGCCTCGATTCCCGCGGCGAACGGTTCCCCGAGCATGGGGACCAGAACTTCACGTGCGGCCTTACGGGTATCGCTCATACGGGCTCCTCGCGGGTAGTTCCTGGACATTGAACGCTGTTCAACTATATGAAGTATATGCAAGAATACTCCGGATGGGTAGCGGGCTTACAGAGCTGTTTTCGCTGCGAGGCAAGGTGGCGCTTGTCACGGGTGCCTCGCGCGGCCTGGGCCGGTCCATGGCTGGAGCACTGGCTCGGGCGGGAGCCACGGTCGTGCTTGCCGCGCGGGACGAGGCGCTGCTTCAGCAGGCGGCGCGAGAGATCCGCGCCGAGGGTGCAGAGGCCGATGTGGAGGCATTCGACCTGACGTCCGAGGAGGCCGTGGTCGGCGCCGTACCCAACATCATCAAACGCCATGGCAAGCTCGACATACTGCTCAACAACGCGGCGCTGTGTGTCTGGAGCGGGTTGTTCGAGGGCACCCTTGAAACCTGGAAGCGCACGCTCGAGGTCAATCTGACCTCAGTTTATCTTCTGTCCCGTGAAGCGGCGCGTCCGATGGTGGCGCAGCGTTCCGGCCGGATCATCAACGTCGGCTCGTACGTCTCAGTCATCGGCCGTGAGCGGTTGCAGGCCTACGTCGCCAGCAAACACGGGCTCGTGGGTCTCACCAAGTCACTCGCAGGGGAGTTGGGCCGGCACGGTGTGACTTGCAATGCCATCGCCCCCGGCTTCTTTCTCACCCAGATGGCAGAGCCGATCACCCAGGATCCCGCCCGGATGAAGATTTTCACCGACTGCATAGCGATGGGCCGCTGGGGCAAGCCCGAAGAGCTGGCGGGAGCGGCTGTGTTTCTGGCCTCCGACGCCGCCTCGTACGTGAATGGTCATACGCTTCACGTCGATGGGGGTGTGGCTGAGGTACTCTCGTTGCCCGTCGCAGTCAGCAGCGATAAGTGATGCGCCGCGTCGCCAAACAGCAGCTCCAGCATAGTCAGGCGGCGGTAGTAGTGGCCCACCTGGCACTCTTCCGTCACACCAATTCCGCCATGCAACTGTACGGCCTGCTCGCCGATGAATCTGGCCGATCGGCAGATCTGAACCTTGGCGGCCGACAACGCCTGGTTTCTCGCCTCCACGTCCGATTCACTGCTCATCATGGCCGCATACAGCGCCATGCTGCGGGCCTGTTCCAGCGCCACCAACATGTCCACGGCGCGATGTTGCAACGCTTGGAAGGAGCCGATGGTGGTGCCGAACTGTTTGCGCGTCTTGAGATATTCGATCGTCATTTCGAACGCGCGTTCCATGGCTCCAACCGCCTCGGCGCACGCAGCTGCCATGCCATCGGCGACAACCTTCTCGACAATCGGCAGCGCATTGTCCGGCTCGCCGATCAGACAACCGTCTGCCACGCGGACATCTGAAAGAGTTATGTCGGCGGCGCTCGTCCCATCTTGAGTGAAGTACGCTCTGCGGCCCAGGCCGGGGCTCCCGGCTTCGACAAGGAAGAGCCCGAGCCCGTGCCGGTCGCGCTGCTCGCCCGAAACCCGTGCGCAGATGATCAGATAGTCGGCTGAGGCGCCGTGCAGAACATATTTCTTTGCCCCGTTGAGCTGCCAGCCCGCGCCGCTACGGCGTGCCGTCGTAGTAACGTCGGCCAGGTCGAAACGGGCCTGGCGTTCGGTGTGCGCGAACGCAGCCAGATGTGTTCCGGCGATGAGCTTCGGCAGGATCTCCTGCCGTAATTGTGTGGAGGCGCCGTAGCGCAAGCAGCCCCCGCCAAGCACGATGGTAGCCAGATAGGGCTCCAGAACCAGGTGGCGCCCGAACGCCTCCATCACGATGAGCAACTCGACGGCACCTGCGCCCAATCCGCCTTCGCTCTCGCCAAAGGGCAGTCCGAGCAGTCCGAGGTCGGCAAATTGGTGCCAGATTTCGCGGCTGTAGCCGCCGCCGGCGAGGTAACGCTTGCGGCTCTCGAAGTCGTACTTATCGGCGAGCAAGCGCGTAACACTGTCCCTGAGCAGTTGTTGATCCGAGGTGTATTCGAAATCCATGGTCGGCCAACCCTTACAGATCCAGCACTTGCTTTGCGAGGATGTTGCGCTGGATCTCGTTGGATCCGCCTACGATGCTCACATGGCGAATCCAGTAGTGATTGGGCGCCAGCGTCAACGCCCAATCGGTGTCATCTGGATGTGCCCGTGATACGCCGCGCAAGAATTCTCCGTCGTATTCCATCGCGTCATACCCAGCGACCTCGAGCAGCAGCGCAGTTGCCGCCTGTTGCAGCTCGGAGCCCTTCATCTTCAGGATGGACGTCTTGGGGTCTGGTTTACCGCTCGCGGAATGCATGCTTTCGGAGATCACCCGCATCTGCGTGATTTCCAACGCCTTCAGCTCCACTTCCAGAGCCGCCACCCGCTGGCGGAACCCACTGTCTTCGGACAGGGGCCTGCCGCCTGAAAGCACGCGCGTTGCCAACTCCTTGGCCCGGCGGACGCGCATCTTTGAAACACCGACCCGCGCAATGCCGCTTCGCTCGTGGCCCAGAAGATACTTTGCGTAGTCCCAACCCTTGTTTTCTTCGCCAAGCCGGTTCTCCGCGGGCACCCGGACATTCTCCAGGAACATCTCGTTGGTCTCGTGATGCCCATCGAGCGTGATGATAGGGCGCACGGTAATGCCGGGTGTCTTCATATCCATCAACAGGTAGGTAATGCCCTGCTGCTTCCTCGCCTGGGGATCGGTGCGTACCAGCAGAAAGCACCAGTCCGCGAAGTGAGCCGTAGAGGTCCACAGCTTCTGACCGTTGATCACATAGTGATCGCCGTCGCGTTGCGCTTGCGTGCGCAAGGAAGCGAGGTCCGAGCCCGCACCCGGCTCGGAAAAGCCCTGACAGAACCAATATTCCAGGCTGGCAATCTTCGGCAGGAAGCGCCGCTTCTGTTCCGGTGTGCCGAAGGCGATCAACGTCGGGCCGATCATGTTGACGTTGAAGGACAGCGGCTCCGGAGCGGGCGCCATGTGCAACTCTTCTTTGAATATGTATTGCTTCACCGCGCTCCAACCCGTGCCGCCCCATTCGGGATCCCACGCGGGCGTGGCCCAGCCTTTGCTGTTGAGGATGCTTTGCCAGAGCTTGAGCTCCTCGCGCGTCAGCCGTTGCCCGAGGATGCACTTGCTGCGTATCGGCTGAGGGAGGGCTGTCCGGAAGAACTCACGTACCTCGGCGCGAAAAGCCAGCTCTTCGGTCGTAAAGCGTAGGTCCATTGGCGAATGCTATCCCGTTACGTGGTTATGCTGTCACTCGTTGGCGCAGCGACCCCGCGAACGTCGCCAGAGCCAGCGCCGCCGTGACCAGCGCTGCGGCGAGAAACGTGCCATGGATCCCGATGACGCGCCCGAGGGGGGCCAGTATGACCGGATTCAGGAAGCCGCCGAAGAAGTTGAATGCAGTGAGCACACCGAATGCACGGCTGCGTACGAATGCGTCGGTCCGCTCGGTCACCACGTGATAGACATAGGGCGTGGCAAGACCTACAAACACTCCCATGAGCCCAGCGCCGAGAATGGCAGTTGCGGCGGTATTTCCGAAGCCGAGTGAGCTCAGGGAGGCGGTGGCACTGACCAGGCCCAACAGGAAGGCGCCGCGAACACCCAGGCGTTGTTGTATCCACCCGTAGCCGAAGGCCGTCAACGTACCTACTATCGTAACCGTGCTCATGATCATCGAGCGCGCCGCGGGGTCTTTGATTCCATCCTCCTGCAGTAAAAACGCAAATTGGGTGGAGGCCATGAAGATCAAGATGAACAGCAGCGCCGCCAGCAGAAAAAACGGCAGCAGCCGCAGGAAGAACGGTTCGCTGGCCGCAGCCGGCCGCATCTGGCCGGGCTTGACCTGGCCGACGGATACGAGCCCCATTGCAAGGCCGATGAGAGCAAATACCGGATAAATCGCGAAAGTCACGGGCCAGCCGCCGCGCTGCGCGAGGAAGCCGCCGGCGACCGTACCCGCCAGAGACATGAAGGTGCCCATGGAGTTGACGATTCCCAGCGCACGGGCGCGGCGATTCCCGCCGTATTCGGCTGTTATGGCCCACAAGCAGGTTGTCGCGAGGCAGGCGGACGCAAAACCAACCACAAACCTCGTCGTCAGCAGCGCAGTTGGATCCCGTAATACCAGCCCACCTGCACCAGTGGCGCCGTAAATGGCGAGCGATGCCAGCAGGGTTACGCGAGTCCCCGCCTTTTCCATGATCCAGCCGCTCGCGAGCGAGCCGACCAACAGGCCGAGGGCGGCAAACGCCATGGTCATCTGCGCGATGACTTCGCCGTGCTCCCCCAGATCGTGTGCCATCTGCGGCAAGGCTGCGAGGAATGCAGTGAAAGCCAAGCCCTGGGACATTTGACCGAACATCAGGGTCGCAAAGAGGAGTCGCGGATGACCCCGGCTGATGGATGCCTCCGGGCGAGCCGCGCAGTCCACGCCGGTACCGGCGCCGGCCGGTGGCCCCGATTCGACTCCGTGCATGGCGATCCCCCTGGCGGCAAGTGCCTGTTTCGTTACAATAGGTGAACGCTGTTCACTTTTCAAACCCTGGCATACTATAGGCCCAATGCGCACCGTCCGCGAACTCATCGAGCGCAATGCGCTCTGTTTCCCGAACCGCGAGGCGCTCGTATTCGGCGAGCGGCGAATTTCCCACGGCACCTATGCGCAGCGCGCTTTGCGCCTCGCCAGCGGGCTTTATCGGCTCGGATTGAGGCGGCAGGACAGGGTCGCCGTGCTGGCGATGAACTGCGTCGAAATCTATGAGACTTACGCGGCGGCGGAAGTGGGCGGCTTCATTGCCGTGCCCATCAACTTTCGTCTGGCACCGCCGGAGATCCTTCAGGTACTGCGCGACTCCGGGGCAAGAATCCTGATCTTCGAG
This sequence comes from Steroidobacteraceae bacterium, assembly GCA_045810105.1. Classification (GTDB taxonomy): domain Bacteria; phylum Pseudomonadota; class Gammaproteobacteria; order Steroidobacterales; family Steroidobacteraceae; genus 13-2-20CM-66-19. The sequence continues at coordinate 44,761 of JBJMWM010000065.1, read as the reverse complement.
TCGCAATACACCCAAACGGTAGCGCGGCTGCGCGCCGAATCAACCGGAATCATTCACTACATCTGCATCGGGTCGGCGGACTGCGCGTTGAGCTACGAACAGGTCGTGGCCGAAGGCGACGCGGAGGGACCGCCTATCAGACCTGCCCCGGATGACTATGCGTGGCTGCTGTACACCAGCGGCACCACGGGGCGCCCGAAGGGCGTGCCCTGGCGGCAAGAGAAGATTCTCTGCAGCGCGCGTATGTGTGCCCTGGCTTCCGAGATGACGGGGGAGACGCGCCTGCTGCAGATTACCCCCGCGTTTCATGTTGGCGGCAAGGGGTATGTGCAAGGTACGGCTTGGGACGGCGGCTGCACGGTCCTGCATCGAATCTTCGATGTTGTCGCGATGTTGGAAACCATACAGAAGGAGAGGATCACTCATACCTTCATGGTGGCCGCGATCGTACAGGCGGTGGTTTCGGTTCCGAATGTGGAAAGTTACGATCTGTCGAGCCTGCGGCAGATTTTCAGCGCGGCCGCGCCGATTCCGGTGCCGGTGTTGCGGCGGGCTTTGGCATTGTTGGGACCCGTGTTCGCCATCCAATACGGCTGCACCGAGGTCGGCAATATCTCGGCGCTGCCGCGTTGGCAGGTAAATCCGGATGGTAATGCGGAAGACTTGCGCCGGCTCGGCTCGGTAGGACGTGTCAGTGCTGAAATCGATATGGAATTGCTTGATGAGCAGGGGAACCGGTGCCCCGCCGGAACGCCCGGCGAAGTGGCGGTGCGGTCGCCGGCCATGCTCGATTCGTACTGGAATGATGCAAACGCCACGATCGAAGCCATCCGCGATGGGTGGTATCACACCGGCGACATTGGGGTGTACGACGAGCAGGGCTATCTTTATCTCGTCGATCGTAAGAAGGACATGATCATTTCCGGCGGTGAGAATATCTACAGCCGGGAAGTGGAGGAGGCGCTGGCGAGTCACCCGGCCGTGGCTGACGCCGCGGTCGTCGGGGTTCCGGATCCCAAGTGGGTTGAGACCGTCAAGGGCATTGTTTGTCTCAGGAGCGATCAGCGTGTCACTGAGGCCGAGCTGATCGCCTACTGCAAAACACGCATCGCGAGCTACAAATGCCCGAAAAGCATCGAGTTCGTCAGCGAATTGCCACGCCTGGGGACTGGTAAGATCGACAAACCCGGGTTGCGGGCTCGCTTTCGGTCCACGGAGGTGTCATGAGCTACGAACAGATTCGATACGACGTCCGGGACCGGATAGCGACAATCACGCTCAACCGGCCGGACCAGCTCAACGCGTGGACCGATGTAATGTCAGAGGAGGTGTGGCAGGCCTCTCACGCTGCGGATGCCGATAAAGAGGTTCGCGTGATCGTCCTGACAGGCGCGGGGCGTGCCTTTTGCGCAGGAGGCGATATAGGGGGGTTCAAGACGGACAACCCGCGCCACCTGATCGACAAATTGCCGCGGGCTTATGATTTCAGCCGGCGGCCCGACTTTCAGAGCCGTACGGCGTACTTCCCCTCGCTGTCGAAGCCCGTCATTGCAATGCTCAACGGAGCGACTGCTGGTATCGGGCTCATTCATGCCTTGTTTTGCGATCTTCGGTTCGCTGCCGAAGAAGCGGTCATGACGACGGCTTTCGCGCGTATCGGACTCGCTTCGGAATATGGCATGGGGTGGATACTCAATCGGGTGGCAGGACACGCCAACGCGTTCGATCTGTTGCTGTCCGGGCGGAAGGTGCGCGGTAGCGAGGCCTTGCGTCTGGGCCTGGTGAACAACATTCACCCCGCCGACAAACTTGCGGAAGCAACTTATGCCTACGCGCGCGATCTTGCCGAGAATGTCTCGCCGCGCTCGTTGCGTGTAATGAAGCGGCAGTTGTGGGAGCTGCCCTTCCAGTCGTTGCACGAGGCTCTGATCAGTGACAGCGCGCAGATGCTGGAAGCCAACTCCTGCGCGGACTTCAAGGAAGGCAAGCAGGCGTTCATGGAGAAGCGCCCGCCGAAGTTCACTGGAGAGTGACGCGGCCCCGTGCCTGTCACTGTCACATCACCGTGGCAATGGCAGCAGCCGCCGGCCGTTGTCGTGCATGATGCCGCGCACGTGCGCGTCTGACAGACTGGCCAGCGCCTCCTTGTAGAAGTCGCGCGGTGTCGGAACCCCCTCCGCATGCGGGTAGTCGGAACCCATCAGCAGGCAGTCGGACGTGCCGATCTTCTCCACGATCGTCTTCACGTCGTCCTCGGGATAGGCGACGACGTAACAGTGTTGCTTGAAAATCCGGCTGGGCCGGTCCTTGAGCTGGCCGCACGGCCAGTAGCCGTTCTTCGCCATGCCGCGCATCTTGTCCATTTTCTCGAGGAACGCAGGCAGCCAGTTCGCGCCGTTTTCGGCGCTCACCAGGCGGATATTGGGAAAGCGCGCGAAGAAGTTGTTGTACAGGATGTTGGCAAGCGTCATCTGCACTGGAATTTCGCTGTAGCAGAACATCCACTGCCAGGCTGTCTGCCCCGTGCGCCGCGACTGCAGTGGCTTTTCACCGAAAGCGTGGATCACCGGGTGCATGAATGTCGCTTCCGACACGTGGAAGGCGACGGCAACGGAGGCTTCGTTGAGCCGCGACCAGATGGGGTCGAAATACGGGTCTGCCGGTGATTTGCCCTGCGCCGGGCCCATCGGCATGACAACGATGCGGGCACCCTGTTTGATGATCCACTCCGTCTCCTGCACCGAGGTCTCGAGGTCCCACAGGCTCAGTATCGGTGTCGGGTAGATCCGCTCGCGGACGTTGAAGCCCCACTGGTCGTTGAAATAGCGGTTGTAGGCGTGCAGAACGGCATTGCCCGATTTATCGGGATCGTAGTAGCCGATGGTCGCAATGAATTCGCCGGGATACATGATGGAGCCGTCGACACCGAACTCGTCCAGCTTCGCCACGCGAGCATCGCGCGAGCCCATGTCCAGGGTCGGTTTGATCCAACCCTCCACATTGGACTTGCCTTCCTTCATGGCTCGCAGCCACTCCTTGAGCTTGCCCGGGGGCGGCACCAGTCCTGCCGCGTTCGCTTCGGCGTTGTGCACCTTCCGCTCACCGAGGTACAGACCGAATCCGTCCGCACCGGACTTGCGCTGCAACAGCCACTTCTCGTGGTACTGCTTCGGCAGGTACTCCTTGAAGAATTCAAAACCCTCCTCGTGGACGTGCGTGTCGCTGTCGAAGATGGGCCCTTGGTAGCCCTGCGGGCTGGCGGTGGAAGTGTCGGTTGTCATGCGTATCTCCGGCTGGTCGGGGGACGGCCCGAGGGAGTCGCCCTATGAACAGTGTACAGATAAGTGAATAGGCTTTAAAGTTTCGGTTCATATATATGAACAGCGTACGAAAACAACCGAAAGGTAGGAGCTCCAATATGCGCCAAGTGGATTTGCGGATCGACGTCAGCGACGTGGTTGCCCTGCCGGCCCCGCTCGAAGTCGCTGTCAGCGTGTTCACCCCGGACGCAGTGCCTCGGGACACAGGCGCAATCGTCATGGCGGCGTTCCCCGGTGGCGGTTACGGCCGCGGTTACTTCAACATGCGGTTTCCCGGGCACAGTGGTTACAGCGAAGCGGAGCATCACACCTGCGCGGGCATCATATTCATCGCCGGCGATCATCTTGGGGTCGGTGAGAGCAGCGTGCCGGATTTCACGCGGCTCACTGTTGAGATGATGGCCGCCGCCAACGATCGCGCCGTGAGCGAAGTGTTGCGGCGGCTAAAGGCGGGAAGCCTTACCAAAGAGATACCGCCAGTTCAGATAGCCTCTACCGTGGGCATCGGTCAGTCGATGGGGGGCTGCCTCACAGTGGTCATGCAGGCCCGTCATAGTACCTACAACGCTATAGCGCCTCTGGGATACAGCGCGATACACACGGTGCTGCCGCAGCGCTCGGCAGAGGCCCGCCGCAAAGCTATCCTCGCCCACCAACATCCGCGTGGTGGGGACCTATCAAGCGCGTCAATCGCCGCTAGCAGCGCACAGATCGAGGACTTCGTGTATCCATTTCACTGGGAAGACGTGCCGGCGGATATCCTGCAGGCTGACATGGCCGGTGGCTATCCACTTCGGCGGACAGTGCCGCCTTTCGGCAGCGGCACGATTCCAACCTGCGCCCTGCAAATGATGCACCCGGGCTACATTGCAGCCGAAGCCGCCGCAGTTACCGTGCCTGTATTGGTCGGAGTCGGCGAGCGCGACGTGTGTCCCGAGCCGCTGTCGGAGCCCAAGGCGTACACGGGCGCGCGTGATGTGTCGGTTTACGTCGTTCCCAGGATGGCACACATGCACAACTTTGCATCGACCCGCGTGCAACTGTGGGATCGGCTCGTCGGGTGGTCGCGCCTGGTGGCCGCTTAACGCGTCAGCTTGGCGATATCAGCGACGCTGTAGCCGAGCTCTGTAAGCACGGCGTCGTTGTGCTCACCCAGTACTGGGGGGGGCAAGTGAACCCCCGCCGGCGTGGCAGAGAAGTGCACGGGCGGAGAAACCGTTCTGACTGGCCCCTCCGTTGGATGCTCATACTCGAGAAAGAATCCCGTCTGCTGCAGGTACGGGTCGTGCAGTAACTCCTGCAGGCTGTGCATGGGGCCGTTGGGAATATCCTGCTTGTCCAACAAATCATGCCACTCGGCAGTCGTGCGCTGGCTGAGTTGCTCCGCCACGATACCGTAGAGCTCATCATAGTGGTTGACGCGCGCGCCCGTGGTGCAGAAGCGCGGATCCTGGACGAGATCCGCGCGCCCGAGCGCGGGCAGGATGCGCTTCCACTGTTCATCATTCACGGCAAGAACACAGATGTAGCCGTCTTTTGTCTTGTAAGGGCGCCGGTGCTTCGTCAGCAGGCGGACGTAACCAACTCCACCATCCAACGGAGGCTCGAATGCAGCGCCCCACAGATGCTCGAGATAGTTGAAGGAGAGGATGGTCTCGAACATGGGTACCTGGACTTGTTGCCCCAGACCGGTGCGCTCTCTTGCATACAAGGCCATGCCGATACTGGATGCCAGTACATACCCGCAAAGCTTGTCGATGATGACGGTTGGATAGAAGCGCGGCTCACCGTTCACTTGACCCATCAAGGCAGCGATGCCGCTCTCGCCCTGGACTACGTCATCAAACGCGGGGAAGTCCCGATTGGGTCCGTTGGGACTATAACCTGGCCCGCAGGCGTAAATGATCCGTGGGTTGCGGGTGCGGAGTACGTCATAACCTACACCCAGGCGTTGCGCTGCCGCGGGGCGCATGCTGTGCACAAATACGTCCGCTGTCTCGACGAGGCGCATCAGCGCCTCCAGCGCTTCCGGACGCTTCAGGTTGAGGGTGACACTGCGTTTGTTGCGATTCACGTTCATGTGCATCGCTGACATGCGCGGGTGGCGGCTTGGGCCTGTGTCGCGGTTCGGATCGCCTTGTGGCGTCTCGATCTTGATCACATCAGCGCCCATGTCACCCAGGATCTGGGTCGCGACCGGACCGAGCACGTTGACCGTCGTGTCAATGACGCGCACACCGCAAAGGGGACCCTTCGCGGCGTCCAGTCCTGTCTTCGCCGGATCGTGCGTCAAAATCGCCCCTCGTCAATTGGAAAAACGGCCGGCCGCCGTTTTTCGGACATCAGCTCCGTTACCACCGGCAAAAGGCGCGGCTTTTGCCGGCTGCCTCGTAGAGCCTCATGCGTCGCAAGTCGGCCAGCTCCTGGGTGGTGTGAACAAATAATTGAACGGCGTGCAATATTATGAATCAACCATCCGGCAAGTCAATTACCGCATCCGCGGGCGATGGGCGGATTACGTTACGGGGACGGGGGCGCGGCGGATGGGCAGGTGAGCCGGTGCAGGCGGGTCAGCGCTTCGGCCGCATCGTCGATCAGGCGATCGAAGATCTGCTCCACCGGCTCGATCTGGTTCGCAAACACGACCGACGGGCCAAAATCGAGCATCCCCTTGCTCGGGTCGCCACTGCGATAGGCTTCGCGCGCGAGCGTGCCCATCACATGCGGCCGGTACAGCTCGAAGTCGGTCACTTTCTGGCTGTCGAGCTCGGCGACGGCCCGTGCGGACTCATTGTGATAGACACGATGATGATCGCGAATGGCTGTCTTGACGATGATGCTCTCCGTGCCATCGGCTCCAGCCACCAGCTCCTTGTATTTACGGTTGATCCACAGCTCATCGGCAACCAGCATGCGGGAACCGATGACGACCGCTTCCGCGCCCATCGCCAACACGGCGGCGATCTGGCGCCCCGTCCCGATGCCACCGCCGATCGCGACCGGGATGTTGAGTACCTCGGGTCCATGGGCGGCCTGAACCATGCTGCCGATCTGGTACACCCCGGGGTGACCCCCACATTCCGCTCCAACGATGCTGACCGCGTCCACGCCCAGTCGCTGGGCCGTCAATGCATATCTGACGGCAGGCACCTTGTGAATGACCTTGATGTTGGCTTCACGAAGAATGGGCAGAATCGGTTCGGGACTGGCGCCGGCCGTCTCCACACAGGCAACCGACTCTTCGCACAGCACTCTGACTTGCTGCCGCGCGCGTTCCGCTCCGCCGGCTTGTCGCGAGATGTACAGGTTGACTCCAAATGGCTTGCCACCGGTCAGCTCGCGGCACTTTCTGAGCTCGGCGCGGAACGCCTCCGGATCCGCCCAGCCGAGGGCCATGATGAAACCCATGCCACCGGCGTTGACGACGGCTGCGACATAACTGGCATCTGAGACGCCGGGGCCCATGCCGCCGCACAGAATCGGATGGCGGATTCCCAGCAGCTCCGTGATGCGTGTTTTGAAGAGTGGTGCGCGCATTTTGAATCAGCTCGCGCGTGGCTGCGGCTTCAGTGTCATTGCCCAATGCATCTTCAGGGGTGGGTGGTCAGTTCGCCGAGGTCGGCCGGTGAGGTGCGCTCCCAGAAGGCGTTCCAGCTGGGGAACTGCTGCGGCAGTGTTGGTTTGCGGTCCGCCCAGGCGGCCCAGTTCTGCAACTGCGGCTGGCCGGGGCGCTCGAGCACGTCCGAGGAGTACCAGTGTTTCTCGGAGCGACGTACGAAGTACCAGGAACCGTCCTGGCGCTCGTAGGTATCGAAATAACAGATCGCCATCACTACCCATTTGCCGCCGGCCTCGTGCTCGGCACGGCAGTAGACGGTTCCCTTGGCATGCTCGGCGTCGATGAGCTCGATGACGTGTCCGCAGATCTGGTGGATCGATCGATAGAAGGTGCGCACCGCCGGATCTATGAAGCGCTTCAGGGCTTCGCGGCCCTTGCCGTGCGATCCACAATCGACATCCGGTATGAACAGGCTCACCCAGGCATCGAGATCCCTGGCATCGACGGCTACGGCATAGCGCACCGGCAGCTGTTGGATGGCCAGTTGCGCTTCGACACGCTCGAGTCTTTTTTCCAGGTCGGTCATGCGTACCTCAGCTGATCAGGAAGCCGCCGTCCACGGCCAGGCACTGGCCGGTGATATAACGGGACGCCGGGCTGGCGAGAAACAAACAGGCCGCTGCGATGTCCTGCGGGGTTCCCATGGCGCCCAGTGGGATGCGGCCCGGATGCGTCATGGGGCCTTTCAGCTCGTACCCTGCCGCGCGCATTTTGGCGGTCGCCTCGGCCGCACCCGGAGTTGTGGTTCCGCCGGGCAAAACAGCGTTGACACGAATGTTGTCGGAGCCGAATTCGAGCGCCGCCGCGCGCGTGAGGTTCGTCATCCCGGCCTTGCTCGCGCCGTAGGCGGCGTTGTGGAATACCACCTCGCGCTCGCCGCTCACGGACGAAATGTTCACGATCGCGCCGCCACGGCCGCTCTTGCGCATTTGCGCGATGGCTTCGCGCATGACGAGCATGGTACCGCGCAGGTTGACAGCCTGAACGCGATCCCATTGCTCCACGGTGATCTCCAGCAGTGGGCACTTGGGGAAGATCGCCGCGCAGTGCACCAGGATATCGACGCTGGAGAATTGTTGCGCCGCCTGCGCGTACACCTGCTTCACAGCCGTCTCGTCGGAGATATCCACCGTCAATGCCAGCGCTTCGCCGCCGTTCTTGCGGATCTCGGCCGCTGCGGAATCCGCCTCGTCGGCGAGGATATCCGCTACCACGATCCGCGCACCCGCGGCGGCGAGCAGGTCCGCCACCGCGCGGCCGATTCCGCGACCGGCGCCGGTAACAACCGCCGTCTTCCCCTGGAGCTGATAGAGATCCTGAAGCATCTTCTTCACCTTCGGCGCTCCCGCGTATATAGTTGAACAGCGTTCAGATAATACACCCATTGGAGATCCCCGTGCAGAACCCGGCGACGGCCATGCGCAGCTGGCAGTGGGATGGTTTCGGCGAGCTCAGTGCGCTGAAGTTGCGCAGCGTCCCGGTCCCGGTACCGGGGCCGAAACAGGTGCTCGTCAGGCTTCGGGCGAGCTCACTCAACCGTCGCGATGTGATGGTGGCGCAGGGAGTGCCCGTCGGCAAACCGTTGTGGCCCGGGCTGGTCCCCCTTTCGGATGGTGCCGGTGAGGTTGTCTCGGTGGGGGAGGGTGTCAGTCGCACGGTGCCAGGCGAGCGCGTCGCGGCCACATTCCGCCAAGGGTGGATCGATGGACCTGGATATTCGGTTGATGCGGTCCGTGACCTCGGTGGTGGGCTCGATGGCACTCTGCGCGAATACGCGGTTTTCGACGAAGAGGGCCTGGTGCGGATTCCGGATCACCTGAGCTATGAGGAGGCCGCGACACTGCCCTGCGCCGCCGTGACGGCGTGGAACGCGCTGATGAGCAAGGGCGCATTGCGCCCCGGAGAGGTAGTGCTGACTCAGGGCTCCGGGGGAGTCTCCCTGTTCGCACTGCAGTTTGCGCGAATCGCGGGCGCCAGAGTCATTGCAACTACCTCCGACAACATCAAAGCCGAACGCTTGCGGTCTCTTGGTGCAAGTGACGTTGTGAACTACCGGGAACATACGCGCTGGTCCGAGGAGGTTCTGCGCCTCACCGGCGGCCGTGGAGTCGATGTCGTGGTCGAAATCGGCGGTCCGGGAACTCTGACGGAGTCAATCCAGTCAGCTCGCGAGGGTGGGCGGGTCGTGCTGGTGGGCCTGCTGACCGGTTTCGATGCCGACACGAGCGGCGCATTCATGAGCGCGTTTCTTCGGGACACGATCATCGCTTCCGTACACGTTGGTCATCGCCGCTCTTTCGAAGAGATGAATCGTGCCATCGGCCACTCGCAGCTTCACCCTGTGATCGACAGGGTATTCCCATTCGATCGTGCCCCGGAGGCTTATGCGCGCCTGATGAGCGGCGCTCATTTCGGCAAGATCGTCATCAATCACAACTGAGCGGCGTAGGCGCGCTGCGCTCGATGCGCACGGGAATTGCTGACATCACGGGCATTGCGTTGATGGGATCGCGGTGGCGGGAATTGATGAGCAGGTTTGGGTTGGAGCCGACTTGACGGTAGTCGGCGGGCTCCGCGGGCAGTCCACCCCAGCCATGCGTCATGGATACCACCCCCTTACGCATAGTAGGGTCCGAACGGACGACGGCGGGAATTTGTCCGTGGTCGGAGATGATGGTGGCCAGCGCACCGTCCTCCAGTCCCAGGCACTGTAAGTCTTCAGGGTGCAGCCACGCTGGATTGTACGGAACGCGCCGCCGTATCGCGGGCAGGTGGTGGTACATCGTGTTCTGGACGTCACGCATGCGACGGACCGTGAGTCTGAACGGAAATGGCTCAGGCCTAACGTGTTGGGGAGCGTCTTCTGCGAGCACCTCCCCGATCTCCTGAACGATATCTACCGGGGCCACCTCGAAGCGGGCGTGCCCCGCCGCGGGCTGGATGAATTGCGGGGCCAGATCGAAAATTCGCCCCGCGCTGAGCCTCTTGAGCTCGGCGAAAGGCACCGCGCCGTTGCGTGCGAGGATGCCAAGCAACTCATCGGCATCCGGGCGTTTGTGCATATCCAGCTGGACACCGTCGAATTCAATGGTGAGACCGAGGCGGCGGGCCAGAGCCCAGAATGGATACCAGTCCTCCACCAGCTCACTGCCCGGTGGCGACTGCACCACCGCTTCCGTGTAGCACGCGTACGGGCGAAACAGCACGAATTTCTCATAGTCGCGTGTGGTCAGGTCGGCACGCTCAAACATCATCGTCGGTGGCAGAATGTAGTGTGAAAGCTTGGCCGTACTGGTCATGAAAGGATCGATCGTGACCAACAGCTCGAGTTGGCTGAGCGCTTGCACCACCGCATGTTGATCGGGAATGGCATTGACGGGATTGCCGCCATCGACGAACAGCGCGCGAATGCGGCCTCGTCCCGCAGTCGTGATCTCATCGACCAGCGTGCCGGTCATCTTTTCCCCGAACAACGAGCCAAATCCGCTGAGCGGTGACTTCGGACCCGTCTCCCAGCTACGCTGTGGTGGTACAACTTCGGCCCGCGGGACCACCTGGCCACCAATGACACCTGGGTTCTGAACACGATCCCCGGCGCGAGCAAAGCGGCCACAGATCACGTTGAGACATTGGATCAGATGTTCCGACAGGTTCGAGTGAGGCGCCATGTCAGGCCCGGTTCCGGAGGCGGCGGAGCCGCGGCGAGCCTTCTCGCCAGGCGACCTCGCAAACATTTCAGCGGCGCTGCGAAGGTCAGCCTCGGCGACGCCGGCGCGACGCGCTACATACTCGGGCGTGAAGGATGCGACAGCGGCACGCAGCTGTTCCATGCCGCTGACATGACGCTCGCAGAATTCGGCATCGTGCCACTCATGCGAGAGTATCAGGTGCAGCAGTCCGGCAACCAGCGTTGGATCTTCGCCCGGCAAGGGCTGAAGAAAGACGTCAGCGTGGCGGGCAGTCTCGGTGCGGCGCGGATCGACAACGATCAGCTTGCCGCCTCGCTCCTTGAATGCCTTGAGCGCACGCGCCGGATCCTGCAGGGCACAGTTGAATGTCGACAGCGACACGAGCGGGTTGGTGCCTACGAGCAGCAGGACCTCGGCGTGCTCGTAGGAATCGGGTCCGGCCGCCCAGCGGCCGAGACGCTCGGCGGTGACCCATTTGGCCGACTGATCGATGGTCATGGTCGAGAAAAATGACCGCGATCCCAGCGACCGCAGCCAATCCGGCAGCATCTGATTCGCGACCAGGTTGGAGTAGTTCAACGTCCCGCGGAAGGCCGCGATGCTGTCAGGCTCGCCGCGGGCCAACAGCGTGCGCAATTTTCCGGCGATCTCATCCAGCGCTTCTTCCAAGGCTATGCGTACGAAGCTCCCATCCGCTTGCCGTTTGAGCGGATGCAGCAGGCGCTCGGGGCTGTTGTGCGCATCGTGCAGATGCAGTCCCTTGATGCACGCATACCCCCGCGTCAGCGGATTGGATTTGTCACCCCGCGCGCCGATGACTTTCTCATCCTCGACAGTGAGCAGCAATGCACAGTTCCCGGCACAGATGCGGCAGAAGCTCCGCGCGTGCCGCGGGGCGGCCTGCCAGGGCTGGCCGGCTTGCTGGGGCAGACAATCAGTCATCAATCGCGCTCCCGGCCCGGATATTTGACGGTGGTTTCCCCGTCCTATTAATATAATCGAACGTCGTTCAGAAATCGCGATCCCTTCAGGCGGTGGGGCAAAGCCCCCAGGAATACCATCATGTCAACCGCTGCGGCCGTGCCGAAGCCGGAACACGTCCCGGCCTCTCTGGTCAGGGACTTCGACTACCGCGATTTCCCCGGTCACGACCGGGACGTGCATCTGGCGTGGAAGCAGCTGCACGACGGCCCGGATATATTCTGGTCGCCGCGTCACGGAGGCTATTGGGTGGCCACCCGGGCCGACGATATCGAGGCGATGCAGACGGACCATGAACGCTTCTCGTACAAGCACATCACGGTTCCGCCACAGAAGGACTTTCCGCCGCTCGCGCCATTGGAGTTTGATCCACCGGCGCACGGTCCTTTGCGCGCCATCGTCTCGCCAGCGTTCGGTCCGAAGCCCATGCAGGCAATCGAGGCTGACCTGCGGAAACTGTCCACCGAGCTGCTCGATCGAATCCAGCCGCAGCGCGAATGCGAGTTCGTCGACGCCTACGCGAAACGCCTGCCCATTGTCACTTTCCTGCGCCTGGTCGACCTGCCCCTGAGCGATCGCGAGCATCTGCTGAAACTGACCGAGATGTCCGTGCGGCCGCGCAGTGACGCTGATACCCACCAGGCCTTCATGGGTTTGCACGAATACACACAGAAATGGATTCGGGAACGCCGCGCTAATCCCGGATCGGATCTGTTCAGCAAGATCGTGAACGCCACCATCGGCCAACAGCCGCTCACGGATGAGCAGACGGGGGGAATGCTCGCCAATGTCATATTCGGAGGGCTGGACACGGTAGCCGCGGCGCTTTCCTTCACCGCGCGCTGCCTGGCCGAAAATCCCGATGTGCGCGCCCAGTTGCGCGCGGACAAGGCGATCATTCCAGCGGCGATCGAGGAGTTTCTGCGCCGCTTCGGAATCCCCAATACGGCGCGGGAAATCACTCATGATTTTGAGTACAAGGGTGTGCCACTGCGGGCGGGTGACATGATCCTGTTGCCGAAAACCCTTCATGGTCTGGACGAACGGCGCTACCCGCAGCCGCTGCAGCTGAACTTCAATCGCTCGCGGAACCTGCACGCCGCCTTCGGAGGCGGACCGCATCGATGTCCAGGATCCTTTCTGGCGCGCATGGAGCTGAAGATCTTCCTCGAGCAGTGGCTCGAGCGGATTCCGGATTTCCACGTTCCGCCAGGTAAGCAGCCGCGGACCAGCTCCGGTCCGGTGAACGGAGTGCTCTACCTGCCGCTTGCCTGGTGAGGAGGCCAAGTGATCCGCAACGCCAGGTATGAGCGCGACTATCGCAATACTGATAGGAACTGACATGTCAGGCAAACAGGCCGGCGAGGCGCAAAGCAACCCCGCAGCTGACGCGCAAGCAAAGGTGCAGGTGGCGATCGACGCCGCTGTGGCGCACGGAACCGAAATCGGCGTGCAGGTGGCCGCGTATCTCGATGGCGTGCAGGTAGTTGATGCCTGGGGTGGGGTGGCTGATCCGGCTACCGGCCGCAAAGTGGACGGCGACACGCTGTTCAATGTTTACTCGGTCACCAAGGCGGTGGCCGCAACGGCGCTGCACATACAGGCCGATCGTGGCCTGATCGATTACAACGCGCCGGTCGCGAGATACTGGCCCGAGTACGCAGCCAAGGGCAAAGAGGGCACTACGGTGCGCGACGTGTTGACGCACCGGGCATGTGTTCCCCAGATGCCCGCTGATGTCACGCCGGAGCGGATGTGCGATTGGGACTGGATGACGCGCGCCATCGCGGCGCTGGAGCCGCTCGCGCCACCTGGCACCCGTACCCTGTATCTTTCGATGACTTTCGGCTGGATCGTCGGTGAGTTGGTTCGCAGGACGGATCCGCGCCACCGTTCTCTGGGCCGCTTCATCCGCGAGGAAATTGCGCAGCCTCTCGATATAACGGATCTGTGGGTCGGTATTCCTGACTGCGTCGAGCCGCGCATCGCCAGGCAAGTGAATGACATGCGGCCGATTCCGCCGGAGTACCTCCCGCCGCTGTTTCTGGCCTCGATGCCCGAGCAGGTGGCACTCACTCCAGTGGTGTTCGAGCGTCCAGACGTGCGCCGCGCAGAGGTGGCCGGTGTCGGTGGTATCTTCAACGCGCGCAGCGAGGCGCGCTTCTGGGCGATGCTCGCCGGAATGGGAGAAGTCGGCGGCGTGCGGATTTTGTCGCGCCAGCTCGTCGAGACGTTCAACCAGCCCAGGGGAAACAGTGACGAGCTCGATCAGGTCATGTTCAACATCCCGGTGCCCATCAGCATGGGCGGCTTCTGGCTGGGCGGCCCGCGGACACCGGTCTGCTCCGCAAAGAGTCCACGGGCGCTGTGTCATCCGGGGCAGGGCGGCTCGATCGGTTGGGCCGACCCTGATACGGGTCTGGCCGTAGCCATCTGCCACAATCGGCTGTTCAATGCGAGCACGCCGGAGGAGGATCCGATCCTGCCGATCGCGAACGCGGTACGCGCCGGGCTCGGACTGTAGGCCGGCTCAAAGCAGGTGAACTCATGACCAGATTACGCGACAAGGTGGCGATCGTGACCGGTGCGGCCTCCGGTATCGGGGCCGAGACCGCTGTTCGCCTCGCCGCGGAAGGTGCCGCGACCGTAGTGGCAGACATCAATCTCGCGGGCGCGCAGAAAGTGGTCGAGCGAATTACGGCGGCGGGCAATGTTGCCGCGGCAGCCCAGGTTGATCTGGGTGAGGAGCGTTCGATCACAGCGCTGATCGCCTTTGCCGTCGAGCGCTTCGGCGGGCTCGACATCCTGGATAACAACGCGGCCGACACCAGGCTGTCGGCGACGCGCGATGTTGGTGTCGAGCACACGGATATTGAGGTCTGGGATGCACTGATGCGGATCAACCTCCGCGGTACGATGCTCGCGTGCAAGGCAGCGATTCCTCGAATGCGCGCGCGTGGTGGCGGATCGATCATCAACATGAGCTCCGGATCGGGACTCACCGGCGCGCTCAAGCCCACGGCCTACGGCGTTTCAAAAGCCGCGATCATCTCGCTCACGCAATATGTTGCGACCCAACATGGGAAGGAGGGCATACGTTGTAATGCGATTGCGCCCGGTCTCATCGTGACACCCGCCACGACCTCAAGCTATGCGACAGGACCCTTTGGCGAGATGATGCTGCGTCACCATCTGACACCGCGCCTCGGGAAGCCCGAGGACATCGCCTCGATGGTCGTATTTCTGGCCTCGGATGAATCGCAATTCGTCACCGGCCAGGTGATCAGCGTCGATGGCGGATTGCTTTCGCATGCACCGTACCATGCCGATATGGCGCAGATGATGTCGAAATCGTGAGACGTCAATGAATCCTCAGGTTGAGCCGCTATTCGCGCCTCTCACCGTGCGTGGAGTCACTCTGCGCAATCGCATCGTGATGTCACCCATGACGCGCAGTTTTTCGCCGCAGGGTGTTCCGGGACCTGATGTCGCGGCTTACTACCGGCGCAGGGCGAGCGGAGAAACCGGATTGCTCATTACAGAAGGCGTCGGGATCGATCACCCGGCGGCTCTCGGGGAAGCGGGTCTCGGTGAGTCGGATCTGCCTCACATGTACGGCGCCGCCGCGCTGGCTGGATGGCAAGCGGTCGTCCAGGGCGTTCACCAGGATCAGGGAGTCATCTTTCCGCAACTGTGGCACCAGGGTGCCATGCGTCTGGCGGGCACCGGTCCGCATCCCGAAGTTCCAAGTTGCAGGCCCTGTGGTATCTGGGGTCCCCCCGACCGTACCACCTCGCTGGCAAAAGAGGACATCCTCAGCCTTGCCGTTGAGACAGCGCCGATGACGGAACAGGACATAGCGGATGTCATTGCTGCGTACAGCAGGAGTGCAAACAACGCCATGCAGGCGGGGTTCGACGGCATAGCGATCCACGGCGCTCACGGCTATCTGCCGGACAATTTCCTGTGGGAGGAGACGAATCGGCGCACCGATCGCTGGGGTGGTGATCGCAGGCGCCGCTCGCAGTTCGCCGTGGAAGTGGTGAAAGGCATCCGCGCGGTCATCGGCCCCGACAAGCCCATCCTCTTCCGCTTCTCGCAGTGGAAGCAGCAGGATTTCCGTGCCCGGCTGGCCACTACACCGCAAGAGCTCGAGGAAATTCTCGGGCCGATTGCAGATGCCGGGGTGGACGTGTTCGATGCCAGCGTGCGCTATTTCAACCGCGCGGAGTTCGAGGGCTCACCACTCAATCTGGCCGGTTGGGCCAAGAAGGTCACCGGCAAGCTGAGCATGACCGTCGGCGGCGTGGGTCTGTCGAAGGGCATGTATGACTCAAGACGTGCAGGGGGCGCCGAAGCTGCCTACAACTTCGACCCCCTGCTGGAGCGTTTCGTGCGCGGCGAGTTCGACCTCGTGGCGGTCGGCCGCTCGCTGTTGCATGATCCGCATTGGGCTCGCAAGGTCCGTCTGGGCGAGGATCTCAGTCCATTCAGTGAAGAGTCGCTCAAGGTGTTGCGTTGAAGGCCAGGAGTTGAGACATGGGCAAAGAAGGCGATGAAAGGCTGCTGACGCAACTCGACGATGCGGGCATTCTCACGGTCACACTCAATCGTCCGGAAACCAAGAATGCCATCGATACAGTGACTCAGCGGCTGATGTCGGAGGCATTCTACGACGCCTCGCGCAATCCCGCGGTCCATGTCGTGATCTTCAGGGGCGCTGGTCAGGCCTTTTCCTCCGGCGGGGATGTACGGGCGCTCGGGGCGCCTGACCCCGATGATGCAATCGCTCAGCAGTGGTCATCCGACCCCGTCTGGAATGACCTGGAGTCACGGAGTGATCGCCTGCGTCACTTCATGGATGCGTCGATGTTGTTGCACAGGATGGGAAAACCGACGATCGCGATGGTGCGTGGACCGGCTGTGGGCATGGGCCTGTCGCTTGCACTGGCTTGCGATTTCCGCGTGGCTTCAGACACCGCGTTCTTCATGACCGGCTTCGCGCGCATCGGGATGTGCGGCGACTTCGGCGGCAGCTATTTCATGACCAAGCTCATCGGACCCTCCAAAACGATGGAGCTGTTCATGACGAACGAGCGCGTGAGCGCGGAGGAAGCTGCACGGCTGGGGCTCGTGAACCGGCTCGTACCGGATGCGCAGCTGGAGGAACGCACGCTCGATTTTGCGCGGCAATTGGCGCGGGGACCTGCCGTCGCGCAGCGTTACATCAAGGAAAACGTGCATACGGCGCTAGATCATACTTTTGAGCAGTACCTGGATGTTGAAGCGCGCAACAACGTTCGTTGCCGGCTGACTCTGGACTGTAAGGAAGCCATCAGCGCTTTTGCTGAAAAACGCGAGCCCCGCTTCGTGGGGCGCTGATTCGAGGTGAGTGAGTCGATCAGGCTGCAGGCATCCCGCCGCGGCTGAGGTGCCGCTCCCAGAGCGGTTATCGGAACGAAGTTCAAATATTGATATCATGAGTTCTCGCCAGGGACCCCGGAGATGCGCAGATGATCGACCCCGCCCGCCAACCGTCCGCCGCCGACGTGCCTCATCGGATCACCCGCTCCGACCGGATACCCGCGCAGCGCTACTACGACCGCGAGTTCTATGAGCTCGAGCGCGATAAATTGTGGTCGCGCGTCTGGCAGATGGGCTGCCGGCTGGAGGAGATCCCGAACCCCGGCGACTACTCCGTTTACAACATATTCGATCAGTCGGTGATCATCACGCGCGTCGACGCGAATACGGTAAAGGCATACCACAACGCCTGCCGCCATAGAGGCGTTCAGCTGGTGCAGGATCGCGGCAGCTGTCCGGATGGATTCACGTGTCCGTTCCATGGCTGGCAATGGAAGACCGACGGCAAATGCAAATTCGTCTACTCACCGACGCTGTTCGAGAAAGACCAGCTCAGAGGGCAGGATCTCGCGTTGAAGGAGTGCCGGCTGGAGACATGGGGCGGTTGCGCCTTTATCAACTTCGATGACAATGCGCCCCCCCTGCGGGAATGCATCGAGCCCTTCGCGACGATGCACGATGCCTGGCACGTCGAGTCATTGCGCACTGAGTGGTGGCTGGCGGCGCGTCTGCCGGTCAACTGGAAGCTCGCCATGGAAGCCTTTATGGAGGGCTACCACGTCATGGCGACGCACCCGCAGCTGTTGCCGCCCGGGGCTGTCGCGGGAGAGGGCACTGTTTACGCAAAGGTACCTCCGGAAATCGCGCCGATGTCTCCCTACCTCACGATGCCTACCGCGCCCATGCCCGGTACGGTGAAGTCGCGTGAGTTCATCGAGATGAACCTCTACTTCATGCGCGTACTCAACGAGGGTATGGCGGGCATGACGCACGCCAAGGATGTGCGGGTCGCCGAATCGATGCTGGACACGCAGCTTCCCGAAGACATTATGGGCGCCACGGTCGAATGGCGTAAGAAGCTCAACGATGCCGTGATGGCAGAGCACAAGAAACAGGGCATGGATATCGGCGATCTCAATGAGGTCGATGCCAAAAAATTCGCCACGTCCGTCAACTTCTGTTTCCCGCACTATTTTCTGTTGCCTACGTACGGCAGTGCCTCCTCCTACCGCATTCGACCTCTGGGCCCGGAGGAATGTCTGTTCGAGCTATGGTCGCTGACACGCTTCCCCCCGGGAGTCACGCCACCCAAGATCCAGACTCCGACACCGATGGCGCCGGATGATCCGCGCTGGCCTCCGATTCCGACCCAGGACTTCTCCAATCTGCCACGTCAGCAGCGGGGCCTGCACGCGAAGGGATTCGAGTTCATGCGGCTTTCGAGTCAGATGGAAGGCCTCATCGGCAACTACCAACGTCTCATCGACGGGTATCTGGCGGGTCTCGAGTATGAGCGGCTGCTGCCCGCGGCACGGAAGGTTTCCGGTTGCATCGATGTGCCGATCGCGGACCTGGGGTTCTAGGTCCCCCTGTGTTAGCAGTTCTGTGCAGGAAGCTTGGCTCGCTGGATGATCTGGAGGTCGTGGACGTTGCATCTGCGACCGCCGCGGACGGCGAAGTTGTGGTCGATGTCCTGGCCTGCGGCCTGAATTTTCCCGATGTTCTGATGGTGCAGGGCAAGTATCAGAACCGTCCCGAGCTGCCCTTTACGCCGGGCTCCGAGCTCTCCGGAGTCGTAGTGGACGTGGGCCCCGGAGTAACCGAATTCGCGCGTGGCGATCTCGTCTGCTGCAACGTAGGTCTGGGCGCCTTGCAGGAAAGACTTAGCGTGCGCGCCAGTGAGTTAGTCAAGATTCCCGAAAGGGTGGATACGAATGCGGCCGCGGGATTGCTCGTTACCTACTGCACGTCCTTGTACGCCCTGCGCGACCGCGGGGGGCTTCGCTCCGGAGAATCGCTGTTGGTGCTTGGCGCTGGCGGGGGTGTGGGGCTCGCTGCTGTGGAAATCGGTGTCGCCCTGGGAGCGCGGGTGGTAGCGGCAGCTTCGTCCGACGAGAAGCTCGATGCGGCGAGAATGGCGGGAGCGCACGAGCTTCTGCGGTATTCATCGGACCTGCGCGACAGCCATCTCCAGAAGGAGTTCGGCGCTCGGCTCAAGGCCAGCGCAGGCGCAAAGGGTTTCGATGTGATCTATGACCCCGTGGGCGGGGATTACTCCGAGCCTGCGCTGCGGTCCATCGCCTGGCAGGGGCGCTACCTCGTGGTGGGATTTGCGGCCGGCCGCATCCCCAACATTCCATTGAATCTGCCGCTCCTGAAAGGTTGTCAGATCGTCGGCGTCATCTGGGGCGGTTCCTGGAATCATGATCCTGCGATCAAACGGCGCATCGGCTGCGAGTTGCTGGGCATGTTGGCCGCGGGCGAGCTCAAGCCGCGTATCGGGACCGTGTTGCCGCTCGAGCGGGCGGTCGAGGGACTGAAAATGCTGGCGGAGCGCCGCGCAGTGGGCAAGGTCATCGTTGAGATCGGCAGCAAGCGGCCGCGGTGAGCTCCAAAATCACGCCATGTACCGCTCCAACTCCGGAATGACCTGAAACAGATCTGCGACCAGGCCGATGTCGGCCACCTCGAAAATCGGCGCTTCACTGTCCTTGTTGATCGCAACGATGGTGCGCGCATCCTTGATGCCCGTGAGGTGCTGGATGGCCCCGGAGATCCCGATCGCCATATACAACTCCGGCGCGATGATCTTGCCGGTCTGACCCACCTGCAACTCGTTAGGCGCATACCCTGCATCCACCGCAGCACGCGAGGCACCGACCGCGGCACCCAGCTTGTCAGCGAGGGAGTAGAGGATCTTAAACCCATCCGCGCTGCCGAACGCACGGCCACCGGAGACCACGCGCGAGGCGGTCTGCAGGTCCGGACGATCGCTCTTGGCCGCCGAGACGGACACGAAGCGTGTATGGGTGGGCAGCTCCACGTTGAGCACCACTTTCTCAATTGGCGCGGCTGCGCCTCCCGGGGCTGCGGCCTCGAACGAAGCGCTGCGCACGGTGCCGACGAGCTTAGTGGCGGGATCAGTCTCCACCGTCACGATGGCGTTGCCCGCGTAGATCGGGCGTCGAAAACGGTTCGCGCTTTCCACGGCCATGATGTCGCTGATCTGAGCGGTACCCAGCAGCGCCGCGACTCGCGGCATCAGGTCTTTGCCATAGGTGGTCGAGGCAGCGAATACGTGAGAGTAATCCTGGGCCAACGCGACCACTTGCGGCGCCAGTACTGCCCCCAAAGCGTGTTCGTTCGCAGGATTCTCGACAGTGAGCACGCGCGTCACACCCGTCAGTTGGGCCGCTTGCGCGGCCACGGCGTCGGCTTTCGTGGCCAACACCGCAACGACGATTTCGGCGCCCGCAATCCCACGGGCGCAGGTAACGGACTTGGCAGTCGCCGGGTTCAGCTTGGCGCCATCGTGCTCGGCAACGATCAACACTTTCACGGTCATCAGATAAACCCCTTCTTCTTCAGTGCTTCGACCAATTCCCCCGCGTCTTTCACGCGGACACCCTTCTGGCGCTGCGCCGGCGGCTCAAACTTCACCAGCTTCAAGTGCTGTTTGGCCTCGATCCCCAAAGTATTCAGGGCAAGCGTCTCCAGCGGCTTCTTCTTCGCCTTCATGATGTCCGGCAACTTCACATATCGCGGCTCATTCAGGCGCAGATCGGTGGTCACCAGGGCAGGCAGATCCACTTCCAGGGTTTCCAGTCCCGCATCCACCTCCCGTGTGACCCGCGCCTTGCCGTCCGACAACTCCACCTTGGAGGCGAAGGTCACCTGCGGACGATTCCACAGCGCCGCGAGCATCGGACCGGTCTGACTGCTGTCATCATCAATGGCTTGCTTGCCCACAATGACCAGGAAGGGCTGCTCCTTCTCAACGAGCTTGAACAGGGCACGGGCGGCCACCAGCGGCTCGATCACCCCGTCTGCCTGCACGTGCAGAGCACGGTCTGCACCCATCGCCAGCGCCGTCCGCAGCTGCTGTTGGGCATCCGCCGGCCCAATCGTGGCCACAACAACTTCTTCAGCACCGCCGCGCTCTTTGATGCGCAGCGCCTCTTCCAGCGCTATCTCATCAAAGGGGTTGATGCTCATCTTCACGCCGTCCGTGACCACGCCGGTGCCGTCCGGCTTCACGCGGATGCGCACGTTGTAATCGACAACGCGCTTGATACCGACCAGGATTCGCTTCATTTACCAGCTCCAGGCGCCGTTCACATAGAAGAACAGTGTACCAATAGTCGATCGCATAGTGTAGCATCCGACCAGCCCAGCGCGGCCGGCGGAGAAGGCATGCCCAAGATCAAGTTCATCGAGCACAACGGAACCGAGCACCTGATTGCAGCTGACCCCAATCGCAGCGCCATGCAGGCGGCCACCGACCACATGGTGCCGGGGATCATTGCCGACTGCGGGGGCAACTGTGCCTGTGCAACCTGTCATGTCTATGTCGATACAGCGTGGGAATCGAAGCTCTCCCCGCCCTCGGAGCAGGAGCGCACCATGGTCGAATGTGCGCTGCACGTCCAAGCCAACAGCCGGCTGAGCTGCCAGATCGAGGTTACGCCGGAGCTCGAAGGCCTGGTGCTTCGCCTGCCCGAATCGCAGACCTGACGCCAACGCGGTTGGCACTCATTTAGCGGCCTGCCGGCGCGCGGCGGCTCGAAGGGGCATCGACTATGGGCGCGCTGCTACAGAACGCCGACGAGTACACGCACACTGTCGGAGCGGCATCCAATTGGAACGAGAGCCGATACATCGATTTCTGGGACGCCCGGGCACGGGTCGGGGGATGGTTCCGGATCGGCAACCGGCCCAACGAAGGGCACGCCGAGATGAGCGCGTGCATCAATCTGCCGGATGGCAGAACCGCATTCATGTTTTCACGCCCGGACATCACGGGCAATGAACTGCTAGCCGCCGGGCAGCGGTGGCACATCGACTCGCCATGGGATCGGACGCGCGTGTCCTATCACGGTGAGATGATCCTTTTGACGGACCCGTGGACGCTCACGGATCCTAAGAAGGCTTTCGCGGAATCGCCGCGTGTGCAGGCGGCGATCGACCTGACGACTCGCGCGTATGGCCTGCAGTCCGTCATGGGCTTCGATCAGGATCACATCGACCGCATCTTTCTGCCGGGTCAGGCGGACTTCCACTATCAGCATCTCATTCACACACACGGGCGCGTGCAGGTGGGTGATCAGGAATACCAGGTCGATGGCCGTGGCGGGAAAGACCACTCGTGGGGACCCCGCAACTGGCACGCGAAGATCTACCTTCGCTGGTTGATTGCCTCCTTTGACGATTCCAACGGGTTCATCCTGGTCCGAGCAGTTGGACCGACAAAGAAGACCCGCAGCGGATACGTCTGGAGCGAAGGCAGATTTCAGCTTGTGGATGACTTCGGGATGCAGAACGAGTACGCCAGCGGACCGCATTTCGAACTGCGCAAGACCACATTGCAAATCAAGAGCGGCGGGCGAACGTGGCGCGCTACGGGGACACCTCGAGCGTGGCTGCCACTGCGGCATCGGCAAAACGACACTCAGGGCAAGCCAGCCTTGCTGCGCATCGTCAAGTCCCCGACGGACTGGGTAGCCGAGGATGGCCGCCGTGGTGAAGGTATGTGCGAGTATCACGATCTGATGATTGACGGGCGCCCCGTGGGTCTGGATGACTGAGCGCCAATCAGCTCGCGGGCCTCTGGATCTGCCGGCGCTGCAGCAGTGGCTCGCGAGCAATGACTCGCCCATCAAACCCCCTATACACGCTCAACTCATTACTGGCGGTTTTTCGAACCTGACCTACCGCATTGAGGATGCAATCGGGCAATGCTTCGTGCTGCGCCGCCCGCCACTGGGCAGGTCGCATCCCCGCGCGCATGATGTTGCGCGTGAGCACCGGATCCTCTCGGCGTTGGGTTCGACCAATGTGCCGGTACCCAAGGTTGTGTGTCTGGTCCAGAACCTCGAGGTCATTGGCGCGCCGTTTTATGTGATGCGTTGGGTGGCTGGCACCGTCATAGATACGCCCGCAACTGCCGAGAAGGCTTTGGCCACGAGTGAGCTTCGCCACCGCGCTGCGCAGGGGTTGGTGGACGGTCTGGCAGTTCTGCATTCCTTGAACATTGATACCAGCCCGCTGACCGATCTGGGGCCGCACGATGAGTACCTGGTTCGGCAGATCGAGCACCTGCGCAAGACCTGGGAGCGGAACAAGACTCGCGAGCTGCCGATCGTTACAGCTCTTGCCCAGCAGCTGCTGGCAAATCGCCCACCTCAGACCCATACCGGACTCGTGCACTCCGACTATCGATTTGGCAACACGATCATCGACGCCGATGGGCGGCTCGCCGCTGTGCTTGATTGGGAGCTGTGTGCCATTGGCGATGTACTGGTGGACCTGGGCCTACTCGTCAACAACTGGGACGAGCCGGACGATGCCTCCCCGGGCGTCTGGATGCAGGAAGCACCCACCCGCATCGGAGGGTTTCCCACTCGAGCGCAGATCGTCGAGCGCTATGCGCGGCAGACCGGATTCGAGATCCATGATCTCGACTACTACCGCGCGTTCGGTTACTGGAAGATCTGCATCATCGCCGAGGGAATCAAACGCCGTTATCAGTCCGGCGTGATGGCCGAAGGGCAGGTTGACCTCGAGCAGGTCGAGCGGCGTATCCTTGGTCGCGCAGCGCTCGCCGAGCATTTCTTCAACCGTTGGACAGCCGGGAATGCAACTGCCGCGCGATGTCAGCCTGCGCAGCGCCCTCCATCGATTATCTAGGCTGCAGCCTGGACGTGGGCTCCCCCTATTGGTTGACGCTGGTTTCCGAACGCGATTAGTATAATCGAACGGCGTTCACATATCCGTCGCGATCGAATGATCGTGGGTGAACTGAAGAGGGGACGGACTGATGCAGGCTGCGGTCTTCAAAGGTGTTGGATTGCCCTTGGCCATCGAGACGCGCCCCGATCCGGTTCCGGAGCCGGATGAGGTCGTTCTGCGGGTGGGGCGGTGTGGAATTTGTGGCACCGACCTTGCGATGACCGACGGCAGTGGTCAGACCTATGAGCTCAATTCCGTCATCGGCCACGAGTTCGCCGGTGAGGTCGTCGCCACGGGCACGCAGGTGACCCGATTGAAAGTCGGCGATCGGATTACGGCCATGCCCTATGCCGGCTGCGGGCAGTGCGCCACGTGCCTGGCGGGGCGGCCCAACTTCTGCGTGCAGTTTCGTGGTGTTGCCGGTGGGTTCGGCCAGTACCTGGCCACGCCGGAAAGAGTCGCCGTCAAACTACCCAGCACTCTGACACTTGGCGACGGAGCGCTGATCGAACCGCTCGCGGTGAGTTTGCACGGCGTGGCGCTTGCCCAGATGGCGCTTGGTGCCCGCGTCCTGGTAATTGGTGCCGGCCCGATCGGGTTAGGGGCCGTACATTGGGCGCGCAGACTTGGCGCGGGCCCGATAGCCATCACGGCGCGTACCCGGCGCGCAGAAAGTCTGGCAATGCAGATGGGCGCGAATGCTTTCGTGATGCCCGAGTCCGTGCAGGACTGGGTCCCCGCCGTGAGCGCAGCGCTCGGCGGTCTGCCGGATGTCGTGATTGAAGCGGTGGGCAAGAAGGATCTGATCGCACAGGCGGTGAACTGTGTGCGACCGTCGGGAACCGTGCTCGTGCTCGGTTTCTGCAGTGTGCCCGATTCCTTCATTCCGGCCATCGCGGTCTGGAAAGAGGTCACGATGCGGTTCTCGATGACCTACAGCATCGCCGAATTCGAGCACGTGGCCCGCGTGTTAGATAGCGGCGATGTCGAAGCGCGCGCGCTGGTCACTGACACTGTGCCGCTGGCGGCTCTGCCTGCCAGTTTCGAAGCACTCCGCCGGCGAACCCATCAGTGCAAAGTCCTGGTGAGTCCGTGGGAATGAGCCACGGGCGCTTCGAAGATCTCGAGGATCAACTGCATCGGGCGGCTGTTGAGACGACGCGACTGGAGGACTTTGGCGATCCGGGCTATCTGAGCGGCTTGCGGGTGCTCCTGCGCGCCTTTGACACGGACCCGCAACTGACGCAAATCGGGAGGCAATTCGCATACGGTACCGTGCTGGGCACGCTCACGGCGCGCCTGCATGCCCAACACGGGTGGTCGCAACACCCCGAGACCCTGCGCAACCGCCTCGAAAGACCGCTCGTAATCACTGGGATACCCCGTACCGGCACGACCGCGCTCCACAAGCTGCTGTCGATGGACCTCCAATTCCAGGGGCTGGAGCGCTGGCTCACCGAGACCCCCATGATCCGCCCGCCGCGCGAAAGTTGGGACGCGCTTCCCGCATACCGCGCCACCGTGGCGAACCTGGAGGGTTTTTTCGCAGCCATGCCCGAAATGCGCAAGGCGCATGACATGGTGGCCGATGAGCCCGATGAATGCCTGGAGGTGTTACGCCAGAGCTTCGTGTCGAACCGGTTCAGCTCCAGCACCCATCTGCCGTCGTACGACCAATGGTTTTTCAAGCAGAGCGAAAGCGGCTCCTATCGCCGCTACGTGGATGTTCTGCGTTTGATTGGCGCGGCTGAGCCCGACAAACGCTGGCTGCTCAAGAATCCAGGGCACATCGCGCAGATCGACGCATTGTTCGAAGTTCTTCCCGATGCCTGCATCATCCAGACACACCGTGACCCGGTGCAGGCCATTCCATCGCTCTGCAGCACCCTCCATATGGCGCGCCGCATGTTCGAGGGCGAGGCGACGCGTGCCACGATTATCGGCCCGCGCGAATGCCGCTATTGGCAGCAGGCGCTGGCCCGCACCGATGCGGCCCGCCGTTCGCGGGAGAAGCAGTTTTTCGACGTCGATCACCGTGACTTCGTGGCCGACCCGATGGGCACAGTGAGAAACATCTACAACTACTTCGGCCTGCAGCTGCCGGACGTCGCGCAGGAGCGCATGCAGGCGTGGATCGCGGCGCGGCCGACGTCGAAGCATGGGGAGCATCGCTACACGCTGGAGGATTTCGGCATTACGGCACTACAGGTGCGCGACGTGTTCGCGGACTACCGCAGCCGGCATCGATTTACCTGAAACGGGCACCGAGGCAGTCATGACCGAGAAGACGGTGAAAGTAGGAATCATCAGTGCCAACTGGAGCCTGAAAGTCCATGGAAGTGCGTGGCGGTTGCTGCCGGGAGTTGAAGTGGCGGCGATCTGTACGGCGCACAAGGAAACCGCGGAAGCCGCGGCCCAGGCGTTCGGCATCCGTAAGGCGTACTGGGATTTCGAGCAGATGACCGCGGATCCCGAGTTGGACATCATCGATGTGGGCACCCGGCCCTCGTTTCGTCAGCCGATGGTGCTGTCCGCGCTTCGCAACGGCAAGCATGTCTACAGCGCGTTGCCTTTTGCGACGAACCTCGCGGCCGCCGAACAAATGTGCGAGGAGCAGCTGCGACACAAGCGCGTCGGCATCGTGGATGCACAGTTTCGTTGGGTGCCGGCTGCTCAGCACATGAAGCGGCTGATCGATGCGGGTTATATTGGAGAACCGACTGGATTCAACATCCAACTGTTCCTGCCTCTGTCGGTAGACGGCGAGCGGGTCTTTCCGCATAGCGTCTATCCCGAAGGCGGTCTGACGCCCTACAAATGGCTTGCGGAGAAGGCGAGTGGCGCAGGCGGCTGGCGCAATTTCGCGACTCACTCTCTGCTGTTGCTGACACATCTGCTGGGCACGGTCGAGGATGCCAGCGGCTGCGTCTCCAAAGGCGTGTCACGTTGGGAGTTGCCCGACGGCACGACGCTGATCCCGGAGAACGAAGATCTGGGCCAGGCCACTCTTCGGCTGACCAACGGAGTCACGGGGACGGTGCAGACCGGGTGGTGCGTGCCGGATACCGAGGGCCTGCGCCTCGAGATCTGGGGAGATCGGGGCCGCATTCTGTTGACGGATCCGCGCTTCGGCGACGGGATCAGCGCGCGGCTATACACCGGCAAGGGCCGCACGGGCGGTTACGGCGACCCGAATGGCGCCTGGGTCGAGATCCCCGCGCACTATTTTGAAGTGCCCGGCACCGGGTTCAGCAAGCAGAACGCACCTCCCTACATGGTGTCGATGGGCTGGATGTTTCACGACATGTTGAAAACCATCCGCGAGGGAGGGTCCGGCTCACCCAGCTTTGCCGAAGCCCTGCACGTGCAGCGGGTGGTGGAGGCGGTGGTTCGTTCCAGCACCGAGCGGATCTGGATACGAATTGCGGCCGGGAATTGAACGGTCGCCGTGCCTTCGGCGCTATTAATATGCGCGCGGCGCAGCATTGGCGCGCGCGTGCAGTGCAGGGTCTTTGCATCGGTTGAGGGCGAATTGCGCGCGTGGCTGTCGCACAACAAGCCTCCCGGCGGCGTTCGCATAGTAGAACGATATACAAATAATTAGACGCCGCCCTTTGGCGCCAGTAATATCGCCAACAGGTCATTTTTCCGTCCCCCGGCCGCGTTGCAGGGTGCTGCATGAGTGAGGCATTCAGTCGGACAGAGTTGGCTCCCTGGAGCCAATATGTCGATCTGCTGAAGGACGCAGCGGAGTTGGAACAGCTGGTCTGGGAGCCGGCCGACGAGCAGCTGCGTGCTGCGCTGTACCAGCAGTTCGCGATGAACCTGGCGCAAGGTTACTTTCTGTACTTCCAGGCCGATCCGCGCTATCCGGATTGGGCCCCCTTTGAGAATTCGGTCTTTCTTGCGCAACCGAACCCCGACGCCGTCTACTGGTATTCGGCCGTCGAGGGCGCAGGTACCTATCGCGTGAGCGGGGAGCGCGGCGCAGCACGTGTGCTCGGGTTCGCAACCGGCAAGAACATGATCGGCATGGCGGACCCGCCCGGGCCCGGCTTCAACAACTATGACCTGGCGGATCTCGAGACCGACGCCGACGGCCACTTTGAGGTCATCTTGAGCGAGCGGCGCCCGCAGGGTTACGAGGGAAACTGGCTCTACCTGCATCCCGAGAGCCGTTTCCTGTTGCTGCGGCAGTTCTGCTACGACTGGGGACGCGAGCGCGATGTCCGCGTCGCGATCGAGCGGCTCGATGCGCCCGCATTGCGGCCGCGGCGCACCGCCGCCGAAGTCGACCGGCAGCTGCGCGAGTTGTTTGGCGGCTACGTCAAGCGCCTGTCGCGCTTGTGCATCGGTTATCTGCAGAAGTCCCGCGACAGCGGCCTGACTCATCGCATGCGGCTCACCAGCTTCGGTGATCTAGGCAACGGCGGTGATTGGCCGCAGGCCTATTTCGAGTGCGTCTACGACTTGGCGCCTGGCGAGGCGCTGCTGTTGGAAACCGAGCTGCCGGAGCAGCGCGTCTACTGGAACGTCCAGGTCATCGATGCGCTGTGGAATCAGGTCGAGCTCGTGCACCGGCAGACCAGTCTCAACGGCCAGCAGGCGCGGATCGATGCGGATGGGCGCTTCCGGGCCGTGCTCGCGGTGGAGGATCCCGGAATTCACAACTGGCTCGACACCGCCGGCCATCGCAGAGGCATGCTGATCGGACGTTGGTATCGGTGCAGCTCGCATCCAACGCCGAGCCTGACACGGATCAAGCTGACGGACTTGCGCCAGCACCTGCCTGCTGACACCCCGGCGATCAGCGCGGCGGGGCGGGCAGAAGCGCTTCACCAACGCCGCGTAGGGGCGCAGTTGCGCCGGCGCTGGTGAAGGCAAGAGACAGGGGCCTTGAGCCTACTCATGAGCCGCTGCAGTTCGAACATTGACATCTGCGCATAGTTGCGTAGAGCAATTGAGGGGGTATTTACAATGCTGAGGTTGATTTTCGCATCTGATTGTCCACTCTGGCGTTCGGTGCGCAGGGCACTCGCGGCCGCGCTGACGTGGGGCCTGGTGTCGGGAGCGGCGCTGGCCGCCGAGTCCGCGCCAGCCGATAGCGAGGCAGCAGCGAACGAGGCCGGCGGCACCCTGGAAGAAGTAACCGTAACCGCCCAGAAGCGCGAACAGTCCGAGCAGGTGGTGCCGGTGAGCATCACGGCCCTCTCGGGTGAATCGCTGAACCAACAGGTGGTGCTGAACGTGCGGGACCTGATGGAGCATGTCACCGGACTGGTGGTCGCCCCGAATTCGCAGGGGGATGCCGCGACGTTCGCCATCCGCTCCTCCAAGCAGGATAACGGCACTACCGGCGGCGTTGCGGTCTATTTGGACGAAATGCCGCTGACGAGCACCTACTCAGTGGCCAACGCCAATTACGACATCTCCTCGGTCGATGTGCTGAAGGGCCCGCAAGGAACTCTGTTCGGCCAGAGCGCGACCGGTGGCGCGATCGTCTTCCGTGCCAACAAGCCCACGAAGGATTTCGATGCCTGGGTGTGGGCGCAATACGGAGATTATCGCCGGAGCCAATTCACCGGTATGGTGAACCTTCCGGTCAATGACGCTCTGCAGGTGCGGCTCGCTGCCGACTACGTCAACCGGCCGGTCGGGTTCGTAAAAAACCTGGCGCCGAACCCCGCGGCCGGCCTGCCAGCCGAGCTCTGGACGGACCGGCACAGCTCGGCGCGCCTCTCCGTCCGCCTGATCACCGGAGCGGTGACAAACGATTTCGTCGGGGACTACTATTCTGAGAACGACGCACCCAGTCAGTCCGTTCTGACGGAGCTCGTGCCCAGTGTGGGGGCATTGGGCGTGCCCCTTCTGAACCGTTACAACCAGGTTGCCCTGGGCGGCAACGCATCCGGCATCGACTTGCCGATCTACAAGCGGATCACCTCCTGGGGCATCAAGGACACTCTGACCTGGCCAATCAGTGAACACCTGACGTTCGTCAATAACATCGGTTATCGGAACGATACCCAGGACACCTTCCAGAGCAGCAGCTCCGAAGTCGTCGACATGGTGAACGGCCGCACGCGGATCAAGCAACTTTCCGGTGTCGAAGAGGCCACTGTGCACTTCGACATGGGCCGCGTACACAACACCACGGGCATCTTCCTCAATGCACTGCGCAAGTCGGATGGCAACTCCTACGATCTCGCGCAGAACTTCACGTACCTCATCCACATTCCGGCCGGCGTGTTCGGACCGGGTACCCCGGCCATCGATTCGCCGCTCGCCCAGCTGAGCAATTCCTACTACAACCGCAGGATGTACTCAATCGCTCCTTACTCGCAGACCGAGCTCAAGCTCAGCGACGAGCTCACCGCGATACTGGGTGTGCGCTACAACTGGGATCACGGCAGCTTCGATGACCAGCAGCGCGGCGGCTCACCACCGGCGAATTTCTTCGAGCCGCAGCCGAATGGCAACTTCTTCTTCGGTCCGTGCAACCCCGCCACGATCAAAACCTATCCGCATTTCGATCCGGCCGCCTGTCTGGCCACCAATACGGCCCGTTTCACCGCTCCCAGCTGGAATTTCGGCCTGCAGGACCAGTTCGCCGAGCGCTCGATGATCTACTTCAGGGTGGCGCACGGCTACATTGCCGGCGGATTCAACAACCAGATCTCCGATGTGAAATATCAGACCTTCCAGCCGGAGAAGACCACCGAGTACGAGGCGGGGCTGAAGGCCGATTGGAGCCTGGCTGGACGGCCGATTCGCACCAACGTCGCACTTTTCAACGGCGACGTCTCGAACAAGCAGGAGGTGGAGAATGGCGCGACCTGCGTCGATCAGCCGACCCTCACGGCGGCGCAGTGCATCGCGTTCTACGCCGGTAACAACATAACATCACAGTGGATCGGCGTCTTCAACGCCGGCACGCTGAACTACTATGGCTTCGATTTGTCGGCCGAGTTTCTGCCATTCGCATGGCTGCAGCTCAACGCCGGCTGGACCTTCGTCGAATCGCACTACACCTCGTTCGCGTTTCCAACGGTCGGTGAAATTCCGAGCCGGGACCTGAGCGGGAGCACTCCGGCGCAGGTCCCGAAGAACACGATGACGGCGAGCGCCAAGCTCATCTGGCCGATTCCGTCGACCGTCGGCAACATCAGCTCGACCCTGTCGCTGTATCATCGCAGCGAGACCAACTTTCAGGACATCTTCAACAACTGCAACGTACAGACCGCTGAATGCCTGCTGCCGACAGCGAACACGGCGCCGGCTTACACGGTGATGGACTTCAGCACCTTCTGGAACGGGGTGTTTGGAAGCCACATCGATCTGACGGGTTACGTGAAGAACGTGGCGGACAAGCACTACGCCGTCTTCAAGAGTCCACAGGCGTCACTGGGCTACGCAACGACCAACTTCGGTGAGCCGCGCACCTTCGGTCTAGGTATCCGCTACAATCTTCGCTAGGACGACGTATGAGGGTGCAGCTGACCGCTAGCGCGGTCATGCTGCACCTCTCGCGGAGCTCATAGACGCTGAGCCAGTCGACTTCCCTCATCGATGGCGCGCGCGGCGTCGAGCTCTGCGGCATGGCGGGCACCGCCGATGATGTGACAACCAGTCCCGACAGCACGCAGCTGGCTTGCCAGGCGATTGTCCGGTTCCTGGCCCGCGCAAAGAACGATGTTGTCGACATCGAGTACCCGCGCGGTTCCGTCGACACGGATATGCAGTCCATGATCATCGATCCTGTCGTACGTGACGCAATTGATGAACTGCACTTTCTGTCGCTTCAGCTTGCTGCGCAGAATCCATCCGGTCGATTTCCCGAGCCTTTCGCCAATGCGGTTGCTGCTACGTTGGAGTAAATAGATCCGCCTGGCGGGCGTAGAATCAGGCACTGGAAGGCTCCCACCGTGTGCAACTGTCCGATCTACTCCCCAGTAACGGTAGAAATCGTCTGCAGTCTGGACAGCGTGGGTGCGCGTGCTCAAAAGCTCCGCTACGTCATGTGCAATGCCACCCGCTCCGACGAGGGCGACGCGATCACCGACTTGTGCGCGGCCTTCGATGACATTGATGTAGCCGAGCACCTTTGGGTGATCGATGCCGGGAATCGCAGGTGTACGCGGCACGATGCCGGTCGCGATGATCAGTTCATCGAACGCTTCACCTTGCAGCGAGGCAGCATCGGCGTTCGAATTCAGCCGCACATCCACCGACAGCAGCTGCAGCTGCCTTGTTAGATAGCGCAGCAGCTCATGAAACTCCTGTTTGCCCGGGATACGTCGCGCCAGATTCAGCTGCCCGCCCAGCTCAGCACGCGCCTCGAGCAACGTCACACGATGTCCGCGTCGTGCGCACTCGACGGCCGCGGCAAGCCCGGCGGGCCCGGAGCCGACCACGGCAATGCGCTTTGGGGGCCGCGCGGGCTGCGCATCGAATTCGATCTCGCGGCAGGCCCGAGGATTGACCAGACACGCAGCGACCCGAGCGGTGAATATGTTGTCGAGACAGGACTGATTGCAGGCAATGCAGGTGTTGATCTCATCCGTGCGGCCCTGCGCGACCTTGTTGACGAACTCAGGATCCGACAACATTGGACGCGCCATTGAGATCAGATCGGCACTGCCGTCGGCAAGGATTTGCTCCGCGAGCTGCGGTGTGTTGATCCGGTTGGACGCGACCACGGGGATGTTCACCACCCCCATGAGCCGTCGCGCCGCAAACACCCAGGCACCGCGCGGCACGTGATACGCGATTGTTGGAACCGGCGCTTCATGCCAGCCATAGCCCGTGTTGAGAATGTCCGCCCCCGCAGCTTCAACGGCACGTGCAAGGTAGTCCGTGTCCGCGGCTCCCAAACCACCCTCGACCAGATCGATGGCCGAGATGCGGTACATCACGATGAAATCGGGGCCCAGTGCCAGCCGCACGCGGCGCGTCACCTCCAGCGGGAAGCGGCAACGATTCTCCAGCTCGCCGCCCCACATGTCGGTGCGCTGGTTGGTGCGCGGCGCGGTGAATTGATTCAGCAAATAGCCTTCGGAACCCATCAGCTCGACGCCATCGAAACCCACCTCGCGCGCGAGCAGTGCACATTGGACGAAGTCATCCAGGGTGCTTTGGATTTCGGCGTCGGAGAGCACCCGCGGCGCTCGCGAGTTGATGGGCGAGCGAGCCGCCGACACGCCGACGATGTCGCCGTGTGTTGCGTAACGTCCGGCATGCAGTATTTGCAGAAGGATCTTCGCACCGTGACGATGGACTTCGTCGCTGATCGGGCGCAGATGCTCGGCTTGCTCCCGCGTGTTCAGTACCGGTGCGCCTGGCTCGAGCATGCCCGCCATGTTGGGGGAGAAACCGCCCGTGACGATCAAGGCCACGCCGCCCGCGGCCCGAGCGCCGTAGAACGCGGCCTCCCGCTTTACCGGCTCGTCCATATGCTCGAGGCGGGTATGCATCGAGCCCATGATCACACGATTGCGTAGCACCTGACGCCCCACTGCCAACGGGGACAAAAGGTGTGGAAAAGCCTTGGACAGGGCCGCGGGCGCGCGTCTCAAGCTAGCCTCGATCAGACTGGAATCGAAGGGCAACTATATGTACGATATTCATATATTGGAAGGGCTAGGCCCGGCCATCCGGCGCATTTTGATCCAATGGATTTCAATCTCACCGACGAACAACAGATGCTGCGGGACGGCGTGCGCCGTTTCGCCGTCGAGCGCTATTCATTCGAGGCCCGCAGGCGGCTGCTCGCCACGGTGGAGCGGTTCAGCCCGCAGAACTGGAGCACTTACGCGGATCTCGGTTGGCTTGCACTGGCGTTGCCTGAAGAGGCGGGCGGCCTCGGCTGCTCATTCGTGGAAACGGCCATTGTAATGCAGGAGCTTGGCCGCGTACTCGCCCTCGAGCCCTACGTAACCTCGGTGGTCCTGAGCGCCCATATCATCAGCGCGGCGGAAAAGAGCGAGCAGCGGCAGGAGCTGCTGTCCCGCCTTGGGGGTGGTCAGCTTCGGATCGCTCTGGCCCACAGCGAGCCGGATGCTCGTTACGAGCTGAATGCAGTGCGCCTGACGACGGCCCACGCGACTGATGATGGCTATCTACTCAATGGCGTGAAGACCCTCGTGTTCGATGCGCCGGCAGCTGACCAGCTCATCGTCTCGGCGGCCATAGCGCCCGCCGGGAGTTTTGGCCTCTTTATGGTGCCGACAGATGCGGCTGGCGTGCTCATGAATGCCTACCCACTCATAGATGGCACGCGCGCAGCCGACATCGAGTTCAATGGCTTGCGCTTGCCGAAATCAGCGCTGCTGCTCGAGCCGCCACGCGCCTGCGATGTTCTGGAGGAAGCGATCGATCGCACCGTGCTGGCGCAGGTGGCCGAGGCGCTGGGAGCCATGGAGGCCGTCCTGGACATCACCAACGGCTACATCAAACAGCGCGTGCAATTCGGGCAGCCCATTGGCAAGTTCCAGGCGCTGCAGCATCGGATGGCGGAGATGTTCGTCGAGGTACAGCAGACGCGCTCGATTCTCTACCGAGGTATGGCCCAGCTCGAAGCCGCTCCTGCCGAACGCAAGCGAGCGGTATCCGCGGCAAAGGTTGCTGCCTGCAATGCTGGCAAGTTCGTGGGCGCACAAGGCATCCAACTGCATGGCGGCATCGGCATGACGGAGGAGCATTCGATCGGGCACTACTATAAAAAGTTGGTCGCGTTCGAAAAGCGCTTCGGGGATACCGAGTTTCACATTTCGCGCTATGTTGAGGAAGGCCGCCGTACGGGCGGCCCGCAACACGAAGCGCATTGAGTCACGAAGGGGCAGTTATGAGTGATGCGTTCCCGCGGGGGAAGGCGGCCATTGTGGGTGCGGCAACCTTTGGCATGGGTGAAGCGCCAGGATTCACGACAACCGAGCTCGCGACGCACGCGAGCCTGAAAGCGTTGGCGCAGGCGGGGCTCACGCTGCAGGATGTTGACGGCCTGTTCGCGCTTTTGCCGGACGAGTCCCTGAGCTTGCTCGTCATGTCCGAATACCTGGGCATCCAGCCGCGAATTGGCGACAACACTCGGACCGGCGGCTCCTCATTCGAGATTTACGCCTCTCTCGCGGCGCTCGCGCTCGCTGCCGGGCAGTGTGATGTCGCGCTCATCACCTACGGGAGCAACCAGCGAAGCAGTGCCGGCAAGCTTCAGAGCACTTCTCGTCCTTCGCCGTGGGAAACTCCATACAGGCCCATGCGGCCGGTGTCCTCGTATGCGATGGCTGCGGCGCGGCACATGCATCAGTACGGCACCACGAAGGAGCAGCTCGGGGCCGTGGCGCTCGCGGCACGCCAGTGGGCGCAGCGCAATCCAGATGCCTTCATGCGCGAGCCACTGTCCATGGAGGACTATCTCAAGTCACGTTTGGTGTGCGACCCGTTCGGGGTGCGCGACTGTTGCCTGGTGACGGACGGAGCCGCGGCGGTGGTGATGGTACGTGCCGAGCGCGCAAAGGATCTTTGCAAGCGCCCTGTGTACGTGTTGGGTGCAGCCGCGGAGAACACGCATTACGGCATATCCCAGATGCCGGACCTGACGGTGACCGGTGTTGCGCGCGCTTCGCAGCGCGCGTTTGCGCAGGCTGGGGTGAAGCCGTCGGATATCGACGTAGTCGAGCTGTACGATGCCTTTACCATCAACACCATTCTGTTTCTCGAGGACCTGGGATTCTGCCCGAAGGGCGAGGGCGGACGATTTGTTCAGGGCGGCACGATCGCTCCGGGTGGCCAGCTTGCTGTCAATACCAACGGTGGCGGGCTTTCCTGTGTGCATCCCGGCATGTACGGACTCTTTACAATGGTCGAGGCGACACAGCAGATCATGCAGTCAGCCGGCGAGCGTCAGGTTCCCAACGTCAATTTGGCGATTGCGCAAGGCAATGGCGGTGAGCTGTCGAACCAGGCTGTGCTCGTTCTCGGGAGCGCTGACACGCTGTAGCGGCAACTTTACCGCGGGGCGAGCGAGAGTTGGGCCGCAGTGGCGCGCAGGCCGGCCGGGCGCGCCGCGTTCGCTCAGCGCTTGGTTTCGCGACCGAGTATCGCGTTCGCGATGATATTGCGTTGGATCTGGTTGGTTCCCTCGAT
Organism: Steroidobacteraceae bacterium; assembly: GCA_045810105.1. GTDB lineage: Bacteria > Pseudomonadota > Gammaproteobacteria > Steroidobacterales > Steroidobacteraceae > 13-2-20CM-66-19. The sequence continues at coordinate 8,696 of JBJMWM010000065.1, read as the reverse complement.
CACCTGCACGACCTTGGCGTCGCGGAAATAGCGATTGATGGGAAACTCGTTGGAAATGCCGGCGGCCCCGAACAGCTGCACGGCGTCCGTCGCCACCTTCATGGCCACATCCGAGGCGAAGCATTTGGCCATGGCGGCGAGCTTACCCATCTCCGGACCCCTCTCACCGGCATCGATGGCTGCAGCTGCCCGGTACGTGAGCTGGCGAGCGGCTTCAGTCTGCATGGCCATGTCCGCGATCATCCAGCGGACACCCTGGAAGTCGCTCACGGTCCGACCGAACGCACGGCGGTTCCTGATGAATTCCACCGAGTGATCGATGGCACCCTGAGCCAGGCCCACGGCACGCGCGGCGACGATCGGTCGGCTGGCGTTGAAGGCCTCCATCACTGACTTGAAACCCTGATCGCCCTCCGGGCCCATCCGATTCGTCTCGGGCACAAAGGCGTCGTCGAGGAATAGGGGGCAGGAAGGAACACCGCGGGCGCCCATTTTGTTCTCATGACCGCCCACAGTGAAACCGGGCGTGCCTTTCTCGACAATGAACAGGTTGAGGCTGTCCTTGCCCTCGGAACCGGTGCATTTGGCGGCGACGAGCACAAAGTCCGCCACGTCGGAATTCGTGCACCAGATCTTGGATCCCTTCAGCTGGTAACCGCCGGGAACGCGTGTCGCACGCGTCTTGATCCCCTGGACGTCGGAACCGCTTTGCGACTCGGTGGTTGAAAATGCGCCGCGCAGCTCGCCCGAGGCCAGGCCCGGTAGGAAACGTGCCTTCTGCTCGGCATTGCCCGCTGCGAACAAGGCGCCGAAGGCAACCCACTGGACGACGAGCAGATAGCCGGTGTTGTAGCACACCCGGCCGAGCTCTTCGACCGCCAGGCACCCGGAGAGGAGGCTGCCGGTACCGCCGTATTCCGCGGGAAACGGCAGGGCCAAGAGACCGAGCTCGCGCAGCAGATCGAACATATCCTGCGGATACCGGGCCGTGCGGTCGATCGCATCCGCGCGTGACGCCACCTTTTCCCGCGCAATGCGCCGCACCAGGTCCTGGATGGCCCGCTGTTCTTCGGTGAGCGAGTAGCTCGTCACGGCAATCGGCTCCGGCTGCGCGCGGTACTAATTTATGAACGACGTGCACAATGGTGAACGGCGGTGGGAAGCTTGTCAACGCTGGATGCGGCTTGCTAATGTGGATAGAACATCGTTCAATTATATGAACATCGACCTGCAGGAGATCTCATGCAAACGCAGGACAGCGATGCCAGCCACGTTCGCGAGCTGCTCGACCGCCAGGCGATTCTGGATTGCATCCACCGCTACTGCCGGGGCGTGGATCGCTTCGATCGGCAGATGGTGCTCTCCGTGTACCATCCTGATGCGATCGATCATCACGGCGCGTTTGTGGGCGGGCCGGAGGCGTTCGTGGACTGGGCCTTCAACTATCACGCCGAATACCAGGAAGCTCAACATCACATGGTGATGAATCACTCGTGCGAGCTGGACGGCGACACGGCACACACCGAAACATACTGGATATTCAGCGGTATCAACAAACAGGGGCCGCCCAGTATTCACTTCGGCCGTTACATCGACCGGTTCGAACGGCGCAACGGACGCTGGGCTATTGCCACGCGTGTCTGTGTCAGTGAGTGGCATGCAGCCATGACGGAGTTGCCGCTGCCGGCCGACTATCTTGCGTTGTTGTGTAGCGGAGGAAAGACGGCGCGCGACCGTACGGATGTTTCGTACGAGCGGCCGCTACGGCGATGAAGTTAGAGCTCAGCTCCGCTGACGAGACCTTTCGTCAGCAGGTGCGTGCGTTCCTGCGCGAGCATCTGCCAGCCGACCTGGCCGCCCGCGGGTATCACGGCTTTGCGCCGCCATCCAAACAAGACTTGCAGAGCTGGAATCGAATTCTCTTCGAGAAAGGCTGGTCCGCTCCGCACTGGCCGGTCGAGTACGGCGGCACCGGCTGGACTGCCCTGCAGCAGCATATCTTCGAGGAGGAGTGCCATCTGGCTTATGCCCCGGATCTGAGCTGGCAAGGGCTGCGTCTGCTGGGCCCGGTGCTCTACACCTATGGCAGCGACGAGCTAAAGAAGCGGCACATCCCGAGCATCCTGACAGGCGAAGTGTTATGGGCGCAGGGCTTTTCGGAGCCGAACGCCGGCTCGGACCTCGTCTCGCTGAAGACACGTGCCGAACGGCAAGGCGACCACTACATCGTCAATGGGCAGAAGACCTGGAGCAGCGAAGGTCACTATGCCGACTGGGGATTTTTCCTGGTGCGCACGGATGCCAGCGTAAAGCCGCAAAAGGGCATCTCGTTCCTGCTCATCGACCTGCACAGTCCAGGCGTCACGGTGCGGCCCATCATCATGCTCAACGGCGCGCACTATGTGAATGAAATCTTCCTCGATAACGTGAGAGTGCCGGTAACGAATCTCGTCGGGCAGGAAGGGCAGGGGTGGACCTACACGAAGTTCCTGCTCGATCACGAGCGTACCAGCAGCGCTTTCATTTACTTCTCCAAGCGCGAGTTGCAGCGCGCCAGGGAGATTGCCAGAGCGGAGCGGAGCCGGGGAGTGCCGCTGCTGGAAACGCCTGAATTCGCGCGACGCATTGCCGGAATTGAAATCGATCTGCTGGCGCTCGAGTGGTCGGTGCTGCGAATGCTGACGAATGAAAAGACGGAGTATGACCCGCTGGCCGTGGCCTCCACGCTGAAGATCCGCGGCTCCGAATTACAGCAGCGAGTGACCGAGCTGCAGACTGATCTGCTCGGTGCCCGCTCGTTGCGGGACATCCGGGTGGAGGATCCGTCGGCCGCTCCTGCGATTGCATCGTGGCCCAACTACGTGCCCGGTCGTATGTCGACCACGCTCCACACTCGTGCCGTGACTATTTATGGCGGCGCCAAGGAAGTTCAGAAGAACATCATTGCCAAGCTCGCTTTTGGGTTGTAATCAACACGCTCAGGTCATCCAGATATTTCCGAATGAATCCGGCGGATAAGTGCGGGATCTCCTTGCCATGCTTGCGCACGTCGCTCTCGAACCGCACGGCTGACGCCAATGCTCCCGCGCTAGCGGGCATTGGACGGCGTAGCTGATGGAGCAGCGGTAGCGAGGAGTGTTGGCGTTGCTTGTCAGGTAGACCGCGCAAGGCGGTCTCGAACCGGCGATACCAATCGTCGTAGTCGTCGATCCGCTGGATGCCGTAGCGGGCCTCTATTGCCCAATCAATGAAGGTGTCCATCGAGATTCCGTCATCGTGAGGGTTGACCACGTGGTAGGTGCGGTAACCGCTTAACGAATCGGCACCTAACGTTGCGATGGACGAGGCCGTGAAGTCTACGGGCAGTCCATCGTAGTGAGGCGTGACGCTCCCTCCTGTGTAGAACGAACGTGGCGCCAGTCCGGTCACAACGATACTGAACAACCAGCGGGTGAACATGTCGGGGACATTGAGCTGTCCTTTGTACCTGCTGTGAGCCAGGATCATGTCTGAACGGAACACTGAGACGGGCAGGCCACATTGCTCGTGCGCCTCGCGCAGCAGGACCTCGCCAGCCCACTTGCTGTTTGCGTACCCGTTAGCATAGCGCTCGGAATCGAGAGGGCGAACGGGCGTGGCTGCACGGACATCCGCGTCTTCATCGATCACACCCCCACCGGGAGTCATGGCCGCGGCCACCGTCGAGACATTATTGATGGGTTTCAGGCGATGAGTGATCGCAAGACGAATCAGTTCGGCTGTGCCGACGACGTTGGGTCCGAACAGCTGCGGGTACGGCAGCACGTGATTGACCAGAGCCGCGGGATGCACAACGAGGTCGACCGTCCTTGCCAAACGGTCCCAGTCTGCCTGGTCAAGACCAAGACCCGGCTCGCCGAGGTCACCCGCGAGGAACTCGATGTGCTGGTCGGCGAGTTGCTCAAAATGCCGCTTCAGCTCGGCGTCGCCGCTATCGAAGGCGCTAGCAATGCGTTGGCGTGCTGCTGCAGCGTCCCGCCCGCGTGCGATGCAAACAACACGTCCGTTCACTTTGGCGACGCGCTCGAGCCACTCGAGACACAGGAATCGGCCCAGATAGCCATTCGCACCGGTCACCAGCACCGTGCGGATCTGGTTGGACGGCGGTTCCACTGTCCGTGCGTTCTCGAGCGTCTTCGCACCAATGAACCTCTCCAGCTGCAGATCGCTCGCGCGAATCTCGGTAGCCCCGCGGCCGTGAACGGAGGCAACGGTTGCATGGTGGAAGGTGTCGCTCCGGGCCCGTTCGATGTAGCCCGTCAACTGTTGAAGAGTGCCAGCCGGGTTATTGATGACACTGACCGGTACCTCGATGCCGTAGATTTCCTGCAGAAGCAGGGAACACGAGAGCGCTGACAGGGAATCGCCACCAAGTTCCGCGAAGCTGCAACTGTTGGAAAGGTCGATGCCCTCGATACCGAGAGTCGCCTGTACGGCTCGCGCCACCGTTTCCTGCACGGGCGCATCACGGCCCCGCAGGCGCAGTGCCTGCAGCTCGTTGCTTTGGCTCGAGGCAATGTCGTCATAGAGCTTCTCGAGCCGCGCCCCATAGCGTTCCTTGAACTTGGGACGCTGGTACTTGCCGATCCCCGCAAGCAGGCCATTATCGACGCTGAATGGCTCGCGCTCGATCATGAAGTCGCGAGGGACCTCGTACGCGTTAAGCTGCTCGTTGCGCGCAACCTCCTTGATCGCCTCGCGCAACGCCGACTTGATCGCCTTGTCATCGAGCCTGATGCCCATCTCATTCAAGGTGTCTTCGTTCGGTACGAGCACACCCACCAGATAGGAACGCTCGCTGGTGCCGTAGAGATAGACCTGGCGGATGGCCGGGTGACCGTTGGTGTACAGCGACTCCAGGCGCGAGACGGCGACGAACTCGCCCTGCGCGAGCTTGAGCACGTTGTTGCGGCGGTCCAGGTACACCAGCTGGTCAGGACCGATCTCGGCCATGATGTCGCCGGTCTTGTAGTAACCCTCCTTGTCAAACACGGCCGCCGTGACGTCCGGGCGCTTGTAATAGCCGAGCATGACACTGCTGGTTTTGATGACGAGCTCGCCGCGTGGATACGGCTTGTCGGTCTTGAAATAGCCCAGCTCCGGCACGTCCTGCAGCTTGTAGTCGATGACGGGTGGGCGAAGGATGCGCTTGTTGCGGATCGCGCCCGAGATTTCCGTGGCGCCATAGTGGTCGTCCATGCTGTATCCGAGACAGGCTTCCATGAACTCCCGCAGCTCCGGGGCCAGCGGTGCGGAGCCGAAATTGCAGCTCAGCAGCCGGCCGCCGAGTACGTCGTTGCGTATCTGCAGCAACAGCTCCCGCTTGAGCGCCTCGAGGTCGGCCGCGCCCGGTGAGCGGCGCTCGAGCTCGACCTGATAGTGTTGGTACACCATTTCACAGATCCGCGGCACGATGCCCATGAAGGTCGGCCGAACCATGCGGATGTCTTCGAAGAGCATCGACAGGTCACTCTTTGCAGTGAAGTAGCACGTGCCCCCGGCTCCCAGCGTCGAGAAAACACCGCTGCGGCCGAACGAATGGTTCATCGGCATGTAATGCATGTAGAAGAAGGGGATCGGCGAGGCCATCCGCCAGGTGGGCTTGACCATCAGTTCCGGATACATCGCGCCTTTGGGCAGGCCAGTGCTTCCAGAGGTGTAGTAGATCGTGCACAGGCGCTTGTCGGTTGCCTGTTCGGCAAAGAGCGGCGCCGGCGGAAGCTTCTCGCCGCGCGCGCATAGCTCCTGCAGGCAGACGAGCAGGTCCGGTAAACCTGCATCAGCCAGCCCGGTCTGTGCTGCCGCAAAGGTCTCCCGCTCGCTGTCAACCTCGGGATGATAGTCGAAGACCAGCAGCCCGCCAGGGCGATGGCCGTTCAACACCAGCTCGACCGCGGTGTTCAGCGACTCGAGGCTGGTTGCGAGCCATTGTGGCTCGACCTCCTTGATGATGGCCAACAGCTGCGGGAGTGCGCCGTTGGTCTGCAGCGGAACGACGACCGCGCCGTTGTGGATGGCAGCCAGATCCACAGTCGCGAAATCGATGCCGGCGAACGCCAGAATGCACAGGAAATCGTTGGCGCGGAGCGGCTTGCGCTCATCCCGATACCAGGCGGTCGCAAGCGCACGTGCGCGTGACCACAAATCGCGATATGTGACGGTATCGAAACGTGGCAGCAGTTGTCGCGTGGCTCGCCCCGTTGCCCGATCGGTGATCAGTTCTGTCGCGCGCTGGGCGAGTGCGGGACGCTCCGCGTAGGCTTCCATGACGAGCGCGGCAATCTGTGCCAGCCCGAGCCCGGGACGCAGCTTCCTCTCGCTCACGGACTGGATCGGCAGCGCCGCACGAAACTGAGCATCCTTAGCGGCCAACTCCGCGATCCGCGCGTTGATCTGTTCGTTGGGCTTGGCCACGGTCAATCTGAGTGCGGTGGATTCGGTTGCTTCTGCTGCAGACATTTTGTATCTCCGGATCTTGATACACCTGGACTGAGGTGTTTCAGCCTGAGCGAAATAGCCGCCCCAGCGTGCCGTCCAGCGGCACGGGCAAGTAGCCGTCACCGAATGGCCAATCGATGAAACCGGCGGCGGCCATGGTGCCGCCATCGACGTGGAGGGTCGTCCCAGTCACGAAAGCGGCGAGGTCGGATGCCAGGAACAGCACGCCGTTGGCGAGATCCTCCGCGCTTGGCTGTGCTTTCATGGGGATGTACATGTCCATGGACGCCTTGACCGCCTCGGCTGGAATGTTGCCCATGCGAGTCAGCAGTTCGGGAGGGAGTGCTCGGACGTTTCCCTCACTTGGCGTGGTATCCGGCGCGAGTGTGTTTACCCGAATCCGTTCACTACCCAACTCAACCGCGAGGGTACGCGTGAAATTCGTGGTCGCCGCCTTGGCGCCGGCATAGACGGCAAATCCCGCGGCCCCGCGGTGAGCTTCGATCGTGGTGAAGTTGATGATGCTTCCACCGCGACCACCCTTGCGCATCAAGGGGACGGCGTGCCGCACTGACTCGATGACATAACCGTAGTTGCGCTGGATGTCGGCGGCACATTGTTCGGGCGTCGCATCCATAAAGTTGCGGCGACGTACGCCACCTACGACATTCACGAGTATGTCCAGCCGGCCAAACTGCGCGGCAACGCCCGCATAGAACGCGGCCAGCTGTTGCGACTCAGTTGCGTCGGCTATCGTTGCAAGCACGCGCCGGCCCAGTCCCTCTAAAGCGGCCTGCGTACGGCCAAGGGCGTCTGAGTTGATGTCGCAAAAGGCAAGATCGACACCCGCACCGGCAAGCGTCAGTGTCACCGCGGCACCAATGCCCGAGGCGCCGCCAATGATGGCAGCCACTTTCCCGTTCAGATTGGCACGATGTTCGATCAGGCTCATTGCTGTGTCACCTCAGAAGATCGAGGGTGCCGTGGTCCAGCATCGCCGCACCGAAGCGAGCTGCGCAGGCTGTGTTGACAGCCTCAGTCTGAAACCGTGTCTCGTTGATCAGGAAAATGAAGTAGCCGTATGCCAGTGAGCGCCGGTAAGACAGCCAGGCTGATTCGTAGCTTGGAGCCTCGATTCCGTTGGCTTGCAGCGCTTCGAGATAGTGCACCAGGAGTGCCTGCTCCCATGCTTCGCGGTCGGGAATGTCGAGCGCGCAAGTGAGGTGATAGCTCACTTCGAGATGCCACGGAGCACGTGCGACCTGCGCGTCGAAAAAACCAGGCGTGCCATCCGACTCGATGTACAGATTTCCCAGATGTGTGTCGCCGTGAATGAGGCACACAGGCTCGGTCGCCTCAATTTCGCCGATCCTTTGCAGTGCGCGTCGAATCGCGGCACGATCGTGCAGCCGCTGGGAAACGGCGGCGCCACGCGGCGAGCTTACGTACTGCTGCCAGACATCCGGCACGAAGTAGCGCTCCTGATATTCGAGACTCCAGCCGCTGAAGCGACTGCCGATCCAATCGAAGCGGCCGCCGGGTTTGAGCTCGGGTGAATTCCAGGTCTGCGCGTGATAGCGGGCCATGTCGGTCAAACGGCGGGCAACTTCGGAATAACGTTGCGGCCGTTGAGCGTGTAGAAACTCCACGCCCTTGGCCGTCAAATCCTCCATGACGACGATGGACTGATGACTGCCGGGATCGATTCCAGCGTAGTAGCAACGTGGGCTGTGAATGGACACAAACGGTTGGACATCGCGATAGAAGCGAGCCTCGTTTGCGTACATCTCTTTCATGCTCGGGCTGTGAGGCTCGAAGCCGCCCTTCACGATAACGGTGGCAGGCAATGCTGCCTCGCGTCCCTCCCGATTGTACTCGCAGCGCACGCGAATCTTGGTCGAGGTGCCGTAGATCACGTCCTCTACGCGACCTTCCGTGACGTGGACGCCCGGGTAGTGCACACGCAGTGCTTCAGTCAGCCATGCCGACGTGACCTGCTCGAGCTTGACAGGTAGCCGCATGTCTGCTCGACCGGGGCTACAGCATTTGCTGGCCGCCGTCAGCATTGAGCGTCTGGCCGGTCAGGTAGCCCGACTCGGAGCTCGCCAGGAAGAGCGCGATGGGGCCGATGTCGCGGTAAGGATCGCCAAAACGCCCCAGCGCGGTCTGCGACAGATACATTTTTGCCTCTTCAGGATGACTATCGAGGTACGTGATCG
>JBJMWM010000064.1:0-248203 GCA_045810105.1 Steroidobacteraceae bacterium | reverse complement strand
TTCGATCTCCACGGTGTGTAGTCCCTGGTGAATTCCTGGTAGGTGGGGTGTGGGTCCTTGCACTTGTCATCATCCGAGCATTCCATCAACCCTCTGAGGAAAGAGCGCACCATGTAGCCCTCGGAACCCTTGGTTTGCCGTAGCCGGACCCACCACAGCATCACCTTCATGTCCACACTGGGGGAGACTCCTCCGCCTGGCGCGTGCGGTGTAGGCAGCTCAAGATCTGCCCCGATGCCAAGCTGACCTCCCCCGGGTCCCGCGGAAACAAACTCATTCCCGTAAAGGGTCTTGATCGTTGACCAATCTTTTCTCTCGTAGTCACGGAAGGCGTAAAGCTCGATGCAGTGACGAATGAAGCCGAGTACGTCTGTAAACAGCAGCGGATTTCCACCAACATACGCATACGTGCTCATTCCGCCCCGAAGCCCAAGTCGATCACTCTGGTCGTAGCGTCCGATTGCGGGGTCGTAGTCCCTGAACCCGTTCTGATGCAGTCCCGCCTGCCCATCGAAGACCTGGCCCGGGAAGCGCAGGTTGTAGGCGAACGTACCCAATCCAGAGGGGTTCGAATTCGCCGCGTCCGTGCCGAAGGGATCCGAGAACCAGGTCCACATTTGCGCATTGTCACTCGGTCGCGTGATTTGGCGGGGCGTATTTAACTGATCACTGTGGACGTAGTAGATCGAGGCACCTGAGCTGCTCGGGCGCAGCGTCGCGACGGGGATGTCGCCCAGCCAGACGGTCTCTTGGATCGAAGCGCCCGTGCCGTCATATTCGCCCAGTAAGTGACCGGCCTCGTCGTAACCAAAGAGTACGGTGCCGGCGATGCCGCCGGACTTCTGAATCCGTTGTCCGAGGGCGTTATAGATCGTGGTTTCTGTGGTGCCGCCCTGGCTCAGGGTCTGTAGACGCCCCGCGTTATTGTAGGTGGCCGTGGCGGTGGCATAGCCGGTGGTGTTGCCGGCGGCATCGTAGCCGTAAGTGCGGGCGAGGGCGCCAATGATCCCGGAAATTCGGTTGTTCGTCGGGGATATCGAGTATGTGGAGGGGGCTGTGCCGGTCTCGGTGAGGCGGTTGCCGTTGGCGTCGTAGGTCCAGCCGCGGGTGACAGAGGCACTGGCGCCGCTGGTCAGCCGGTCGAGCGGATCGTAGTCATAGGTCCAATTGGCCGATCCCGTGCTCGTATCGGAGATACCGTGAATCCGGAAGGCGTCATCGTAGGTGTAGACCTTGGTGCCGGCGCTCACGATCTGGCTGATCTTGCCATCCGCGTCGTACGTGCGGGTGGTCGTGGTGCCATTGCCCCACGTCCATCCACTCACGGGCCCCAGCGGCTCGTACGTGACGCTATTCAGGACTGTCGTCCCGTTCACGGACACGCTCGTCACCTGATGATCACCATTGTACCCGTAGGTCACGACTTGGCCTGAGGACGTGGTCAGCGAAGTCAGGTTGCCGTTGGTGTAGTCATAGCCGACGGAGTGGGTGACCGTTCCGATGGTCTGGCTCTTGCCCTTCACACGACCCAAGGGATCGTAGGACCAGATCATCGAGTGATTGGCATCCGAAGCGCCCGTCAAATGGCCTTGGCCGTTCGTGCCCGCGTCATACGTAAACGTGAGGGTCTGATCGGTCGTGCCATCTCGACTATAGGCAACGGAGCTCACACGATTGATCTCATCGTAAGTGTACGTCGAGAGGGCGCCACGGGCGTCCGTGGACGTGGCGAGATTGCCGGCGGAGTCGTAGGTATTAGTGGTCGTGCCGGTGTCTGGGCTGGTTTGCGTGGTGAGGTCCCCGAAACCGTTGTAGAAGTAAGACGTCATCAGGCTCCGGGGGTCGATCACGGAGGTCAGATTGTCATTCGGGTCGTAGCCGAACTGCGTGATCCCATTTGTGGGATCGGTAATCTGCTTCAGTCGATTCAGTTCGTCGTAGGCATTGGTCGTGTTGCGCGAGAGCGGGGCTGCGATGGATTTCTGATTGCCATTGGAGTCGTACCCAAAGGTCGTGGTGACGGCTGCAGTGCCGGCGGCGTTCACGTCCTGATAGAGCTGATTGAGGGTGTTAAAGACGCGGCTATGGGTCCGGTGCAGCGTGTTGGACGGATCGTAGACGTCTTCCTGCTTGCGGTTGCCCATGGCATCCAAGGTGTAGACGATATTGTTTCCGAGCGCGTCACTGATCTGGGTCAGACGATGGGCATCATCGTACGTGTAGAGCAGGTAACTGGCATCGGGCAGGGTGACTTTCTTCAAGAGGCCCGTGGGCCAGTAATCGAAGGCCGTGGTTTCGTTGGCCACTTGTCGGGACCGCACTCGCTGACGCGCATCGTATGTCAAGCTCGTGACGATGCCGTTGGAATCGGTGATCGTGAGCGGCAAGCCGTCGCTATTGTATGTGTTGAAGGTCGTGACTTGGTTCGCCGCATTCGTGACCGTATGCACTTGGCCGCACTCTGCACCCGTGGTGCAGGTGTAGTACGTGTAAGTCGTGACATCCGAGACATCGGTGCGGGGTCCGTCGGCGGTCAGCACGCGACCGTAGCTGTCGTACGTGTACGTCCAGGTACGGGCTACGTTGGGCGTGCCAGTCGTATCGGTGAGCGTTTTCGTGTGTACATTGCCGCTCGAATAGTAGGTGAAACTCGTGGTGCGGTTCGCTTCCGTAATGGTGTCGGGTTCCCGGAACGTCGCATTCCAGTTTGTCGTGATCTTGCGTTGGCGAGTCCCGCTCGCCGGTGTATAGGAAGCCAAGTTGGGGGGGCATGCGACTCCGGGCGAAAATCCTTCGATTCGGATCGTCTCTAGGTGCCGACTTGTGTCGTACGAATAGCAGGTGTTGTTGCCGTCAAAATCAGTCTTGGAAAGAATGTCTCCGCCCGAGTTGTACGTAAAATTCATAGACAGTCCGCAGCTACTGCACACAGGGCCGCTGACTGAAAAAATGCGATTGACGTTTTGAATGGCTTGGAATGTGTAGGACCGGGTAGCGCCAGCCGCATCCAAGACCGAGGTCGTCCCATCCGTGTTGTACGTCAGTTGAAGCCGTTCCGCACCACCCGTGTAGCTTGTGTCAATGGCACGAGACTGGCTGTCGTACATGAACGTTGCCAGTCGATGACTGGACTCATCCTGAATGCCTGTGAGGAGATTCGTGGTTGCGCCAGATGCGACAAATGGGGATTCGTCATATAAATAGGTGCGGGTCGTGCTGTCCGGCTAGCTCACCGTGCTCAGATTTCCCGCGCCGTCATAAGAGTATGTGACGTTCGCGCCGGCCGGTTCAATGAGCTGGTGAATTCGGCCCGAACTATCGTATGCAATGCCCAGCTGATGCCCGAAGGAGTCGGTGACTGTACTGAGCCTTCCGGCGGTATCGTACGCGAGTGTATGGGCGAGTCCGGACCGAGAGATTTCGGATATCAATTGGCCGGCGCCATTGTATTGTTCGACGACGTCGTTCGTGTCGACGTATTGCCAGCCAACCGTGTGGCCGCTGGAATCGGTGGTCTGAGTCAAGGCTCCAGTTTCATCGACCACCGCGCACCACAGGGCACCGCATTGCTGAAAGTACAGCACTTCGCCGTCGTCCCGATATAACTTCACTTCGGCACTGTTCGGGCGAATCAGGAGTCGGTCAAAGCTACGGCTCCATCGCACACCGATAGTATTGTCGCCCGCAGCAGTACTGTTGTAGTGCCGATGGAAGCTCAACGGAAAGGATCCGCGCTCCTCGTAATCCAATTCATTTTCGTATTGATTTCCGGTTGAGCTGTTGACAGGCTCTCCCATCACGGGACCGCCGTTTCCCGGACACATCTTGGGCCCCAGGTTGCGCTCTGTTTGGGGGCAGTCGGTTCCGGGTGTCGCTAACCCTAGAGTCGTGTTGTAGTCACCATTTCGCTGCGACGTCCAACGAAGTTCGACCGATTCGGATGTCGCAGTGAAGGCGTCGTTCTCGTAGTCAAAGGTGAGCGTTCCAAACAGTGATTGAAGTGTGAGACTTCCGCGGACGGGGACATTGTTATAGTTATTTTCAGAGCAAGCCTTGAACGAGGCGATCGACCCAACGGAAGGACATCCGCCTACGCACAGTCCACCGACGCAGCGATACGTCGGAGCGGCGGGGACGGTCGTGCAGGCAGCTCTCGCGACGTCGGAGCGGCGGGGACGGTCGTGCAGGCAGCTCTCGCGACGCCGTAGGTCAGGATCAAAATCGATATCAGAAGAGTGTGCACGGCGGTGCATAAGATCATCCGCCGCGTCGAGTGGAGACTTGTTTTCATCCTGACTTCCCTGTTCGCACTGTCTTGTCGTACTACTCGAAGCCGCGGAGGCCGTCGAGCCTTTTTGTTCCCGCTGCGCCCGCATGATCGCGCTACCGACAAAGGTGACGCAAGAGGGCTTTATGAAGATTTGTTGAAAGCGGCCGCGATCTTCCGGAAGCTGAGATAAATCGCGGTGTGGCATCAGTAGTGTTGAGGAGGGCGAAATCGATGTGCGCGGCCGTACAAGCGATCCGCCGCAGTTGTGGGGTACCCACGGACGTTGATCAGAGTCGGCGGCAGCGAGACGAGTGCCACCCGTCGATGATGGATTTGTTCTTGTGCGGGTTGGCGTCGATATTTCACGATTCGAGTAGTTCGGAGAAAATGATTTCCCACTCGCTCAATCGCCCGCGTCTCATGGCGCCCCGGCATGCGGGACACAAGAAGGTCGATACAAGAAAAAATATCTTGCCAATGTTACCTCAACAATCTGAGATAAATTGGCGGATGACCGCAGAGTACTCGCGAGAGCGCGTAGTCCCGTGCGCGGGTAATTCCCTACCCCCGCCCCACAAACGGCATCTTCGTAGCCATCACCGTCATAAACAACACGTTGGCCTCGATCGGCAGTCCTGCCATGTAGACGACCGCATCGGCGACATGCTTCACGTCAAACGTCGGTTCCGGTTTAACGGACATGTCAGCTTGCAAAGTGCCATGCGCCATTGGCGTCGCGAGCGCGGTAGCGGTGTTACCGATGTCGATCTGCCCGCAGGCGATGTCGTGCTCGCGGCCCTCGAGCGCCGTCGCCTTCGTGAGACCGCTGATGGCGTGTTTGGACGCCGTGTAGGCGACCATATGGGGACGCGGCGTGGTGGCCGAAATTGATCCGTTGTTGATGATCCGGCCACCGCCAGGCTTCTGTGTCTTCATGAGGCGGAAGGCAGCTTGAGTACATAGGAACGTGCCGGTCAGATTGGTATCGATGACCGACTTCCACTGCTCGCAGGTGACGTCCTCGAGCGCCGCTGGCGGGGAGCCCGTGCCTGCGTTGTTGAAAAGCAGGTCCAGGCGACCGAATTCCTTCGCGACGCGCGCAAAGAGCGCCTCGACGGAAGCGCGATCGGTGACATCGGTAGTCACTGCAATAGCGTCAGAGCCGGCTTCTCCTGCCACTTCCTCGAGTGCAGGCAGCTTGCGGCCGGCCAGTACGAGCGTGAATCCCACCTTCGCGAGCGCAAGCGCAACTGCTCGCCCGATTCCCGAACCCGCGCCCGTCACGACAGCTATCCTGGCACTCATAGCAGCCCCATCCTTTCCATCCAACGCAACCCCTCGTCTGTATCGCCCCGAGGCTTGTACTCGCAGCCTATGAAACCCTCGTACTGCAGACGATCCAGCGCGGCAAAAATCACCGGGTATGAAATCTCGCCCTCATCCGGCTCGGCGCGCGACGGCACGCCGGCTATTTGGACGTTACCGATGTGATGCCGATACTTCTCCAGCTTCACGAGCACGTCCCCTTCGCTGCGCGCGACGTGGTACACATCGAACTGCAGTTTGAGATTCGGCACAGCGAGCTCCTCGATCAAGCTCACCGCTTCTGCCAGGGTCGAATAGAAATAGCCGGGATTATCGGTTGGATTCAGCGGTTCTAACAACAACGTGATCCGATACACGGCGGCTTTCGCCGCGACGATTCGCAAATTCTCGACAAACACGGTGCGAGCGCGGGCGCGATCCGCTATTGCAACGTTGCCGGCCATCACGTGTATGGCCGTCGCGCCAGACAACCTGCAGTAATCGATGGTCTGATCCGCAGTCGCGAGGAAATCCCGAGCGCGGCCGGGAACTGCACCAAGGCCCCGCTCGCCGGCCTCGAACCGTCCCGGCGCCGTATTGATTCCAAGTAGCGCTACACCGTTTCGTCGCGCGGCTTCCGCCACTTCGGCAGCGGCCACGTCGTAGGGCCAATGCATTTCAACGGCGCGAAATCCAGCGCGTGCGGCGGCGTCGATTCGCGCGACCAGCGACAGGTCAGTCCATAAAAAACCCAGATTCGCGGAGAAACGCATCGAGTGTTCGCTAAATCCAGTGGAACCCGCGAGCCATCACACCGAGCAGGGCCGCCGATGTGCACAAATGCCAGACTCGGGTCATAACCATATCAACACGGATGGTTGCCACCTGGTCCTTCACGAAGGTCATTTCGCTTCGCACCTCCGTTCTCAGGTCCTGCATCTCGCCGCGCAAATCCTTCATCTCCGCACGGACTTCTGCCCGCAGATTCTTGATCTCGGACTTCAGTTCGCCCATGTCCATCCGAATGTGCGCCACATCGGTTTCGAGCTTGACCAGGCGATCGTTCACCTCATCCTCCACCAAATCAGACACGATTCGTCTCCCGAATTCTATACCGCGTGGTTCGCGGCGCAACGAGATTCGAGCATCTCAAACGCATTCCGGGAATGGTCAGAAACAGCCGAAAACAGTCATAAATGGCTCACCTATGCATACGGGTTAGCGCGCGGATCTCGACGTGCTCCCTCACGTGCGTTCCGCACACGTGAGCTTTGGGCGCGGCACAGGCGTCGACCTGCAAGACTCATTGACGTACGCTGCGCCATCACGAGCGCGGACACGTCATGGGACCTGTCGAATATGCGCCCTTGGTCCACTTACTGGAGGCAACGACTATGAGCGGTTTCTACGACATCGCCGTCCCAAGTATCGACGGCACACCCGACTTGCTGGGCAAGCTTCGCGGCAAGGTTGCGCTCGCGGTGAATGTGGCCAGCCGCTGCGGACTCACGCCGCAATACGAAGGACTGGAGAGGTTGCAGCGCGAGCTGCAGGGCCAGAACTTCACTGTGATCGGCTTCCCCTGCAATCAGTTTGGCGCCCAGGAGCCCGGCACCGAGCAGCAGATCGTACAGTTCTGCCAGACCACCTTCGATGTGACGTTTCCGATGAGCTCGAAGCTGGACGTCAACGGGCCGAGCCGCCATCCGCTGTACAAGTTCCTGACATCAACCGACACGGGTATCGCCGGCGACATCACCTGGAATTTCGAGAAGTTCCTGATAGGGCGCGACGGCAAGGTGTTGAAACGCTACCCCCCGCAGACAAAGCCGCAAGACAGCGGAATCATGCAAGACATTGCCGATGCGCTCTGAGCCAATGCGCTCCAGTACATCTTACCTGCAGCAGGAATAGCACCATGGCTTCGCATGACAAGCAATCTCGCCGGCAATTCATACGCAAGCTTGCGCTCGGAGCGACGTTGGCGCCGCTAGCGATGTCGCGTCTGACCACGAGCCGCGCTGCCGACCTGCCATTGTTGAGTCCGAACGATTCGGCTGCGCAGAAAGTCAAATACACAGAAGACGCTAGCACCGCGAAGAGCGCGACTAAGGGCAACAACTGCGGAACCTGCGCGCTGTACGAGGGCGCGTACAACTCGACGCAGGGCCCGTGCCAACTTTTCCCCGGCAAACACGTGAAGGCCGCCGGTTGGTGCTCCGCCTGGGCACCGCAAATCTAATATAGGTGTAACGCGTGGCGTCGTAGAGGGTGCGACAGCATGCTGACCTCACTCGGAACTGCAGGGAATGTTGAAGACGCGAAGACAGTTTCTCGCGCTGGCGCGCGCCGCTGGCGGTGTTGCCGTAGCCAGCAGCATGGTATCCAGACCGAGCCGTGCTTTTGGAGGGCAGGCCGATGCAGCCACTGCCTCGATGCGCGGGATGGAGCAGGCGGCCGGGCGTCAGATGTTGAATCCGATGACGCTGACGAGATTCGTCGATCCACTACCCGTTCCTGCGTTGGCTCTCAGCGAGGGGACGCGCCCGAGCCCGAAGAATCGCAAGGTTCAGCTGCCGTATTACCGGGTCGAAACGACCGAATTCCTGGCATCGTTGCACAGGGATCTGGCACCGACTCGTCAATGGGGATACGGCGGGAGTGTACCCGGGCCAACCTTCGAGGTGTGGAGCGGCCAGGGAATTCTGATCGACTGGGTCAACAAACTGCCGCGAAAGCACTTTCTTCCAGTGGATCACACTCTGCACGGCGCCGAGGCTGACAAGCCGGAAGTGCGCACCGTTGCACATGTGCACGGTGCCAGGGTTCCGCCCGAAAGCGATGGCTACCCGGAGTCGTGGCATACGCCCGGCCAATCACGGACCCTCTACTATCCGAACGAGCAGGATGCCGCAACCCTTTGGTATCACGATCATGCGATGGGCATCACCCGTCTCAACGTCTTCGCGGGCCTGTTCGGCACTTACATCATCCGGGACCCAGCGCAGCAGGCTCTCAGCCTGCCGAGCGGCGTTTTCGATGTTCCCATTGTGCTCTATGACCGCAGTCTCGATCGTGACGCCCAGTTGTTGTACCCGGTCTCCGCAACTCCAGGTGCGCCTTTCGTGTCGGAGTTCCACGGCAACGCAATCGTCTGCAACGGCAAGCTCTTTCCGTATTTCGAAGTACAGCCACGTCCCTATCGATTGCGGCTGCTGAATGCCGCCAATGGCAGCTTCTTCCACCTGACGCTGAGCGGGAATCGCACTTTCCACCAGGTTGGCTCGGATCTCGGCCTGCTGCAGTCACCGGTCGAGCTGCGCACCCTGGTGTTGTTCCCTGCGGAGCGTGGCGAGGTGATCGTCGATTTCAGCGGCCTGGAGGGCCAAGAGGTGCAACTCAGGAATGACGGCGAGGACATTCTTCAATTCCGAGTGCTGAAGAGCCCGAAGTCGGAGGCGGCCACTACAGCGACCGAAGACGCGCGCGCGGAGCGGGCGCACGCGCTACCTGCGATGTTGCGCTCCATCGAGCGCATACCCGAATCGCAATCCGTGCGCGAACGCATACTCACGCTTTCCGAGCACGATGATGCGGCCGGGAACTCCATGCAGATGCTGTTGAACGAAAGCCACTGGGCCATGCCGGTCACGGAGAAGCCGCTGCTTGACAGCACCGAAATCTGGAGTTTTGTCAATCTGGCTGGAGATGCACATCCCATGCATCTGCACCTCGTCCGTTTCCAGGTGCTGGACCGGCGTCCCTTCGACCTGTTTGCCTACAATGCCGACAAAACGCTCGTCTACACCGGGCCGGCCGAGCCGCCCGCCGCCAACGAGTTGGGATGGAAAGATACGGTCCGCGCCGATCCGGGGATGGTTACGCGGATCATCGTCAAGTTTGAGGGCTACACAGGGCGTTACGTCTGGCATTGCCATCTTCTGGAACACGAAGATAACGAGATGATGCGTCCCTACGATGTCATTTCACCGGCCAGCCCCGGGCACGCGCCGAAAGGGCGCACAACATCCAACAAAAAACAAGCGTAGCAGCCCGTGACACAGGCTTTAGTATCCCCGCAATGATACGGTCACACATCGCTCGCAAAGTCGCCGTCTGCCGACGAAGCCTGCAACGCGTGCGCTTGCATGGGCCCGCAAGGGAGGCCCCAAACCGACGGTGAGCCGGCGTAGACTGCGCAAATGGAGAGAACATGATCAACTCGCTCAGAAAAAGCCAGCTGGCAGCCTTCACGGCCGGCGCGGCGCTGGCTTGGCTCACTGGGCTGCCAGTAGCCTACGCGAACACCGCTGCGCCCAACAATGACGCCCAGTTCCGTCCGGACGCAAAACAGAAAATCACCATTGCGCAAAAGGTCTCGAGCCAGCACGACACCAATCCGCCGTACGACGCCGATGATCGCAGCCGCACTACGCGCTCGCCGATCAAGCACGTCATCCTGATCATCGGCGAGAATCGAACCTTCGATCACGTGTTCGCCACGTACGCGCCTCCTAAAGGACAGACAGTCTGGAACCTGCTGTCAAAGGGAATCATCAACAAGGATGGGACGCCTGGACCTAAGGTCGCCCTGGCTAAGCAGTGGCAAGCAACTGACACGGGCACGTACTCCAGTAGCCCGACCAAGACCCAGCCTTACACCATACTGCCGGATATCAACACGGACGGCGCTCCAACGGTGCCTTTCGCGGCCAGCGCCGCTCAGGCGCAGGCGGTCGAGCCTGCGCTGCCGGATGGCGACTACTATGAGCTGGCCAGCGGCGGCACCAACCTGCCTAGCCACTCTATTGACACGCGTTTCCCGTCCAACCTGCCGAACGCGCCGGTGGACATGAGCCGCTCGATTTCCTATAACGATTACGCCAGCAGCCCGGTGCACCGCTTCTTCCAGATGTGGCAGCAGCTCGACTGCAGCGCGAAGGCGGCGACGCGGTCCAATCCGAGCGGTTGCCAGAACGACCTGTTCCCGTGGGTGGAAACGACGGTCGGCGCCGGAGCGAACGGCGCGCCGCAGCCCGCCAACTTCACCGATCAGACGACGGGTGAAGGTTCCACCGCGATGCAGTTTCTGAACGTCGCGAAGGGCGATGCGCCGTACTTCACGCAGCTCGCGCAGCAGTACGCGCTCAGCGACAACTTCCACCAGTCGGTTCAGGGTGGCACTGGCGCGAATCACATCATGCTCGGCTATGGCAGCCTGATCTACTACGCCGACCCGATCACCGGCAAGCCACAGACGCCACCGCCCGGCCAGATCGAGAATCCGAATCCTATGCCCGGAACCAACAACTGGTACACGCAGGACGGCTACGGCAATGCGAAGCTGGCCGCCGGTGGTTCCTATGTGAACTGCGCCGATGATAGCCAGCCCGGGGTGAAGCCCCTGAAGACCTATCTTCGGGCTCTGCCCTACAAGGTATTCAAGGACGGCGACTGCGCCCCGAATGCGTATTACCTGGTGAACAACTACAACCCCGGGTACCTGGGCGATGGCACGCCCGCCCCGCTCGGCCCCACGCAGTTCACGATTCCCCCCACACAGCAGAACAACATCGGCCTGCTGCTCACGAAGCACCACGTGACCTGGAAGTACTACGGCGAAGGCTTCAATGGTGGCAAGGAGGATGGCGAGGCCGGCACGTTCTGCAATATCTGCGATCCGTTCCTGTATTCGACCCAGATCATGACTAATTCCACGCTACGGGCGAACAACCAGGACATCACGGATCTCTACAGCGACATCCAGAATGACACACTGCCTGCTGTCTCGATCGTGAAGCCAGACGCGCTGCTCGACGGCCACCCGGCCTCTTCCAAGCTGAACCTGTTTGAAGGATTCACGCAGAAGATCGTCGAGATGGTGCAGCAGAATCCGAATGTCTGGAATGACACTGCGATCATGATCACCTTCGACGAAGGCGGTGGCTACTACGATTCAGGCTACGTGCAGGCGGTCGACTTCTTCGGTGACGGCACCCGGGTCCCGCTGCTGGTGGTCTCGAAGTTCTCGCGCGGCGGCCGCGTCGTGCACACGTACTACGATCACGTGTCATTCGATAAATTCGTAGAGACGAACTGGAATCTGCACGAGACGCTGTCGCCGCTCGGCCGGGACAACCTGCCGAATCCGCTCGCCACGCGAGCGAATCCGTATGTACCGCTGAACCAGCCCGCCATTGGCGACCTGTTCGACATGTTCGACTTCGGCGAGCGCGGACACTGGTAGTTAGCTGGTAGTAACATTGGGGTAGTGAAAGTCACCTCACCCTACCCGGGCATGTTTGCCGGCATCCTGGCAGGCATGCTCGTTCCCGCAGCCGCGCAAGCGGACGAATTCCTCGCACTGCCGGGATTGTGGAAAACGACTTACGAGGTCGAGGGGGTAAGCCCTGATCCACACGAGCCCAGGGTCTTTTGGCACTGTGTTGACGAGCAGACGGATCCCTGGGTCGCTTTCGCGCAGCTGGAGGATCTCCCGGGGATGACCTGCTCGAGGACCTCGCAGCAACGGAACAGCACTTCGCTCAAGTGGAAGGCCCAGTGCCGCGGCCCAGGGCCCGACGCTGTCGCACAGGTGATCGAAGCGAGCGGCGCCATCGTGTTTGATTCGCCACAACACTATACGGGCTGGGTGAAGTTCGGCGGTACGTTGATGGGTTACCCGTTGCAGAGTGGCTCTAAGGTGGAAGGCACGCGCAAGGCGGCGTGCACCAGCCCGTCAGACTAAAGCCGCCCGGGAATCGTGGCATGGCCGCTGCGCTGCGGGATCACCGGCCGCGCCATCTCACGCCACCGTGTGTGCAACGCATGCGTTGCACCGGCGGCCGCCAGCCCGTTCACGCCACTGGCGCCGGCTGCCGCTCAATCCGCGGCATCCTGTCATCTATGCAAGCCCAAGTAGGCGCTTCCGACACCCAGATCGTAGCCCCTGGCCTCGCGATCTCCCGATCATCGAGCGTGCCAGCGCGCACGAAGGTCAAGTGCGGACGTGACTCCGCCTCGCTGAACATCTGTGTGCCGCATTTCGGGCAGAAGCGCCTGTGCATCACATTGCCACTATCGGCAGTTAGCGAATAGTCGGTAAGTTGGCCTTCGACCGTGATGGCATTGCTGGGAAAGCAGGTATTCACCGTACCATTGCCGGCAGCAAGGTATTGGCACACGCGGCACCAACACACGCGCGTGACCATGGGCGGCGCTGTGATCCGGTAGCGGACGGCCCTGCACAAACATCCACCTGTTACTTCCATCCACTGATCCTCGTTGAGCTTAAACCTGCGCGTCCAATGCTTTGAGCATACGTTGCAGGGCAAAGTGGCGAAAGCTGGCAAGCGCCAGCCCGCGCACCTCGTTCCAATCGCAGTGATCCGTCACATCCAGCGCGATCCAACCGTTGTGACCCATGTAGGCGGGAATCTCAAAGCGCTCATCGGCAGTCATCAGCCCCTGTGCCGCAACACCAACCCAGAAGTAAAGTTGCAACCGCGGCTGAGCACGTCGCTTGCCGGCCCCGCCACCATCGCTTACCTTGCGATCGGCATGCACCCACGCAAACGTCTTCTTCCCCACCCGCCACACAGGAGACCCGAACTGCACGTCTTCCGAAACCTCCGGCCAAGCCATATACATCTGTCGCAACCGCTTGAGCACCGCCTGCGCCCGCCGCGACTTCAGGGGGTCCACCTCGTCAGGCGCCATGGTGGGCGGCGGCGATTTGATCTTGACTGTCTCGCCGATCGAATGGGCTAAGGCGGGCGGAGCCACCTTCTCATAGGCCTGCCGGACCAGCGCGGCCACTCTCTGCCAGGAAAGACCTTTGTCGAGATGGACCCCGAGCCAGCCGCGGGGCCCGACATAGGGCGGCACGAAAAAATACCGGGGTTCCGACTTTGCGTAGTGGTCCTGCGACCCCGCAGGAGCATTCAGCCAGAGAGCGACACGCCCATCACCATGATGGTTGACTACGTACGAAGCGAAGGTTTTGCCGCGCACCCGAAAGTTGGGAGAGCCGTGCGAGACGACCTCCTCAGCTTCCGGCAACGAGAGGCAAACCTCCCGAACCGCCTCATTGATGCCTCTGGCCACGCGACGTACCCGTAAAACGGCTATCGACGTCTAAGATTACCGCAACACGTACACCGCCGCTGTGGCCGCTTCCACTGCTTCCATTGCGACCTTCAGTGCGCGGCAGGACGTCCGATGAACTGGCCACGCCGGATCTCCTCCAGAATCCCCTTCTGGTAGGAGCTGCCCGAAACCAGGCGCCGGCCGTTACGCAAAGTGAACACAAACGCGCCCCTATCGAGCCGCTGCGCAAAGGCGACCTTGCGAAGATTGAGCAACACGGAACGCTCGATACGCACGAAACCTAACGGCTGCAGTACCGCGAACAGGGTCTTCAGGGTATTGCGCGAAACATAGGTCTCACCATCAACATGGAGAGCCACGCAGGTCTCTTCGGACTGGACGTAGTCAATCGCCTGCGCATCGAGGCAGTAGAGACGTTGCGCCTTCTCCGCAGTGATTTGGGGCAAATCTGTCCGCACTTCGAACGACTAACCTAACGTGGCGCAGCTACTGATCGGGAGCCGACCCTTACAACTCTTGCCGGGGCGCTCGCGGGAAAAAGGCGGCGCAGCTGTAGCAAGCCTTCCGTGAGCGCCTCGGGCCCCGTGGCTCCGTAGCCTATGACCAATCCAGCCTGACCCTCACCGGCATCGAAATACGACCGCAGCGAGCGCAGGTCCATATTGCGCTGGCGAGCGCTGCGCACGATGGCGTCAATGTCGATCGACTCACGCGCAAGCGCTGTGAGGTGCATTCCTCCGCTAGACGGAATGGCTTCGAGCCAAGGGCTGAAGTGTGTCTGCAAGCCGCTCATCATCAGCTCGCGCCGCTCCGAGTAGACCTTGCGCATCTTGCGGACGTAGCGTGCCATGTGGCCTTCGCTGATGAAAGCTGCCAGCGCATCCTGTTCCAACACTGGCGAGTGCCAGTCAGAGCACTGCTTGGCAGTCATCAGCGCGCGCCGCGCCCAAGGCGGTGCCACCACGAATCCCAAACGGATGCCCGGAAACAAACTCTTCGAGAAGGTGCCTACGTAGAACACCGAACCGGAACGGTCCAGGGTCTGCAGGGCGTCGCGCGGCGTAGCCCCATAGCGAAACTCGCCGTCGTAGTCATCTTCGATCACGACAGCGCCGTTTACACGAGCAAACTCGAGCAGCTGTGCCCGGCGCCGCATGGACATCGCTACGCCGAGCGGAAATTGATGAGACGGAGTTACACAGATAACCCGCGCATCTGCAGGCAGACGCTCGACGACCAACCCTTCGCCGTCCACGGGCACCGGAGCGATTTTTGCGCCCGCCGCGACCAGTGCCGCGCGGACGGGCGGATAGCCTGGATCCTCGAACGCCACAGTAGTGCGGCCGGGTGTCACGAGAATTCTGGCCAACAAGTCGAAAGCCTGTTGAGTACCGGCGGTTACGACGACATCTTCTGGCCGGCACGCGACTGCGCGCGCGAATGAGACATGATTGGCGATCGCTTCGCGAAGCAACGGCCTGCCCTGAGCCTCCACGTACGCCGCGGGCAGTTTTGCCAGCGCGCGTAGTGAGCGAGCCAACAGTCGCCGCCAGATATGAAAGGGAAACGAAGCCGTGTCAGGTACACCCAGACGAAAGGCTGCATTACCGGAAGCCATGGAAGACACCCATGGCTTGCCGAGATAAGGCGGCGGGGAACGCCACAGCGCATTCAGTCGAGCGTCGGGCTCCGTCTCTGTGTCATCAGGTATGGCGACGCGCTCGGCCCGAAGCGGCAGGGCCTCCGCCACGTAAGTGCCGGCCCCGTGACGGGCAAACAGATACCCCTCGCTCAGTAGAAGGTCATAAGCACCCATCACCGTATTGCGCGAGACGCCCCACGAGTCCGCCAATATCCGTGTCGAAGGCAGGCGCAGCCCGGGTTTCAGACGCCCGTCGAGAATCGCCGCCCGCAACTCCCGATGCAAAACACGCATGACCGCGCCAGACCCGCGCGGCGGTAGCGTGATTGCGAGCTCGAGCATCGCATGTTTGGCCATGTTTTCCACGGTTCCTCCTGGGACCGAAGAACTAAGGGTATCTCCCCAGCGCAGTGCAGCGCGACCCACTTGCGACGTGCCGCGAAAGTGGCCCAGGCGGTTTCGGCGAAGGTGGCCCTATACCTGGCGCGCTGCCGCCAAGCGCGCCCTATACCTCAGCGCTGGCTGGCGGCCTGAGCTGCCGCCAAGTGCCAAAGATGCATCACGGCGTAGCCACGCCAAGGCCGCCACGCCTCGGCCCGCGCCTCCAGCAAACGCGCCGTCAGAGGCGAGCCATCGACTCCGGCAACACGCCGTAAAACCAGGTCCCCGCTCAGAAAAGCATCCGGCTCACCTAACGCGCGCAGGGAGACATATTGCGCAGTCCAATCACCGAACCCGGGAAGCAACGCGAGCGCGGCCGCGACCTCGCTGGCCGGCAGAGTGAAATCGAGCCGTCCATCCATGACCGCGCGCGCCATTTCCTTGAGCGCACGTATACGCGCCCCAGTGATTCCCAGGCCATCAAGGTTCGCGGCCTCGAGCGCGCCGGGCGATGGAAAAAGATGAGTAAGCCCCTCGGTACCGGTCGCAACCTCTTGTCCCGCACGCGCAACTAACCGGACGGCCAGTGTGCGACCAGCAGCTACGCTGACCTGCTGACCCAGAACCGCCCGGACGGCGCATTCAAACGGCTCCCATGCGCCCGGAATCCGCAGCCCCGGCCGATTACTGACCAAAGGCGAAAGCAGCGGATCTGACTTGAACGCAAGGGCAATTGCCGCAGGGTCCGCGGCCAGGTCAAATGTACGTCGCGCTGTCGACAACAGTTGAAACAAGGAGGCGGGCGGCGCACCTCGCACGCGCAGCTCCAACGCGTCCTCGGACTCCAAGGGTCGCACGTGTACGATTGCGTGCCCGCTGCTCAACGCGACCGTGCGTGCATACCCCTCCGCGTCGACTCGCTCCACGCCCGGTAGTGCGCGCGTAGCGAGAAAGCCATGCACTTGGTTCCAGTGATAGGGAGGTCGATACGCGAGCCGTAGAGCAACCTCATCGCGCGCTGACTCACGGCTGGGCCGCTTACGCAATTCACGTGGAGCACGGGCATACGTTTTCTGAAACGCAGCGTTGAAACGTCTGATGCTGCCAAACCCGGCCGCGAGTGCTATCTCCGTGATGGGCAGATCCGTTTCGTCCAGCAGGCGTTTGGCGAAGTGAAGGCGCCGTGTCTGCGCGACAGCAATTGGCGAGGCACCCACGTATTGAAGGAATAGCCGATCGAGATGCCGCGCACCCACCCCCACGCGCGTTGCGAGGGTATTCACGGACGCGTTGTCGAGCGCACCATCATCGATCAGTCGCAATGCTCGACGGACCACCGCTGAAGTCCCCATCCACGCGGGGGTTCCGGGAGCCGCTTCGGGACGGCAGCGCAGGCATGGACGGAATCCGGCTTCAGCGGCTGCTGCGGATGTCGCGTAGTACTGCACGTTCGAGCTTTTGCTGGTCGGCGCTGGGCACACCGGACGGCAGTAAATCCGCGTCGTGGTTACCGCAACGAAGAACTTGCCGTCGAATCGAGGATCGCGGCTGAGGCGCGCGCGCTCGAGCGCCCTTCGTTCGAGCCCGATAATTTCCGTCATAGAGGTCACGATACCTGCCCGTCCGTCAAGCCACTAGCCGTTTTCGGACGGGGTCCCCTAGCCGCGGTCGGCCATACGGGATCGCGTACCCGTGCTCCATTCAGATCCGGCCAGGCAACCGCACGCGGTCCCGTACAATGGCCGCACAGCAACTTAAGGTCGAAACGTGAGTGCAGTCATCAGCGCATTCCTACTGACGTTCGCGGGACTGTTCCCCATCGTGAATCCCATCGAGGCCGCGCCCTTTTTCCTGGCACTCACGCCCAATCTGTCAAATGACGAGCGCTGCGGGCTCGCGCGCCGAGTCGCGATCAACGGCTTCGCGCTGCTGCTGGGATCGATGGTCCTCGGTCCCTGGCTGTTGGTATTTTTCGGTATAGACCTGCCCGTGGTCCGCATCGCGGGCGGCTTGGTCGTCACCGCACTCGGGTGGAAGCTGCTGACCGAGGAGCAGTGGTCCGACCACGGTGAGGCCAGCGTGCAGCCCAACGGGCCCCGGCGAGTCGGCAGTTTCTATCCGCTGACGATGCCGCTCACCGTGGGACCGGGCTCGATCTCGGTCGCTATTACTATCGGCAGCAAAAAACCGGAAACCACCTTAATGTTTCCGGATGTCGCGCTGCACGCCATCGGCGCTTTCATCGGTGTGGTCGCAATCGCCCTCAGCATCTACATCGCCTACCGCTTTGCCGGAACTCTCGCACGCTGGCTGGGTACCACCGGCCTCGAGGTCATGGTGAGGTTGTCAGCTTTCATCCTGATGTGCATCGGCATCCAGATCGTCTGGAACGGCTACAGCGCGCTCACCCTCGCCCACTGAGCGCCTACCGCGCCCCCGCAGCCGCGAAACAGTCACTGACCAACTTCTGCGCCTCCTCGATGAGCCGGCCCAAGTGCTCCTTGCCGAGGAAACTCTCAGCGTAGATCTTGTAGATCTCCTCGGTACCCGAGGGCCGCGCCGCAAACCAACCATGCTCCGTCAACACCTTCAACCCATCGATGGGCGCGCCGTTGCCGGGCGCCTTGCTCAGGATCTGAGTAATTTTCTCGCCGGCCAGCTGCGTCGAGCGCACCTGCTCGGGCGCCAGTTTCTTCAAAATCTGCTTCTGCTCCTTCGTGGCCGGCGCATCCACTCTTTCAAACGCAGGCTCGCCGAACTCGCGCGTCAGCTCACGGTACGCATCGCCCGGATCGCCCCCGGTGCGCGCGGTCATTTCCGCTGCCAGCAAACCTGGAATCAAGCCGTCTTTGTCCGTACTCCACACGCCGCCGTCGAATTGCAGGAAGCTCGCACCGGCACTCTCCTCCCCGCCAAAACCCAGGGAGCCATCCACCAACCCGGTCACAAACCACTTGAAGCCGACCGGCACCTCGTACAGCCGCCGTCCGAGCCGGCCCGTCACACGGTCGATCATCTGGCTACTGACGGCCGTCTTGCCCACACCCGTACCCGCTTTCCAGGCGGGGCGGTTCTTGAACAGGTAGTCGATTGCAACCGCCAGGTATTGATTGGGCTGCATCAGCCCGGAGCTGCGGGTCACGATCCCATGCCGGTCATGGTCCGTATCGCACGCGAACGCGACATCGAACCGATCCTTCAGGTGAATCAGGCTCTGCATGGCATGCGGGGATGAGGGATCCATGCGTATCTTGCCATCCCAGTCCACCGTCATGAAGCGGAAGGTTGGATCGACTTCCGTGTTGAGAACCTGGAGCTTGAATCGATAACGGTCGGCAATCGCCGCCCAGTAGTGCACGCCCGCCCCACCCAGCGGATCCACCGCCACGTTGAGGCTCGACCCGCGAATGACATCGAAATCGATCACGTTCGCCAGATCGTTGACGTAGTTGCTCAGAAAATCATAGCGGTGAGTAGTGGCAGCCTGCAGTGCCTTGTCATAGCTGATGCGCTTGACGCCCGCGAGCCCCGCCTTCAACAGCTCGTTGGCGCGCTTCTGAATCCAGCCAGTCACGTCAGTGTCTGCCGGACCGCCGTTGGGAGGGTTGTACTTGAATCCTCCATCCTGCGGCGGATTGTGCGAGGGTGTAACCACGATGCCGTCCGCGAGCCCGGCGGTTCTGCCCCGGTTGTAAACCAGGATTGCGTGGGATACCGCCGGCGTTGGAGTGTATTCGTCGCGCTCGGCGATCATGACATCGACGCCGTTCGCGGCGAGTACTTCGAGCGCGCTCGCGAGAGCAGCAGGTGAGAGCGCGTGAGTATCGATTCCGAGAAACAACGGACCCGAGATTCCCTGGCTGTGGCGGTACTCGCAGATCGCCTGGCTGATCGCAAGCACGTGCCATTCGTTGAACGCCCGTTCGAAGGCGGTCCCGCGATGCCCGGAGGTGCCGAACGATACCTGCTGGGCCGCAATCGACGCATCGGGCTGCAGCTCGAAATACGCCGTGAGCAGGCGTGGGACATCGGTGAGTAAGCCGGGCGGAGCCGGCTTACCGGCGAGTGGATTGACTTTGACGGTGCTCATTGTGCTCCGGACAGGTTTGCTAAGTTGAGCCCGGCCAGCTCACCGATGCGCTCGAGTGTCAGATCGGCGGGCGGATAGGCCGAGATGTTGGCCAGATCGAGCGCGTAGTGCCCCTGGCGAACGAAAATCGTGGTGAGCCGGGATCCCCAGACCTTCTTCATGGCATCCAGTATCCGCAGCTTGTCATCGACCATGACGTAATGTTCGGCGGGATGGCGCCGCTCGACAGCCTGGAGCATCTGCTCCTTGTGAAGGTAGATCATCACGCGGCCCTCCACCGCGTCCCACAGCCCCGAGCGTGTAACTTTGCGGGGTTGGAACACGACATCGCCGTCGGACAGGATGGCCGTGGGACCGGCTCGCCGGCAATGGGCCACGGCCTGAAGAGCGCCTGGATACAAACGGCTCGGAAACGGGTAGTCGATAAGAAATCCCGACATCCTCAACAATTGCGGGTCATCAGGATCTTCCATACGGTAGCGTTGCAACGCGCCGAGATAGTCCGCATACCCGAGCTCGGAGCGCAGTGTCTCGAAGATGGCCCAGTAACGCTCGCGGGCGGGCCTGCCAAACTCGCTCTGCAGATGATCGCCGAGGTCATCCTGCACCGCATCGTTGTCCAGCAGCGTGTTGTCCACGTCGAACAGAAAGACAGTGTCCCGCATCCGTGTACCTGCGTATGTGAGCGACGCCTTGTGAACCTCTGAGCGCGTCCTGCGTTTAGATGGGAAGCGCCGGAACGAGGAGACGTTTCGCCCCGCCATTGTGATCACCAAATCGAGTCTCTATCAATCCCGTTACGTCCTCTCAACGCTGGAATGCATATGGGTCAGCCCTTTTGTCAGGCGGGTAAACTGGTAGCAATTTCCGTGCTAGCCGCCCTGCCTGAGCGGCTGAGCGGACATCCCTTCGGCGCGGCGCCCGAGACGCGCCCAACAACTCAACGCGCGGGAACTGCTTTGCGGCATAATCCGAGACTATCGTAGTAGTCAGACCGGTTTACCGATGGGCAGTTTCCGCACCGGCGCGCGCGACGCTATATTCCGGTGCATCCTGAATCTGGTCACGTGCTGCATGCTCGCGGGCACGGCTGCGGCCGCCACGCCCGGAATCCAGACTCTTGATGAAACTGTCGCGGACGCAACGACTTCCGAGATCACCAGCGGCTCGCTCGACTCGCACTTCACACAAGCGAGCTTCCGTGAGCCAGCGGCACGCGGTGAGGTCTTCTGGCTGCGAATTCGAAGCGACACGCTCGCGTCCCCGGCGCGCGAGCCCGATATGGGCGAGCGCAACACGAATGACATTCCCGTCCTGGTGGTCCACTCGGGGATGTTGCACAAGTTCCAGGTCTACGCGGCGGGCTCCGGCCATCCACTGCCCATAGCCGCGCACATTCCGGAATTCGGCGGGGCGCGCGACCTCGCTTTCGTTCTGCCTGCCGGCCAATCCACAATGTATGTCCGTGTCGAGCCCCCTGCGGCCGGATACGGTGTACCGCGGTTTTCGACCTCCACCCTCGCGAACTTTCTCGACGAGAGTGCCAGCGTGGCGCGAATCACCACGCTCACCTTTGGTGCACTGGCTGCGGTGGCGGCGGCCGCGCTGCTGATGTGGATCGTACTCGCAGAAAAAACCTTCCTCTTGTACTCCACGCTCTTCGGACTCGAGGCGCTCTGGGTTGCGTACTTTTCCGGACAGGGTTTCGACTGGCCCTTCTTGTCCGCGGCCGCGCCGCTGACGGACTTCACCTGGAATGTATTATCGGCGCTGTGTGGCGCCGCAGCTTGTCTGTTCGTGCGGGAAATCGCCGACCTGCGCCACTCCATGCCACGCAACTACAGCGTGTTTGGCTGGCTGGCGGGCGCATTCGTGCTGTTGACTTTCGCAAACCTCATCAAGCTGATCGGCTTCCAGGACCTGATCAATGGCATCGGCAATCTGCTTTTCGTCGGGGCCGCTGTGTACACCGTCGTGGTCGCGTTCGTCGCCTGGCGGCGCGGGAACCGCTCGGCCGGCTGGTTCCTGCTCGCATGGACGCTCCTGGAAGCCTTCACGATTGAAACGGCGGCCCGGCTGCTGTTGAGCTCCGGGCGCCCTGACGATCATGACCGGATCATCTACTTCGGC
Organism: Steroidobacteraceae bacterium; assembly: GCA_045810105.1. GTDB lineage: Bacteria > Pseudomonadota > Gammaproteobacteria > Steroidobacterales > Steroidobacteraceae > 13-2-20CM-66-19. Next base: position 226,276 of record JBJMWM010000064.1, on the reverse strand, counting down.
CTGCCACTATCAATAGTAGCCGCGGCACTGCTGATTGCGCTCGGCATCGCGGATCGGCTGCGCGATCAACGGCGCGCGCTCTCGGAAGCGCAGCGGCACGCCCGGATTGACTCGCTGACCGGCGTGCTGAATCGCCGCTCGCTCATCGAGCGGCTGGATGCAGCCTGCCTGCGAGCCCGGGCTCGCGGGCTGCCCATTTCGCTGCTGTTTATCGACTTGGATCACTTCAAGGAAATCAACGACTCTTTCGGCCACCCGGCAGGCGATGCCTGCCTGGCCGCGATCATTCCACCCATCCAGGCCGAGCTGCGCCAGTCAGACGTCATAGGCCGCTATGGAGGCGAGGAGTTTGTCGTCATCCTGAGCAGCGCGGATACCGCCGCGGCCCATCCGATTGCCCAACGCATTCTCGAACGTGTTGCCGGCGTACGAGTCGAGGGTTTCGGGGAACCGATCGCGCTCACATGTAGCATCGGGGTCGCCACGAGCGACATGCTGGGTGTCTGGGGTGAGCATCTCATCGCCCGGGCAGACGCTGCCGTGTATGCGGCAAAGAGATCGGGCCGCAACCGCGTACAGATCGCCGTGCCGATGGCGGCGTAACAGCACTGATTTCAACACCCTCACAGTAGTTGACTCAACAGCGTCCGTGCCGAGACCACCGCCGGCTCGGTCCGCTCGAAGCAATCCGTGGGCGAAAAAGGCCGCTCCAGGACCACCTGGAACGCATGCCGCGCCCGCGTACAATCCTGAAAATGCTGCAGCGCGGGATTCAAAGCCTCATCGTAGGCCACTGCAACCAGAAACCACGGGCGGCGGTCCCGCAGCACCAGAAAATCAACTTCCCGCTTAGCCTTGTCGCGCACATAGCGCAGCTCGAATTGCCCGAATCCCAGATCAGTCCAACCCTCCACCGCTTTCAACAGGTGGCAAGCGATGAACGTCCGCCCCCGGGCCAGCGGGTCCGTGACCGCCGACCAGTCCCGCAGAAACCACTTCGGTTCTTTGCGCAGGGCTTTGGGCACGCGCGTGAACCAGGGGCGCACGCGAAAGCCGTGCTGAAGTCCAACCACCACATCCATCCAACGTCGAATGGTATCCACAGTGACACCCAGCTCACGGCTCAAGTCAGAATAGATGAGGGGTGTGCCGGAGCGCTCTGCCAGGAGCAGCGCCAGCATCTGTATCATGGAGGGATCCCGCACCGCGGCGAACCTGGGCAGGTCACTGTCGAGCAACTCCTGCTGGCGGCGTGCGTACCAGCGGCCCGTGAAGCGCGGATCGCGCTTCGTGAACGGCTCGGGAAAACCTCCATGTTCCAACAGCGCGGCCCAATCCGCGTCACTGATGTCTGCGGGTGCCTTTACGAGCGAATCGGTGGGGGCAGTGCGAGCACATTCACCCACACTCCAGGGATGCAGACGCAAAACCTCGGAGCTCACCGGCAGCCCGCTCCGCGGTCCCCGTGGGGCCTCGAGTGTAGTTACTACGAGGCGCAGCCGAGCTCCATAACGAGCACTCAAGTTGCGCAGCAGGCCTTTCCAGTTACGAAGCTCATGCACGTTGTCGATGACAACCGTCGCTTCCCGGTCACGCGAGCGCTCCAACCCGAGATGTTTGAGAATGGCCTCAGGCCCTCTCACGAGCACGACACGGTCGGCAACGTTATTCCAGTCCAGATATTTCGGTGACAGCGTTCGGCAAGCGGCCGTCTTCCCGACCTGCCGTGGCCCGCCAACGATGAGCGTCCGCGCGCCCGCCAGGCGCTCGCGCAGAATCTGCTCGTGATTGCGGCCCTGCTCGGCCATGCCCGCCCCGTCATCCCCGCAGCTTTGGGACCATTTTACGATTGATCGCTAAATGGTCCAGCGCTCTGCCGGCGCGCATGCATCGCAGGGCGCGGCTCCAACGCAACACATTGCCGTGCTCGATGTATGAGCCGCCGGCGGGCAAGAATCCAACGCATGGCCCAACGCCTTGCAATGTCACAATGCATCAAAGCCGCAGCGCAAATTCAACTCGCGCGCAACACATTGAATGTAAAGGGTTAATTAGCATGACAGCGGTGGTCAGGAGGGCGACGTATACGTTCGGCCGAATCCAGCCCAGGCAACCATCTGTCCCGCCAGCGTGAGCGATGGCGCGTTCGCGACAATTTAAAACACCGAAGGTTCACGCATCTGGGGGTATACAAGCGTCGCTTCTGGCATACTTTGCGCCGATCGCCAACGTCCGTCTCGTCCTTAAGTGCTTTCACGCATTGTGGATCATCAGCCGAACCGAAAGCGATCAGGTGACAGGATCTACGGTTCTTTGGGCTCGTGAGACACACTCTCCCTGACCTGACTGGTGTTCCTGCCGTGTGAAGTGGCCAGGGCAGCCAACCCTTATCTTTCTGCCCGACCGCTTCGAGTTGTTTGGAGAGTGACTAAATTTATGGCCAAAATCTATGTAGGCAATCTGCCTTTCAGCGCCAGCGAGGCGGACGTCCGCACGTTGTTCGCGCAGCACGGGACTGTCGAGTCCGTGTCGCTGCCGACCGATCGTGAGACCGGCCGCCCCCGCGGATTCGGGTTCGTCGAGATGAGCCAGGCCGATGCGGCCCGGGCCATCCAGAGCCTGAACGGCCACGATATGGGTGGTCGTCAGCTGCGCGTCAACGAAGCTCAGGACAAGCCCCGCACCGGCGGCGGTGGCGGACGTCCGGGCGGCGGTGGTGGCGGCGGCTTCCGTGGTAACAGCGGCGGTGGTGGCGGCGGCGGACGCGACCGCTGGTAAGTTGCTTTCATTGATCGTGATGATCAAAGGCCCGGCGTAAGCCGGGCCTTTTTTATGACCGTCGGCAGGGGGGCGAAGGCTGCCGGGGAGAGGAGTCGCGGGAGCTTCGTAGTTTTTGTCGCCCCAATGCGCGCAAAGCGCGTGTCGGCAATGCCAATGACAAATGCGTTAGCTAATATACGCAGCCTACTTTTTGCGTAACCCCGCCCTTTCACCCATGAATAGTTCTTTGCGCGATCAGCTCCTGGCCGCCGGCCTCGTCACTGAGAAGCAGGCGCGGCAGGCAGCGCAGCAGGAGCAGCAGCGGCAGTTCCGCGACCGGCCCCGGCCCAAAGTCGGTCAGCGCCCGGATCCGAACTCAGCCCAGCACAAATCCACCCAGGGCCCGAGCAGGGGCACCGGGCAAAACCCGAGTCACGGCCAGCCGCAGCAGCCGCCGTCTCTGAAGGCTCAGACGCAACAGGCGCAGGCCGCCAAGATCGCACGCGACCAGGAGCTGAACCGTCGGCGCGAGGACAAGGCTCAGCGCCGGGCGCGCATTGCCCAGATCGAGCAGATCATCGAGCAGAATCGCGTGCCGCGGCTCGAGACCGAGGATTACTACAGCTTCATTGATGGAAAGAAGATCCGCCGCATGTCGGTCGACGCCCAGCGGCGTGAGCAGCTGACACGGGGCGAGCTGGTGATCGTGCGCTACAGGGGACACTACGCCGTGGTGCCAGCAGCGATCGCGGAACGCATCCGCGAGCGCGACGCGACCCAGGTCGTTCCGCTTGTGCAGCCCAAGACGACCCCGGAGCCAGATGACGCCTACAAGGACTTCGTGGTCCCCGACGATCTGATGTGGTGATCCAGAGCCTCCAGGGGCCAGCCCCAGTGGCCCCTACCGCGATCGCCGCACAGCGGTCGCGCGCGACACCGCGTACGCGATCACCATGCCGAACAGAAACACGTGCGAACACAACTCGGCGATGACGTTACCCACCTTCATCGGGGCCGGCTTGATCGCCGACAGCGGTACCACGACGAAGCGCATGGCGAGGAACATCAGAACGCCGAAGATTGCGCCCGCAATCAGTACCCGGCGCGTCAGGAACGAGAAGCGCAGGCTGACCAGGTAGTAGATCGCGGCCGCGCACACGCTAGTGAAGAAATGGAAAAAAGCGCCGAGGGCAGCGCTCGCAAGTCCCATCTGGAACGACCCCCGGCCCAGAACCCCGCTGGCGATGGATTGCAGAATCCGCAGCGGAGTCGCCCCCTGCGGCCAATAGAACAGAAAAGCAAATGTCAGATCCAGGGCACCGGCAATCAGCCCCCCCGCCAACACCAGGCCGAGGCCCCCGGCGCCGCGAGCAGCGCTCTGCGGGGTAGAATTTTGGATCGTGTGTGTCGTTTCCATCGGTCTACGCTAATCGAGGTCATTCCTACGCTGCAGGTCCACTTGGGCCAAAAAGTGGCCACTAGCTTGCGCCAGTATTGTGACGTGCCCAGCCAGGAGTTTTTATGTATTTACCCGCCACCGACCGCTATAAATCACTTCCCTACGCCCATTGCGGCCGCAGCGGTCTGCAGCTGCCGCGAATCTCCCTGGGCCTCTGGCAGAACTTCGGTGGCGGCGCGGCGCTCGAGAATGCGCGGGAAATGGTGCTGAAGTCCTTCGATCGCGGCATCACTCACTTCGATCTCGCCAACAACTACGGTCCCCCGCCCGGCTCCGCGGAAGAGAATTTCGGCCGCATCCTGCAAGCCGACCTCGCCGCCTACCGGGACGAGCTGATCATCTCCACCAAGGCGGGCTACCTCATGTGGCCCGGCCCTTATGGCGAATGGGGCTCGCGCAAGTACGTGCTGGCCAGCCTCGACCAGAGTCTGAAGCGCATGGGCCTGGACTACGTCGATATCTTCTACTCACATCGCTTCGACCCGAATACACCCTTGGAAGAGACCATGGGCGCGCTCGAAACAGCCGTGCGTAGCGGCAAGGCGCTCTATGTTGGAATCTCCTCGTACGGTCCGCAGAAGACCCGCGAAGCGAGCGCCCTCCTGCGCGCGATGAAGCTTCCCTTCGTGATTCACCAACCATCGTATTCCATTCTCAACCGCTGGGTGGAGAAGGAGCTGCTGAGCGTGCTCGAGACCGAAGGGCTGGGCTGCATCGCCTTCTCGCCCCTGGCGCAAGGCCTGCTCACCAACAAGTACCTCAAAGGCCTGCCGGACTCGTCCCGCGCGGCGCAGAACGGCTCTTTCAACAAGAGCATCCTCACCGAACGCAACCTCGCGAATGTGCGCGCACTGAATGAGATCGCGCAACGCCGCGGCCAAAGTCTCGCGCAGATGGCCATTGCCTGGGTGCTCAGAAAACCCGTGGTCACCAGCGCCTTGATCGGGGCCAGCCACTGGGCGCAGATCGAGGACAGCCTCGGAGCGCTGCGCGACCTGCAGTTCAGCCAGAGCGAGCTCGAGGAAATCGACTCGCATGCCAATGATGGCGGCTTGAACATCTGGGCGGCATCGAGCCAGTCAGGCTAACCCGCGGCAGCCCCGAACCAACATGCTCAACTTCACCGACGTCACCATACGGCGCGGACCTCGCGTTCTGTTCTCCGACGCGACCTTCGGACTGTTCCGGGGTGAGAAAGTCGGAATCACAGGCGAGAACGGCAGTGGCAAGTCGAGTCTGCTGGCGCTCGTACGCGGTGAGTTGCAGCCCGATGCCGGCACCTTCGAAATGCCGTCGAATCTGGCTATTGCGCACGTGTCACAGGAGCTGCTCGCGACAGAGCAACCCGCGATTGAATTCGTGCTCGATGGGGATGCCGAGCTGCGTGCGATCGAGAGATCCATTGCCGAGTCAGAACATGACGGTTTGAAGCTCGGTGAGCTTCATGGACGTTATGCTGCCGTGGGTGGCTACGACGCGCGCAGTCGCGCGGGCCGGCTCATGCACGGTCTCGGTTTCACTACGGCTGACGAGGCTCGCCCGGTGAGCTCGTTCTCCGGCGGCTGGCGAGTGCGACTGAACGTCGCGCAGGCCTTGATGTCCCGTTCGGACCTGCTGCTGCTCGACGAGCCCACCAATCACCTCGATCTGGATGCCATCCTGTGGTTGGAAACCTGGCTGCGCGACTACCCGGGCACGCTGCTACTCATCGCGCACGATCGCGAATTCCTGGATCGAATCGTCAACCGCATCGTCAACATCGAACATGCCCGGGCGCGCGCTTATCGGGGCAACTATTCCGCGTTCGAAGAGCAGCGTGCTTCCGAGCTGTCAGAGCAATCAGCGCTCTACACGCGGCAGCAGCGCGAGATCAAACACATGGAGTCCTTCGTCGAGCGCTTCCGCGCCCAGGCGACCAAGGCCCGGCAGGCTCAAAGCCGCCTGAAGGCGCTGGAGCGCATGCAACGCATCGCCCCCGCTCACGTGGACTCGCCGTTCGAGTTCTCATTCGCACAGCCGCCCAAGCTGCCCCGGCCGTTGCTGGCGCTGGAGAACCAGTCCGCCGGTTACAACGGGCGAGCGATTCTCGAGCGCGTCAATCTGACGCTGGCGCCGGGCGCCCGTGTAGCGATCCTCGGCCGCAACGGCGCGGGTAAATCAACCTACATGAAACTGCTGGCCGGCGAGCTTCCCGCGCTGGCAGGTACCCGCACGGAGGCGCGGGACCTGAGCATTGGTTATTTCGCGCAGCATCAACTCGAACAACTGAATGTCAAGCAATCGCCGCTGGACAACCTGCGCCGCATCGGCGCGGAGCTCGCCGCCCGTGCGACGGAGCAGCAGTTGCGCGATTTCCTGGGAGGATTCGGGTTCCGCGGTGATCGGGTGTTTGAGCCCGTCGCACCCTTTTCCGGTGGCGAGAAGGCCCGCCTGGTGCTTGCGCTGACCGCCTACTTGCGGCCCAACCTGCTGTTGCTGGATGAGCCGACCAACCACCTGGACCTTGAAATGCGCCAGGCACTGGCGGTGGCACTACAGGATTACGAGGGGGCCGTGGTGCTGGTTTCGCACGATCGCCACCTGCTGCGCACTGTTGCTGATGAGTTCATCGTAGTACACCAGGGTCGGGCCACACCCTTCGATGGAGATCTCGAGGACTACGCCAAGTGGTTGGACGAAACATCGAAGGCGACCTCGGCCGCCGCCGCGGGCCAGACTCAATTGACACCGGCGAGCCGCGATGGCACCCCTGGCCAGTCTGAGAGCGCCGACTCTCGCAAGCAGCGCAAGCGCGAAGAAGCGCAGCGCCGCAATCGGCTGACACCGTTGAAAGCAAAGATTGCTCAATACGATGAGGAGCTTTCCCGCCTGGCCAGCAAATCCGCTGCACTGCAGGCGCAGTTGGCCGCGCCGGACATCTACGCGGCCGCATCGAAGGACCGGCTGAAAGAGCTTCTGGCGCAGCAGACCCAACTCGCGCGTGAAACGGAGAAAGTCGAGACAGCCTGGCTCGAGGCATCCGAAGCGCTCGAGGAACAAACCCGGGAGCTCGGCTGATGGGTGCGCCATGAGCGCCACCTATATCGAAATGTTCGAGCGAGGCGAGGTTGTCGTTCCTCTCGCGCACCTGGCATTAGCCGCCGGCGTGACCATTCACGTGCTACTGACCAAGCGCGAGGCGGGCTCGAGTGTTGCGTGGATCGGCGTTGCATGGCTCGCGCCCATCCTCGGCAGCGTGCTTTACCTGTTACTCGGTATCAACAGAGTTCGACGGCGGGCCCTGAACCTGCGCCGCCCACGCCCCGTCGCCTGGACCGCGAACCCGGCACGAGACGCGAAGCGTGCTGATCATCTCGCGCCACTCGAACGAGCCGGGCAACGGATCACCGGGCGGCCCACCGAGGACGGCAATGACATTCGCATACTGCGAAACGGTGATCACGCCTACCCGCAGATGCTGTCCGCCATCGAAGCGGCACAGCACAGCATTGCGCTATCGAGTTATATTTTTCGCGCTGACGCCGCCGGCAACGAGTTCATAGATGCGCTGATCCGCGCAAAACAGCGCGGCGTCGAAGTGCGGGTGCTGATCGATGGCTACGGTGGCGGATACTTCACCTCCTCAGCCTATCGCCGCCTGCGGCGCGCAGGCGTCCCCGTCGCGCGCTTCCTGCATTCGCCCCTTCCCTGGCGGATGCCGTTCCTCAATTTGCGCAGTCACAAGAAAATTCTCGGTATCGACGGCCGGGTCGTCTTCACCGGTGGACTCAACATCGGCGCCGAGAATCTGATCCAACGCCAGCCGCGCCACCCGGTGTTCGATACCCATTTCAGGTTCGAAGGCCCGATCGTCACACAACTGATCGAAGTCTTTGCGGCTGACTGGCTGTTCGTCAGCCGAGAGGCCCTGGCGGGCGATGCCTGGTTTCCCGTGCTCGCCCACGCCGGCGACAGCACGGCCCGGGTCGTGACTTCAGGCCCGGACCACGACCTGGAAAAGATCGAGTTTGTTATTCTGGAGGCGCTGGGATGCGCACGCGCGTCCGTCAGGATCATGACGCCCTACTTCCTCCCAGATGAGCGAGTCATTACGGCACTCTCGCTGGCCGCCTACCGGGGCGTCGAAGTTGACCTGGTCGTGCCTGAGCACAGCAATCACCCCACCGTCGATTGGGGCTCACGGGTACAGATGGCCCCGCTGCTAGCCGCCGGCGGCCGTGTCTGGACCTATCCGGCTCCTTTCAATCACTCGAAGCTGATGAGCGTCGATGGCCTGTGGGCGCTGGTGGGCAGCGCCAACTGGGATGTGCGCAGTTTCCGGCTCAACTTCGAGCTGGACCTGGAGATCTATCATTCCGGCGTCGTCCGCGAAGTCGATGAGCTGATCACCGCACACCAACGGACGCAGATCAGCGCGAGCGCGCTCAACAGCCGCCCGCTTCCGTTGCGCCTGAGAGATGGAGCCGCGCGGCTGTTGGTTCCCTACTTGTAGGCTTTGCGGCACCCGCTCGCCGCATCACGTTCGCACCTGCAGCCCCGCGGGAATCAAAAGCTTGCCCAGGATCTCGAAAGCCCCGTGCGCGAGCCATGCCATCAAGGCGGCAGGTATTGCACCCGTCAGAATTGTCGGCACATCGTTCAAGGAAAGCCCGGACACGATCGGCGCGCCATAGCCGCCCGCGCCCACGAGAGCCGCGAGAGTCGCAGTCCCGATGCTGACGATTGTGGCTGTCTTGACGCCTGCCAACAACATCGGACTGGCCAGCGGCAGCACGATGCGGAACAAAATCTGGCGGCCGGTCAGTCCGAACGCGCGCGCGTTCTCCAGGTGTCGCGGATCGATGGAGCGAATGCCCGTAAAGGTATTCAGTACGACGGGCAGCAGGCTGTACAGACACAGCGCCACCAGTGCGGGTTTCGTGCCCACGCCAAACAGTGGGATCAGGAAACACAGCAACGCAAGTGAGGGCACCGTTTGAATCATGGCGCTCAGCAGCAGAATCGCCTGTCCGGCTGCATGAAACCTCACGGCTGCGATACCCAGCGGTACCCCAATGACGATCGAGAACACCAGCGAGATTGCAACCAGCCACAGATGCTCGATGGTCCGGTGCACGATCCTGCTGGCAAGGCTGTCGGACACGCGTGCCCGCGCCCCGCGGAATTCCGCTGCAACCTGCGCGAAGTTCTTCTTTTCTATGTCCGCCTTGGCATTCATGTCGAGCATCGTGCTCTCGTCGATCGTGCCCTCGAGATTGCGCAACGCCTGCCACTGGGCAGGATAACGGTCCACGAAAGCTTTACGCGCCACCCACACCGCCTGGTAGACCGGGAAATAATTGAGGTCATCCTGCAGCACACGCAGGTTGAATTTGCGGATCTTTGCATCGGTCGAATAGACATCGATCACGTCCACGGCATTCTGATCGATGGCCTGGTAAGTCAGGCTGTGCTCCATGCGATTGACGTTCTTGGGAATCAGCTCCAGGTGATATTTCTCGGCCAGTCCTGGATAGCCGTCAGCGCGGTCCATGAACTCGTAGCTGAACGCCGCCCGCACCGTCGATTTCAATCTCACCAGATCGCTCATCGTCCGCAAGCCATGATCCTGCGCGAACTTCTCGCGCACCGCGAGCGCATATGTATTGTTAAATCCCAACGGATTTGACATTACCAGGCCCAACTTCAGCAGCGCCCCCTGGATCTGCTCCTGGGAGCGCAGCTGCGGGTTCTTGATGATGGCTTCGGTCAAAGTCCCCGTGTAGTCCGCGTAGACATCGATCGCACCCGTGCTCAGCGACTGGAACAGGATGCCCGTGCTGCCCATCCCGAGTTTGCGAGTGACCGGGACGGGCGGGGAGGACGCCTCTATTGCCTGGGCCGCAACCTCGCCGAGCACATACCCTTCTGTGAATATTTTGGAGCCCACCACGATGGTCTCGGCCGAATGCGCGGTCCGGCCACCGAGCACGCACAACAGTGCTATCAAACACAGAATCCGGCCGGCTCTCACCTTCATGCCACTGCTCCCAGGTCAGGCAGGGTGCGTTGCGCGTTGATGAACAGACTGACAAACCGGTCGGCCGGCTGAAGCAGCAGCTCACGATAGGTTCCGGTCTGAATGACGCGACCTTCATGCAACAGGGTAATGCCGTCCGCGAGAAAGACAGCTTCGCCAAGATCGTGGGTCACGAGCAGCACCGTTTTTCCCAGGCGCTGAAAGATCGACTTGAGCTCCTGTTGCAGGCTGCTGCGGATGAGAGGATCCAGTGCCGCCATCGGCTCATCGAGGAGCATCACGGGCGGATCCATCATTGCGGCGCGCATGATGGCCACGCGCTGCTTCTGGCCGCCGCTCATTTCGTGGGGAAAGCGCTCCAGAATGGGGGCGTCCAGATCGACGAGGGCGCGCAGCTCCTCCACCCGGCTTGCGATCCTGTCGGCCGGCCAGTTCCGCAGTCCGGGCACCAGCGCCACATTCTGGCGGCCGCTGATATGTGGAAACAGCCCGCCATCCTGGGGAACGTACCCAATCCGGTCGGCCCACTCGGTTGGTGTGAATGACAGCAAGGCCTGGTCATTGATCTTGACGTAACCCCGGTCGAAGGGAATCAGTCCCAGCGTCAGGCGCAATAGCGTCGTCTTGCCCGAACCGCTCGAGCCGATGAGCGCATGCGTCGCGCCCTGCGGGATCGACAGGCTCACATCCGCAAGAACGGTCCTGCCCTCAAAGGACTTATAGATATGTTCCAGCTTGAGCATTGACGGGGGCTGTGCGGTTCTGTCGGACTAGGCGTCAGGTTGTTAAAATCAGCACGCAGCCGCCCCATCTCCTGAAGCGCAGGACGACGAGTTGAAGTGTAACGCATCCAGGCACCGTTCAGTCCTCCCCGCGGGGCAATGAAGTGGCAGTAGGCCGGCGAGCGTTTCTCAAGCTGTCAGGCGCTGCTGCGATCGGCCCCTGCCTCGAGCCGCTCGTGGGCGCTGTACCAGGAGCAGCACCACAGGCTGATCCAACCCACGTCCTGCGGATCCGCAAGGCGACGGTTGAATTGGCACCCGGCTACCCAATCACGACCCTGACTTACAACGGCTGCCTGCCCGGCCCCCTGCTGCGAGCGACTGTTGGACAGCCAATGCGGGTTGATGTGTACAACGAGACGGACGCCGCTGAGCAGATCCACTGGCACGGGCAACACAGTGCCCCGGATGCGGCCGCGTACGTTCCCGCCCGCTCCATGCGCCGGCTGCAGCTCACGCCACCCCGCTCTGGGTTGTTTTTTTATCACTCACACCTGGTCGCGGCCGCCAATCTCGACGCCGGCCTTTACAGCGGCCAGGTCGGTGGACTACTGGTTGAAGGTAAAAACAGACCCCACGACTACGATCGCGAGTCGGTCGTCGTACTCAAGGACTGCGAACCGTTCATACGGCGCACGCGGCGCGGCTGCGAAATCGGCTATCGGTCTTCCACCCTCAATGGGCGCATGCCCGGCCACGGCGCTCCCGTGCAAATCAACTCCGGTGAGCGCGTGCTACTGCATGTGTTGAACGCTAGCGCAACTGAACCGCGCAGCCTCTCACTCCCCGGCCATTCCTTCATAGTGACCGCGTTTGACGGAAACCCGGTCCCCTTACCCACGAGGGTTTCCGCGCTGCACTTGAGCCCGGGAGAAAGGATCTCTGCCCTCATCGAGGCGCACGCCAAAACGCATGGGCCGGCTGAGTGGATCGTGCGTGACCCGGGCAACGAAGTCTGCGATTACACTCGCTTCGGTACCGGCAGGCCCCGGGAGCCCGACACGGGGCAACCCGATACGGGCCAGCCCGGTGCGAGCCAACCCGGCGCGCGACTCAAGATGGTGTTGACTCGGCATGATGCGGCGCGCAGCGGCTTCAACAGTTGGTCCATTAATGGCGTCAGCTTCTCGGCCAACGAGCCGTGTCCCCTGTTCAACTTGCGTTGCGGCCTGCGCTATCGCGTGCGCGTCCACAATACCAGTGACGAGAGCCTGCCGTTGCATTTGCAGGGCCAGCAACTGCAGATCGTGACAGTCGCCGGCATTCCGACCGCGGGCGTTCTCAAAGACGTCGTGACCGTCGCTGCTCGCCAGCAGCTGGAAGTTGATTTTGTGCCCAACAAACCTGGCCCCGCTCTCTTTTATTGCACCAGGCAGTTGCACAGGGACTTTGGACTCATGGCGCTTATCCACGTCAATACGTAGCCCTGTCGCCGCGCCAGCCGTCGCGCCAACCTCCTAATGCCCGTGAGCGCCTGCCATTGCTTTGAACACCGCTCCATCTTTCATCACAAATTCCACCTTCTCCAGCACGCGAACGTCCTCAAGCGGGTTGCCCGCCACCGCCATCAGATCCGCGAGCGCGCCTGGCGCCACAACGCCCAGCTCGCCCTTTTTCCCGAGGAGCTCGGCTGCCCGCGAGGTTGCCGATTGAATCGCCTGCATGGGGGTCATGCCGAATTCCACTTCGCGCGCAAACTCCTGCGCGATCGGATCCGACCACACGAATCCTCCCACGTCCGTGCCAAATGCAATCTTCACGCCGGCACGCAGCGCCTTCTGAAATGAAACACCGTGGACGGCCACGCGCTTGCGATCGCGCTTGCCCGACTCTGTGTCCGGCGGGTCCGGGTCGTAGTAGTAAACCGAGAGTGTCGGGACGTACCACGTGCCTTGTTTGATCATCTGCGCGATCTGAGCATCCGACAGCTCCAGACCGTGCTCGATGGAGTCGCAACCGCCGTCCAGTGCACGCTGCAAACCAAGCCCATTGTAGGCATGACAAGCGACTTTCTTGCGCCAGCCGTGTGTTTCGTCCACGACCGCCTTGAGCTCTTCCACCGTCAGCGTCGGTTGTGAGACCAGGTCGCCTCGCTCGTCCACCCACGAGCGATGCGTCATGTACACCTTGATCCAATCCGCGCCATTGTCGAGCTGCTCGCGAGCCGCTTTGCGCGCCTCGATGGGCCCGTCGATCAGCTGCGCGCCCTTGGGCACCGTGATCTCCGGAGCGTAGTCATCCAGCTGATAACCGCCAGTCGAAGAAATAGCGCGGGTGGCAACAAACATTCGCGGACCCGGTATGTAGCCCTCGTTAATGGCCTTCTTGATACCGACGTCGCCGTACCCCGCACCTTCGGTCTCCACATCCCGAATGGTGGTGAAGCCCTGTTCCAGCGCGCGCCTGGCAGCAACCGTCGCCCGCGCAACCCTGAAGGACGCGGGGTATTTCAGTAGCTGTACGTCGTACCCGCCGGCCGCCGGCACCTCGCCCTGAAGAAAGATGTGAGTGTGTGTATCGATCAGCCCGGGAAGAACGGTGGCCCCGCCAAGGTCAATGAGCTGCGCCCCGTTGGGCAGCGGACGCGAGCCCGCCGGATTGACGGCCACTATGCGGTTGCCGCGGATGACGATGTCCTGGTTGCGCAGGGGTTGCGCACTTACACCATCGATGAGCACCTGGGCTCGAACGACCGTGGTGGGTTCCTCGGCCACGCAAAAGCCGGAAACGCATAGGACAATCGAGCCCAGACACATTGCGAGCCGCCATTGATTATCCGGCATAGGCCCTCCCCCGTGAGTGCACTGATCATGCCAGGGAGCCAAGGTCTGGGCGAGGGCGGCAGCCATCAAACATGTCGAAACTCGCTCTAAAATTCGAGCCAATCGGCGTCGCTGCCGTTGGCAACGCCTTTCGAGGACCGGGCGCGTGCCTCACTGGTGCCCCTCGCGCCGGCACCCTCCATACCGGCACCCGTCGCACCAGCATCCCTCGCGTGGGCACCCGTCACTCTTCCGCCCGGTGCTCCAGTACCCCTCGCACCGATGCTCGCTCCCCCGGCGCTTGCTGCAATCGCGCCGCGACGGCCCGCCGCCGCACCCTTCGCCTTCCACGGTCGGCCCACTGGCCGCCGCTCCACTGGGTCTCTGACGGCGGCAACAGCGCCCCTCGTCTCCGCCGCGCCACTGACGGCGCCGCTAGGATTCCATGGCTCAACTACAGGGATCAACCGCTGGTCCGAATCGCGCGAGTTGTATCGCGCCATCAGGGTTGCAAGCTGGCGCGCCTGCTCTGCCATTGACTGTGAAACAGCCGTAGCCTCCTCAACGAGCGCGGCATTCTGCTGCGTCATCTCGTCCATGTGCATCACGGCTTGGTTGACCTGCTCGATGCCGGCCGACTGCTCGCGTGAAGCCGCGGCGATTTCCGCAACGATGTCGCTCACCTTCTTGACCGATGTGACGATCTCACTGAGCGTCTGACCTGACTGCGTTACAAGCGTCGAGCCATCCTCGACCTTGCGGACCGAGTCCTTAATGAGATCCTTGATCTCCTTCGCGGCAACGGCCGACCGGCCTGCCAAGCTGCGTACCTCGGTTGCGACCACCGCAAAACCGCGTCCCTGCTCACCGGCGCGAGCCGCCTCGACCGCGGCGTTCAGCGCCAGAAGGTTGGTCTGAAATGCAATCTCATCTATGACACCGATGATGTCAGCAATCTTCTTCGATGCCTCGTTGATCTTCGACATCGCCTCGACGGCCTGACCAACCACCAGGCCACCCTTCTCCGCCTGACCGCGCGCAGCAATGGCGAGCTGATTCGCCTGGCCGGCATTGTCCGCGTTCTGCTTCACCGTCTGTGTCATCTCCTCCATGGAGGCCGCCGTCTGCTCCAGCGACGAAGACTGCTGCTCGGTGCGCTGCTGCAGGTCCAGCGTGCCATGCGAGATCTCCTCGGCTCCCCCGAGCACGGCGCTGGACGCGCCTTTGACGTTGGATATGATTGACCCCACGCTCTCGAGCAGCACGTTCACTGACAGCGCCATCTTGCCCAGGTCGCCGGTCTTACCTTCCGTGGCAACGCGGCCGGTGAGATCACCCTCGGTGGCGGCCATGATCACCTCCTGCACATCGCCGAACATCTCGGTGACTGTGGCCAGGAGAAAATTGACGGCTTCGGCCATCTTCAATACTTCGCCAGAGGCGCTCGTGGTATCGACGCGCCGGGACAAGTCGCCGCTGCTGGCCGACTTGATGACCTCCTGCGTCTGGGAGACGACATGGTGCATCTGCTGCGCGAGATTGACCTGTGCCGTCACATCGCTGGCGAACGTCACGACCTTGTACGGTTTACCCTGTGCGTCCAGGATCGGGTTATAGCTCGCCTGAATCCAAACCTCCCGCCCGTCCTTGCCGATGTGTTTATATTGCCCGGTATCATACTCACCCCGGCGCAGCTTCTCCCAGAACAACCGATATGCATCGCTCTGCCGATAGCTGGGCTCGGCGAGCATGCCGTGGCTGCGCCCCTTGATCTCCTCGAGCCGGTAACCCAACAGGGCGAGGAAATTCTCATTGGCGGTGAGAATGTTGCCTTGCAGATCGAATTCGATGACCGCCTGCGATTTGTCAATGGCCGCCAGCTTGCCTTGGCTGTCGGCGAGCCGATCCGACTGCATCGTCTTCTTCCTGAACATGAGGCTGATTTCCTGCAGAAATGGGGAATGTGATTCACGCCCACCCAACACAAATAAACACCGCGCACGGCGCGAAGGTGCGGCGCGAGAATGCAATGCGTGCGGCGCGCGCGGGGCTGACATTTGTCATGTTGTGAGCATGATGCAACGCGCCAGGGTGAGGCCGGTTGGCGGACCTGGGACGCAGTCCGCTATCGCAACCGCAGCATTTGCCGGTAAGATGAGAAATCTGCCGGCACGAGGTGATAGATGCTCGTCGTGACTACTGAGAACATCCCCGGTTACCGCGTCAAGGAAGTGAAGGGACAGGTGTTTGGCGTCGTGGTCCGCAGCCGCGGACTCGGGGGGAACATCATGGCGGGCCTTCGGTCACTGGTGGGTGGCGAGATAACCGAATACACACAGCTCCTCGAAGAGGCACGGCGCCACGCTGTCGATCGTATGGTCAAGAACGCAAGAGTGATGCAGGCAAACGGCATAGTGATGATGCGCTTTGACTCTTCGGAAATCGGCCAGACGATGAGCGAGATCGTGGCGTACGGCACGGCCGTTGTGCTCGAAGCTGTGAGCTGATCATGCTACGCACAGCGGTGTTGATCTTCGGATTCCTGGTGCTGGCGCTCGGAGCTTACCTCTGCGCCAAGGGCGTTGGCGTCGGAGGCGTACAGACACTAGTCGGTGGCACAGTGATCGTGCTCGCGACGTTGTTCGAGCGCTGGCGCTACAAAAACAAAAACGCCGCAGTTGACGGCGACTGGCAACCCACCGGGGAGCGCTTTGTAGATCCAGGAACTGGTAAAAACGTTGAGGTTCTCTACGACCCGCAGAGCGGGGAGCGCCGGTATAGGCCGATCGGCGGGGGCCGGGAGGGTCGCTGAGCCGCGCCGGTCAGCCGCCACTCGCTTGGCGCGCTTCCAGCATCGCCAATACTTCGGCACGCGCAGCGGCTGAATGCACGAGAAGCGCCACCACGTCTCCAGGGCGTGCCCACTCCAGGGCACAACGTGCGGCATCCACTTCAGTCATTCTGAGTGGTAAGGCCGCCTCGGGCATCCCGGCGCGCAGCAACGTGTTGCGAATGATACGAGGTACCTCCCCCTCCTGCCGGCCACGGAGGTGTCCCTCGTTCTCCTTTACTACTACGAGGTCCGGATGGAACTGGGCTGCGACGCGCGCCAGCTCCTCGATCTGCGCGTCGCGCCGATTGCCGGCGTGGCCCAGGAGCAGACCCAGGCGCCCCACGCCGCCCCGCAAATGTTCTGCCACGCGCAGCAGTCCGCGCAATCCATCGGCGTTGTGGGCGTAGTCCAGCACGACCCGCACCCCGTCAACATCGAATCGCATCAACCGACCGAGATTGTCCGAGGACTTGGCGCCGAAGTGCGCGTAAACGGAAGCGACCACCGAAGCCGGAATTCCCATCGCGATGGCGGCCAGTGCAGCGCCGGCGAGATTCGCAATGTTGTACCCGGCACTGCCATTGACGGTCAGCGGCATCGAAGCGACCGCACCCAGATCGTGCTCGAGGCCGCCGTGAAACAAACACAGTCGGCCATTGCGCACACCGCATGTCGAGCCGCCACGAGAACGATGCTCAACGAGAAAACCGCTGTCCGCATCCAGCGCAAACCATCCCAGGAACGGGCAACGATCGTACCGTTCAACGAGCCCACCGATCTTGACTCGAAGCAACTCATCATCGGCATTCAGCACCAGCAACCCGCCAGGGGCCACGACTGCAGCGACCGAGAGCTTCACATCGGCCAATCCATCGAGATCGTAGATTCCATACTCTCCAAAGTGATCCGAGCTCACATTGGTGACCAACGCAACCTGGGCCCGTGAAACAGCAATTCCCCGGCGCAGTATCCCGCCCCGCGCCGTTTCGAGAATCGCCGCTTGCGCGCGCCTCTCGCGCAGCGCCATTCGCCCGCCGGCTGGTCCCGAATAATCCCCGGCTGCAACGAGCTCGCCATCAAAATAAACACCGTCAGTCGAACTGTAGGCGACGTGCCACCCATGGGCGCGCGAACAGGCGGCGAGTAGCCGCACCGTGGTCGTCTTTCCGTTCGATCCGGTCACAATGGCAGTCGGAATGTCGTGTAACGTAGCCCATGGCACGTCACGCACCGTTGGCAGACTCTCCAATGGGAAATCAATTCCACCTGCACCGGCGCCAAGCGTTAGCACCGTGTCATCCTGAACGTATGGCAAATCTCGCGCCGTTGCCGCGGCGATCAACGATTGCAGGTGGGAGCGCTTTTCGGCAGCGGCGAGCCGCTCGAAGCGAGCGAACGCCGCAGACTCTTCCAGCACCGGCGGTATCACGGAATGACGGTCGTCCGCATCCTCGAGCGCTGCCCGATGGAGCGCCTCCTCCAGGAAGGTCCAGCGGCTGCGATCCCGCATCCACAGAGCGGAACACAACGCCCACTCGTTGACTTCCGTCGCCACAAACAGTTGATCACACGGCGCCGCGAATGCCAGAGACGCTCCGGGCGGGTGCACCCGCGCCACCGTAGCCGAACGCTCCCAGCCCAGTCGCCCCCGAGCCCGCGCAACGCGGCTGCGCCACTCATCGAGCAGCGAATCATCAACCACGTCCGCAACGACTTCGAGCACGGCACCGGTGGTGGAAAAAAACAAGTTAGCGCCGGTGAGGCGCCTCGAGTCCTCGAATGGCAGCGTACCGGGCACTCTCGCATCCTGGTCGGCGGTGGACATCAGTTACCCTGCAATGCGAGATTTCACGGGTGTCAATCCTCCGTATCGGGTGCAACCCGCACACCACGTTCGTCGCGAATCAGTCCCTCCAGATTGAACACGGTCGGCGGACCCTCGCCTACCAACGGAACACCTTCGGCAATCTTGCGGATGGTCTCGCGATCAATTGGTTTGGATGCTGGAGCGGCCGGCTGTGCCACAGCCACCCCGGCAGGTTTGAACTTGGTGACCTGCTTCCACGAGCGCGCCAACGCGTCCGCGAAGATCAGCAACAGATCACCCGGCTGGCCCATGTTGAGCGCGGCCGTAATCGCCTCCTGCTCATCGGGGATGACCGAGATCGCATCCTCGCGAATACCTGCGGCGCGCAGCGCTTGCGCCTGGATTCGGGGTACCTCATCCGTCGCGCGATCGCGCAGATTATCGTCGCGCCGGCAGATGTAGTGATCGAAACGGCCCGCAACTGAATTTGCGATCGCCACCAGGTCTTCGTCGCGTCGGTCACCCGGACCTGCGAGCACGACGATACGCCGGCCGGTTACATCCAGGCGCTGGGCAAGATCGGCCATCACCGCCACCGCATGGGCGTTGTGCCCGTAATCGAACAGCACCTTGAAGGGGTGCTCGTTGAATACGTTCAGCCGCCCCGGAGCTTGGAAGAAGGTCGAATCGAACGTGCGCAAACCCTGCCGGATCGCATCAAGCTTGATTCCGAGAGAGAAAGCCATCGCCGCTGCAAACATCGCGTTCTGCACGTTATGAGTTGCACGGCCTTCGAGGGTTGCCGGAATCAAATGAGTCCAGAGCAACGGAATGTGGCCACCCCGGTCGTAGAGCGTGATCATCTGGCCATTCACGCCGGCCTCGAGCGCACAAGCCCGCCCGCTCGCGCGAATGTGCTCGCGTACCAGCGTATGTTGCGGGTTCATGGTGACGTAACAGATGCTCTTGGCTTCAGTATGTCCCGCCATCTTGAGCACATGAGGATCGTCGGCATTGAGCACCGCGCAATCAGTCGCAACTTCCACCACGATGCGCTTGACCTCGGCGAGTTGCTCGAGGGTATCGATTCCCTTCAGGCCGAGGTGATCGGACTGGACATTCAGCACCGCACCGACGTTGACTTCTCTGACTCCCATGCCCGCGCGGAGCAAACCGCCACGGGCTGTCTCCAGGACCGCAATGTCTATCTGCGGATCAGCGAGAACCATCCGCGCCGACACCGGGCCCGTCATATCGCCCTGCACAGTGCGCTGACCGTCTATATAGACACCATCCGTGGTCGTCAGCCCCGGCGTGTAGCCGGCCATTTTCGTCAAATGAGCGAGCATACGTGCGGTCGTGGTTTTACCGTTGGTACCGGTGATCGCTGCAATCGGCACGCGCGCAGGCGAGCCCTGTGGAAATAACATGTCAATGACCGGCGCCGCGACATCGCGCGGCGTACCTTCACTCGGCGCCACATGCATCCGGAATCCAGGCGCCGCATTCACCTCGCAGATGCCGCCGCCGATGGTGCGGTAGCTTTCGGTAATGTTCTTGGACAGAAAATCCACGCCGCCCACATCCAGACCGATTGCGCGCACGGCCCGCTCGGCCATCTCGCGGTTGTCGGGATGAATGACATCAGTGACGTCGGTAGCCGTGCCGCCGGTGGACAGATTGGCGGTTGATCTGAGATAGACGATGTTGCCTTTTTCCGGGACGGACTCAGACTGCAAACCCGCCCGTTCCAACATTTTGTGGGCCTGCGCATCGAGCTCGAGCCTCGTGAGCACCTTCTCATGGCCAACGCCGCGCCGGGGATCCTGGTTCACGAGATCAATGAGCTGCGCAATCGTGTGCTCGCCGTCGCCCACGACGTGTCCGGGGGTTCGGCGCGTGGCTGCCACCAACTCGCCATGGACAACGAGCAGCCGGTGATCATCGCCCTCGAGGAAAGTCTCCACGATCACCGAGCGCGAGTGCTCCCGTGCGACCGTGAAGCCCTGCACGACCTCCTCATCCGTCGTGAGCCGGATGGAGATTCCGCGTCCGTGATTGCCGTTGTACGGCTTGGTCACCACCGGGAAGCCTATCCGGCGCGCAGCGCGCACTGCCGCTGCCTCAGTCTGCACGAGCTCCTGGGTCGGTACAGGCAGGCCAAGGGTGGCGAGAATCTTGTTGGTCTCCTCCTTGTCGCTGGCCAGCTCCACGGAGATGTGGGGGGTGCGCCCCGTGACGGTCGCCTGGATACGCTGTTGGTATTTCCCGTGTCCGAGTTGGACCAGCGACTGATCGTTGAGCCGCAGCCAGGGAATTCCGCGATTCTCGGCGGCCTTTACCAGCGATGCGGTCGAGGGGCCCAGCGCCCTGCGCTGCGCGAAGCGGATGAACTCGTCGCGCGCTTCAGGCCAGTTCCAACCTTCCGGCACCGTGCCTGGCGGGCGGATTTCCTCGGGAAGAAGGGAGCACAGCAGCCGCAAACCCAGCTCGCCAGCAGCTATCCCCTCATCTCGCTGCGCATATTCGTAGACGACTGTGTAGAGGCCCGGTCGCCCTGCACCGCGAGTCTTGCCGAACGTGACTTCCTCACCCGCGATGTTCTGCAGCTCGATGGCTACATGCTCGAGCACGTGACCGAGCCATGTCCCCTCGTCCTCGCGCATACGGCGGAAAAACCCGCCAGCCTCGCCATACGAGCAGCCGTGCTCGGCCAGACCTGGCAACGCCAGGGAAAGGGCATCGACAAATCCGCGGCCTAAACGGCCGGTAGGCCATAGCTCGAGTTCGCCCAGGTCCAGTTCCAGCCGGATGACGGGAAAGCGGGCATGCAGCGACGGCCCCACGTAGACCGAACGATCCAGGATCCGCATCGGTTCTCCTCAGGGCCTGCGGCCCACGCCTTAGCGGGATCGCCGGAGGCGACCCGCGAAGATTAGCGGCGCTTCGCGCCCGTAAGAATGCGTCGCATGCGACACACCCTAGCTGCTGGCGGGAGGACCGGGAAGGCCCCTATTCCTTCGGTCGGATCAGCGCACCTGCCGCAGCGGTTCTTGTGTGCAAATTGAACGTAGCGCCTGCCACGAGGAAGTGCAACCGCAACCCGAGCATACAAACCGGCTGTCCATCGGTAGCCGTATCTATGGAGGAGTAGCTGACATCCGATCCGTCAACGATCGTGATCCCGCCGCTACCTTCCACCTCCAGCGTATCGTCAGGTCCGATAAAGGCCGCCGTATCCTCATCCAGGCCGATGCCTACGGCGAATGGGTTGTAGGCCAGGGCAGTACACAGGCGCCCCAGGCGCTCGCGCTGGCGGAAGTGCTGGTCAATGATGAAGCGATTCGTGAGCCCGAGCCCCGGAGCGAGCTTTACGCTGCCGGCAACCGCCGACGAGCCCTCGTCACCCGAGGCGATCATGTGCTCACTCAGAATGCTGGCACCCGCGCTCGTGCCGCCAACCGTGACGCCGTGGGCATTGCGAGCTCGAATCAGCTTCGCGACCGGCGTGCCACCCAGGAGCGTAGTGACTCGCAGCTGATTGCCGCCCGTGAAGAAGATACCGGTCGCCTCCTCGAGGCGCCGCAGGCGACCCGACTCCTGGCAGTCACGCCGGGTGTCGAAATCCATGACCGTCACACGGGCGGCGCCCAGTTCGCAGAACAGTTTCTCGTACCGCGACCCGGTCTCGTGCATGCGGCTCGCAGTCGGGATCACAACAATGTCAGCAGCGGCACCGCCGGAAACACGCACGAAGCGCTCGAGAATCCGACGGTCGTTTTCCTTGTTCTCCGCCCCTCCAATCGGAATGATCCAACCGCGCGTCTCACCTTCTGGGACCTTACTTGGCATATACCTTGCCGCCTTTCATGACAAAGCGAACGGCGCGCACCAACTGAATATCTCGAATGGGATCACCCTCCACCGCAACCAGGTCGGCCAGCAACCCTGACCTGACAGCGCCAATCTGCTCGCCCATGTGAAACGAGCGGGCATTACCCGAAGTGGCTGCTAACAGCACCTGAGCCGCGGGCATGCCCGCGGCCACCATCAATTCTATCTCACGGGCGTTCTCGCCGTGAGCAAACACACCGACATCCCCTCCTACGCACAGGGTGACGCCCGCAGCCCGGGCGATACCAAAGGCCTTGCGTGCCTCGGCAACCGGGGGAGGCGCGGGCTCGACGCCATTCCAGCCGCGATATCGAGCGATGGCGTCGGACGCCGCCAGAGTCGGGCAATAAGTCACACCGTGTTCCCGCATCAGCTTGAAGACTTCCGGTGTGCCTTCCCCGCCGTGCTCGATGGAATCGACACCCGCCAGAATGGCCCTCCGCATGCCTTCGGCGGTATTCGCGTGAGCGGCAACAATCCGGCCGGCGCTATGTGCCGCCTCGACGGCAGCTCGCATTTCAGCCTCGCTGAATGTTGGACGACTGGGCTCACCGGGACGCCAATGATAGTCGGCATACAACTTCACGACATCGGCGCCAGCCCCTATTTGATGTCGCACGGCCGCTACCAGGTTGGGGCCGTCCGCTTCCTCGGCACCTTGCGGTATGACTACGCCCGCATCGAATCCCTTTGGTCCGTAGGCGCCTGTCGCCACCAGCGCACGGGTCGCTACCAGCATACGCGGCCCTGGAATAATACCTTGTTCGATAGCCTGCTTGAGACCGACATCCGCGTAACCAGCGCCCTCGGTGCCCAGGTCACGGACCGTCGTGAAACCGGCCATCAGTGTTGCTTTCGCCGCGACCGTGGCTCTCGCAGTTCGAACAGCCAGCGCCTCATGAAGCACCTGATCGTCCCAGGGTGTTTCGTTGTAGGGATGGAGGAATAGGTGGGAATGTCCCTCGATCAGGCCGGGCATCAGTGTATCGCCGGACAACTCCACCACCGTTGCATCCGGCGGAACGGCGATGGCGGACCCTGCTGCCTCGATCCTGTCACCTCGGACGAGCACGACCCATCCCTCGTGGGGCCTCGGGTCCACACCGTCGAACACCCGCGCTGGCTTCAACAAGTAGGCCGCGGGCTGCGTGGGCCCGGGCTGCGTGGGCGCCGGCTCCGCGGCCGCGGTCGCCGCTGACGCCGCGATTCCGGCCCCGGCAATTATCGACGTGAGCAGAGTCAGGGTGAAGGTCATCCGCGCAAGCATCGTGGTCCTCATTGTTGTGGTTGTCCCGGCAGGTAGCGTCTCTCAACATGCCCCTCGAGATCGGCAGGGTAGAAATACACCTTGCGGAAATGACCATCCGCATAGCGCTGCGCCTGATCCAGGAAATGCCGCGAGGCGGGATCGCCGCTCTCGCCACCCGCGCTGATCGCCCACGCCTGTACCTTCGGGCCAAACTCGACTGCAGCGACAAAGCTGTTACCGCGCGTGCCGTAGTAACACTTGGTTCCAGGGTAGCGTTTCGCGCCGAAGGCTGCGAGCGACCCCCATTGCGAGGAGGTGAAAGCGATTGGGATGCTGGGCTTGGTGTCGCTGAACGACTGTACGAGGGCGCCGTCGTTCCGCTGGAAACGGTTGATTTCGCCCCAGGGCACCGAGACGCTACCAAAATCCTTTACGAGCCGCTCCGAGGCTTGCGCAAGGGCCGTCAACCGCTGTGTGTCGGTTGCCCGCTCCGCCATGTAGTCCCACACGGTCATGTCCGCAGCTTCGGCGGACGGCGCGGCAACCGCCCACAGTGCTTCGCCCCAGAATACGGCCAGCGATGTTGGCGCTGAGTCCAACCGCCAGCGATAGTCCCAGCCACGCAGAACTGCTATGGGAGCGCGCAGCTTCGCCTTGCTTGCGTCAGTTTCTGGAAGCTTGTCGTAGGCTGCTAACAGTGCGGGTACCAGCCTGGCGAACGCCGGCAGATAAGGATCGAATGCCGCCGAGATCAACGTCTGCGGCGTAAAATCACTGCGCGCAGTCAACACGCGGATCGCGTGAGCCCCGCGCGGATTCTCGCCGACCTCGTCCATGTAGCGCGGGAAGTCGGCCTGCCTCGGGCTGTCAGCGCCCGCGGCCGTCCACGGCCAGTTGTTCGTATTCATCGCCCAGCCATTGGCCGGCTTCAGAGCCTGCGGCAAGCTGTCGAGGCTGTGCAATCCCTTCCAGTCCGTCGCCGGATCACTGCCGTCCACGGGCTTGCGGTAGTCGAACCGGTCAGCGCGTACGGGCACGAATTGTGGGTGCAGGTAGGCGATCTCGCCCTTCGAGTCGGCAAACAGCGTGTTGTTGGAGGAGTTGGCCTGCAGGTGGGCGACGTGCATGAAGCTTGCGAGATCCGTGGCCTTGGTGCGCAGAAACGATTGTTCGAGTGCGGCCACGGGCCGGTTCATCAGGGCAAAGGCGATCCACTTGCCGTCTGCCTCGCGCACGATCGGCCCGCGATGGGTGGCGAACGTCACGAAGTCGCGCTTGGCCAAGGACCCATCCGCGGCACGATAGGAGAGAGTAATGGTTTTTGAGGTGACCGGCCGAAGCTCGGCGCCATAGCGATACGACAGCGCGCCGTCATTTGCGCTGACAATGGTTTCTGCGAACTCATCCACGTTGTCAACACCGCTCGAGGTATGCATCCAACCGGCGCGTGCGTTGAATCCCTGGTAGATGAAGAACTGTCCCCAGGTAACGGCCCCGTATGCGTTCAACCCTTCGCCACTGGTCATCTGCAATTCCGAGCGGAAGAAGAAGCTGGTATGCGGGTTGATGAGCAACAGCGCATGTCCGTCCTTCGTATGCGACGGCGCAATGGCAAAGCCGTTCGATCCCTGGGGCTCGCGGTACGCCAAGCCCCTCTCAGCCAGTGTCATTGCTACGGGCTTCTTATCGTAAAAGGCCTGCAGTTGCGTGAGCGGCACGCGCTCGATGTCGCCGCCGATGCTGCCCTCGGTAAAGCTCAATGCCATCCAGGGCTCGAATTTCGTGAGCACCCGCGGGTGAACATCCGGATGAGTCTCGAGATAGCGGTTGAGGCCATCCGCCCAGGCCTGCATCAGCTTGCGCAGCCAGGGCGGGCTGCCTTCGTACTCCCGCTTCAGGATCTCAGGATCGATGAACAGCCGCTGCCGCAGGTCCTTCCAGAGCGCTTCTTCCCCATCGGCTTCGGCAAGCCGTCCGAGGTTGGTGAGATAGTTGGTCTCGATGCGGTTGAAGTCGTCTTCAGCCTGCGCATAGATCATGCCGAACACGGCATCGGCGTCGGTTTTGCCCTTGATGTGCGCGATGCCCCAATCATCGCGCGTAATCGTCACCCTGGCGGCCTGCCCGGCCTGCGCAGACCAGGACACATTCGAGACCATCAGAGCAACGAGTGCGGGGAGACAGATTCGTAGCAGCATCAGCGTTAGCAACCTACCAATGACGAGTGCGCCAGCGTAGACTTTTTTTTGACCGCCTGAAATCATCGGAAGGTTCAATCGATGCGCTCGCTCGTCACGGTATTCGCAATTGTTCTCGTGTGCACGGCTCGCACCGCCGCCGCGGCACAGACATTCGATATCCTCATTCGGAACGGCCACCTCATGGATGGCACAGGCTCTCCGTGGTACTCGGGTGACATCGGCATCCGCAATGGCAGGATTGCCGCGTTGGGACGCCTTCCCGATGCCACTGCCAGGACAATCATTGATGCCAGGAATCTGCTCGTCACCCCGGGGTTCATCGACATGCTTGGCCAGTCGGAGATCACCATCCTGGTCGAGCCGCATCTGCCCTCGAAGATCTTTCAAGGCATCACCACCGAAATCACCGGGGAAGGCAACTCGGTCGCACCCCTCAACGAGCGGATGGTCGAGGCCGATCGGCTGGGCTATGAGCATCTGAAGATCAACCCTGACTGGCGCTCACTGGCGGAATACTTCGCGCGCCTGGAGCGTCAGGGCATGGGCATCAACCTGGCAACGTACGTCGGCGCAACATCCGTCCGGCGGGTTGTGGTCGGCGATGACAATCGCGCCCCCAGCCCGCAAGAGCTCACCCGTATGAAGCAACTGGTAGCCGAAGGGATGCGCGCCGGCGCTTTCGGGCTGTCAACTTCGTTGCAGTACGCGCCAGCGCCTTATGCCAGCACCGAGGAGCTGATCGCACTCGCAGCAGAAGCCGGCCGCTATGGGGGGATCTATTCGACGCATATGCGCTCCGAACAGAACGGGATCATGCAGGCGCTCGACGAAACCATCCGCATTGGCCGCGAAGCGCATGTGCCCGTTGAGATCTGGCATTTGAAGACCGCCGGCAAATCCCAATGGGGCAAGATGAAGGATGTGATCGCGAAAATCGAAAGCGCCCGTGCGAGTGGTGTTGACGTGACAGCGGACACCTATGCTTATACGGCGTGGTTCAACAGCTTTTCGGCCTTCGTGCCTCCCTGGGCACATGACGGCGGAGCCGCGAAGTTGATCGAACGGATGAAGGATCCAGTGACGCGGGCGCGCATCCGCAAGGACATGACCACTCCTTCCACGGAATGGGATAACGAATGGCTGGCCATTCCCGGGCCCGAGTCAATCCTGATCTGTGTCGTGCAGAATCCGGCTCTGCGCCCGCTTCAGGGTAAGACCCTGGCCCAGGCGGCGGCAGCGCGGCACCAGGACCCGATGGACGCCCTGCTCGACATTCTGATCGAAGACAAGGCCTACACGTCGGTCGCCGTGTTTGGCATGGAGGAAAATGACGTGGCGCTGGCATTGGCGCAGCCCTGGGTTGCGATCGACAATGACTCCGAAGGAACGGCGCCCACCGGCATTCTCGGACAGGAACATCCACACCCGCGTGCCTACGCCACCTTTCCCCGTATCTTGCGCAAGTATGTCCGCGAGGAGCATCGGTTGACCCTGCAGGATGCCATCCGCAAGTTCACATCATTGCCCGCTCAGCGCCTGGGGCTGACGGACCGGGGTGTTCTGAAGCAGGGCATGTGGGCGGACATCGCTATTTTCGATCCACAGCAGATTCACGACGTGGCTACCTTCGAGAATCCAAACCAGTTATCCGCCGGCATTCAGTATCTGTTAGTCAACGGCGTTCCGGTCATTGCGGATGGCAAAGCCACCAATGCACTGCCGGGAAAGGTTTTACGCGGCCCGGGGTATCAGCAGTGACACACAGTGCGTTAACGACGCTCGCCGAGCAATCCAACTTCCGTGCGACGGGCAAGATCGAGGAGGTTGAACGGCTCAGCCGTGAGTTCGCGGCGGCCTGGCCGCAAAGCGTCCGCTCGATTGAATATGGACGGTCAGCTGAAGGCCGGCCGATGCGGGCGCTGCTCGTGTCCCGCACCGGCGCGTCGAGCCACGAGCAGGTCCGAGCGCGGAAAATTCCGCTGCTGATGCTTCAAGGCGGGATTCACCCGGGCGAGAGTGACGGCAAGGACGCAGGCTTCATCGCCATTCGCGAGCTGTTGGAAGACTCCGCGGCGCCGGGCGTGTTGGATAAAATCGCCATCCTGTTCGTGCCCGCATTCAACACTGACGGGCATGAGCGTACCGGGCGGTGGAACCGGCCCAACCAGAGAGGGCCCGAAGAGACGGGCTGGCGTACGACGGCGCAAAACTTGAACCTGAACCGGGATTACACCAAGGCGGATTCGCCGGAGATGCAGGCCATGCTGCGCCTGATCGACAGTTGGGATCCACTGGTGTGCGCGGATCTGCACGTCACGGACGGCGCCGATTTCGAGCCGGACATTTCCATCCAGGTCGAGCCCATCAACCAGGGGGATCCGCAGCTGCGCGCGAGCGGGCTGCAGTTACGGAATCAACTCATTGCGAAACTGGCCGCACTGGGCTCGATGCCGCTCGATTTCTATCCTGACCTGGCGAAGACGGATGATCCGTCGTCAGGTTTTGCTTTGACGGTGTACTCGCCGCGATTCTCAACCGGATATTTCGCGCAGCGCAATCGGTTCACCGTGCTCGTCGAAACACACTCGTGGAAAGAATACGCAGTGCGCGTGCGAATCACACGCAACACTGTAGTGAGTCTCGCCGAGCTGGTCGCCGCGCACGGCGCCGAGTGGCTGAAATTGTGCAGCCAGGCCGATGTCACAGCAACGAAATTGGGTGGGGCGGAGGTCACACTGGACTATGTGACTCGATGGCGTGAGCCCGCGAAGGCGGGGTCCGCGACCAGCGAGCGCGAGGATACCGCGGATGCGCGCCTGATCGATTTTCGGGGCTACGCATACACGCGAACTGAATCCGCGATTTCGGGCGGGTTGGTCACAGCCTACGACCCAAAGACTCCCCAAATCTGGCGCGTACCCATGCGTGACGCCGTGAAACCACTACTGGTGGTCAAAGCGCCAGGCGCGGGCTACGTTGTGCCGGCGGCATTTGCAGCGCAGATCGCTCCACGGCTCGAAGCGCACGGCATCGCCTTCCGGCGGGTGCAACAGCGGTTAACTGCGGTCGCGGCCGGCACGTTTCGTGCGCGGCAAGTTCAGTTCTCTGTGACTCCATTCGAGGGCCGGATGCGCGCTCAACTGACAGGAGCGTGGAGCGAGCAGCCGGCCAACATTGAGGCAGGAGCCCTGTTCGTACCCATAGCCCAACCGTTGGCTCGGCTGATCAGCGCGCTGTTCGAACCGCAAGCGCCCGACTCTTTTGCCGCGTGGGGCTTCTTCAACGCCTGCTTCGAGCAGAAGGAGCAGATGGAACCCTACGTGGCAGAGCAGATTGCGGGCAGCATGTTGGCCGCCGATGCGGGTTTGCGCGAGGAGTTCAATGCGAGGCTTCGGTCCGACCCCGCGTTCGCCGGCAGTCCCAGCGATCGCTTGGAGTTTTTCCTGCGTAGGCACACCTCGTGGGACGAGCGTTATAACTTGTATCCGGTGCTGCGGGTGGATACGCCGCTGTAGGTGCGCGCGCCGCCAAGGTCCGTATGACTCTGCTAGCTGACCTGGTCGAAACATCGCAGCGGGTAGGCGCCACTGCCGGTCGACTGGCGAAGGTGCGCGAGCTCGCCGCCCTTCTGCGCGCTCTGCAGCCCGATGAGATCGAGACCGGCGTGCACTACCTCTCTGGGGAATTGCCGCAGGGTCGCATCGGGATTGGGTACGCAACGCTGCGAACCGCCGCCGCCGAATCTCCCGCCGCCACGGCGACTCTTTCCGTTGCGGAGGTGGACGCTCTCCTGACGAGCATTGCTGAAATTCGTGGCGCGGGTTCGACCGCAAATCGCGCCGCGGCACTCGCTGGTCTGTTCTCGCGAGCAACTGAAGCGGAGCAGCATTTCCTTCTGCGCCTGATGACTGGCGAGCTGCGGCAAGGTGCGCTGGCGGGTGTCATGGCCGACGCGATTGCGTCTGCTGCCGACATTCCCGTGGCGCAGGTGCGGCGGGCAGCCATGTACTCGAAGAGTCTTGGCGCGATGGCTCGCATTGCACTGCTGGAGGGTTCGACAGGCCTGTCCCGGTTCCACCTGGAGCTGTTTTCGCCCGTGTCTCCCATGCTTGCACAAACCGCCGCGGACGTGGGTGAGGCGCTGGATGTGCTGCAGGGCGATGTTGCGTTCGAGTGGAAGATGGACGGTGCGCGGATACAGGTCCACAAAGTTGGTACAGAGGTCCGTATTTACACGCGGAGTCTGAACGAAGTGACCGACGCCATTCCGGAGGTCGCCGACAAGGTTCGCGCTTTGCCCACGCGAGTGTTGGTGCTGGACGGCGAGGCAATCGCATTCGATGCAGCAGAGCGGCCGCATCCTTTCCAGGTCACGATGCGGCGCTTCGGCCGCAAGCTGAATGTCGAAGCGTCGCGCGCGAAGCTCCCCATGCGGGCGTTCTTCTTCGACTGTCTGCACTACGAAGACCAGAGCATAGAGGACCAACCCGCGCGGGTGCGCCTCGAGACACTCGCAAAAGCAGTGCCACTAGATGCGCAAGTACCCCGTCTGATCACCCGATCGGAGTCGGCAGCCCGTGAGTTCTACGACGCCGCACTTGCCGCAGGACACGAAGGCCTAATGGCGAAGGCGCTGGGTACGCCGTACGAAGCCGGAAATCGCGGCGCAGGATGGCTCAAGATCAAACGCGCGCACACTCTCGACCTAGTGGTGCTCGCTGCAGAATGGGGTCACGGCCGCCGCACGGGCAAGCTATCCAACTTGCACCTGGGCGCTCTCGATCCGGCCACGGGCCAGTACGTCATGTTGGGAAAGACGTTCAAGGGTCTGACTGACACGATGCTGGACTGGCAAACCAAGGAATTCCTGGCGCGCGAGACGCATCGCGACCAGTGGACCGTCTATCTCCGGCCCGAGCTCGTCGTGGAAGTCGCCTTCAGCGACCTTCAGGAGAGCAGCCGTTATCCAGGCGGCCTGGCACTGCGGCTCGCGCGAGTGAAGCGTTACCGCGAGGACAAACACGCAGCCGACGCGGACAACATGGACGCAGTTCGCCAGATTCACGCGGCGCAAAGCAGCGGCGTCGCTTAACACAGACGCCCTGTAGGTATAAGCCTTGCTGGCTTCGGACCCCCGTGTGTGACCTCGAGCGGTTCGAAGGACGATGGCAAAACTCAGCAGACCTCTGCGGCTCGTCCTCAAAGCCGCTTTCAGTGCGGTTGCAATCGGAGGCCTGATCGCAGGCATCAACTGGCGCGAGCTGCCTGCGCTAATCAGCGGTTATCGCTGGGAATTCGCCGCGGCCGCGTTTATCGGGCTGCTGATCCAATTCCCGGTCAGCGGGTTGAAATGGCACGCCGCGCTTCGCGTGCTCAACGTCGATCTGTCATTCAGACGGCTGACGCGGTTTTACTGCATCTCGCACTTTGTCGGGCAATTTTTACCCACGTCGATCGGTGGAGACGCTTATCGGGTTTATCGCGTGCTGCCGCTCGTGCAGCCGCGATCCCGCGCTGTCACGTCGATTGTGCTCGATCGGATCGTGGGCTTGGCCGCCCTGTTACTGCTCGGCGCCGTAGGCGCGGTAGTCCTGATTGGTGATTATCGGCTGCCGGAAGGCTACCTGACGATGTTGGCATTCGGCTCGGTGGGCGCCGTAATCGGCAGCGCGGCGATGTACTTCGGCTGGTTCCGCCTCATCCGCAAAAAACTGGAGCACCTAAGGGTCGTAGCCGCGATCCAGGAAGATCTCAGGCAGCTGCTGCGCGCCGGTTGGAACTGGCTGCCACTGCTGTGCATGGCGTTCGTGTTTCAGCTGCTCGCTATCGCCATCGTGTATCTGCTGTTTCTGGGCGCGGGATCGTCGATCGGGGTCGCGGAAATTGCATTGATCGCCGCAGTGACGGGACTTGCGGGAATGGTCCCGCTGGCCATCAACGGCATCGGTGTTACGGAAGGCACCATCACTCTTGCCGGAGTCGCACTGGGTGCTGACTATGAGGATGCTGCGGTCGCGGCAGTCCTGCTGCGAGTCGCCGTGCTGCCTCTGAGTTGCGCCTGCGGGGTTCTCTACTGGCGCGAGTCGCACGGCAAGGACACGAACACGACGGATAGCTCGTCGCGGGAACCAGTTATTCAGGCCTGAAGTCCAGCAACTTCACGATGCCTTCTGCGGCGAACGGGCTGCCGAACACGGTATCGTATTTCCCCGGGATCGTCCTGGACGGACGAGTGAAGAAAAGGCCGCCTGCTTCCTCCACGAGAACTTCGGTAGCCGCTATGTCCCAACGGTTCAGGCTGAATTCTACGACGGCATCGACGCATCCGCGCGCCGCCATGGCGTGCATCCAGCAATCGCCATTGCCGCGAAAGTACCGGATGACACTGCCCAGTCTTTCGTAGCCGCCCGCAAGCTGCGCCTGTCTGAACTTCTGGATCTCGGGCGCCGACACCATGCAGTCGGTCAATTCGCGGCGCGGAGCAACATTGATGGCATTTCCATTGCAACGCGCCCCCAAACCTCTGGCGGCCGTATAAAGTTCGGCAAAGGCAGGAAGTTGAATCACACCGACCAGCGCGCGCGTGGCCGGTACGTCCTCTAATGCGACCAGCGTCCCGAAGTAAGGCAGTCCGCGCGAATACGGCATAGTCCCATCGATGGGATCTACGACCCAGCGGTACTGGGCACCCGCTGTGTCGCCGCCAAACTCCTCACCCAGCACGGGCCACACCTGCTCCGTGTCACCCCCGAGAATTTGCCGGATCTGCCGCTCGGCCTCACGGTCGAAGGCAGTTACGGGAGAGCCGTCTGACTTGCGCTCCACTGGCAGGCTGGGATTGCGGAAGCCCGAGAGAATCAATGATGAGGGTGCCACGGCCGCTCGAGTGGCCAGGTCCAGCATTCGGGCGAGGGCTATGACTTGGGTAGATTCGCGGCTCATCGTGCGAGTATGCCAGACGACCGATAGCCGACGGGGGCGTCCCTGCCCCGGCACGCTCTGGATAGCGTCAGCGGCTGACCGAAGTGCTCGCGGCAGCACCCTGGCTCGCCGAAGTGTCCCCGTGACTCACGCTGCCCTCATTGGCAGCACCCGCATCAACCCCCGACCTCGAAGCACCGAATCCGCTGGCTAGCGACTCGCTACCTCGTGTTGAGGGGGCGGGCTTGGACTCCGCAGGTGAGTTGTTGGTTTTCGTCGCAGGTGCGTCGCCGTGGTCGAATGTACGCGAGGCATTCGCGAAGAGACCGCCGCTCGCGCCGCCTTGCGCACTGCGCGCGAGGCCCTGCTGGCTACCCGCGGCGTCCTGCGTGGCTCCGGCCGCGCCATACGCCGTGCTCGCTGCACCCTGCGTGTTGGCTGCGCTCTGCATGCTGCCCGCGGCGCTTTGCGCGGCCCCAGCACCGGCAAACGCGGTGGTCGCAGCACCCTCCGTGTTAGCCGCTACGCCCTGCAGGCCACCCGCAGCGCTCTGAGTCCCGTCCTTTGCCTTGTTTGCATCTCCCTTGGTCGCGCCGGCAGCTTTACCCGTATCCTTTTCCGCACCGTGGGTGCCACGAGCGGCAGTTCGAGTCAAGCCGCCAAATCCGTCAGAGCCAGTGTTGGATGCGCCGCCGTTCATGGAGCCGCCGAGGCTTCCCATCCCGCCGACGCTCCCCATGTTGCCCATGTTTGAGCCCAGCCCGCCGTTCAGCGCCCCACCTAAGCCGCCACCAACGCCACCAACGAGACCGCCGGCGGACGACACCGCGCAGCAGAACAGACCTGTCGCAGCCACGGTGCTCGCAATCAGATGACTCTTTTTCATGATCTTCCTCCTCGAGACCGCGGCCTATCCGCGACCTTCATGGAGAACTACGACTGGCCCGCGCGAATCCTTCCATGATCCAGCAGAAATTATTTACTTAACATATTCCAAGGGACCCAATGCGCCTAGCGAGCCCGCCCACCCGCCAGCCGCACTGCCGGCGCGAGATCCGCACCCACCAACCCATAACCGTAAGTGGTATCCAGCCCAGCCGTGCCCAGATCCAGTGCGCTATGGGCCAGCTCATCCACGGCACGCGCAGCTGCCTCTTTGTCAGGATGTCGCAGCATGGCAGACAACAGACTGGCGACGATCGGAGACGCATAGGAAGTGCCACGGACCACAGCGAATGTTTGCGACGATCTGGCTGCCGACATATCAGCGCCTGGAGCCGCGAACTTAACCTGCGACCCGCGACATGCTTCGACCAATACGCGATGGCGCGTATCTACCGCGGTAACCCCAATAACCCCCGGGTATGACGCGGGATACAGCGGCGGAGCAGCGGGTCCGTCATTTCCAACTGCAGCGACGATCAGATGCCCGCGAGAAACGACGAGGCGTACTACGGCTTCGAGTATTGCATTCGATGGCCCCACCAGACTGACATTGATGACAGAAGCTTTCTCGCGCACGAGCCAGGCGAATGCATCACTGATCGCATCTGCTGCGCCCCCGGTTGGCAACCCACAAAACACGTCCGCCGCATAGAGCTCAGCTCCAGGAGCAACCCCATGAAAGTCAGCCGACCGTCCTATCATCAGGGACGCAACAGCTGTTCCATGTGGACCCGGTAGCGGCGACCCCCCGCATCCGTACTGCTGAAGCGGCACATCCTTGAAAACCGCATGCGCAACATCCACGCCACTGTCGATGAGTCCAAGCCGCCTTCCCGCCAGCTTTGCGTCGGGGCCCGGATTCCCGCCGGGTCCGTTGGATTGCGGCAGTGGCTGGCCGGCGAGCCGCACAGTACCGCCGCGGTCGGCACCAGCAGCGCCGCCATCGTCAACAGCGCCACCGCTGTCCGTATAGATATGATTGAAGTCGAGACTCGCCGCGGGCACGACCTCTCGCAAGCGAACCAATGCCCGTTGGGTATCCATACCTTTCGGCGCCCCGAGAACCACGATGCGTGTATCGAGCCCATCGAGGGTGCGTACCCTGACTATGGTGAATCCCGCTGCCACCGCGGCATCCAGCTCTGCATCTGACGGAGAAACGGCGAGCACCTCGCCACGCACCATAGCCGCCCCGTTTTGATCAACATCCAGCGTGGCGCGGTTACGACGGAGCAGGTCGCGAAGCCGCAGCCGGCGAACATCCTTGAGCACCCCTGAGTCCACCTGCCCAACAGCCCCCGAGAGCGTACGGTCCACGTCGGGAAGTTGGGGTTGGGGCAAGGCCGGCAGGCGCACATTGGGTACCCCAATCTGCGCATATGCGCTCTGGACGGTTATGATCAACAATGTGCAGACAATCTTCAGCATTGAGCCACGGGCCGAATGAAGGCACTTAGCGAGGATCTTGGCGAGCAGATTGTCGGGTTGCTGCCACGGCTGAGACGCTTCGCGCGGACGCTGACCGGCAGTGTGCACGACGCTGATGACCTCGTGCACGTTGCAATCGAGCGCGCCTTGTCGCGCTCGGAGCAATTGCGGCCGGATTCGCCGGTGTCGAGCTGGCTGTTTGGCATTCTGCGCAATGCCTGGATCGACGAAGCCCGGGCGCGAAACCGGCGCAAACGGGTTTTTGCGCCGGAGGAGCTGGGCGAGAGCGTGGCGGATCCGAGCGGTCATCAGCATGCGGATGTCATTTCGGTCCAGGGCGCGCTGGCCCGGCTGCCGGACGAGCAGCGCGAGGTCGTGGGTCTGGTACTCGTCGAAGGACTCTCGTACAAGGAAGCTGCCGCAATCATGAACGTGCCGGTGGGAACTGTAACCAGCCGGCTGGCACGCGGCCGTGACGCACTCCAAGCAATGCTTGGCACGAGCCCAGAGGGATTGTCATGACCTTTTCAGACGACGTCCTGATGGCGTACGCCGACGGCGAGCTGGACCTGAGAACCCGAGCCCAGGTGGAGGATGCCATGGCTACGGACCCCCAGATCGCCCGCCGGGTCGCTGCACACCAGGCGACGCGAAGCATACTTCGCTCAGGCTTCGACAAGGTGCTCGATGAGCCCATACCTGAGCGTCTGATTGCAGCCGCTCGGGCAGCCCCTGGTGCGACGTCGCAGGACCGCGTGGTCGTTCCACTAGGTCCCCGGCGAGCCCGCAGCCTCGGTCTGCCCCAGTGGGCTTTGCCCCAGTGGACTTTGCCGCAGTGGGGCGCCGTCGCGGCCAGTTTCGTGTTGGGCGCCCTCGTATGGCATTTCGGAACTGACTGGTATTCGTCCGGCCCCATTACCGAGCGGGACGGCGGGCTTTTCGCAGCCGGTACGTTGGACAAGGCCCTCTCCAATCAATTGGTGAGTGAGCAACCAGCGCAGAGTCCCGTGCAGATCGGTGTCAGTTTCCGCGTCATCGGGGGCAGCTACTGCCGCACGTTCCAACTGCGGGAAAACACTAATCTTGCAGGCCTTGCCTGCCGCGACCAGGACAAGTGGAGATTGAAGGCCCTGGCCCAAAGCGAAGCTTCACCGCCGGGGACTCATCCGCAGTTTCGACCGGCGGGATCTGCGTTGCCCCCGTCGATCGCACAAGCAGTTGATCAGGTCATAGACGGTGAGCCTCTCGATGCCACGGCAGAGGCACACGCAAGAACGAATCAGTGGCGCGTACCCCAGTAGCCAACCGCAGAACGAAAATGCCGCTCTCGATACGGACAATCGCGGCGCCCCGTCTCGCCGCAGCCGCCCACCTCACCACGCTGGCACGCATCGCGGCGACGACGTGCGTCGTCGCTGCGATCCTGGCCGCAACACTCAACACCTCCGCGTCCTACGCCCAACGTCAACCCGTCCTCAAACAGATTGACCTGCCGCACTACTATTACTACCGTGAAATGTACCTCCCGCAGCTGACAAGCGGCCCAAGCGCGGTTGCATTCTCACCCGATGGACGAACGCTCGTGTACTCCATGCAGGGAAGCCTCTGGAAGCAGAACATCGACTCGACCAGCGCCGAGCAGCTCACCGATGGTCCCGGATATGACTACCAACCAGACTGGTCAGCGGATGGCGCCCGCATCGCCTTCGTACGGTACCTGAACGACGCGCTGGAAATTTACAGTTTCGATCCGTCCTCCGGCTCCGTGAGTCCCCTGACCCACAACAGCGCGGTCAACGTAGAACCGCGTTGGTCACCGGACGGACGGCAGCTCGCATGGGTATCCACCGCCGGCACAGGCCACTTTCACATCTTTACAGGCGCACCCGCCCCTAACGGCGTGACCGGCGCGCCTGTCTGGCCCGAACGCAGGAGCAACACTCAGCGGTATTACTACAGCGCCTTCGATCACGAATTGAGCCCGACATGGTCTCCCGACGGCAAAGAGCTCATTTACGTCGGCAACCCTGAAACAATTTACGGCACCGGCGGACTATGGAGGCGGGAGCTGGCCGCAACCGCTCAACCAGTCGCGGTCCGCATCGAAGAGACCTCCTGGCGAGCTCGTCCATCCTGGTCACCTGATGGCAAACGTGTCGTGTATTCATCCTATGCCGGCCGCCAGTGGCATCAACTCTGGATTACAACAGCCAGCGGGGGAGGAGATCCGCTACCCCTGTCTTACGGCGAGTTCGACGCTACGGGCGCGCGCTGGTCGCGCGATGGCTCACGCATAGCTTTCATTTCCAATCGCAGCGGTACCACCGAGATCTGGCTGCAGGACATGCTGGGTGGTGCTCAGCGCAAACTCGAGGTGCGCGAGAAGAGATACCTCCACCCCAGGGGCGATCTGCATATTCAAACACTGGATGGGCAGGGCAAGCCCATCGCGGCGCGCGTCGCCGTCACGGCCTCGAATGGGCTGGCATATGCGCCCGAGGATGCGTGGATCCGCGCGGACGATGGCTTTGACCGCCGCAACAGTTCGTTCGAGACACATTACTTCCATACCAGCGGGGACGCTCACATCAAGGTCCCGGCCGGCAGTGCCAGCGTGACAGTCTGGCGTGGCCTCGAAAACCAGGTGGAGAAGCGCAGAGTACAAGTCGGCGCAAATGAGATGCGAGACGAGCGCATCACCCTTCATCCGTTGCCCCTGCCATCAGACTGGAGCAAGCGGTGGCAGAGTGCCGACGTTCACGTACACATGAACTACGGCGGCACTTACCGCAACACACCGGAGCGGCTGGTAAGACAGGCTGATGCGGAGGACCTGGACGTCGTATTCAACTTGATAGTGAACAAGGAGCAGCGAATACCCGATGTCGGCTACTTCTCGCCAATGCCTGACAGCGCGTCCACGCCCGCTGTACTCCTTTCGCACGGCCAGGAATTCCACACCAGCTACTGGGGCCACCTCGGGTTGCTGGGTCTGAATGACCACTTTCTGATACCGGACTACGCAGCTTACTCGAACACTGCCAGCGCGAGTCTTTACCCCACCAATGGCAGCATCGCGGATCTCGCACATGCGCAGAACGCCCTCGTTGGGTATGTGCATCCATTCGATGAGCCGCCTGATCCTGACTCCAGAGCGCCGTTGACCAATGGGTTACCTACGGATGTTGCGCTTGGAAAAGTCGATTACTACGAGGTAGTGGGTTTCAGTGACCATAAGGCCTCCGCCGCTGTCTGGTACCGGCTTTTGAATTGCGGCTTTCGCCCGACGGCAGCCGCGGGAACCGACGCGATGGCCAACTACGCCTCGCTGCGCGGCCCTGTTGGAATGAACCGGGTGTACGCGATGGTTGCAGAGCCAGCCGCAGCCCCCGCCAGCCGCGTCTCCACTTGGCTGGACAGCCTGCGCGCCGGGCGCACCCTGGCAACCAACGCCCCGCTCCTGGGCCTGACCGTCGAAGGCCAGCCCGCGGGAGCCGAAATCCATCTGACCGTGAATGGTGAATCCACGCTCCACTACAAAGGATTCCTCCGGTCCATGGTGCCGATCGATCACCTTGAGTTGGTCATCAACGGGCAGGTCGCCCGGACAATCCGTCCCAACAAGCAGCGCACCCGCGCTGATTTTGAGGGGTCTACAAAAGTGGCGGGCAACGGCTGGATCCTGGTGCGCGCGTGGAATGACACAGCTGTCCCCGAGGTTTTCGATATTTACCCCTACGGCACGACCAACCCCGTATTCTTCCGCACGCAAGGGATGGGGACCCATTGCGGGGCTGATGCGGATTTCTTCCTGAAGTGGCTCACCCGACTCGAAGCAGCAGCAGCTCCACACCCGGCCTACAATACCCCTGCTGAGCGCGATGCCACCCTCCGCCAGATCTCGGCCGCGCGCGACGTGTTTGCCGAGCGACGGTAGGACGCAGGTAACAACTCGGTTATAAATCTCGGCGCACGGGAGCTGAAGAGCGAGCCCCTCGTGTCGCAATTCGACAAAGAGCACGGGTGGGTGAGTTCAGCCGTGACGAAGTCGCACTTTGAACAACCGCGTCATGTAGCGGCACTGCCGTTGCCCACGGGCAACACTTTTGCCCGCCCTTGGGGCAGCGCCGCGTCTCGCAGGCGCAAACTCGTTGCCGTTGCGCATCGCAGCGCGTTGCGCGCTTGCACTTGTCATTGGATTGTGGCTAACGTGTAACGGGTTGACACGGCAGTCGAAGGGACTGCGCGTGTCTGTCGCCTGAACAACAAAGTTTTTGAAACGGGGAATTCAGCTTGAAATACAACCGAAAGCTGGCATATGCAGTTTCCGCCGCGCTCGCATCAGCCGCCCAGCAGGCGGCACTGGCGGCAGACGAGGACCAGACCCCGTCCGCGGGTATATCGGAAGTCGTCGTCACGGCGCAGCGCCGCTCAGAATCAATCCAAGACGTGCCAATCACCGTCCAGGCGATCACGGGTGATCAGCTGAAACAACTCAACGTCGTTTCGTTCAACGACTTGATGAAATACACGCCGAACGTCACGTTCAGTGGGAACGGCCCCGGCACGGGCAACATCTTCCTACGTGGACTGGGCGGCGTCGGCTCGGGCAACCAGTCGCAGTCGACGACGGCTCCGTTCCCCAACGTGGCGCTGTACCTCGATGACCAGTCGATGCAGTTCCCGGCACGTAACAACGACATCTACCTTGTAGACATGGAACGGGTGGAGGTCCTCGAGGGACCGCAGGGAACTCTGTTCGGCGGCGGCGCGCAAGCTGGCGCGATTCGCTACATCTCGAACAAACCGAGGTTCGACGCCGTTTCCGGCGAGGCGAATTTCGGCTACGGCATCACTGCCAATGGCAGACCGAATACGCTTGCCAATGGCGTGCTCAATGTGCCAGTCACGGACAAGCTGTCACTGCGTGCTGTGATCTTCAGCGAGCGCCGCGGTGGCTACATCGATAACGTCCCGGCCACGATCGGCTATCTACCCGGCACGGCGCCGCATGACATCGGCGGCAATCCGACCGCGAACAACGGCCCTGTGCAGGGCACTGATACCAACCCGGTCGATTATCAGGGCGCACGCCTTTCGGCCGCGTTCAAGATCACTGACGACTGGGATGTCCTGCTGCAGCAGAACTATCAGGACCTGCAGTCGGATGGTTACTTCTACGCCTATCCGACGTCCACAGATGGTAGGGCGCTGGGGAAGTATCAGCTCACAGCCTTTGCGCCGGGTTACAGCAAGGATAGGTACGAGAGCACGGCTTGGACGCTCAACGGCAAAATCGGTGACCTGCTCAGCCTGGTCTACACCGGCAGCTACATGGTCCGGCACATTGATGGGCAGCAGGACTACTCGAACTACATGCGTAGCGCCGTGGGCTCGTACTACGCCTGTATCGGCACTGGTGCCGGCTATTTCAACGAGAAGAACTTCCCCGCAAGCTTCGGGCAAGGGTCTCTCGCCGGACATCCGCTGCAGTGTTCCACGTCAGTCGGGAACTGGCGTGATCAGGTGAGCAACACTCACCACAGCCACGAATTGCGGATCAGCAGCAACGCTGATTACCGCCTACGCGGCCTGGTCGGCTTGTACTGGGAAAAGTTCGTCATCAACGATGACATGAACTTCAACTACCTGGGCATTCCGGAGTGCACCCAGGCCAATCTCGACGCCGCACTCGCCGGCGGACCGGACTGTCTGTCCGCGGTCGGGCCGACGCCGAACACGTTTGCGAGCCATCCGGGGCTGCGCACGGACGCTAGCACCGCCTTTGGCGAGGACGTGCAGCGCGGCTATAAGCAACGGGCTGCGTTCCTGTCGGCGGACTTCGACATCATTCCCAAGGTACTGACAGTCACCGCGGGCGCGCGCTTCTATCATTACGACGAGTTTGAGCACGGCTCCGAGTACTACAGCGAAACCACGAGCACCGGCCTGGTCGTGAATCACCTCGACGGAGTATGCACCGCGGCGGGGCTATGCGGCTTCCCGATTTCTCTCGACAAGAGCGAGAGTGGTCACCGCCTCCGTGGAAATCTGACCTGGCATCCCACCCAGGACATCATGGCGTACTACACCTACTCGGAAGGATTTCGTCCCGGCGGCTTCAACCGTACCAACTCGACTCCGGGCAAACCGCCATCGTTGTCCGGCGTGGCAAGGTACTGCGGCGGTGCCTCCACTGACCCAAGGTGTCTGCCCGGTGGCGCCTTCGACGGCAAAAACACCAGCCAGTTCAACAAGCCCGCGGGCTTTGAATCTGACCAGCTGACTAACCATGAAGTCGGGGTGAAGACCGAGTGGTTCGAGCGCCGCCTCATCGCCAACCTGTCGGGTTACGTCATGAAGTGGAGCAACATTCAGCTGCCTCTCTTCGACCCCGTACACCTGGGCAATACGACCTTCGACGTCAATGGTCCCACCTACAAGGTGAAGGGCATCGAGCTGCAACTCGTTGCGCGCCCGATGGAAGGCCTCACACTGGAAGGCTCGAGCTCGATCAACAGCGCCGAGCAGACGGACGCACCGTGCTTAGTCAGCAACCGCGTATCGCCATACAACCCGACGCCGATCGGTCAATGCATCACGACGGTCAAAGGCCTGCCGTACACGAATCCGTACGGTGTGCTCGGCACGCGCCCGCCCTTCTCGCCCCCGTGGATGTTCAACGTCAGGGGACGTTACGACTGGAGTGCTGGAGAGTACAAGCCGTTCGTCTGGGTGGGTGCGAGCCACATCGGTCCGCAGAGCAATGAGCCACAGAGCTTCCCCAGCGGAAATGATCCGGCCCAGAATCCGCCGACCACGACGCTGCTCCG
Organism: Steroidobacteraceae bacterium; assembly: GCA_045810105.1. Classification (GTDB taxonomy): domain Bacteria; phylum Pseudomonadota; class Gammaproteobacteria; order Steroidobacterales; family Steroidobacteraceae; genus 13-2-20CM-66-19. The sequence goes on along the minus strand of JBJMWM010000064.1, from coordinate 184,383 downwards.
TTACGACATCCCGGGGTACACGACCTACGATGCGGGGTTCGGTGTAACCAGGGATAATTGGACGGCGCAGATTACCGGCAGCAATCTCTCCAACGAGTATGGACCGACCAACATCTCGTCGGGCCAGTTCATCCGCTCGGAAATTCCGCTGCGCCCACGGGTGCTGATGGCCCAGGTCAACTGGAGGTTCTGAGGCCATAGAACGGGCACCGTTCGCCGGCGCCGGGGCCTGAGCTAAGATGGGGCGGACCAAGATCCGCCGTAAGAAGGGCGGACCGGGTCCGCCCTTCTTATTAGCGCGCCAATATGCATTCCGCCCCAGCCACCGATTCGCCCCAACCGCCGCCGAGCGCTGATATCCCGCAGCTGCGCGAACTGCTCCGGCAGCACCGCTTCAGCGAGGTGCTCACCGGAGCCCGTGCTCTCCTCGAGACGCAGCCTGCTCACCGCGATGCCCTCCTGTTCACGGCCATCGCACAACGTTTCCTTGGGCAGATTGCCGAGGCCCTGAAGACGCTCGCCACACTGGAGCAGCTTCACCCGCGCTTCAGCCGTCTTTACGAGGAGCGTGGCCGCTGCTTTGTCGCATTGCGACAGGCGCAACCGGCGACCGAGGCCTTCCTTCAGGCGGTAAACATCAATCACGCGCTGCCTGGCAGCTGGGGGATGCTCGAAGGCTTATACCGCATGCAGGGAGACGCTACCAACGCGGCTACGGCGGCAAGTCAGGTGGCCACGCTGCGCAACCTACCGCAGGAGGTCGTCGTCGCAACAGGACTGTTCGCGGATGGCGATGTGGAAGAGGCCGAGGCACTCGTCAGGAGTTACCTGCTACAGCATGGGGACAACGTCGAAGCAATGCGCCTGCTGGCTCGCATCGGCATCTCACACAAGATCTATTTCGACGCGCAGGTACTTTTAGCCGCGTTGCTGGAACGCGCGCCCGACTATCGGGCAGCGCGCCAGGACTACGCCTTCGTGCTCATCGAGCTGCACCGGTACGAAGAAGCGTTGCGGGAACTCGAGAAGCTGCTGGCGGACGAGCCCAACAACCGGCAGCTCAGAATCTTGAATGCGGCCGCGCGTGTCGGCTTGGGTGAGCACGACCGGGCAATCACGCTGTATCGCGAACTGCTCGTCGGCAAATCGGAGGACGCCGAGGCGCACCTGTCGATCGGCCATGCACTCAAAACGCTGGGACAGACTCAGCCCGCGATCGAATCCTACCGCCGGGCCGCCGAGTGCCGGTCAGACTTCGGCGACGCCTATTGGAGCCTTGCGAACCTCAAGACGTACCGCTTCACGTCTGAAGAGCTGGCACGCATGCAAGTGGCAGTGGTTGCGCCAACCACCTCACTTTTCGACCGCTATCACCTGTGTTTCGCCCTCGGTAAGGCGTTCGAGGATCAGGGCGACTTTGCTGAGTCATTCCGTTACTACCAGCAGGGTAATGAGCTCAAGCGTCCGGAATGCCGCTATCGCGCGGAACTCGTCGAGCAAAACACACAGCAGCAGATCAAAGTCTGCACCACGGAATTTTTCGCAAACCGGCAAGGCTGGGGAGACGAGAGCCCGGACCCGATCTTCATCATCGGCTTGCCGCGGTCGGGCTCGACGCTGCTCGAGCAGATTCTGGCATCACACTCGCAGGTCGAGGGCACGCAGGAACTTCCAAATGTTCAGCAGATCGTCAGTCGCCTGCGCGGTTTCGGTCCCGAAACGGACGATCCGCGTTACCCACGCATCCTCACCGGTCTGAGTGCGGAGGACTTCGGCAAGCTTGGAGAGGAGTATCTGGCCGGCACTCGGGTTTATCGCAGCCGGAGCGCCGGCACGGTGCGGCCGTATTTCATCGACAAGATGCCGAACAACTTCCGGCACGTCGGGCTGATGCACCTGATGCTGCCGAACGCACGAATAATCGACGCGCGCCGCGAGCCTATGGCGTGTTGCTTCAGCAACTTCAAACAGTTGTTCGCGAATGGCCAGGAGTTCACTTACAGCATAGACGACATCGCGCGTTACTACCGTACATACCTGGAGCTCATGCGGCACTGGGACGAGGTGCTGCCCGGACGCGTGCTACGCGTTTACCACGAAGATGTGATCGATGACCTGGAAGGCAGCGTCCGTCGCCTGTTGGATTTCTGTGGGCTCGAGTTCGAACCTGCCTGCGTCGCTTTTCATGAAACCAAGCGCAGCGTGCGTACGGCAAGCTCGGAGCAAGTGCGGCAGGGAATCTTTCGCCAGGGACTCGACCAGTGGAAGCACTTTGAGCCCTGGCTTGAACCCTTGAAGGATGCGCTCGGAGATGCGATGGGCCGTTACCGGGAGGACACCCGGTAATGACACCCGCGTCTGACAACACCTGGTCGCTTGTAGACATGGTCAGGGAGGGGCGCTTGGCGGAGGTGGAAGAGCGCGCCCGCGCGCTCCTGCGCGGGCACTCGTCTGATGGGATGTTGTGGAAGATTTTAAGCATCGTGCTCTTGCGTCAGGATAAGGACGCTCTGGCAGCACTGCGGCGCGCCGCCGAACTTCTGCCGCAGGACGCGGAAGTGCACGCTAACCTCGGCGGCGAGTTGCGCAGACGAGGCCAGTGGGAGAATGCTCTCACAAGCCTACGTCAATCGCTTGCGTTGCAGCCGAAAAATCCCGACGCGCTAGTCGACGCTGCCGATGCCCAGATGTCACTCGGACGGCCGCGCGAGGCAGTAACGCTCTACCACTGGGCGCTGCAAATCGACCCGTCCCGCTCTGACGTGCACAACAACCTGGGCAATGCATTGCTGCAGCTTGGACAAAGTGCTGAAGCGGCGCGCTGTTATCGGCGGGCTCTCCAAATGCGACCTGAGAGCGCGCAGGTGCTTTGCAACTTGGGTAATGCGCTGCGCGCGCTCGGTGAGTTCGACGAAGCCACCGTCTACACGCGGCGGGCGCTCGAATTAGCTCCTGGGCTTAGCATGGCGCATAACAACCTGGGCCTGCTCCTCGCAGCACGCGGCGAGCGTGCGGCGGCCATCGGATGTTACCGCGAGGCGTTGCTGCACAATGCGCGCTATATCGAGGCACTGAACAACTTGGGGAATGCGCTACGGGAGGAAGGTCAGACGCACGAAGCTCTGTCAGTCCTCCAGCAAGCCGTAGAGCTGGATCCGAGACGCGCGGAGAGCCACAGCAATCTCGGCAACGTGCTACTCGAATCGCGCCGCGTGAACGAGGCGGCTGATAGTTTTCGCAACGCCCTCGGCCTACAGCCAGACAGCGTGGCCGCATACCTGGGCCAGGCTACGGCGCAACGAGTTCAGGGCCTCGCCGCCGCAGCGGAAGCGAGCTGCAACGCCGCGCTTACGCACGCGCCGCAGAGGCCCGATGTCCTATTACTACTGGGAGAGCTTCGCGCAGATCGCGGTCAGTTCCTGGAAGCCCAGGCGTTGTTCGAGCGCGCGCGCTCCGCGGACCCGCTGTACGCTCCCGCCTACAGCAGCATCGCCGCCCACCGGCGCATGACGCGGGATGACACGGAGTGGCTCAGTGGCGCTAGGACCGTACTGACCAAACCGCTACCGCTCGATCAGGAAATCCACCTTCGGTACGCGCTCGGTAAATACTTCGATGACATCGGCGAGTACGACCAAGCATTCAGCAGCTATAGAGAGGCTAACGAGCTCACCAAGCGCTACGGAGGAAGATACGACAGCGGCCGTCTGACTGCGCTGATCGAGCGAATCATGAAGCTGTCTGACGCGAGCTTCGTGCGCACCACGCGGTCGGCGGCGAGCGCTTCACCAGCGCCGGTGTTTATAGTCGGCATGCCACGTTCGGGCACGTCTCTGGCCGAGCAGATCCTGGCCTCGCATCCGGCCGTGTTTGGGGCCGGAGAGGTGAGATTCTGGGATCGAGCTTTTGCCCTGCTCGAGGACGCAGCCCGGTCAAGCAACAACCTCGACCAGCGAATTGGCGGCGTGGCAGAGGAGTACCTCCGAGCGATCAGAGAGCGCGCCGCCGCGGCATCCCCCGCGATCGGCGCCATAGGCGTCGCCCCGCCGCGAACCACCGACAAAATGCCGGCCAACTTCCTCTACGCGGGTCTGATCCACGCGGTGTTCCCCAACGCGCGCATCATCCACATGCAGCGCGACCCACTCGACACCTGCTTGTCCACGTACTTTCAAAACTTCTTCAACGTAAGCCCATACGCCAACGATCTGGGCGACCTCGCGCACTACTACGGGGAATATCGGCGGATCATGGCGCACTGGCGCAGCGTGCTGCCGGAACACGCGCTGCTGGAAGTACCCTATGAGGGGTTGGTGGAAAACTCGGAAGCGTGGACGCGCCGCATGCTCGACTTCATCGGTCTGCCGTGGGATCCGAAGTGCCTCGAGTTTCATCAGACGGACCGCGTGGTCATCACCGCGAGCAAATGGCAAGTGCGGCAGAAGATCAGCGCTTCGTCGATCGGGCGCTGGCGCAACTACGCGAAATACGTGGGGCCGCTGCAGCACCTGGCGTCACGCGACACGTCGGGCGCATCCGGCACCAATGCCTGCGGCGATAGCCGCTGAGGAACTGACAATTGCCTGCGGCGATGACCGCTGGGAGCTGACAATGGCTATTCAAGCAACCCCCATAGCGCGCGCGCTCGGCGCCATCGTCAGTGGGGTCGATATCGCCCAGGAGCTGCCGCAGCCGGCGATCGATCAGCTCGGCGAGCTGCTGATCGAGTATCAGATCCTGTTCTTCCGGGACCAGCCGATCAGCCCCGAGGCGCAGGCCCGTTTCGCGGCCCGCTTCGGCTCACTTCACGTGCACCCAATCTATCCGGTTCTTCCCGACATTCCCGAGATCCTGTTGCTCGACAATCATGCCGGATTCCTGCCGGACAACGACAACTGGCATACCGATGTCACTTTCACTGAGACACCGCCACTCGCGGGAATACTTGCGTGCAAGCGCATTCCTTCTTCAGGGGGAGACACGCTCTGGTCGAGCATGTCGGCAGCCTACGAAGCGCTGTCCGAACCGATGCGCCGTTTTCTGGACGGCCTGACAGCCCAACATTCGATCGCAAAGTCCTTTCCGCCGGAGCGCTGGCAAAACGACCCCGCCTTCAAGGAACGCTACGAACGCGCAGTAGCCAAACACCCGCCTGTCAACCATCCGGTGATCCGCACGCATCCGGTAAGCAAGCGCAAGGGCCTGTTTGTCAACGGGGGATTTACGACTCATATCAACGAGCTGAGCGCGCAGGAAAGCCAGTGCGTGCTCGATTTTCTCAATTCACACATCGCTCGTCCGGAATTCACCGTGCGGTGGCGTTGGCAGGTCGATGATGTTGCGTTCTGGGACAATCGGGTGACTCAACACTACGCGATTGCCGACTACCTGCCGGAGCGCCGTACCATGCATCGCGCCACGGTCAATGGCGATAAGCCGTATTGATGAGCCCCATTGATCAGCGGGCGCGCAGCCCGCGGCGAACGCCATACCCCAGCAACATCGCAAAGGCGCTGGCAACGCCAAAAACGAGCGATGAGCGCTGGTCGGGAATGAAGGCCATTGCCGCGACTATGCCCAACATCCCCACAATCGCGAGCCACGTAAGGTAGGGATAACCCCACATCCGGACACGCAGCTTTTCAGGCGCATCGCGCTCGAGCTGCGCTCGCAGCCGCAGCTGCGCGAACGCAATCAGTACGTAGACAAAGATTGCGACCGTGCCATAGGAGCTGACCAGGAACGCGAACACGCGATCGGGCGACACATAGCTCATGATGACGGCACAGTATCCAAATACCGTCCCGGTCAGGATTGCACGGGTCGGCACTCCACGTGAGCTCAACCGAGCCAACCCCTGAGGCGCATCGCCGCGCCGCGCCAATGCCAGCAACATCCGCGAAGACGCGAACAATCCGCTGTTCAGCGCGGAGAGAACGGCTGTCAGGATCACGGCGTTCATGATGTGAGCCGAACCCGGAATGTGCAGTTCCTGCAGAGCGCTGACGTAGGGCTGCGCCATACCCGCGCTGTTCCAAGGCAACAGGGTCACGACAACAAAGATCGAGCCGACATAGAACACCAGCACGCGCGCGATGACCGACTGTGTCGCCCGCGCGATCGTCTCCTCGGGCTCTGAGGATTCGGCGGCGGCAACCGTGACCAGCTCGGCGCCGAAGTAGAACCCCGTAGCGGCCACCGCCCCGGTCAGCACGGGGCCTATCCCGCGCGGCATGAACCCCCCATGACCCGTGAGGTTCGCCAGCCCACCGCTGAACTGCGGCCACAGGCCCAGGATGCAAGCGGCACCCACGCACAGGAATACAACAATGGCCGCGACCTTGATCGAAGCGAACCAATACTCCACCTCGCCCCAGGAGCGCACGGAGAACAGGTTCAACACCGTAAAGGTCAGAACCAGCCCGAATGTCAGCATCCATGGCGAGGCGTCGGGGAACCAAAAGATCAGCAGGCGCGCCCCGGCGACAGCCTCGAGCGCAACGACGATCAGCCAGAAGTACCAATACATCCAACCGGTCAGGAATCCTGCGAGCTCGCCGAGCGCCAGGCGGTTGTATTCGTAGAATCCCCCTATCGCTGGATAGGCAGCCGCCATCTCGCCGAGCATGCGCATCACGAGCACAACGAGCGCGCCCGTGAGTGCAAATGATACGACCGCAGCAGGACCCGCCGATTGGATAACCACGCCGCTGCCGACAAACAGGCCGGCCCCAATCACGCCGCCGAGCGCGATCAGCTCCATGTGTCGGCGCCGAAGCGTCCGACTCAGTCCCCGGGATGTCTCAGTCTCCATATAGACCGCCGGAGGCTTGCGAATGGGGCAGCTCGCTCAAGTCAACGAAACCGTGCGCCCTGCCTGGCCAACTCCGCCTGCACGGCTGCTATGTTCAGGTGCTCGAACGCCTCGTCACGTTGGATCGAGACAGCCGCGGCAACACCCGCACCCTGTCCGCTCACGGCGCAGCACATCATGTTGCGGGCCGAGGCATGCGATATCTTGTCTCCGCCGATACTGCGACCCGCTACGAGCAGATTGCCGACACCTTTGGGCACCAACGCCCGGTAGGGTACGTGCCAATACCGCCCCGTGGTCGGCAGGATCAGGATCCCGAAACCGTCGATGAATTCAGGAAAGATCCCGATCGCATCATCGAACCGGGCCTGTTCGCGCACGTCGGTGCCCGTCAGGTTGTAGAGAGCGTCGATCTTGCGTGTGTCGCGAACACCGAGAGTCATGCCGAAATTGCGCAGCTTCGCCTCTTCGCAACCCGGCATGAAGCCGCGCAGGGCCTCGACTGCGTAGATCGCTTCACGCCGACCGCGCATCTCACCCACTGTCAGATCATCGGGATCGGTGCCGTCGATCTGCGGCACGTGCACCAGGTTCAGGTAAGTCAGATCACCCTGGTCCGTCACCGTACCCCACGTACCGGCAATGGTATGCAGGTTAGATGGAATGATCCCGGCTGCCAGCGCCTGTTTGAACGGCTTGCGCAGAAACGGCGAGAACATCTTGTCCTCCTTGCCGGTGGTCTCGTAATCCCACTCGCCGTTCCCGGACCAGTCCGCGTAGGTCTGGGGATCCGCCTTGACTGCGTCGATGAAGCGCTGCTTGTTGACGCCGCTCATCGAGAACATGACGGACACCGCCATCATCTCGTTCTTGGGCGACTTGCGATACGGCGCCCCGCTTCGCGCTGCAACATCGGCATCCCCGGTCGCGTCGATGACCCGTTTGGCGAGGATAGCTTCCCTACCCGCCTTGCTCTCGGTGATGACGCCGGTGATGACACCGTCTTCCAGGATGGGTGCCACCCCTAAACGGTGCAGCAGTGGCGTGATCCCAGCCTCCTGGACGAGGGTATCGGCGACCCACTTGAACATTTCCGCATCGAGCGCGTGACTCAGGGACTGCGGTTCGGGCATCGCCGCGCCCATGGCCTTGGCCCGCTCCTCGAACTCGATGCCAATGCCCTCGCAATCAACCGTCTTCTCGTGGCGGTACCAGGCAAAACCCTCGACCCCCACCTGGGTAATGTTGCCGCCGAAGCAGCCATTGCGGTCAATCAGGGCCGTGCGCGCCCCGGCGCGCGCCGCGGCCAAAGCGGCGGCGAGGCCCCCCGGACCGCTGCCCACCACGAGGACGTCGGTTTCCAGAACCACATCGATCGAGCGCGCCGGCTCGTTGATTTTCTTCATAGCTGGAAGCCTAGCATGGCACGGTGACGCCATCGGACGCCGTACAATCAGGTGTCTATGGCCTTGCCGCAAAAGTTTGATCTGGCGATCGTGGGCGCCGGAATTCTGGGGTTGGCGTGCGCCGTGGCCGCCACGCGGCGCAAACTAAAGGTCGTGGTCATCGAGCGCGACAAGCGCCCTCAGAGAGCCTCTATACGCAATTTCGGTTTCATTACCGTGACCGGACAGGATCGCGAAGGTGTCTGGAGCCGGGCGCGCCGCTCTCGGGATGTATGGCGCGAAGTTACAAGCAAGGCGGGCATACCGGTCGTGCAGACAGGTCAGTGGGTGGCTGCGCGGCGCCCGGAAGCCGCAGCGGTACTCGAAGCCTTCATGCGTACTGACATGGCTGAGGGTTGTGAGCTTCTCACCATGACCGAAGCCCGCCAACGGTGCCCTGACCTGCACACGTCCGGCCTGCGGGCCGTGCTCTGGAGCCCGCATGAGCTGCGGGTTGAGTCACGCGAGGCGATCCCGCTGTTGGCAGACTGGCTCGCGCGCGACCATGGAGTCACGTTTTGCTGGGAAACGGCGGCGCATTCGATTGAACCCGGCGGGCATATCGACAGCTCCCGCGGGCCGATTTCCGCGGACGCGGCCATTGTGTGCCCGGGCGATGACCTGGTGAGTCTCTATCCAGAGCGTCTGGCGCGCGCCGGCATCGGCCGTTGCGTGCTCCAGATGCTGCGATTGGAGAGTCCAGGATTCACGTTGCCCGGCACCGTCATGTCAGATCTCAGCCTGATCCGCTACGGCGGTTTCGCAGACTTGCCCGAAGCACACCTGCTGCGGCGTCGGTTGGAATCCGAACAAGGCGAGTTCCTCCAACACGGCATCCATCTCATCGTCGCGCAGAGTGCGGATGGCAGCCTCGTCGTCGGGGACAGTCACCATTACGACTGCGCGGGCGAGGCATTTGCGGCGGAGCGCATTTACACACTGCTGCTTGACGAATACGCCGCCGTGATGGGGCATCCGCCACCACCGGTCCGCGAACGTTGGAATGGAACGTATGCGGTGGCCGACAACCGGGTGCTGCTCATCGAAGAGCCTGCGCCCAATGTAAGGTTGGTGCTCGTAACGAGCGGCATCGGCGCCTCCACGGCCTTCGCCATTGGCGAAGAGGTGATCGACGGGTTATTCCACTGAGGTTGCACATGCCATGACAACAACATTGGCTCGATCGTTCGACCTCGTCATCCTGGATTGGGCCGGCACGATGGTGGACTTTGGATGCCGAGCACCGGTGAACGCGCTGCTCGAGGTATTCAATCGTCACGGTGTACTCTTGACCGAAGAGCAGGTCCGGCGCGACATGGGGAAGGCGAAGGCCGATCACGTGGCCGCCTTACTCAACGATCCGCAGGTCGCGAACGCCTGGCGTGCTGCCAATGGCCGGAGCAGTCCAACCGCGCAGTATCGCGACACGCTCATTGCGGAACTTGGCCCATTGATGCGCGAGCAGGCCGCACAGTCCGCGACGTTGATTGACGGAGCGCGTGCCGCAGTAGACACGTTACGTTCGGCGGGACTGAAGATCGCATCTTCGACCGGATACACGCGCGAAATGATGCAACCCGTCCTCGAACGTGCGGCGGCCCAGGGCTACAGGCCCGATCACGTTGTCTGCTCGGGAGAGACCCCGCAAGGGCGCCCGTCGCCACTCATGATCTACAAGGCCTGCGTGGATCTTGCTGTTTGGCCCCTGTCACGTGTCATCAAGGTCGATGACTCTGAGGCAGGTGTGGCCGAAGGCCGGGCGGGCGGCTGCCTGACAGTTGGTGCCACCGCGTCCGGTAACTGCATCGGCTTGTCGGCTGCCGCACTGGCCTCGCTGCCGAGCGCTGAGCGCAAAGTGCGGATCGAGGCGGCCGGCAAGGCGCTGCGCGCGGCCGGAGCGGACATCGTCATCGACAGTGTCGCAAGCCTCGTCCCGGCACTCGAAGAGTACGTTTCCAAACACCCAGCTGGATAGTTCACACACCCATGAGCACCTCCATTCTGCTGACACCCGGCCCCCTCACCACCTCTGCGGACACGAGGGCCGCCATGCTGGCGGACTGGGGGTCGTGGGACAGTGCATTCAACGAGCTCACGGCTTCCGTTTGCCGCGACCTGGTGCAGATCGTGAGCGGCCAAGCCGAACACGTCTGCATACCCTTGCAGGGAAGCGGGACGTTCTCTGTTGAAGCTGCGATCGGCACTTTCGTTCCACGGAACGGCAAGGTGTTGGTGCCCGACAACGGTGCGTACTGTAAACGCATCGTCAGGATGCTCGGTTACCTGGGCCGCGAGGCTGTTGTCCTGACACACGATGAACACGCGCCTGCTGATCCTGCAAGAATCGACGCCGCGTTGGCCGCCGACCCAACGATCACACATGTCGCCCAGGTGCATTGCGAAACCGGCACAGGCATCTTGAATCCCTTGCCCGAGATCGCGGCAGTGGTTGCGAGTCAGGGGCGTGGGCTCATCGTGGACGCAATGAGCTCCTTTGGCGCTATTCCCATCGATGCTCGCCGATTGCGCTTTGATGCGCTGATCGCGGCATCCGGAAAATGTCTCGAAGGCGTGCCGGGCATGGGGTTCGTGATCGGCCGCCGCGCGGCGCTCGAGGGCTCGAGTGGTAACAGCAGCTCACTGGCCATGGATCTGCTCGACCAATGGCAGTACATGCAGAAAACCGGCCAATGGCGCTTTACTCCGCCAACCCATGTAGTGGCGGCCCTGCGCGCCGCGATCGACCAGTATCAGGCACAGGGCGGCCAACCGGCTCGATTGGCGCGCTACAGCGAGAATTGCGCGGCGCTGGTCGGCGGCATGCGCAAGTTGGGTCTCCAGACGTTCCTGCCGGACTCCGTGCAGGCGCCGATTATTGTCACTTTTCACGCGCCACCCGATCCCGCTTACGATTTTGGCGAGTTCTACCGGCGCGTGCGGGATCGCGGGTTCATCCTGTATCCGGGGAAACTGACTACCGTCGACACCTTCAGAGTCGGCTGCATCGGGGCCATCGCTCCCGACACCCTGAAGCAGGCGGTTGCCGCCATCGCGGCTGTGTTGAGCGAGATGGGCGTACAGCGCTTCCAGGGAACCCTCAGTGCCGCCGCTGCGCCTTGACATAAAAGTTTGTTCGCAACGGCAGAGGGAACCGGTCCGGATTGAATGCCACGAGCAGAGCGGCAGCCATGACACCAAAATACGTGCGCATCTTCGCTCTGAAATGCTCGTTCACAACCGGTATGTCCACAAACGTGGTCTCGAAGCCGTTGCTGGCAAAGCGGCGCCGCAGCTCCCAGTAGTTGTGGAGCGAGCAATGGTCTTTCAGCAGCTCCCGGTAGCCTGCGACCAATCCCATTCCATACTTACGCCAATGGCGCAGTATTTCGAACGGCACGTTGGTCCACTTGTTCGGCGTCTGCAGCAGGTAAACGCCGTCTGGTTTCAGGACCCGCATGACTTCGCGCAGATGGCGGTCACTGTCGCGGATGTGCTCGAACACGTCGAAGCTCAGCACGACGTCGAAGGATTCCGCGGGAAACTCAATGCAATCGCCTGATCCGATGCGGGCATCCACGCCGGGAAAGGATGCTCGACACGCCTCGATTGCGCTTGGCTCCAGATCGATCCCTGTGACGTTATGACCCAGGTTGTTCAAACTGTTGAGCAACATCCCCTTACCGCAACCGATCTCGAGGATGTCCAACCTGCCTTTCAACACGGCTGCAACGCGCCTGAGGAATTCCAGATTCGCATCGAAGTTGCCCCACACCGGGGCTTGCCATTCCCGATCAGCGAGATTCTGTTCTGACATCGCATTCGCTCCGAGTTCTCGACCTTAAGAAACTCGATCGCCCTTGCACCCGACCGGTGCTGCGCTTTTATCTAATCTTTGCCGCGGATATCTTGCTCCTGTTAGCGGCAACACGTTAATGTTTCTCGCGCGCAGCTGCAACGCGACACCAACGCTCCGGCGGCGGTTGGTGAACCTCGAGCTGACTGAAAGGAGCGCGTCAGAAAGTTGCGACTGACACTTCTAGGAACGGAGGTAGGACGCTCCGTTCAAGCCAGCCTTGCTGGCCGCGTACGCAGGGGCGGTCGGTTCACCACGAAACGCGCCACGTGAAGAAAAATTAACAATCCTCCCGCCACCCTGAAGACACCGCCGCGTAGCCTCCGCAGCGACCCGCCCCGACTGGTAGTGCAGCGCTACCGTAACCCCGCGCGCCGCCAATACACGGGAAATGGCAGCGCCAATCCCCCCGAAGCCCCAGTCACCAGTGCTGTTTTCATGCAACGCCGACTGGCACCGGTGAATCGAGAACTGGATTCAGGTAAGGTCGCGCCCGTCCACGCGACAATGCCGTTCGGACGCGGCAAGTCCCCAAAGACGACGAGACCCCCTTACCGACGAGACGAGAACCGATGACCTGGATCTTCTGGGCCGTGCTGCTCATCACCCACGGCGCACTCTCCCGCTGGGCAAAAGCCTCGCGCTTCTACGCGCCCGCCTCGGTGATCGCCGACGGCATCCTAATCGCCATTGCCCTGATCACCGTCGACCAGCTACAAGGCCTCGGCATCCACGATATGCTGCGAATCGGCGTGTTCTTCATCGCCTTCGGCACCGCCGGCCGCCAGCTGATGCAGAGCCTGCTGACCCGCTACGCCGGCACCCCGCCGCCACCCCCCGCCAGCTCCATCTAACCCCCGCGCGTCGGTGCGCAAGCCCTAGACCACCGGCGTCCGCAACCAATCCGGATCCGGCAACTCCGCAAACGCCTCCCGCAGCGCCTCGCTCCACCGACTCCGAATCCCCCGAAAATACTCATTGTCGGCATCAATACTCATATGCCGAGCCACATCAAAGCGGTCCCGCTTGATGATCACCAGGTCCAACGGCAACCCCACCGACAAATTCGACTTGATCGTCGAGTCCATCGACACCAACGCGCATTTGGCCGCCTCGTTCAAACTACTACTGCGCCTCAAGACCCGGTCAATAATCGGTTTCCCGTACTTCGACTCACCAATCTGAAAGTACGTCGTCTCAGCCGTCGCCTCGATGAAGTTCCCCGCAGAATAAATGCTGAACAGCCGCGGCCACTCCCCGCGAATCTGCCCACCCAGAATGATGCTGGCATTGAAATCCAGCCCAAACTCCTTCAACTGCTCCGCATCCCGCTTGTGCACCTCGCGGATCGCGTCCCCGACACATCGAGCCGCCTCGAACATGTTGCCCGCCGTAAACAGACTGGGCTGCCCCTCCCCCGCCTGGATGTGTTCGCGCAATACGCTCGTCACCGCCTGCGTGATGGCCAGGTTGCCTGCCGTCTGCATCACCATCACCCGATCACCAGGGCGCTGGAAGACCGTCGTCTTGCGGAACGTATTGATCTGGTCCACCCCCGCACTGGTTCGAGAGTCCGACAGAAAAACCAGCCCGGTATCGAGCAGCATCGCCACACAGTAGGTCATAGTCGCCAAGTTCCCACGCACTCCCAAAGCAAGCAGCGAGTGTAGCCAGTCCACCTCGCGCAAGCCGCGTAATCCTGGAATCGGACTGGAACAGAGCAGCTTCATACTAGAATCGGCCGCGGAAACGGCGGAGAGGTTCGGCAGATCCGGTGCGAATAGCCAAGTGGACATCAATCATCGTCGGCAGCATCGTCCTGCTACTGGTCATCACCGCCTTCGTGATGACCTCCCTCATTGATCCGAACCGATATCGCGGCAAAGTAGAAGCCATCGTCGGGGATCTGGCCGGCAGACCCCTGGTCATCGAGGGCAATCTCCAACTCACCTGGTACCCCTGGCTGGGCATGAAAACCGGTCCCGCCCACCTCGACAACCCACCCGGCGTGCTGGGGCCGCCCATCGCAGAGTGGGGCTCCGTTACCGTCGCCGCCAAGCTCCTCCCGCTCCTCAAAGGCCAGGTTGTGGTCGACCGCATTCGCCTGCAAAGTCCGCACATACACCTGCACCGCGACGCCCAAGGGCATGGAAATTGGGAAAACCTCGGGCCACGCAGCCCCCGACCCCCCGCCCCCCAAAGCAGTCCGCCCCAAATCGCAGGCCTCGAGGTCACAGACGGCATGCTGGACTACGAGGATGAAATGACCGGCCGGCACATCACCCTCTCAGATCTGGAGCTCGGCATCGGTGAATGGCAGCCCGGCAAGCCACTGCCAATCCACACACGCTTCCTGGCCCACAGCGACTCCCTCCCACCCAACGGAGTATGGGTGCAAGCAGACGCGCCCAAACTTACCCTCCGGCGCGACCCCCTCAACATTGAGCTCCCCCAGTTGTCAGCCCGAATAGCCGATGCGCAGATCAAGGGCAGCCTCGTCACCGACACCTTGACGGACGCGGGCCTCGCCACCCACGGCTCGATCACCGTCAACGTCCCATCAGTGCGCAAGTTGGCCCACGACCTCGCACTGGACCAAACCCTGCCGCACGATCCAACAACTCTGGGTGCGCTCGCCTTGACGAGCCAATGGAGCTACGCAGGAGGAGCTTTGAGCGCGAAACCCCTCAATCTCAAACTCGACGGAGTCACCCTCGAAGGCTGGCTGCAACACAGCGCCCCACCCAGATCCGCCTGGGACTTCGAGCTGCACGGCGATCACATCGACCTGAACCGATACGTCAAGACCGACAGCACGAACAAGAAACCCTTCGAGCTGCCGCTAGAAGCCCTCAGAGCCATGAACGCAAACGGCTCCCTTCTGTTCGATCAGGCCGACATCGCAGCAACGCACCTGACCGACGTTCGACTGAAGCTCCAGACCCCGGAAACAAAGCAATGACGCGGTACCCCCAGCTCGCCGCAGCCCTCATCGCCTGGCACGAGCAACAAGGCCGGCACGACCTCCCCTGGCAACTCGAGCGCACCCCGTATCGCGTATGGGTCTCCGAGATCATGCTGCAGCAGACTCAGGTAACCACAGTCATCCCGTACTACCAACGATTCATGGCGCGGTTCCCAACCATAGCAGCTCTGGCCGAAGCCCCCATAGATGACGTGTTACATCTATGGACCGGCCTGGGCTACTACGCGCGCGCACGCAACCTCCATCGCGCCGCAAATAGCATCCAAACAGACTTCAACAGAGAGTTCCCAAAGACCTTCGAGCAGATTGCGAGTCTCCCCGGCATCGGCCGCTCGACAGCCGGGGCGATCCTGGCCCTCAGCCGAGGCGAACGATTTCCGATCCTCGACGGCAACGTCAAACGCGTATTAGCACGTTACTTCGGAGTTGAAGGCAGCACCGCAGAGAAGTCAGTATCGGATCGGCTATGGCAGCTCTCGGACGCCTGCACTCCAGAAGAGCTCGTAGATGTGTATACCCAGGCCATAATGGATCTGGGCGCAACCGTGTGTACGCGTCACAAACCCCTGTGCACCTACTGCCCCCTCACCGAAGAATGCTTCGCGAGGACGACCGGCAGGCAGAGCGAGCTACCAACACCACGAGCTGCGAAAGGAGCAAGACGCTCACGCGAAATCTACATGCTCGTCGCAATGCGCAACGACGGCAGCGTCCTTCTCGAACGCCGCCCCGAAACCGGAATCTGGGGTGGATTATGGTGTCTGCCCGAGTTTGAAACCGTCTCGGCAGCCAGCCACTACGCCGGACACACCTTGCAAGCCGCGCGGGCACAACCCAAACCACTGTCCATCGTCGAGCATGCCTTCACACACTTCGATCTCGTCATCACGCCGCTGCTGACCCAGTGCGAGGGTCAGGCAGGTGTTATGGATACGATTCCGACGCTCTGGTATAACACCCGCGATCCGGCGCGCATCGGACTACCCGCCCCGATCAAGACGCTGCTCGAGAACCTTTCGAGCCCCTCTTTATTTGACTCGAGCGCGCACACTTCGTAGCGCCCAGGAACGCCCATGTCCCGTACAGTGCACTGTGTCTTACTCAAGAGCGAAGCGCCCGGACTCGACCGGCAGCCCTATCCCGGCGAGCTCGGCAAGCGCATCTTCGAGAATGTTTCCAAGGAAGCCTGGGCCCGCTGGCTCAAGCACCAGACCATGCTCATCAACGAGTATCGCCTGACACCCATTGAGCCCAAGGCACGAAAGTTTCTTGAAAGCGAAATGGAGAAATTCTTCTTCGGCACAGGCTCACAGGCACCGGAAGGGTATCAGCCGCCCAAGCCATAATCCCACCTGCATGTCATCCGCGTCCGCGCGACTGCGTTAGTCCTGGAACGCCTGAGCGCACGAGGAGCATGCATGGAAACGTCGGTCACGCCAAACCGCAGGCCGCTGCGCACCTGGGCAGGTCATGGAACGGGAGCGATATGCAACGAGTGCGGCGGACCCATCGAGTCGCATCAGATTGAATACGAGATAGAGCTGCCGCAAGCCAGCGACGCGCCATCGGCCACTGGCGGCTCCCTGCATTTTCACTTCGTCTGTTACAGGGATTGGACCGGTCGCGGGAACCGTTAGAGGCGAATCATGCCTCGCTTGTGGGCCACGGCCACAGCCTCAGTGCGGCTGATGGCATCGAGTTTGGTCAGGATGGCCTTGACGTGAGTCTTGGCGGTACCCTCGGTGATAGCCAGCCGGCGTGCAATGTCCTTGTTGCTTCGACCCTGCGCGACAAGCTGCAGAACGTCGAGCTCACGTTGCGTCAGGCTCGGTTTGGCCATTCGTTGCAACGCCTTGGCGGCAACGGACGATGACGTATACGGTCGGTCTTCGCTCACGGCCCGGATGGCCGAGAGAATTTCCTGCCGCGGCGCATCCTTCAACAGATAGCCCTTGGCGCCCTGGCTCAAACACTGGAAGATATCCTCGTCACCGTCGTACGTCGTCATGATCAGGATGCAGGCTTTCGGATTCCCTTCGAGCACGCGCTGCACCACAGCAACACCATCGCGCTTCGGCATCCGCAGATCCAGCACCATCACGTCGGGGCGGTG
Organism: Steroidobacteraceae bacterium; assembly: GCA_045810105.1. Taxonomy (GTDB): domain Bacteria; phylum Pseudomonadota; class Gammaproteobacteria; order Steroidobacterales; family Steroidobacteraceae; genus 13-2-20CM-66-19. Next base: position 167,172 of record JBJMWM010000064.1, on the reverse strand, counting down.
TTGCTCGTAAAGGTTAACGGCCTCTTCGCCATCGCTGGCCTCGGCAACAACTTCCATATCCGGCTGCTGATTGACCATCGCAGCCAACCCATCACGTACGACCGGATGATCATCCGCAAGGATCACTCTGATCTTGCGTTTCAGTACAGCGACCATCAGTTTCTCCGCTTCGGCAGCCGCACGCTTACGCGCGTGCCCTGGCCGGGTTTGCTGTCAATCTGCCACTCTCCTCCTATGGCTCCGGCACGCTGGCGCATGCTGGTAAGACCGAATCCCTCGCCGGAATAGCTCTCGACACCCTGCTCCATGCCAACACCATCGTCGGCTACGGCCAGTGCCCAATGAGCCGGCTCATCGGTCATCGTAATCCGTACATTGCTCGGATTGCCATGACGCACCGCGTTGCTGAGCGCCTCCTGGGCAATTCGCAGCAGCTCATGCTCATGCTCGGGCTTCAATCCTGTCGCGAAATCACCGCCCTCAAATGTGCACTTCACCCGGCCCGGTACCGTCGAACGATCGCACAATTGTCGCAGGGCAATTTCCAACCCCGCGCGGCGTGTTTGATCCAGGCGAAGGGCCATGACCGAACGCCGCGCCTCCGACAAGCCATCGCGGGCAAGATCGCGAATGCGGCCGAGGACACCCGCCAGCTCGGAGTTCTTCTTCTTGCACGGCTGAAATTCCTCGGCAGCGCCGAGCTGCATGAGAATTCCGGTGAACGCCTGCGCAAGGCCGTCATGAATCTCCTGCCCGATGCGCGTACGCTCGACGAGCACGGCGGCTTCCTTGGCCGAGTATGCGAGCCGCGTCAGCTGCACAGCGAGCGTGGCTTGCTGTGCGAGTGCAACCAGCAACTCGCTGTGCTGAACCTCAGGCGCCTCGCGGCGGAAGGACAGGATGAAGAATCCAACGTTCCGCGCTCCAAACACCAGCGGGTAGATCAACACGCTGGAATAGCCTTCCCGGCGGTGAAACGCGAGCGCACCGGGCCAGATCTCCCAGTTGCCATGCTCGATATTCATGTAACGCGGCTCGGGGCTCCGCCCGAACACTTCCGTAAACGGTGACCCCGCAAACGGCACGCTCGTCGCGAACGGCGGCGTGTCCAGTTTGCCATCGCGCACATGGGCGAGAATTCGCCACTCCTGCAGAGAGTCCTTGGAGACGATAACGGACCCGGACGCCGCGTCAAACTGCCGAGTAGTCTCGAGCAGCATGTGGCCCATGAAGCTGTGTAGATCCGGTTCACTGGCGAGCCGCTCGAGGTTGCCGCGAATGACGGCGTTCGCTTTCGCGAGCTCGGTGACCTTCTCTTCGGCAGCACGCTCACGCGCGCGCCGCACGTCATCTACCAGTCGCTCCCGGTGAAGGGCCGCGCCGATGACACCCGCGGAAGTCTCCAGGGCTGACAGCTCAGCGGAGTCGATCGCCCGGCGCTGCTTGGTGTTGTCGAAACCAACGACGCCGGTGAACTCACCGCCGACGAAAATAGGCACGATAGCCTTCGTCTTCGTGCCGATTCCTTCAAAACCGACAGTTGAGTACGCGACCGGGGAGTCATCCTTACTCAAACACACGCTACGGCCCGCGCGCAGCTCGGTGCACACGGCCGAGAAATTGCGCTCATCGCAAGTGCACAGCGCCGGATCTTCGAGGTGCGAATCCACACCCTCGGCAACCCACTCGCTGGCAACAACCAACAGCGGCTCACCACCCGGGCCGGCGTGCGAGAGCATGAGGTTCACCCGGTCAACGCCAGCCGCTTCGCCGATCAGGCGCAGCACATCGGGAACCACGCCCCGGACGTCAGGCGCCTCGAGCAGCAGTCGGCTGGCCTTGGCGGAGGCCGCCAGCAGCTCTTCCCGCCGCTGCAGCGACTCGCTGATCTGGGTGAACTCCTCCTCGCACTTGCTCACGCCGGAAGGAAAATTCTCTTCCAGAACAGGTAGTTCCACCAAATTCGCATTCATCGCGCAATCTCCAGCCGCACTGCAGGCCGAGCCCCGGTGTCCTCAATGTGGGGGCTCGGCTCGATTCGGGCAAGCTTGGGCATGGCAGCCCTCCGGTGCTCTAGTTTGATGCCTGAGTGTAGCGCGGGAAGGGGGCGCCCTCCCAAGCACCACCGAGCGCTTTGTATACGGCAATGAGACTGGTGGCCGTGGTTGTGCGGGTCTGCGCCAGCTGGTCTTCCGCCTGCAGCTGAGTCCGTTCCGCATCAAGGACTTCCAGGAAGTCCACGATGCCCCCCTCGTACCGAACCCGGGCCAGTTTGGCGGCCGCGGCGCTCGCTTCCGCGGCGTCCGCAGCATGGACGAGCTGATCCCGGGAGCGAGCGTGGGTCACCAAGGCGTTCTCGGTCTCTTCCAGAGCTTTGAGTACCGTCTGTTCGTACTGAGCCACGGCCGTATTGGTACGCGCCTTGGCGCCAGCGACCCGCGCGTGCACGCGGCCGAGATCGAAGGCGGCCCACGAGATCCCGGGCCCAATGTTATAGAAGCGGCTGCCAGAGGTGCCGAGTCCATTCAGCGTTTTGGCCTCATACCCGAAGCTGCCGGTGAACGTCACCTTCGGAAAATAGTCGCCGACAGCCACGCCGATCTCAGCGTTCGAGGCCGCCAGTTGCCGCTCCGCAACCCGAATGTCTGGACGGCGACGAAGCAGCGTACCCGGGTCGCCGACAGCCACATTCTTCGGCAACGAAGGCAAGTCCTTCCCAGGGCTCAACAGCGCCTGCAACGCGTTGGGGTCGCGACCAGTCAACACACCCAGACGATGGATAGAGCGCTGCACGGCAGCCTCGAGCGGATCGATCGTCGAGAGAGTCGTGCTGAGCTGCGCCTTGGCTCGCGAAGTATCAAACTCCGTGCCGCGGCCCGCTTTCAAGCGCGCGTCCGTCAGGTTGAACGACTCCCGCTCGTTCTCCACGTTCTTCTTCGCGACGGCCAACTGATTCTGTTGGCCACGAAGCTCGAAATAAGTCCGTGCCACCTCGGCAATGACAGATACCTGTGCATCCCGCAAGTTTGCCTCCGCACCCTGCAGTTCCGCGCTGGACGCCTCGACTGAACGCCGCACGCGGCCAAACAGGTCGAGCTCCCACGTCGCATCGAAACCAGCGTCGTAATAGGAGCTCGTCAAGGGAAAGCCGAATTGGACCGCGGAACTCTGCTGAGTCGTGTGTCCAGCCGCAGCCGTCACCGTCGGCCCCAGGTCATAAAGTGACTGGTGCCGCGCGGCACGGGCTTCAGCGAGCCGCCCCACAGCGATGCGCAGGTCGTGATTGGCATTGAGCGAGTCATCAACCAATTTGTCGAGCGTCTCATCGCCAAACTGCTTCCAGAACTGCACCTGCGCCTGTTCGGGCGTATAGAGCGCCGGTTCCGCAGCCCCGTAGGTCTGCGACACCGGCGTTTCCGGCTTCTTGTAGTTCGGACCGACCGCGCACCCTGCGAGCGCGGCCGCCACAAAGAGCGCAACAGCGCCCTGCAACTTCAGACGACTAGTCATCAATGAGTCTCCGCAGAGGCAATCTGACCCGGCTCCTGGGCAGCGTCAGCCGCAGGCTTCCGCTTGCCGATCCGCCGGATCAACACATAGAACACCGGAGTCAAGAGCAGTCCGAACAGCGTGACACCCAGCATTCCAGCGAACACTACGGTTCCCAGCGTGTGTCTGATCTCGGCGCCGGCGCCGCCCGCCACCATCAGCGGTACGACACCCATGATGAAGGCAATGGATGTCATCAGGATCGGGCGCAGACGGAGGCGGGCGGCTTGCAGCACAGCCGATACCGTATCGTGCCCCTGCTCTTCCTCCAAGTGCTTCGCAAACTCCACGATCAAGATTGCGTTTTTACACGCTAATCCCACCAGCACGATGAGGCCAACCTGCGTGAAGATGTTGTTGTCCCCATGCGAGAGCACCACACCCGTAATCGCAGCCAGCAAGCACATCGGAACGATGAGAATGATAGCCAGCGGCAGAGTGAGACTTTCGTACTGGGCAGCCAGCACCAGGTACACGAACAGCACGCACAGCGGGAACACGAACAGGCTCGAGCTGCCCGAGAGCGTCTGCTGATAGGCCAGGTCGGTCCACTCGAAGCTCATGCCGTGCGGCAACGTCTGCGTCAGGATCTTCGCCATGGCCGCCTGCGCCTGCCCGGAACTGAATCCAGGAGCGGCACCGCCATTGATATCCGAAGCCCTGTAGCCGTTGTACCGTTGTACGACATCCGGCCCAAACGCCTCACTGACGTTAACCATGGAGCCCAGCGGCACCATCTCGCCACTCGCGTTGCGAGTCTTGAGCGGCAGTATGTCTTCGACATGCGAGCGGAACGGCGCATCGGCCTGGGCCAGAACCTGGTACGTACGCCCAAACTTGTTGAAGTCGTTTACGTACAGCGATCCGAGGTACACGTTCAGCGTCTGGAACAGATCAGACAGCTTGACGTTCTGCCGCTTCACCTTGACGCGATCGATGTCAAGGTTGAGTTGCGGCACGTTGATCTGGTACGTGCTGAAGGTGCCGAACAGTGACGGATCCTGATAAGCCTTCTTGATAGCTTCCTGGGTCGCGGCATAGAGGGCTTCGGCGCCCAGGTCGGCCCTGTCCTCGACCTGCAGTTTGAATCCACCGAGGGTCCCCAGGCCGATTACCGGCGGCGGCGGCACGACCACCACGAACGCGTCTTGGATGGGCCCCAGTTTGGCAGTCAGTGCCGCGGCGATCGATTTCGCGGACAGGTCCTTGGTTTTGCGCTTGTCGAAGTCATCGAGCGCAAAGAACACGATGCCCGCGCTCGAGCTCGGTGTGAAGCCGTTAACCGACATACCACTGAACTGCACGGCGTGCGTCACACCCGGTTGCTTGATGCCGACTTCGCCGATCCTGCGGATCACGTCGTTCGTACGGTCAAGCGTAGCGGCCGGCGGCAACTGCGCGATGGCAATGATGTACTGCTTATCCTGGTCGGGGATGAAGCCGCCCGGAACCGAGTTGAAGCCGAAGTAAGTGAGCGCGATCAGACCGCCATAGACGATCAGCGCAATCCCGGTCCGCCTGACGATGTTGGTCGTCGATCGGGAGTACGCGTTGCTCGCACGCTCAAACCCGCGGTTGAAGCGACCGAAGAAACGGCCCAGCAGCCGATCCATGACGCGTGTCAGACCATCCTTCTTGGCACCGTGCGGCTTGAGCAACACGGCCGCCAGGGCTGGTGACAGAGTCAGTGAGTTGAACGCCGAGATGACCGTGGAGATCGCGATCGTAAGCGCAAACTGCCGGTAGAACTCGCCGGTCAGACCGGGAACGAACGCCACGGGGACAAACACGGCACACAGCACCAATGTAATGGCGATGATCGGCCGGCTGACCTCCGACATGGCTGACTTGGTCGCCACGTGCGGACTTTGCCCGTTGGCGATATGACGCTCCACGTTCTCGACCACCACGATAGCATCGTCCACCACGATACCGATCGCGAGAACCAGGCCGAACAAGGACAGCACGTTGATCGAGAATCCGAACCCTAGCAGGACGGCAAACGTACCGATGATGGATACCGGCACGGCAACCAGCGGAATGATCGAAGCGCGCCAGGTCTGCAGGAACAGGATTACAACGAGCACGACCAGGCCAACGGCCTCGAGAAGTGTGTGCACCACGGCTTCTATCGACTGGCGCACGAAAATCGTCGGGTCATAGACGATCGTGTACTCCACGCCCGCCGGGAAGTCTTTCTTCAGCTCCTCCATCTTGGCGCGAACCGCATTGGAGAGCTCCAGGGCGTTCGAGTTCGGCGCCTGGAAGACTGGAATGGCTACCGCATCCTTGTTGTCCAGCAGACTCTGGATCGAATACGTCTGCGCGCCCATCTCGACACGCGCCACGTCGCCCAGGCGCACGATCTCGTTTTCCGCGCCTGTCTTGAGGACGATGTCACGGAATTGTTGCTCGTCCGTGAGGCGGCCGGTTGCGTTCAAGGACAATTGGAACTGTGATGTCGTAGACGGCGGCGCACCGATTTGGCCGGCCGCGACCTGGACGTTCTGCTCTCTGATAGCCTCGACTACGTCGCCCGCCGTGAGATTCCGGGCGGCCAGCTTCTGCGGATCGAGCCAGACACGCATTGCGTAGTCGCCCCCGCCAAACAACTGCACGTCGCCGGCCCCCTGAATTCGGGCCAACACGTCTCGCACATTGAGCGTGGCGTAGTTACGAAGGTACTGCGCGTCGTACCGCCCGCCGGGTGACGTCAAGTGAACCACCATTGTGAGGTTCGGCGAGCTCTTGATCGTCGTTACACCGAGGGTACGGACTTCTTCCGGGAGCCTCGGCAGAGCCTGCGCAACGCGGTTCTGCACCTGCACCTGCGCCCGATCGATGTCAGCCCCCTGTTTGAAGGTGACAGTCAGATAAAGCGAGCCATCCATCGTCGAAGTCGAAGACATGTACATCATGTCCTCGACACCGACGATCTGCTGCTCGAGCGGCGCGGCAACCGTATCCGCCACCACCTTCGGATTCGCGCCAGGGTAATTGGCGCGAACCACGACGGAGGGCGGGACCACCTCGGGGTATTCACTGATCGGCAGCTTGAACAGTGCGATCGCACCGCCAATCGTGATGAAGGCCGAGAGAACCGCCGCGAAAATCGGGCGGTCGATAAAGAAGTCCGACAGTTTCACTGCAGGTCTCCGTCGTATTGAGCGTACATCGTCTTGTTACTGTGGATGTGCTGCTCACCCATCGCGACACGCTGTGGCGATACCGGTGAGCCCGGGCGGACACGCTGCAGACCGTTGACGACGATCGTGTCGTTCACCTTCAGTCCTTCGCGCACGACCCGCAGGCCATCAATGACCGGGCCCAGCTTCACAGGCCGATACTCAACCTTGTTGTCAGCTCCGACCACGAGCACATACTTGACCGTCTGGTCCGTGCCGACCGCACTGTCATTAATAAGGAGTGCGTTGTACTTCTTGTCGCCAAGAAGCCGTACACGGGCGAACAGCCCCGGCGTGAACGCGCGGTCGTGGTTGTCCAGCTTGGCGCGAGTACGGATGGTGCCCGTCTGAGGATCAACCTCGTTGTCGAGGAAGACCATGACGCCAGGGTGTGGGTAGCCTGCCTCGTCGGCAAGACCGACCAACACCGGGCTGGCAGCCTCCTTCTCCTTCGAGCCCGCGGCCGCACGGTCCGCCGCGCGATCCTTCGCCGCCTTGACGTAGCGCAGGTAGGCCTGCTCGTCCCCGTCAAAGCGAACGTAGATCGGGTCGAGGGACACCAGCGTGGTCAGCAGAGTCTGGCCATTGGTGACCAGGTTACCCAGAGTCACGTTCGCGCGGCTGATGCGGCCAGAGATCGGGGCCGTCACTCGCGTGTAGGCCATATTCAGCTGGGCCGTGTCCAGGTTGGCCTCGGCCAGCTGCACATTCGCCTGAGCCTGCTCATCGCTCGAGGAGCGCGTATCAAACTCCTCCTGCGAGATCGCATGCTGCGCCAGGAGGTTAGTCGCACGCGCCTTCTCGGACTTCGCGAGGGCGAGCTGTGATTTCGCCTGAGCCAGCTGCGCCTGGGCGTGCTTCAACTCAGCCGCATAAGGCCGCTGGTCGATGACGAACAACACGTCGCCCTTCTTCACTTCACTCCCCTCAGTGAAGTTGACGGACGAGATGTAGCCCGACACCCGCGGACGAATCTCAACACGGTCAATGGCCTCAAATCGGCCAGTGAACTCATCGAACTCCGTCACCGGCTTCGAGATGACCTGAGCGACCGTGACTTGCGGCGGAGGCGGAGCTGCTGCATTGGTGGCGGCTTCGTTGCGCGCGCACGCGCTGAGCGCGGCCGAAACGACGGCCAGCACGGAAAGGGTAATTGCGGGCGTAGAGAAAACTGTTCGCTTGAGGGCGGAATACATCGATGACTCCCTTAACCTTCGGTCCGTATCTGCTTGGGCGCGCAGTGCTCGACTTCTTGGAGCTATGCGCAGGGTGCAGATACTGGTGGCCGGGCGTCTGCATTGATATGCACCTGCAGGAGGGCGGAGATCGCACCGGCGGGTGAGGGAGCGGGTACTACTTTTGAGGCAGAGTAGCTGTTGCGGGGGTGCTACCGCGGCGCGGCTGGGTTTTTGGGGCGGATTTGGGTTACGGGGAGGTTTCACAACCTGCCCGGCGGGCGGGCAGCGACGGGCGAAGGCGAGGCGCAGCGAAGCGGCCAAGGACTTCGTCCAAGGGAAAGCGAACACCGCCGCGTCGGATACGGCTCGGACATGGCTCGGATACGGCGTGGCCGGCGCGGCCAGGGGGACTCGGTCCCGGAACGCAGCGACGCGCGCTTTCCACAGCATCTGCGTGGCCATGAGGCCGTGAGAGCAGCATGACTGGGAGCGGATGCCCAAGGTTCGCTTAAAAGAGCTTGGCCAGACCGCGCGGGTCCAAGAATCAAGGGCTTAGGATGGCAGCATTGCTTGACGGCGCGTCCCGTGGCCGGTCTAATACGCGCCCTCCTCCGGCGGCCAGGTAGCTCAGTTGGTAGAGCAGCGGACTGAAAATCCGCGTGTCGGTGGTTCGATTCCGCCCCTGGCCACCATTTTCCTACGGAAGTCTCCCTTTGGCAGCTGCGGCTAAACCGCGATGCTTCATCATTGCTGGGCCGAATGGCGCCGGGAAAACCACATTCGCTCGCGCATATCTGCCCAGCCTTGGCGGCATCATTCACTTCATAAACGCGGATCTGATTGCGGCTGGTCTTTCACCTTTTGAGCCCCGCCGTGCGGCCGTCGCCGCCGGACGACTTGTATTGCACGAACTGACTCGCCTCGTCAGTACTCGCGAAGACTTCGCGTTTGAGAGTACGCTGAGTGGGCTGGGATACGTGAGACAGATCGAAGCATGGAAAACGTCCGGATATCACGTTGAGATCGTGTTCCTCAGATTGGCATCTCCTAAAATTGCGCTGCGCCGAATTGCCACTCGTGTCCGACAAGGGGGGCACAACGTGCCCCCAACTGACGTTGTCAGGCGTTTCTCGCGAGGGCTGGAGAACTTCGAAAAGGTGTACAAGCCTTTAGCCAATGCTTGGACCATTTACGATAACTCGGGTAACAAACCTCGTCTTGAGGGTCGCGGACCGTGAAGGGCAAAAAAGTTTCGAAGCGCGCTGAAGCTCTGGCGGCCGAGGTTGGTGTAGCGCTTCGGCGTGCTGCCCGCGATGCTCGTCGAACGGCGAAGATGTACGGCACACCGATATACGTTTGGGAGAACGGGAAGGTTGTCGCTAAGAAACCTTGAAACGCTTGCGCGCTCCGAACCTTCTCCACGAACTCGGAACAGCACCTTAGGGGTCGCGGTCATCGCAGCAAACTGTATAGGTCGGTCGGTCGGTTGGGCAGTGAGGCTCCATCCGCCGAAGAGCATGTTGCGCTGAGTTGCTGGCTGAAGTGCATTCCGACCATCCGATCTATACAGTGTGCGCCGCTGTTCGCCCATACCCCGGTCCAAGGCAGGAAGAAGAGCAGGCGGCTCCCGGTACCTACCCAGACGCTAACGCCAACGTCAGTAGACGACGCCCGATGAGACGCTGGTGCCGGCACAAGCAGGCTTCGTTCGTCATGTGAATCGCGCAGGACCTCTAACTCGTATTTTTGAGTTATGTCGGATTCCCTCACATTTGGGGATACTCTACAGAACCGAAAGCCGTAGACATCGTTTGCCACAGTAGCTAGCACAGCCGACCTTCCACGCGGACCGCATACTCCGACGCCCGCAATGATACTGGCCTTCGCGGAGGCACTCGGCATTCGACACTGCACCGGATAGGTGGTTACTGAGACGCTGAGCCCCTTCCGTCACACCGTTGATCAGCGACGATGGCATCGAGTCGTCGGCGACGTAGTGGATGTTTGAAACGGGCATTCTTGTGCAACTTCCGACTGACGATCGACGAAGTTCCAGCCGTTACCCGGAAAATTAGATCCGCCCGCCTACTCATCCGACTCAGATAATGAGAATCCATCCTGGAAGACGCCATAGGCAGCTATTGCGCATTCATGCGAGTGTATTCAGAACAGTGTCGCCTATGTCAGAATCGCATACTGCGCAGACCATTCTGCGAGCTGGCCTGGAAAGTATCGAAATGCAAATTATTTTACCCATGCACAGCGATTATCGCGGGATTCTCGGACACCCAAGGGACACAACCGTCGAGGTTCGCTTTGAGACTTTTGCGCCGGTGGTCACCCTCCAGAGATCGGATGGCATCAGTAGCAATGAGATACGGAGCGATCTCGATACCTGCGCCCTGGATAGTCCGAATTTCCCGGCCCGGTCACCCGGCGCAATTTTGAGCCTTCAAGCGGACTGGCTATTCCGCAAAGACTAATGAGTAAGCAAAGCCTACGGCCCTTCTTTGGTTACTATGGCGGAAAATGGAGGGACGCGCTGAAGCACTATCCACCGCCGCAGTTCGGAACCGTCATCGAGCCATTCGCTGGCTCTGCGGGGTACTCTCTCCGATACCCCGACCGACGAGTGATTCTTTGCGAAATCGACCCCATTCTTTACGGGGTCTGGAAATATCTTACACAAGTGAGAGAGTCGGAGATCCTCGCCCTGCCGGATCTTGATCCTGACGGAACCGTTGACGAGCTTAAAGTGTGCCAAGAGGCGAAGTGGCTGATTGGTTTCTGGCTCAACCGGGGAGTAGCGACACCGCGCAGGTCTCCGTCCAAATGGATGCGCCAGGGTATCCGTCCCGGCAGCTTCTGGGGACCGAGAGTTAGATTCACGATTGCTTCCCAAGTCAACACGATCAGACACTGGAAAGTTTATAACCGCAGCTACGTCGACTCTCCCAGGAAGACTCGGGCCACATGGTTTGTAGACCCGCCCTATCAGAGCGCTGGGCGACACTATCGCTTCGGATCCGCTTTGATGGACTACACGCATCTTTCATCATGGTGCAAATCGCGTCTGGGACAGGTAATCGTGTGCGAGAACAAAGGAGCAGACTGGCTGCCATTTCGCGAACTAGGAGACGTTAAGACGACGCGGGCGCTGCATCGGTCAAAGGAAATGTTCTGGCTCAGTAGCTTTGGGGGGATTCACAGACGCCGTATCGAACAACTGATTCAGCGCGGGACATAACAAGTCACGCCAAACCAGACGTTGGATGCACTGAGGGCACTTGAGTCCCGCAGCACTAAGAACCCATAGCCGACCTTAAAGGCGTGGCTGATCCTAGAGGGCAAATTTATCCGCCGAAGCGAAATTTACTCGCCTCGAGGTACTCCTCGACTAACTCCATCCCAATCCACCGCCGACCAAGAGCCTCCGCTACTTTTCCTGTCGTGTTTGATCCTGCAAAGGGATCAACCACAAGGTCCCCCTCATCGGTCAGGAGCTTTACGAAAAACTCTGGAAGAGCCGCAGGAAAGCGAGCTGGATGGATCTTAATTCCAGCCTCCTTGCATTTTATGGTATACCTGTCGTTGGCTGAATTGTTCCCCAGAACTAGCATGTCCTTCGCGTTCTCATCCTCCAGAACGTTCGAGGGTATTGCCCCGCCTGCATCAATTTTATCAAAAGATGAGTTGATGTTGTGCCCAGATGGGCGGACAGTTGTTCGTACACCCCGCTTTGCCAACCGCAACATGTCGGCACCGTAGGGACGGAGCACCTTTCGGTTGTCGGCCTTTGGCGTCTTCGTCTTTGAGAGCCACCATACGTACTCAACCGAGTCTTTGACTCGCACGCGTCGTACAGTGACCCATTCAGCAGGCACTGGCATTTTTGCAGGGTTGTACCAGAAGCATTCTTGAGCCAAGTGAAACCCGATTTCTTCTACCAGCGCGATTAACAGCTTGTAGTGGTAGAGGGATCTGGTTGGTGAGCCTTGATTCCAGCTGCCGCCGATGTTTAGTACGAAGCTACCATTGTCCGTAAGCACTCGATTGATCTCTCGGGCAAACCCAAGAAACCACTCAACGTAGTCGTTCTTGCTAATGTTTCCATACGCCTTCTTGAACTGAAGGGCGTAGGGCGGCGAAGTAAAGAGTAGGTTGACGGAAGAGTCGGGCATCTTTCCAAGTAGCTCGAGCGAATCCCCCAAAAACGCGGCGCCAAAGTCCGTGGTGTAAAACGGCTCTGTCGTCTTCAGTAGCGTTTTGGGATGCTCATCCGCTTTCGGGAAGATCGAGCACTGCGCGGAGTCGAGACGTGTATTCATTTTACCATTCGATTACAGATATGATCACCCTACCATGACAGTTTAGCTAATTGGTTAACATTGTCAACCTATTTATCTCCAAATTTCGACCCCGAGAACTGGATCTCCCAAGCCGAGGCTGCTCGCATCCGTGGGGTATCGCGGCAAGCCATAGCCAAACTGGTCGCTGCCAGTCGCTTGGCTACATTTCGGATTGGTGGCCGGAAGTTCGTAAGCAAGAGCGACGTGCTTCGCTTTGAAGCACTCCCGGCTGGAAGGCCGAAGGTGCGACCCCGTGCCTGAGCATACCTCTTTGAAGATCTCTGGGATCCTCGCTCAATGTAGTGAGAACGAGCGCAAAGCCCTGTTCAAGGCTCTTAGGGCAAGCAATCAAATTCACGAGCTAGAGGGAATCTTCGGCGCACCCGCTGAAGTGATTCTTGAAGCAATTCACAGGGCTCCGGAGCTTACCAGGCGAATGCTTAGGGGTGTTATCGCCGATGCAGCATTTGCGCAACACACCATCCCGATGCTCGCAGCGCAGGGCTGGTGCAACGTAACCCCTGAGGGTAATTTTTCTTTCGATCATCTTCTCCAGGACGACGCTGGCAGAATTAGTGTGCAGGTAAAACTCCAGCGCAGTGAGAAGCAAGTGCCTGTGATAACGACAGGAACTAAGTTTGGGCTTGGCGCCGGCATGTACATGGTGGAACCACAGCGAACCCGTGGCGGAAAGAAGCGCGGGGTGAACGGCAACGACAAAGATGACAGTAAAACACGACCGTATCGATTTGGGGAGTTTGATGTCCTGGCAGTTTCACTTCAGCCGTCAACAAAAAAATGGGATTCATTTCGGTATACGGTGGGAAGCTGGCTTATTCCTGGAAGGGGGGCGAACGAAATTGCCACCTATCAGCCAGTTGCCATGATACCCAACGATGATTGGACTGACGACTTCTCCACAGTGGCTCGTTGGTTTCGTGCAAAGATGCAAAAAACCATCGCAGTGCATTCCGACGAGCGCGGACACGCGCTCTGGTGAGGATGGATCGCTTCAGAGCGAAGTGCATCAGCGAATCGGCGGCGCATCCTTCTGTCAGTTAATGTTTGGTGCGTAGCACCATTTGTGCACCGATTCCTCGTATCACATCTTGCTGGGTTTGGCATTTCAAACAATCCGGAAAGGTAACCATGCTCCCGCCAGCCACTGGCCGGCATCAGGGCGCGAGTTCGCACAGCCAAAACGACAATTCTGTTCGTTGCCCAATCGAGCCAGCAGGGCTAAGATTCGCGCGCGTCTGGCGACAATCAAGTCCTCAAGAGAGCCAGGCGATCTCATCTTGGATCCATTCGGAGAACGAAACATGACTGGACCGGTCAGAAACGCTCAATCGGTATCGGATCAGTCCCCCAAGAAATGCATTAGCGGCTCGAGCGGACCAGCTGCCACAAATAGGCAAGAAGGCGCCATAGGCAACTAAATCGCCGTTGTCTTGTTAGTCTGGGACACTTAAAAATGTAAAGGATCTAGCCGATGACAACAGCCATAGAAACTGAATTATCCATCGGCCCGAAAGCGATAGATCACTACAGTCGGTTGAGCTACACAATGTGGTTCGCACTTGCCGAATTTGTAGACAATTCGACCCAATCGCGTCAGAACTATGGGTCGCTCATCGATGACGTTCTCAAGCACGAAGGAGCCCCACTCATAGTCAATATTGTCCATAACCGACAGACGAAGGAGCTACTGATCGACGATAACTCGATTGGGATGACCAAGGACGACCTGATCGCTGCTCTCAAAATTGCCAACGCCACTGCCGATAGCAAAGGCCGCTCTAAGTACGGAATGGGAATGAAGACCGCGGCCTGCTGGATCGGAAGCAAGTGGAAGGTCGTTACGTGTGAGCGGGGCAGCGGCGAAGAATGGACGGCGGAGGTGGACGTAGATGCGATCGCAAATAGCGGCGCAAAAGTACCGCTGACAATGAGGAACGTAGAGAAATCGCTCCACTACACGAAGGTCATCATCAGCGGCCTGCGACGAGTAATTCAGAAGCGCAGCGAAGAGATCATCAAGACTTACCTTGGCTCCATGTACATGTTCGATTTGCGGAAGGACGCATCTGGTAACGTCGGCTTAAAACTTACCTATAACGGTGACGAGATCGCGGCACCCGGCGAATCCGACTGGGACACAGACCCTTCTGGTAAGCCGATGAGACGTGATTTGCCGCAAAAGCCTATTGACGGAAAAGTTGTCTCCGGATGGATCGGTGTATTGCGGAAGGGAGGTCGAAAGTTCGGTGGCTTTTCACTATTCCAGAATGCGCGACAAATTCAGGGTTTCCCCAACGCCTGGAAGCCAAAATCTATTTTCGGCGGCGTCGACGACGAAGGGGCCAATAATCTTGTTACGCAACGATTGACCGGAGTGCTGCTGCTCGATGGATTTGCTGTGTCTCACACGAAGGACGCAATTTTGTTTCAGGGAGATGAGGAGGAAGAGCTTGAGGAATTTTTAGTGGAGCAGACAAAAGATTACCGAGACTATGCACAGAAGCGTAGGAGCGGTCGCGGGCAAGCCTGGTCCAAGGAGAAAGTACGTGACCTAGTCGAAAGCATGAAGGGCGAATTCACAAGCAGTGAAATCAAAGATGCCCTCAATTCAGCCGCGCTACCTCCGATTGACACCATAATCGCTAATAACCATCAGCAGCTAAGTTCACTTACTCCAGAAGACGAAATAGCTCGTCTGGAGATTCTTAGTGATCTCACCGTTATCGTCTCATTGAAGCAGACCAGCGAATGGGAACCGCATTTGGTCGTCGTCATTGGCGCTCAGCCCGGCGTGTTGCACGTAATTATCAACGGCCTGCACCCTTACTATCAGTCAATCGAATCCAGCGAGGCAATTGAAGAGTGCGTACACCAATACATTTACGATGCTGTGGCCGAATACCGAGTGAGCAAACTTCAGGCTCGCGTAAACCCTGACAGCGTTCGTCGGTTGAAGAACGACCTTTTACGCGCACGAATGATTCGAATCGAGAATTCCGTCGCGGAGGCTCAATCAAAAGCGGAATCAGAGTTGATCGGAAAGTGGAGCAAGGTCGTATCTGGCAATTGAGGTCAGACTGTTGAGTAAATTGGCTCCACGCGGATGGCAAGTGGAGGCGCTTGACAAGTGGGAGCGAGCACGGCTTCGCGGCATTGTCAGTGTGGTGACGGGTGGCGGAAAGACGGTATTCGCCCTCTCCTGCATCGAGAAGATTAGACCGACGGCTACTCTCATTGTGGTTCCAACCGCCGCACTTCTCGATCAGTGGTGGGAAGAGTGCGCAAGCTATTTCGACCTCAAACTCGACGAGATCAATGTTATTACCGGAACGAAGAGATTTAGACTTGGTGCGATCAACATCGCGGTATTAAATACGGCATCCAAATTGCCAGAGAGAATGCAAGGACAAAGCTGCTTTCTTATTGTTGATGAATGCCACAAGGCCGCGTCCGAACAATTTAGGTCGATCCTTGAGGTTGATACCTACGCAACGCTGGGTCTTTCGGCGACGCCTGAGAGACCTTACGACGATGGCCTCGCCGAGGTCTTGATACCTGCTCTCGGCGATGTCATCTTCACATACGACTATACGGACGCCCTTCGAGACGGCGTGATCGTTCCGTTCATGCTAAATAATGTCGTATTCGATCTGGAGGAAGACAGGCAGAGAGAATACGAGCGCCTTACGCGCGCAATCGCGAGGTCGATCTCGCGCCTGGGACCGGACGCCGAGGAAACGGTCGCTCTCTTTCTGAGAAGGGCGCGCACGCTGAATCTGAGTCTCAACCGGGTTCGAATCGCGTTGAAGCTAATCGCCGCAAATCCCCATAAGCGGACGCTCGTTTTTCACGAGGATATCGAAGCCTGTGATCTGATCCAACAGGTGCTTCGCGAGAATGCCATCAAAAGCGGCGTCTACCACTCCAAGCTGTCCTTAAAACTTCGGGCGACCATGCTGGGGGAATACCGGCGCGGCGACCTCGATGTGCTTGTCACCTGCAGGGCCCTCGATGAGGGTTTCAATGTTCCGGAGACCGAACTCGGGATTATTGCCGCGAGCACAGCCACGAGGCGCCAACGCATTCAAAGGCTCGGTCGAATTGTCCGCCCTGCGCGCGGCAAAGAGGCGGCGACGATCTACACGCTAGTGGCATCAGGTCCTGAAATCGCGCGCCTTAAGGAGGAGGAAGAGGCGCTTGAAGGCGTCGCCACAGTTTCGTGGAGTAGAGCATGAAGGCGCTGGTCGCCGGGGAATGTCGCCCGGAAAATATCTTTCAACTTGTCGACCCCACCCAATTTTCTGAGGCCGCCTTCGAAGCGGAGGTTGCGAAGGCGCTGAGTTATCTGTATCCGGCCTACCTATGCGGAGTATTTCGCGGAAGTTTCTTCTTTGAAGGCGAGCGCAGAGGCGCGGATCTTGCTCTAATTCATAAGAGTCTCTCGCATTGGTTTGTGATTGAGGTCGAACTGCTTGCACACTCCTTGGATGCGCATGTGATCCCGCAAGTGAGATGTTTCAGATATGGAGAACCAGAACAGCCGTGCGTGACCAGCCTTTGTAGCGGGTTCTGTGAATTGGATGTCGACCGAGCAGAGGCGCTCTTGCGCTTCGTGCCAAGATCGGTGGCAGTAGTTACAAATCGCTTTGACCGCGAATGGGCATCCGCGTTGCGAGTGCTTGACGTACAGCTCATAACGGTGTCTGTGCTCAGAAACATCGCAGGACATACAGCTTACGAGATAGAAGGAGACCTGCAGGTCATTCGTGAAAGCATTGGATTCGCGAAATACTCTGCCATAGACAAATCACTGAGACTCGCCAGATCTTCCGGTGTTCCGCTTGGAGCGATTCAAATCGAAGACCCTTTCGGGGTTGCAGCGCTCTGGACGGTGAGGGAGACTGGCAGTTCGCTATGGATCACGAAAAATGTGGGTGATCCGGTGTTGCCTCACGACGAGTATATTCAGTTAGTGAGGACTATGGACGGCAGAATCAGGTTGAAGCTTCCTTCGATTAGATGCTGAAGGTGTCGCGACATCTAGTCGGTTTGTCGCAAGTTCTGACGGGGATGCTCGTCGGACTACAAACAAACGCTACGGAGTTAGAAGCGCCTTGATTTTTTGAACGCGGCGCCATACCGCACTACGGTTTGTTCCCAGAGCCTTGGCAATGTCAGGTGTACTCTTGCGAGCGGCCAATAAATCGACGATTTCCTGATCAATGTTTGAAAGCTTGCCCCTCAGGCTAATCTGCGCAGCCTTCCAGTCGATTTGTGTCATAGTGCGGTCTTGTGGTTCGACCATGTCATTTTCCTCAGGAATTTCCAGCGCCCGCGCTGTGGCTCGCTCACCGAATTGGGGGCGGAACCACCGCTCATCAAGATGCAGCCCTTGTATATTACAGCACGAGCGGTCGGGAGCAGGAAGCCGCCCGCCGAGCAAACTTGATCGACGCGCTTTTCACACTCTTGCCCAGCCTCTTCCCGCACAAGAAGCGCGGACGGCGCATCAGGAAGGCGGAAGGCGTATGCCGCGCCGGCAGAGGTGGAACAGGCGATCGCCAGAAGATCAACAGATCAACGTCATTTGGCCATAACGACCCCATTAACCCGGTATTCCCAGCCGTGAGCAGTTGTGGCACGTGCGGGCCCACGTCGGGCAGTCAGATCAGGCGTTGCGTTAAGCTCTTAAGCTCTCAGAAAGCGGCGGGTGACCGTCCGTGTTGGCACTACACGCCATATAGTTCGAGGGCAGTATCCGATCGTTCAATCAACCCAATTTTGGATTCGCCTCAGAGAGGCCCTGACCATGTCATTCGCTGGAGTTCACCAGAGTACGTCTGAGTTCGCCGGAGCCAACCAAGGCTCGCCACTGTGAGGGCGTTATTCCGTGCGTGAATCAACGTTTGGCCGGCTTAGGCATAACGTCAACAAATGAGATGGCTGTGATGCCTTCGGAATTCGCAAACTCGCAAAGTCTCACTAGCGCCGTGAACTACACCCCGCGCAGCACGCTGAACTCGCGGAACAGCCGCGCCGGCAGGGGCGTCAGGAGCTTCCATACGATGCTCATCGGGCGGTCGCCTTCGGCAGACTCCAGCAGCACGCGCCCGCAGGCCCGGTAGGCGTCACCTTTACGCGGGCGCACGAACAACTGGAACTGCCATTGGTTGCCCGGGCTTTCGAGGTAGCGGCGTCCGCCCGGCGTGTCCGGGCCCGCGCTGTTCTGGGTCTGCCAATGGAAACGCTCGCTGCTGATCGCATAGTCGTGGTACGAAATGCGATCGTGATAGCCCTCGCTCTTGTCGAGCGTCACGAACAACAGTTCGACCTTGCGATTGGTCAGGGGCAGCACGCCCGCCTGAAACGGCACCCTGCGTGTTGCGGTCAGCCAACCGACTGCCGTCAACACCTCGCGCGCACCATAAGCGCCGTGTAAGCAGAGTGGCGTGTCTTCGAGACCGGGCACCGGTGTGTCGACCAAGTTCGTGCGCGCTTGCAGCAGGTCTGACAACTCGACGATTTCACTGCATATGGCAGGGTTTTGCGCGAGTCGCCGGACGAACGCCTCGGGGCCGGCCGCTTGTTCGTGGCGGCCGTCGATCTGATAGGCCAGCATCTGAATGCTGCGAGCGCTCATCGTATCCAACGAGGTCGGAACACCGTTTCCGGCGCCCACACTGGTCATCGTATTGAGCCGCCGAGTATCGTCAACGTGCAGCAGGTCGGCAAAGCGGCGGCTAAAGTAGTCCTCCTCGGGGCCGGGCTCTGCGACGATGAGGCCCGCATCGCGCTTGAGCGCTGTCCAGCCGCTGCGGCCCTGGCCTGTGCCGGTCCGGTACGCGTCCTCCAGTTCTAGCGCCTGATCGTGCAGGAAATCTGCCAGGCGAACTGATGTGCGCCCCTTTAGTGCGGCGTAGCTTTGGAGTTCGATGCCTAGACGACGCCAGTTCTGCGTCGTCAGCGCGCGGAGCCCTTGGAGAACCTGCTCGCGCGTCTGCTTCTGGAGATGAATGTGGCAGCCGGGAGGCAGGCTGCCGAACCCTTTCTCGACCCCGTCTACCAGTTCGCGGCGCGACAGGCCAGTCAGCCCCGAGAGCAACCTGTCGAAGCGGAATTCGGTACGGTGCTGGCCGACGAAGTCCAGCACGAGGCAACTCTCTTTGCCTGGTGAGAGCCGTAGGCCTCGACCAATCTGCTGCTGGAACAGCACGGGGCTCTGTGTGGGCCGCAATAGCAACAGCGTGTCGACCATTGGCAGGTCGATGCCTTCGTTGTAGAGATCAACCGTGACGAGCGCGCACAGTTCGCCATTGAGCAACCGCTGTGGCGCGCGCCGCCGCTCATCGGCAGGTGTCGTCCCAACCACGCAGGCGGACGGCAGTCCGGCTCGATTCAGCCAATCGGTCATAAACTCGGCGTGCGCGACGGAGACGCAAAAGATCAATGCGCGCGATTGCTTCGCGTCGGACGCCAGCCTGCGCCACTCGCTCACCACCAGCCTCGCGCGCACGTCGTTGCCAGTGACCAGGTTGTCGACGGCTTCGCGCTCGCCCGGTTTATCCCAGGGCACTTCGGAGAAGTCCGTGGCGTCGTCGCAGCCGTAGTACTCGAACGGTGCCAATAACTGCAGGTCAAGGGCGTGCCACAAGCGCAGTTCTACGGCCGGACTGCCGTCGGGTCTCGGATTGAAGTAGTGCGCAATGGGTTGTCCATCGCTACGCTCAGGCGTCGCCGTCAGTCCAAGCAAGACGCGCGGCTGGACGGCGTTGGCGAAGGCGTCGAAGCGGTCCGCGGCGAGGCGGTGGCACTCATCGATCACCACCGTGTGCCAATAATCTGCGCCCGCCACGTTCACGAGACTGCGGCTTGTGACACTGTCGATGGTGGCGAAGAGATGGTCGTGGCGTTCCGGCGCAAGGCCCCCGGTGAGCAGATCGCCGAATTCTGGATCGCGCAGCACTTCGCGATACGTCCGCAATGCCTGGCGCAAGATCTCTTCGCGGTGGGCGACAAACAGCAATCGAGGGTGCCCGCCTTCAAGGCGGCAGATGTTCTTGTAGTCGAACGCGGCGACGATGGTTTTGCCGGTGCCCGTGGCCGCCACGACGAGATTTCGCCAGCGACCGTGCGCGCGTTCGGCGCTCAGTTGTTCCAGCATCTCTTGCTGGTAGGTCTTGGGTTGAAGGTCGAAGAAGCTGATCGGCGAGGTTGATTCGCCACTGAAGGACTCGCGGCCGAGTGCTGCAGCCAGTGCATGGCGGTGTTCGACGTTGTCGGGGTCGTAGCGTTGGAACTCGTTGTCGGCCCACAGCGTCTCGAAATGCGCTGCGGCGCGTTCAAAAAGCGGCTTCTGAGAACGTTGCGCCAGCTTGACTGTCCACTCCAGACCACCTGTCAATGCAGCGCCGGACAGATTGGCACTGCCGACGTAAGCGGAGCCGAAACCCGTCTTGCGATGAAACATCCAGGCCTTCGCATGCAGGCGTGTGCGCCTGCCATCGAGCGACACGCGCACTTCGCAGCCGGGTAGGCTCGCGAGCTCGTCAAGAGCACGAGCTTCTGTTGCGCCGGTGTATGTCGTGGTCAATATGCGGAGACGCGTCGCACCTTCGCTGCTCGCGCCCTTGGCAGTGATTTGCTGAAGCACATCCTGCAGCTTGCGGACACCGGACACCGTGATGAAGCTGACAAGGATGTCGACCTGATCGGCCGACGACAGCTCTCGCCGGATCTCTTGCAGCAGTGACGGCGATCCCTTGCCGGCGGTGAACAGCCATGGTGCGGCGAGTCCGATCTCGGGGGCGGCTGCAAATTGGCCTTCGCGCTGCACCGCCTTGAGCAGACGAAGCGGGGCCGACACGAGATCGATGAGTTCGGCGGAGGCCGCTGACCGGCCGTCAGCCGCGAGGTGCTGCCTCAGCAACACCAATAGAGAGTTGACGAGATCCAACTGCCGGTGCGTCTTGTCAGCTTCATCGCCGGCGACATCGTCCAGGATGGCAGCGAGTTGCCGGCTCAGTGCATCCGCCAGGAGTTCGGCTGCGCCGCCCTTGAGCGTAAGCATGTCGGAACGGTTGAGATCCAACCGAGATGCCAACCCCTCGGTAACCAATTGATCGTAGAGACCGTCAGGAAGCGTCATCGGGTTTCCACCGACCGGAGCTGCAGCATGTATGCAGTGCGATGAAAGCAGCCCGAGTGTCGCGCTGAGGGGCAGTAGATGTCTTCGGCATTATGCGATCGGCGTCTCCCAACGTCAGCCATTCCCAGTCTATAACACCATCAGTAGCTCAGCCGCCACTGCAAACCCTTCGTCGTCACCACCGACCTGAAGGACGATCAGTTCGAATCAGGGTTGATCGGGGTCGAGGCTAGCGTATACGCTCGTGCTTCCGTCGATTGATTGGCCAGCAGTGGCGGCCTCTCAGCTTACAAGTCGCGAAGCTGGTAGTCCTCCGACACTATCGACATTCCAGCGCGCGACTGGCCGACGCGCAATGTGAGCAAAGTCACACCACGTGACAGCGTGCGACAGGCCGGGCACGCCACGCTGCACCGGTACCAGGTCCCTCCCACACCGAACAGCGATGAACATCACTGTACCCGTCAGCCTATTGGCCCATAAAGGGACATGAATCCCTGTGCCGGCCCTCGGGCCAATCCATGAGAAGGGTCGCTAGCGCCTGGTTGGCGTGCCTGTTCTTTGCGGGAGGCGTGGCGGCGGCACAGGCCGACGCCCCATCACTCCCGCCTGAGATGCAGCGCGCCGAGCAACTCGGCTGGTTTGATCCGGAGGCGTCGCTCGCATTACTCGACAAAATTCAGCCGCAGATCCACGGTGAGGAGGCGGAGATAGAGGCGCTGACCCTACGCGGCTTCGCGTACGTGGATAGCAAACAGGATGAGAAGACGCAGGAGACGCTCGAGCGTCTGCACGACTTGGCGCGCCAGGGATCGTCGGCGGCGGATTTCTCACATCACGTGGTGCAGGCCTACTTTCTCCGAGAGAGCGACCGCTATGAGGTTGCCAGCGCGGAGCTGGAGGCGATCGATCCCCGGAGTTTGCATTCGGATCTCGATCATTATCGCTTTGAGCACTTGCGCGGCTGCGTCTTGCGCTTCCTCGGGAAGCATGAGGCGGCCATGTTGTCATTCGAGCGCGCGTTGGATCTCGCGTATGCGATGAAAAAGGTGCCCTACGTCATTCACACGCTGCTGACCTCCAGCCAGTTTCTCCTGCGCATCGGCAACTTCGACCGAGCGAGTGCGCAACTTGCCCAGGCAAAGCAGCTCGCACAGCAAATAGGTGACGAGGCTTCACTTGTCCCGATCCTGCAGCACGAGAGCGATATCAGCAGTCGACACGGAGATTTCTCTGCAGGGCTTCGCGCAATGCTGGAGGCGCTCGTCCACGCAAAGAAGCTCGGGAGTCCGCAGTTGCTGGCGCTCACGTATGCGAATCTTGGCGATGCCTATCTGAAGATGAGGGACTTCGCGACATCACTCATGTACTCCAAACAGGCGCTCGCGCTGGGGTCCAGAATCCGCCACAACGGTTTCGAGCAGACGGTGCGATTCAACATTGCGATCGCGCAGATCGGTCTCGGTCACGTGGGGCAAGGCAAACGCCTGGTCGAGCGGGAAATCCAGTCCACGCTCGATGCCTCGAATATTGTAGATGCCGAGGATTCAGTGCGGGAGTATGCCGATGCACTCGTGGCGGCTCACGACTGGCATGCCGTAGAGGTGCTGCAGCGCGACGCGCAGATGCGAGATCAGCTGATGACAACTGTCCGGCAGCAAGCATTGACGGAGTTGTCCGCAAAGTTCGATGCCGAACGCAGAGCCCGTCAGATCGATCTCCTCACACGGGACAATGCCATCAAGAGTGCGGCCCTGAACGCGGACCGGTTGCGTCAGCAGTTGGTATTGGCCGTCGCACTGTTGGCGATGTCGCTCTGTGTGAGCCTGGGCTGGGCGTTCCGAGGCGCTCGCAAAGCCAATAAACGGCTGCGTTACAATAGCGAGCACGACCCACTCACTGGCCTGCCCAATCGCCGCTACTTCCACGAACACGTTCTCAGCGAGCGCGGCGCGAGCCAGTTCGAAGGCTGCGTGCTGATCTTAGACATCGATCATTTCAAGCGCATCAATGATCAGCATGGTCACCTGACAGGTGATCACGTCCTGGCGTGCACCGGCAAACGACTCGCTGCCGCGTTGCGCGCTGGCGATACGTTGGTGCGCTGGGGCGGCGAGGAGTTCCTCGCAGTCCTGCCGCCGATGCCAGAGACTCAGCTTGAGGCCACGGCGCGCAGACTGTTGAACACCGTGACTCAGGAGCCGATCCATTGGCAGGAGCACACGATTCACTGCACGGTATCCATCGGATACGCAAGCTTCCCGCTGCCCGGGATCTCGCTGGGTGTTTCGCTCGACCGCGCCATCAGCCTGGCCGACAAGGCGCTGTATCAGGCGAAGCGACGTGGCCGCAATCGCGCTTGCCGCGTCAGCGGCTTGCATGCGCAGAGCGAGGCGGAACTATCGTCGATCAACACCGACCTCGGTGCCGTTGCCGAACGCGTGCAATTTAGCGAGCTCGCCGCCTGAGGGTAAGCCTCGCTTGTGCGACGGCGCGGCTCAGCCGATCTAATACCAAGCGGCTGCAGTGCGCGCTGTGGCGTGCTGTGGAGGCACAGCATCGCGTATCCACTATCGCGCTGGTAGTCACGCCGGAGGAACATTCGGTTGCACGCCGCAAGGTTTTCTGGCACCGGGACTCGCCAATATGCTCTGAGACTTTCCTGGCGTACGTTGCGGCGCATCATCCGCAGCGTGGCCGGCGTCGGACTCTAAAGGTGTTCATTGTTGCTGGCGGCGCCTGACGATCACACAATACGTGATGGATCGAAGCCAGCTGAAGACCATCCTTTATGTCGACGACGAAGCCGACATTCGCGAGATCGTGCAGATGGCCCTGGGCATCGACAAAGACCTCATTGTCCACACCTGCGAGTCCGGCGAGCGTGCGCTCGCTGAGATGCTCAACTTGCGTCCCGACCTGCTCCTCCTGGATGTGATGATGTCGGACATGGACGGGCCCACTACGTTGAGCCGTATGCGGGACTATCCGGCGCTGGCGAACATTCCGGTGATCTTCATGACCGCGAAAGCATTGCCGCGCGAAGTGGCGCGCTTTTGCGAGATGGGCGCCATTGGCGTGATCGGCAAGCCGTTCGATCCCATGAAGCTCAGCGAGCAGGTACTGGCCATCTGGACCAAAGCCTCACAACCGGTACCCACGCGCGACAATCCGGCACTGCAGGGCCGACTGACCCAACTGAGCGGCCAATTTCTCCAACGTACGCTCGAGGACGTGGCCGCCTTGGACGCGCTGCTCTGCAGCGCCGAGGCTGCTGAGGCCGCAACCCTCAAACAGGTGGAAAGGCTCGCTCATCGGATAGCAGGCGCGGGTGCGGCTCTCGGCTTCGAAGCTGTCAGCAGCTGCGCTGGCGAGATTGAGCGCGTGGCCGAAGAACATTCGCGCCAGGCTGCGCCGGGCGGTCCTGACATTGCCCAGCGGCTGACCCGGCATACTGCCCAGCTTGGAGCAATGGTGGAGGAGTTGGTCAAGGGGATGCGCTCGAAGTGAGGCGCTCAATTGGCAGGCAGATGAAAAAAGTGGAGCCCTGCCCTTCGATGGTTTCGTAGTCCACCGTGCCGCCCAAGCGCTCCATGAAGGCCTTGGCAATCGAGAGCCCCAGGCCCGTCCCGCCCTTGTTGCGCACCTCAGGCCCCTCCGCTTGTGCAAAGGGCTGAAAAATCCGCTTGCGAAAGGACTCCGGGATTCCCGGTCCGTCGTCCTTCACCCACACGCGAACCTGCGGCCCCTGTTCTTGCGTCCCCACTGACACCACTGCGTTCGCCGGCGACGACTTGGCGGCATTTGAGATCAGATTGGTGAGCACCTGGATCAGCCGGTCCCGATCGACACGCACCCACACCCCCGGGCAGCTCTGAGCGAGCACCAGGCGCGCGCCGAATCGGTGGGCATATTCCCGATTCGCCTCAATGGCCTGGGCCACGATGGGCGCTAGCGGCTGCAACTCCAGGTCGAATTCCAGTTTGCCCGCGGCGGCCTTCTCGATGTACAGAATGTCATCGATCAGGCGCACCAGGCGCGCGCTGTTGCGGGCAGCGATCCCGACGAGCTGCGTGGCCTTGGGCGGCAACTCACCTGCCACTCCTCCCGACACGAGCCCGAGAGAGCCGGCAATCGAGGTGAGCGGCGTACGCAATTCGTGACTGAGTATGGAGATGAATTCGCTCTGCAGCCGGTCCATCTCGACACGCTCGCTGATATCCATGATCTGGGCGACGAAGCAGCCCGGCCGGCCGGGCTGCTCCTTTACGTATGAGATATGCAACGAGGCATTGACGATCCGCCCGCTTTTGTGGATGAAACGTTTGTCGGTACTGTGGGAGTCAATGCTGCCAGCCAGAACCTGTTGCATCGGTGGAAGATCGGGACACAGGTCCTCGGGATGAGTCAGAGTCTGAAAGTCCGTGGCAAGCAACTCAGCCTCGGAATAGCCGAGCACGCGGCACAGCGACGCGTTGACATGCAGCCAGCGGCCTGCGCTGCTCAGCAGCGCCATCCCTATGGCCGCATTTCCGAACGCGAGCCGGAAGCGCTCCTCGTTCTCGCGTGTCACTTCCTCGGACCTCTGCCGCTCGCGGATCTGCGCTTCGAGTTGTTGCTTGACCGAGTCCGACTCCCTCGCCCGGCGGTTGCCTGCCTGTGCAAACGCAATGTTGAGCGGCAGGAGAATCGAGACCAACAGGCCCGCAATGGCAATGGCAACTGACAATGGCGCGCCCCCCGGCGGTCTGGCGCGCTCCGCCAGTAACAGCGCAATGGTCGTCGCAAGACACACGAGTGCCGTACTGATTGGAAGCCAATACCGCGGAACCAGGGCTGACACAGCACTGACCGCCATCGTTCCCGAGCGGGACGGCAGGCGGTTCGCGCCATGTGCAGACTTCATGGAGGTGATATCCACCTGCGATCCACCACCTGGCTACGGCGAACCCAGTGGACCGCGTACTTGAGCAGCTCACGGCTGGAGCTGATGCCGAGCTTCGTGCTGATGTTGTGTCGGTGGCTGTATACGGTCTTGGCCGCCACTGACAGCTCGGCTGCAATGGCACTCGATGTCTTGCCGGAAGCCAACAGACGCAGTACATCCAGCTCGCGACTGGAGAGAACCGCCTCGGGAATGAGCGGTTCACTGGAAACATGCAGATCCAGGCGCTTGCGTTGCTGGGCCGTGAAATAGGGCCGACCCTCCAGGACACTGCGCAGCGCCAGCAGAAATTCCGAGCGCGTACGATCTTTGGTCACGTACGCAAGCACGCCCATCGTCCGGAGCCGGTCCCCGTACAGCAGCTCATCGTGCATCGACAGGACGACGATGCGCAGCGCGGGCCGGGTCCTCAACAGTTGCTGCGCGAGGTCGATCCCGTCGTCAGGCCCGAGAGTGAGATCCAGAACGAGGGTGTCGGGCTCGTGTGCCCGCATCAGCTTCTCGACCTCCCGGGCATTCTCCGCAAATCCGACGAGCTCGATCCCGGGCTCCTGCTCGAGAAGATCGGCCAATCCCGCGCGCATCACCGGGTGATCCTCGGCGATTACGACTCGCGCACGCGCCTGCCCGCCTGATACCCGCGTGCCGTCCGCGCACGAAGGCACTTGTGCCTTGAACATTCGCCTGGTCCCCCCCACCTGCCGCACTGTTCAACACATCATTAGAGTTGTAAACAACCGTTCTATTATTAGCACGTTGTAAAATAAACGTTCTAGTATTACGCACATCTTCATGAATGAATCATATGTTTATGGATGAACCATATGTTGCATTCAAGCAGGACGCGGCTTTGGCAAGCCTGGAGGCCAAAAACGGCTACCAGATGGACCGTCCGGGCGCACCCTGTTGAATCACGAATTCGTCCGCTGACGGCAACTCGTCCGAAACCCGGCGAGGTTCGCGCAGCTCCCAGAGAATGTCGTCGAGGGGTCGGGCGCGACCGTATAGGTAACCCTGAGCGTAAGTGACGCCGAGTGTCTGCAGGTGCGCCGCCGTCTGCGCGGACTCCACGAACTCGGCCACGGTTTCGAGCCCGAGGCGCCGGGCAATCTCCACCAGCGCTGCAACCAGTACCTCCGAGTGGGGATTCACCAGGACGTCACGTATGAAGTGACCATCGATCTTGATCCGCTGCACCGGCAAATCCTTCAGCAGCCCGAGCGAAGACAGGCCCGTGCCGAAGTCATCCAGGGCAATCCGCGACCCGACATCCATCACCCCTCCGATGAAACGGCGCGCGGCGTTCAGGTTGCGGACGGCAGCTGTCTCGGTGAATTCGAAGTCCAGCAGACCGGCCGGAAGGCCGTTGCCCTTGATTTGCGCCCGCACGAAATCCGCAAAGGAAGGTTCGCTTAATGCCTGCCCCGTGACATTCACGGCAAATCGGATGCCAGATTGCCGGAGCCGAGCGGCGTCCGGGACCAACTTTCGCACGACGTGCGCGATGACCCAGCGATCCAGCCGCTCGAGCATGTGATAGCGCTCGGCAGCCGCCAGGTACTCTGCGACACTCACGAGCTCGCCCGTGCTAGCGCGCAGGCGAAGCAGAATCTCGTAGTGGATCGGCGATGACCGGACCGCCAGCGGTACGATGGGTTGCGCGTGCAGGACATAACAGCTGCCTTCGAGCGCTTCGAGAATCCTGCGCGAGGCGCGCACCTGCGCATGCCGTCGAATGATGGTTCCGTCGCCCGAATCGTAGAGCTCGACTCGATTTCGACCGCGCTCCTTGGCAACCCGGCACGCGGTCTCCGCTTGCGCGAGCGCGTGCTGTAACTCGCCCGATTCCGGCAAAGTGGCCACTCCAAGGCTTGCCGTGACCTGGTCCGGCAGCTCGAGATGCTCAATCGCCTGGCGAAGACATTCGGCCCAATCCCCCGCACGATTTAGCGTGTGACCGAAGAGCACGGCAACATAGCGGTCCCCGGATAAATGGGCCGCAATTCCCGCGCCGCTGACCAGCAGGCTCCGCAGAAGTTGGCCGGCCTTGCGGATCGCTTCATCGCCGGCGTGGAATCCGCACAAATCATTGATCGCGTGCACCTGGTCCAGGTCGGCATAAACGACACAAGCAGGTGCCGGGTGCGCGCGCCGGAAAGCAACCTCCGCCTCGAACGCCGTTAGACGCAGCAATCCGGTCGGCTCGTCGAGGCGATTGTGCAAGCTGCGGCGCACCTCGGGAAGCATCAAGTTGAGAACGGCCAGATCCCGGCGGCTGAATCGAGCCTCGCTCTGCGGCCTGATGCCCGCAATCAGCCCCTCGACCTTCCCATCCACGCATAACGGGCAGACGATGAACCGGTAGGGAAGCAGCGGCTCATCGGCTCGAAGCCGCACGCGGTTGATGATCTGAGGCTCCCCGCACTCCCGTATCAACGGCCACAGCAGATCGCTGACCAACGCTGTTTCTAACTTCGCTGTACTGCCACGCGGCGAGCTGCTGGCGTCCACAAACAGTGCCGGCGCATATATCGCCACGTGCACACAGCCCAATCGCAGGGCAAGTCCTTGCAGCAAAACGTACGTAGCGCATCTCCCGCAGGGTGTCCGTTGCGCAGCCCCGGAGCAGGAGTAAAAGTCCCGTCCGGGCTGCGGTTCGAGGCGCTCGGCTTCAGAACGTCGCGCGCACCCCGGCGAGGACGCGCCGGCCGTTGTCAAAATAGTCGCTGATCAGATTGATCGGCATGAAACGCGAGCGATTGGTGTCCTGCAGGATGTTCGTGGCCTCGAACACGAGCGAGAAGTGCTGGCCGATGTTGACGTTCACGTTGCCATCCAGGGTTCCGAACGGCTGCTCCCAAACCTCATCACGGGTATTGCCCTCGGTGCTGGTGTAGAACTTGCCGCGATAGGTGTAGGTCAGGCGGCTGCCGAACCAGCCCTTCTCATAATAGAGCGAGGCCGTGTAGTTGTTCTTCGAAGCGCCCACCAGCGGCAGCGTGCCGCCATGGCTTTGCAGGTAGGTGTAGTTGCCGAGGAACCCGAAACCATTGAATGGCCGGGGCAGAAATTCGAAGTTCTGCTGGTATGAGAACTCGAGGCCCGAGACGCCGATGCCCGGACCATTCACCAAGGAGGAGATCGTCCAGTTCTGCTGCACTTTCTGCGTGCTGCCGTCGCCATTGATCTGCGTGATGGTGAGCGGAACGAGACTGCTCACCGGCACGATCTGCGACACG
Organism: Steroidobacteraceae bacterium; assembly: GCA_045810105.1. Lineage (GTDB taxonomy): Bacteria > Pseudomonadota > Gammaproteobacteria > Steroidobacterales > Steroidobacteraceae > 13-2-20CM-66-19. Next base: position 137,561 of record JBJMWM010000064.1, on the reverse strand, counting down.
ATGTCCTTGTAGAACAAGGTTCCTGAGATCAGGCCGCCTTCCGAGAAGTACCATTCGCTGCTGAGATCGTAGTTGTTGGAGCGAAATGGATCGAGATAGGGGTTGTTCTTGGTAATCGTGGAATTCGCCCCGCTTGCGCCGACCGTCGGCGACAGCTGAGTCAACGTTGGGCGCGACATGGTCCGCGACGCCGCAAGGCGCAGGACGAGGTCGGCCGTAACGTCATAACGCAGATTGAGGCTCGGCAGGATATCGTTGTACGAACGGTCGATGGTGATGGGCGCGGCCCCGGGCACCTTGGTTATGGATCCGGCCTGCGGCTGGAAGGTAATCCCGTTGAGGTCAGGGGCGACACCCTTCGAAATCTGCTTGGTACGCACCAGGCGCACGCCGATATTCCCGGTGACCCGGTTGTCATCCGCCGCGAGGTTGACTCGCAGAAAGCCGGCACCCGTGTCCTCTTTTACGTCGAAAATACCCGTCGGATCGTTCGTAATGACGTTCGGAATGGCTTCGATATTCTGCCGGCCGAAGTTATTGATGAAGGCGAACGGATCGTTCACGAGGTACTGTTGCGGGAACAGACTGCTTGTTGACCCGCTCGCGTCGGCAAACGTACCTGTGCTGGGCTGTACCGGCACCAGGAACAGATCTGCTGCCGGGGCTTTACCGCCGCCCCACAGCGGTGCGAGCTGCGTGGACGTCGCGGCGATACGGCGATTGTCCTGATACACAGTTCGCACCGCGAAGCGGCCTCCGGCCTGAAGGCCGTCGATCCAGCCCCAATTGACACCTTTCGAGATGTCGATCGACGCGTCACGCTGCTCATCGGAACGCCTCGCTCCCCACTCGCCGTTCAGGCTCAACAGACTGTAGGTGGCCGGGTCCATATGACCCGTGCTATCTGCGCCCATGTAGGTGTAGCTGACGAAGTCGCCGTTCTTGCGCAAATCGTAGGAGACGTCCGCCGCGCGGGTGTTCTCCTCGAGAGGATTGTCCATTACCTGCCGGGCACGCGATAAACTGAGGTCGGTGGACACCTTTAAATCATTGTCGGTGTGATACATACCGCTGAGCCCAACGGCCAGCAGATTTGCATCGCGAGCTTCCGTGCGACCGTCACCGCGCTCATCTACGCCGCGTATTTCGGCAGTCTCGATCAGGTTGACCGGCGCACCGTTGTCGCCAACCGGGCTGGAATTGCCGGGTCGCTGATCGACAACGACGCTCCCAGGGACAATGGGCCCTTTGGCTGCGGCGCCGATGCGCACCAGGTCGGTCAGACGCGGCGAAAACAGATGCATCTGGCCGTAGAAACCGTCCGCGGTCAGATCGAGGTGATCGGTCGGCTTGAACTGCAGAGTGGTCATGGCGGTTTTGCGCTCGCGATCCTCCCTGAAGAGTGTCTGGAATATCGAGTCCACTAGCGCGTATCGCGTCGGGTCAGTGGTTGCGATGACGCCGTCGCCGTTGAGATCGAGGTGCGCCGGTGTGTTGGCCCCTTCGGCCAGGCGCCTGTAGCGCGTAATGCGGTGCTCGTCCGTCTCGGTGAGGCGCTTCGTATATGCGCCGCCCAGCGAAAACCCGACCTTGCCGTCAGCAAACACGTCGGTATAGAAGGCCGAGGCGCGTGGGGCCCACTGGTCGCGGTTCGATTCGTTCGCTTCCTCTATGTTTGCCGCCATTTTCCGCCTGCCAAAGTCCAGCGGCCGCACAGTATGAGCCACGACCGTCCCGGCCAGACCGCCTTCCTCCATGTCGGCGCTCGGAGTCTTGAACACTTCCACCTTGCTCACGAATTCCGATGGCAGGATGGTGAAATCGAAGCTGCGGCTGACATTGCTTCCGGACGCGCCGAGCGCATTGGCCAGCGTATGGCCATTGAGCTCTACGAGGGTATACCCGGACGGCAGACCACGAATGCTGACCGTATTGCCCTCGCCGCGAAACCGGGAGATCTGCACGCCCGTGACCCGCTGCAGGGACTCTGCGAGATTTTCGGTCGGGAATTTGCCGACGTCCTCGGCAGAGATGACATCCTCGACTACATCGGCATCGCGCTTGGTGGCAATTGCATTCTCCAGGCTGCGCTTAACACCGGTGACGGTTATTTCCTGCAGCATGAGAGGCTCGGCGCGCCTCAGCTCGGATGCGGAGTCCCCCACTGCGCCCTGCGTCTGCCCCGTCGCCGAACCGGCCGAGGCTAGCAGCATGCCCGCTGTCGGGGCTACAACACACCATTTGATACGCATTCGACCTCCCTAGACACTTTGTTCCGCGGTTTGTCCTGACGGTTGTTGTAGATCCCTCTGCCGCGCTGCAACTCTAGTCGAGGCCCCTGGCCCCGAAAGTGAACCAACATCTCACAATGTTTAATTTGCAAGTGAATAACTTGTTCAACGATGAGCATTGTTGGTGTTGTACGCAGGTGGCCGGCGCCGTGAGAATTTCCCTGAGACGGCACCGCGCCGGTGCATGGCAAGCCGGTCGGCTGTTGGTTGGACGTTTTATCAGGCAAGCCGCGCGGGCGGTGTGGCCCCGGCGCGCGGCTTACCGCCGGGCGCGTGAGAATTACCCTGAGACGGCACTGTGCCGGTGCAGGACTTGACGGGGCTTGCCGGGAGCATGTCGAGACGTGACTTGCCGGCCTGCGCCGGCCCGGTGGCGCTTGGCGGTCGGCCCTTGCAATAGCCCGCGGCCGTAGACCGGCGTCTCGTTTGTGTTTTGCGAGCGCCAGTGCTTGCGTTCGCGTCCATGCCGCGGGGCGTCACACTTTGGAATTTCCCGCTTGGGCCGGCCGGAAGCTGTTATGACTCAGTCGCGGGTGAACAGGCGCACCGGAGAAGCCATACCGCAGATTGGTTGTGTCTGAAGTGCGCCTGGGCCAGAAGTTGAAATCGTCGCCACAAGCGCTGGGAAATCTCAGCTATAGAACATGGGGTTCGACTCAATGCTGCGACAGAGCAACCGCTAAACCGAGAGGAAATCGAGCAGCACGCGCTCGAAAGCCTCAGGCATTTCGACGTTGGACAGGTGGACGGCGGGTAGCATGACCAGCTTCGCGCCGGGAATAGTGGCAGCGATCTGCTCGCTGTGTTCGGGTAGCGTCACGGTATCGAAACGCCCGCCAATTACGAGAGTCGGACACGCAATCAGCGCGTCGGTGCGCCGCATGTCCATGTCGCGCACGGCCGCCATACAGCCAGCGATGCCGCGCGGGTCCGTGGCGCGCAGCGTAGCACGAAACGCTTCAATGACACGGCTGTCTGCCTCGAGCAGTGGTGTTGGAAACCAGTTCTTGAGGAAGCCTTCGGCGGTAGCCGCAGGATCGGCCGCGAGGATCCCAGCAATGCGCTCGGCCCACTGAGCTGTTGGACCTATGAACGGTGCCGTGTGGCAGAGGGCCAGCCGCTCGATCCGTTCGGGTGCATGAATGCCGAGCCACTGACCTACCATGCCGCCCAAAGACAGCCCGCAGAAGCGCACCGAGCGCAGCTGCAGGTCATCGAGTAACTCGAGGACATCGCGGCCCAGGCGGTCCATCGAATAGGCACCGGCGGGCACATCCGAGGTGCCGTGACCTCGCAAGTCGTAGCGAAGCACACGGAACTGTCGAGTCAACGTCGGGATCTGTCCGTCCCACATGTGTAGGTCGGTACCGATCGAATTCGAGAGCATCAGGACAGGGTAGCCGGGATTCCCATCGAAGCGGTATGCGAGCTTGCAAGCGTCGCCGGTGGTAGAAAATGAAAGCTCGTCCATCAGTAGAGTCCTCGAGAGCCGACCATGCGACGAAACTGTCGCCGGATGAGGTTAGTTGCGTCGGCCGCGGAAACAAATTACAAAGTTCATAAACTCTCTGTCCAAGGAACTTACATGCATGGATTTACGATGCACGACCTGCAGTGTCTTGACGCGGTGGTCCGTGCGGGCGGATTCCAAGCGGCAGCGGCGGTGCTGCATCGCTCGCATCCGGCGGTGTTTGCTGCGATCACAAAGTTGGAGAAGCAACTCGGCCTCACACTGTTCGATCGCAGTGGCTATCGTGTGAGGCTCACCGAGGAGGGGCGTTCGTTCCATAACCGTGTGCAGTCATTGCTGGGGGAATGGGACGGTTTGCGCACCCACGCGGCGCAACTTGCGATGGGTGAGGAGCGCGTTCTGCGGGTGGTGATCGGCGACCTTTGTCCGCTGCCGGAAACGCTCGGATTGCTCAGCCGCTTCTTCGCGCGCTGTCCGGGCACGCGGCTACATCTCGATTTCGAAACCGTGACGGGTCCGCAGGAGAAACTCTTCGATGACGAAGCCGATCTGATCCTGCATTGGGTCGAGAAGAGCGACACGCGGCTGGAATGGATAGATCTTTGTAACATTCCTGTATTGCCCGTGTTGTCGCCGGTCCTCCTCCCCGCGCCAGCGGTGCGCGAGCTTCGACCGGAACACTTGCGCGGCCTCACTCAGTGTGTGCTCCGCGACAGCGCACAGCATTCTCCGCCGCGCGACTACTTCATTGTGGCCGGCGCCCATCAATGCACGGTTCCAGATCTGCTGATGAAGAGAGAAATCATTCTGCAGGGCATGGCATGGGGCCACTTGCCCCGCTTCCTGATCGAGGGTGAGCTGCGCGATGGGCGGTTGCGATCGATCGCCGGGCCCTGTCTGCCCGGTCGCGTCGAGGAGCTTGTAGCAGCACGCCGGCGCGATCGGCCGCAGGGGCCGGTTGCCAACCGGCTATGGGACTACATCCGCGGCCAGGCCCCCGCAATGCGCGCCGCTGTCAGGGCAGCGGCACCCAGCCGCAAACGGCGGCCGGTGAAGCCAAAGAGCCGCAAGGTTGACTGAAAATCCCGCGGCGCTTCTCAGCCGGCACGTCCCTCAAACAGCGATCGCTCGCGCTGTACGAGGTCGAGCAGAAACTGGGTCACAACCCGGATGCGCTCGTTCGTTTGCACGTCACGTCGGGTCAAAAGCCACAGCTCGCGCGTCGGCGGGGCTCTGGATAGTTTCAGTTCGACCAGTGCCGGATCGCCGGCTGCAAGAAAGTGCGGCAACAGTGCGATACCGAATCCGGCCCGTGCCGCCGCAATCTGACCTGTCTGGTTATTACAGCGCAGCGCGAACGTTGCGTCTTCAAACTGCTGTGACAACCATAAGGCTTCAGGAAAGTCAGCGCCCGCCTCGTCGAAACCAATGAAACGCGGGGTCGCGCCTTTCGCGATCCGGCCACGCCAAGCGGGTGTCGCATAGAACCGGTAGGCCAGATCGGCAATGCGACGCGCTATGACTTCTCCTCGGTCGGGTCGACCGAAGCGCAGCGCGATGTCCGATTGATAGCGGCGGAGGCTCAGCGCGCGGCGCTCGGCGGTGATTTCGAGGTCCAGCAGTGGATGCTGCTGCTGTAAAGCGGCGAGCCGTGGAATGAGAAACGTTTCAGCGAGGCTCGGCGTTGCGGTGATTCGAACCAGCCCTGTCAACGATCCGTCAGGTTTGAAGCGCAAAAATCCCGCCGCAGCGCTCTCCATTGCATCTGCGGCTTGCAGCGCACTCCGTCCGACAGCGGTGAGCTCGTAGCCGGTCGGCAGCCGCTCGAAAAGTTTGACCCGGAGAGCGTGCTCAAGCGCGCCGATTCGTCGTGCGACAGTGGCATGGTTGACTCGTAGTGCCCGCGCTGTAGCTGACAGGCTGCCATGGCGTGCCAAAGCCGCGAAGAAACGCACGTCCTCCCAATCTACCCGCCCTGTGCGAAAACGATCAGCCATTGCGCGAGATTAGCGAATTCCCGCTTGGGCCGCGAGGGCCTACCCTTACCAGCAAGATAGTGGAACAGGGGCATACTGCGATGAGTACGACAATCAGCGCGATCGATCATCATCCGCGACGACGGATCGAAGTGCTCGACAGTGAGATCAGTTACGTGGAGGTGGGGGAAGGTGATCCCATCGTGTTTCTGCACGGCAATCCCACCTCGTCATACCTTTGGCGCAACATCATTCCATATGTCAGCGGGCTGGGACGCTGCCTCGCTCCGGATCTGGTGGGCATGGGACAATCCCGCCCCTCCACGCGCGGCTCCTACCGCTTCCGTGATCACGCACGTTATCTCGATGCCTGGTTTGAGGCGCTTGGGCTCGTGTCCAATGTGACGCTGGTGTTGCACGACTGGGGCTCGGCGCTGGGCTTTTATCGTGCCCATCGGCACCCTGAGCAGATTCGCGCCATCGCTTATATGGAGTCGATCGTTGCGCCCCGCCGTTGGCAGGATTTTCCGCAGGGGCGCGACAAATTCTTCCGTGCGCTGCGCTCCGAGCAGGGCGAACGGCTCGTGCTCGATGACAATTTCTTCATCGAAACCGTGTTACCCAACAGCATCATCCGTAAATTGAGCGATGCCGAGATGGAGGCCTACCGGATGCCGTTCCGGAATCGCGAAACGCGAATGCCAATGCTCGTCTGGCCGCGCGAGCTGCCCATCGACGGCGAGCCGGCCGATGTGGTCGCCATCGTCGAGCGGTATGGTGCCTGGCTCGCGCGCTCGCCGGTGCCAAAGCTTTTCATCAATGCCGAGCCCGGCGCGATTCTAGTGGGCGCCGCGCGCGATTTTTGCCGCCAGTGGCCGAATCAGCGAGAGGTCACCGTAAAAGGAATTCACTATGTCCAGGAGGACGCGCCTGCAGAGATCGGGGGCGCCCTGCGCGACCTCATCGCGAATGGCCGCTCTGTTCAAAGTAGCTCCGCCTGAGCGGTGGCGAGAACTTCGGTTATGGGCCGCGCGCCTGATCAGGGCGAGATCACGTCGCAGCGGCGCGGCGTCGAGGTGCTCCGCTTGCGCTTCCTCCATGAAGCTTCGATACAGCGTGCCGATTTGGGCGTCGGTGGGATTTTGCGGGCTGCTTGCGCTTCGCTCAATTAGCTGGCGCAGTTCGCTCTGCACGCGTTCCGCAACCTCGACGTCCACTCCCGTCTCAGTCTGATCATCGCGTATCACAGTACGCGCTTCCCAAGACCCTAGGCAGTAACGGAAGAAGTCATCGCCGGGTCGGGCCCCGTCCCGCCCGCCGCTCGATCACGCTTTCGTTCTGACCGCCCCCCAGTGGGAAACCGCCCGCTCAATCAACTGCCGGAAGTTGCGGATGGTCTCTTCTTCGAAGACCTTGTCGGATACCGCATGGCCTTGAATCACATTGAGACGCAGTGTCCGGTGCAGGAGCAGCCCATACAGCCACACGAAGGCGAAGTTGATCCGTTCCCGCTCGAGAGTGTCGAGGGATCTGCCCAGAGATTCCGCCAACCTGCGCTGATACTCATCGACGATGCGCAGCGCCATCATGTTGATCCGCTCCCAGCATCTGTCGCCGGCGATATGCCATTTGATCGCCGAGCGCAGCAGGCCGGCATGCCGCCGGAAGTTTTTCATGGCACCCCGCGCCAGCACTTCGGCCGTGGAGGCGATCGGCACGGATTGATCGGCTATCTCACGCATGGCGGCTTCTTCACGCCTGACGATCATGTCGTCGATCAGATGATTGAAGAATTGCTCCTTCGTTCCGAAACGGTGATAGAAGCTGCCGACGGACGTGTGCGCCTCACTGACGATGTCGCGAATCGAAATCTGATCGATGTCGCGTAACTCGAGCAGGCGCAGACCGGCCTGCACCATGCGGCGATGCGCCGCCGCGCTGCGTTGCTGCAGAGGTGGCTTGAGCTCATCTCTCGCGGGGCTGGCTGTCATGTTGGCTGCACATTCTTCACCTTTGCCGCAGCCGGTCAAGGAGCAGACGTGTCCGGGAGCGTGATTGCATTAGAATTAGAATTCTAGTACTGTTTTTACGAGGGTGGATTCAACCGCCGGGGGACTGTGGGAGCTCATTCCCAGAGTGGTGACGAATCATCGGTCGCAAAGCGCCGCGCCGACTTCCTTGCTGGTGATGCCGGCGCTGATCGCTGTTGGTCGAAGGGTTCGTCTGCAAGCGCCTCCTCGATCTGGGGTGTCATGGTGACGGCCTTCTCCTTCGTCGTCGCCCGCCAATTTCACCGCGGCAGCGTGGCTGCCATTCTTTCGCCGGGGCTGCGTTCGACCACGATCACCATCGGCCTGATCTTCGTCGGTGCCTCGCTCAATTTTCACCTGCCGCCCAGCCGGATCCCGCTGCCGATGAAGGAATCGGGGCTGTCAATGGCCGGGGCAGCCCGGGCAACAGCCGCCTTTCACATGGGCGGTGGCGATCGAGCGGCTCGGCTCGATTTGCGATGAGCGCGACGAACGAATTGCGGCCGTAGCCCAGCAGCACGGTCAGTGTGCGAATGTAGAAAGCGAGGGGGAATCATGAAATCGGGTGTTTTGTTGAAATCCGCTGTGGCCGTTGCCTTGCTTGGGCCGCTGGCGCTGACCTGCCATACCATTGCCCGGGCACAGGGAGCGAGCTCATCCGGGCCGCCCGCGGCGCAGAGGGTCGATGACAAGGTTGAAGAGGTGGTAGTCACTGCCCAGTTCCGCCAGCAACGCTCGCAGGAGACTCCTCTTGCGATCACGGCGCTTTCGGGCGCGATGCTGGAGGCACGCAGCCAGGTGATGATCGCGGATGTCGCCAATGAGGCACCCTCGGTCACGCTGAAACCTAACTCGGCGACCTACGGCTCGTCGCTCGCGGCCAATATCCGCGGCGTGGGCCAGTTTGACTTTCACCCCGCACTCGAGCCCGGCGTGGGTGTGTATGTCGATGACGTCTATTACCCAACTCTGACCGGCTCGATTCTGGACCTGCTGGACCTGGATCGCGTGGAGGTATTGCGCGGCCCGCAAGGCACTCTCGCCGGCAAGAATTCCATCGGGGGTGCCATCAAACTGTATTCCAAGCGCCCCACGGGCAGCGATACGGGCTATTTCTCGGTGACCACGGGAAGCCGCAAACGGCTCGATTTGCGGGGTTCGGCCGATCTGCGGCTGACCGAGGCCCTGTACTTCAGGCTCTCCGGCGTCAGTCGCTCGCAGGACGGCTATGTCGAGCGCCTGGACTATGGCTGCGTCAATCCCGGCCAGGGGATTCCGGCGTTGCGCGACTCTTCAAACTGCCGTCTGTCGCGCCAGGGAGAAATCGGCTACCAGGCGACCCGCGGCAATCTACGCTTCATCGCCAGCGATGACCTGGAGATCAATCTGATCGGCGACTATACGCACGAGAGGCACGAAATCGCCGGCTCCGTCCTGACCTATGCGAACTATAAGGGAGCCGGCAAGATCGATCCTTATCCAACTCCCATCCCGTTCGACTCACGCTTCATCTGCGGGCCCTACTGCAACTATTCGGCCTACACGTCCACGGCCGATGGAGCGCTGCAGCAGTCGAGCATCCCCGGAACGGTCGATTTTTCGGGCGGGGGTTTCTCGGGCCAGGCCGAATGGAAACTGACGGACGGCCTGAGCCTCGTCGCTATCAGCGCCTATCGCCGCTATATCGAGACCTTTTCCAACGAGGATGATCTCTCGCCGCTCAACGTTACACTGGGGGGGCCCAATGACTTGAGCTTCCACTCGTGGAGCAACGAGATCAGGCTCAACGGTGATGCGTTCGGGCGTCTGCATTATACGATCGGCGGCTACAACATCGATGAGCACACGTTCTACACGTCGCGGCAGGATCTGCGCTACGTGGTCCCCGCGCTCGTTTTTGTGTCCGGCGATCCTGTCACCGCCTTCAGCCGCGCGGGGTTCCTCCATGCGGCGTATGATCTGACCGACTCGCTGATTCTGACCGGCGGACTTCGCTACACCTCCGACGGCAAGGACTACACCTTCCGGCGGCGCGACCGTTCCGGGAACCTCCTGGGCGGTTTCTACACGGCCCTGGACGGCAAGACCGGCAAGTACCGCGGGAACAACGTGGATTACCGGGCCAACATTGCCTACAAGTTCACTCGCGACATCAATGCCTATGCCCAGTATTCGACCGGATTCAAGGGCGGCGGAATCAACCCGCGCCCGTTCTCGGTACAGCAGGTTCAGTCCTTCGGGCCCGAGAAGTTGGGAACCTGGGAAATCGGCCTCAAGAGCGATCTGTTCGATCGCCGGGTTCGTGTGAATCTGGCCGCTTACACATCCCACTACAAGGACATTCAGCTCATTCTGACCAGTTGCCCGCAATTCAATCCCCCGGGCCTGACAGTGTTCCCATGCGGCCTGCCGGCCAATGTCGGCACGGCCCGCATCAGTGGTTTTGAAGCGGAAACCACGGTGCGGCTGGTGCAAGGCATGATCCTGGACGCCTCGGTCAGCGACACGAAATTCAAGTATCTCTCCATATCTGCGCAGGCGGGCGGGCCAACCAACCCCAGCGGCGTTCAATATGGAATGGTGCCGCCCTACACGCCAACATGGAAATACAGTGTCGGGCTCCAGTATGAGATCGGCGTCGGACAGGCGGGATCGCTTACACCGCGCCTGGATGCTTCCTATCAGTCTGCATCCTGGGGTGTGGCTGTCAATTCACCGCGCACGGTCATTCCCGCGTACACGCTCGCCAATGCCCGTCTCACCTGGCGAAATCCGAACGACACCCTCGAGACCGCATTCGAGGTGACTAATCTCTTTGACAAGTACTACTTCCTCACGACCGCCGAGATTTCCGCGGCGACCGGCGTTGCGAACGGGCAGCCCGGAAGACCTCGGGAATGGGCTGTTACCCTGAAAAAGTTCTTCTGACCTCGACGGCGGTCGGCACGCATGTCTGGTCACCAAGTCTGTGCACAAAGGAATCTGAAAATGTCCCACGATCTGAGAGTTGGAGGCGATCGAGGCTATCTGCGCATTGCCACCGAAGAAGCCTTCGCCACGCAAGAGCAGATCGATTCGTATCTGCGCATGGTGCGGGATGGAACGGCTGACAAGGGATTGAAATCGCTGTGGGGCTTCTACGCGCAAAGTCCTTCCGAACGCGCGGTAGGTATTGTAGGGCGGTTGTTGGATCTGGGCGCGCGCCGCCTCGCGGATATGGATGCGGCAGGCATCGACAAAGCGATCCTGGCCCTGACCGCACCGGGAGTGCAACCGCTGCTCGATCTCGAGGAGGCCAGGCGGATCGCCCGCAGCGCCAATGATCTTCTGGCAGACCGATGTGCGGCACACCCGACCCGCTTTATCGGTATGACCGCCGTCGCGCCACAGGACCCCGAGTGGTCCGCCGCGGAAATCCGGCGCGGAGCCCATGAGCTGGGCTTCAAGGGCGTTCAGATCAACAGCCACACTCAGGGTCGATATCTCGACCAGCCTGGGTTTGACCCGATTTTCCGCGCGCTCGCCGAGACCGGACAGCCGCTCTATATCCATCCCTCCTCCCCACCGGACAGCATGATCGATCCGTTCCTGGAAGCGGGCTTGGACGGCGCGATTTTCGGATTCGGGGTGGACACGGGGCTGCACCTGTTGCGCCTGATCACGCAGGGTATCTTTGACCGCTATCCTGATCTGCAGATCATGGTGGGTCACATGGGCGAGGCTTTGCCGTTTTGGCTCTATCGACTGGATTACATGCATCAGGCAGGAGTGAAGTCGAGGCGTTACGACTGCATCAAGCCGCTGAAGAAGACCCTCGCCGAGTACATGCGCTCGAATGTGCTGATTACCTCGAGCGGCATGGCTTGGGAGCCCGCCATCACCTTCGCGCAGCAGGTCCTCGGCGAGGATCGGGTCATGTATGCCATGGACTATCCCTACCAGTATGAGCTGGAGGAAGTCCGCGCCATGGACATGATGAACATGCCTTCAGCGCTCAAGCGGAAGTTCATGCAGACGAACGCGGAACGTTGGTTTGGCCTGTGACGCAGGATCGCACCTGCACTGCGACCGTGTACGGCCTGTCGGCTGCACCTTAGGGCGACATCACGGTCCTGGAGGCAGCGCCACGGCTGCCGACCATATAAACCCATAATTGTCATTGCGGCTCATCGGGCTTAACGTGTCTGTCAGTCGTTCATCAGGGACTAGCGTGATAGGTTACGAACGCGGCAGCGCGTTCCGCAGGTAGCGACCCACCGTCGGTTCCGTGGCGCGCCTCTATCGGCCGTCTGATTGAATGCTATGGTCTGCCTTGGAGCATAGGGCAGCCCTGCGGAGGTGCGCCATGGACATTTCTCATACTTATCCAAGCGACGTTGCCTTCACGCCGACGGTGAAGGCAATACAAGAACGGAAAGGCTCCCGGCGTGCATACCGCCGCATGGAGGAGCACGGCTCTTGGGAGACACGGATTACGGCTGACCTCGCCGAATTCATTGCGCGGCAGAGAAGCATATTCATTGCGACCGCCAACCCGGAAGGCCAACCTTATATTCAGCACCGGGGCGGCCCACCCGGCTTCTTACGCGTAATTGACACCAGCACAATCGGCTTTGTCGATTTTGTTGGCAATCGGCAGTTCATCACTCAGGGCAACCTCCAGGAAGATCCGAAGGCACTGCTCTTCTTAATCGACTACGAGCTGCGAAAGCGGGTGAAGATTTGGGGCACCGCCCGCGTCATCGAGGGTGATGCGGCGTTCACTGCAAAGCTGATGCCGGAGCGCTATGAGGCGCGTCCCGAACAGGTCATTGTGTTTACGGTGTCTGCCTGGGATGCCAATTGTCCGCAGCACATTCCGCACCGCCTGGAGGCCGACGACGTCGCTGCCGCGCTGGCGGAGCGAGACGAACGGATCAGGCTACTCGAGGCGCAAGTCGCGCAGTTGCGCGGTACGCCTGGCGGGGCTTCCAAATGACGTCATCACGTTCGAAATAGCGGCCGATCCGACAGGCCGGGCGAAACGCGCGTTGCCGGACGGTAATACGTAACAACGTACACACACCGGATCCACGTTGAGAGTCATTCCGGGCGCGCCGCACGGCACAACTGCAACGCTCACGCATCAGGTCAACAAAGAACTGCTCGTATTCGTCAAGGGGTGAGATGACGCCTTATGGGCGGGTCAGTGCGATAGTTAACATCCACTCGGGCCAACTTGAGCAGAGCAAGTTGCTGCATTCCACGGAAAGGTGTATTGCCACAAGTTAGAGCAACTCCACTGCGGCAAGTGAGCTTCATCCCTTGAATTGCAGCTGATCCGATACCAGGCGCGATGTACTGATATTGTCACTTGACGCAGACGTGGGCGCCGGATAAAGCTATGCGCGTAAATGAGATCAACGTTCCCAAAAACAATCTCTTCCACCGGCCAAGGAATGACACAAATACCGTAGCCTCATAGCCTGCATCGGCAGGGAATGACGTCCACGGATGGTGTCTGAGGGAGGCTCTTGTGCGCTCAATATTACGGTTTGACGTTGCCGCACGTTGGCTGTGCCTGCTGGCATTAGCTGCGTATGCGCAGACCAGCTCTGCGCAAGTCATCACCAATCTGACAGTCAATAACTCCACCGCCGTCGGCGGGACCGGGATGGCGTACCAGATCTGCCCGGGCGGAGGCTCCTGCGGATCGACTTCGGGCATGGTCACGAATGCCCTGCAGTACGTCGATCGAACGTTCACGATTACTTCTGCGGTGCCGTCGAACATCAGCGGCGCGACATTTATCATGACGGCGAATACGGACAAAAACACCAGTCCGGGAAGCTCGTCGTACATGAGTTTCACGGTGACTCAGGCGGCGACCGTCTACATTGCGCACTGTACGGCCGTTACCAGCAAGCCGACCTGGCTGACAGCGAATTTTACGGATACCGGCACTTCAATTACGAACAGCAACGGATTCACGTTCGAGCTGTACAGCGCGAACTTCGCCGGCGGCAGCACAGTGACCCTGGGATCCAACGTCGTCACGGGCGGCAACACTTCACAAGCGATGTACACCGTTATCGTGGTCCCCACGGCCTCGCAGACGCTGATCTCCAATCTGGTAGTCAATAACCCCACCAGCAGCGGTGGCACCGGGACAGCCTATCAGGTGTGTCCGGGCGGAAGTGCGTGTGGCACCACCACCGGGTTTGTGAACGGCGCGCTGCAGTTCCTGGACAGAACCTTCCATATCAATACGGCCGTTCCCGCGAGCTTGACCGGTCAGACGTTCATCATGACCGCCAATTCCGACAAATCCGCCAATTCGGGTGCCACGAACTTCGTCAGCTTTACGGTCGGCCAGGCGGTCACCGTGTACGTGGCCCACTGTACCTCGATAACAACCAAACCCTCCTGGCTGACCTCGAATTTCACCAACACCGGCCAAGTCGTCAGCAATGACAACGGCTTCTCGTTCGGGCTGTACAGCCGTAGTTACGCGAGCGGCAGCACGGTGACGCTGGGGTCGAACCTTCCGGCCGGTGGCACTACCAGTGCCTCGATGTATACGGTGATCGTGGTGCCCACCGCGACATCAACCCTGGTCAGCAATGTCGTGAACAATGGTGGGACACACACTTATGTCGTATGTGGGACGGGCGGCGGCACCTGCGGCTCAACGACTGGTTTCGTGAGCGGAGCCCCTCAGTACGTCGACAGCACCTTCACGCTCGCGGGGACCATTCCGGCGAACGTCAATGGCCGCACGTTCATTCAGACTGCTGAGGCCGACAAGTCCGCCGGCGCGGGCACCTCCAACTTCCTCAGCTTCACCCTGGGGCAGAGTGCAACGGTGTTTGTTGCGCATGACGTCCGGATAGCCTTGCCGACCTGGCTGAGGAGTCAATTCCTGGACACCGGCGTATCGGTCAAGAACAACAATGGCACACCCGGCAGTACCCTCGAGATCTACAGCAACCTGTACCCGAGCGGAGCCGGCGTGCAGCTCGGCGGCAACACTCAAAGCGGTACGACTACAGCTGACATGTATTCAGTAGTAGTAGCGCCGACCGCGGCCAATACGACCGCCCCCAATGCGCCCGGTAACCTCGCATTGATCTCGGGCTGCAATACAGCGGCGGTAGTCGGATTCACGTGGACTGCTTCAACGGTCAATTCGGGAGGACTGTCCGTCGCCGGGTACCGAATCACGCGCGGCGGCACGATCATCGCCACTGTTCCGTTCACACAAACGTCGTACCAGGACACCTCTGTCCTTCAATCGACTGCCTATACCTACACCGTGACCGCGTTCGATCAGGCCGGCAACACGTCCCCGGCTTCTACGCTCAGCACCACCACCACCGTGAAATCTGCCACGGGCGATGCACAGTACTGCCACAGCACCAAGATCACTGCAATGACTGTCAATTTCCTCGACGAAAAAAGTGAAACGAGCGGCAATGGCAGCACTAATGCCACCAACGGCGCTACGCCGACCAACTTCGGCGGCTTCGACATGCCGCCCTACACGGACGGCAGCGATCTGTGGTCAGCCACACAGGCCGCGGACGGCAACACCTATGTTTTCTTCGGCGACGGTTGGGGCTTGTGCGGCCGCGAAGATACCGGCTCCACCATGGCGAATGACCAAACCAGCTTTGGCTTTGGCAAGATGACTGGACTGCCGTCCACGGGTCACTGTCCGCCGGAGTGGTCAAACGTCTACGGTGGTGCCAACTCATCCAAACCCAACGGCGGTTGGACAGGGAGCAATCTGACGAGTAATGGCGGCCTGATCCTGGGCAAGGTATCCAACGTGCTCGCGATCGGAAACGACTTCTATGGATTCGGCGCGGCCTGGCGCTCTGGCGACTCGAGCAGCTACCTGAATGGGGGCCATGGCCCGCCGAAGAGCGGCCCCAACAATCACCTGGAAGTCCTTTCCTCGACGGGTACCGGCAACAATGGTTCCGCCTGGGTGGACAGCACGGCCGATCTGTGCAACGGCTCCGGCACGGCCGCCGCTCCCGTGTGGGGTGGCGGGCTGACGGTCTGTCCGGCTCAGCCCATCCAATTCGGCCCGGGCTACACGGGAGTGCCATCGAGCCTGGCGGGCTTCGTATACATCTATGCCGTAACCCCACAGAGCTACCTGGGCGACGATGCCAGTGATGGGACGTACCTGGTCCGGGTGCCTACCACACAGGTAACTACTCCGAGTGCTTACCAATACTTCGCAGGTCTGGACAGCAGTGGCAATCCGATCTGGAGCAGTAACGGCAACCAGAAGCAGGTCATTTTCAAAGACTTGATCGACACGAAGTACACCTACACGAGTGCCGACGGGACGGCCTGCGCCGGACAAAGGGTATCTATGGAGATTGGCCTCAGAGATGCGGTCTACGATGCCCCGCTCGGCCGGTACATTGCGAACGCACAAGGCAGAGCTGGCCAGGTTGCATTTTACGAGGCACCCAACCCATGGGGACCGTGGTCAAACATCGCCTATACAAACCTGAGCATGTCCAACATCTATAACAGCGGCTGGGGCATGCCCCCTCCAGGCGGTTTGGGTGGCGGGTTCTGCACCACCAGCAATGGCGTCTCCAGCTACCAGAACTCCAGCGGACTCGGTGTGCACATCATGAATGGCTTCACCGACGCAACCGGCAAGAACATCGTGATGACCTTCTCGTCCAACGGACTGGCACCGCCGAGCGCCAGCGACCTCGGTGGCGCTAACGCGAACCCGAACGGCAACGGCAACGAGATGGATTCACTCAACATGTTCCACGCGGTGCTGACGTCGAACTGAGCTGACGCGGGTCCGCGGCAGCTTCCAACTGCCGCGGACCCGGCCGGACAGAATGATGCAATACGGGGCAAACGAACTACTCAGCGGATGTGCGGCGCACGCGAGTGGGGTCCTTTTCGGGTAAGCGCGCCGACTCCCTCGACACTCCCTCACCGGATCTTTCCTGACGCCCACGTGGTGAGGGTGTTCTGTCCCGGGAGTTACACCTCCCTCCAACGCTGACAAGAGCTCGACCCGCACGGCCCTCGTGCCAGCACTCTCGTGCAGGCGATACAGTATCGCTGCGGTGCGCAATGAAACAACACGGGTACGTGCTTGTACTCTCGTCAGTGCCGGCGCAGTATTTGCGCATCGCCACAGGAGGGGACTGAGTACATCAGGTCATACGGCGAACAGCTAGAAGACTGGCATTGCTAACACGTGGAAGCGGCTGCGGCCGATTCGGAAACGAATCAACACGGGGGCGGCATGCATTCTCTCATTCTACGGTTGCCGGACGCGGTGCTTTTATGGCTCATCGGCGCCTCCGTAGTTGCCCGAGTGGCCACCGCAGCGGACGTCAGCACGGCCTACTCGACGGAGGAATCGGAAATAGTGGTGGTGGGTAGCGCCGAGCCGCGGCCCAAGCTTCGCGCCAGTGTCGATATCAGCACGCTTGATGCAACCCGGATCGAGGAATCGTCCCCTCTGAATCCCGCCGACGTGTTGCGCAATGTACCTGGCGTCCTCGCAGCTGCATCCGGTGGTGAGGGTAACGCAAACGTTGCCTCGCGCGGGCTTCCCGTCAGCGGCGGTGCCAAGTTCACGCAATTCCAGGAGGACGGATTACCCGTACTTGATTTCGGCGACATCGAGTTCGCGACCGCCGACACATTCGTCAAACTGGACTACAACGTCGCCAGGCTGCAGGTGGTGCGCGGTGGTACTGCCGCGACTGCGACGAGCAACGGCCCGGGAGCGGTGTTCAACTTCATCAGCAAGACGGGCGATGAGGCCGGCGGGAACTTCAGCATCACCCGTGGCGTCAACTTCGATCGAACACGGCTCGACTTCGATTACGGCGAACCGCTGAACGAGGGGTGGAAGTTTCACATCGGTGGTTTCTACCGTAGCGGCGAAGGGCTTCGCGATGTTGGTTATACTGCGGAATCGGGAGGTCAGCTCAAGGGCAATGTGACCCGGCAATTCACCAATGGCTACCTCCGTCTCAGCTTCAAGCTGCTCGACGATCGCGCGCCGGTCTACTTGCCTGTTCCGATTTCATTGACGGGCTCGAACACAAACCCGCGCTATCACTCCGTGCCTGGCTTCACCGTGCTGAGCGGTGCGATGCAGTCCCGAGACTTCCTGCACGATCTTTCCGTCGATCAAAATGGTAATCGCCTCACGACGGATATAGCCGATGGTTACCGCTCGCAAAGCCGGGTGTTGGGGGCCCAAGCGGCCTTTGAGCTGCCGGAAGCCTGGCATCTGGAGGAACGTTTCCGGATCGCAGCGACCTCGGGGGGCTTCGTGGGACCCTACCCCGCTGAAGTGGACGCTGCGGCTGCGCTGGCAGGGGAGATTGGCGGCCCAGGCGCTTCATTGAGATATGCGACAGGGCCACTGGGTGGCCAGGAACTTTCCGATCCGGGGGCGCTGGGCGGGAACGGTCTGGCCGTGCGGACTCATTTGTTCAATGTAACGCTCAACGATGTGGGCAATGCAGCTAACGATGTGGCCGTGAGCCGCAATTTCGAGGACCTCCCCATCGGATCAGTCGCCGTGAAGGCCGGTTATTTCAAGTCGCGCCAGAACATCGTGATGGATTGGCACTGGAACACCTACCTCGAAGAAGTGAGAGGCAAAAACCCGGCACTGCTGGACGTCATCGCTGCGAACGGAACTAACCTCACACAACGGGGGCTGGTTGCCTACGGCGAGCCTTTGTGGGGCAACTGTTGCGTACGTTCCTATCAGCTGCATTACGATACAGATGCTCCTTATCTTTCTCTGAGCTGGGAGAGCGGCCCGCTCAATGTGGATGGCGGCGTGCGCTATGACATCGCCAAGGCGTCAGGCACGTATGCCGCGGCGGAGGGCACAATACCGCTGGACGTCAACAATGACGGACTCATCGAAGTTCCTGAGCAGACCGTGCCTGTCGCAAACAGTGGCAACCCTCAGCCGGTCAACTACACGGTCCGGTACGCATCTTACTCCGTTGGGATCAATTATCTTGTCACACCGGAACTGGCCGTATTCGCGCGAACGAGCGAAGGGGGGCGCGCAAACGCGACACGGCTGCTGTTCGGCGGTGGTATCCGCCCCAGTGGGGACATAGCTGCGGATGTTGCGGTCAATCATGTTCGCGAACACGAAGCCGGGACAAAATGGGGTAGCGAGAGGCTGAGTCTGGTTGCAACCGGATTTTACGTACGGACAGAGGTCACTGATCAGGACATCACATTACCGTCCGCGCCGTTTGCGCGACGTATCTACGGTGCGTGGGGACTGGAGCTCGAAGGGGCCTATCGTGCCGGCCCGTTCAGAGTAAACAGCGCGCTGACCTATACAGTGGGCAAAATCGATCGCGACGAAATTACGCCCTCAGAAGTGGGCCAGCGCTTCCTGCCGTACTACCTTTATCAACTCACCGGAGCGTACAGTGCGGCGCGGCTCGGCGCAGGCGTGAATTTGATCGGTATCTCGGCGGTTCCCAATGGGTCGATCTCACTACCGGCCTTCATCCAGACGAATGCCTTCGTCACGTACGAGCTCACTCAGGGGCTGCAACTCGGCCTGCGTGTCAACAACCTTCTCAATTCGGTGGGATTCACTGAATCCCAGACGACCAGCATCCCCTCCAACTCACTGGCCACGGCGCGCTCCATCACAGGACGGGCGATCGAGGTTTCGCTGAGATACTTGCGTTGAGTTGCCTCCGGCCACGGGCGCCTCGGCGTGCAATGAGTGCGCTCGGCGTCCGAGGGGTTCCCCGCGTGCGACTCGCCCGTCCTCACTTCGCCCTGACGCCCGCGGAGCGGACGACCACCCACTTGTCGCCGCGCTTCTGGAGCAGATCCATCCAGATGAACTGGCCGCTGTTGTCTTTGCCGTCCCAGCTCCTTTTTTCGGTGACACTGCCATGCACCGCGGCAACATTGCCCACCACCCTGACGTCCATAGATCCAATCTCAAAGGACTCGAGTTTGTCCTTGCCGGACTTCAAGTTGGCCAGAACGCTTTCCCTGGTTGAAATCTTACCGGAGATCCCAATGGCTTCCCAATCGTCGGCGAGGATCTGATTGAGCTTGCCCGCATCGACTGCAACCATAGCATCCCCTAAATCCTGCTCGAGTTGCTTCAGAGTGTCGGCAACGCTGGAACCGTTGGAAGACGCCTCGGGCGGGTTGGGCGAAACCAGTCCGACACATACGCAGGCGAACAGGGCCGCCGCTACGAGGTGTTCCATTTGTCGTCCCTCCTATTTGATAGTGGGACCAGTTTAAGTGCAGTGATCGGACGGACCGAAGACCGCTTACTGCATCGGGCTGGCGATTCATTGCATCCATGAGCCGGCATCCGTGCGTTGGCGTAGAAGAGGTCCTGACCCGGCGGCGCGCGATGGACGCACATAACACCGGCGACGCCGGTCAGGTTCGGGCTCTCAACGGCTTGACGCGGACTTAGTCGGCATTTTTGATTCGAGCTGCGTCACCAGGTGCTCGTGCTCCTGCAGTTTCGGCAGCAGCTTCGAGGCGAGCGCCTGCAGATCTTTGTCCACCTTCGGCGAGGCGGCGGCGGACTGGAAAAGCTCGATCGTCTTCTCGTGATCCTTGTCCATCTGTTTCATGTAGGCCGAATCGAAACTCTCGCGGGATTTGGTTTGCAACATCTTCATGGCGGCCTTGTGCATCATGTCCGTATCGACCGGCACCTTGAGGTTCTTGGTTTTCGCCACCTGAGCGAGCTCCGAGTTGGCACTCGTGTGATCGTCGATCATCTGCTTCGCGAATTTCTTCACATCCGGGCTCTGCGCCTTCGATTCCGCCAGTTGGGAGACTTTGATCTCGGCGAAGTTGCTCTGGGCGGCACGCTTGACGAAATCCTCCGAATCCAGGGAGCGATCAGCTCCTGCCCCCGTGCTCGACCCCGTCCCACGATCATCCCGGCTCGTGTCCCGGCCCGTGCCAGAGGCTCCAGTTCGACCGCTCTGGTCGGTTGTGGTGGTACTGGGGCTGTTTGCGGACTGCCCCGTTTGGGCGTTAGCGATAGTCAGATACAGTGGCGAAAGCAGCAGGCTTGCAACAGCAGCCGCGGGAATTGTTAATCCACGCATAGACAGGCCCTCCTATGATTCCACCCGAAGTACGGCCGTGGGAGCAAATGCCATGCCCCGGTGGAGTGCGCGATTAACCTGCATTAAATCCTGTATGCGGACGACCGCACTGCCGTACCGCGACCGACCAATGTCTCCGTTTGTCTGACGTCAACATCAGGCTACGTCGGCTTCCCTGTGCAGAATGAAGGTTACATAGTCGCCAAACTTCAGCCTAGGAGGCAGCATGGCGAACCGGCAGACGTCGAGCGCAACCGGCGAGACTCGCTCGGTATGGAGCAACACTGCCCAGCCCGAATACCTACCGCTTGATACGGACGCGCATGCGGATGTCTGCGTCATAGGCGCTGGCATTGCAGGACTGAGCACCGCCTACACCTTGGCAGCGCAGGGCTGCAACGTCCTCGTCCTCGACGCGGCGTCCGTTGGCGCGGGCGAAACGGGGCGAACCACTGCGCACCTGAGCAATGCGTTGGATGATCGCTATTCAGTTCTGGAACGCGTTCACGGCGCGGGGTATGCCCGTCTAGCCGCCCAGAGCCATAGCGCTGCCATCGACCGCATAGAGTCATTTGTAAATGAACGAGGTATAGATTGCGGGTTCCGGCGCATCGATGGCTACCTGTTTCGGGGCCGGAACGCTTCCGCAAACGTGCTCGAACGAGAGCTTGCCGCAGCATGGCGAGCAGGACTCGATGACGTTGTATTCACTGATCGGTCGCCGTTGCCTGGGTTCGACGTCGGCTCCGCGTTGCGGTTTCCCAGACAGGCGCAGTTCCATCCTCTCAAATACCTGGCTGGGGTCGCCAAGGCGCTGACCTCAGCGGGTGGAAGAATTGCCACACATACCCGCGTACGAAGCCTGCAGGACGGGGCTCCTTGCCGTGTGTTCACTGACAAGGGCCACGTCGTTTCGGCCGATTCGATCGTAGTCGCGACCAACTCGCCAATCAGTGACCGGTTCTCTATCCACACGAAGCAGGCGGCGTATCGCACCTATGCCGTCGCGCTTGCGATTGAGCGGGATAGCGTCCCCGGCGGGTTATATTGGGATTGCGAGGATCCGTACCATTACGTGCGTACTTACACGCATGCGGACGGCCGCTCTTCTCTCATCGTGGGCGGCGAGGACCATAAAACGGGGCAGGCTGACGACGCAACGCTTCGGTTCGCGCGCCTCGAAGCGTGGACTCGAGAGCGCTTCCCTGCGAGCGGCGCAGTTGAATATCGCTGGTCTGGTCAAGTCATCGAACCCACGGATCATCTCGCCTACATTGGGCGTGACCCAGCGGCGACGCATATCTACGTCGTCACTGGCGACTCCGGGCACGGAATGACCCATGGCACCATCGCAAGCATGCTCATTCCGGATCTCATTTCGCGGCGCCGCAATGCATGGGAACCCGTGTATGCGCCGGACCGGAAACCGACACGGGCACTAGGTACCTACGTTAAGGAAAATCTCAACGTCGCACGGCAGTTTGGCGACTACGTCAGGGGCGGTAACGTCGAGAGCGCAGCGGAAATTGAGCCCGGCCGTGGCGCGTTGCTGCGAAGCGGTACAAAGTTGATGGCGGTATATCGTGACGAGCAAGGGAGGTTGCACTCCCGTTCGGCAGTTTGCACACATGTGGGTTGCATCGTGCACTGGAATGCAACAGAACAATCCTGGGACTGTCCCTGTCATGGCTCCCGGTTCGATGTGGATGGCGAAGTCATCAACGGGCCGGCGCGTGCGGCGCTGGCACCGGCAACAGTGTTGGAAGATCGCCCACCCGCCGACACAGTTGGCAAGCCTGAAGGCCGCGGCGGCTCACTGCGCCGATAGTCGAATGGCACGCCCGCGGCAAGTCGGGTGCCGTGCCGCTCATGGCCTTACGTCGAATCACACCCAGCGGCTCTCTGCGGCCCCCGGTATTGCGTAAGTCGCGCGCCCGTGCGGACTCAGGTGCGCGGTTTGAGAATATCGCTGAGGCGGTCGATGCCGTCCGCCCGTTCGAGTTGCGGGTACCGCAAGCCCCCGTAGTAGGGAATGCGGACAGTCTGGTACCGATCGCCATTCCTTACGATCAATTCGATGGGCGTGGTGCCATCTTTTGCATTCTTCACCGCCGCCCGCAGCGCTTCGGCCTTGAACGCATAACCATTCACCGCCAGGATCACGCCGCCCATCGTCAGTCCGGCTCTGAAGGCGGGCCCGTCCCACGCGACCTCTTCTATCGAGCCCGCCTCGCGGCTCGATACGCGCAGTCCGAGAGAGTGAATCAGATCGATCGTGTTGTCGGATTCCTCAAAGCTCTTGAGGTACCCCGAGGGCGTATCCTTGAAAACAACCCTCCAGCCGCCGCGGCTGAGACCCTCGAGTGGCGCGCCGGGACCGTAGCTATCGAGCCGCGTGCGCAGGAATGTCTTCCAGTCGTTAGCCGCGACGTCATTGAGCGCAGCAACCACGTCATCGAACGTGTAACCCAGAGGGCCTCGTGTGCCGTCCTGTATGCCATAGAACTCGTGCGCGAAATCATCTAGGGAGCGGTGCCCTGCCGTCAGCTCGCGAATGCGCGTGTCGACGTCCAACCAGATGAGCTCGCCTTCAGCGTAGTACTCCTCAGTCCGTTGCCATGAAACGAATGAGAGCGGCTCGCGAGGCGTGACCACCGGCTGGTTGACCGTGTCCTGCAAAGGCCGCCAAGTGCGGCCTGGCCGGTTGCGGTCGAGATTTGCTGCAACTTGAGCGAGTTGACCTCGCGCCAATTCGTCCGTCCACAAGCCCGATCGCGCGGCAAGGACATGGCCGTAGTATTGCGTCAGCCCTTCGTAGACCCACAACAGATCGTTGTCGAGCGGCGTATTGAAATTCAACACGAGATGGCCGGACGGGCGGCGGAACTTGCCATTCCAGGAATGGGTGAACTCGTGTGCCACCAAATCGCGAGTCGTCGCATATTTCTCCCCCTCCGTGAAGTAGCCGGGTGGCTGGCGATTCTCGCTCGAGCGGTGATGCTCGAGCCCGATACCACCGAACGCTTCACTGAGCGCAAGTAGAAAGTCGTAGTGCTCGTAATGCTGCGAGCCGAACAACGCGTACATCTGCTGAACGAGCTTGCGGTGCGCAAGGAGTTGCTCCGAACTGATCTGCAGGTCCGCGGCGGCGTCCGCAACTATGTCCAGATTCACTGGGCGAGTCGCACCGGGCGCAAGATCCACGCGCCTGAAATAGCGCCCCGCAAACAGCGGGGAATCAATCAGCGTCTCGAGCGGTGTAACTTCAAAGACTACTTTCTGTCCGTCCTTCTCGCGAACATCCAGAGCACTGCCGAACTCCCAACCCGGGGGTAACGTGAGCGAAGGCGCGAATTTGATCCGGCTCACTGCGTACCCGGCGGGGTATAGCACGACACTGGTCCATTGCAGACCAACGATGTGTGGTGTGACAACCGTACGCCCCTGGTCTCCAACCACTGGCGATGCGTATTGAAACCGCACGTCTATTGCGCTGACACCGGCGGGTATCTTCGTGTGGAAAGCGAAGACGTTCGTGGAATCACGTGTCCACTCGAGCCGCTGCTCTCCCGCGGCGATAACGAGGCCGCCGAGAGCTGCGATGGTGCCCCGTGGCGCATGGCCGCCCGGCAGCCACTCAGGGTACAGCAGCGTCAGCGGCCCGGCACGGACAGGAATACGCTCCTGCACGCTGAAAACGCGATGCTCGAGATCAGTCACATCTACTGCCAACGCGATCGTACCGGGATACGCCATCGGTCGTGCAGTCGGAACGCGCACAATTTCGGCTGCAGCCGTGTTGGCCAGCCAGCTAAGGCTCGCGATACATATCGTCCTGAAGCCGTTCTTATACCTAGGGGTCATTAACACTCTTCATCGGTGGCGCGCCGCTGGATGGCCGACCCGCGCTGCGGCTGTGAGCATGCGATTCCGCGTGCCCATCGCGAAAACATAGTAGAACGAAAATGTCACCAGCTCATCATACTGGAACGGGCATACCGCCGAGCGCCCCCATTTCCGGATCACTGATTCCATCCTCGCCCGTCTCGATGCGGCCTGAGAAGCGGCGCTCGAATTCAGGCGCCTTAACGGTGAAATCGTACCAATTGCCGCTGTCGGCGACGGACCACTCCCATTCGGCTCGCCCGCGCGCCGACAGTGGGAAGGCCCAGGGTCCGTCGGAGCGATATGCGTTCGGCTGAACCTGCAGCTCGCAGGCCCTACCGCCAGTGTTAAACATCCGCAGCTTCACGGCGCGCCTGCGGACGTTGTAGTGCACTTCGATTTCGGGAAGCGCGGATGCCACATCCACCGGCAACATGCCGCGAAATGTACGGTGGAAGCCGTTGGGAGCCAGTATCCACAGATCGTAAGCACCGCCATCGGCGCCCACATTCCATGCATCAGTCACCTCCTTGTGGGCTTCAACCGTATAGCGGCGCGGCATTCGTTCGAGATTTAGCCGGTCATACACGTGGAACACTGCGCCCGCGGCTCCAGTGTTGCGGAAAGTCAGTTCAAACGAGCTGCCGCGGCGTTGCCTTCGGGCATGAACATGCAGCTCGTAGGGCAGCGCCTTCGATGGGCGAACTCCGCGCGACTGCACGGGGATGCACTGGTCCGTCTCACCAGGAAGTGGCACTGGCTCGAGCTGCTCCTGCCCGTCGCGGCTCTTGTCGGCATCGTCCCTGCCCAGCAGCAGCAGTCCAGGCACGCTTGCGTCGTTCGGGCTGCGGAAGTTGAATGCGCTCGTCAAATCGCCGGCGACTGCGCGACGCCACGGGCTGATGTTCGGTTCCGAGACACCGAAGCGCTGCTCGAGAAAGCGAATAACCGAGGTGTGATCGAATACCTGTGAGTTGACCCAGCCACCGCGACTCCACGGCGATATGACGAACATGGGCACGCGGGGACCCATTCCGTATGGCCGCCCGTCCGGGAGTGGTTGCTCGCTCGAGCCGGCTGGATTTGGATGAGTGAATCTCTCCAGACCCACATCGCAGGTCGAGCGGCCTGCGCTCGCACCGTTCTCATCCACCGAAGGCACGGCCGGAGGGGGCATATGATCGAAGAGCCCGTCGTTCTCGTCGAAGTTGAGGAACAGAACCGTCCTACTCCACACCTCGGGGTTGGCAGTCAGCAGATTGAGTGCCTCCTGGGCGTACCAGGCACCCTGCACCGGGCTCGATGGCGTGGGGTGCTCGCTGTAAGCCGCGGGCGCAATGATCCACGAAACTTGCGGCAGCGTCCCGCTTCGGACGTCATCCGCAAAACTCTTCAGGAAGCCACCGTCGGGCATCGTATCTGAGACACCCTTCAGGAGCTCACTACCCTCTGCAGTCATTGCGCGCCGGTATTGCCTGAATCCGGCCAGCGGATTGTTAGTCGAGTTGTCCGGCAGGTTCTGGTAAACCTTCCAACTTACACCGCCTGCGTGCAGCCGCTCCGGATAGGTCGTCCATTCGAACCCTTCACCCGCGGGCCCGGCCTCATCCCACTCGTTCATCACCGTGGCCACGCCCCCGCCCCCGGGCCCGTTCGTTCCCGTCCATAGAAATATGCGATTCGGACCGGTGCCACCCTGGAGTGAACAGTGGTAGGCGTCGCAAACCGTAAAGGCATTCGCCAGCGCGAACTGAAATCCGAGCTCCGCTTGCGTGTAGTAGCCCATGGACTGGTCGAGTTTGTACTTCGGCCAGTCCGCCATACGACCGTGATCCCAAGCCGCTTGCGCATCGGCCCACGTGTGCGGTGTAGAGATGATCCGCTGGGCGTTACCTCGACTGCTGTCGAGATGGTACGGCAGCACCACACGAGTTCCATTGTGCTGCTCCCAGATCCGTTTCCCAGCGGGCAGGGGAATCGTGAAGCGATCACCGAAGCCACGCACGCCCGGCAGCGTGCCGAAATAGTGGTCGAAAGAGCGGTTCTCCTGCATGAGAATCACTACGTGCTGCACGTCTCTGATCGTGCCCGTGCGGCGATCGGCGGGAATGGAGAGTGCTCTTGCGATCGAATCCGGCAAGGCGGTCGCTGCAGCGGCCATGCCGGCGACTCGAGTGGCAAGACGGAGAAACTGACGCCGGTTGGATGGCATGGGGGGACAACCAATACTCAAACTAGCGGATGGCGCAGGATGGTACGGCAGTTTCGCCCTGAAGCGAAACGGACGACTCACGCGGCATTTGCCCATGGCTCGAGCGGAAATGAGACCGGCAAGTTGCAATGTAATCATTCCGCTGGTCCGCGGGGTGCTTCTGCTCGGCTGGGCATTCCAGTCGGATATACTCGGAGTCGATGACAGATTGGTCGCAACAACGCATTGAACAACTGGCGCCTGATGCCGCCGCAGTCAAAGCCGCGCAGAGCACCGCGAAGCCAGCCAAATGGCAGAACCTCGCCCGCAACGATCGCTTGTTATGGGGTGAGTGTCAGGGCAGCGGCGCCAACCCTTACCAGGTGCGCGTCGACCTCATCGACGTGACGTATAAGTGCAGCTGCCCGAGCCGGAAGCTCCCGTGTAAGCACACGCTCGCGCTACTGTTGATGATGGCCAACGGTACGCCCATTCCGCCTGCAACGCCGCCGGAGTTCGTCACCGAGTGGTCCGCGAATCGGGCAAAGCGCGCAGAAGCCAAGCAAGCACGCGAAGTCGCGCCAACAGCGCCGAGCGATCCGGCGGCGCAGGCAAAGCGTGCAGAGAAGCGGGAATCACGCGTGGCCGATGGGCTCTCGCAACTTCAAATCTGGATGACCGACATCATCAACCAAGGAGTCGCGACGGCACGCGCTCAAGGTCCGCAGTTTTGGGCACAAATGGCGAGTCGCCTGGTCGACGCGCAGGCACCAGGCATTGCGCGGCGCCTGCGGGCACTTGGCGATAGAGCTATCGCCAGTTCTGGATGGCAAAGCGAGCTGCTCGATGGCTTGGCGCGATTGCAGTTGCTGATCGATGCATACGGCAACTTGGATCAGCTGCCAGCCGATCTCGCGTTTGAAATCCGCACCATCATCGGTTGGACGCAGGAGCAAAACGAGCTGCGCGAACGCGAAGGTGTGCGCGATCGCTGGCAGGTGATCGCGCGGCGCCAATTCGAAGATGAACAGCTACGCACCCAGGTCACGTGGCTGCACGGCAGCGAATGCGCTCGTTATGGCCTGTTGCTCGAGTTCGCAATCGGCACGCAACCGCTGCCGGCGACCTTCAGTGTCGGGCAGGTCATCGATGCATCGATGGTGTTTTTCGATGGCTGTCCGCAGTTGCGAGTGCTGGAGAAACAGCGCTTCGCAAGTGCGGATCGCAAGTTACACCTTCCACAGGGCCTGAGCATCCTCGACATGCAAAGCGATTACGCTCGCTTGCTAGCGATGAATCCGTGGCTTGAACGCTATCCAGTGACGTTGGCGCAGGTTTGGTTAGTGATGCACGCGAATCAGCTGCTGCTCCAAGACTCATCAGGACGGCGCGTTCCCGTGCATCAGAACTGCCGGCATCTGTGGAACCTCTTTGCGCTCGCGGCGGGCGGCACGTTGAAGCTGTTCGGTGAGTGGGACGGTAGCTCGTTCAATCCGTACAGTGTCGAGCACTCAACCGGCTTGTTCACCGTCGCTCGACTGGGCGATTTGCCGTTGCTCTCGCGGGTAGCATAAGTGGACAAGACCCTCTCGAGCTGGGAACGTCTTGCATCGATTGCGACCCTTGGCTCTCGCCGTGCACCGATCCCTGAGTCCCTGACGTGGCCTGATCCCTCTCTCGCAGCGGCGAACGACAAGCTCTCGAGCGAGCTCGCGCTGTTGCGACTGGCAGCGGCGACCCGACTCTGGAATGAGGCGGGCACTCGCAGCAGCGCGAATGAACGAGTCGATGCGAATGAACTGATCGCCCCGCCCATCGCCGCGTCGAACCTCCTATCCGAAGTAGCCGCGTGGCGACTTGCCCGCATGATCGCGGGTGAGCATCGCGAGTTCATCGAAGAGTGGTTCGCGCATGCGGCAGCGGCGGGAAGATCGCTTGCGCCCCAATGGCTGCCGATCGTGCTCGACGGTGTCCATCGCAACATTCGCGACAGGTATACGTCGGTTCTCGGTCCGGCTGCAACATGGCTGGCAAGACACAACCCATCCTGGTCCGTTGTCCCGACCGTCATTGAGCCATCGAAAGAGCGCTGGCTGGAAGGCACCCTCGATGAGCGCCGCGGCGAGTTCCTTGCGATGCGCCGAATCGATCCAGGTCGCGCGATCGACTGGCTACAGGCGACGTGGTCCGAAGATCCTGCGGAGGCGCGTGAGGCGTTCTTGAAATCAATGCAGACGGGGTTGTCGATGGCGGACGAGCCATTCCTCGAAAACGCGCTGGACGACAGGCGCAAAGGTGTTCGCCAGGCTGCGATCGAGCTGCTCGCGCAACTCCCCGATTCTCGACATGCGCAGCGCAGCCACGAGCGCGCCGCTTCCTTTCTTGTTCTCGATGAGCAGAAGGGTCTGTTGGCTAAGCTGCGGAATCGCAAGTTGATCGTCGAGCTGCCAAGCGCCATTGACAAAGCAGCACAGCGCGATGGCATCGAGCCCAAACCGCCGGCGCAACGCAAGATCGGCGAGCGTGCGTTCTGGCTAACGCAGATGGTGGCGTTCGTGCGGCCTACGTATTGGCTCGAACGATTCAACATCGATGCGCAGAGCTTTGTTGGCACAGTCATGGCAACGGAGTTTGCAGAGGATCTGCTGGCTGCGTTGACTGAGGCCGCAACCCGGCATCCCCTGCCCGATCTCCTCGATGCGCTCAGCGATGCGTGGCTCGAGTCGAAGCAAGACCCAACATCGATGCTGCAGGGTATTGCACGACTTGTGGCGGCCGCCGACACGAGCCGGCGCGGCGCATTGTTGATCTCGCAAGCACGCAAGCTCGCAGCCAGGGATGCGAACTCGATGTTCTATCTACTCAATAGCATCGACACTGAGTGGACGCCGGAAATCACCGCCTTCGCGATCGAACACATCACTCATCGCGCAGGTAAAGACGAGCAGTCCTGGTCGCACGCACGGAATTCACTGGACGCCTGGGGACAGCGCTGCGATGTCGCGACGGCAGCCGCGCTGCTGCCACAGGCTCTTGCATCAACAGGCGAGCGATCGCCTTGGCGTAATGCCCTCGAACAACTGAACGAAATCGTGGAATTTCGTGCCGCGATGAAACGGGAGCTCATGTGACTCAATCGAATGCAGCTGTGCTCAGAGTGCCGGCGGAGCGAGAGTTTGCCGACGAACTAGCAGCGCTTGCAAAGGAAGACACACGACAGAAACCGCCGAATTGGCGCCTGTCGCCCTGGGCGGTCGTGACATACCTGACCGGAGGCAAGCTCGACAGCGGCGTGACGATTTCCCCGAAATACGTCGGTCAGCGCCGGCTCATGGAAATCGCCGTCGCAACGCTCGCGACGGATCGGGCGCTGCTGCTGCTGGGCTTGCCTGGGACTGCGAAGAGCTGGGTCAGCGAGCACATCGCAGCAGCGATCAGCGGTGATTCGACGTTGCTCGTGCAAGGCACCGCAGGCACGGCAGAGGAATCGATCCGCTACAGCTGGAACTACGCACTGTTGCTCGCGAAAGGCCCTTCGCGCGAGGCGCTCGTCGCGAGCCCCATCATGCGAGCGATGGAGGCGGGCGCGCTCGCGAGGCTCGAGGAACTGACGCGCGTGCCAGCAGATGTGCAGGACACACTGATTTCCTTGCTGTCGGAAAAGACGCTGCCGATCCCGGAGCTCGGCACGGAAACGCGTGCAGTACGAGGCTTCAATCTCATTGCGACCGCCAACAACAAAGATCGCGGCGTGAACGACATGTCGAGCGCGCTCAAGCGGCGCTTCAATACCGTCGTTCTGCCAACACCCGAGACGTTGGACGAAGAAGTGTCGATCGTGCAGATGCGCGTGGAGTCGATCGGTCGCGCTCTCGATTTGCCCGCGGAAGCGCCTGCGCTCGCAGAGATTCGTCGCATCGTAACCGTGTTTCGCGAGCTGCGCGATGGGAAGACGGAGGACGGCAAGTCGAAACTCAAGGCGCCGAGCGGCACGCTATCGACCGCCGAGGCGATAAGCGTAGTGAGCAACGGGTTAGCACTCGCCGGACATTTCGGTGATGGCACATTGCGGGCGACGGACGTCGCTTCGGGTCTCATCGGGGCCATCGTGAAGGACCCGGTGCAAGACATTGTTGTATGGCGCGAATATCTTGAGACCGTCGTGAAGGAACGCGACGGCTGGAAGGATCTGTATCGCGCGTGCCGCGAGCTGTTGTGACGTGAGCGAGATTCACCTCTTCGGCATTCGCCATCACGGGCCCGGATCGGCGCGCAGCCTGGTGCACGCGCTCGAGACGGTGCGCCCGGGAGTGGTGTTGATCGAAGGGCCGCCCGATGCGAACGAGTTGATTGACCTCGCCGCTCACCCGCAACTCGAACCGCCCGTCGCATTGTTGATATACGCACCACAGTCGCCCCGCCAAGCGGTTCTGTATCCTTTCGCGCGTTACTCACCGGAATGGCAGGCCATCCAGTACGCGTTGAAACACAAGATCCCGGCGCGATTCATCGACCTGCCACAATCAGCGCGATTGCGAGATGAGTCGATCGAGCCCAAGGAGGCGACGAGTGAAGAGGAACAGGACCAGCTGACCGGCGATCCGCTCTCGCCCATGGCGATGGCTGCGGGTTACAGCGATGCGGAGCGCTGGTGGGATCACCTCGTCGAGTCGCGCGCAGGTCACGATCTCGACGTGTTCAAGGCCACGCACGAGATGATGTCCGCACTGCGCGAACAAGTCGGCGGCAAAATTGCGCTGGCGGAGCAACGGCGCGAAGCGCACATGCGCAAGTGCATTCGAGCTGCAGTCACCGAAGGCTTTACAAATATCGCGGTGATTTGCGGCGCATGGCATACGCCAGCACTTGCGAACATGCCGAGCGCCAAATCGGACGATGCATTGCTGAGAGGCCTGCCGAAAATGAAGACTGCGGCCGCCTGGGTGCCATGGTCGTATGAGCGGCTCTCTTATCGCTCTGGATATGGGGCCGGCGTCGATTCACCCGTCTGGTACGAATTGTTATGGGAGAAGCGCGTGGCGCTCGGCGCTGAGTGGCTAACGCGTGCGGCACGTCTGCTGCGTGAGGAAGACATCCCGGTGTCTTCAGCGCACGTCATCGAAGCTTGTCGCTTGGCCGATTCGTTGGCTGCCATCCGGGGCCGACCCGTGCCGGGACTTGCAGAGTACAGTGACGCCGCCGTGTCCGTACTTGGTGCCGGCGATGCGGTGAATCTACAGCTCATCCATCGACGCTGGCATTTCGGCGATCGTCTGGGTGTCGTGCCAGAAGAGTTCCCGGCGCCACCCTTGAGCCAGGATCTCGCAGCGCTACAGAAGCGCCTGCGGTTGCCGCCGAAAGCGGAAGACAAAACGCACGATCTGGACCTGCGCGAACAAATCGATCGAGAGCGCAGCCAGCTGTTGCGCCGCCTGCGATTGCTCGGTATCGAGTGGGGAACGTCTGTGGCACACCGCAGCGGCCGCGGCACGTTCCACGAGGTGTGGCAGCTGCGCTGGAAGCCGGAATTCGCCATCGGGTTGATCGAGGCGAGTCGCTACGGTCACACCGTGCAGCAAGCCGCTGCGAGCTTGCTCGCCGAACGCAGTGCCGAACCAAACGCGACGTTGGCCTCGCTCATCGCGCTACTCGAAGATGCTCTTTTCGCAGATCTGGCAGATGCGATCGGTGTTCTCGTCGCTGCAATCGAGAATCGCGCATCGCTGTCCAACGACGTGTTGCAGCTGCTCGACGCGCTGCCTCCGCTCGTCAACGTTTATCGCTACGGTAATGTGCGCGAAACTGACGTGTCGCTCGTCGCAGAAATCCTGGCGGCACTTGTTCCGCGATTACTCGTAGGCATTCCAGGAGCGAGCAGCAACATCGATGACGACGCAGCGCAGATGCTTTGGCGCAAGCTTGTTGAGGCTGATCGATCGCTCACCATACTTGCCAACCCATCCTTCACCGAAGACTGGCGGAGCACACTGCGACGCCTAGCCGAGAGCGACACCGTTCATCCGCTGATCGTCGGCTACGCGAACCGATTGCTGTACGACGCAAGTGCAATGCAGTTCGACCGCTTGTCGCAGGCATTTTCGCTATCCTTGTCGCCGGGGAATCCGCCGACGCACGCCGCGGCATGGATCGAAGGCCTGCTCTCGGGCAGCGGAGCCGTCCTGATCCACGACGATCGGTTGCGTTCGCTCGTCGATCGTTGGATTCGCGACATGAGTGATGAGCACTTTCTGCAAGTGCTGCCACTTGTGCGTCGAGCGTTCGCGCAATTCCCGGCGCCCGAACGCCGGCAGATCGGCGAGAGC
Organism: Steroidobacteraceae bacterium; assembly: GCA_045810105.1. Taxonomy (GTDB): domain Bacteria; phylum Pseudomonadota; class Gammaproteobacteria; order Steroidobacterales; family Steroidobacteraceae; genus 13-2-20CM-66-19. The sequence goes on along the minus strand of JBJMWM010000064.1, from coordinate 104,264 downwards.
CTGCAGTTCAAGGAATCGAAACAACGGAGCAGCGAAGCCGCCGATTTCGACGAAGCCGCAGCGCGTGCAGTGCTGCCTATCCTCAAGAAGATCTGGAACCTCAAGACATGATCTCGGACGAGCAGGCACAGCGGCGTTGGCGATTGATTCTCGGCGGCAACGAGGCCGACGGCATTTCGTGTTCACTGAGTGCGCGCGAGACGCAGATGGATCGCGCGCTCGAAGCGCTCTATGACTCCGATCGCAAGGGAGGGCTCGGCAGCTCCGCACCCAATGTCTCACGCTGGCTGGGTGATATTCGCGAATACTTCCCGTCGAGCATCGTCCAGGTCATGCAGCGCGATGCAATCGAGCGGCTCGATATGACACGCATGCTCATGGAGCCCGAGATGCTCGAGTCGTTGCAGCCCGATGTGCACCTCGTTGCCGATTTGATTGCACTCTCAGGCTCGATTCCGGCGAAGACGCGCGACACCGCCCGCCAGGTCGTGCGCAAAGTCGTGGATGCGTTGATCGCGAAACTCAACGAGCCGACTCGCCAGGCCGTCATGGGCGCCTTGAATCGTGCCGCGCGCAATCGACGGCCGCGCCACAGCGACATCGATTGGTCACGCACGATTCGCGCGAACCTCAAGCACTACCAACCTGACTATCAGACAATCATCCCCGAAACCCGCATCGGCTTCGGCCGCCGCCGACAGTCGATGCGCCATATTGTCCTGTGCATCGATCAAAGTGGATCGATGGCCGCTAGCGTCGTCTACTCTGCGATCTTCGGCGCGGTGCTCGCGACTCTGCCTGCGGTGACCACTTCTCTCATCGTGTTCGACACTGCAATCGTCGATCTCACCGAGCAGCTCGACGATCCAATCGATTTGCTGTTCTCCACACGCTTAGGTGGGGGTACAGACATCAACCGCGCCGTCGCTTACTGCCAGCAACTCGTGCGCTCACCGCAAGACACCGTGTTCATCTTGATTAGCGACTTATTTGAAGGCGGCGTGGAAACGGAGTTCATGAAGCGTGCGGCGTCGATGGTGGCCTCAGGCATTCAGTTTCTCACGTTGCTGGCGCTGAGCGATGACGGCGCGCCGTCGTACAACGCGGAGCTCGCGGGCCAACTCGCAACCCTCGGCGTTCCTGCGTTCGCGTGCACGCCGGATAAGTTTCCGGATCTCATGGCAGCCGCATTGCAGCGCCGCGATCTCAAGGAATTCGTAGACGGACGCAAGGGGTGATCGTCAGAGCAGCGCGATCTGCAGAACAGCATTCTCTTGTTCCGTCCCGCTCTCGGCAGGCGCGCTTTACTTCCCGTTGACCTGCTCGCTCCAGCTCTTGGCGCGGCCCGCGCCGTTCAGGAACGGCAGAGCGGTCTCGACCAGCTCCGGGGCGAGGCCGAGCTCGTAGTGCGTGAGATTCGGCAGGATCGCCAGACGATTCTGCGACATGTGCTCGCGCTGCCAGCCGGCATCCTTCAATCCGCCGCCGAGCAGCTGGTAGAACTTCACCTGATGCTCCGGCCGGATCATGTCGCTGTCACCGTAGATGAGCATCACCGGCATGGTCAGCTTCTTGACGTCCGCCGACCAGTCGTAGGACTTGCGCATATACGCACCCATCTTGTCGAGCAGCTTGGGGAATTCTTCTGGATGCGGCGCGATCGCCACGTACGACTTGTACATCGGTGTTTCCTTCATCTGCTCCGCCATCGCGGCACCGATTGCCGCCTGCTGCGGCAGCATCTCCGGATAGAAGCCGTCTTGCGCAAACAGGCCGGAAGCCAGCACCAGGCGGCGAACCATTTCCGGATGCTGGGCGGCGAATTGGAACGCGACACCGGCGCCCATCGAGTAACCGAGCACGTCGGCCTTTTCGTAGCCGAGCTTCTTCAGCACCCCGGCCATGTCGTTGCCGATGTCGATGAGACTGATCTCGCGATCGCCCAGTCCCGTACGGCCGTGGCCCTGCAGATCAACCCCGATCACCTGTCTGCTCTGTGCCAACTTGGTCAGGTTGGGACCGAACATCTCGATCTGGCCCAGGCCACCGTGAAGCAGCAACAACGGCTCGCCGGTGCCGTACACGGCGTAGTAGTAGTTCAGACCGTTGACTGCGGCATAGCCGCTCTTGCTGGGCTTGGGCATTGCGGTTTGCACGGGTGGTTTCTCCTGCGCTGCTTGAACTATCGTCGGAGCCGCAAAGCTGGCGGCAACAGTCGCAAACACTGCGATGAGCGTCTTGACGGGCATTGCGGGTCTCCTACTCCGATTCCGGGTGGTAACCCAAGGACGGTCGGGATCGCGTTGTCACGACAAGGCTATGGAATTTGCGGGGCATAGATTGCGGAGCTTTCGGTTGATGCCGCAACGCCGCGCACGACGGCGGGAACTCGCCGTACGGTGCGCCAATCAACAAGAGGACTTTGGTTCCAACGCGAGGAGACTCCCATGACCTATGTTGAAGGATTTGTCGCCGCAGTGCCTGCCGCCAACAAGGCGGCATTCATCCAGCATGCGAGCAGCGCGGCACCGTTGTTCAAGGAGTTTGGCGCGACCCGTGTGGTGGAGACGTGGGGCGATCAGGTGCCCGATGGGAAGGTCACCGACTTTAAGGGGGCGGTGAAAGCGAAAGCGGACGAGGTGGTCGTCTTCTCCTGGATCGAATACCCGTCAAAGGCGGCGCGTGACGCGGCGAACGAGAAGATCAGGAACGATCCGCGCATGAAGGAGATGGGCGCTTCGATGCCTTTCGATGGTCAGCGAATGATCATTGGCGGCTTCGCTCCTATCGTGGAGGAGTCCGCACAGGGGACCTTGGGCTATGCGGACGCCTTCGTGGTCCCGGTGCCGGCCGCCAATAAGGACGCCTATCGCGCGATGGCCACCAAGGCCGCCGCGGTATTCAAGGAATATGGAGCGATCCGCATTGTCGAGGCATGGGGCGATGATGTACCCGATGGAAAGGTGACCGACTACAAGGGCGCTGTGAAGGCCACCGGCGATGAAAATGTTGTCTATTCCTGGATCGAGTGGCCCTCGAAGGAGCTCCACGACGCGGTCTGGCCGAAGATCATGGCGGACGAGCGCATGAAGCCCGGCCAGGCCACCATGCCGTTCGACGGTAAGCGGATGATCTATGGCAGCTTCTCTGCGATTCTCGAGGCCTAGCGGCGAAGCGGCGCCCGGTAAGTTTCACACTTCGCCGGCTGTTTCCGAAAGGCACTGGTTCAGCTCCCGCATCGGCGTGCCGATGGGCACGTCCGGTGTGGGCGAGCACTTCTTCCAGAGACGCGCGCCCAGAAGCCGCCCTGGGTGATTCCGCGGTGATTCCGCGGCGACCAGCTGCCTGCCATAAACCCCTCGCTGATGTCGAAATGAGATGGTCGAGGGCGTCTTTAGTATAGGAAGCACTGTGGAGGCCTCACGATATGTGTCCCGTATGCATTACGAACGAAGCGCTGATGGCTGATAGCAGTGCGCGAAAGATTGGGGTCAAGGCGCTGAATGAGATTGCGGTTCATCCCACTGAGCTGGAGAAGGGCAACGGTGGCATCGATCGCTTCCGTGGGTACACGGGTCTGTGGGCGATTCGGGGACTTGAGGCGCTCGAGTTTCTCGAACGTAGCAGCGAGATAGCCAACGACCCCGTGATCGCCTGCTAACGGGAGGGCGGCGAGATATGTGTCCGATATGCATTACAACCGCAGCACTCACAGCTGCCGGCGCAACTTCTGGGGTGGGCGTGACAGCCTTGGCGGTGGGGAAATGGCGGGCTGTGCGTCGTTGGCTTGGCAGGGCACGGCACATTCAGCTCGTCGAGTAGAAAAGTCATGTATACGGCCAAAAACAACCAAGGAATGGCTGAAGGCATGTCACCTGAGCGTTGACTAATGATTCTGGCGCCTGCCGTAACTAGCCGACAGGTTGGTTGGTAAGCGCCCACCGATGCTGCCGGTATACGTGTCTTGATGCATATAGTACTTATGTGCCAAATTACTAGCACATAATTATTTATGTGCCACCCAAGGTTTCTCCTGCGCACATGAATCGGTGCGCGCATGAAACCCCAGGATCTTTGGCAACTCTTCAACGACGCTCTAACCTTAGCTGACATTCAGAGACCCGAACGTTTCAATGTGCATCGATCGGGACTCGCAGTCACGATGCCCTCCCTGCCACCTCACCACACTTTGCAGAGGTCTTCCGGCTTTTTTACGAGCTTCTTGCCCACCGGACAACTGAACGCCTGCGCGAACTCCGGCATGTTCGCCACCACGCCATTGATGCGATTACGCGGTGGTGAATGCGGGTCGACCACCGCGTTCACGCGCATGTTCTCCGGGCGCTCGTTTGTGCACGCCCACTGCGCAAAGCCGACGAAGAAACGCTGCGGTGGTGTGAGACCGTCACGCTCCGAGAGCCGCATCGTCTTCGTCTGATCCTGCCAGGCCATCCACGCAAGCAGCTCGCCGCCGAGATCGGCGATGTCCTCGCCCGATGTCAACGCGCCGTTGATCTTGATGTCATCGACGATCGTGTACTGCGAATACTGATCGCGGATGCACTGCGCGCGCTTCTCGAATTTCTCAGCGTCTTCCTTCGTCCACCAATCGCGCAGATTGCCATCCCCATCGTACTGACGTCCCTCGTCGTCGAACGCGTGCGTCAGCTCATGCCCAATCGTGCCGCCGGTGTCACCGTAGTTGGGCGCCTCATCGAGCTTCGCGTCGTAGAGCGGTGGCATCAGTACACCGGCCGGGAAATTCACATCGTTCATGGCAGGATCGTAGTAGGCATTCACCGTCGGCGCACTCATCCCCCACTCGCCGCGATCGACTGGTTTGCCGATCTTTGCCGCTTGCCGCAACGACTCGAATCGGATCGCACGCGTCACGTTCGTGAAAAAGTCCGAGCGCTGGATCGTGAGCGATGAGTAGTCGCGCCACAAATCCGGATAGCCTACTTTGTTCCGCAGCTTCGCCAACTTCGCAATCGCCTGCACCTTCGTCGCCGGAGTCATCCAATCGAGCTGGTTGATGCGCTCCTTCATCGCCTCCTCGATCTGGCGTGTCATGGTGACGGCCTTCTCCTTCGTCGTCGCTGGGAAGGTGCGCGCCACGTACTCGCGGCCGAGTGCATCGCCGAGATCACGATCGACCCACGCCACGCACTTCCTCCAACGCGGCCGATCCTGCTCGACCCCGCGCAGATACTTTCGATTGAACGCGAAGCTCTCGTTGACGAACGGCGAGGAGAGATACGGGGCGGACGCGGCGAGTAGTGCCCAGCGCAGATACGTCTTTAGATTCGGGAGGCTCTCCTGCGTTAGTCGCGCATTCAGCTCTTTGAAGAAGGCTGGCTCCGTGACGTTGAGCCACGGCTGCGGATTCATGCCGACAGTCTTGAAGTACACCGGCCAGTTGAATGCCGGCGCGAGCTTCGGTAGCGATGCGAGCGTCTCACGGTGATAGATCTTATACGGATCACGCCGATCGACCTTGGTGAGTGACGCTTTCGCCAACGCGGTCTCAATGCGCATCACCGTCGCCGCATCCCCCTTCGCGGTTGGCATCGTCTCGCCGAGTAGCTCAAACATCTTGGCGACGTGTTCCGTGTATCGTTCGCGCGCCTCTACTGACCTTGCATCGGTCTTCAAGTAGTAGTCGCGATCCGGCAGCCCGATGCCGCCCGCGTCGACGAAGGCGATCTGCTTGCTCGCATCCTTCGCGTCTTGCTGCACGCCAACGCCGAAGAACAGACCCGCAGTGGCGACACGCATGTGAAAGTCGGCAAGCAGTGCTGCCATCCTCTTTCGATCGCGCAGCGCCTCGATGCGAGCGAGGTCGTCTTTGATCGGTCCGATGCCCCCCTTCTCAACCGCTTCGGTATCCATACATGCCGCAAAGTAGTCGCCAATCTTCTGCTGAGTCGGTGTGCGCGTTGCGACGGACTTGGACGCGTCCTCGAGGATGCCCCACAGATAGCGCTGATTGTTGAAAGAGAGCTTCGCATAGGGGTCCCAGCGATTCTGATCGGCCGGAATCGGGTTGTTCTTGAGCCATCCCCCGCAGGCATACAGATACAGGTCGTCGCAAGGATCGACCGACTTGTCCATGGCGCTTACGTCCAGACTCGGCGTGTACGGCAGCTCCTTCAACGGCTTGTCTGGCGCGGCTTCGATGCGCGCCGGGGGAGCAAAGCTCTCGGTCTCGGACGCGAATGGCGCGGCGGACCATGCGAGTAGCGCGCACGCTACGCACCGAGAGAGGCCGCGAGCTGCGGCGAGCCGACTGCGACATGCGTCGGGCGGAGTTTGGACATTGATGGGTTGAGTCATTACCGGCTCTTTCACGTACGGCACGGACGCCATGCGCGAGTCTATTGCATAGTCGGGCCAACTGGGGTGCGCCACTCGGCGGGGCGTTACGGAAGTACGCGCCAAGAGTGCCGTTCCGCGACCCCTGATGAGGCAGAAGGGGCCCACCGGGAATACCTCATTCCGTGCAAGGATTGCTTCGGATGAAGGCCCTTAATACACTCGCCGGTAATTGTCTGAGTTTTGGAGGGGGTGCCCATGGTTTCGCGACGCAAGGCGTTGTGGGGGCTGGGTGCAAGCACCACAGCGTTGCTTGTCCGGAGGGGCATAGGCGGAGTCGGCTATGCGTATGAAGGCGGCGTGGAAGGCGCCGCAGCGTCGCGAGGGCATGCTGCGCCCGATCGGGTGACCGATCATGTGACTCCGTTTGCCCTCTCGGATGTTCGCCTCGAGGATGGACCTTTCCGACGGGCCCAGTCGCTCGATGAACAGTACCTCTTACAACTCGAGCCGGATCGGCTGTTGCACAGCTTTCGGGTCAACGCAGGCCTGGCGCCAAGAGCGCCTATATACGGAGGGTGGGAATCGGAGGCGACCTGGACTGACATCCGTTGCCAGGGGCACACGCTGGGGCATTACCTCTCTGCCTGCTCGCTCATGTCCGCATCAAGCGATCGACCCGAGTTCAGGCAGCGGGTCGATTACATCGTCGGTGAGTTGAGTGCGTGCCAGAAAGAGAGCCGGACCGGGCTCATTTGCGCGTTTCCTGACGGGGCACTGCAACTCCAGAACAGCGTGAAGGGCGCGAAGGTGCAGGGTGTGCCGTGGTACACAATGCACAAGATCTTTGCCGGCGTGCGCGATGCCCATGTGCATGCGGGGAATGCACTCGCACTCGAGGTTCTCGTGAACCTTTCGGACTGGGTGTGGGACGTTACTCACGAATTATCGGATGCTGAGCTCGACCGCATGCTCGAGCCCGAGCACGGCGGCATGAACGAAGTTCTGGCGGATGTGTTCGAGCTCACCGGTAATGAGAAATACCTGACGCTGGCGCGAAAATTCTGCCATCGGGCGCTGCTTGCTCCACTGAGCAACGGCCAGGATGTGTTGGATGGGCTGCACGCGAACACGCAGATTCCGAAGGTGATCGGATTCAAGCGCATTCACGAGTTGACCGGGGACCCAGACCTTCTGCGGGCCTCGCAATTCTTCTGGCAGAGCGTCGTGTTGCGGCGGTCGTTCGCGATCGGCGGCGTCAGTGATGGCGAGCACTTCTTCCCACCGGATCAATTTGCGGCGCACCTTGCTTCCGCAAAAACCATGGAGACCTGCTGCGCCCACAATCTGCTGCGGCTGACGCGTGCGTTGTTCCAACAGGAACCGTTGGCACCCTACGCGGATTACTACGAGAGAGCGCTCTACAACAGCATACTCGCCTCGCAGGATCCGGCCTCGGGGATGGTCACGTATTTCCAGGCGATCCGACCCGGGTATCTCAAACTGTACTGCACGCCGACCCGCTCTTTCTGGTGTTGCACTGGCACGGGCATGGAAAACCACGCTAAGTACGGCGACTCGGTGTATTTCCGGGACACGACTTCCCTCTATGTCAACCTGTTCATTCCATCCGTGGTGACCTGGCGCGAAAAGAAGGTGAGGGTGAAGCAAGTCACCAGGTTTCCGGAAAGCGCCGCAACGCAACTTGTGATCGAGGCATCTCAACCAACGCGATTCAACTTGCAGATCCGCCATCCGCGCTGGTGCGATGAGGTGTCCGTCGAGGTTAACGGTGGCCACCGCATTGTCTCGCGCTCACCCGGGCGGTATATCGAACTGAATCGCATCTGGCACCCCGGAGACGTCGTCAATCTCCGGCTGCCAATGCAGTTGCACACTGAAGAGCTGCCGGGTCATCCGACGGTGGTCGCCCTCCTGTACGGGCCTATTGTGCTTGCCGGCAGGTTTGGCAGTGACGGCATCGAGCCCGGCGCGGATCTCATCGCGAACGAACGGACTTACGGCGATGTACTGAATCGGCCGGTGGAGGTGCCGGCTTGGCTCGGACACCCGCATGATTTCCCAAAGAGTATTGTTGCCTCGGCGGGGAAGCCCTTGACGTTTCAAGGGCGCGGATTCGAGCACGGGAGAGAAGTGGAGCTGGTGCCTTACTACCGGATTGCCCACGAACGATATAACTTGTATTGGACAGTGCACGAGCCCGGATGATAGCGGCGGGCTCGCGAGCGCGTCCGATGCGCTCACAGCTCGTCATTACCGAAGAAACCCGTGTTGAATCAGCCGACCAACCGCAGGCGCTCCTTGCCGCGGTACTTCTCGGCCATCCTCTCGAGCGGCACAGGCTTTATCTGCGAGGCCCGGCCGGCGCATCCGAACGCCTCGAAGCGTGCCTTGCAGATGTCCTGCGCAGCGGCAGTAGCCGCCTTCAGGAACTTACGCGGATCGAATTCCGACGGATCGCGCGCAAGCGCCCGCCGGACGGCCGCGCTCATGGCGATTCGGATATCCGTGTCGATATTCACTTTGCGCACGCCGTGGCGTATCCCTTCCTGGATTTCCTCGACCGGCACGCCATAGGTTTCTTTCATGTCACCACCGTGCGCCCGAAGAATCGTCAACCATTCCTGCGGGACTGATGACGACCCATGCATGACGAGATGGGTGTTCGGAATACTGCGGTGGATTTCCTCGATCCGCCCGATAGCGAGAACTTCGCGCGTGGGTTTGCGAGAGAACTTGTACGCGCCGTGCGAGGTGCCGATCGCTATCGCCAGGGCATCGACACCCGTGCGCTCGACGAAATCAACACACTGCTGCGGATCGGTGAGCAGTTGTTCGTGCGAGAGTTTGCCTTCTGCCCCGCTGCCGTCCTCTTCGCCCGCCATGCCAGATTCGAGCGAGCCTAGACAACCCAGCTCGCCTTCGACGGATACACCCACCGCATGCGCCATGTCGGCAACTCTGGCGGTCACGTCGACGTTGTAGTCGTAGGATGCGGGCGTCTTCATATCCTCCCGCAACGACCCATCCATCATTACGCTGCTGAAGCCCGAGCGGATGGAAGCCTGGCACACGGCAGGACTCGCGCCGTGGTCCTGGTGAAGGACTACAGGGATATGGGGCCAGGTCTCGACGGCCGCCTGCACGATGTAGCGCAGGAAAGCCTCGCCCGCGTACTTCCTTGCGCCGGCCGAAGCCTGCAGTATCGCTGGGCTGTCGGTTTCGTCCGCCGCCTGCATGATCGCCTGCACCTGCTCCATATTGTTGATGTTGAAAGCGGGAACACCGTAATCATGCTCGGCCGCGTGATCGAGCAACTGTCGCAATGAAACCAACGCCATGCTGACCTCCAAACGAGTAGGAAGGAATGAAGCTCTGGGCAGTAGGCCGGGGTGAGAACCGGCGGATCAATGCTTGGCGCGTGCGGCGCGCACCGGCGGGAAGGTCCGCAGCTGCTCTTGCCGCAGGCTTGCCGGCTGGCCTTGCCGCCGGGCGCCGCCGCCTGGCCTTGCCGCCTGGCACTGCCGCCTCGGCCCTGCCGCTTCGCCCTGTCGGCTAGTCTTGCCGGTGGTGTGGGTCCGCCTTATTTGAACGGATCGCCGGCGGGCGCTTTTGTGGCCGAGCGATCGATGGGGCCGGCCGGTCCCAATCAACCTGGAGCAGGTGGCGCCGGCAGCTGACAGGCACCCACCGGCGCCCGGCTACCATGGCAGCGATTGCATCGGCATGCGAGTTCCTGATGTAGAGCAGCTTAGGCCGGGATTTGCCAGGTACCGGGAAAACGAGGACGAGATCGGCTACGAGGCGAGAGCACGCCGCTCGCAGGCGATTCGGAGCGATGCAATCAAGCGCGAGGCGTAGATCGTTGAGGAGTGCAATGAAGAGCCCTGTCGCGTTGCTGAGAAGCACTCCGGACTTGTAGCGCGCGGCCGCGACGTTGGTGGTCGAGCGCTCGGTAGTAGACTTCATGGCTGGATCCCCTCGCCTGATCAGCGTCAGGTTTGAGGAAATCGTGGGCCCTGGTTTACATTAGGTCCAGTTAGATATTGTTTTCCTCTGCATAAGGTGAGCTTATTCATGCCGGATCGGGCCTCGTAGAGGGCGGCCGGCGTGATTTGGTGATGCAAGCGTGCCACTATGTCAGCAGCGCAGCAGCGGCGGGCGCACTGCCCGCCCCAGTTTCATAACCAGACATCCGGGGGTCCGAATGAAAACCGTGAGCCTGTATGTTCTCCGCGCTGTCATATTTATCACCTTGATCGGCTGCCCGGCCTTGCCGGCCCGCGCTGACAGCGTTCGTTCGGCAATCGAATCTGCCAATGTTGAGTTCTCGGTGGCGGCCCAGAAGGGCGATAGTGCTGCGCTCGCAGCGCTATATGCGGCGGATGGACAAGTCATGCCGGCCGGCAGCGATGCCATTCGAGGTAAGCAGGCAATTCAGAAATTCTGGCAAGGGGCGCTTGATTCAGGGATAGCCGGCATCGCGCTCAAGACGGTCGAGGTGTTCGCCCAGGGCGCGGCCGCCACTGAGGTTGGGCAATACGAATTGCGTGACAAAGCGGGGAAGGTACTCGACCACGGGAAGTACATTGTCATCTGGCGGCACGAAGGCGATAAGTGGAAACTTCTTCGCGACATGTTCTCCACGAACGTGGCACCGTCCCAGAAGTAGTTCGTATCGCGCGGCTCTAGCCATTCCTGCGTCGCTCGCGGAAAGCGGCCACTTTCGCCCGATTTCCGCACATCGCCATACTGCACCAGCGGCGGTGATGAGACTTTGTGCGATCGTAGAACCACAGCGTGCAATCCGCGCTCTCGCATCGCCTTACCAGCTCGAAATCGCCTTTGGCCAACAGACGCGCAATCGCCTCTGCCAAGGGAACTAGTACCGCCTCCGGCTTCGAGCCGGTGCGGTGGATGCTGATACTGGGAGCCTGTCCTTTTTTCCAGACCAGCTGCTGATGGGTCTCACCGAGTGCAAGCACTCGATTCAGCACCGAAGCATCCGCGCCCGCCCCTGCCTTGCGCCGCTCGACCAAGTCGCGGGCGCATTCGCGAAGTGTCAATGCTGACTGCAGCAACAATCCCTGCCTGCCCGCGGGCGGCGGGGAATCGAATTCGGGCGTGAGACCGGCACGCTGCAGCCAATCCAACACATTCCGATCGGATCCCAAAACATCGACGTGATTCGGCGCGACACCGTATGCGCTGTTGATGAAATCGAGTGCCACTTCATCCGCGATGAAGAGCGGGTTGGGGAGCGCGGATGTGGACAGATCGGGAGGCATTGCAGCTAGGGATATCCGGGATTGGACGGGCGAGCAGAGTGTAACCTGTAAATTATCTCTTGACTAGTTACGCAGACCGCATGTAACCTCAATACACGTTTTCTCTGGTTACACATTCAAGGAGCCGCTTATGTCACTTCGCCCGTTCGCCCTCGCCGCTTTGGCCCTGCTCGCCGCTGCGTCGGTCGAGAACACTCATGCCGCGTCGCAGTACCACACGGTCGCCGTGGATGGAGTGAAGATCTTCTACCGTGAGGCCGGTGATCCCAAAGCCCCGACTGTGCTGCTACTGCATGGATTTCCGACCTCTTCGCACATGTATCGCGACCTGATTCCACTGTTGGCAGACCGCTATCATGTCGTCGCGCCGGATCTTCCTGGCTTCGGGTTCTCCGATGCGCCGGCGCGGAGTCAGTATCACTACACGTTTGACCATCTTGCGAAGACGATGGATGCCTTCACCGTTGCGTTACATCTGGACAAGTACGCACTGGAGGTCTTCGACTATGGTGCGCCGGTTGGTTTTCGTCTTGCGGTTGCGCACCCGGAGCGGGTGACGGCGATCATCACTCAGAACGGCAACGCCTATGAGGAGGGCCTGAGCACGGCATGGAATCCCATTCAGAAATACTGGAAGGAGCCGACTGCTGCGAATCGAGCGGCTCTGCGCGATTTCCTCACGTTGGATGGCACCAGGTTTCAATACCTTCAGGGAGCTCCTGAAGAGCGGATTGGACCGGAATCCTACACGCTGGACTTTGCCCTTCTCTCGCGGCCAGGCATCGAAGACATTCAGCTCGACCTGTTTCTCGATTACGCAAGCAACGTAAAGTTATATCCGCAGTTCCAGGCCTATTTCCGCAAGTCACATCCGCCCTTGTTGGCCGTGTGGGGTGAGCACGATCCGTTCTTCCTCCCTGCCGGTGCGAAGGCGTTTCAACGTGACAATCCGAAGGCCGAGGTTCACTTGTACGATACCGGGCACTTTGCGCTGGAGACCCATGTGAGCGAGATCGGAGGGGAAATACATCGGTTTCTCGACAGGACGCTCTGATTCGAAAGCACAGGCAGCAGATAGCGTGCTTAGGTCACGGGCCCCGCGCGGGGCCCGAGACTGAATCCGTGCTGCCAGTAACCAACACAAGGACGAACGTCCCAACATGTGGACGAACGTCTCAATCGATTTTCAGGGTTTGAGCGCTACGATCGGATCATCCATCCAGCATCTGCAAAAAGCAGTTGCTGAGGGTGCCGCCCATCGCGCTATTTTTTGCGCGATGCGCAAATTGCTTGTGACTAAGTTGGGCGATGAGTTCGGCGATTACGTGCTCACGATTGCATGCCGAAAGTGCCGGCATGTCCGCACGGCAGAGCCGCGGACACTTGCGCGGTTTGTGGGGTGGGAGATTACCTTGGTGGACTTGGCGAAGCGGCTTCGGTGCTCGGGTTGCGGCGGTAAGGATTGTGAGCTCACGGCGAATCCACGGCCTCGGCCCAGGGGGAAGGATTTTAGGTGAGTGGGGTGGTCTACGTGCTCTTCTGTCCGCTCGGACTCGGTTCCTGATCCCCATCGTTGTATTTGCCGTCGTCTGTGGGGCGATCGCGGTATCTGGCCTTGGTTTGGGTGTGACCCTGGGCCGGCTCGTTTGGCGCGGAACCCGGAGGGTCGGACGGATCTGGGCGCCGAGGGTTGGGATCCACACGGTTTCTGTCATCGCCGCGGCTTGGCTTGGAAGGCATTTGGTCACCCAACTGCTTCGTCGATGACGTCTTAGGCGCAATCCTCGTTCCCGCTTAATTATTTCCACCGTGGGCCCAACGCCCATCGGTGAACTAGCGTCTCTGTCATAAGAGTTTACCTAGCACTACCCCTCCCCTCGCCACCGATACGCTCAGCCGCTGGCGACAACTCAACGGTGGTGAATCGAACCGGGAGCGCGTCCCCGGCGTGGTAGGGCTCGACAGGTGTCAGGTCCACATTCATGGCATACGGCTCCGCCGCGGCGTCGCGGTCGACCATCACTGAAACCTTCCCGTCCGGAGGAAATGTCACGGTAGTAGTGTGGCCGTCGACGACAATGTTGGCGCGAACCGGTTTGGCCATGGGCATGTAGTGGATCGTGGCACGGTAACGGCCGGGGCCCAGCGCGGCGTACCACCGCAATTTGTAGATCGTGGCGGGGGCTTCGTAACCGTAACCGTTGTAGTTCAGGAAATGTGCGGCGTGCGCCGCGGTTAGATGCACGGTTCCGTCATCTCTGGAAGCAACGGCAGCGGGACGCACATGCAATTCTCCATCGACGGCAATCGCGACGACTGGCATGAATCGGCCCGAATGCAGCTCCGCGATTCTCGCCGCGTTGATGTGCCCGCCACTCGCGTCTACGGTAAGGGGAAGTGTCGTACCGTCCTTATCGCCCAGAATACGAGCCGAAGTCAGGCGTGTATCGACCAGGCCCGGCAGGTGCAGCACTCCGTTCTTCGGAAGCTTCTCGATAAAAAGGTAAAGGGTGTGAGCCCCTAAGGTGGCATAGCCGAAGTCGAGTGTGTCGAAGGGCTGCGGACGGGTAGCGTAGATCGCTTCGGCGTTAATTTTCATCCAATCGCCTATGCCCTTGAGCACATCGGCCTCGTAAGGAACAACGGACCCATCGCCTTTCGGCCCGATGTTCAGGATGTAGTTGCCGCCATGGCTGACGACACGGACCAGTCGTGCGATGTGCTCCCGCGTCTTGTTCGGCAGGTCACTGCGCACCTGCCATGACCGGTAACCCCATGTTTCTTTGAAGATGGAAGCGGGTGTTTGCCAGGGCTCCTCGATCGCTACGTCGGGCTCGCTATTGTCACCCATGACGTTAAAGTCGCCTTGGTGGTTCCATACGCGGCCGGAAACCATGGTCTGGGGCTGCAGCTCATGCACCGTGCGTGCAAAATGTGCGCTCTGTGCAGGAGTCGGCTTGCCCATGTCGAACCAGATTTCGCTGATCGGACCATAGTTGCCCAACAGCTCCTTCACCTGAGCGACGTTGAATGCTTCCTGGGAGGGGGTGATCGGATTGCTATTGCCGGGGAGATAGGTGTTGCCGCCCGGATGATGCCAGTCGATCGTCGAGTAGTAGACACCGAATGCCAGACCCTGTCGTGCACAGGCGTCGGCCAACTCCTTGACGATATCCTTTTTGTAGGGGGTAGCGTCCACGACGTTATAGGGCGTCTGTCCAGTCTTGAACAGGTTGAAACCGTCGTGATGCTTGGCCGTGATCACGATGAATTTCATGCCCGCTGCCTGCGCCAGCGAGACAATCGCGTCGGGATCGAAGCTCGTCGGATCAAACCTTTGGGCCAAGGCCGAATACTGATCCTGCGGTAGATCGCCGTTCGCGAAGATCTGCTCGCTGTAACCCTTGTCGATCGGCTTTCCATTCCACGTGCCGCCTGCGATGGAATACAGGCCGAAATGGATGAACATGCCGAACTTGCGGTCTTTCCATGACTGAATAGTCGCCGCGTCCGGACGGGGGCCGCCCAGAGGCAGGGGTTGCTCCTGAGCCAAGGGTTGGCCCTGCACCGGCCGTTGCGCCGCCTGAACGAGCCACGCCCAGGTGCCAAGAAGGGAAAAGCAAGCCACAGTGGCGACCAGACGGTTCGATGTTCGCGACCTGCTCACGGGTGTTGCCTTCTTATTGATGCGACGGACATCGCGGCACGGGAGTGTATGGGTTAACGCGGGGCGTGGCGAGCGGGCGACCGGCCACTTGGGGCGCATGCGGGGGTGCATGCGTTGGGCGCATGCGGGGGTGCATGCGTTGGGGTGCATGCGGGGGTGCATGCGTTGGGGTGCATGCGGGGGCGCTGCCTTGAAGTGCATGCGGAGGTGCATGCGGCGGCTATGCTCGCAAAGTCATCGCCCCCCGTGGCCTTGTATTTGGCAGCTCCCCGCGGCCTGACCAGGCTTACGCTGCGGCACTGCCATTGTGAACCCTGGGACTCGCAACGGTCAGGCTGGGCGGAGTGAGCTCCTCCACCTGAGCTATTCGCGGAATCACCTCGATCTGTTTGAGCGGAACGATTTCGCTGTCACAGGCGCCAACTTTGAGATCCTTGAAACGGCGTGCTGAGACGATCACGCGTGACTCGAGGGTGCTGGTTGAGCGGTTATAGGCTTCGACGGCTTTGCCTAACCTGTCACCAACCTCGCTCCAATGTCCGCTCAAGGTACGAATTCGGTCGTACAGCTCCTTGCCGAGCTTTGCCACCTCTTCCGCGTTTTGGGCGAGCTTCTCCTGCCGCCATCCATAGTGAACGGCACGCAGGAGTGCAATCAGGGTGGTGGGTGTGGCCAGAATGACCTTTTCGTTCACTCCACATTCCAACAGTGTGGGGTCTTCCTGGAGAGCTGCGCTGAAGAACACTTCACCCGGAATGAACATCACAACGAATTCGGGCGTCGGTGTGAATTGCTCCCAGTAAGCCTTTCGGCCGAGGGCTGCGACGTGATTGCGGCACTGCTGCGCATGT
Source organism: Steroidobacteraceae bacterium (assembly GCA_045810105.1). GTDB lineage: Bacteria > Pseudomonadota > Gammaproteobacteria > Steroidobacterales > Steroidobacteraceae > 13-2-20CM-66-19. The sequence continues at coordinate 88,122 of JBJMWM010000064.1, read as the reverse complement.
TGGGCAGTCAGCAGGCGCTGGGCACTCTCATCGGCAGTCTCGACAGCTTCGAGGTATGCTGAAAGAGGCGTCTTTGCATCGATCACGATGTTGCGGCCGCCGGGCAATTTAACGATGAGATCCGGACGCAGCCGTCCGTCTTCGGTCTGGCGATTCTCCTGCTCGACGAAGTCGCAATGATCGAGCATGCCGGCCATCTCGACCACGCGCTTGAGTTGCACCTCGCCATAGCGACCGCGGACGGTGGGCTGTCGCAGCGCCTTGACCAGGTTTGCCGTCTCGGTGCGCAGCACCGGAAGGTGTGTTTCGACCAATCCTTTCAGCTGCTCATTCAAGGCCGCGTACGCTGCAACCCGCTGACTCTCCATCTCACCGAGTTTGTTGTCCACTTTCGACAGCGACTCTCTGATCGGTTGTACCAGCTGATGCACTGCGGTCTGCCGTGTGGCAAGATCCGCCCGCGCGCCCTCCTGGAAGGTCTCGAGGGTCGACTTGGCTAGATCGATGAAGGCTTGGTTGTTGCTTTTGAGCGCATCGGCGGACAGCGCCTTAAAGGAATCCGACAGCGTCGCGCGTGTTCGTTCGAGAAGGTCCCGCTCGCCTTTCAAGGATGCCCGCTCATTGGCGAGCTCCAACTCGAGTGTTGCAACGCGTGCTTTGTGGGCACTGATCTCTTGATTGCAGCCCTCGAGTTTGCTGACCAGCCCTGGGATCTGGCGTGCTACCGCCTCGGCACTGGCACGGGCGGTGGATTCATCGAAGTGCTGATGGCGCAGCTCGGTATGGGCCGACTTCAATTCGCCGAAGTCCTTTGAGGTCTGCTCGAGGCGCAGCTGCAGACCCTCAAGCTGCGCGTTCGCAGCCGCCTCCGTCGCGCGCGATCGAGTGGTCCTTACGAGCCACCCCAAGGCAAAACCGAGAACGCTAGCCATCAATACCGCAAGGGTGTATTCGAGCATGGCATCTCCGTCTGTCGCTGGCTGGTTGCTTCTAGCGTTGGCTAGCTTGAACCCCGTCAGTCTCAAAACGTGAGACTGACCCTGCGGGAAAACCGCAGCGGATCAAGTCGATGACGAGCGTGGTGCCGAGCTCGCGCAATTGACTGGGTCAGCCGGCGCGATCCGGGTCCGGATACTGCGCCAATGCAGCAGCTAGTTGATCGCGGATTTCGCTGCGAAGGGATTCCGGGGCAATGACTTTGACGTGTGCTGCGTGGCGCAGGATGTCCATGATCAGCTCGCGCGGATCACTGTAGGGAATGCGAAGCTCGTAGGTACCATCGCCGAGATACTGGCTCTGTTGTTGCGGATGCCATTGTTCATCGGCCACCCAGCGAGCCCGCTCGGCTGTGAAGTGCAGGATGGCAATTTTGTCCGCCTCGCCACTGAAAATGCCGTAGGCGCTGGCGTAGTGTTTGTCTAACTCCTCCTCGGATATGTGGGTCGCCTGCTGATCGAGAACAGTTAGCTCACGGATGCGATCAATGGAGAAGCTGCGCAGCGCCTGCTTGTCCTCGTCCCAGGCATCCAGGTACCAGCTCTCACGGTAGTGGATCACTCGTTGCGGGGAGATCGTGCGGAACGTGTGCTCGTTGGTGCCTCGTGCGTGGTAGTGCAGACTGAGTTTTTTGCGCTCCAGTGTTGCGGAGATTGCGATCTGGAACGCCGCGCCCGCGGGCCTCGCGGCGAGGGCCGGAAACTTCAGTCGGCGGGCTGACTCATTGAGATTGAGCCGCTTGTGACCGGTCAGCTCATTGAGGCGCTTGGTCAGGGCTCCTATGTGCTCCTCGAGGAGACCACGGCCGGCTTCTTGCAGAAGTCGCTGCATCAGCGCGAGCGCCTGAAGCTCTGCGGGTGTGAACCACAATCCCGGCAGCTCAAACTCAGGAGCTTTCGCATCTGCGGTGTATCGGTAGCCCTGGCGCTCGGAGTCGAACACGATCGGAGCGGCCAGGTAATCCTTGAGTGCATTGATGGTGCGGTGAACCGTCGCCTTCGAGCAATCCAATTTGCTCTTCAATTCATCGAGCGAGATGGGTGTTCGCCGGGCGGCGAGAATTGCATGTAATCGGAAGATGCGGTCGAATTTGTCCATCGCGTAGTGGCTTCAGTGCCCTGGCAGATCGAGCGTCGGCCGTGGGATGGACGCCTGCCGGCGTGGCGGATAATTGGGAATTCGGCAACGGCTGACTGGGAATCATAGTCCGGCTAAGGGGGAATATCTCGGCGGCCCCTTGTGAGTCGGAAGGTGAATTATCGCGGGATAAACCCCACATTCCTGCGCTGGACGCAACAACGCCGTCGGCGCGGTCGGCCCGGTCGGCCGCCGGTGGCGCCTTGCTTGTAAATTCGCCACCCCACCCCCACGCAGCTACCCATGTCCAGCCAGCTCAAAATCGACTTTGTATCGGATGTCTCGTGTCCGTGGTGCGTCATAGGCCTCAAGTCACTGGAAGCCGCCCTATCGCGGCTTGGGGACCAGGTCGCGGCCGACTTTCATTTCCAACCTTTTGAGCTCAACCCGCAAATGGGCCCGGAAGGACAGGACATCGCTGAGCACATCACCCAGAAGTACGGCTCGACTGCCGAGCAGGTTGCGCGTAACCAGGAGATGATCCGCGCTCGTGGGGCTGAGCTCGGCTTTGTATTTGACATGAGCAAACGCGGCCGTATTTACAACACGTTCGACGCTCACCGACTGCTGCACTGGGCCGAGGTCAGCGGCAAACAGAAAGCGCTCAAGGAGGCTCTGTTCGCGGCCTACTTCACTGAGGGCCGAAACCCCAGCGATAAGCAGGTTCTGGAGGACGTCGCCGCTCAGGTTGGACTCGACCGTGGCCGCGCTCGTGAGATCCTGGGCTCCAATGAGTTTGCTGAGGAGGTGCGTGCGCGTGAGGCTTTGTATTTGCGAAATGGCATTCACGCCGTGCCCGCAGTGATTCTGAACGATAAATACCTCATCCAGGGTGGCCAGCCTGTTGAGGTCTTCGAGCGTGCGCTGCGGCAGGCGGCCGCAGGTTGACCAGCACCGGGGGGTGGGGTTATAGCCAGAAATCCGTTGGCAGCGGGGCTATATCCGATCGACTATATTTGCGCCTATACCCAGGCGCGCAAGGCAAGCGCCTCCGCGGACAACCGGGTTGATTTGGGTCGCATCATCCAAGATCTGAGCCAGCCGTCGCCAGTTTCCAAGACAAAGAAATGAGACTGCCCTGTTTGATTTACTTGCTCGCAGCTGTTTAACCGCGGCGATTCGGGCGAGTGAAACTCTCGTGTAACGCTCGTACTAGCGAGTGCCCCCAGCAAGGGCTGGATAGTGCCCATCGAGAAAAGATTTCGCAGGTTGTCGAATTCGCGCCTGCTGAAGCGTTCTTAGCAATGAAACGACGGCGAACCGGGCCAAACTGGCCGGGCGATCGCCTCGAAAAGGGTGAGCCTGGCATAACTGGCCGGGCTCGAGGCCGCCTGCATTGGAGCAATTTATGAAGAAATTTCTCGCCGTTTACATCGGTACTGCCCATTCCCGCGACAAATCGGGCTGGGATTCGCTGGACGAGGGTCAGCGTAAGAAGGTGGAGGCGACAGGCATTAAGGCGTGGGGCGACTGGATGGCGACCCATGCGTCGGCCATCGTTCAGCAGGGAGGCCCTCTAGGCAAAACGAAACGTACGTCGGCGCAGGGCGTTACCGATATAAAGAACAATCTAACCGGATACGTTGTCGTCCAGGCTGAGTCCCACGAAGCGGCGGCGCGCATGTTCGAGAAGCATCCACACTTCACCATCTTTCCGGGCGACTCGGTCGAAATCGTGGAGTGTTTGCCCATACCGGGCCAGCCTCAAAGCTGAACTACACACGCGGGGCAGGAGGTGGCCCGCTCGTCGTTTGCTTTCGCGGAATGTGAGGAAGGCGACTCTCCTATTCGGCGTCGGCACGAGCGGGTGCCTTCGCTTGGCGGCAGTCACATCTGCTGTATGAGCACCCGGACAATCGCCAGTCCGCCCGCCTGGTATCTTTGTACGATGTCGCGACGACCAGTCTCTATGGCGGAACGAATCGGCGGACGTACGAATTGCACCTCGAGCAGATGCTCTAATCGGCCGCGGCCGCAAACAACGTTCTAACATCCACTTCCAGCCGCTCGAGCCGGGCGCGCAATTCGGGCCATTCCTCGTTGAGAAACCTGGAGCGCTCGCGTTTCATGAGTCCTGCCCGCGTGCCTTTCCTGACAATGAGCCCTTCTCCGCGTAAGGCTTCCACCAGCCCTTCGCGCTGCAGCTCCCGATAGGCCTTCGCGGCTGTCAGCGGGTTCACGTCGTAGCGCTCGGCGAGCCCGCGTACCGAAGGCAGCATCTCACCCTCCACATAGGTTCGGTCGAGAATTCCGGCAATGATCTCGTCCATCAGCTGCCGGTAGATGGGCTGCTCGTTCTTCCACTTGTGCGGACGCTTCTTCACGGACCACCTCCACTGCTCGTGGCTTGGGCTGCATGCGCCCGGCGCGGCTTCTAGAATAGCTTGACTGCCGGCCGGTTCCAATGCTCAAATCATACTCACTGTATTACTTCAGTAACACGGTAATGAATGCCCGCATTGCACGTACCTTGCTACGCTCGCGCCCGAGGCCGGAAAGCGAATCTGATGAGCACCTCAGCGCCATGGATCGCCGGGCTGAGCCACTGCCGCGGATACGACGACGTGTCCTGCTGGCAGTCGGTATCACGCTGGTTGCCGGGATGCTGGGTGTGGGATATGTGAAACTCGGGCTTACACGCACGCTGGCAGTAAGCAGGGATCAAGTCGTGATTGCGCCGGTAAAATCTGACGTGTTTACCGAGTACATTCCGTCCGAGGCGCGCATCGCACCTCGGAAGACTGCTTACCTGGACGCCGTGGAGGGAGGCCAGGTCAGCGAGGTGCTCGTTGAGGAAGGGGCATTGGTCGAGCGCGGCCAGGTGCTCGTGCGGCTCAACAATACGAACCTGCAGTTGGAAGTGCTGGGCCGTCAGGCGCAGCTCATGGAGCAGTTGGATCGTCTCGCCTCGACGACCCTTTCGTTCGAGCAAGCCCGGCTGGGACACGAACGCGATCTGATCGATGCTACCGCGCAGATCCGACAGCTTTCTCAACGTCTCGCGCGTCGGGAAGCTTCCGGGGGTGCCGTTCCTGCCGCGGAGATCGAGGAGACCCGGATCGATCTGGAGCGTTTCCGCAATCTGGAAATCAAGATGACCGAGGCGCGCGACGTGGATCGCAAATTCCAGACGCAGCAGATGGCCCAGCTGCGTGATGCCGTGAAGACCACGCAGCAGAACCTGGCCAGGGCGGGCGAGACGCTGCAGAACCTGGCGGTAAGGGCACCTATCAGAGGCCAGCTCTCTGCCCTCGATGCCGACCTGGGGGCGGCTAAGGCTCCGGGCCAACGCATGGGCCAGATTGACGATTCCACCGCCTACAAGGCCGAGGCCAGCATCGATGAGTTTTACCTGGGTCGTGTCGCCGTTGGACAGCTGGCGACTGCTGAAGTCGATGGGCATCCACAGCGCCTCGAGGTGGCGAAGGTGTATTCGCAGGTGCGCGATCGCCAATTCAAAGTCGACCTTGTGTTCACAGGATCCGCACCGCAGTCGCTGCGCAGGGGACAGACACTGCAGGTGAGACTTGAAGTAGGCGCAGCTCACAAGAGCCTCGTCACGGCGAACGGCCCGTTCTACGAAGACACAGGTGGGACCTGGGTGTTTGTGTTGGCGAGATCCGGCCGTGAAGCGGAGCGACGTAACGTGCGACTCGGACGTCGTACTCCGGAGCAGGTTGAAGTACTCGCTGGCCTCTCGGCTGGCGAGCGGATCATCACTTCGAGTTACGAACAGCTGCGCGCATTCGATCGAATTCGGATCCGGGGCGACTTACACTAATAGGAGAGCTCAAGTGATCAGCCTGAGAAACATCAAGAAAGACTACCGGGCCGGTACCCTGGAGACTGCGGCGCTCGCCGAAGTGAGCCTGCAGATTGATGAGGGGGAGTTCGTCGCGGTAATGGGGCCTTCCGGCTGCGGCAAATCGACTTTGCTCAACGTCGTCGGCATGATCGACTCGCCGTCCTCGGGAGAGTATTTCTTCTGCGGACAAGAGATCGCGCGGTGGCCCGAAAGCCGCCTCGTCGAGCTGCGTAAGCGCAATCTCGGATTCATCTTCCAGAGTTTCAATCTCATCGATGATCTCACCGTGTACGAGAACATCGAGCTGCCGCTGCTCTATCAGAATGTACCCCGCGCACAGCGCAGGGCGCGGGTGCGCGAAGTTCTCGAGCTGGTGGATCTTCTTGCGCGGGCGAAGCACAAGCCGGCGCAGCTGTCGGGGGGCCAACAACAGCGAGTAGCCGTTGCCCGGGCCGTCGTCATGGATCCCAAATTGATACTGGCGGATGAGCCAACCGGCAACCTCGACACCCGCAATGGCGAGGAAGTCATGGGGATGTTGGACGTCCTGAATCAGCAGGGTACGACGGTGCTGATGGTCACTCATTCTCATACGCACGCAGCGCGAGCCCACCGGATAGTGAATATGCTCGATGGCCGGATTACCACCCAGACCCACCCCGCGCGAATAGCCAATACCGCAGAGGCTGCTCATGTTTGAGCACTACATCACCCATACGCTGCGTAATTTCTGGAGGTTCAAGGTCACCTCCGTGGTGAACCTCATCGGTCTGGCACTTGGGCTGGTGTGTTTCATCGTCACGTACCTTTATCTCGACAGCCTTCTGCGAACCGGCGACCTGCAGTTCAAGAATGCGGCTCGCACGTTCGCGCTCACGCAGGAGTTGTGGACCACACCGACCAACAGGATGATTCCAGCATTCGTGCAGGTTGCGCCGGGCACCGCTCAATTTCTTCGGGCCGATCTTCCCGGCCTGGCAGCTGTTGCGAGAGCGATTACTCTTGGGACGGTCGCAGCGGCCAGTGAGAATCGCAGCGCCTATCTGGAAGCCGCCGCGGTGGATCCCGATTTCCTCAAGATCTTCGATCTGAAGCTGCTCGAAGGTGATTTGCACGACGCACTCGCCTCCACGAACGGCGCCATCATCACCGAGAGCGCCGCGATTCGGCTGTTTGGTACGAAGAGTGTCGTGGGGCGCCCCGTCCTGTTGCAGAACCGCGCGCAAGTGACGATTTCCGCCGTCATAGGTGCGTTGCCACCAGGCTCGCACATGGGCAATAGCACGGCGGCCATGCTCCGTTTCGAGCTGCTGCTGCCGATGAAGCTCCTGAAATCCTTTCACAGCATGAGTGGCATCGGGTTGCTGGCCGATCCGGATGGCTATGAATCGCAATGGGGCAGCGACACGTACTGGACCTACGTGCTGTTGCCCACCGATGGCAGTGTCACCTTCGAGCAGCTCGAAGAGGCATTGCGCGCTTTTCCAGGCCGCCATATTCCAAAGGGAAATATCTTGTCGGTGTTCGGAGCGGTCCCGCTCCCGCGTATCAAGCTTGCGATGCTGGAGGCCTTCGCGGGCAACCGCAGTGTCGGTTTGGTCACGAGCGCCTTTCTGCTCGATGCACTCGTCCTGGTCATCGCCTGCCTCAATTATGCGAATCTGACAGTAGCCATTGCCACGACGCGCGCACGTGAGATCGGGATGCGCAAGGTGTTGGGCGCGAGCCAGCCACATCTGATGCGCCAGTATCTCGTGGAGGCTGCTCTGACCGGGGCAGCAGCGCTGATCATCGTGCTGGCGGGCACGGCTCTCGCCTTGCCGGTAATGAACAAGGCCTTCGGTCTCGAGCTTCATCCGGGCTCCATGTTACGGCCCGCACTCTGGGGTCTCGTTATCCTGCTGCTGGCGGTCATCAGTCTGGTGGGCGGCGGCTATCCGGCGTTTGTGCTCTCGCGTGTGCGGCCGATCGAGTCGCTCCGGGCGGGGAACGTTCGCGCGGGCCCACGGTTCGTGCCTACCGTCCTCGTCGGGCTGCAGTTTGCCGCTGCGAGCTTCCTGCTGATCGTTGCCTTGCTCATGTTTTCGCAAGGCCGGGTGCTACAACGTGTTGGCCTTCACCTGGACCGTGATCCCGTGGTTGCCATCGGGAATGACGTGCGGGAGCTCGGAGTGCCGTTCGAGAGTTTGCGCAACGAGTTGCTACGCGATCCGCGTATCAAGTCCGTTTCCGGTGCCGCCGCTCTTCCATGGCAGAGCGGCGGGTCCCACCAGGCTTTGCGTCGCACGCGGGATGCATCATCAGCAGTGCGCGTGGCCATGATGAATATGGTTTTCTACGATTTCTTTTCAACTGCAGGCATCAACTTACTGGCAGGCCGCAGTTTCGGCCGTGAGCATGCCGACGAGTTTTTCTGGGACGACTCTGCGCAGAAAGGCGTACCGAACGTGATCATCGATCGTGCGCTTACTCAGCAACTCGGTTGGTCCAGACCCGAGCAGGCAGTCGATCAGACCATTTACGTGGCTGCTCCCTGGAATCCTTCGGCGCTGGGACGCGCACTGCATGTCATAGGTGTAGTGGAGAACGGATATCCACGCCTCGTCGGACCGAACGCGGACTCGAACATGTATGTGTTCTCGACCGAGGGCGCCGATGTACCGCTTGTACGCGTTTCGCGTGAGGACGTTTCAGGAGCCCTCGCGCATATCGACGCGGTGTGGAAAGGGCTCGTGCCGAAGGTCCCCGTACGGCGGTATTTCATGGACGAGTTGTTCAACTCCGCGTACGAGACTTTCGCCAACGTCGGCAGTGTGCTCACAGGATTGACGGCCTTTGCCTTCATCATTGCTGTCATGGGGTTGTTCAGCATGGCCATCCACATCACGAGCCGGCGGTTGCGTGAGATTGGAATCCGCAAGACTCTCGGGGCAAGCGTACGCGGCGTCGTGTTCATGCTGCTGCAGGATTTCTCGAAGCCGGTGGTGATTGCTAATGTGCTCGCCTGGCCGTTCGCATTCTTCGCGGGCCAGCTGTACTTAAATCTCTTTACCCAACGCGCCGCTCTGTCGCCATGGCCCTTCGCCATCAGCCTGCTCATCACGCTGGCGATCGCATGGCTCGCCGTGGGCACGCAGGCGTATCGGGCGGCGGCGGTAAGACCTGCGAGCGTACTGCATCTGGATTGACCGCCCTGATCCGGTCCCGATTGCCGGAACCCGCGAATTAGCGCTTGACGGGCGGTGCCCTGGAAGTCTCCATTCCGAGCTTGAAATTCGGCGACATTTATTTACGCTGCTGGGGTCAGCGTGCAACCTGATAGCCGCCGCTCTTCCGCGGTATGGTAGCAAATACCCGCTGCGTAGCCGACCCGCCTGGGGCAAGGGACCCTCTTTTTCGAGATATATGAACATAGCTCCAACATGACGCCAGAGCTGTACGTTACTTCTCAACACCGGATGCGGGTCGAAATGCGGCCCGCCGAAGGCTCGGCTGCGCTGCCTGCCGCAGCCTCTGGCAGAATTGAGCGTGCCTTCGAGGGCGGTGAGGGAGCAGGTCTGTTACATCTCGCAACTGTCGAGATCAGGACCGACTTCGGGGCAACACTCGCTTTCGCACGTGACTTTGCGCAGCGGTACTTCACACAGCTTTGCCATCTGGGCGAGCCCGATGTATCGCAAGGGACCGAGTTGGTTACACCGCCGGGAGAAGAAGAGCTATCCGCGATCGTGCTGGAAGCCCCGCCAATGCGGGGTTTGGAATATCTCGACGCAGACACCTTGAGGACGGCCTGGCTTGAATTGGATGCCCGGGTTCGTCTCGAGGTGAGTGCTCATGGCAAAGGAGTACGGGCCTATCTGCACGAGAAAAATCCTCTGTGGCGGCTCGTAGGTCGAGTCACCTTCCATCTCGCCGAAAACAAACGCGATGAGGACCATCCATTCGCGTTTCTCGCCACGTACACGAGCGGCTTGTCTGAACGCGGCGAGGCTCGGCATCTGCCGCTGGCGCGTGCTCTCCAGGAATACGCGGGCGGGTCAAACCGCAAAAGACTCGTCGCCCTACTCACACCCATTCGCGAAGCATCCGAGCGTTTGCCTTGGGTGCGGGACCTCGTCGAGGACGGTGACATCTATCAGGCGCTCGCGTGGACACCGGCCGAGGCGCATCGATTTCTGCGCGATGTGCCGACCCTGGAGACCAGCGGTCTGATCGTGCGGATTCCTAACTGGTGGAAGGCGGATCGACCACCGCGGCCGCAGGTCAACATCAAAGTCGGCGGACAGCAGGTTACTTCCCTGGGCGCCGATTCGCTGCTCGATTTCTCGGTCTCATTGACGCTCGGGGGCGAAACGCTGACCGAAACCGAGAAACGTGAGCTTCTCTCCTCGATGGGCGGACTGGTTCGGCTCCGGGGACAGTGGGTGGAAGCCGACGGGGAGAGGCTCGCGGCAGCGCTGGCGCACTGGAAGAGTGTCGAAGCGCAAGCGCGCGCCGGTGGGATCTCGTTCTTCGAGGGAATGCGGCTGCTCGCCGGCGCGAACAGAGCAAACGACACGATCGGCGAGGCACCGGCCCCAGTGAGGCAATGGAGCGGGGTTGAGCCAGGGGACTGGCTGCGCGACCTGTTGGCTCGTATCCGCAATCCGGACGCGGAGAGTGAAATCCTGGCGCAGGGTCTGCGCGCCACTCTGCGGCCGTATCAAATAGCGGGCGTGAAATGGTTGGCGTTGCTCACGAGTCTGGGTCTGGGGGCCTGTCTCGCAGATGACATGGGTCTCGGAAAGACGATTCAGGTTCTGGCGCTGCTGCTGCATCTACGCTCGCGTGATACAGATGGCACGAAGGATCCTGCAGGTGCGCGATCGCAGACGGACCGAGATATCAGGCTGCATGCACCGAGCCTGATTGTTGCGCCGGCTTCTCTCATAGGCAACTGGAAGTCCGAGCTGGAGCGATTCACACCAGGGATCTCGCTCTTTGTCGCGCATCCTTCGGAAACGGACATTGACCTGAGTGATGAACGGGCGTTGGATGCTGCGCTAGCTGGAATGGATGTAGTCATAACGACGTATGGAGTCGTTACACGAACACCGGCACTTCGCGGCAGACGCTGGCGGTTGTTAGTCCTGGACGAGGCGCAAGCGATCAAGAATGCAGGTAGCCAGCAGGCGCGAGCGGTCAAGCAACTCGTGGCGGCCAGCCGCATCGCATTGACGGGGACACCGGTGGAAAATCGGCTATCGGACCTGTGGTCGCTGTTTGATTTTCTGAATCCGGGTCTTCTCGGCGATGCCCGGACATTCGCGCGGACCACCAAGGGCCTTGCCGAGGGGACCGAGCAGCGCTATGCACCACTGCGCCGCCTCGTGCAGCCGTATATTCTGCGCCGTCTGAAGACAGACAAGCGGGTCATTGGGGACTTGCCTGAGAAGACGGAGGTGCGCGCGTTCTGCGGCCTCACGCGAGAGCAGGCTGTGCTCTATGAACAGCGCGTGCAGGAGCTCGCAAAAAGACTTACTCACACCGAGGGCATTCAGCGTCGTGGGATGGTGTTGGCCTATCTGATGCAGCTAAAGCAGATTTGCAATCATCCCGCCCAGTGGGAGGGGCAAGGCGGATACGCGGAAGGCCGCAGTGGCAAATTCGAGCGTCTCAGTGCGCTGTGCGAGGAACTCGCAGAGCGCCAAGAGCGAGTGCTCGTCTTTACACAGTTCCGTGAGATCACCGAGCCACTTGCCCAGCGCCTCAGCGAAGTCTTTGGGCGGCCGGGGCTTGTGCTGCATGGCGGCACGGCCGTAACAAAGCGTCGGGCGCTGGTAGAGGACTTCCAACGCGAGGACGGGCCGCCGTTCTTCGTTCTCTCCCTAAAGGCCGGGGGCACAGGGTTGAACCTGACCGCGGCATCGCAAGTCATTCATTTTGACCGATGGTGGAATCCCGCGGTGGAGAACCAGGCAACGGACCGCGCCTTCCGCATCGGGCAGAGGCGCAATGTGCTCGTCCACAAATTTGTATGCCGTGGTACGGTTGAAGAGAAAATCGATGCCCTCATCGAGGGCAAGTCTGGCCTTGCCCGCGATCTGCTCGATCAGGGGGGTGAGCAGGTGCTGACGGAAATGAATGACGATGAGCTGCTGCGCACCGTCGCGCTCGATATTCACAAGGCGTGCGACGCGTGATGGGGTGGCAAGCATGAGTTGGGGGGATTTCGACCGCAAGCCAACTGTTCAAGAGCAGCGACGCAATGCTGCGCGTGAAAGCCAGCGGCTGACCAGAAGCGGTGGGAAGTTGTCACCTGTCGTGATTGAAGGCCGGGCCATCGCGAGCAGCGTCTGGGGCAAGGCCTGGTGCGCCAATCTCGAGTCGTACCGGGACTTTGAATACCGCTTGCCCCGCGGCCGCAGCTACGTGCGCCATCGCGCCGTGATCGATCTCAAGGTCAGCGCCGGACAGATCGCCGCACTCGTGTGCGGCTCGGAGGTCTACAACGTGCAGATCGCGATCAAACCCTTGGCGCAAGCCCATTGGGGCCGCATCAAGGCACAATGCGCTGGGCAGGTGGGCTCAATCATCGAGCTTCTCGAGGGACGGCTGTCCGACTCCGTGATGCACATCATCACCCATCATGACACCGGCTTATTCCCCAAGCCCACTGAGATTCAGATGGATTGCTCATGCCCGGATTCGGCAACCATGTGCAAGCACGTGGCGGCGGTGATGTACGGAGTTGGTGCGCGGTTGGATCATGAGCCGGAGCTGCTCTTCGTTCTGCGCAATACCGACCATGCCGATCTCATCGCTCAGGCGACCGACTTCGAAGCAACGCGTAGGAGTTCGGGACGCAAGACGATAGCAGACGATGCACTCGGGAACGTTTTCGGCATCGAGCTCGACTTTTCGCCCAAAGCCCGCCCGCAAGCCGCAGTTCCGCGCCGCAAGGCCAAGCCTGCCGGCGTGCTGAAGGGTCGCCGAAAATCCAGCACATCGAAGCGCTGAGCCGGCTGTCCAGCCGGCCCGGATCGCATCTCAATCTCGCCGCACCCGGCGTACAATCAAGCCGCGAGCCCGTGCCACCCCGCGTCGCGCAGCCAGGAATCGAGGATGCCTAAGAACGGGACATCAAAGATTGTTGTTAGCATGGCTGCTTCGTTTACCGGCCTGTGCGGCGTGATTATTTCTCTGATGGTAACCAGGACTGTAACCGCCCAGATGGGAATCCTGATGCTGGTTGCCTCGGTGGGAATGCATGTCGGATTTGGCGTTCTGATTGCTGTCTATCGCTTGATTGATAAGCTGGAATGAGCCACCTAACGCGGCATAAGGGCTTCATTTGGGCTGCTCGGAATCCGCTAAATCGCGTAGCATAAGGCCGCGCCTAAATTAACGTCGGTCGGGCAAATGGTCACACTCACCGTCAACGGGACCACGCAAAACATCGACGCAGATGCGGATACGCCGCTCCTCTGGGTGCTGCGTGACCATTTATCGCTGACTGGCACCAAGTACGGCTGCGGCATGGCCCTCTGCGGAGCCTGTACTGTGCACGTTGATGGCATCGCGGTCCGATCGTGCGTGCTGCCTCTGAAGGCCGTCGAAGGGAAGAGCGTCACAACCATCGAGGGCCTGTCGAAGGACAGGAGCCATGCCGTACAACGGGCGTGGATCGAGTCAGACGTACCGCAGTGCGGCTATTGCCAGTCGGGACAGCTCATGTCGGCGGCGGCGTTGCTCAGAGCCAATCCTTCACCGACCAATGCCGACATCGATGCCGCACTCTCGGGAAATATCTGCCGGTGTGGCACCTACGTTCGCATTCGCAAAGCCGTCCATAGGGCGGCCGAGCTTTTGCGCGGGGAAAAGCCGACGTGAGCGGACGAGAACACGATTCCCCGCGCGAAGTCGACTTCGGGCGTCGAGTTTTCCTCCAACGCACAGCTTTGGCGGGCGGTGGTCTCGTGCTCGCCTTAGCACTGCCCCCGAGCACCGGTGGTCCGCGCGCGGCGGCAGAAGCGCGCGGCGGTCAGTTGAATGCGTGGCTGCGGATCGGCGCCGATGATTCCATCACCATTGTTGTCGATCGCTCGGAAATGGGTCAGGGCGTGTACACCGCATTGCCAACTCTGTTGGCCGAGGAGCTCGAAGTCGATCTGTCGCGGATCAAGATCGTTGCGGCACCGGTTGGTGAACCTTACATCAATGCCCTCAATGGAGGTCAGATCACCGGCACCAGCAACAGTGTTCCGGATGCGTGGGAGAAGCTGCGCAAAGCCGGGGCACAGGCGCGCTTGATGTTGATTGCCGCTGCGGCGCAAATGTGGCATGTCAAACCTTCAGAATGTCTGGCCGCCAACGGCAAGGTTGTCAGTGCGCAGGGCAAGACCGCGAGTTACGGCCAACTCGCCGCGGCCGCCGCGAAAGTGCCGGTTCCGAAGGACGTCGTGCTCAAGGACGCGGCCCAATTTCGTCTCATCGGCAAACCCCTCCCCCGGCTCGACACGCCGGGAAAGGTGGATGGCAGCGCCGGATTCGGCCTGGACGTCAGGCTTCCCGGCATGCTGTATGCCGTGATTGCGCTAAGCCCGACGTTGGGTGGCAAAGCCGCAGCGGTCGACTCGGCCGTGGCATCAACAATGCCCGGCATTCGGCGGGTGCTACCCACCGCGAGCGGAGTGGTAGTCGTTGCGGAACACTTCTGGCAGGCCCGGAAGGCGCGCGAGGCTTTGCGCATCAACTGGGATCCCGGTCCGAATGCCAGCCTCGACAACGCGGCGATCTGGTCACTGCTGGACAAGGCTGCGGCCACGAAGCCCGGCGCCTCGGCGCTCAGCAGGGACGAGGTTGCCGCGTCTCTCAAGACGGGCCATGCGGCTGACGCTCTCAAGAAGGCGAACAAGACCTTGTCAGCGGTGTACGAGCTGCCACTCGTGGCACATGCGACCATGGAACCGATGAATTGCACGGCCGACGTCAAGGCGGATCGCTGCGATGTGTACGTCGGCACCCAGGTGCAACAGATGGCTCAATCAACCGCCGCGGAGGCCGCGGGACTGAAGCCGGATCAAGTCAACATCCATACCACGCTGCTCGGCGGCGGATTCGGCCGGCGGCTGGAGGTCGACTTCGTGCCAGCGGCGGTCGAGGCCTCGAAAGCAGTCGGCGCACCCGTCCAATTGATCTGGACGCGCGAAGACGACATGACCCACGACATGTTCCGTCCGCCCGCGCGTGAGGCGGTTACCGCCGGTCTGGATGAGAAGGGTCAGCTCCTCGCATGGGCGCTGCATGTGACTAGTCCCTCGATCACGGCGAGGTTCGATCCGACTAACAAGAATCCGTTCGATTCGGTGATCGAGTATGTGCAGAACTTTCCCTACGCCGTACCGAACTTCGACCTGAGGTATACGCGCCAGGAGATCGGCATCGACGTAGGTTATCTGCGGTCGGTCAGCCATGCGCCGAATTGCTTCGCAATCGAGAGCTCGATGGACGAACTGGCGGCCGCTGTGTCCAGGAATCCTCTGGATTTTCGACTGGAGCATCTAACCGGAAAGCCGCGTCACACGCGGGTGCTCAAGCTGATTGCCGAGCGCTCGGGTTGGGGCCACGCCCCGCAGGGCCGCTATCAGGGAATCGCCTTCATGGAAGGCTACACCTCTTGCATAGCTCAGGTTGCGGAAGTATCAATCGAGGGCGGCCGGCTCAAGGTCCACAAGATCACTTGTGTGATCGATTGCGGGCAGACAGTCAACCCGCGCATCGTGGAGTCGCAGCTCGAGAGCGGCATCGTATATGGCCTGTCCGCGGCCCTTTGGGGCGACATCACGCTGCGAAACGGGCGTGTTCAACAGCGTAACTTCAACGATTACCGGGTGCTGCGCTTGAATGAAACGCCCGAGATCAACGTCCACATCATACCGAGCGACGCCCCGCCGGGTGGTATCGGCGAGACAGGCGTGCCGCCAGTTGCGCCGGCGGTCTGTAATGCCATCTTCGCGGCAACGGGTAAGCGCCTGAGACGGCTGCCGATCAGCGCGCAGACGCTCGTCTGACTGCAGATGCGCAGCTGGCGGCGCAGGACTTCCCGTAGCTCCCCCAATTACGCGATGTCAGATCGGAGGTTGCACCACTACGGCAACAACGTCGCCGCCAAGACCACGACCCTTCGATTGCCGGGCACGGTCACACTCTTGACCGTCTTCGTATGATCGATGGCGAGCGAGTATCCATACAAATAGAACGTTCCGGCAGACGTACTTCCGGTGCTGGTGACTCGATAAGCCATAGTCACTGCCTTGGATTCCCCGTTGTAATTCTGTGGGGTCGCCCAATCACTCAGGCTCTGTTGCACCACAGTGCTGGTGCCGTCCGTGTAGGTTACTGTGAAAGTCTGATTGGCCTGGTTGCCTCGAACAGCGGTCGCCAGCACCTTCAGCGTCGAGAAGCTGCCTGCGGGTAGTTGCACGGTTGCCGTACTGACCGCATCGGCAATATTGGGATTTCCGAGGGTAAAGGTGGTTCCGGACCACGTCTTGGATGTTCCGAGCAGATTGCCCGAGTAAGCATAGCCGACGCCATCCAATCCTCCAGCCGCGACCGCGGTCCCATTGCTGGCAATGCCGTGGACGTTGTAGGAAGCCGAGAGGTTCACCGCAGTTTCATTCGAAGGTTGGGTGGGCGCCACGGGTTTCAATGCCGCCGCCAGGACCACCACATTGCGGTTGGCAGGTAGCGTGAGGCTCTTGACTGTTTTGGTGGAATCAATGGAAAAGGCATAGCCATACAGGTAGAACGGCCCGGTGTTGATGGCTCCTTTGCTGCTCAGGCGGTAAGCCATACTCAGGGCTTTTGACTCCCCGTTGTAATTCTGCGGATGAGCCCAATCGCTCAGGCTCTGTTGGATCCGGGTCGTAGTGCCGTCAGTGTAGGTAACGATGAACGACTGATTGACCTGATTCCCGCGAACGCCGGTCCCCAGAAGGTTGAGCGTAGAATAGTTCCCTGCAGGCAGGGAAATGGTGACTCTCCAAACGCCACTCGTACCGCCCGCAGCTCCCATGGTGAAGATGGCACCGGACCATGCGACGGACTGTCCCAGCAGATCGCCAGAGTACGCATATCCGAGCGTATCCATCCCGCCGTTTGCAACGGGCACGCCATCGCTCCCGATCGCGTTGACGTTGAATGCACCGGAGAGATTTACCCCTACGGGGGCCTGTCCGGCAGACGCGATTGTGTAGGTTGCGCTTGCGACAGCGCTGTTGGCATACCCGGTAGCTGACGCGACGGCCTTGATTATGGTCGCTGTGTTGATCTGGATGGGAGACGCGTATACGTTGGAGACGCTGCTTGGAGTCGTTCCGTCAGTCATGAAGTAGATCACTGCTCCAGGCGTCGTATCCGTGAGACTTACAGACTGCGTTGTCGGGTATGTGCCCGAGGGTGGCGAGAATGTGGGCGCAGTCGCAACGGGCGGCGCCGAACCCAATAACCCGAACGCGGAAATGGCACGCACGCTTCCGACGTAGACTTTCCCGTTAATTACGGTCGGGGTCGTAAAGGTGACGGCGCCGCCGGGGACATCCCGATGGTTGGCTGCCTGGCCACTGTTATAAAGGAGCCGGCCGAGATCCGTGGCGTCGTAGGCATACAGCACCTGGCAGTTCACGCCGTTAGAACAAGTGGATCCGATAGCCCCATTGTCCAATCCCCAAACGATACCATCGCTCACCCCGTTCGAGGACACTGAGGGTACCGGCCCCGAGAAGTTAAACGCCTTCGCGGTACTCGATGTGGGCGTTGTCGAGATGAGACCGCTGTTGTTTACGTTGAACCCGAATGCTTTGATGGCTTCGGCCACCCCGGTGTCGTCGTTTCCGCCGCCCCAATAGAGATTGCCGTTCCAGTATGCCGGCACACCCCACATTCCGGTAAATGCGTTGGGGATCTCCTGGACAATGTTCGGATCGCTCGTCGTGCAGCCGGGCTGCGTACCGCAGTATTTGCCCATGTTGGATCGGTCGACGAGATAGAGCTTACCTTCTTTGCCTATCAGGGTGAGCAATTGCTGGCCGGAAGGCAGAGCGGGGAGCAATATGAGCCCGCCCGCTGAGAGGTCTTCGTCATCGCTCGAAAGGGTTGCCTGATTGAAGGGTGTGAAGTAGTCGATGACCGGAAACTGCCCATTGACGGGCGGCCCGAGCTTGATGACGCTGTCGCCAAGATTCGATGTTCCGTTCCAGTTTCCATTTCCGGTTGCGACATAGATATTGCCGCCCGCATCCGCCGCAGGGCCGCTGCCGCTCATCCAGATACCGTTGGCGCCGCCGTCCGATGACGGGTTGTATACGCCTTCCAGTACGAGATTGGTTGCGCCATACGACATCAACCAACCGTGCCAGGGAGGGTTGTCGCAGTGTGCGGCCCACGAAATGACTACGTGGCCATTGGTCAACAAGAGAGCCGCGCGCTGATTCTCCATCTTAGAGTTAAAAGTCACGACGCTACCGTCACCGCCCGTGCCCGTCCCGGATACCGATGCTTGAATCAGCACGGGGCCGCCGAATTTCTCGGCCGCAGTACTGACATCGAGGGCGTGCAGATACTGAGAAATGACGCCACCGACTTTGACTTTCGCCACGACGAAGAGCGTGCCGTTGGCCGCGTCGATTACTGGAGTGCCGGTGATCCCAACCTCCGTCGCTACGTCACCGCAGGACAGATCGGTGCCGCTGCTGACCGGGGACCCGCCTGCAGGGAGCAGACTCTTCTGCCAATACAACCGCCCCGTGTCTGCATCGACTGCGTAGACGCTGTCATGCTCGGTGGCGACGTACAACACATTGCGGGCGGCGCCCGAGATCGTCACATTCGAAAGATAGAGCGGCTGCGCGTATACAAGTCCATCTACGGTCACCGTAAACAGCTTCCCGAACTGAGTGCTGTTCACATTGGCAGGCGTAAGGGTCGTCTCCTGCGTGTTTTGGCCCGTACGGGCGTTGTCATTGTGATAGGTAGTGACGTTTAGTTGCGCATGCAACGGGGCGGCACACGCAAACAGAACCATCACGAGCCCGATTGAGGTTCGGCGTCCTGGGGCTTTCATTATTCTTGTTCTCCCTGTTCTCACGCGTAGTCTCGCGCAACACAGGCGGTCGCCGCCACAGAAACCTCTTGCTGCAATGCGGCAGACAGGTACGGCTTGCGCCGGCGTCAGTTCGGGCGGTTACCGGTCTACTCTGACAGTAGGCTCCGGTCGATTACGCGCCCTTACCTGCAGAACCTCAGAGCCCAGCGCCAGTTCACTCCCGGTGTCGAGCCGTGTCGGCGTGGAAATACGTATTCCATTTACGTGTGTACCGTTTGTGCTGCCCAGATCCTCGATCGTTGCAGTTCCTGAAACAACCGTAATTCGTGCATGCCGCCGTGAGACGGTAGTGGCGTCGATCACAAGCGAACAATCAGGATCCCGGCCAGCGATGTGTTCGCCGTCCGTCAGGGGCAGAGCCTGCCTGTTCCAAACGACCTCGATCGTTGCGCGCAGTGCACCCGCCGAAGGCATGGAGATCACTTGGGCGCAGAACGCATATCCGGTCTTGTAGACAGTCCGAATGATGTGCGAATCACGCGGTGTATCCCCAAGCGCGGTGCGCAGCTCAGACACGAGCCGGGTCAGGCTCGTGCGCGCGACGTAAACCTGTGGCCAGAGAAGCTCGTCGAGCTCGTTATTCGTGACAACCGCCGGTCTGCGCTTGATCAACACGTCGAGCAATTCGTACATCTTGGGTTCCAGGGGCACGATCTGCTCCCCGCGCTCAAGTTGTCGTGCGCGTAAGTCGAGAACGCAGTCTCCGAACTTCAGCCGCATGGTCCTCGATAGGAGCACCTGTCGGAAGGCGCAGCACGCAGTGCCGGATTTAAGCCTGCGCAGCGAAGATACTCTAGCGGCGACGAGCCGGCCAGCCAGTGAGCGACACACCGCGAGGGCCGGCCACGGCTGGCGCAGCGTCCGGGCGTGTCCTTCGCCCGGATCCATACTGACCTCATCAATTCGCCGCAATCGTTTGCGTGCGGTCGCCCGTCTTGCGCTGGTAGTAGGCCGTCAGCGACGGCAGGTTGACCTTTGCGATAGCTCTGGCTTCGGAATCCTTGGCACATACACTCGCACTAACCGGCTCAGGCCATCCGGCGGGCGGTGCGCAGACGCGCTTGGCTGCCGCATGAATGCGCTTGTAGAGGGCTTCCACGCCAGCAGGCGAGCTGACATTCAGGTCCTCAAATTTGACGGTTTCGGATCGGACCTCCTCGGCAGCACGAGCATTGGAAGCCACAAGCACGCAGCCCAGCAGCATCGCGGCGGAGTAAGTAAGGAAAGCCCTGTTAAGGGTCTGGAGTCTTGAGCCCATGACGATCTCCTCGGTTAAGGTGTTGGAAAGCCCTCTCGGCCTGCATCAGGACGTCGCCCGGCAGTCCTCAGGTCTTCAGCCACTAACTTAGCTATCCAGCGACGGAGGATCGTTAGGGAGTTATTAGGAAGTCGTGATATCTGGGCGGGAGGAAGGAGCGCGTAGGCTTGCGCGCCCAGCGCTGCGGCCGCTGGGACGGAGCAATTCCATCCGCGCTCGTCAGCCGCGATTTGCAGCAGCCGCAAGGGGGGCGCATGCTCAGGTTGCCCATCCGGGCGCCGCGTATGTCAAAACAACGAGACCGCGTACCGCTATCGACTGAAACCTCGCCTGGCGAGGCCACAATCGATCCGCACTCCTGCGAGCGCGGCCGCAGCGAAGAGACAGACGACGAGACTGTGGGTGGCTTCCCGAACGGCTCAGCACCTGCTGTCCCCACTGAGAAGCTGGCTATCGGGCAGACGCTTTCGGGCCGCTACCGGATCGAGCGCGAGCTTGGTGAGGGCGGGATGGGGGTGGTGTACCTGGTCGCCGATCAACACGTCGCAGGCGAGACCTTTGCGGTCAAAGTCTTGAAGGAAGCCCTGCGCCAGGATGCGCTCGCGCTTTTGCGCGAGGAGGTCCACAAGACCCGAAGACTGAGCCATCCGAACATCGTGGATGTGCACTCGGTAAACGTGGACGGCACGAAGCTTTACGTGCTGATGGAATACCT
This sequence comes from Steroidobacteraceae bacterium, assembly GCA_045810105.1. Lineage (GTDB taxonomy): Bacteria > Pseudomonadota > Gammaproteobacteria > Steroidobacterales > Steroidobacteraceae > 13-2-20CM-66-19. Next base: position 67,064 of record JBJMWM010000064.1, on the reverse strand, counting down.
CGAGGGCAAGTCGTTGCAGGCGCTGCTGGATGAGGAGTTTGGCCGCGGCATGCCTCTGAGCCACGCTTGGCCGATCATCAAAGACGCGGGAGCAGCGCTTGGCTACGCGCACGACCACAACGTGATCCATAGTGACCTGAAACCCGCAAATATATTCGTGACGACCTTGGGCAAAACGAAGCTGCTGGATTTCGGCATTGCCCGGGTCTCGCGCGGCCCGCTGCTCCACCAGCGCTCGGGACCGCTTGCGCTCACGCCTGCCTACGCGAGCTGCGAAATGCTGGAGGGTAGAGAAGCGGATCCGCGTGACGACGTGTATTCATTCGCCTGCGTCATCTACGAGATGCTGTGTGGCAAACGTCCGTTCGGTGAGCTCCGCGCGGCAGTCGCTCGCGAAACCGGCGCTCATGCACGCCCGCTTGAAGTGCTCTCGCGCAGACAGAACGCCGCGCTCAGCAAAGCACTCGCCTTTGGCCGCGAGGATCGCACCGGATCTGTCGAGGAACTCCTCGAGGGACTAGTCTCCAACCGGAAGCCAGGCACTCGCTCAACCACGATCGTTGCAGGAGCAATCATCGCCACCGCGGCAGCTGTAGGGTTGAGTTATTGGGGGATTAACAGGCTACTGACACCCACGCGCTCTGCCTCGAGTGCAACCACCACTGTTACGGCTTTCAACCCCCCTCCGTATTCGATCGCCGTGCTGCCGTTCGTGAACATCAGCGGGAATAAGGAGCAAGACTACTTTTCCGACGGCCTTACAGAGGAGCTGCTCAACTCCCTGTCCCGCATCAACGAGTTGCAGGTCGCGGCGCGCACGTCCTCATTCTCCTTCCAGGGAGAGCACCCAGACATCAACAGTGTGGGACACAAGCTGAACGTGGCTTCCGTTCTCGAAGGGAGCGTCCGCCGCTCCGGCAACATCGTTCGGATCACTGCGCAGCTCAACAGCGCGCTCACGGGATTTCGCGTCTGGTCACAGAGTTATGATCGGGACCTCGGTGACGTGTTGGTGGTGCAGACGGATATTGCGGATGCCGTTACGCGTGCCCTGCAAGTGACACTTCTCGGCAACGTCGCGGCGAGGATCGAGTTGGGTGGAACCCGCAACTCAGCCGCATTCGATGCGTACCTGCGCGGGTTGAAAGCCTCCAACATGGCGCACGACGGTAAGGACGATGAAACCGCGATCGCGGCGTACGCCGAAGCAATTCGCCTCGATCCGAGCTATGCACTCGCGCTTGCGGCCAATTCGCTCGCGCTCACAGACTACGCAGAAAATTACGCCACAGGATCTGCGATACGCGAGAGCTATGAGACTGCGCAGACCGATGCGCGCCTGGCGATCGCACGCGCACCCGCTCTTGCCGACGGGTACGCGGCGCTCGCCAAAGTCCTGGAAAGTAAAGCTCTCGACTTCGCCGAGGCGGCAAAGGAATACGAGCGCGCGGTGTCATTTGCGCCCGGTAATGCACAGGTGGCGTATAGATATGGCCACTTCGCCGTCCTTATGGGTCACACAGATGGCGCATTCACCGCGATCCGCCGCGCTGCACAACTGGATCCGCTGAATCCCGCCGCACACCGTCTGCTGAGCTTTGCATTGCGGATGTCGCATCGTGGTGAAGAAGCTGTAGTTGCCGCGCGGGGCGCCTTGGCTCTCGATGCGGACAATCCTGGAGTGCTCACCACTTTAGGCATGGCTTACTACGCGCTTGGTGACTACCAGGGCGCCCGCGCTTCGTGCGAGCGCGCGCAACCTCGCGCAGGTGCCGCCGGAAGTTATTTTGGCGTTCAGGTCTGTCTGGCCACCTCCTACGAGAAGCTCGGTAGACATGCCGATGCTGAAGCGATGCTCACAAGCCTGCAGTCCTGGTATGGAGACCGTGGCGCATACCAGTACACCGAGATTTATTCGCAGTGGGGAAATACGGCCAAGGCGCTCGGATGGCTGGAAACAGCGATGCGCCTACACGATCCGGGACTGGCCTCGCTGAAGGTCGATCCGCTTCTGGATCCCCTGCGCAACGAGCGGCGCTTCCAGACCATCCAACATGCGCTCAAATTTCCGCCGTGAGACCGAGCAAACAGGCAGCGCGCCGTGCTCAGAGGAGCCTCGTCAGATCTTTGTGTACTGGGATCGCTTCGAGCCTGGGTGCCCGGGAAAAGGCATGGGCGGCCAGAATCGCGTTCCACGAGCATTCAGTGAAGGCTGCCCGATGGTGCAACAACTCGGCGGTGCACCGCTGCAGCGATGAGCGCAGCCAATCGACCTCGCCATGCAGCCCGGCGAGCAGGCGAAAATAGATAAGGGCTACAGCGACACAGGCGGAGTGAAACACGAGGTCATGCGGGCGGCGGCGGCCGAGGACGGCGGAATGCGCTTTGAAATGACTGCCTGGAGCGCGGGTGAACAGCCCAACTGTCATGTCAGCGAGGGTGAGATTCATGTGAACCATTTCGTGGATCACAAATTCAGCCATGTCAAATGAGGTGAGCTCGGCGGAGGGCACGATCCATACGATTCCAAGTAGATCCGCTGCACTTCCACCGCGTAATTCGACGCTGGGCCAACATAAAATATCGGTGACCAGCAGATCGCACAGCTCGCCCAAGGGCGGATGTTGAAGGCGCAGCAAGAGCAGACCATGCAGTGCGTGTCTCATTGCAACAGTCCGCGAGGCAGATCCGTAACCGGACGCGCGTACCGAGTTATCCACCAGTCCCTTGGCTTTTGCGGCCCTCAGAATGGGGCCTCCTGCAACAATCCGTGGCTGCCTTGCGGTGCTCAGTGGCGCCCCGTTTATTTGCCTGAGAGCGCGGGCATATTCGTGCTTGAGCGACTCAATGCTTGGGATCTTGTTTCTGACGGCGGCCGCCAATAACACCGCGCGACGCCGCGTATCTTTCAGATCCAGGTAGAAGAACCCAGTCGCGATTCCGCGCTCGAGTGGCGCCGAATTCACGACGAGGCGTCGATCCGGCACGGCCACGGCCCGGGGCCAGCCTGCTTCGCAGGAGGTTAAGTGCGGTGAAGCTTGGGAGGTTTGGGAGGCCCGAAACGCTTGAATATAGGCCCGCCCATGACCTCCTCGGCCTCGAGCAGAAACTTCCGCAAGTTTTCCCGCACCCTTGCAACATCCTTCTCAACAACCTGCAGCTCCCTGAGGACGCCCTGCACCTGTCGGCTGCCGTCGCGTTTTCCGCCCCGTTTCTTCTTGGCCATGACTGTCCCTCTGTGTTTTCGTTTTCGATTCAAACCTACAGCAGCAGTGGATCAGGAGCAACTTTCAGGTTGTGGACCTCGAGCTCGACGTTGGCCATGGACTCGCGTGCTGCTGCGCACCAACAGCGGCTCTCGTGCTTCTCGAGCATGCCAACAATCCGCTGACGACCCCTGCGGTTACCGTACCCCGAAGGCAAGTAGAACGTTGCCCGGCGTGTCTGAGACGACGCCGTATCCAGAACCCACGAACAGCATGCCACCAGCAACCGTGGGTCCGGCCGAGACGATGGATCCGCCGTGTGCGGGTACAGAGTTGACGGTGTCGAAGACGCGAGCGGTGTTGAAGGTCCATAGTGAGCTCCCATCGCGGGTCGACAGTGCCCAGAGGCGGCCGTCGGTTCCGGCAACGAACAAGACTCCCGGAATGACGGTCACCGCAGCGGAATGTGTCACCTTATTTTCAGGGGTGGCATTGAGGGGCGTGTACCACTTCCTCTGACCATCAACAAGCTGCACGGCAGCGGCTCCCCCGGCGCTCGAACCAACATAGGCATAGCGGTCGTCCAGCGCTCCACCCCAGATCGCTCCGCGCAGCCCAATGCCGTTTGGGGCGGGAGTATTCGTCGATGACCCATTCTCCGGGTTTACGCGCCAGACCTGCTCGCCTTGCTTGCCCGCATCCAACGCCAGAATCTCGCCGGGTTTGGTGCCAAACACGATCAGCGTCTTGCCACCCGCGACATTCTTGAGCATCGGTGACATTGGAATGTCCCAGTCAGGACCGACTACCGGCGGGCAGTTTTCAGTGCGACCGGCCCCATCGCATCCAACGAGGAACGAGTCATTCTTGTATACCTGTTGAGACCACAACAGTTTGCCGGCGTCCATGTCCAAAGCCAAAATCGCATCGCTCGTCGGCGGCGCTGGGTAGGTCGAGGCGTCCCCCGTACCCACATACAGGGCATGACGCTTGGCATCGATAGTGGGGGTATTCCAGACAGGCACTCCCGCTGGTGCCCACAGTTGCACTCCGCGAGAGTTCTTGCTGGTGGGCCGCGGTCGCTCTGCAATTGTGTAGGTCTTCCAGATCAGTTTGCCAGTATCCGCGTCCAGCGCACTCACGCTGCCGACAGCCGTGCAACACGGATAGTCAGGGGTGCGCGCCTGAAACCCCTCCCACGCAGAGATAGGAACGTATAGCCGTCCCTGATACAGCGCGGGCGCTGCGGTTATACGGGTGGCAAAATTGTCCTCGACGTGCGTTTTCCAAATCTCGTTTCCGTTCTGCGCGTCAATGGCGTAAGCAGTCGCCTTCAGGTCACCGAAGAACACCGCGAATCGGACTTTGCCGCCGGTCTTGATCGATCCAACCGTCATTGCGTTGCGAACACCGGTGCCAGTGCGGTAGGTCCAGTAGACGCAGCCCGAAGCCGCATTGAGTGAGTAAACGTATCCTGTATCGGTACCGACGAAAACACGGCCCGCAACCACCGTCGGTTGACCATACGCCGACGTACCGCCGGGATAGCCGAAGGCCCATTTGAGCTGCAGATGTGGCACCGATGCGGCGGTCAGTCCTGCTGTCGCCTCAGACTGAAAGCGAGTGTTCTGGAGCCCATTGCCCCAGCCATTCCAGTTCGCTGCGCCGCTGGTGCGCAACGGTGGATTGCTCGGGCATCGATTGGGCATTGTGGCCGCGTTGCCACCCTGAGCGGACCCTAGCAGTTGACCGGCCAGAGATTCCGACACTCGACGCCGATCCTCCTCGCTCAACGTATCCCCAACCGACTTCATCACTCCGGTTGTCAGTGCCGTGTAGATTCGCTCCGCGGACATGGTCCTCAGAGTCGCAGGATCGGGGGCGCGCTCGTACGCTGGATTGCCATGGCAGGCCGCGCAATGCTGTTGAAAAACGGCAAATCCGAATTCGGTGCCCCGGCGTTCCACGGCAGCGACGGCGGGACGTGTTGCCGGAGCGAGCATTGAAAGACAAAACACTACGGCGAGCGCCGAATTTCGCGTTGTAACGGTCACGGGCATCCCCCTCGCTGAGGCCCAGTATCGGCGCTCGCGGTCAATGCTTTGCAAACCCATCTACTCGCGCTGGCGGGCCACCCACCTGTACATTACCGCAACGGTGATCGCAAAGACGACTGGACCTAACACCAAAGCACCGTTGTCGGCGAAACTGTCCCCGACGAGAGACAGCGGGAAGTCCTTGCCGGAGAAGGCGACCAGTGCCGCGATAAACACCCCGATGAGACCCTCACCGACGATCAGTCCGGAGGCAAACAGGACACCCAGCTGTTTGATCTTCTCCGGGTTAGCACGCCGTTCGGCCCGCCGATCGAAATACCATGCCACCACGGAGCCGACGGTAACCATCATTGTGCTTTGCGTGGGCAGGTAAATACCCAAACCGACCGCGAGCGGCGCGCAATGGGCAAGCGTGAAACGCCGCAGCAGCACATCAATAATAATTAAAGCCACCCCGATCCCGGCGCCTACTTCGAGCAGGGTCCAATCCACGTTGTTTTCCAGCACGCCTTGCGCGAGAGCCGACATCAACCCGGCTTGCGGGGCCGGCAGGGCGTGCTCGCGATGGGGTCCCGGCGCGCCGGCAAACCCGTAAGCGCGATTCAGTAGATCCAGCACGGGCGGAATGACCACGGCTCCGGCAATGACACCGATGATGAGTGCAACCTGCTGCTTCCAGGGGGTCGCACCGACCAGTTGCCCGGTTTTGAGATCCTGCAGGTTGTTGTTGGCGATGCACGCAACCGCAAAAATGATCGACGTTACGAACAGCGCGAATGCGACCAGGGCATGCTCGCCCCCAGCCGGCAGGCTCGAGCGGACCCCGAATACCAGCAGGAGCGAGGCTCCGATCACGCCCAGGATGCCGATGCCGGACAGCGGACTGTTGGAGGCGCCGATCAGTCCGGCCATATAGCCGCAGACCGAGGACACGAAGAAGCTCATCACCACGATGTAAATCAGTCCGCAGATCACCAGAGTGGTCATATGACCGCTGAGTACGCCGTTGGATTCAAAATTCGCGAGCAGCACACCCAGCGGCACGAGGCAGACCAGCATCAGCAGGCCGATGATGGGAATGGGAATGTCGCGGTCGGTACTGGGGAGCGCCAGCGGATCACCGCCACCGCGAGCCCGCGATGCAGCCAGTGTTGAAAGCAATCCGCCGTATACCGGTTTGAGCAACTTGGCGAGCGTCCACAAAGAGGCGACCATGATTGTGCCGGCGCCGACGAAGCGGACCTGGTGACTCCAAACATCATGGGCGAGCACAGCCGCCGCGGCGTCGCTGCCGGCGAGCGCTGAATAGTGAGGCACACCCCAAAACCAGGCGATGAGTGCGCCCACGAACAGCGCAAGACCGACCCATAACCCGATCAGATGCCCTATACCGAACAGTGCGAACGAAAAGAGAAGGTCGAAGCCGCTGACCGCACCGCGCGTGCCAACGCGGAAGTAGGACACCAGGTCGCTCGCAAAAATGCGCGTGGCGATAATGAGCGCAAACACTGCGGATACGATGGATCCCCAAACAACCGCTCGCAGCCCGGCACGGGAGTCCTCTATGGCATCGGCTTTGGCTTCGGTGCCACCGCCGACCTTCAGAACCTCGGCGCACGCGACCCCTTCCGGAAATGGCAGATCGGATTGCGTGACCAGGCTACGGCGCAGGGGAATGGAATACATCACGCCCAAGATTCCGCCAAGAGCACAGATCAGGGCGGAAATCCAGTATGGAAACCCAGTCCACCAACCGATGATGACGAGGCCGGGCAGGATGAAGATGATCGCCGAAAGCGTTCCGGCCGCCGAGGCGACCGTCTGGACGATATTGTTCTCCTGGATCGTCATCCCCTTGAAGCTGCGCAATATGGCCATCGAGATGACAGCGGCCGGGATCGATGTAGAAAAGGTCAGTCCCGCTTTGAGCCCGAAGAACACATTCGCGGCCGTGAATATCAGTGTGATCAGCACCCCGAGGATCAATCCCCGCAGGGTCAACTCCCGCTCTTGCGCCGGCTGTGTCGTCATAAAGCGTCCTCGCCCCCCGATTGATGTTGTTATCGCCCCATGCCGATCAACAGGATACCCCATTTGCCGCAAGCACACGTCTGGAGCGCAAGAATCGGAATGCGCGTCGCGGCGCATTTTGTAAGACTCGGTGGCCTCAGGTGCAGTACATCCAATCGAGAGGCCCGCTGTGCTCACGCTCCACGACTACTTACCTTCGCAGAACGGCTGGAAGGTCCGGGTTTTGCTCGGCCTGCTGAAGATCCCTTACAACAGCCGGCTGGTGTCGATCTTCGAAGGCGAGAGTCACACGCCTGGGTTCCTGACTTTGAACCCGGCCGGCGCCGTTCCGGTGCTGCAGCTCGAGGACGGGCGCGCGATCGCGGAATCAAATGCCATCCTCGTCTATCTCGCCGCAGGATCAGCTTTTCTGCCAGCGGATCGCTATCAACGCGCGAAGGTCATGCAGTGGCTGTTCTTTGAGCAATATCATATCGAGCCAGTCATTGGCTCCCTGCGCTTCTGGACCTTGACTGAACGGCTCGGGCGCAACCAGGGTTTGGTCCCCGCGAAGCGCGAAGCGGGTGCCCGCACGCTCGCCGCGATGGACCGTAGTCTTGCAGACACACGCTTTCTCGTCGGCAATGACTTCTCGATCGCGGATATCGCAGCTTATGCTTACAGCCATCGGGCCGAGGACTGCGGGTTACCACTGGCGGATTATCCGGCGGTAAGCGCCTGGGCTGAGCGTGTACGAGACTCGATCGGACCGGACTATCCAGTCCATCCGTACAACGTCGATCCGCATTCCGGCGCACCTGTTACTTAGTCGAGTCTCGGGCGGAACGAGCGCTTCCAAACATGCCGAAGCGCGGACAACCCGCCGGCTATCGCCTGGTCGCCAATGGCCCCATAACCGAATATCAGACCCGGGGTATCCGGCCTGCCGATGCAATACCTCCCGACGGAGGTCAGGCCAACGCCACGCTCCTGGGCCCGCTTCACCACCTCCTGCGCATCTTCGGACTGGCGCAGCAGAGCCGCTATATGCAGCCCGGCGAAGCAAGGAATCGGGTCCAACCACCGCGCAAAGTCCCGCTGCAGCCCGTCCAGCAACAGCCGCCGGCGCTGCGAATACACCGAGCGCATTTTGCGTATATGGCGAGCCAGATGCCCTTCCGCGATGAACGCCGCGAGAGTGTGTTGCACCAGAAACGGACTGAGCAGATCAGAATGCTGTTTGACGGCAACGAGCGCATCTAACGCCCAAGGCGGCGCAACAATGAACCCAAGCCGGATCTCGGGGAACATACTTTTGGAAAATGTCCCCACATAGAACACCGATTCGTGCCGATCGATGGTCTGCAGGGCATCCAAAGGACGTCCGTCGAAACGAAACTCGCAGTCATAATCATCCTCGATGACGACCGCAGCGTTTTCTCGCGCGAACTCCAGCAGCGCCATCCGGCGTGTCATTGACATCGCTGAGCCAAGGGGAAACTGGTGGGACGGAGTGACACAGACCACGCGTGCCCGGGATGGCAACCGCTCAATCAACATGCCATCCGTATCCACTGGAACCGGCACCAGTCTCGCTCCTGCCGCCTCGAACGCTGCACGCATTGGAGGATAGCTCGGATTCTCGACGGCAACTGTCGTGCGCCGACCACTCCCCAGGACACGAGCCAGAAGATCGAAAGCCTGTTGGGCTCCACTAGTGACTACTACATCTTCCGGCCGGCAGGCGACTGCCCGCGAAACCGACACGTGTTTCGCGATCGCATCGCGTAGAGCTGGCAAACCTTGCGGGTCGCGGCTCACTTCAGACTTGGAGAGACTTCGTAGAGCCCTGTTCGACAGACGTCGCCAGATGTCGTACGGGAAGGATCCTGTCTCAGGCATTCCCAACCGGAACCAGTAAGGAACCGATTCGGGCCGAGGCGGCCGCTGCCACGCTCGTCGGTCCCGCCAGAAGCTGCTCAGCCGTCTGTCTGCGGCCGTGTTGCCAGGTCTGGCTCTGTCCTGAGTGGTCCGCGAAAGCGCCTGTGCAACATAGCATCCGGACCCTTGTCGGATTGCCACGTAACCCTCGCTCAAGAGCAGATCATAGGCTGCCACAGCGGTATTGCGGGAGATTGCGTAGGAGGAGGCGAGCGCACGCGTTGACGGGAGCCGTAGCCCGGGCCGCAGGCGCCCGTCAACAATCGCTTCCCTGAGCTGCTGATGCAGCGCCCGGAGAATCTGGTGCGACCCGCGCGTGGGCAGCCGTATCGGGAGCTCGAAAAGTGGTTCCATAGATTCAGCCTGAAGTGGATCCTTTTGAGGACCAGTTCTCGCCTAATCTTAGGCTCATGAACACTCTCTTGGACATGAATATGAACGGCAATCCGCGGCGACTCAGGGCAGCGGCGCTGACGCTGATAATGGGCCTGTCAGCACTGACGGCGGTCGGCATCGCGAGCGCGGATCAACCCAAGAAAACCGTGGAGCCGCTGATGACACGGGATCTCGCGGGCATCTCCGGCAAAGAGGCGATCGTCCTGACCGTCGAGTACGCCCCAGGGGAGTCGTCGCAACCGCATCGACATGATGCGAACGTGTTCGTGTACGTTCTCGAGGGGATGATCACGATGCAAGTGAAAGGCAGTCCGCCGGTTACGCTGCATCCGGGCCAGACCTACTATGAGAGCCCTTCCGACATTCACACAGTCTCGGCCAATGCGAGCAAGACCGCACCCGCCAAGTTTCTCGTGTTCATCGTAAAGGACAAAGGAGCGCCGGTGACCCGCGCGGTGACCTCGGAGAATCAGAAATGAAGCTTGCAGCGCGGTTGTTACATTCGTGGTGGCTTCTGTCCATACTGTTTGCCGCGGCCGCGGCTAACGCCGGAGTCACCGGCCAACAAAGGGCCGAAGCCGCCGGCCACGATCTGGTCGGCTCCCCCGCTCCGCGGATGGTTCTCAAGACGATTGATGGGAAGTCAATCGACCTTGGCAGTCTCTACGGAAAGAAGGCCGTATACCTGAAATTCTGGGCAACCTGGTGCGTACCCTGCCGCGAGCAGATGCCGCACTTTGAACGGACGTACGAATCGGCAGGTTCCGATTTGGCCGTCATTGCGGTCAACGCCGGCTTCAATGACTCCTTGGACGATGTACGCACGTATCGTAAGCAGCTGGGCATCAAGATGCCGATCGTCATCGATGATGGGACCTTGGGCGCAGCCCTCAATCTGCGTGTTACGCCCCAACATGTCGTTATCGGTCGTGATGGGCGCATCCAGTATGTTGGGCACTTGGCTAACGAACGGCTGGATGCCGCGATCCAAGCCGCGCGCAGCTCGCCGCCCGCAACTGCCACCGCTGGCAGCCAGAACGGCGGAACCGTTGAGGCAGGCAAGACTTCAGGCCATGGGCCCGGCGACGGCGAGCGTGCGCCGCAGCTCTCCGCGAAAACCCTGGATGGCTCGCAATTCAACCTCCAGGAGCCGGCCGGACAGCAACAGCCCGCGGTGCTGGTCTTCCTCTCGCCCTGGTGCGAGTCCTATCTTGAAACGAGCCGAGCGGCGGTATCAGCCAACTGCCGCGACGCCCGTGTGCAGGTAGACGCGCTGGCGAAGAAGCATCCGCAAGTGCGGTGGTTAGGCATAGCGTCCGGACTCTGGGCCACCAAGGAGGATCTGCGTAAGTACCAGACAGACTACAAGGTGACGATCCCACTCACCCTCGATGAGTCCGGCGCCTTGTTTCGCACATTCCGAGTCAGGAATGTCCCCACCGTCATACTCATCGATACCCACGGAAAAATCGAGCGCAGGATCGAGGGCAGCGACCCGCAGCTGCAGGCGAAGTTGCAGGCAGTCACGTTGGAAAGGTGAGCGGCTGGGCGCACTGAGGCAAGGCCATGGCTATTTTCCGGAATCAGGATCAGGCCATCAGCGGCGGTCTGCTCGACGACACCTGAGCTGGGCGGCCCGACTCTCCACTTCCGAGTCCGCGTTCAACCCACACCCGCCTTGGAATATCCTTCCAGGATGGCTCACCTCTTTGCACCCGCCGCCAGCGGTCGCTCAAAGTGCCGCGGCTGCGCGCAGCCCATCAAGCGCGGCGACCTGCGCTTCGGCGAATGCCTCCCCAACCTCTTTGGTGAGGGAGACATGACCCTTTGGTTCCATCCGCTCTGCGCTGCGTACAAGCGCCCGCAGTCGCTGCTCGATGCATTGGCATCAACACCCGACGGCGTACCCGATCGAGGGAACCTCGAGCGTGCGGCACTCAAGAGCCTGGCACATCGTCGCGTGCCGCGTATCGACGGTGCAGAGCGGGCTCCCAGCGGACAAGCCCGGTGCCGACATTGCCACGAGGCCATCGCTCGGGAAACCTGGCGAATTCGCATCGTGTACTACGAAGAAGGCCGCTTTTTTCCCGGTGGCTACCTGCACGTCACCTGCCGCAAGGCCTACTTCGAAACGGACGAGGTGTTAGATCAGGTGTTGCACTTCAGCCCGACCCTGACCGATGCGGAGCGCTGGGAATTGATTCAAGCACTGGACAGCGGCACAACAATATAGCCAGTCTGCAGCCGCCAAATACCTCGTACCGATCGTGGCCCCAGGACCCGCGTCACGTCTCGCCGGGCACGGCCAAACGTCGTCACCCAAGGATGCCGCAGCGGACTAGGGCCCGCGCCCCGGGGCGCACCACACCTGGTGCGCCCGAGCCTTCATCAGATCCTACAGCGACAGCAACCGCTCAAAAAACGATCGATACCGTCGCAAAGTAACCCGCAGCTGCTCAGTCGACCCCTCGCCGGTCGAATCCAGCTGAGCCTCGACCCGATGCCGCTCCTCGGTAAAGGTCTTAGCCAAGTTACTCATCATCTGCGCGACCAGCTCGTCACCGCTGCGCACAGCTCGCCTCGGATCATCGACGAATCCACTCTGGATCGAAATCCATCGCGAGCGATAGGTCTCCGCCATCTCTGGAGTGAAGAGCGGCTCCAGCTCCTCACCCGAGCGAGCTTCCGTATCTGCCGGGGGTCGATCCAGAGACGGGCTGACTCCGGCCTTGTCGCTAAACCACCTATTGCCCCCTTGTGCGTCGGCTTTCTGCACAGCATCGCGCGAGTCGGCAGCGCGAAACCCCGCAGCGCCGGCGTCGGCCTGGACCTCACGCTCCGCCGACTCCCGCTGAGCGTCCCGTGATCCGTCGCCATCCTCCGAGCTTTCGTCCCGCTCGACGTCACGGCGCGCCGCGCGCCGCTCAGCTTCGTCAGGGGCACCCGCGCTCTGCCGCTCCTGCTGCCGCTGACGCTCCGACCTCTCCTCACGACCGGTGGCTGAAATCTCCTTCTCAGTCGAGACGGGCTCCCGGTCGCCACCCGCCACGCTGTCGGGCCGTCGTCCTGCGGCGGCAAGGTCTGCCGTTGACAAGGGTCGTCTGCCAGTCTCTTGGCTACCTGTGCTACTCATGATGCACCGCCTCTTTCTTACGTTCAGTTGCTGCGCGCGCCTCGGCTCTTCGCGCCCCGCCCACCTCCAGCAGATCCTCGAACAACGCTCGATAGTGAACGACCGCTTTCCGCAGATCCTCCGTGGTGCCCTGCCCCCGCGCGTTGCGAGCCGCAATAGCTTGGGCAGCGCGATAGTTCTCGACCACGAGCGGGTGATGGACCGAAATATCAGCAGCACGACGCTCGAAGTCGCCCATCGGATAGCCTCGCTTCAGCATCAATTCGCGCACCAGGCGATCCGCCTCGTCTACGACTCCGGTTGGATTGTCAACAAACCGCGTTTGCAATGTTTCCCATTCCTGCGCGAATCGCGCCGCTTCAGCCGCCGGCAACGCAACGAGTTGCAACCGCTCAACACGCGCCTCCCGCGCTTGGAGCTCGGCCTCAGCCTTGCTCCGATCACCGACCGTGCTGACCACACGGCCATATTCAGGACCAAAGCGCTGCTGCAGATGCCGGGACTGAGCTCTCTTGCGCTCGCGCAGGATGAGGAAAATCGCCACGGCAACGGCTACGACCAGCACTAAGCCGATAATCACTGCCTGAGGATTGTTCACGGCTATACCCTGGTGAGTTGGATTTGATAAACGAACGTCCCGGGGAGAAGCAGGTTCCGGCGCGCTTCAGGGGAACACGGCGGCGGCGATGACCGGCTCGGCTGGCGCACAGAGCTTCACATGTTCCGCCGGACCGCCCGGCGGAAAGTCGAACGCTTGCCATACGGCACGGAAATAGCTTCGCTCGACGCCAAAGTTCGAAGCTACTGCGGACTGCTGCCTCAACTACCGCACTGAAATCGCGTACGCCTTGCCGTCGGGCTCCACAACTATACGCCGGGCGGTGAACGCATGAACGACATCAACATTCGACATGCAATGCAGAGTCGGTTCGCACGTAACGAACCTTGTGAGCCCGGCCCGAGCGTTAGTTGACCGACGTAGCGCGGACTTGAGTATCATCGCAGCCGCAGGCTCTGAACTAACCGGGAGGCAAAGTCATGATGACACGACGCGACGCGGTCTTGATCTCGCTCGCCGGATGTTTCTGCCGAATGGATGCGACCCGCGCCGCGGCTGCAGTCGGCTTCAGTGACAAGCAGTACGCGAATGCGATGGTCATCGATGCTCTTGGTGGACCAGGAGGCTTTGATCCAAATGAGGCCGACGACGCCTTTCTTTCGCCCAAATTCCTTGCGGACGTACGAGCCTCAGGCGTAACCGCCGTAAACGTCACGGTCAATGAAGTCGGCAACGGGACAGATCGATTCCAAAAGACCGTCATTGACATTGCCCGCGCGGAACACGAGCTCACAGCTCACCCGGACGTGTTCCTGAAGATCCTTACCGCCAAGGATCTCAGCGACGCCAAGTCGTCCAAGAGACTGGGTCTGATCTTCGGCTTCCAGGACACCAGCATGCTCGAGGGAGATCTCGCGCGTGTTGCCACGTTCTACGATCTGGGTGTGCGCATCTCCCAGCCAACCTACAACCGGCGCAATCTCATGGGTGACGGTTGTCTGGAAGCGGCTGACGGAGGTCTGAGCCGACTCGGCCACGACCTGATTGGTGAGTTGAATCGATTGCACATGCTGTTGGATCTGAGCCACGCGGGTCCGCGAACGATCACCGATGGGATAGCCGCATCCAAAGCACCAATGGCAATCACTCACACGGGCTGCCGAGCGCTCGTCGATGTGCCGAGGAACACCTCCGATGAATCGCTCAAGGCACTCGCCGGGCGAGGCGGGGTGGCCGGAATTTATTTCATGCCATTTCTGCGAGCCTCTGGACAGCCGCATGCCGATGACGTGATTCGCCATCTCGAGCATGCCGTGAATGTTTGCGGCGAGGATCACGTGGGACTTGGAACGGATGGAGGCATATCCGGAACCGAGCTGAACGAGGCGTTCGCGAAATTTCAGCGCAAATTCTTTGAAGATCGCGCCAAGGCCGGCATCGCGGCTCCCGGCGAGGCGGCCGATGTATTCAACCTGATCCCTGAATACAACGACCCGCGTCGCTTCAGGACGCTGGCAGACGATCTGGCGCGTCGCGGCTGGACGTCGGGTCGAATCGAGAAAATCCTGGGCCGGAATTTCGCCCGGCTGTTTGGGGATGTCTGGGAATCGTGAGCGCAGTCGCGCCGCCGCCGCGGCGCCTACTTTGATTTTTTGGAGCGCGGCTTCCGCAGCAATTCCGAACGGCCAATCACGCTCTGCCGTTCAGGCGGTGTGGGATCAGAAAATCCTGCTGCCTCGATGTCATCAGTCAGGCCTTTGAGCCTGTTGTTCTTGCGGGTGCTGCGTATTGAGCCCATGCCCTCGTTCCAGGCGTGCAGCATCTGCTTTGCAATATCGTGCCAGCGCGGCTCATTTTTTGCGGCTTCGATCATTTCGCGGCCAACCTCTACGGCGGACTGGCACAAACGCTCCACCATCTGTTTGTAGTCAGGCGGCGCGATGCCAAGGCGTGCCTTGAAGAATGTCTCCATGGACTTGCCGGGCGCCCAGGTTTTGCGGCCTTCGATCGACAAGCCAGGCGGGTTCGTCGCGTACCGGGGATACGCCTGCGTCGTGACGATGTCATAAGCAGGGGTGTATCCCACGTCTGCGAGTTTTGTGTAATACAGCGCGATATTCTTTGCATGACAGTCGGCATTGCGCACTACATAGTTCGTCAGAAGATGCCAGCCAAACTTCTCGAGCTGTGAATGAGCAACTGCGGAGGGCAGGTACGCGCGCGTCGCACGCAGTGCCGCCTCAGTACTGGGCCGGTACTTCTCGCTGGGAGGCAACCCCAGCAGGCTGCAAGCATCTTCAACACCGAGGACTGGGTTACCTTTGGCGTCAACATCGAATCGATCGACGACCAACACACGACCGTCCGCGGACATCCGCGTCCTGGCCACGGGTGCGACATTCAGCCGCTCGAGCACCCGCATGGAGTAGAACTCGTTAAAGCCGAGATAGGGTGTGTTGTCATCGGACCCCTTGACGATGTAGCGGGAGGTGCGAAGAGTAGACTTACCGAGCGGCGCGCCCGGCTCGTTGCTGTTATCTTCGGGCGCGAGAAACTTCGGTACTGCACCAGAGATCGCGGCGCGGGCGTACTGACGCACGAGGGCTGAAAATGTCGCGGCAGTGTTCTGCGCTGTCAGGAGATGCTCGATTTGCAGCGGCTGGAGCTCCTCGCCCGGAACCGCTCCTTCGGGCGTAACGGTAACCCGGCCAATCCCCGCGCCACCGACTACAGCGAGCAGAGACAGGTCGGTCCCATCGAGCAGCGGGCCAAATTCTTCGCGAATGATGTTGAGAAGGTAGCCTTCTGGAAGGTTCTGGCGAAAAAAAGGATGAAGATCCCGGGGCCAAGGCCACCCCTGCTCTCGCACCGGCATCGCGACGCTTACGAAATCCGTATCGAGCGTACCGGCCACGTACTTCAGTAGGTATTGATCACCTTCCCGGTAGAGCTTGGCGACATTTTTCCCGCGCACCTGGACATCGAGCTTCACAGGTTGCTCTCACCTCGCCTTTGCTCGGCGAGGATGTCTTCGAGTGTGCGGGTGTGTCCGACCTTGACGACCTTCAGGTCGTAGCCGGCCGCCTCCAGGAGACGCACGAGTGCCGACACGCTCATGTCGCCGTGGGTGAGATTCTCCATGCGACCGACCGTCAACCGATTGAGCCCCGCCCGGTCTGCCAATTCCTGCTGGGTGACTCCGGCTTGAAGTCTTGCTTCCTTCAGCTGTTCGGCAACATCCGCGAGCGTGGTCATATGGTACTCCTAGGTAGCATATTGCCAGATTTGGTCTTTTTGTGCAACTCACGAGTACCATTCTCGACAGTCGTCAATGATACTTGCCAGTATCAAAAATCCCAGTCTCCCTGAGTTTTGTAACTCATGGGTATCATCTATCATCACCCCAACCCACTCCCGAATTCACGAGAGCGCCCCATGAGATTCAGCCTTCCGGCCGCATGCGTCACCGCCGTCGTGGCGCTCGCACCCGCTCAGGGGGCGACAGCCAAAACGCTCGAGATCTATTTCATCGACGTGGAAGGCGGGCAGTCCACGCTCCTGATCACCCCCGAGAAGGAGTCATTTCTCATCGACACGGGATGGCCCGGCAACGGCACGCCGGGCTCGAGGCACGGTGATCCCTCGCAAGCCCGCGACGCAAAGCGAATCGTCGCTGCCGCTCGCGATGCGGGTATCAAGCAGATCGACTATCTGCTGATCACGCATTTCCACACCGATCACGACGGAGGAGTCGTCGAGCTCGCGCAACTGATGCCCGTCCGCCATTTCGTCGACCATGGCAGCTTGCCTGAGGAGGCCAAACAGGATGCCGCGACGAAGGATGCGTTCGAGGCCTACCTCGCCATTCGTGCCAAGGCGAAGCACATCGAACCCAGACCAGGTGATCGGCTTGCGCTGAAGGGTATCGATGCCACTATCGTCTCTTCCGCTGCGTTGACCATCAAGCAACCGCTTGCCGGCGGCGGCGAGGTCAATGCCGCCTGCAGTCACTCTGCACCTGCCGCAGGCGAGCGACTAGAAAATCCGCGCTCGACCGGTGTGGTCGTGACATTCGGCAAGTTCCGCTTTCTCGACGTTGGCGATCTGACCGGGCAGCCCCTATTCGATCTGGCGTGTCCCAAAAGTCTGATCGGTCCCGTCGACGCCTACCTCGTCGCGCACCATGGGGGTGCAGACGCTTCCGATCCTGCAACGTTCGCTGCATTCAAACCGCGAGTGGCCATCATGAACAACGGTCTCAAGAAAGGAGGCGCGCAGGTTACATACGAGTCCCTACATCATGTGTCAGGTCTCGAGGACGTCTGGCAGCTCCACCGCTCGGAAGCGGCCGGTGACAGTAACTTCCCAACCGAACGCATCGCTAATATCGATGAAAGCACGGCTCACTGGATCAAGCTCACCGCCAACGAAGATGGCTCGTTCCGTGTCCTGAACGGACGAACAAACCAGTCGAAGACCTATCCGGCGCGATGAACATGCCGAGTCCTGCCTAGCAACCCGTGCGAGCTGCGACACGGTGTCCTCGATGCCACTCAAGCTCGCCCCTGGAATCACACTATATCGGTTTGGATCGCCGGCCCCGCCGCTGCAGCCAGGCTCGGCGGGAGGCTTGCTGGCCCTGCCCCAACTTCCGCGGAACGTTACCGGCGCAACGGTGTTCGGGGACGGTTCCCATCCGACGACACGCCTCTGCGCGGGTGCACTGGACTTCCTTTGTCGGCAGCGGCACCCGACAGCGGTGCTGGACGTCGGGACCGGTACAGGAGTGCTCGCCAGAATCGCGCGGGCCCGAGGCGCTCAGTTCATCGTGGGCACTGACATCGATCCGCTTGCGCTGCGTTGTGCCGAAGCACACGCGGCATTAGACACCCACCCCGTAGCGATCCAGTTCAGCCGTGAAGCCCCTGACAATTGGGGCAAGCGGTTCGACCTGATAGTCGCAAACATCCTGGAGCAGCCACTGCGAAATCTCGCAGTACAACTTAGCCGCGCCCTGTTACCGGAAGGCCTCCTGCTACTCAGCGGGTTCACACGACCGCAGACGCCCGCCCTGCGCGTGATCTACACAACTGCGGGCGTTGCCTTCGTCCGTGAGTCCCATCTCGATGAGTGGTCTCTACTCATGTTCCAAAATCCCGAGCCCCGCCGGCCGCGTTGAGTTGCGATATCGAGCTGCGTCGAGACAGTGCTCAATTGTGGCACGGTTAGCCTGGTCGTTGCGTTGCAACATCGCATCCACGAGGGACAAAAATGATAACTGCGATGCGCGCGTATGTGGTGATGTTTTCCCTGTTGACCGCGGGGGCGTCGGCCGTTGCTTCCGCAACCACCGAGGAGGCGACAGCGCCGCCGGGCCCAACCAAGCCGAATCCCGCGGGTCTTCCGCACCCCCAAGGACCTCGCTTCCAGATCGATCCAACAGCGGATCTACGGGACACCTTCCCGCGCGCATCACAGATAAGCCTCGGGGTCGCGGTCGTTCCCGATCCGATGGTGCCGCGCTATCGACGCTTGTACGATCTCTCGGTCGAGGCTATCGAGCTGGGTATGTTGGATGCCGGATACGTACTCGATCGTTATTCACTGCCCTGGGGCGAGCAGCTGCAGGCGCAGTTGGAGTCCACAGCCAGGCCCTCCACAGATAAGGACGATTCCGCCGCAGCGGAGGATGCGCAGGGCGCTGAGAAAACCGACTCAACCACTGAGGCCGCAACGAGTGAGAAGAGCGACGCGGTTCCGAGCGACGTGCCCTACGGTTTGCTCGTCTTTCGCTGTGATCTCTGGCGCAAGAGTGAGTGCAGCAAAAATCAGGGGCCGAAGCAGCGAAGTCACATTCGCGCGCTCTACGTAGTAACAGACACGGCCACGTATGGACTCAGTGATCATGGCCTTCGCAAAGCTGCGCGACGGATCAAGGAGCAGATCAGGGAACCCTCTTCAACCACTCAGCCGCAGGTGTCACTGCTAGCATTTCCAAGCTGCCCTGCAACGAACGGCGCGCCGTTGGTCGTTCTCGGGCCTAACTTCTCCGGAGCCCTGGACTCCGTCGGCGAACAAAGCGCCGAAATCGCGCGGGGTCCCATCAAGGGAATCTGCCTGGTCTCTGGTGGCGCGACCAACCCTACCAATCAGCTGGTCCACGAGTCCTATCCGAAAGTTCACTACGTGCCGCTGGCGCTCGATGACTGGACAAAGCTCGCGCACGTCGCCGGGCTCGCGCAGCAGCTTCTGGGACTGAAGGACTCCGCCCTGGGAGTATTCAGGGATGTCACCATTCTGGCGGAGGCGTCTACTTTCGGTTCCGGCGTCTGCGAAAAACCAGGTACCCCGGATGGCTCCTACTCCAGCAGAGTGTCCGAACGCCGTCTGGCCGCGCAACTCTGCCGCGATGCTCGTATGTTGTATTTCCCGGCGAGCATCGCGGATCTGCGTGACGAGGTGCAGCAACAGCAGGACGCGGCGCGGCGCGATGCGCACAATCCACTGCACCTGACGGTTCCGGATGACCAGCTGCCTCTGCAGATGCGCGCGGAGAATGGCAGCGAGTACCCCGAAAGCCGGCAGTCCGAATCCACTACCGCCAGCAAGCAACTCGCACTGGAGCAACTGCTCACCACCCTGAGTGCCCTGAAGCCTCCAAAACTCGTCATTATCGTGGCGACGGACGTCCGGGATCGTCTGTTTTTGTTCGACAAGCTGCGCGAGCGGCTCCCGCGTGCAATGTTCGTAGACCTTGACGCTGACAATCTTGTCGCTCACCCCACCTATTTGCACGCGAGCCGCGGCGCGTTAGCGATCGGTTCCGCCAAACTGCTGGTCACTGGGCGGCTGGAGCGCGATACGGGCGAGGCCTCGAGAGTGCAGTCTTGGCCGGATGACGGTGACATCTACGGCTGTCCCACCCTGGACCCGAGAGCCACTCGGAGCCCGAGCCCGTATGTCCCAAAACGCCCCTTCTCATCCTGGTCGAGTGATTCCCAAGCCATCCTGGCTGACTCGGTTCAACGGTTGTATGAACCCGGCTCTGCGGCCACTGCCCCTCCCTGTTTTGTCGGCGCCGGCCCCGAACATGTCAGACACGCGACGGTGCAAGTCGTCACGCTGGAGGGACTCAAACCGATCAGCACTGCATACCCGTTGAGTGTCCAAACATGGCCGCAGCCCGTGCGCCTGACGCTGGAGCTGGCAGAGACTCTGGCACCCCTGTTCTGCATTGCCGTGGCCTGGATCTGGATAGCCGCGCTGCTGCCCTCGCGACCTCGAGCGCAGGTCTTCAGACACCCACTCTGGCGTCAGGCGGGAGCCGTGGGCACAGTCGAGACGGCAGCTATCGCTTGTGCCTGCTTTGCGGTGCTATCACTCTGCTTCACCTTCGAATACCGAAGCGCGGATTACGATAATCCATTGTTCTTCTGGCTGGTGGCCGCGGTCGTCATCAGCGCCTGGCGCTTGCTCGCATGCAGGCGGTTACTACGCCAGACACGCGCCGGCGCGCTGCGGTTCGACTCACAGCAGGCCTTCGCTCCAGCCGCTCTGGCGATTTGCGCAGCCCTCCTGGCAGCCGCGCCATGGTACTGGGAACACCTCATCGCGAATGCCGACTCCGCCGGGTTCATCGATCAGAGCGCGCTCATCAATCTGGCGCTCGACCCCGATGCAGGTCTCGCATTCTTCCTCGTGATCGCAATCGGTTCTTCCGCCCTGCTCTACACATCTCTCACCCTGGAGATGGGCGCGGCCATCGTGCACAGGAATCTGAGCCTCATGAAAGCCACGCGCCGCGCCTCGCAGCTGATCACCCCTTCCGTACGTAGTGAGCTCAAGAGCGAGTTGCTAGGCCCCCTCTCAATACAAGTTGCAGCGGTCGTATTGATCGCCGCACTGACACTTCCAGACCTGCTGGGAATTTCCAGTGGAGTGAGGTTGACCGTATTCGGCTCATTCGCATCGTGCGTGGCCCTCGTGGCACTGATGGCAACCACGATTACGGCGGCCATGTTGACATTGGCCGCGCTACGGGCCGGACGCCGGATCATCGGTCTGTCAGGGCATATGCGCAACGCTTATCTCACATCGAGGAATGTGCAGGTGGCGGATCCCTCGAGCGAGGTCCCTGGATTCTGGGCTCCGGATGCACTAACGCCCGGGACATTTCCAACGACGCCTGTCACAGCTCATGCATCTCACCTGGCTGCCACCAGTGCGGCGCTCCTCGAGCCAAATCAGACTATCTATTGGCATCGGCTGCTGAGCGCATGGCTATACAAAGGATCTGACGACAGCGAGCACCGTGCTGCCGTCTTCCTGCTCTTTGCCACCGAGATTGGTGTGCATCGCTGGCTCGTTGCTGGTGCGGTCCTGTGCGCGCTGGCGAGTGTAGGAATCGTCTACCTGTTTCCCATCGAATCAGGCATGCTCCTGCTTCTCAATGTGGGCCTGATGATCACGGCCGGCAGCGTCGCCGGCTACATGGCCACGGCATTCGAAGGCGATGGGCTTCTCAGCAACGTGCTGTGTAATCGTCCGCGAAAAGTCAAGCTCTCCATGACACTGTTCGTTTTCATAGCCGCGCCGTTTCTGGCGCTGTCCGGCGCCATTGCGGTGACCAGGATACCCGGCGTAGTTGACTGGAGTGGTGGGGTGATCGGCTTGCTATTGGGACTGGGATTGCATCCATAGCCGGCCGTTCCTGCGCGCAAACCGGGGGGGCGGAGGTTGGAAAAACCCGCGGCAATGTTGATTGCGCGAATTGTATTTGATTGTAATCAGTCCGTCCCTGAAGTAGCCTCCCGCACAGCATAACGAGAAGCCGCAACCGGCATTTTGGGGAGAGCACTGCCAAGTCGGAATGGAGTCGTCGGCATGGAGGCGCTCGCCTCATCCGGTAGCGCTCGGACCCTTTCCGACGAAGCTGCGCTTGCCTGCCGTCTGCGGCACTGGCATCGGGCTGGTTTGAACTTAGGGAAGGGCCTGCGATGAAATTGAAATCCATTTGTCATAAAACTTCGGCATTTACAGCGGGCATCCTCGCTGCTGCCGTGGTGGTGTCCGCATCGGCCGCGGCGCCGAAGATTTCGCCTCTGAACCGGATTTCCCTGCACGGGGATGCGGCGCGGATCGAAGTGTTCGTACAACTCGACACGCCGTCGGTCGCCGAGCTGAACGTCAACACCATGCAGGCCACCGGGGCGTTGGCCAGCCCTGAGGTCCAGCGCAATCAGGCAGCACAGGTTGACGCCCAGCAGCGGGTCTTTCGCCAGTACCTCGCATCGATCGGCGCCACGGAGCTCGGCGCGTTGCGGGTCGGTGCGAATGGTCTTCGATTGCGAATCAATGCCGATCAACTCGAGACCCTGAAGAGCCTCCCGGGTGTGCGAACTGTCGGCCGTGTCCAGCTGCAGCACCTCACCAATGTAACCAGCGTGCCCTGGATCGGTGCTCCGGCTGTGTGGAACGCCCTTCATGCCAAGGGTGAGCACATCAAGATCGGAATCATCGATACGGGCATCGACTACACACACGCGAACTTCGGCGGATCCGGGGATCCGGCGGATTACACCAAACAGAATCCGGATGTGGTTACCCCAGGCACATTCCCCACCGCCAAGGTAAAGGGCGGTATCGACTTCGCTGGACACACTTACGACGCACGGGACCCGACCAGTGTGCCCACGCCGGATGCAAATCCCCTCGACGTAGTGGGACACGGAAGCCATGTTGCGGGCACCGCTGCGGGATTCGGTGTTCCCGGGAAAATCGGCACGGGTGTAGCGCCCGCCGCCGACTTGTACGCAATCAAGGTGTTCGGCGACCTGGGCGGCTCGACGAATCTGACCTCCCAAGGCATCGAATGGGCTCTGGATCCGAACGGCGATGGCGACATGAGCGATCACCTCGACGTGATCAACATGAGCCTTGGCTCAGACTTTGCCGAGCCCAATGATCCATCCGCAATCGCCTCTCAGCATGCCTCCGATCTGGGCATCGTGGTCGTCGCCTCGTCGGGCAACGCTGGAGCCGTACCGTACGTGACCGGCGCCCCCGCGGATGCTCCAAGCGCGATTTCCGTGGCGGCCAGCATTCCTGGAGGGCGCGTCTATTCGCGCGTGAATGTAACAGCACCGGACAGCGTCCACGGGTTCAAGAATAATCTGGAAGGAGCTGGTCCGGTTCAGCTCAAAGATATCGGGCCGGTGTCAGGTACGTTGATCAACAGTGTTCCGGCGAATGGCTGCACAGCCTTCACTAATGCCAGTGACATAGCCGGTGGCATTGCTTTCGTCAGGCGCGGAACCTGCACCTTCGATGTAAAATACGTGAATGCCCAAGCGGCGGGGGCGCGCGCGCTTGTCGTGTACAACGACGGAGCCGATCCGACCCGCGTCGACCCGATCGTCATGGGCACGAGCACGCCCACAATTGCGATTCCGGGGGTGATGATCAGCTCAACTGACGGCTTTCCGATTGCCGCGGTAGCCACGGCCACCGCCGCCAGTCCGGTGAAGGTGACGCTCGATGTAGGTCCGGATGCGACCAAGGATGACCAGATCGCATCGTTCTCATCACGCGGACCGGGACCGGGAGGCACTCACTTCAAGCCCGAGATTTCCGCTCCGGGATTCAGCATTGTCTCTACGGCGGTAGGTACCGGCACCGAGGGCGCATCGTTGCAGGGAACGTCAATGGCCGCGCCACACGTGACCGGCTCCGCTGCGCTGCTGCGCCAACTACATCCGAAATTCGGTCCCGGCGCCATCAAGGCGTTGCTGCTGAATTCGACAGTGAACGCGAACCCATCGGGAGATACGGACCTGGCCCGCCAGGGTGTGGGTGTTGTACGGGTTGACCGGGCCGCGGCTCTGACGAGCTACGCAAGCCCTGGCGGCGTATCGTTCGGCCGCCTCAATCCCGTTGTGCCCATCGTTCGCTCGCGTTCGGTCAAGCTGACGGACTTTGGGGGACACTCGCGGTACTTCACAGTGAAGAGCGTGCCGCACAAGACTTATCCGGGTGTCAAGGTAAGTTGCCCGTCGTCCGTAACGGTCCGCGCCAACCGTTCCAACGAATTCGAGATCAATCTCGCATTCGATCCGCGTACGGCTCTGAAGAAGGGCGTATCTGACGACTGGCTGATGAGCGAGACAGAAGTCGACGGCTGGTGCGTGTTGAGCGATGGGAAGGATACCCTGCGTGTCGGTTATCTCGCATCGGTTGACGCCGCTTCCCTGATGATCTCTCGCCGCACCTCGCGCAACACGCTTGCGTTGGTCAATGCGGGCCCCTCTGTCGGTCTCGCCGAAGGCTTCACCCTCGTAGGAACCGGGAAGCATTCCGATGATGAGGCCGATTTCGACGAGAAGGACACATCAACGCCGACTCCCAGCAACACCATCGCGCAGCTGGGCGTACGGCATAGCACTGTCCAGGAGAACGACACCTTCCAGTTCGGGATCGCGCTGAATCACATTTTTCAGCACCTTTCCGCCCTGAAGTTCACGCTACTGCTGGATACCAACAATGACGGCGTCGACGACGTCGAGCTCGACGGAGCCGATATATCGACCTTCGATTCAACTCAGTCTGTTGGAACTTTCGTGACGGCCCAGTTCGACCTGAAAACCGGCGACGGCTTCCTCGATTGGCCGGGAATCTGGGATTTCAATGACCGCGTCGCCACGCTGACCTTCACGACGGCTGCGAACACCGGTGCCGCAGGCCTGGTGCCGCCAAAGTTCAGTTACCACCTGACTCTGGTCAATTCGGACGGCTCGACTGATACCATCCATGGCAAGGTTGACATGTCGAAGGAAGTGGTTCCCGATCTCAATGACTTCACCCTGAATCCCGGTGAGTTCGCCGAGGTCGGATTCTCTGGCGCCGGCACGGCATTGTGGTTCTACCCGGGCAATTCACCGCGCAGTCAGGTCGATCTCGTAGCGGTCGGCAAGAAGCACTGACCGGCGGTACGCCGCTCGGCAGCCAAAACCAAGGCCGACTACAGGAGTACGCGAAGGGCCACGGCAACGTGGCCCTTCGTGCTTTCAGCAGACAACTACTTCTTATTCGGCCTCGATCGCAGGACAGGCAATCACACGATGCAGATCCGTGTTGAACGTGTACTCGCGTCCGCCGTGCTCGAGCCTGATCTTGAATCCGGATACCCGGCCCGCAACTGACTGGTTCGGCGCAGGACATCCCAGCCCCGTATCGGGCCAGACCTGCGGTTCGAAGCCTGCGACGTTGATCTGCTCTTCCGGAGCATGCACGGCAGCCGCGAGCATCTGCCGCGCCCGTTGTGTCATCAATTCCATTCCTCGCATGGGCACCAGCGGCCGCGTGAGTCTGCTGCCAGCCCCACTCTTGCCGGTACAAACAATGGCCTGGTTGCCTGCGACATGCACGACGTAATTTCCTTGCGCACCGTGCAGCTCGATCTTATAACCCGGAGTTAACACCTGCAGGTACTGTATCCCCGGTTGACGACAACCCAGGCTAGAGTCGCGCCACGTCACCGGTTGCACGCTCGCGACCGTCAGCGGGGACGGGTCTACTCCCGCAGTCCGCAGAGTCTCCCGCGCCTGCGCGACCGCGAGATCGCGCTTTTCGGCAGCGTCTGCTTTTTGCGGCGCGTCCCCTAGAGTTAATAGCGGGCATCCCTGTAGCAACACTAAACCTACCAGACCAAAGCGCCTGAGAGTAATGCGTGTCATATCAACGGGCTCCATTCCATCCGTTCCGTTCGGTTCGGTTCTGTTACCAGCAGCTCCCTCCAGCGGAAGCTTGATTTTTACGGTGGGCGGCGTTCCCAGACGCCGCCACTGTCGTGAGGCAGGCGAGCGCGACTGTGATGACCTTTTACACCACGACTGAGCCACAGTAACAGCGAACGGCACGGATGAGTGAGTCGGTGCCGCTCGGTCGCCGCCCCGACTGGCGCCAGCCACGTCGCAGGGGCAGAATAGTGGCCCTCGCTGGTGGCCACCCTATGATCACCAATACGCAATCCGGCACGAACGTTCATGAAGTGGCGGACGGTATCTACCGCATCAACACGCCGGTAGCCCTGCCTGGCGGTGTCGGGCAGTTCAACTTCAACCAGTACCTGATCGTGGACGACGACTCCATGGTCTTTCATACGGGTCCGCGGCAGCTGTTCCCTCTGGTACGCGAGGCGATCTGCAGCGTGTTGCCGATCGAGCGGCTGAGGTTTATCGGCCTGTCGCATTTCGAGGCAGACGAGTGCGGCTCGCTCAATTCGTTCCTTGCGGCTGCGCCGCAGTCCGTGCCGGTCTGCAGTCAGCTAGCGGCCATGGTATCGATTGGGGATTTCGCCGATCGAGCACCTCGCGCCCTTGCGGATGGGGAAGAGCTTGCGCTGGGCCGACACCGGGTGCGCTGGTTCGACACGCCCCACATGCCACACGCCTGGGAATGCGGGCTGATGCTGGATGTCAGCACGCGCACTTTCTTCTGCGGTGACCTCTTCACACAGGGAGGTCCCGCAGATGTGGCGCTGACCGAGTCGGATATCCTGGGACCGAGCGAAGCTTTTCGAGCGCCCTTGGATTACTTCGCCCACACGCCCCAGACCCCGGCCATTCTGGAACGACTTGCCCGTGAGAACCCAACAACGCTTGCCTGTATGCACGGCAGCGCGTGGCGCGGTGATGGAGCGCGGCTGATTCGCGAACTGTCGGCCGCCCTGACGCGCGCAGGCTGACGTTCTGGTCAGCTCTTCCGAACGAAATCCAGGTGCACCGTACTGTTTCCTTTCGGGCTGCCTTCGATGCGCCACTCCTGAGTGAGGTGCTGCGTATCGATGAAACGCCAGGTGGTCGAGTGAAAATGCGTGGCATGCGTTTCGAGATTGGTCGCTTCGCGAAACTCAAAATCGATGACCGAGGGATCCGCTGACGTCCTGGCGACGTAACGCGGTTGATTCAGATAGTCGCAATAGTGGTCGGCGCGCAATTGCGGTCCAACCATGTAGAACACGGTGGACGTGATCTGCTCCTCTGCGATCCACTCCTCTGCCAGAATGGCGGAGCCAAATGCGAACGGCTGAAAGGTATCCACTATGGTCTTGTTTTTACCTAGCGGCGCCTCCCATCTGCCCACCAGCTTTTTCAGATTCTCAAACGCAATCTGATCTGTCGTCGGGGGCGTCTGCGCTTTCTTGACCGCGTTACCGTCCATCTCCATGGGCATCGAGTCCATGGGCATCGAGCTGCCCACAACCTGCCCCGTGGGAACAGGGGGCTTCGCCTCTTCAGAGGCGGTGGAGGCGGTGCAAGCGCTCAGCGTTAGTAAGACCGCAGCCAGGGGTATGTGGTTTCGCATGGCAATGTCCTCGGTAGGTAGAATTTGTGGGCGTAATTTGTTCGTTCGGCCGAGCCGCCGAAAGTGACCCGGGTCATGGCCAAGGACCATGACTGCAGTCATGGGACAACACCCTTCGATCTGGACTACGCTTGGCGCGTGACGCGAATCTTCCTTTAGGGGTGCAACGCATGCGTTGCATGGATGGCCCGCAATGAATCAGATTGCCCTGCGAAATCGGCTACTGCAGTTCGCCTGCGTGACCATGGTGGCCGCCGCCGGCGCCCGCTTGCTTTATGCCTCACTCTTCGAGCCGAACCAGTTCGCGGCGGTGACACACCCGGCCATCAAATGGGGTGCCGCATATGGGATTTTCGCCATCGCCTATGCGCTATTACCGCAGGATGGATCCACGACGTTAACTCCCTGGCGGCTCTGCCTGTTGACGGCGCAATCTCTCGCCGCACTGGCGCTCGTGTGGATCTACCCGAGCTACATCGTCACATGCCTGTTGGTCGTAGTGAGCTGGCAGTTCGCACTGCTGACAGAGTTTCGCATCGCCCTATCGGCAACTCTCGCCCAGGTGATCGCACTGGCCGCCATCGAGTGCACCGCCGAGGCGAACGCTCTGTCGGGTGTCCTGCCGCCAGCCTGGGCCAGCGTTGGCGCCCGAGCCCTGGTGGCCGTCAGCTGTGGTGGATTTCAACTGTTCGCCGTCTGCGCGGCCCAGCTGCTACGCAGCGAGATCGCGGCTCGTGACAGGCTGGCGCGCGCCAACGCGGAGTTGAAGTCGGCACAGGTCCTCTTGGGCGAAAGCGCGCGAATGGGTGAGCGATTGCGCATAGCTCGGGATCTGCATGACGTCATGGGACACAGCCTTACGTCTCTGACGATTCATCTGGATGTGGCGAGCAGGCTCACTACGGGGTCTGCCGCCGAGCATCTGTCCTGCGCGAGGACGGTTTCCAGCGAGCTGCTCGAGCAGGTCCGTACCGTGGTGGGCCGGTTCCGTGTTCCGCCTATCGATCTGCGAGCCGCCCTGCAGTCGCTGGCTAACAGTGTGAAGGGACTGGAGGTTCGTGTCCTTTTACCAGACGATCTTGCCGTTCTCGACCCGGCCCGCGCCGATACCATTCTGCGCTGCGCGCAGGAGGCAATCACGAACACTCTGCGTCACTCGGGGGCACGGCAACTCGTGATAGAGGTCCAGGAACGCGGCGGCGGCGTAGTTGTGATGGCACGCGACGACGGCCGCGGCGGGCAGTTTACCGTCGGTAACGGGCTTTCCGGCATGCGTGAACGGTTTGAGATGTTTGGCGGCAGTCTCTCGATCGCCAGCGAGGAGGGTGAAGGATTCAGCATTCGGGGCATCATTCCCCGCGTGGGGGTTGCTCATTGATCCGGATCTGCCTGGTTGACGATCAGGCGTTGGTGCGCGGGGGCCTTCGTGCCCTGCTCGGCTTGTTCGAAGGAATCGAGGTTGTTGCGGAGGCGCAGGACGGCGAGGCGGCCGTCGCCGCGGTCCTGGCCTCCAACCCCGATGTGCTCCTGCTTGACGTTCGCATGCCCAAACTGAACGGCGTGGACGTACTGGAGATTCTCGCAAAACGGAACAGCCTCCCACCGACTCTGCTTCTGACGACCTTCGAAGACGACAGCGCCCTGGTGTGTGGCGTCCGAGCCGGCGCGCGCGGCTACCTGCTCAAGGGCGTATCGCCCGAAACATTAGTTGAAGCAATTCGCATTGTTGCCGCCGGTGGGACCTATTTGTACTCACCGCCCGTCTCCGCAACTGCGCGCACCAGTGTCAAGGGGTCCTGGCGAGACAACACCTTTGACACGCAAGAGCCGCTGACCGACCGGGAACGGGAAGTGCTGCGGCTGATGGCCAGTGGTATCAACAACCGGGAAATCGCAGATGCGCTGCTACTCAGCGAGGGAACGGTCAAAAATCATATCTCCAACATCTTCTCGAAGCTCGGCGTGACCGACCGTACCAAGGCGGTACTGCATGCCATCGTGAACGGCCTGGTGTAGGCACCGCTGGCGAGGGAGCTTTACACCAACTCGCGGGTTATCACTCCTAAGGGGTGACGATCATGATCAGGCTACGACATAGCCCGCACAGCTCACCTGCAGTCCTCGCTGGACTTCTAGGCGCCCTCGGCGTTGCCGTGACCCTCGGTGTTCGCGCGGCCGATGACAAGGGATGGTACACGGCCGACCAGGCAACACGCGGTCATCCCGCATATAACAGTTACTGTGCCCAATGCCACGGACCGCAGCTGAACGGAGCAATGGGCCCGACTCTGCTCGGCGATGCCTTTCTCAACAAGTGGACGCAGAAGCCTCTGAGCGAGCTGTTCAACTACGAACAGTCCAAGATGCCCCCGACCAATCCGGGTTCCGTCCCCGCAGACAAGATGTGGCTGATCACCGCTTACATTTTGCAGAAGAACGGTTTCCAGGCCGGATCCGCGCCGCTGAATGCCCAGACCGCGGCGCGGCCACTGGTCAAGCCCGCGGGCTAAGGCCGCAGAAACTCCAACGTCACTTCTGGAATCTGCTGCTCGAGCCAGCTTGCCATCGCTCGCTCCTGTTCCACATGGTCGTTGCACATCCGGGCGACATCGGGCTCCTCGAGCATCAGCGCTGCAGCGCCCAGCGAGGTATACGCGGCTATTTCGAAGTGGCGATAGGTGTATGCGGCCAAGCAGTCCTTCACGGCCTCGTCCGGGGCAACAGCGACGGCATAAGCCTGAGCGATTCCGAAGAAGCGGCTTGCCAGGTCTTTGAACGTCGAAGTGTCGGACCCGAGACTCTTCAGGCACTTTTCAATGCGCTCGACCTGAGCGCGTGACGTTTGCCAATGCTCGCGAAAGCGCGCTGCGAGCTCGGGGTAACGGGACAGCCGATCCGCAAGCCGATCCAAAGTATCCACACTGGCGCGCTCCATCGCATGCGCGTCGCGCAGCCAGGCTATGAGCGTCTGCTTGTTCTTGGTCATGGCTTCACTCCATCTGTAATCGCGGCCGCGCCTTGAGCCGTAACGGCCGCGAGGCTACTGCGTTTTGGTATTTGCGCTGGGTGCTGCCTCCTCGGGTGAGACGGACACCACTTCCGACTGCCCGCTATCCGGACTGAACATGTCCCGATAGAGTTTCCAGCCTCCATTGACCTTCTTCCAGACACGGATGTATTTACCGCTTTCGACGTCTTCGCCTACTCGAACATTCCTGACGTTGTACGTCCCCTGCTCGATAGCCATGTTGCCCTTCACCACACTCCAGGTGGAATCGTTGCCGAAGCTGATGTACTTGTCGATGTTGGCCTGGAAGAAAGCGGCAATAGCCGGTTTGCCCTCAATGGCTGGATGCCGCGGCGGAAGTATCTGAGCGTCGTCCGTATAATGCGCTACGGTGCCGGAGGCATCGCCCAAGTTGAAGTCGCGTGACACGGCCGTCGTCACTGCCGACGGGAGCGCGCCCTCTTCCGGGCTAGCGCAGCTGGCGAGAACCGCGGAAGCCATCAGCATCAAGGTGGTCGCCACGGTATGGATTCTCATGGGTAGTCCTCCGCTGCTGTGTGGAGTGGGATTTTGGACCTATCTGGCCACTATCCCAATACCAACGGGAAACATCCCCGCTGTGTCAGGGCAACAGGGATGTCATTACCTAACAGTTTTCCAGGCGACGCCCACGCCCAAGCCCGTTGCAGGCCCTTGCCGCGCTTTACATATCGCGCCGCAGGCCCCTGATCTGCCTTACCGGCGAGCGCCCGGCACCACCCAAGTGCACCGCAGCAGCCACTTCACACTTCTTAATACCTCAGCCCGTCCACCCTTCAGGCATCAGCCCACCGTTCATTATTCAATTTGGGCCTCGTCCGCGGTGAGCACACCCCCCGAGAACGACCCACGCACCTTGACGACATGGTTTGCCGCCTGGCTGAAAAAATTCGCAGCTTCTGAGGCGATCCCTCCCGGGCCTTGGAAATGAGTTTGCGCGTTGGTCGTCACGGTGACGCCCAACACAGTGAGACTGGGCGCGGCGACGTTGACCGCCGCCCCCTGCAGATAGGAGCGGTTCTCGTTGTTGTCGCGTTCGAGCGTGGCTGCGCTGAGCATGCCGGCCTGGCCTTCGGTTCCATGGATTTCCACATAGTCCCCGATACGCAGATCGGTTAGCCGAAACAGCTTCACGTGCTGACTCGACTTGTCATTGAGCTCAGTGGAGGCACTCGTGGTGATAGTGACACCCAGCACACTCAGGCTGTTGCTGGCGGCGGTCACGGAATCGACCAGTCCGCGAACCAGGCCCAGGCTCTTCGGCTTCGCCTCGACCTTTTTTGCAACCAACCTACCCGTCGCATCGACGGTGCCCTGCACACCGACTTCAACGTCGATGCCCAGAATCACACCATGGAGCACGAATTGCGTGTTTGCGTCCGTGATGACACTTTGGCCCTGCACCGCAAAGTTCGCGTTCGAGTTGAAGTTGGTAATGAGGCCGTCAACATCCAGGCGTTGATTCATCTTGGTGTCAACGCCCTGCAAGAGCTCGACATGCGTGGCGACCAAGGCCCCGCTGGCCGCCAGAGCAGTTCCCTGCACCTCGACGGCTGTGCCGTTGGCGAGCGCAGGGGTCACCGCCGAATTGCTGTAGTCAACGGTCAGCGCATTGATACGGAATGTGTGGGCCGTCGTGTTCAGCGATCCGACGGCTCCCTTGACCTGAAGGTTACTGCCCACAGCCTTGGGATCTACACGCGACGCTACGAGCTCTCCAGCCGCATCTGCAAAGCCGCTCACTTCGATGAAGGCGCCAGTCTGCAGACTCGAGAGCTCCGCGGGCTGAATAGTCTCATCGAACAACGTGGAACCCGTTACCCGCACCGTTTGCCCGAGCACGACCAGCGTGTTGCCTGCAAGATCAATCTGGGACACCGGACCCCGGACGTCCCCATCAAAGGATACTTCGGTCGCCGTCCCGGTGAGCCCATCAGCACCCACAGTCCCCTTGACCGTCACAACTTGACCTGCACGCAGTTGCGCCTCCGTACCTGCCTGGTGGTCAATCAGAATTTGGGCATTGGAGGTGGTGTATTCCACCGCGTTCACGAAGACGCTGCCGAAACCCGTAATGGGCCCGACCGCGGCTGCAGGGGTGGGGCTGCCGGAGCCCTGGATACCTGCGACATCGATTCCGTCGCATGAAGCGGCCAGCAGCATCGCTGCGACTGCGGCGATCACCGTACGTGTGCATTTCACTGTCATTGCTCCAGGCATACAGTCTATTTCGATTTCCGGACAATCAGTCCTGAAGGTGATACACGCCGGCACCAAGGCGAATGGTCGCCTTCTTCGAGCTCCCTGTACTTCCCGTTGCTTCGTGCGCCAATAGCCAGGCATCGACGCGCTCGAGAAATGCCTGGCCTTCCTTGTTGAGAAACTCGCGGAATTCGGGGAGCGCGCTCGCCAATACGCGATCATTCAACGCGGCTCGTTCGAACCGCGCCGGTGTCCTCGACTCTCGCGTCAAGTTATGTACGTAGGTCGTCGCGACATCGGCGAGCACCGTGCCCCACAGGCGAATGAGCTCCGCGTCCATCTTTTGCGGCACGTACATACGTTGCAAGGGCTGGAGGCGGCCGTCGTCCATCACGCGAATAGCTCCTGCGCTCCGTAATTCCTTCAATAGAGTCGAGGGCCGTATATCGCCTGCACCGCAGCGCCGCAGCAAAGCTGCGAAAGTGGCTCCATCACCCTCGAGCGCCAGCAACGCGGGGTTTCCTTGCGAGTCGAGAAATTCCGGCTCGAGATGCCAGGCCGACAGAACGAGCGAGGCCTTAGTGACATATCCAGTCAGTGCTTCCGGTCCGGACTCGAGCCGTTCGCGCTGAATACGCACTTCGCGACGTGCCAGACCGGTCAATACCGCCGTGCGTGACACATTTGTTGGCCTGCGCCGCTTGCCGAACTCGCGAGTTGCAACTTCGACATACGCCGTCTTGGCGACTTCCGCGAATTCACGCCAGGTAATTCCACAGCGAATCAACACGTGCACCAGCGGCTTGAGCCACTGGCGTGTCGCTGCTAAGACGTGACCTGTCGACGCGGATGCCATATGTGAGACAAATTAGCACACGTCCCGTGCTGCGGCGCAAGGTTGGCCTTTGCAATTCCTCACAAGTGTTTGTGAAGCGCGACACGTGTTATGACACATCGTGCCTTGCGCCTCAGATCAGTCCCACGAGGCGCGATCCGGCGCGCAGGCAGTTTGCCGTGACGCCGAAAACCGACATCTTGCCTTTTGTGAGACGCACAGTCTCATATATGGTCGCGAACATGGGGAGCGACAGATGCGCCAACTGGTCAGGCTAGTCGATAACTTGCGGGATGAGGGCGGCGGGATCTCCGATACTGACGTCGGCATTACACCGGACTATCTGAAGGATGTGTTCGGCGTGAGCGCGTACAGTCGCCTCACCGCTAGAGCATTCACGGTGCGTCTGCCGGCAATTGTCACATCAGCGTCCAAGACAGCCGGCGCAACTGCGGCGGTGCCGGCGACGACCATGAAAGATGCAAAAGTACGGCGAATTCTGGTTGTGGACGAGAACCACGATGCGGCGGCCTTCCTGGGCGTGTTGCTGGAGCTCGAAGGTCATGAAGTACGGACCGCGGCCAACGGCAGCGACGCTCTCAGGCAGGCCGAGTCATTCCGGCCCGAAGTTGTTCTCATGGACCTGGAGATGCCGGGCATTGATGGCCTGGAGGCGAGCCGGCAGATTCGCGCGCGTCCCTGGGGCGGTGATGTCGTCATTGCCGCAATGACAGGTTGGGGTCAAAAGATGGATCGGCGGTGCGCGCAGGAGGCGGGTGTTGATTTGCACTTCGTCAAACCGGTGGATACCACAGCGCTGCTGGGCGTCGTCGCACGCTCCCTCAGTGAGGGCCGGCGTGTCAATTTGCCTTAACACGTCCGGCGGCTTTTGCGGGGCAAAGTTATTTTGCGTGCTGCGTCACATTGCGAGCCTTTGGTCGGTGAAACACTGCTGGATGTGAGACATTTGTTCTCACAGGTGGCAGGGCATACCGTGAGTCAGGGAGAGCACACGGTCGGCACACTGGGAATTTCCGGGGAAGCTCAGATGCGATTTGAATCCACGCCTGGCGCGGCGGAGGGGAAGTTCGTCATCACGTTGTGCTCGGTCGCGACGCCAGTCACGATCCCACAGCCGCGATCACCACAACTGACACGCTTCAGATTCTTCCTGGGTCAGACCATGGAAGGTGGCCGCAAGCGCTATACGCTGTACATGGGCCACTTCACGACATCAGCCGAGGCGGCGAAGTGGCTGACAATTCTGCGTGGCATCTATCCGGATGCGTTTGTGAGTGAAGGGCCCGTCTCGCAGAGCGGCGCAATCAGCGACACGCAGGTGCTGTCGATCCTCGAGGAGCGCCGGGCCACGAATACAGCGCCGAGTGCGGATGCAACCCCTGACGCTCACAGCATCTCACTGCTTCGGCCGGACGACACGGTCACCCGCCGTGCTCTCAAGGATGCCGTTGTAAACGATGTCCCGATCTCTTTCGCGGTGCAGTTGCAGTGGTCCACGCAGCCGATCGAGTTGGGTAACGCGCCACGGCACCCGATCTTCAGCTCCTACACGCTGTATACGACGCAGGCCCGCCTGGAGGGGTGCGACTGGTTCTGCTTGCGTCTGGGCTTCTTCAGCGATGCAATTTCGGCCAAACAGGTGGCACAGTTTCTGTTCTCGGATTTCCCATCGGTTGCAGTCGTACCCGTCGGCCCGCAGGAGCACACGACCGCACTCGAGACCGGCCTGAGATCCACGGGCGCGGTGATTTCTGCGCAGGTGCGTCAGCCGGCGCCTGCTCCTGCCGCGCAGGCGCGTCCTGCGGCTGCCGTGCCCAATCTTAAGAGCGGCTCCAATGCCCCGACACGCCCACACCGCACGGGAGTCTCGCTGGAAGAAACATTGGAGACTCTCAGAACGAGTGAGTTTGCAATGGACAGCGACGATGAGTGGACATCGACCGGAGTACGACACCTGCAAGTCGTCAAAGAGAGGCCGGCCTCGCGGCAGCCTCCCAGGGCCGCGCCGCAACGGCGCAAGTTCTAGTTGGCGCTCAAAGACTGACCGAATCGGTATTGGCGCCGCATAGAAGGACTCCCACGCGCTCATTGAGCTGAGGCCGATAGGCTCCACTCAACAGCGCCGCCATTGCCGCCGCGCCGCCCGCCTCGGAGGCGACTCGCAGCACGCGCCACAGCGCCTTCTGCGCCGCCTTGATATCCTCATCCTCAACCAACACCGCGCGATGTACGAAGCGCTCAGCCAGCGGATACATCAACTCTCCCACCTTGCGGGGCGCGAGTGAATCTGCAGCAATCCCGCCAGCCTCCGCA
This sequence comes from Steroidobacteraceae bacterium, assembly GCA_045810105.1. GTDB lineage: Bacteria > Pseudomonadota > Gammaproteobacteria > Steroidobacterales > Steroidobacteraceae > 13-2-20CM-66-19. Next base: position 30,984 of record JBJMWM010000064.1, on the reverse strand, counting down.
TCCACCGGATGGCCCGCTTCCAACGCGCGATACAATGTCGGCGCGGCGCGGGGCTCGACTGCAATGAGCTTTACCCTGCCCTCAAACCAGGCAGCAATGCCCCCAATCAATCCACCCCCGCCAACGCTAACGAGAAGCGTGTCCAACTCGGGGCACTGCTGTTCGGCTTCGAGACCAACGGATCCCTGACCAAGGAGAGTCTCGGGTTGATCGAAGGCGTGGATCTGCATTGCGCCGGATTCGCTGGCAAATTGCCGGCTGGCCGCCAGAGCGTCGGCGTACAGCTGACCCACTACCATCAGTCGCGCGCCCAGACTTCGAATCCGCTCCTGCTTCGTGGCCGCGGCCACCTCGGGAACGAAGATGGTAGAGGGAATCTGCAGCCGGTTTGCGGCGAATGCGACTGCAAGACCGTGATTGCCTCCAGAGGCCGCAACGACACCCGCTTCGGGAACCTCCCGCGTCAGCAGGTTGGCAAAGGCGCCACGCGGCTTGAAGGATCCCGCGTGTTGCAGCAGCTCGAGCTTGCAAATGAGGGGGTGCGGCCCAAGGCCGAAATCGGCCAGATCGACTTCGATGATCGGTGTGCGGCGGACATACGGGCGTATCAGCTCATACGTCGCGGCTACTCGCTCACGACTGATCACAGGGGCTTGCATGGCAGGTACATTCCACGACTTGCGGACGGTAGCACCGCGCCGGACGGAACGCCAACACGGTCCCCGCAGCCCAGGCATTTACACCGGCCGTGCGCGTGAGCGGCGACGGTACGATCGCAGTCACCAGCTTTTGATAAACTCGTGCACCCGCGGGAGCGACCTTGGAGCCCTGTCCATGCACAGAATCGAGCTCAGCCAGGAATTGGTCCAGCGTCTGGCCCGAGAACGGGGTGGCCGATTGCACCTCTTCGAGGATATCGATCCCGCGCGCACGGCTCATGTGGTGATCGATCTGCAAAATGGGTTCATGGAGCCCGGCGCGCCGGTTGAGGTTCCCACCGCGCGCGAGATCGTCCCAAACGTCAACGCCATTTCCCGCGCCATGCGCGCGGCAGGCGGTACCAACATCTTCGTGCGCTTCACTACACCAGAAAACTCCCTTGATGACTGGTCGAGCTTCTACGCCCGGTTTTCGCCGGAGAGCCGCCGGGCACATCAGGCGGCGTTTGCTGCGGGGGCCCACTACTGGGAGCTCTGGCCGAAGCTCGATGCCAGCCCTGACGAGATGAGGGTCAACAAGGGCCGATTCGCCGCGTTCATTCCAGGAACCTGCGATCTGCACGGGATCCTCCAGTCCCGCGATATCGACACCCTGATCGTGACTGGAACGCTGAGCAACTGCTGCTGTGAGTCCACGGCTCGCGATGCCATGCAACTCAACTACAAAGTGATCTTCGTGAGCGACGCCAATGCCGCGCTAAGCGACGCCGAACATACCGCCACCCTCAACAACATGTGCGCCCTGTTCGCGGACGTGATGTCTGCGGATGAAGTGATCGGCGCCCTACGGCGTGCCACTCCTTTTAAGAACTCGCCCGCAGGAACCGGGGGATGAATCCCCGGTTCGCCGCGGGACCGCGCTGAATCCTACGCGCCGTAATCGAGCTTCGGGTACCAATCTTTCCCGCGTCCCTCCGGTACGTTGTCGAGAATGGTCCAGATTGGCATGAGGTCAGGCGCACCGCGAGGATCCTGACCCGGATCCGCCTGCTCGAACCCCATTTCACCGCTCCAGAAGTGACGGACTTTGCCATCACGCCGTGTAAACACGTTGAAGCCTGGAAGGTCAGATCCATCGGGAGCAATCGCAAAGTAGTCGCGGCTGAACTCGCCTGTCGGATCAGAATAAAGTTGCAGATCGCGCCAGCCACGCTCCTTTTTGAACGCCACCAGCCGCTCGATAGGCGAGCGAGCAACCACCGCCAATCCAATGCGTTGCTCGATGTCGCGCGCTTCGCCATTCCAGGCGCCGAGGAGCGAGGTGCACATCGGGCACGCGCGCTCGCGCTGCGGGCCAAACATGAAGCTGTAGATCACGAGCGATTGCTTCTGGCCGAACAGATCCGCGAGACTGACCGGTCCGCGCTCGCCCTCGAAGCGATAGTGCTTCGTCACCTCACCGCCCGGCGGCAGTGAGCGGCGCTGCTCAGCCACGAGCTCAATGTGACGCCGCAGCTCGATCTCCTGCGCGAGAAGCGCCTGCCGGGCCCGGCGATATTCCGCGCTCTCGTTCGGATAGCGAATCCGGTTCTTTTCCGCCAGCTCGGCCGCCGGCGTGAGGGGTGTGCTGCTGCCAGACATCAGGTATCTCCTTAATTACCACCAGGGATTATTGAAAGACGCTCCACGCAGACGAGATTCGACAACTCCTCCGCAAATGGTGCTCATCGCCCCATCACCCGCATCCTTTCACGGGCCTCAGCCGTCTTTAGTGGCATCTTCCCAGCCACTGAGTACTCATATGATTCTGCACACCGTCCCTCGCTCTCCCAATGGCCGCAAAGTCGAAGCCGTCATCCTTCACCTCGGGCTCGACGTCGAAATCCGTCACCACGACTTGTTCACCGGTGAGCTGCGCGGCGCCGACTACCTCGCAATCAATTCGAACGCCAAGGCACCCACCTTGGTGCCTGGCTGTTTCGAATTGCGCACAATCGGGCGCTCGATTATCTGCGCCGTTACGAGCGGCGGATGAGCGAGCCACTGGATCTCGACACGGATGAATTCATCGACCGAACGTCAGATCCAGACACGCTGCTGCCACGCGAGCAGGCGGTAACCCTGGCAATCGCGCGGTTTGCCGGCCTTGCACCGATTCAGCGCAGTTGTGTGATCCTCAAAGATGTGTTGGATTACTCACTCGAAGAGATCTGCGCCTCCCTGCAGATCAGCATGGCGGCCGTGAAGGCCGCCTTACACAGAGGCCGCGCGCGTCTGCAAGCGATGTCCGCACAGGCCAGTGCCGACGAAGTCATGCCATTGCATATCTCGCCGGCAGTTCGTCGCTACGCGGAACTCTTCAACGCCCGGGACTGGGATGGAGTTCGCGCGATGTTGATCGACGACGTCCGACTGGAAGTGGTGGATGCAACGATCCGCAGAGGGCGGAAGGAAGTTGGCGTTTACTTCCACAATTACGACGGCCGTAGCAGCTGGTACATGGTTCCCGCGAGACTCGAGGGCCGGGAGGGAGTTGCTGTGCTCCCCTCTGCGCAGAGCACGCAAGCAACCAACTTCATCGAACTGACCGTGCATGAGGATGGGATCGCGCTCATCCGTGATTTCCACCACGTGCCCTACCTCACGGCTGATGCGCAGATCCAGCTCGCCGCAATCGCAACGCATTGCTGATGACGCAGATCGACGAGAGACTCATCGCCAAGGCAGCGATCATCGGACTGAGCAGCAACCCAAAGGAGGGATACAACACCCCCGCCGCGATCGGAATACCCAGAATGTTGTAGCCGAACGCGAACGCCAGATTCTGGCGAATATTGCGAACGGTCGCGCGGCTCAGCGCCCGCGCGCGCACGATCCCGTCAAGATCACCCTTCACGAGGGTCACCTGCGCGCTTTCCATCGCAATATCGGTACCGGTGCCCATCGCGATACCCACTCCCGCCTGCGCGAGCGCCGGCGCATCGTTGATGCCGTCCCCCGCCATTGCGACGCGCCGACCCTCGCGTTGAAAGCGTTCGACCGCAGCAGACTTCTGGTCTGGCTTCACTTCAGCAACGATGTCATCGATAGCGAGGGATCGCCCGACAGCCTCCGCGGTCGCCCTGGCGTCACCGGTCAACATGACGATGGACAGCCCTTCCGCTTTCAAGGCGCGTAACGCTTCGGGAGTGCTCTTCTTGATCGGATCTCCAACCGCAATCGCACCAGCAAGCGCGCCGTCAACCGCGATGTACATCACAGTGCGTCCCGTGCGGCGTAGCTTGCTGAGCTCGGTTTCAAGCGGCCCAACTTGCGCACCCACCTGGTCCATCAGCGCCCGGTTGCCCAGCACAATTTCACGATTCGAATCAGTACCTTTCACACCAAGGCCGGTCAATGACTGAAAATTCGTGATGTCCCGCGGCGCGATATTCCGCGCCAGCGCGCCGGTGACAACGGCTCGGCCCAATGGATGCTCGCTCGAACGCTCCAGCCCCGCTGCCAGTGACAGGATCTGCGCCTCACTCCATGGCGGTACCGTGATTACCTGTTCCAGCGACGGATGACCTACGGTCAGCGTGCCCGTCTTATCCACCACCAACGTATCGATGTCACGCAGGGCCTCGATCGCCTGTGCATCACGAAACAACACTCCGAGCTGCGCGCCTCGGCCGCTCGCAACCATGATGGATAGCGGCGTTGCCAACCCCAGCGCACAGGGACATGCGATGACGAGGACCGCGACTGCATTTACCAGGGCGTACGCAAACTTTGGCTCTGGACCGAAAGCCCACCAGACACAGAACGTAATGAAGGCCACCAGAACGACCGCCGGTACAAACCACGCTGCCACACGATCAGCGATCCGCTGCAGCGGGGCACGCGTGCGCTGTGCCTTCGCGACCAGCGCCACTATTTGCGACAGCAGACTTTCCGCACCCAGGCGCTCGACCTCGATCACCAATGCGCCCGTTTGGTTGATGGTTGCCCCAACAACCGCGTCTCCCGGCGTCTTGTCAACCGGAAGCGGCTCTCCGGTCAGCATGGACTCATCCACTGCGGATCGCCCCTCCAGGATCCGGCCATCGACCGGGATTTTTTCGCCCGGCCGTACCCGAACGCGCTCCCCAATGGCGAGTGCCTCGATGAGTACATCCTGCTCCGAGCCGTCGGGCATGATCTGGCGCGCGGTCTTCGGCGCCAGGCCGAGGAGCTGACGGATAGCCGCACTCGTACGCCCTCGTGCTGCGAGCTCCAGCCATTCACCGAGGAGCACCAGCGTCACTATCGATGCCGAGGCTTCGAAATACACTCCAACCATGCCATGTCCATCGCGCATTTCCGCGGGGAACGCGCCGGGCATGAAAGTCGCCACCAGGCTGTATAGATACGCTACCGCCACGCCGAGACCTATCAACGAGTACATGTTGGGTGAGCGATTGACGACGCCAAGCCAACCGCGCCGGTAGTAGTCCGCCGCCGTCCACAACACAACTGGCGCCGTGAGCAGAACCTCCATGTACCGCACGATCCACATACCGCTCATTCCCAGATTCACGGGTAATACGTGCGAGCCCATGGCAATGAGCACGACAGGCGCACTCAACGCCAGGGAGATCCAGAATTTGCGGCGCACCGCGCGCACTTCGCGGTCATCCTCGGTCCCGGAGGGCAACAAGGGCTCGAGCGCCATGCCGCAGATCGGACAGCTCCCAGGACCGAGCTGGCGGATCTGGGGATGCATCGGACACGTGTAGATCGTGCCGGGTGGGGCAGGAGGGATAGACGGCGCAGCCTTCGCGCCATGCCCGCCTCCGGCGCAGCAGGACTGAGACCGATGCACACTCATCCCTCTTCTCCCCCAAGCGCCTGCAAAATGGGGCAATCAGCCGCCCGCCCATGCCCCGGACACGCCGCAATCAACTTCGCCAATGCCGCACGAACTTTCTCGAGCTCGGCAATTCGGCGCCCGACGTCAGCCAGCTTCGCCTGTGCGGACCGCTTCACGCGGCCCACATCGCGCTGGGCTGACAGGGATAGCAACTCGCGCACCTCCTTGAGCGTGAATCCCAACGCCTGCGCGCGGCGTATGAAACGCAATCGGGCCAGCTCGAGGTCGCTATAGCGGCGATAGCCGGAAGGCAGGCGCGACCGTGGCGCGAGGAGTCCGGCGCGCTCGTAGTACCGCACGGTGTCGATTCTGACGCTGGCGCGCTTTGCGAGCGCACCGATACCCATTGATTCCATGGCTCACTCTCCAGATCCGGCCGCCATCCTAAACCCTGGACCGAGGACCAGAGTCAAGCCATGCCGGCAGTCGAGCGGCCGCGCGCAAGCGCATCGTCAGAGTGAGTGTTGGAAGAGTCAGCGGCTCAAAGGCTCACTGCTTCCGGGGCTGTAACAGGACGTCCCGCCCGGGCCCGGCTTTGCTGCCGCGCCCAGTTGACAGCGTCCGGCGCAATCAGCGCCGGACGCAACCAAAGCGAAGGCTCAGTGGCTCAGTAGCGACGCGGACCGCCGCCGCCGCCGCCCGAGCGCTGCTTGTCCTGCGCCTCATTGATCTTGAGCGAGCGGCCGTCGAGGTCGGTGCCGTTCAGCGCCTGCATCGCACGCGACGCATCGGCGTTCGACATCTCCACGAAGCCGAAGCCACGCGGGCGGCCTGTATCACGGTCGGTGATCAGGGAGACCTTCTCAACGGTGCCATGCTTCGAGAACAGGGCCCGGACCGCATCTTCGGTCGCCGAAAAGGGCAGGTTTCCAACATATAACTTGGTCAATGCAATTACTCACGAAAAGAAATGTAAGAGTCCGGCAGGACTTTGGCCGGCTGGACAGGTTCGCCGTGCTTTGCGAGGGTGTCTAAACTTTGGCCGCATAGTGCGCCGGAACGGCGTTAAAGGGCCAAGGCAGGCAAGCCGAAAAATACGAGCTACGCGTCAGAGTACAGCAATTTCCCGGCAATTGCTTGACTTTCGTGCTGCGGCACCCGGCCCGCGGGCGTTGCGTTCCTCGGGAGGAAAGCGCAAGGTGAGGCTGGCGTACGGAGCGATATAATGAATCTCAGTCTGGTTGATGCTTTTCGGGCTTTTGGGGCCAAGCCCAACAGCCGTTTACGATGCGCCTCCGCGATGGCGGAGGACGGGGCGATGGTGCTCAACTGCTCCTACGCGCATTTCGGGCATCCGGCCCGTGGCGTACTGCGGTACGAAGATCGGCTCTCACGAGAAACAGGCAATCCCGAAGACGCACGCCGGCTCAGCGAGCATCTGACACTGGCCCGTGATGGAGCGTTGCCCATCCGAATGGTGGTCACCAGCCGTACTGAAGAGAACAGCCCCGGACCGCGGACCTTCTATGTGCGCCCTGATCTGACCGGTAAAGTCGTGAAGTTCGATGGCGATCACTTCATCGTCGACTTCACGCGGCCGGAGGAAGTAGAGGCGATCAGCGCAGTGCGCCGCCGTTAGGACCCGCTACTTCGGGTAGAACGTTGCGTCGACCGTGTAGATGAGGCGCAAACCGCAGAGTTGCCGCGCGGCGTAGGTCAGAGGCCGCAGCCCCTCACAGTCCAGCACACCCTCCGAATGACGCGCCATGTCCGCCAAGGCGACGTTGACGGCTGCGGTCAGGTCGAAAGTGCCGCCACAGTCGGCGTAGGGGCACGGAAACTCGAAAAAAGCCCGCGCTGGAGGATGCAGCTGATGCAACTGCGAGGCAGGCGTGAGCCGGCTCGAGCTCTCGAATGTCAGCCCCAGGTGAATGTGTTGGACAGCCGGGAACGCGATCCGCAGCACTTGGGCCGCCGCACGGACGCGGCGCAGTCGGTCGGCGCGATCCTGGGCCGCGACCTCGGGGTTAGCCTTGGCGAGCCTCATACTCCGCTACCGATCGGATCGTCAGCAGCATGTTCAGCGGCGACTTGGGAACCTTCCAGAGTGCCCGGCTGAGTGCCGGCCTCCGGTACTTCCGTGCGATCGGCCGCCTTGCGCTGCTGCTTTTCCTGCTGACGAGCTTTCCTGGACAATTCCTTTTGTTTCCGCGCCTGCTGATAGTTTGGCTTACGCATGGTTGCAGGCACTGTACGCCATTACCGGTACAGCCGTCGGAGTAAATGCAGCAACTGCGCAAATCAGCAGCTTATGGCCGCCGGCCAGTCAGCTCCTGTCACACAACTCAACGTCACCACTCATCGTCTTCAACCGGACTTTCGCCTCGCCGCCGCCAGAGGCACCCACCGAGCCATTCAACCGCCGCCCCGGCCCGTACCTGGACACGCGCTCGGCATCCTTCCCCATGCAATTGATGATGTCCCCACTGAAGGTGTTGACCTCGTACTCCAGGGGCCCTTCGGGCTTGGCGCGAACGGTCAAGTCTCCACTGACAGACTCCCCATCGAGGTAGGCGCCCTGGGCCAGCCTCCCTTCGAAGCCCACGGCACCGGACGTGCTGCGCACCCGGACATTATGTGCGGGGTGATCGAGCCGCACACTCATATCGCCGCTGACAGTAGTGAGCTCCACGTCCCCGCCCGCGCGATCGATCCGGATGTTGCCGCTGATAGTACTGACATGAATTCCCGCAGCACCCGCGTCCTTCTTGCGTCCTCGCAGCGCCACGTCCCCACTGACAGTCTTGAGCTCGATGCTTTGTTGAAACACATCCGCCTTGACGTTGCCGCTGACGGTCTTGAGCAACTGCCGTCCCTCCACATCCGAGGAAGTCACATCGGCGCTGACTCCGGAGATATCCACATCACTCCCCCGGGGAACGCGGACATGCAAATCCGCTGAAGCGCTGCGGAAGGAGTGATTGGGCACGATCACCTTGATGGTGATGCGCCCATGGTCGCTCGCGGTATCGATGCGATCGACTCCCGCGCCCACCTCGGCTCGTATCTCGACTTCCGGCCTGTCCCACCCCTGTACTTCAATGGTTCCCGCGACATTGGAGATCTCCACCATGCCGTGCGGGTCGGCCTCCAGCCGCTTCTCGAAGTTGGTATCCATCCCATGCGCGAGGCCTGCCATGCAGACACTCAACAGCAACCCTGCGACTGACTGGAGGGCAATGGTACGCATGATCAAATCCCCTCGCCGGAGCTGCCGGCTTCATGCACGGCATTCAGCACGCGCATCTCATCCTGGTATGTGTTGACGAGCAGCTCCTGTAAGAGCGCGTTGCTCGGATCCTTGCCGAGCTCCGCTTCCAGGTCCCGTTTGGAATCATTGATCGCCTTCAGGCTCGCCACGACCTTCGCGCGCGACTCGGGTGGCAGGGCCGCAAGCCGCGCTTCCAGACCTTTCACCAGCTGAGCACGTTCGCGGGTGTACTTGGAATCCATGATGTACGCGGTGTGCCACGTGCCGGCTTCGCTGGGAGAAACATTGGCCGCACTCTGAACGACAACCGCTGGCGGCTTGCCGGGAACCGGCAACACGGCCCGTCCAATCCAGATCCCAACAGCAAGCGCGGCAACCATCGCGGCGGCGGCGAACACCCGCATGCGGGCGGAGCGTCCGAAGCGGCGCGCCGACTCAACTCCATCGCGGGTCCCGCTGGGGCGCGCGCCGTTATCGGTCATCTCCTGGCCGAGCTGCGCTTCGATCCCCTGCCACAAATCCCGTGGAGGAGCGATGTCCAGCGGCAGATCGCGCAGCGAGCTGATCTTCCTCTCTCCGTTGGTCGTCATGTCAGCGAACTCCTAGCCTGTCCCGCAACAACCCACGTGCGCGGTGAAGCTGTGCCTTGCATGTACCTTCCGCTACACCGAGCATCTCTGCAGCCTCGGCGTGCGAATAACCGTAAATCGCGTACAACACCAGAACGTCCCGGGCGCCTTCCGGTAACTCGCCGATAGCAGTCTCGATCTCGTTCACTTCCAACGGCGTCTCCAGAGTCCACTCCGTCTCGACGGCCTCATCCTCGACCTCGGCAAGCTCGGAGGCGATCACAACCGGCGAGGCCTTCCGCCGCTTCCCCAGTGCCACGTTGACCGCGATCCGATGCAGCCACGTACCGAGCGAGCTGCGAGTCTCGAACCGCTCCAGGGCCCGCCAGGCGTTCACAAACGTCTCCTGGGTGCAGTCCTCGGCCAATGCGGCGTCCCGGGTCATCCGCAAACACAGCCCGTATACCTTGCCTGCATGCTCGCGATAGAGCCTCTCGAACGCGCGGGTATCCCCGGACCGGGCACGCTGTACCAGCGCACCTTCCCACTCGATCGGTGAATCCTGTCCCTGAGCCTCTGTCATTCGTGTTCTTAGAGGCGTCAAGAAAGCGTAACGTTTAAAGCGTCACCCGAGCCCCGAAGCGGTGCAAGATCGGCGTTCCAGCGTCGCAGGGCCCGGGGCCCTGGCCGGGGGGCCTAGCTCCCCGCGGGATCCGGCTCCGGGCCGGGGGCAGCGGGGGGCTTGCTGCGGCTGGCGTACCAGTTAATGGCATATTGCAGCAGCTGTGCATTGGTCGCCAGGTTGAGCTTGCGCTTCAGGCTCTGTCGGTGCGTTTCGACCGTCTTGACGGACAGCCCGAGCGCCTCGGCCGCCTCTCGGGACGACATCCCCCGCCCGATGAGGCTGAGCACCTGCAGCTCCCGGTTACTGAGGCGGTCAATGGGATCCCCAGCCCCCACGCCACCCCCAATCGCGTTATCGGAGCGGCCCAGGTTCCCGGCGAGCGACTCACTGAGGTAGGTACCGCCAGCCAAAACCTGCCGCAGCGCAATCAACAATTGATCCGAAGCCGCCTGCTTCATTATGTAACCGCTGGCACCTGCGGCCAGCAGCCGCTCGGCGTAGATCAGCTCATCGTGCATCGACAGGACGAGCATGGGCAGCTCGGGTTGCTGCGCGTGCACATCGCGCACCAGCTCCAATCCATCTCCCTGCGCCAGCGATATGTCAACAATCACGACATCGGGTGACAGAGCACGGATTGCCGTGCGGGCCTCCCGTTCGGTCTGAACCTCGCCGCACACCACGAGATCCGGCTCCGGCTCGATCATCCGGCGCAGCCCCTGCCGCACGATCGGATGATCATCGACGATCAGCACGCGGCGCTGAGCGGTTACAGCTGAAAAACTCGGCATGCGTGGAGGAATTTTCATTTCCGGCTAAGCTGCCTGAGCAAACGGGCTCAATCCTGCGAGGTTCCCGAGGCCAGCGAGCTAGCCTCCTGCTCCATCCTGACCCCGTCCAACGGACACGAGCAGCGCACCGAGGCTCCCCCGTTCGGTCCTGACTCGAGTATGAGGTCCCCACCGAGCATTTGTGCACGATAACGCATGATCTTCAATCCCAGGCCTCCGGGGCTATCCGGGGCCGGCTGCTCGAACCCACGGCCATTGTCATCAACCCTTAGATGCAATTCGCCACTCACAGTTTCAAGGCTGATAGTGACATCGGTCGCCCGGCTGTGGCGAATGACGTTAGTCAACGCCTCCTGCACAATTCGATACACGTGGGTCGCGGACGTCTCGCTCAGACGCAAAGGCTCGTCAAAGTTAGGGCTAAACTCAACGCGCACGCCATAACGCTCACTTGCCTTGGCCGCGAGCGTCTGCAGCGCAGCAGCCAGGCCCCCTCGCTCACCGCTCACGGGTGACAGGCCGCGCGCCAGCGAACGCGTGCTCTCGATGGCATTGTTGACCAGCCCGATGACTTCCTCCACCTCCAGGCGCGCGTCCGAGCCCTCCTTGCGCAGCTGTGCGGCCACACCTCGCAACATCAGCGCAATCCCCGTTAGATCCTGTCCAAGCCCGTCGTGCAGATCACTACCGATGCGCTGCTGCTCGCGGTTCGCAATCTCTATGATTTCGCGTTCGAGCCGCTTACGCTCGGTTACATCGTTGAGCACCGCCAGCCAGCGCTCTGTCCCACTGATGCGCAACGGAGTGATGACACAAGTCGCCACAAATCGCGTCCCGTCCTTCCGCGCACATTCAAACTCCACCGGCATTACCTCGCCGGCGTCCGGGTTGTCGCGCAGCGTCCGCTCGAATCGTTTGCGCTGCAGCGCGGGCATGCTGAACAAGGGATCAATGGATCGTCCCTGCAGCTCCAGTGCGCCGTAGCCGAACATCTTATCGAATGTCGCGTTAGTCAGCGTGATTAGATGTGACGAGGCCTCGATGAGCACCACGCCTTCGCGCATCGTCTCGAGAATTCGCCCCTGAGTCCGCAGTGTGTCCTGCTGCGCGTGCCGCTCGGTAACCTCGGTGATATTGACCACCGCGCCGAAGATCCGGCCATCGGCCTGCACGGCGCGCGCGCGCAACTCGAGGTAACGGGGTCCACGCTTCGGATCGATGATGACCTGGTCGAAATCACGGGGCTCGCCGGTGTTCATCACGTGCTCAAATATCTCATGCATATAAGCACGGTCGGCTGGGGGGGCAAAATCCTCTACTGGCGCACCAATCCAGCCTTCAGGCGGCACACCCTGCATTGCACGATTGAGGAACACACACTGTCGCTGTCGGTCGAACAACGCCAGCCAGTCGGCGGAACTGGCCGCAACAGTCTGCAGCGTCATCTGTGACTCGCGCAACGCGCTCTCGGCGCGATTCCGCTCCGTCACATCCGTGACCGCGACCGTCAGCGACCGAACCACGCCGCCATCGATGACCGGTACCACGCGGTGCTCGTGATGCGCCAGCGAGTTGTTGGAGTTCGGGTGGTGCAGCTCGAACCGGGCCGGCTCGCCGGTCGCCAGCACATCCCGATAGAGATCTTCGAGGTCCGAGCGGTGCGCCTCCGGAATGAACTCGAGCAGGCTGCGCCCCACCACATCCTCGCAGCGGTACTGTCCGAAGGAGCGATTCATGAACCGCACGCGCAAGGACTCATCCACCAGGAACAGCCAGTCGGGCGTGTTCTCCGTGACCGCCCGCAATACGGCTTCGGATTCCCGCACCGCCTGCTCGGCGAGCTTGCGGGTCGTGATGTCATATGCGGACCCCAGGACACCGGTGACCGCACCCGTGCGCGGGTCGCGGACCGGAAGGTTGCTGACATACAACCACTTTCGCTCGCCCGTAACGGTATGTACACGTGTTTCACCGGCCTGCGGCTCGCCCCGCAGCAGGCGGGCGTGGCGCGCCGCAACGATCGGCCGCCACTCCTCATCGACGAGCGAGTCCCACTTGCCGCGCTGATCCTCCAGCGAGCAGCCGAAAATCGCCTGCATGCCATCGCTCGCCCAGACAGGCTCCGGCTCGTTGTTCGCGTTATATCGATATTCAAACACATAGCCCGGCGCCATCGATGCAACAGTGCGGTAGCGGAATTCGCTTTGGCGCAGCTGCTCCTGGGTGTGCACCCGATCCGTCACGTCCACCAGAAAACCCACCATCCGCGTGGCCTGGCCGGCCGGATCGCGCTCAGGGACGCGCCCCCGGTCGAGTACCCAGCGCCAGCTGCCGTCCTCGTGCCGTAGCCGGTATTCCGATTCGTACAGGTCCTTACGACCTGCAATGACATCCTTGACCGCAGCCTCCACGCGCGGCTGGTCCTCGGGATGCACGCGGGCGTTCCAGAAATTCCAGGTGCGGTCGCCAGACTTCGGATCCACGCCGAGGATGCGGTAATAGTGCTCGGTATGGCGGGCCTCCCCGCTGGTGAGATCCCAATCCCACATACCGCCGCGGGCGCTTTCCAGCGCTGCCTCCAACCTGCGTTGGCTGCGGATGTATTCGAGCTCCGCCTCCTTGCGCTCCTCGATATCCATGCAGACGCCGACCATGCGCAACGCAACACCATTGGCATCGCGCTCAACCACGCGGCCGCGCTCAAACAACCAGCGCCAACGGCCTTTCTTGTCCCGGATGCGGTATTCCGCATCGTAGTAATCCGCCTTGCCCGCCACGTGAGCGCTGAATCGGTCAGCGGCCGCTGTTACATCCTCTGGATGGATGAGAGCGTCCCAACGGGCAACATGGTCGTGACCTTCGCAGGAATGCAGATCGAGCCGATCGCACCAGTCGCTGTACCAACGGGTGTTCTCATTGCGGAAGTCCAACTCCCACAGCCCCATGCCCGCGCCCCACACTGCCGTTTCCAGCCGTGTCTCGCTGGACTGCAGCTCGCGCTCCGCGCGTTTCTGCGCATCGATATCCAGCGACACGCCGATCGCGGAAGTCGCCTTACCCTCGAAATCCCACTCCACGGCGCGGCCGCGGGTCAGCATCCACTTCCATTCGCCACTCGCCGTGCGGATCCGATACTCGGCTTCGATGGAGGTGCTCTGGCCGCTCAAGTGCTTGCGAATCTGCAACTGCACGGCCGCCCGGTCTTCAGGATGAATTCGCGCAGCCCACGGGTTCGGGAGGCTCTCCCACTCCTCGCGGGTGTAGCCCGTCATGGCAAACCACAAGGAACTCATCACGGGTACGTCGCTCGCTACATGCCACTGCCAGAACGCGGCACGCGCGCCCCACAACGCGGTTGCCAGGCGGGCCTCGTTCTCCTGCAATGCAACTTCCGCCCGCTTGCGCTCATCGATCTCGAGGCAGATCCCCGCCACCCGCAAGGGCCGCCCCGCGCTGCCCTGCTCGATGACACGGCCCCGCTGAAGCAGCCACAGCCAGCGCGTGTCATCGACGAGTACACGGTATTCGAGCTCGAAGCGCTCGAGCCGCCCGTCGCGCACCGCAGCGGATTTGCGCTGAAACTCGGCAACGTCGTCAGGATGAATCTGCCGTATCCAACCCTCGAAATGATCGGGCCCGGCACAGGGATTGATCCCGATGGCGCCGCACCAAACTGAGTCAACCGAAAACACCCCCGCGCCAAAGTCCCATTGCCAGGCTCCGACCTGAGTCTCGGTCGAATCATTCGAGGCAACCGGATCGGGCGCGCTCCCCGGCGACAGCACTCGTGACGAGGCGTTCATGGACGTGACCGGCCTTCGGATTCTGCAGTTGCTTCCATTGCGGACTTCATTGTCGCTCAGGTTTACATCCCGTTAACCAGATGTATTTATCGTCGGGGCACATGCTGCAACGCACTGACGCACTACTGGGCCGAGGTGCGCGTTTGACGGATTGTGCAATCAAGTCGAATCTGCACTCAATACGGCTGCAGCTCAAGGGTTTGCGAGCGTAAAGCACTTTTACGAGCGCCAAAGGATTTTATTCGAGAAACAGGAGGTCTTCCCTTGAGCGAAAGCACACAGCCCAGTCCCGCTGTAGCGGACTATTCCCAGTGGCAGGCACAGGACTATTTCAAGACCTATTACAGCGAGGTGGTCCTGCCGGACGAGCAGGTGGTACTGGCGTACCAGGTCGAGACGCTGAAGCGCATCGAACATAAATTCGGCCGCGGACTCGAATACGGTTGCGGACCGACACTGCATCGTGCGATTGCCGCGGCCCGTTACACGTTCCGCATCGACATGGCCGACTGGCTAACAGATAACCTCACGCAGGTGCAGGACTGGGTCAGCGCCACCAGCGCCAACGGCGATTGGAATCGCTTCACTCACTACATCCTCGCCTGCGAAGGCGAGGCACCCGATGCCCGCCGCATCGAGCGGCGCGAGGAACAAACTCGCAAGGTCATTCGCAACCTGCATGTGAGCGATGCCCGCTGGCGCCACCCGTTAGGTCCGGATCGCCAGGGATTTTACGATCTGCTGATATCGGGATTCTGTCTCGATGCGGTGTCGAGCGACAAACGGGTCTGGCATCGTTGCATGTGTAACGTGCTGTCAACACTGCACGAGGGTGGGCTGTTGATCCTGCATTCGTTGTATCGCTGCAAGGCATATAAGGTGGGCGAGCGGCTGTTCCCGGGCGCCGACCTCTCGCAGGACGATCTCGTCGAGTCCCTGGCCTGCAACGGGTTCGATCGCTCGAGCATCGACGTGCACGTCATCCCCTGTCCCGACAACGCCCAGTACGGCTACGCCGGCATCCTTGTCGCCTCCGCCCGCAAAGCCTAACAGTGCACCCGGCGCGCCGAACCGCCGGGTGTCTGCAAGACCAGACACATTTCGTTGGAACTTCACGCCGCCTGAAGCGCTCACCTAAAGGGGAACACAGACAACCAGCAGCAGACATCAAGAGTGGAGACACTAAGCGTGACATTACGAAACATGCGGGGCGAAACGCGCCGGCGGCTCTGGCAGCCCCCGGGCGAAACCATCGAGGCGATCGCAGCCGTACTGCGCGCCCACTGGACTGCGGCCAAGTCACAACAGCAGCAACTGTTCTTACTGGGAACCGCGGACACCTGGTTGCGCCAGCTCCCCTGGAGCCGGCAGCTCACCACCTTACGAGAGGCGGCAGGCTCATCAGATACGCTTCCGGATCCGCATCCGTGCTGAAGCCGAACTTGGTGCCCCGGTCATAGACAAGATTGAATTCGACATAACGTCCCCGCTTCACCAGAAGCTTTTCGCGCGCCTCGTCATCGAACGGGGTGTCTTTTCTTAGCGCGACAATGCGCGGGTAGACGCCGAGAAAGGCCTCTCCGACTGCCTTCACGAACGCGAAGTCCTTCTCCACCGCGCCGCTGGCGAGCTCATCGAAGAAGATTCCACCGACTCCGCGCGGCTCCTGCCGATGCGGCAGATAAAAGTACCGATCACACCAGGCCTTGTACTCGGCGTAGGCATCGGGCCGGTAGGAATCACATGCCATCCTGAGAGCGTCATGAAACGCGGCCGTATCTTCGGCCATCGGGAAAGTCGGAGTTAAATCCGATCCGCCTCCAAACCACCCGCGGCTCGTGCGCAAATAGCGCAGGTTCATGTGCACGGCGGGAACATAGGGATTCCACATGTGCGCCACGAGCGAAATACCGCACGCGACGAAGCGTCCCTCCGATTCCTCGGAGCCCGGAATCTGGCCGCGCGCCTGCGCAGAAAACACGCCCCACACGTGACTGACGTTGACGCCGACCTTTTCGAAGACCTGCCCGCGCATCAGGCGTGACTCGCCTCCGCCCTGCAGGCGGTGTCCTTCGGGCTTGCTCCAGTTGCGGCGCTCGAAGCGGCTGTGCGCCTCGAAACCCTCAAATGCCGCGCAGATCCGGTTCTGCAGGTCGCGAAAATACTCGGCCGCGGGCGCGGCGAAATCCGGGGTGTTTGACGGGGCGACAGCAGCAGACACGATCAGCGCCTGCCTTTCGAGCTGCTCTCGTGGACGTGATCGACGAGCCGCGCAACGGCATCCGGGCTTGTCTCCGGCCAGATGCCATGTCCCAGGTTGAAGATGTGGCCGGGCGCCGCTCGCCCCTCCTGCAGCACGAGGTCAGCGTGCCGCTCGAGCTCTCCGGGGGGCGCAAACAACGCGGCTGGGTCGAGATTTCCCTGCACTGCCTTACCCGGCCCCAATATGCGGCTGACCTGGCTCAGGGGCGAGCGCCAATCCACTCCAATCACATCGACATCGAGATCAGCAACCGTCTCCATGAGTGCCGAACCCTGATTGACGTAGTAAATCAGCGGCACGTCGGTCTGCTTGCGAAGCGCCGCCATCGTCCGGCGCACCGCACGCAGCGCAAACCGGCTGAATTCACGCGGAGCGAGCAGTCCCGCCCACGATTCGAACAACATCAACGCCTGCGCACCCGCGGCCGCCTGCGCGCCCAGGTACGCGGCCATGGCATCGGCGAGATGATCGAGCAGGCGCTCGGCCGATTGCGGCTGCGAGTACAGGAACGAGCGGGCGACACCGAATTCCTTCGACGGCTTGCCGCTGACGAGATAACACAACAGCGTGAACGGCCCGCCGGCGAACCCGATGAGCGGTGCGCCGCGCGGCAGCTCCGGCCGGATGAGCTTGATCGACTCGAGCACGAACGGCACGTCGCGCTCCGGGACGAGCGGCGGTAATGCATCGATCTGGGCATCCGTGCGGATCGGATTGCGCACCACCGGACCCGGGTCGAAGAACAGGTCAACACCCATGCCCTGCACCGGAGTCATGATGTCACTGAACAGGATTGCCGCGTCCAGCTCGAAGCGCCGCAGGGGCTGAATGGTGACCTCGGCAGCCAACTCTGCCTTGTGGGTCAGCGATTCGAAGTCGACCCTGGAGCGCAGCTCGCGATACTCGGGCAAATAGCGTCCTGCCTGGCGCATGACCCAGATCGGGGTGTGCGAGACTGGCTGGCGGCGGCACGCCGCAATGAACGTGCTCATCCTGCCAACCATTGCGCCATCTTCGGCGCGAAGTAGGTAATGATCAGATCGGCTCCCGCACGCTGTATACCCGTCAGCGTCTCGAGCGCCGCGGCGCGTTCGTCAATCCATCCGCGTTCCGCGGCTGCCTTGATCAAGCTGAATTCCCCTGACACCTGGTACGCAACTACGGGCAGTTTCACGGCATCGCGCACCTGGCGAATGATGTCGAGATACGGTCCCGCGGGTTTCACCATCACGAGATCGGCGCCTTCCTCCACATCGAGAAGGACTTCCCGGAGTGCCTCGCGAGCGTTGGCAGGATCCATCTGGTACGAGCGCCGATCACCAAACGCCGGAGCTGATTCAGCCGCTTCGCGAAACGGTCCATAGAACGAGGAGGCGTATTTCGCCGCATACGAGACAATCGGGGTCGTCGAGTGGCCCTCTCGATCGAGCAACGTACGCATGGCGAGGATCCGACCATCCATCATGTCACTTGGTGCGACAGCGTCCGCACCGACGCGCGCGTAATTCAACGCAACTTGCGCAAGCGTCTCGACGGACGAGTCGTTGTCGATCTGGCCTTTCGGCAGGACATGTCCGCAGTGGCCGTGGTCCGTGGATCCACAAAGACACACGTCAGCCCATACGATGAGGTTCGGACAGGCATCCTTGATGGCAGAAATGGCCTGGGCCGCCAATCCCTTGGGATCGAGAGCGGCGCTGCCCTTCGAATCCTTATGCGCAGGCGCGGCAAACAACAGCACCGCCGGAACCCCGGCTGCAGCCACTGCCCGTGCCTCCTTGACGGCCTCGTCAACCGACAGCTGCGAGATGCCCGGCATGCTGCCGATGGGGTGAATCACCCCGCGTCCAGGCACGACGAACAGCGGATAGATGAGCGAATCGAGCGTCAGGCGCGTCTCGCGCACCATGCGCCGCCAGGCATCCGACTGCCGCGTCCGCCGCGGTCTATGCAACGGAAATCCCATGATCACTGCCTCGTTTGAACTAAGCGAAAAGTGGTTAGAGCAAGCCCGCGCAAGCTAGCGGATTCGGCGAGTACGGGCGCGCGGCCCCGCAAAGCGAGTTCCCGCGCGGTGGTCGGTCCAATCGCCACGGCCTTGGCGCTCTCGAGAAGCCGGTCGAAAGATTCCTTTCCGAGCGCATTCTCCAACTCGATGACCGCCGAAGGACTTGCGAACGTGACAGCACCGATCCCGCCGCGTTCGATGGCGCAACGGCAGGCCTCCACATCCAGAGCAGCCGGGTCGGTGCGGTAAGCCTCCACCTGCACGACCTTTGCGCCCAACTGGGTGAGCCCTGCCGCAATCGTGGGCAACGCCCGTGAGCTGGCGGGAAAAAGTACCTTCATACCGCCGATGGGCTTGGTCGCAAACGCGGAAACCAACGCGGCGGCGTTAGCATCTTCGGGTAGGAGGTCAACCGGCCAACCACGCTGGTGCAGGACCTGCGCGGTCGCCTGCCCGACGGCTGCAACACGCAAATTCGCGGGCGCGGCGGCAACACGCTCCGTGACCGCGGCGACCGCATAGCGGCTTGCGAACACGATCCAATCAAACTCGGCGATCGATCGCAGCGTCTCTTCGAGAGCAGAGGTCTGCGCGGCGGCCACACTCACCGCCGGCCAGAGAAGCACCTGAAGACCCAATTCACGCAGCTGTGAGGTCAATGGACCATTGCCAGACTCCGCGCGGGTTACCACCACCGCCTTGCTTCGCGCGTCGACGCTCGAGTCATCAGGTTCGCCCTCCGGCGGTTTTGACGGAGCATCCACCGTCAAGGTTCCTCCGCGGCAAGGCTGCGCGCCGTGCGCTCATTTGCAATCAGTTGCGCCGCTCCCTGCGTGAGCAGATCTTCTGCCAGCAGTTGTCCAAGATTGACGGCGTTGGCAAGCGTTGCAGGCATCTGAGCGTGCGCTTGAATGATCTTTGAACCATCCAAAGCGCAGACCGCCGCATGCAATCGCAGCGTGTCGTCACTTGCCAGAGTGCCGATGGCGCCCAACGGAACCTGGCATCCGCCTTCGAGTTTCCTCAGCAAGGCGCGCTCGGCAGTCGTTTCGAGGCGCGCTGCACGATCATCGAGCGTCTGCAACCAGCGTCCCGCATCGACATCCCCCGTCCGCATGCAAACACCGATCGCCCCTTGCGAAACGGCGGGCGGAAACTCCTCCAGCGACAGATATTGCGAAATGTTTTGCTCGAGGCCGAGCCGCCGCAATCCGGCAGCAGCCAGGATGATTGCCTCGTAGTCACCCTTCTTGAGCCGCTCGATCCGGGTCGGTACATTCCCACGCAACTCCAGCAGCTGCACGTCAGGCCGTGCTCGAGCGATGAAGGCTCTACGGCGCAGGCTGCTGGTGCCAACACGAGCGCCGCGCGGCAAATCCATGAGCCGCTCCCCCGAACGGCTGATCACGGCATCCCGCGGATCCTCCCGTACGAGCGCCGCCGCCAGCTCGATGCCAGGCTCCAACACCGTGGACAAATCCTTCAGGCTGTGTACGGCGATGTCGATCTCGTTGCTCAGCAGCGCCTTGTCGATCTCCTTCGTGAAGAACGCACGCCCGCCGATCTGCCACAACGGCACGTCGGTGCGAACGTCTCCCTCGGTACGAATCCGAACCAACTCCACCGGCGGCGCGCCTGGCTGGGACTTGATCAAGCCCTCCAGATGATGCGCCTGCCACAATGCGAGCGCCGAGCCACGGGTGCCGATGCGCAGGGTACGCGTCATGTCTCGTCCTCGATCATGAATCGATATCCCACACCCCACACGGTCAGAAAGTGCTTGGGATTGGCCGGATCACGCTCAAAACGCTTGCGCAACCTCAGGATGAAGTTGTCCACGGTGCGGGTGGAGGGAAACACGTCATAGCCCCAGACCTTCTCGAGCAGGTCCTCGCGCGACACGATCTCGCCGGGCCGCTCCGCCAGTACTTTCAGAATCATGGCTTCCTTTTCGGTGAGCTCCTGGGAAATTCCATTCCACGAGCGCGCCCGGAACGCCCGGAAATCAACTTCATTGCCCGCAAATTGCAGCACGGCACTGGCAGGTGTTGCGGAGGCGTTGCGATACCAGTCCCAGCGCCGCAGGATCGCGCGCACACGCAGCAGGAATTCCTGCAGATGAAACGGCTTCGCCATGTAGTCGTCGCCGCCCGCCTCGAGCCCGGTCACCCGGTCGGCAGGATCACCGCGAGCCGTCAAAAACAACACAGGCGTGCTATCGCCCCGCTGACGCAGAGTGCGGCAAACGGTAAAGCCGTCGAGCTGCGGCAGCATCACATCGAGAACGATCAGCCCACATTGCTCTTCCGTAAGCCAGTCGAGCGCCTGTTGGCCGTCGGTGAGGGCGTGCACGCCATAGCCCTCCGCCCGCAGGTTGTCCACGATTCCGGCGGCGAGGTGCGGGTCATCCTCGACTACGAGGATGCGGTTGAAAAACTGCGTTCCGGCGTTCACGTCGGCCCCGCTGGTGCCACGGGCCACGCGAGCACAAATTGCGCCCCCTGCCCAACACCTGCACTGTGCGCACTCACTCGGCCGCCCGCGAGCTGCATCAAACGCCGCACGATGTACAAGCCCAGGCCCGTGCCGAAATAACTGCTGCCGCCACCAGGGTGCAGCCGGGTGAACTTCTCAAACAGCCGCGCCCCATCAGCCGGACGAAACCCAACGCCCGTATCCCGGACCGACAATTCGACTTCACCATTCACCTGGCGTGCCGTGAGCGAAATCGTCCCGCCACCGACCGGCGTCACGGCCGCGATTGCGTTTTCGAGCAAGTTGCGCACCACTACATCCAAAGCGAGCGGATCCGCCATCACATACATGCCGCGGCTGATGTCCGTCGCAATGGTGATTTTCTCCTTGGCGGCGCGTTCATCCAGATGCGAGACGACGCGTCCGACCGCGCCCCCCAGCTCGATTGGCTCGACCTTCAGGTCAATGCGCCCGCGCTCCAGCCGATTGCTTTCCAGAATCTGAGTGACCATGGCTTCCATGCGCGCCAGGTCCGACAGCATGCGCTCGATCAGCGTGCGCGACTGCTCTGGCGACAGGGAACGCATCGCCATCGTCTCCAGTGACAGTTGCAAGCTGGCCAGCGGCGTTTTGAACTGGTGCGAGACCAGCGCGAGAAAGTTGTCCTGCTCTTGCCGCACCCTGGCTTCCGCCCGCAATGCACGGAATATCACCGCGTTGCACAGAGCAAGTGCCAACAGGAAGAACCCTCCTTCCCATGCATACTGATTGATTCGCCGCCGCTCCTCGCTCATGAGCATCTGATCGACTTCGGGCGAGAGCGAGGCCCGTTTTTCGGCGATCGCCACGCCTGGGAGCATCGAGCGTACCCGCTCGGGGGAGGTTCCCGAATCCAACAGGGCCTGGGCCGCAGTGATCTGCTGCGTATACAGGGTACGGGCATCACGGACTTTCTCGATCGCGTAGGAACGCTGATCGACCAGCCAATAACCCGCCTGCACCGCCGCCACGATAACGAGGGCCAGAGCGGTCACCTGAAAGACGCGGGCCGCTTTCATTGGAGCAGCGCGAGCGACTCGCGCAGCGCGCGGGTCAGCCGCTCAATGTCGGCACTGGTGTGTGCCAGCGAAAGAAAACACGCCTCGTACGCGGAGGGCGGCAGATACACGCCGCGATCCAACATCGCGTGAAAGAGCGCACCGTACCGCTCGATGGCCTTTGCGCTCATCGATACTGCCGTGCGCGGAGCCGCCGCGTCATGAAATGACATCCAGAACAACGAACCGGCTCTCACGAAGTGAATCGGGAACGCGGCCTCAGTCAACACGGGCAACAGTGAGCGCTCCACCTGCGCGCCAAGCTGCTCCAGCCGCTCCCAACCGGATTCTTTGCTCAGGATGTCCAGCGTTGTGATACCCGAAGCCATGGCAACCGGATTGCCCGACAGGGTGCCCGCCTGGTACGTGTCACCCAAGGGTGCGAGGCGCTGCATGATGTTGCGGCTGCCGCCAAAACCGCCGACCGGCATGCCACCGCCAATCACTTTGCCGAAGGTGGCCAGATCCGGGACGATACCCACGAGCTCGGCTACTCCGCCACGAGCCAGCCGGAATCCCGAGATCACCTCGTCGAATATCAGAAGCGCGCCGTGGCGGCGGGTCACATCGCGCAGTTTCTGGAGGAATTCGCGCCGCTGCAGCAACAAGCCGTGATTTGCGGGCACAGGCTCGATGATTACGGCAGCTATCCGCGCACCTTCACGCGCAAACAACTCCTCGACTGCCGTTTCGTCATCCAGCGGCAGCACTCGCGTGCAGGCCGTGAACGCTTCAGGTACGCCAGCGGAGGACGGCGTGCCGAATGTTGCTAACCCGGACCCCGCGGCGACCAGCAGGTGATCGGCGTGTCCGTGATAGCAGCCCGAAAACTTGACGATCAGATCGCGGCCAGTGAACGCGCGTGCCACTCGGATCGCGCTCATGACCGCCTCGGTCCCCGAGGAAACGAAACGAACCTGCTCGAGCCCCGGGTAGGAAGCGACGATGCGCTCTGCCAACTCAACTTCGGCGGCACAGGGCGCCCCGTAAGTCGTACCACTCTGGCTCGCCTCGACGATCGCTGACACGACGGCCGGATGTGAATGCCCGAGGATCAACGCACCCCACGATCCGACGAAATCCAAATACGTGCGCCCATCTGCATCCACCAGATGTTGACCCGCGGCACGCTGAATGAAGAGCGGCGTGCCACCCACCGCCTTGAAAGCGCGCACAGGTGAATTGACACCGCCAGGGATGACGCGGCATGCGCGGTCGTAGAGTTCTTTAGAACGAGGATGTTTGCTATTACCGTTCACTGTCTTACCTTTTTTTGTGTGTCGGTGGCATCCCGCGCCCCCGCACTTAATGTATCTACCGGACTCGAGCGCGTCAGGCGCGCCTCACGGAAGAACGCGTCCACAGCGTCGGCGCTGGCATGCGCCGCTGCAGCCCGGAGACCGGCAAGCGGCAGATGCGCTAGACGCCGCGCAACTGTGGATGCAAACCGTTGAAGAAGCTCACGCTGGCCTTCGTCGAGATCACGTAGTTCTTCCGCAAGCGCGCGATCTGCTTCCTCGGCCGCAATCTGCTCGAAAGTACCCCGCAGGTCCGCCAAGCGTCGGCCTATGGCCCGCGTGGCCAGTTCACCGCGCAACCGAGTGAGTCGCTCGTCAATCGCAGCGCGCACGGGTGCGAGCCTCATGAGCTGGGCGAGCCGCCGCTCCTGCGCGGCCTGAATCAGGTCATCCATTCCAACGCGAGCGATTCCAGCGACCCGAGTGGCCTCCGGATCAGCGTTGGGCGGAACACCAAAATCGATAAGAAGCGGTGTCCTACTACCCGCCGCCTGAGCAATGTTCGTCAGCGCAATCCCGTTCAGCACCGGCTCGCCACCGCCCGCGGCAAGGACCAGGGCCCCGAGCTCCGTTGGGCTCTCACGGAACCCGTCCAGCGACATGGCCCGACCGCCGACCGTCTCGGCGAACTCTTCGGCAGCCTGCAACGTCCGATTGACCACGAGAAGCGGTATCCCGGCACGGTGCAGAATCATCCCGCAGCGCCGCGTCATGGGCGAAACCCCGACCAAGGCCACCCTGACCGGGTTACCGTCTACATGCCTGATTACCCGGTCCGCGGCGAGATCGGCGAGCGACGGCGAACGCACATTGGCTTCGAGCCTATGCACGCGGTTCGCCATGCTCAATGCTTCGCCCAGAAGCTTGTCCAATACGGGCCCGCACACGTGGGCACCCCGGGCCGCCTCCCACGCGAGCCGGATCTGAGCAGCGATTTCCTGCTCACCCGCTTGCGCGGAATCGAGACCACAGGCAACGAGGAAAAGATGCTCGACGGCCGCTTCGCCGGTCCAAGCGCGGAGTATGCGGGTAGCCTCGCCAGGCTTCGGCTCGCGGCCTATAAGCTCGCGAAAGACCTCACGCCGAGCGTCAGCGGCGGGTACGCCGTCGGCGGTCGCGTAGAGAACCTCGACACGATTGCAGGTGCCAACGTAGAAGACCTCGGAAACGCCCAGACCGTCCCGCAATGCCGGAAGGCGTGCAGCCACCTCCGTCTTAGGGACCGAAAATCGAGCGACCTCATCGACACCCGCATGTCGATAGGACAGACCCACCACGCCAATCTGGTGCATGGCGCAAGCAGACCATGCCCAGAAACGGGGTGTGTCATTGAACGGTCACGGCTATGGGTTCAAGTGGCGCCGGCCTTGCCGAGGCGGAATCGGCGCCACTGCCTGACCTCGCCCCCGGCAAAGGGCGTGACTTCTGCCGCGCCCTCGGGCCAACGTCGAGCTACCCTCGGCGCCCGCTTCGCACCAGGCTCATCAACAGAATACCGGCCAAAAATCCGGCGCCCAACGCCCAGGCACTAGCCATGTACGGCTGCGCCTCGACCCGCTGCTGCAGATCGTCGATCTGCGTGCTGGCCCAGTCCCGCGCCTGCTGCGCCCGGGCGCGCGCTGCGCTCGAAGCAGCATCCTTTGCCGCTCGCAGGTGCTCTTTCACCTGTTCCGCATCCGCTCCACCAGCCCCGAGATCGCCGTTTCTCGCATTCATTTTCCGCCCTCCAAGACCTGCAGCCACGACCAATGCCGATCAACGTCGCGGCTGTTGCAAAGTTCCGCAGGCGCCCGCGAATCAGCTCTCGTCCTGCCAGGCGAAACCATCTCGACTGATCAACGCGCTAGAGGCCGCAGGACCCCAGCTCCCCGCGACGTACGACTTGATGCGCTCATCGTGCCGCGCCCAACCCTCACGAATAGGATCGATCCAGCGCCACGCCGCATCCAGCTCGTCGCGGCGCATGAACAGGGTGAGATTGCCTTTCACTACGTCCATGATGAGCCGCTCATAAGCGTCCACCGGCTTCTCCTTGAACGACCCGGCAAGATCGAGCGCCAGATTCACAGGCGCCAGCCGCATGACTTCCCCAGGCCTCTTGGCCAGGATTGTGAGCGTAATGCTCTCCTGAGGTTGTAGCCGGATGACGAGCCGATTCGGCGATCGGTCGCTGCTGCCCGCCCCCTCGAAAATGGAGTGCGGTACGTCTTCGAACGTGACGACGATCTCGGTCAAACGCTCTTGCAGACGCTTACCCGTCCGCAGGTAAAACGGCACGCCAGCCCAACGCCAGGTATCGATCTCAGCCTTGAGCGCGACAAATGTCTCAGTGGTGCTGTCGGCCGGTACGCCAGCCTCATCCAGGTAGCCGGGAACCGGCTGGCCGTTCACCGCCCCCGCCTTGTAGTGCGCACGCACCGTTTTGGTTTGCACGTCGCGATCGAGAATCGGACGCAGGGCCCGCAGCACTTTCAGCTTTTCATCCCGCACGGCATCCGGATCACTGGTCGCCGGCGGTTCCATCGCGAGGATGCAGACGAGTTGCAGCAAATGACTCTGCACCATGTCGCGCAGCGCGCCGGTCTGGTCATAGAACTGCCCACGTCCCTCGACGCCCAGCTGCTCCGCTACCGTGATTTGCACGTGCCGTATGCGCCCACGCCGCCACAGCGGCTCGAACAATGTATTGCCGAAACGAAGCGCAATCAGGTTCTGCACCGTCTCTTTGCCGAGATAGTGGTCGATGCGGTAGATCTGATGCTCCGCGAACATAGCCCCAACACTGCGGTTGATGGCCTCCGCCGACGCACGGTCATGTCCCAGCGGCTTCTCCAGCACCACACGCGACTTGGGAGTCACGAGCCCCGCCGCAGCGAGGTTGTCGCACGTCAGCGTGAAAAGGCTGGGCGCGGTGGAAAGGAAAATGACGCGAACGATGTCATCACGACCCACGAGCGAGGCTGAAAGCTTCTTGAAATCCTGAGCCTGGGTAGCGTCAACAGTAATGTAGTCCACGAGGGCTGCGAACGATTTCCAGCGCTCGGCAGAAAATTCCTCCGCGCGCAAATACTTGCGACAGGTCTCCTCGATCTGGGCAAGGTAGGTCTCGCGGCTCTGGGTGGTCCTGGCCACCGCCAGCACGCGCGAGCCCGCCACGATCTGGCCGGCCAGGTGGCGTCGATACAGCGCCGGCACGAGCTTGCGCAGGGCCAGATCGCCAGTCGCTCCGAACAGCAGCATGTCGAACGGAGCACCCGTTGGCTGCTCGCTCGCGTGGCCCAGTTGGGCCCGAAGTTTCTGCACGCTTTCAAACCTCCGCTTCGAATCCTTGTAAGCTCGCACAATATCCGCAGCATTCCGTTACGACGGTGGAATTTTTTTCATGTCCACAGCCACACAGCGCCTCAATCCAATCGTAAGCGAAGTCACAGCGCGCATCCGAGATCGCAGTCGCAGGGAGCGATCAGACTACCTTGGCCGCATGAAGGCGCAGACGGCCTCGGCGAGCACCCGCTCGAGACTGTCGTGCGGCAATCTGGCGCACGGTTTTGCCGCCTCCAATGCGGCGGACAAGGACGCGCTGAAGCAGCTGCGCTGGCCGAACCTGGCCATCGTGACGGCTTACAACGACATGTTGTCTGCGCACCAACCCTTCGAGAGCTATCCAGGCCTGATCCGTACCGCCGCGCGCGAAGCTGGTGCAACGGCCCAGGTTGCGGGCGGTGTACCGGCCATGTGTGACGGCGTCACCCAGGGCCAGTCCGGCATGGAATTGTCGCTTTTCAGCCGCGATGTGATCGCGATGTCCACCGGCATCGCACTGTCCCACGGCATGTTCGATGGCACGCTGTGCCTCGGCGTGTGCGACAAGATTGTACCCGGTCTGCTCATCGGTGCGCTTGCGTTTGGGCATCTGCCTACGATGTTCGTCCCCGCCGGCCCCATGCCCTCGGGTCTGGCCAACAAGGAAAAGGCCCGTATCCGCCAGCTGTTTGCCGAAGGCAAGGCGAGCCGCGAAGCGCTGCTTCAGTGCGAAGCGGACAGCTATCACTCCGCCGGAACGTGCACGTTCTATGGCACGGCCAACAGCAACCAGATGCTGATGGAGGTGATGGGCCTGCACATGCCAGGGAGCGCCTTCGTCAATCCCAACACGCCGTTGCGTGACTTGCTCACCGCGGCCGCTACCCGCCGCGCCGCCAGAATTACCGCTCTCGGCGAGGAGTACATGCCTCTCGCGCAGGTCGTCAGCGAAGAAGCCGTCGTGAACGCGATTGTCGGGCTCCTCGCAACCGGCGGCTCGACCAATCACACACTACATCTCGTCGCGATGGCCCGTGCGGCCGGCATCCTCATCGATTGGAATGACTTCAGCGAGCTCTCCGATGCGGTGCCGCTCCTCGCCCGGATCTATCCGAACGGCAGCGCCGACGTCAACCATTTCCATGCTGCCGGAGGAATGGGGTTCCTGATTCGCGAGTTGCTGCAGGCAGGTCTGATCCACGAGGATGTGGAAACCGTCGTCGGCCGCGGATTGCGTGCCTACACTCAAGAGCCGTGGCTCTCTGCTGCAGGACTCGCCTGGCGCGAGGCGCCAGCGCAGAGCGGCGATCCGTCTGTGTTGCGACCCGCCAGTGATCCCTTCAGCGCCGATGGTGGTCTGAAGCTGCTGCGCGGCAATCTTGGGCGCTCTGTCATCAAGGTATCAGCCGTCAAGAGTGAACATCGCGTCGTAGAGGCGCCGGCCCGCGTGTTTGATTCACAGGATGATGTGATCACTGCTTTCAAAGCTGGAGAGCTCGCGCGTGACGTCGTTGTCGTGGTCCGACACCAAGGTCCGCGAGCGAATGGCATGCCGGAGCTCCACAAACTGACACCGGCGTTGACCTCGCTGCAGAGCAAGGGTTTCAAGGTCGCTCTGATCACGGATGGGAGGATGTCAGGCGCTTCCGGCGCCGTGCCAGCAGCCATTCACGTTACTCCCGAATGCCTCAGCGGCGGTCCTCTTGGGAAGATCAGGGACGGTGATGTAGTGCGGCTTGACAGTTTTGCAGGGACGTTGGATGCACATGTTCCGCCCGTAGTTTGGGATCAACGCCCCAACGCGGACGCGGATGTAAGTGGCAACACGCATGGTGTTGGCCGGGAGCTGTTCAGACTCTTCCGCGCGAACGCAGCCGAGGCTGAGCAAGGCGGCGGCGTTTGCCTGCCCTGATTAACTCAACCCGTGCGACTCGTATGTCTTGCCTGTATATCGCTGGCGCTCATGGCGCGCAGCACCTTGGCCCATACTCCCCCGCTACTGCCTGAAAAAGAGGTAGCTGCACTCGCGAACGAGCTGAGCGGCGAGACAGCGAAAAGAAACTTGGAGGGCCTCGCGCGGTTCCATCGGCAGCGCGGGTCGCAAGGATTTCACGGGGCCGCCGAATTGGTCGCCGAACGGGCCCGCGCTTACGGCCTGAGCAATGTGCAGGTTCTGCAGTTTCCGGCGGACGGCAGGATCTTCTACGGCACGCAAAAGGCCCGCGAGGCGTGGGATGCCCAAGAAGGGGAGCTTGCAGAGCTCAAAGACGGAAGCGAGATAAGTATTGCAAGCTATGCGGCGCAGCCCATCGTGTTGGCCGAGGACAGCGAGTCCGCCAACGTAACGACCGAACTGGTGGACGTGGGTGACGGTACCCAGGTAAGCGACTACGCAGGCAAGGACGTCAAGGGCAAGATCGTCCTCGTCGCCGCAGCTGCGGGCAGTGTCCAAGACATTGCTGTTGGTCAGTTCAACGCAGCGGGCATCATCAGCTACGCGCAGAACCAGAAGACAGCCTGGTCCGGCGAGAACGACAACCTGATTCGCTGGGGGCACCTGGAGTCATTCTCGCCCCACAAGACATTCGCCTTCATGATCTCGCTGCAGAGCGCCCGCGACCTGAAGGCCCGTTTGCAGGGCGGCGAGACAATCAAGCTACATGCCCGGGTGACCGCCGGCCAACACGTTGCCTCCTATGAAGTAGTCACCGCGACTATCGAGGGCGCCGATCCGAAACTGAAAGACAGCGAGATCGCATTTTCATGCCACCTGGATCATCAGAGGCCGGGCGCCAATGACAACGCCAGCGGGTGCGTCACCATACTCGAGGCCGCCCGGACGCTACAGAAGTTGATCAACGAGGGGAATCTGTCCCGCCCGGCTCGAACGATCAGGTTCATCTGGCCACCGGAAGTAGAGGGAACCGTCGCGCTGCTCAACGCGAAACCGGAATTCGCACAGCGCATCAAGACAGCGATTCACATGGATATGGTGGGCGGTGGTCCGGACACCAAGGCGGTGTTCCATGTCACGCGCGGACCAATGAGCCTGCCGTCATTCGTGCAGGATGTTGCATGGGCGTTCGCAAGCTGGGTCAACAGCGAGTCATACCGATTCGCGGCGGGCGAGACGGCCACCTACCCGATGATTGCGCCGGAAGGCGGCAAGGAGCCGTTGCGCGCCGAGTATTCCGCCTACACGATGGGGAGCGACCACGACGTATACCAGGACTCGTCCTTCGGTATTCCGTCGATCTACCTGAACGATTGGCCGGACCGCTATATCCACACCAACTTCGACACCCCCACCAACATAGATCCCACGAAGCTCAAGCGGGCAGCATTCATTGGAGCCGCCAGCAGCTACTTCCTCGCCAACTTCTCACCAGGCAACGCGGCTGGGGCAAGGCGAGCGGTTGAGATCGGGAGGCTGCTCAGGACGGCGCAGATGATGGAGCGCGAGGCGGCCCCGTTGGCCGCCCCGGCCGCCCAAATGGGTGCAACATCCGCAACATCGACGGCCTCCGCCGGCGCATCGCCGCGATCGCCAACGGCGGCCCCTCCGCCCCCGGTACCAACCGCTCCCATCCTCGACCAATATGAACGCAACATCCTCAACTCCATCACCGCTTACGCCTCCACCGCGGCGCCTGCTAACCACCACGGCCCTGGCAGCGCCTCCACCGCGGCGCCCACTAACCACCACGGCCCTGGCAGCGCCTCCACCACGGGGCCCGCTAACCACCACGGCCCTGGCAGCGCCTCCACCACGGGGCCCGCTAACCACCACCGCCCTGGCAGCGCCTCCACCGCGGCGCCTGCCAACCACCACGGCCCTGGCAGCGCCTCCACCACGGCGCCCGCTAATCACCAGCACCCTGGCAGCGCCGCCGCCGACCGCCGTCGCAGCCCACTATGGCGTCGCCGCCCCGACCCTCGCGGTCCCCTCGTAGTCTTCGGCTACGACTATTTCGCCGATCACGCGAAAGCA
>JBJMWM010000063.1:0-26425 GCA_045810105.1 Steroidobacteraceae bacterium | reverse complement strand
TTCGTCCGAGCAACGCGGGCGGGAAACTCTTCAGCAGCGGCGAGCGCAAGGCCTTGGCGATGCCTTCCGGCTCCGGCAGCAGATCCGGATCCTTGCACAGGTTCATGATCAGATCGGTGCCGACGTTCGTGGTCAGAATGATCAGCGTGTTCTTGAAGTCGATCAGGCGCCCTTCGCCATCTTCCATCACGCCCTTGTCGAACACCTGGAAGAAAATCTCGTGTACGTCCGAATGCGCTTTCTCCACTTCGTCCAGCAGCACGACGCTGTAGGGCCGGCGGCGAACGGCCTCGGTGAGGACACCTCCTTCACCGTAACCAACGTAACCGGGAGGAGCGCCCTTCAACGTGGAGACGGTGTGCGCCTCCTGGAACTCGCTCATGTTTATGGTGATCATGTTCTGCTCACCGCCATACAGCGCCTCCGAGAGCGCTATGGCAGTCTCGGTCTTGCCGACACCGGAAGGACCCGCGAGCATGAAAACACCGATGGGCTTGTTGGGATTTTCCAGGCTGGCGCGCGCGGTCTGCACGCGTCTGGCGATCATCTCGAGTGCGTGGTCCTGACCAATTACGCGCTTGCCCAGCGAGCTGGCTAGATTGAGGACCGTAGCCACTTCGTCCTTCACCATGCGGCCGACAGGAATGCCGGTCCAATCGGCCACCACGGAGGCGACGGCCTGCTCGTCCACGCTGGGCAGCATGAGCGGACTTTCACCTTGAACGCTCGCAAGCTCGGTCTGCAACTCCCGCAGGCGCGCTCGTGCCTCATGTTGTTCGGACTCGGACATGGGCGGTTGGTCTGCAGGTGCGTTTACGGTGGTGCTGAAAGTTGCGCCGCCGCCCGGGCCCGCGCTCGTATCCGCCTTGCCGGTCGCCTGCCGCAACCGATTGCGCAGACTCAGAATCTCATCCACCAGCTTTTTCTCGCGGGCCCAGGCCTCGCGCAGCTCATCCAACCGCTTGCCTTCCTGCGAAAGCAACTTTGCGACCTTATCGGCTCGCTCGGCGATGTCTACGCCAATCGCCCGCTCGCGCTCTATGATTTCGCTCTCAGTCGTGAGCGCCTCGATGCGGCGTTGGCAATCTTCCACCTCAGCCGGCGTCGCGTGATGGCTCACCGCTACGCGAGCACAGGCCGTGTCCAGCAAACTCACCGACTTGTCCGGCAGCTGGCGATCGGCGATGTAACGATGGGAGAGTTTGACGGCAGCCTCGAGGGCGATATCGAGCACCTGCACCCGATGATGCTTTTCCATCGCGGAAACGATACCGCGCATCATCAACACCGCCTTGTCTTCGGACGGTTCCTCGATTTTGACGGTCTGAAAGCGCCTGGTCAGCGCCGGATCCTTCTCGATATGCTTTTTATATTCGGCCCACGTGGTTGCACCGATGGTGCGGAGCGTTCCGCGAGCCAGAGCCGGCTTCAAAAGGTTCGCGGCATCGCCTGTTCCGGCGGCCCCACCTGCACCCACGAGCGTGTGCACTTCATCGATGAACAGCACAATCGGCTTCGTCGATGCCTGAACTTCGTCGATCACCCCACGCAGGCGCTGTTCAAACTCTCCCTTCATGCTCGCGCCTGCCTGCAACAGACCGACGTCCAGCGCGAGTAACGACACGTCCTTTAACATGGGAGGCACGTCACCCGCGGCGATTCGGCGAGCGAATCCTTCGACAACTGCCGTCTTGCCAACGCCCGCCTCACCGGTGAGGATGGGATTGTTCTGCCTGCGCCGCATCAATATGTCGATGATCTGGCGGATCTCGTCGTCACGTCCGACGACGGGATCGATCTTCCCGAGCTTGGCCTGCTCGGTGAGATTCACGGTAAATTTCTTGAGCGCCTCCTGCTTGCCCATCTGGGCCGGCGCCAGCGCCTGGCTGGCTTCACCTGGCTCTCCTGATGCGGCGAAGTCACTTGCTTCGCTGGCCGCCAAGGCAGCTTCAGGCGATCCGGAGGTGAGCTGCTCGAGCTCATCCGTGAGTTGATCGACCTTGATCTTTTCAAACTCGCGCGAGATGCCGATGGTGACGGTGCGCAGGCCCGGCGTTTTCAGCAGCGCCAGCAGAATGTGACCGGTGCGAATGCGGCCCGAGCCGTACTTGAGGGTTGCCCAGACCCATGCACGCTCCACCGCGTCCACGAAATGCGGCGACAGGTCCGAAATGGCGGTTGCTCCACGCGGCAGCCTGTCGAGTGTCGTTGTCAGATCCCGGGCAAGCTTGCCCGCGTCCAGCTCCAGTGCCCGCACGATGCAATGCAGATCCGAATTCTGTAGCTGCAACACCTGGTGCATCCAGTGCACGAGCTCCACGTACGGGTTGCCCCGCAGCTTGCAGAAAACGGTCGCCCCTTCGACCGCTTTGTAGGCGATGGAGTTGAGTTTGCCAAACAGGGCGGCGCGGCTGATGTCACTCATTTATATGCCCTCACTTCTCGTAGACCCCTGCGTGTCAGCTCCTCACCGGGGTGCTGGCGGTTGCGATCCTTCGATGACGGCATCGCGAGCAACCTGCGTTCTCGATCCGAGCCAGCTCGTCCATCCGAGCCAGCCTCCCTCGCCCAGGCGCATTGCGGGTATCTGCCCCGGCTCGAGCAGCAACCGTACCTGCCATGACCACTCCTCATTCGTGTACAAGCGCACCAGCGCCTTCAACTGCGTGAGACCGCGGGCACCCGGCAGAAAATTCACGAAGTCCGCGGTGCCGAGCGGCCCGAGTGCAATCTCGAAGCGCGACTGACACTGCCATGTCATGGTGCCGATCGTCGCGCCGAGCCCGAGACTCGCGTGCTCGGGTTGACTCCCGAGGCGGCAGCGGGCATCGGAGGCGATATCCAGCCAGCCGCCTACAAAAGGAATCAGCTCGACGGGCAACTCGAAGTATTCGGTGAGAATCTGCTCGAGCGCCTCGGCCGAGCGATTCTGGGGTGCGAACAAGCCGACGCGCGCGAGCTTCGCGTAATCCAGCACCGAGTCACGATCGCGGGCTTCGTTCGGGCCTATGCCGATGAGGGCGCCGAGATAGAGGCGAAACGCATCCTGATCGGTCCGGTCGAACGCCGTGCACGGGTCTGCGCCAGCCCAGGCGCGATAAAAGAGCGACGCAAAACGGTGTTGGAACGCGTTGACGAAGTCGCTCAAGGCCGGATCGTCAGCCTGATGCTCACGCGAATAGGCCATTTCTGTCAGATGCAATGGCAATGCACCGTTCGGCCCGAAGACGCCGAAGCCGTGCTGCTCGATGCGCGGCACCGCCGAGTCTTCCGCGCCAAAAGCAACAACATCGGCACCTGCAAAGTAAAGATGCGGCCGTTGCGCAATTCGCACCGGATCATCGGCCGCCTTACGTGACTCACCCAACCGCGGCCGGTCGCGGTGTGCCTGTTCGATCCGGCGCAAGGCGGCGAACAAAGTGTAATGTTCGGGTGAGCTGTTGAGATCGTCGAGCAGGCTCATAGGATGTGCCTGCTGCCAATCCGCACCGGCCACTGCTTGATCTCGCCGCGGGTGGTGGAAAACAACCGCAGCTGAGTGAACGAGTTGAGACTCACGTACCTGCCGAAGAACCGCTCGAGAGCCGCGGACAACGGCAGCAACCCTGTGCCCTCGAACGCTGCGTCATCAAGGGTCAGTGTGATCTCCAATCCGCGGCCATGACTGATTGGCCCCGGCACCGGCATCCGGCGAATGACCGGAGCCACACTGACTGCCTTCAA
The DNA here is from genome assembly GCA_045810105.1 of Steroidobacteraceae bacterium. Taxonomy (GTDB): domain Bacteria; phylum Pseudomonadota; class Gammaproteobacteria; order Steroidobacterales; family Steroidobacteraceae; genus 13-2-20CM-66-19. The sequence continues at coordinate 22,702 of JBJMWM010000063.1, read as the reverse complement.
TCCTTCGATCTGGCGCGCGGCGACGCTGTCGTTGTGATTCGCATACAGCGCCAGGAAATCCCGCAACAGCCCGATACCCTGCGACTCGATGGACAGATAATTGAGAGACAGATGACTGACGAGGCGCCAGGAGCTTTCTCCCCACGTAGGCGCTGGACGTGGCGACGTTGGCCCGGTTATGCAGCGTATGGAGACCACGGGCGCGCCGCTTTCCAGGAGGAAATCGGTACGGCCCTTGCCGAAGCTTGCGTGGATTGGAAGGTCGCGGTTCGTGCACAGTGCTTCGACATCCGCATGCGGGGCCTCGCCCCGCTCGAAACGCTGGGCCGAATCGGCGACGGAGATGAAACACTCGCTGCCGAGATAGCTCGTGCGCTCACCCGTGCGTGCCTGGCGCATCGAGGCGAGGCGCGGCCGGCGTTGCAGGGTGTAGTACGCGCGCTCTTCATTGGCTGCCGAACGGTGCGCTGCGGAGTAAAACGGCGCGATGGGGAAATTGCCACCCCCATCACGGCTGATCCCGTTTCGGGCGATGCCCGTAACCTTCTCGATGCCGTACACCTCGAAATCCTGCGGCCTGTTGCGATCGGGCAGCACGTGATACTCGATGTCACGCCCGTGCAGCTCGACGCGGCCACAGGTCTTGGGAAAGAGATTGATTACGGGCGTGCAGTTGAGACGAAACTGCGATGCGTCGAGCGCGTTCTCCAGCACCGGCTGCACCCGGTCCAGCAGCAATGTGATCTCGACTTCGCCTTTATCGCAGGAGCGTAGCGCAGCCTTAAGGCCAGACAAGCCGATGAACATGAACCGTTCGGGCAGAATGAAATATTCCTGCAGCAGCCGAAAACCCCCGAAGCCGGCGCGCGGCACCGGCAACATGGCGGACGCGTCGTCAAAACCAACTTCCACGACACAGTTGGCCGGCAGCGCTACTTCAGCCTGCTGAGCTGGTAGAGCGCGAATGCGCAAACCGATGCAATTGGCGTGCAGCTGCTCGTAAATCCGCGATGCAACGCCGGGAGTTGCCTTGACGTAAAAGTTCAAAGCGTCGATAGGCAGCGTATTGATCGGAATGCCACCGGCGCTCGCAAGTCGCAAGCGGATCGCCGCTCGCGTGCGCGAATCGACTGTCAGGCCCTGTCCGCTCACGGCTCCGGTCCCGGAAAGATACTTCGCATCCGTGACTGTCAGCGGCCAGAGAGTTACGTCCTGGGAAGTGCGGAATTCACAGCTGGTACGCTCGCCCTTGCCAAGCGGAGTCTTGAGCGAGCTGCCGCGTGGAACCACGACGCCTTCCTTGAGTGAGCCCTCCTCCAGGTCCGGCATGATCTCAACCACGGCCGCTGCGGGTACCGGAGCGAGAAGCCCGGGATACACCAACTCCATCAGCTGCTCTGTGAACTGAGGGTGGCGCGCATCGAGTTTCAGCTGAACACGTGCCGCCAGAAATGCGAAACCCTCGAGCAGCCGCTCGACGTACGGATCGGCACACTCCAGTTCGTCCAAGCCGAGCCGCGCGGCAACGCGCGGGTAAGCTCGCGCAAATTCCGCGCCGGTCTCGCGCATGAACTGCAGCTCGCGGTTGTAGTATTCGAGGAGACGGGGATCCATGGCTTGCGGCTACCGTGGACTTCGGGCGCGGCGCCCTTCGGTGACCGCGATATCCCCTGTCATCGTGTCGATCTTGGTATGCAGTTCCAGCTGCTGGGGTGATGGATGGCCCCACAGCTGGGCCTCGATTGTGAACTCGAGTGTGCCGTCGTTGTCGTCTTCGGCGTGCGGCTCAGGTTTGACGCGTACGGAACTCAGCCGCGGCTCGAACAGCTCGACCGCGCGCCGCAGCCGTTCGGCTGACTCAATCGGATCAATAGATGAGGTCATGCGGCCCGCAAATGAAGGTAAGCCGAAGTTGAGTACGGACGAGGCGACGTGCGGAACGGATGCAAGATCCTGGGTTGAGTCGAGATTGAGTGAATTGAAGAGCCAGCCCAGGTCGCGTAGGACACACTCGCGCAGGCGCCGCATGGACAACATTCGACGATCTGCCGGCTCGAGCTCGACGTTCGGTATCGATGCAGACTGTACCGTAGCAAATGACTGTAGCTGCACTCCGTCCGGAGCCCCAGGAGGGCGCACAACCAGTGCGCGCAGGTGTGCCGGGTTAGCATGAGAACGGGACGCGGTGAATCGAAGTTGAACGAAGTCACCCGCCAACTCACGCTGTTGTAAGGTCATGCCCTGAGCGGTCACGATGTCGATCAGTGCCTGCTCGGGCAGCTTCAGGCGTTGGAGGGCGGCTACTTCGGCAATGACGTTGACGAGCGCGACCGTGCGCTCATCATCGATGAGACGATCGAGCAGCGCTGGCTGCAAACGTTCGTTCAGCGCGAGGTCTGCCACGGCTGACCCGCCTCAGCTACCGGTCAGCCGCAGCTCGCGCACCTCGAGAAGCGGTACTTCGTCTGCGCTTGTTGCGAGAACACGTTGTCCTCGTCCGGCGAACGCCTCCGAGCCAATCGGTGTCCACTCGGTCTTGCGTGCAAGCCGCAGCGCGGAGTCATCGGCTGTCTCGGTACCCGCATAACGTGTTGGAATGAATCCGACGGCCTCGCCACCGTTGGCCCAGGTGAACTGGGCGGGCAACCACACCAGGTCGCGCAGATCCGCGGGCGCCTCGAACTGAATGGCCGCGATCCGATGGAAGGGAACCCAGTAATAGGCCCCATTCAGAAGCACCTCGAGAATCGGTCCCAGGCGCGAATCCGCATCGGCTATCCATTCGAACACGGTGCCGTTGAGACTTCCGACAGTCGCGGGAGCCGCATCAAATGCCTCGGCGCGTATGGCGTCCGCTTGCTCGGTCCGCCCGGCAGCAAGCGCGGCCAGACCTTGCACCACCAGCGCCAGCCAGGGCTCCGGATCGCCGAATATCAGCGGCGAGCGCTCGCCCTTGAGAATCGAGGCACGCAGCCGCTCACACTGGATGGCGGCCGCGTATGCACGAGTCATCGGAATGGCCCCGGCGTCCATTTCGGCGATGACGTTGAGTTGTGTCAGCGCGCGATCCCAATCGCCCAGCACCATCAGCAGCTGGGCGAGAAAGATGCGCGTTTTGGCGTCGGCCGGGTTGCGCCGGACCGCGGCCTGCAACTCGAGCAGGCACGCAGGCAGGTCACCCGCGCGCAGCTTCTCTTCGGCAGCAGACACCGGGCCGGCCATGAGTGGGTCCTAGTACTTGATGTTCTTCGCAACGTCCCAGGAGAAGTTGGCGTTCTCGCCCTTCGCACCCTTGTCGCTCTGTGTCCAGTATTCGGTCTTGACCTTCACGAAGTTCAGCGCAACGGACTCCGTGGGAATACCGCCGCCGTTGGCCCCACTCACCTGGTAGCTGGACACGAAAATGCTCTCCAGATCGATCGTCAGGTACTCGAGCGGGCTCTCGCCAGACTTGCGCACTGTGAGCTTGCCCTTCGCGATGTGCTTGCCATTGGCGCAGGCGAGCATCAGCGTCGGCGAGGCTTTATCGACCAGTTTTTGGATGTTGATATCCGCAACGTCCACCTTGCCGGTACCCGAGCCACTGCCGCGGCTGCCCGATCCGGTCTGCGCCAAACCCCACGAAAACGACTCGATGTCGATCTCGCCTTTGTGCTTGTCGTCGGCGGACTCGCCCTTGATTCCATCCAGCATCAAAAACATATCACCGGCCATGAGTACAAACTCCCCTGTTCAAGTTGGTTGATTCACGATGCGTGCCGGACATCAGGCGGCCTTCTGCGAAGGCAGCCGGGATACCAGGCTCAACGTCACATTGACTCCCTCGAGCTGATAGTGCGGCCGAAGGTAGAACCGCGCGCTGTAGTAGCCCGGGTTGCCTTCGACCTCCTCGACCTTGACTTCGGCGCCGGCCAGAGGCTTCTGCGCCTTCAAGGTATCACCGGCATCCTGCGGATTGCCGAGCACGTAGCCCTTGATCCAGTCCGACAGGAAGCGCTCCATGTCGGCGCGCTCCTTGAACGTACCGACCTTGTCGCGGACCATGCATTTCAGGTAGTGCGCAAAGCGGCAGCTCGCGAACAGATACGGCAGACGCGCGGACAGGCGGGCGTTCGCCGTGGCATCCGGATCGGTGTATTCGGTCGGTTTCTGCAGCGATTGCGCCCCGATGAATGCTGCGATGTCGGTATTCTTGCGATGAATCAACGGCATCAGCCCGCAGTTGGCGAGCTCTGCTTCACGGCGGTCGCTGATCGCGATTTCGGTCGGGCACTTCATGTCAACGCCGCCGTCATCGCTCGGGAACGTGTGAACCGGCAGGCCTTCTACCGTGCCGCCGGACTCCACGCCGCGGATCTGCGAGCACCACCCATACAACTTGAATGAACGGTTGATGTTGACGGCCATCGCGTAGGCGGCGTTGGCCCACGTGTACTTGCTGTGATCGCCGGAGGTGGTCTCTTCTTCGAAATCGAACTCTTCGACCGGCGAGGTCTTCGCCCCATACGGCAGCCGCGCCAAAAAGCGAGGCATCGCAAGTCCGACATACTTTGCGTCATCGGACTCGCGCAGTGAGCGAAACGCGGCATAGTCGGGGGCGCCGAAGATCTTCGACAGGTCACGCGGATTCGCGAGCTGCTGCCACGAGTCCATTCCCATCAGCGAGGGTGACGCGCCGGCCACAAAAGGAGCATGGGAGGCGGCGGATATCTGGGCGATCTGACCCAGCAGCTCGACATCCGGCGGGGTGTGATCGAACTGGTAGTCCCCGACCAGGCAGCCGAACGGCTCGCCACCGAGCTGCCCGTACTCCTCTTCATAGAGCTTCTTGAACAGGGGGCTCTGATCCCAGGCCACGCCCTTGAATTTCTTCAGAGTCTTGCCGACGTCCTTTTTTGAGATGTTCATGACGCGAATCTTGAGCATCTCGTCGGTTTCGGTGTTGTTGATGAGGTAGCTGAGCCCGCGCCAGGCACCCTCCACCTGTTGAAACCGCTCGTTGTGCAGGATGAGATTGACCTGCTCCGTGAGCTTCTGGTCGATCTCGGCGATGATCGCCTTGATAGTTCCGATCACGTCGTCCGAGACGACGGCGGTATCGCGCAACGCCTGCTCGGCGAGCGTGCGGACCGCGGTTTCCACTTCAGATCGCGCGCGATCTGTCTTGGGCTTGAACTCCTTCTGCAGGAGCGCCCCCAGCTGGTCCGCTTCCAGCGCCGCAGCGCCTGCCCCACCTTCAATTTTAGCTTCAGCCATCTGCTTTCTCCTGCGACCTTACGCGTTCACTCTTGCGGTTTTGCCTTGTCGGCGAGCGATTTCAGCAGCGCGGGATCGTTCAGGACCTTCGAGATCAACTCTTCGGCGCCGGACTTGCCGTCCATGTAAGTCACGAGATTCGACAGCTGGGTCCGCGCCTCCAGCAGCTTGCTGAGCGCATCGACCTTGCGCGCAACGGCAGCCGGGGAGAAGTCGTCCATGCTCTCAAAGGTGATATCCACGTTGAGCTGCCCCTCGCCCGTCAACGTGTTGGGTACCCTGAAAGCGACGCGCGGCTTCATGGATTTCATCCGCTCGTCGAAGTTGTCTATGTCGATTGACAGGAACTTGCGCTCGTCAACCGGAGGGAGCGGCTCGGCCGCATCGCCGGACAGGTCGGCCATGACCCCCATGACGAACGGAACCTGCACTTTCTTTTGCGCGCCATACAGCTCGACTTCGTACTCGATCTGCACGCGCGGCGCGCGGTTGCGCGCGATGAATTTCTGACTGCTTGCCTTGGCCACGGTGGGATCTCCTGTTACCGACCCTCGTCGTTTTTAATTCCGCCGATCAACTGCGCCTGCGTGAGGCCCTCCGGCGCTATATCCTCCAGGACCTCCATGAAGGATTTGGAGACGAGACGTTTGGCCCGCTCCACGAACAGGGGAACCGGACTGGAAGGCTCGTGCGAGCGGAAGAACGCCGCCACTGCATCGAGCGCGCGAATCGCGTCCTGGCGCGATCTTATATCTGTCACGGACCCCGTTGACATCGCAGGCACGCCCTCGCTTGCTTCGGCACCGGCAGGCTCATTCGCGGCCTTACCCGGAATGTGATCCGTCAGCAACTTATCGATCCGGGTCAACGGGCGCAACAACGGGTCAAAATCAGGGGCGGACTCGAATCCGGCCCGTGTCTGCATCGTAGTCACGATATTACGCAGCGCGGCCATGGCCGCCTGCACAGTGCCCGACAACTGAACCAGCTCATCCGGCGGTGTGCCTGCGAGCGTGGCTTCGATCTGAGCACTGCTGGGGGCCTTCGCATCTGCCTCGGTGGCAGTCAGCTGACCCGTCGCAAGCTCCAGATCGCGCAGGGAAAATGAGCCCAGCTGGCGATGCGATACCACGGGCGTGCGCCGCACGGCATCCACGATCGCCATCCGGTCCGCAAGGCTGTTCAGAGCGTTTCTGCGCAGAATCGCGTCCTCGTCGATCCGGGGGAACACCTGGTCCCAGTGCTCGCCGAGCCACCGATCCGCGACCGTGATCACTTTACAGAACGTATTCACGCCCTCAATACGGACAAGGGCGGCCGCCAGATGCGCCAACAGGCGCAGGTCATGACTCTCAGCGAGCGCGGCCAGCGATTTGTCGCGAATCTCGCGCCAATCCGTATCGGCCGCTAGTGGAATATCGCTGCCGAACAGCCGGTAGGCATCGAATCCCGCCAGCAGCTGGGTATCTTCGAGGTCGGCGCCGCACGGAGCCTCCGCTGAGATCGGCTCGACCAAAGATTCCATTTCGCGCGCCATTCTTTTTCAACCCGCCCGCCCGGCCATGCCCCGTCCGTAGCGCGACAAACTGCCCCGCCAGCGCGGGGATTGTCGATCAAATGGGGCCGCTCATCCAGCATAATTAGTGGTTTGTACCATAAAGGGAACAAAATGCGGCAAGCCACCCGTCTCATCGCCTCATGCTTCTGTATTGCGCTGGCATGCAGCCCGCTGCACGCCCGGGATAATGATCCGGAGTCCAAACACGACAGCGGCGATGAGCCGGACCTGCCGAGATTCCTGAAGGATGAGAGTCAGACGACGGCCGGCTCGATCACGGTCAAGGGTGCAAAGCTGATCTATCAGGCCGAGGCGGGTGTGCAGGTGGTGTACCTGAAAGACCCGAAGGATGACGATCCGGCACCCAAGAGCGACGAGAAGGGCAACCCACCGCCCGTTCCGCAACACGCGAGCATGTCCTACGTGGCGTACTTCAAGGGCGACCACGAGGATGCCCGCCGACCCATTACATTTCTCTTCAATGGCGGCCCAGGCTCCTCGACGGTGTGGCTTCACATGGGTGCGTTCGGTCCGAAGCGGGTCATCACCGCGAACGATTCACACAGTCCGGCAGCGCCATATAACGTCACTGATAATGAATACAGTCTGCTGGACGCAAGCGACCTGGTATTCGTAGACGCCCCGGGAACCGGGTTCAGTCATCTCCGTGGCCCTGACAAGGAGAAGGCGTTCTATGGTGTTGACCAGGACGCGCACGCGTTCGCAAACTTCATTGTTGGCTTCCTCTCACGTCACGGCCGCTGGAACTCGGCCAAGTACCTGTTCGGCGAAAGTTACGGTACCACCCGCGCAGCGTTGCTCGCCTACATACTGCAGAACGAGAAATCGCTGGATTTCAACGGCATCATTCTGCTATCGCAGATTCTCAGCTTTGACAACAGCGCCGATGGACCGCAATTCAACCCGGGAATCGACCAGCCCTATGTGTTGACCCTGCCGTCCTATGCGGCAACTGCCTGGTACCACCACAAGCTGCCGAACCAGCCCGCGACTCTCGAGCCGCTGCTCGCCGAAGTGGAGCAGTTCGCATTGAATGACTACTGGCGTGCCTTGAATGCGGGCAACACGTTGTCACCCGAACGTAAAACCGAGATAGCCGGCAGGTTGCATGCGTACACCGGTTTGCCGCAGGACTACATAGAGCGGGCCAACCTGCGCATCAATGTTGGTGAGTTCGAGAAGACACTGCTGGGCAGCGACACGACGACGGGACGCCTGGACAGCCGCTTCTCGGGTCCGACCATCGACCCCATGAGCAAGGAAGCTGACTACGATCCTCAATCCGCGGCAATCTCATCCGCGTACGTGTCCGCCTTCAATGACTACGTTCGCCGGACGCTGAAGTTCGGCGCGCAAATGATTTATAAGGACGGGATAGATGTCGAGAAGAGCTGGGACTACCTGCATCAGCCGCCGGGGGCCACCATCAAGCTACCGCAGGCTGTCAACGTCGAGCCCGATCTCGCCTTCGCCATGAAAATGAATCCCAACCTCAAGGTGATGATGAATGGCGGCTACTTCGACCTGGCGACGCCCTTCTTCGCGGCTATTTACGAGTTGCAGCAATTGCCGATACAAGCCGCCCTGCAGAAGAACATCGAGATGCGCTTCTATACCTCGGGGCACATGGTCTATGCGCATGAGCCTGATTTGAAGGCACTGCATGACAACGTTGCGGGGTTCATCGGCAGGACGCATGCGGCACCTTGATGGTGCGCCGATGGTGCGCCGATGGTGCGCCGCAACGCTTCAGTTCGCGGCGCCGCGAAAAAGACTGGATTTTTCCCCCCACCCGTGATTTGTTAGTTGACCCCAAGCCAGAAGAAAAAGGGACCGAGCCGATGAGCATCGCGGAAATGCAGCGGCATTTCACGGCATACGGCTCCGGAGAGCTCCCGGAGTTCGAGCTCCGCAGCCTGATCCGCAGCGCATTGGCGCAAGAGCCGCAACTCTCGCCCGCCTGCGCCGCGCTCGCGGACGCTTATCGGCGCGCAAATCTGATCGATGCCAAGCTGCAGTCCACGATAAATGCCGATATCGCGGAGGTCACCGGTCCCATGGGCTTGACCTTGGTGCGACCCGCACGGCCCAACACGCCCTGGATCTCCGATGACCCCGCCGCCAACTCCAACGAGGTGCATGTTGCGACCCGCGGGCTGACCGGTCCGGAGGCGGCCGTTGCGCCCGATACCAATTTCAGTTCCTTCAGCTCTCGTACGACGGGGACGGGGACCGGGACGAGGACGGGTACGGGTACTGGTACGAGCTCGACAGGCGGATCAAAGTGGGATGTAGAAGGTGGGCTGGCCGAAGTCGGCGCGCCACTGTATCCCGGGTCGGTCATCCGCGACCGGTTCGTGTTGGTCGAAGAGCTCGGCCGCGGTGGCATGGGCGTGGTCTACAAGGCCTACGACCGCAGCAGAGGCGATGTGAAAGATCGCTATGTTGCGATCAAGGTCCTGAACGAAGAATTCAAGCGCCATGCCCTGGCGGTGCGGGCACTGCAGCGCGAAGCCCGCAAAGCACAGAAACTTGCGCACCCGAATGTAGTCGCCGTACACGACTTCGACCGCGATGGCGGCAACGTGTACATGGTCATGGAATTCCTATCGGGCCGCTCGCTGGATCAGGTGTTGCGGGATGACGGCCAGGGCGGCATTCCACTCGGCCCCGCGATGGACATCATCAAGAGTCTCGCCTCGGCGCTGAGCTACGCGCACGAGCAGGACATCATTCACTGCGATTTCAAGCCGAGCAACGCATTCCTGAGCCGCGACGGCAAGGTCAAGGTGCTCGACTTCGGAATTGCGCGTGCAGCGCCTTCGCTTTTGGAAAAGGGCGATCCGACAAAGTTCGATGCCGGGCAGCTGGGGGCCGTGTCGCCCGCTTACGCCAGCCTTGAGATGCTGCAGCGCGAGCAGCCCGATGTGCGCGATGACGTCTATGCATTTGCATGTGTTGCATACGAGCTGCTGACGGGCTGCCATCCGTATCAACGCCTCGATGCCATGAAAGCTTTCGAAATGGAGTTGCAGCCGCGGCCCATCCGGAAGTTGTCTCGCACGCAATGGCGCGCTCTCAAGCAAGGGCTTGCATTCCGGCGCAACGACCGCTGCCCCAGCATTGACGCGCTTGCCCGCCAGTTGATTGCTCCGCCCAGCAACGCGAAATTTTGGGCCGCGGCGGCGGCTGGCATAGGCGTCGTGGGGCTGGCCGCTCTGCTGGTGTGGAAAGGGCCGGATTTACGAGGGTTTGTGGCCGGGCATCTGGGGTCTGGGCATTCTGACTCGTCGGCGTCGTTGGCATCGTCGGCGCAGGACAACTCTTCGGCGCAGGGCGGGGCGGGCTCAGGAGCTGGCGCTGCGTCTGGGTCCGCTTCCGGATCGAGCGGCACGGGGGTAGCTGGCAGCGGTTCCGGGGCGGACAGTGTTGCGGGTTCCGTATCGGGCACGGGCACGGCCGGGAGTGCGGGCACGCCTGCGGGATCCAGCAGCAACGCGACTTGGGGCACGAGCGGTGGATCGGGTGCCGCTGCAGGGCCGGGTGCCACGGCGGGTGTAGGCACGAGCAGCGTGTGGGCAACCAACACGGGAGCCGGCAACACCTCGGGATCTGGCACTGGCACGGGGTCGGGCACTGGCACGGGGTCGGGCACTGGCACGGGGTCGGGCACTGCCACGGGGTCGGGCACTGCCACGGCGTCGGGCACTGCCACGGGAGCGGGCACTGCCACGGGGTCGGGCACTGCCACGGCGTCGGGCACTGCCACGGGGTCGGGCAACACCTCGGGAGCGGGCACCGCCACGGGAGCGGGTAACACCTCGGGGTCGGGGGCCGCGACGGGGTCCGGCAACGCCTCGAGATCGGGAACTGGTACCGGGCCGGGCACCGCCTATTGGGGCACCAGCGCGACCGCGGGCACCGACGCGACATCACGGACCGGCGCGAACTCGAGCGCCGGCACAACATCGGGCGCCGGTGTGACGCCGGGAACCAACGCGGGCTCGGCCGCGACCCCCGGGATTCCAAGCAGCAGCACGGCCCCTGGGACCAACTCCGCATCAGGAACCACTGCGATCGAAATACTGAAGGAGCAGTTCGAGACTCAAGCAGCCGCCGGCGATATCACAGGCGCAACGTTAAGCGCGACCAAGCTGACACGAGTCTCTGCCGGGAGCGCCTATGTCACCCGCGAGGTCCCGCGCATTCTCGTACTGACCTACGTGCATCTCGCAAAGACCCAACTGGCGGGCGGCCAGATCAACGCCGCACTGGGAACCCTCAAAGAGGGACGCCAGAAGTATGGCAAGTCACCTGAATTGAAGGACCTTGAAGTCCGCTATGTTGCCGCGGCCGATATATACGACCGCCTGAGCAGCGCCGTTGTCCTCAACGTCAACGACATGAAACGCGCCCTCGGGGAATTGAAGACAACCGAAGGTGATGAGTACGATGCCGTCGCGCAGATGCTCGCGCAGACGCTGGCCGACCGGATCGCCGATCAGCGCGCCGCGAATCGCGACGCGGTCGCTGATAAACTCACCGAGGCAGGCAGACAAGTATTTCCGGACTACACAGGCATGCTGGGACGCGGAAGGGCCGGCGTGCTGTCGAGCGAGCCAATCACAATCAATGAACAATAACTAAACGCTAAACGCTTCGCTCCCGCCTCATCCGACCGATTTTGACTCGCCCCACAGACGCTCCAGCAGCGGAGAGACACCTTGAGCCTACACAGAAGGATGGCCGGCCTTGCGGCCGCGCTAGGATGCTATCTGATAATGATCCAACAGCCAGCCGGCGCCGCGCAACCATGGCCTACCAATCTCGACCCGACCACCGAGACCCGCACCTTCTTGCTATGGGAAGACGGCGCGCCGGGCGCCCAGGGCACGACCGACGATGACAAACCCACCCTGACACTATTCCCCGCGCGCTCGGGTTGGGAAAAACCTGCGCCGACAACCGCGGTCATCATCGCTCCCGGTGGCAGTTATCAGCGATTGGCCGGCAACCACGAGGGCCGACAGGTCGCGAACTGGTTCAACGCACAAGGCGTAACAGCCTTCGTCTTGCGATACCGCCTGGGACCGCGATATCACCATCCGATCGAGATGCAAGATGCCCAGCGCGCCATCCGTTTCGTGCGGGCACGCGCACAAGAGCTGGGCGTCCGCCCGGATCGCATTGGCATGATGGGTTTCTCGGCAGGTGGCCACCTCGCCTCCACAGTCGCTACACACTTTGATAACGGCAATCCAGCCGCGGCAGACCCCATCGACAGAGCCGGCAGCCGGCCTGACTTTGTCATCCTGGCCTATCCAGTCATCTCAATGACCGCCGACTACTCGCACAAAGGCTCCGTCACCGCCCTGCTAGGCGAACACCCAGACCACAAACTCGCGCAGCAGATGTCGACCGACCTCCAGGTAACTCGGGATACACCCCCCACATTCTTATTTACCACCAGTGCAGATACCACTGTCCCGGCAGAGAACAGCGTCGCGTTCTATCTGGCGCTACACAAGGCAGGCGTGCCGGCCGAGTTGCATGTATTCGAGCGTGGCCCACACGGCGTCGGGCTGGCACTTGGCGACCCGGTGTTAGGAGAGTGGAGCACGCTTCTGCGTAACTGGATGCTTGGGAGGGGGTTGGTTGGCGGCGAGTAGCGAGGGCCCTTCGCATGCGGTTACCGCGGCGGCCGTGTTGAGGTCACGGCTTGTGATACCAACATCCAGGCGCGGGCGCTTGCGCGGGACGCGGCCCGATGCGCCGATTGCGCGCGCGACGACCCGTACGCGAATTGCGACGCGAGCAGCGGGCCCACTACCCGCCCAACCAATCTCCACGCCTGATTCCGCGCGAATGCGCGCCGCGAGAGTCAATGCGTCGCATCGCGAACGGGAATCGCGACAGCAACGCAACTCGTAGTTCGCCACCGCGGTCAGGTGCGAGCTCACGGCCGCAACCGATGTGTTTTCGTCGATAAATACCGACGATAGTTGATCCAACTGCACTGACCTGGCACTTACACTGCACGCTTTCGAGTACCGGAATCACGACCGAGATGAGCAGCGAGCAGCAGGCCTCCTGGCGCCGTCACATCGCCTTCGATCCTATGAATGCTCATTCGCAAGGCGATGACCCGACCCTCATGTATGTCATGCAATTCAACGCCGACGAACGAGAGTGGTGGGAGCGGTCGCTTTCAGAAGTTGGCGGAGGGGGCCCAGGAGTGATCGAAACAGACACCGGCATGTGCGGCCTCTCTGACATGGTGGCTTCGGCATCTCCTCTGACATCAGCAGCTGACCAAGAGATCGCGAGGGGTATAGCTATGCCGTTGGTCAAGGCGCAGCGGATCGATACCTTCACCGAGCTCATCAACCCGGTGCTTGCTCAGCAGGGCCGCTGAAGCCAGAGCGGTATGGCCAAGACCACCCGCACGCCCCAGCCCGAGCATGGGGCCATCCAGGCACCCAATGTCCTGAACTCACCTCGCGCCGTCGAGATGGGGATCTATGTTGTGCGCGCGCCTGCCCAAAGCCCAGCAGAAGGTGGTCCTCAAGATGCTCGACGGGGTCTTGAGTCAGACCCACCGTTAGCGCACGGTCGTCCTTGCCCCAGCCGATCGGCCGCGCCACACTTGCTCTCTAGCCGCTAAAGCCGCAGGAGTCACCCGATGAATGCCCAGGCCGTCGAGGCCCTGATCGAGAAGCTCAAGTCACTACCACCCGAACAACGCGCGGAGGTGGAGGATTTCGTGGATTTCCTGAGCGGACGGGCCAAAAAGCGCGCCGCTTTGGACCGGCTGTTGGCCATCGCCCCGGCTCTCGAGGCCGCCGGCGTTGCGCCGATGTCGATGGAGGAGATCAATGCCGAAGTGAAGGCCGCACGCGCCGAGCGCCGCGCCCGCTCGCAACAGGCCTCCACACCGGACAAGGGCTCCGGTACGCGATAAGCACGCCCGTGCGGCTCGTTCTGGACACCAACGTGGTCATGTCGGGGCTGCTGTGGCGGGGCAAGCCCTATGAGCTGCTGCAGGCGATCCGCCACCAACACCCGCGCCTGCAGATCTACAGCAGCCCCGTGCTGTTGGATGAGCTCACGGAGGTCATTTCCCGGCCGGCCTTCGCCAAACAGCTGGGCCTGAGCGGCAAGAGCGCGCACGAGGTCCTGGCCGATTACCTCGAAGTCGTGGAGTTGGTCGAACCGATCGAGATCCCTCGCATCGTGCGCGATCCCGATGATGATCACGTGCTCGCCTGCGCACTCACCGCTCAGGCCAATCTCATCGTCTCCGGCGATAGAGACTACTCGACCTGCACGAAGACCAGGGCATCCCGATCATCACCGCAGCTGATGCCTTGCCGCGCGTGACCGCCGCACAGTCCTGACCCAACAAAAGCGTGTTACACAACGTGGCACACGCATCTCAACGCGCTTGAGGAAGCGGAACCATGACCGGCGTCCATTCGACGATTTTGATCGCGGTCGCATCTCGTATGACGAGTTCCGCGCCACCGGTCGATTTCGAGCCCGCTGTGAACGTTCCAACAAGATGAGCCCTTACCGTTCGAAGTTGAGCATTCGTGGACGTGACACGCGCTCTCTGCATTGCTTTTGCGAGATTGACCAAATGGTCTTCTATACCCCTATTCGCGTCATTTACCACAGCGATCCCTCCAAGATCCTTGCACCTCGCGTCCATAATGCCGGCTTGCTCGAGCAAGCCGCCGACAAATGTCGCTTGGATGCTGATTGTCTTCGCATCAAAAGCATCCCGATGCATCAAAAGATCACATACCGTCGCCTCGTAAACCTCAGATCTGTCCGCCGATGCGGCACTGACGCAACCCGATATAGCGACGATAGCAACACTGACGCAACGGCCGATTGGATGCTTTGTTACGAGGGCGTAACTCCTTGCCACGTGTCATTCACCATCTGATTCCAGGCCCGCATTGTCGGATTGGACAGCCCGTTAGTTCTTTGATCTGGGTCATTCAAGGGATATGGTCCTGTGTCCTTATAACCAAGGGCCCGTTCTTACGTATGACTCGGTCGTGAACGCACGCCGTTCAGTATCGAACCTTTCCTGGTTGGTAGCGGGATCGCCGCCCTTAAGCGGCGTCGTTTCATCTGTTCCATGTTGGCCTTCGTGGACGGCAACGCCCGCCGCGGACGCGCCCGCGGATGCCGCAAGACCGGCAGTATTTTTTATTCCCGGGTTGACACTGATGGTCGTCTCCCCATTCTTGGTCGAAGTGGACGCAAGGCCGCTCCTATCACTCTTCCCCGCAACCACCGCCCCTGGAACTTAGGGGCCACACTTTGGATAAAAAGCTCACCGAGCACGATGAGGCGATCGCCGCCATCCTTTCGGCGATTCGCCAGCTCATGGGCAAATCGTCAACACACTCAGCGCCGACCGAGCGGATTCACCGCCGACCTCAAAGAGTCGTAGTCTCAAGGCCAGTCGTCTGAACAGGAAAACGAGATTGGACTTGCTACATTCGACCATGGCGAATACCGCTTGAGCGTGTATTTCCCATCGACGACATAACCTTTAACGCCGTTTTCCAACCTGACGTGAACGGCGCGATAAGCCTTCAGCTGATCACAACTTAGAACCGTGACCGGCTGGCCGGGTGTGAGCTTTTCCTGCAATGGGGAATCGTTGTGGTTTGGATCCGGATAACCGGCGACGCTGATTTCATTTTGAGCAATCAGAATTACGCGTCGCGCAGTAGTAACTCCAGCGACGGCCGCCACAATTGTGGCCAATGCGGCCGCCCCCAACGCGAGACTTTTCAGAAGAGATTTCCCTAAAATCCCCAAAGGAACGGGTTGTCAAATGGTGATAGATCGCGTTGCGGTCCTGGACGGAACGTATTTCCGATCGCCTGTGGAGATTTGCGCAGATTTTCGATGATCCGGTTTGGTCTCAGCGCATGACTGAAGTTCACGCCGACTTTAGTTAGGCAGGCTTGAGGGGCCGTCCCGCAGTTATTATTGAACCAGTTGTATTTTCCGGATGACGCGACCAAGCAGGCTTGTAGGTCGGTTTCCTGCTGAGGAGTGAGGTTGAGGACCACTCCGTTTCCGTCCCTGAACTCTTGATTGCGACGTTCAAAGTCGTTAGCGAAGGGAAATTGCAAATCCCACTTCCCCGGGGGACCCCACGAGTAGTTCCATCCGTTCACGTCCAGGGAAAAATGACCAAACTGGGACTCACCGCTTCCGACACCGCTCCAACCAACCGCTTCGGTATAAAGTCCCCAGGGATCAATTCTGGAAATCGGGTTTCCCCCGGTATAGGCATACGGGTTCAGACCACCGGCGAGTCCAGCGGGGTCTTTCTCGATATACCCCCCAGGGGCCGAGTCATAATTCCTGAACCCGTTCTGATGCAGCCCCGCCTGGCCATCGAAGACTTGTCCTGGAGAACCTCAGGTTGTAGGCGACTTGAGGATCTCATCAGCTTCGTCTTTTCGTGAGGATCTTTACGACCGTATCGTGACCGCCGAGTTGGGCGACTCGCAGCGGAGTTTCCGAGAACTCGTTTCTGAGTGTGGGATCGGCGCCTAGATCCAAAAGCTTGTGGACTGCATCAGCATGCCCGTTGAGTGCCGCATTATGTAGTGGCGTATTGCCAAGATCCCCACGGCAATTGATGTCTGCACCGTAACTGATAAGTCCGGTGATGTCCTCTAACTCTCCTTTGCGAGCAGCAATATGCAGCGCTGTATCGTCGACAGCGCCACGCTGATTTGCCTCCCGTAGATCTAAGCCAAGGAACTCTGGATGGCTACGGTATTTCGCCAGGATTTCTTCTAAAGTTGGCATTTCATCGGCACTTCTTGGTGCACTTCGCGCGATGCTCTGCTTTCAAATTTTGCACACGATTCTTCCAAGTGGAAGTCTTGTCACTGTGCCTGCCAGGAAGCCACTTGCTGTCCCAGCTTTCATACAGAGCGATACACGCTTCAGCGTGGTCAATTTGACGAGATAATGTGGCGCAGTCATTACTGCCCGGCGGCGGTGGCGTATCGCAGAAATTCTTCGCGTATTGATACTCGGTTTGCCCTTGCGCCGCTTGATCTTCGTCCTTGGTCTGGACAGGCGAATCTTCGTGGACCTTGTCGTAAATCCATCCTCCGATACCGCCTGAGTGCTGTGACGCGGCGTAAGCGGTGATCGATCCGCCGACGAGTACACCTGCCTCCCACGGAATCGCCAAAGGGAATTTTCCGGTGGGATCTGAAAAGAGAATCGGGTTTCCCCCGACATAGGCATATGTATTGGTTCCGCCGTCAAGTCCGATCGGATCGCTCTCTACGTACCTGCCGACCGCCGGATCGTAGTCTCTGAAGCCGTTTGCATGCAGCCCCGCCTGACCATCGAAGACTTGGCCCGGGAATCTCAGGTTGTAGGCAACTGTTCGTCCCGACGCGCGTCGTCGTACCCGGCGAGGATTTCGCCAGTGCATTCGCGGACTTAGAGGCGATCGAGCTGGTAGCAAGCAGGCCTTCCGTGGTTTTTGACCCCAGATGCGAGTTTTTGCTTAGGGGCCGGGTTCGTCAAGGATGGAGTGCGCAGAAGAAGCGCGCCGTGCAGGCGCGCTTCTTGGCTTCACCGCTGGGTCAACGAGGGGCGTAGCCCTGCTCGGCAAGAGCGCTGCGGATCTGCTCGCCGGCATCGCGCATGTGGTAGGCCTCCTCGTCAGTGGTGGCGTTGTTGCGGTATTCGCTGAAGCAGACTCGCTTCAGGAACTGGGCAAATTCCCAAGCTTGGGCGTCGGTCAAAACAACTTTGATCTCTACAGTTTTCATCATGTTCTCCGGTGGATGGGGGGCTCGCCCGCTCTTGCCCCCCATCCACCGGAGAACTCAGCACGGCCTGAGCTCACCGGTCGGCTCTCTCTTGGGGTTTGCAAAGCCGATGGGGGCCAGTGGCCCCCGGCAGCAGCCGCGGAGGCGGCTGGCAGCGGCTTTGCTCTCGAAGGGAGCCCCCTTGGGGGCGGCGGGGCGGTGTGCCGCGCGGCCAGCACGGCACGCACAGCGAAGGGTGGGCGGGGGACAAACGACTGCGGCGCAGCCGCACCCTTCAGCGTGCTCGAGATCTACTGTTGTCGGTTGCTATTGATCAACATCTGCGAGTTGGTTACGTGTTTGAACACGTTCGCACGCTGCCGGCGGGCACTTGAACATAGCGCAGATTATGCGGGGCGGTAGCCCGGACAACGTGGCGGAGCCACGTTGCGCATAATTTCTTTGCGTTATGTTTGAGTGCCCGCCTCATAGCCCCCTTCCAGGGGGATGGGGGGCTCATCGGGTGAGCGTGTTGGTCGGTGCAACCTCGCCGGATGCGTGTTCGCATGCACGGCTTTGAGCTTGTGGATCGACACCTGGGTGTAGATCGCTGTGGTATCCAGATCATTGTGGCCGAGGATCGCCTGGATGTAGCGGATGTCCGCGCCGTTCTCCAACATGTGAGTCGCCATCGCATGTCGGAAGAGGTGGCAGGAGCCGATTACCTTCAGTCCAGCGCCTTCCACATAGCGTTTTACGAGGTCGCCCAGCCGGTTTTTCTCGAAGGGCTCCCCGAAGTCGGTCAGGAAGCACACGCCCTCATCGTGGCCTGTAACGAGCACCGGGCGCACTTCCTCGAGGTAGCGCTCGAGCCAAGCGGCTGCGCGCTCACCCAAGGGCACCACGCGATCCCGGCCGCCTTTGCCGGCCCGCACGGTGAGCGAGCCGCCACGGGTGTCGACATCGTAGAGGCTCAGGTGCACGAGCTCCATGCGGCGGATTCCGCTGGAGTAGAGGGTTTCCACCAGGGCCCGATCGCGCACACCGGAAGGGGTCCCGAGGTCCGGCTGATTGAGGATGCTCTCGATGTCGGCGATGGTGAGGATGTGGTGCGGCAAGCGTCGCGGCAGCCGGGGCAACAGCAGCTCGGAGGCCGGGTTGTAGAGCAGATGCCGCTCGCGTGCGGCCCACTGGAAGAACCCCTTCAAGGGAGCCAGCATCGTCTGTTGACTGCCGAAGGTGAGCGGAGCGCCGTTGGGCTTGCGGTAGTGATACAGGTAGCGCTGGTAACGCTCCAGGATCGGCAAGGTGACGTCTTTCGGGTGAACCAGGTCCCGCTCATCGCACCAGGCGATGAAGCGCTTCAGGGCACGCGAACGGGTCTCGATCGTCTGAGCACTCAAGCCGTGCACCGCCGACCACTCCAGGAAGCTCTGGGCGTAGGCATTCAGCGGATTGCGGTCCGCGGCGGTCGGCGCACGCGGCTTCACGCCGCTGCGGTGTTTGGGCCTAAGCATTGACCACCTCGCCGGCCAGCGAGGACAGGTACGACGGGGTTTTGCGTGCGGTCCTGGGACTGAGCGTTTTCGGCTCGGATGCAGGGTTTTCGTCGTTGGAGCTGGTTTTCTCGGGATGCGCCAGCGGTACTGTCGATTGACTATCCCCCGACAGCGTACCGACCGAGGGCCGACCCGATCCCGACTGCGGGGCGCAGCCCCCCGACCGCTCGGCATCGTAGTCGCGTGTGAGCGTGCCGATGTCGATCAGGCCGCTGGCATGCGGGGCATCGGTGTTTGTTTCGCCGTCGAACAGCAGCTCGTACTCGAAGGACTGACCACGGCCGCCGCGATGCACGAGCAGGTATTCCAACTCGGTGAGCCGCGCCAAGTGGATCTTCAACTGGGTATCGCCCCAGCGGGTGTGCTCGCGCACGGCCCGGCGGCTAAAGCGGTGCTGCGCACGGCTGACCTGGTGAGCGGCGCAGTGCTCCTCGACCATCTTGATGACCAGTCCCAACAGGCGCCGGGTCTGCGGCGGCAGCTCATCGAGGGTGCGACCGAGCACTTCGTGGGCGAGCCCGTTGGCCAGGGCGATATCAGCGAGGGTGACCTCGATGTAGCGCAGCACCTGATCACCGTGTGGGAGCGTTTTCACCTCGCGCTGGTGTTGGTGCAGCAGCGCGATCGTATCGATCAGGGTGAGGTATTTTTCATGATCGCGCCGGGTGCGTGTACGGTCATCGAGGAACGTCAGCCGATCGGCATAGGGATTGACCACGGCCAGCGACTCGAGCAGCCGCTGCGCGTTCTGGTGGAGCTTCAACAGCGTTTCTCGCTCCGCCCGGGCCTGCAGACCCGCCAAGGTCCGCCGGGCGCGCTGGGCCGCATGGATCGCCTGGGTTTGCGTGCGGCCTTCGTCCACCGAGATCACGAGACACGGGTTCAGCAGCTCCTCGTCGATCTCGGCGGCGGTGGTCGTCAACGCGATCATCACCGGTCCCTCGACGTGATACGCCTCGGTGACGAGCTTGCCGGTGGCGGGGTCTTTCGAGGTGGAGGCGATCGTCAGCTCACCCTCGCTCTGCAGGAGTTTCAGGGCGTAGCTCGCGCGGTGCGCGCCTTCTTCCTCGGCGATGGCGAGTAGCTTGTGTTTCAAGTTCATCTCGCCCATGTAGAACAGGCTTTGTCCCGTCATCGCCGAGTACACGATGCGGTCTTCTTCCGGCACGAAGCGCAGGACGGCATCCAGCAGCGAGGATTTGCCGGCCGCGCTGGTGGATTGGATCAACAGCGCCAGCGGCCGATCGAGCTTGCGGGAGATCGCGGCCAGGTAGCCCACGAGCGCATTGCTGCGCTCGCCGACGATCCCGCAGCGGCTAAAGTCGGAAGCGATCCGCGCGAGCAGGTCGGGGCTTTTCAACAGCGCGAGCGCTGCTTCCCGCTCAACCTCACCGACCACGACGGCGGTCGGTTTCACCTCCAGTGCCGCGCGCAGCGCCTGCTCCTGCAACGCCTCACATTGCAGCAGCACGCGGCCGAGGTCGGCCTTGATCAGATCTTCCTTCACACGCAGCTCATTGGCTGCTTGCGTGATAAAGCCACCGCGCGCCCGTGCCGCATACAGATCGAGCGTGTCCACGTGCACGAGGTCATCCTGCGACACCAACAGGTTGATCTTCAGGCTCTGCAGGCTCAGGTTCTTTTCCAACCCGCGCACGCGGTAGCGCCGCTCGCCGAAGGTGAAGTGATGCTCGTGCTCGGCGCCCAGCACCTGGCTCGTCGGCGGTGGCGGCAACTCAGCAGCTTCCGGCAGGGCGAGTGCCGGCAGCGGCGGTAACACGGACACCTCCCCGAGCGCTTGCGTGTTGGGAGCCGGTTGATCGGGGCCGGTTTCCACTTTAGCCGCTTCTTCAGCAGCTAAAGGAGGATCGATAGATGCGGATTCCGCGGTGACGCTCGTCGAGGCCATCGCCGCTGTAGTGAGCGGCTTTGGCTTGCCCTTGCCCAGCCACTGCGCCGAGCGGATGGCCACCCCTAAGCTCTTCGCCGCCGGTCCCACCTTCAGCGCGTACTCGTTCGCATCCAGGCCCTTCGGGAAGAGGACGGGATCACGGTGGTCGAGTCCAAGCACACCGCTGTCGTGCCGGTCGAGCACATCACGCAGTCGATCCTCGTCTTGCGCGGTCAGAAGGTGCTTCTCGATGCCGAGCTCGCCGCGCTTTACGGGGTAACGACCCGGCGACTCAACGAGCAGGTGCGCCGCAACCGCAGTCGCTTTCCCGTCGATTTTCTTTTCGAGCTCACCACCGAGGAGTTCGCGAACTTGAAGTCGCATTTTGCGACATCAAGTTGGGGAGGCCGTCGCAAGCTCCCATTCGCCTTCACCGAGCACGGGGCCATTCAGGTCGCCACCATCCTGAACAGTCCCCGCGCCGTCGAGATGAGCGTCTACGTCGTGCGCGCCTTCGTGAAGTTGCGCGAGCTGCTCAGCTCCAACCGGGAACTGGCCCGGCGCTTCGCGCAACTCGAGACGCGGCTCGACAAGAAGCTCACCGAGCATGACCAGCAGATCGCTGCGATTCTCTCCGCCATCCGTCAGCTCATGCACCCGCCAGCGCCGAAGAGGCGCGGGATTGGATTCACAGCCGACATCGAAGAGAAGTCGTAGCGAAGCCTGCAGCTTCATCCCGTTCCGGCGTATTTTCGACACCAGCTGGCATTGAGACGGGCACGCGTCGCCAGTGCGCCATGTAGCTGTGCACTATCGGCTGAAGCAACTGCAGGAGCTTTTGCAAGATCCTCGAGTATTGCCTTGGCAGCAGGATCGCAGATATAACCTAACGCTTCGATGGCATTGTGTCGCCGCACCGAAGGATCGTTCGATGTGGCAATCTGTTTCAGCAGAGGGATTTCCGCAGCATCGTTCGTGAGGCCAAGGAGCCGTACACCTTCAAACTGATCGACGTCCCGTTCTGCCGCCACGAGCTCCTTCGCGATTCGCTGCATCTCTGGCAGCGACGCGTCGATTTCCTGATTCCGCGCGGCTTGCGCGAGTGTATCCACCAACACCGCTTTAGCTGCTGGCATTCCGAGCTTTGTCCACGGAAGACCTGAGCCCAGACTTTGGTCACGATCTAAGACTCTACGTAGCGTAGCGAGCATCTGCTCCCGCACAGGCTCTCCCGGTTTCGCTTCGACGTGGAAAACCGCTGCTCGTAGACGATTCGCATCTCCCGAGCAGAGAGCTGCCTGAAGCTCACCCGACACACCTGGCACGGAACAATTCCCCTTTGGTTGCTCGACGCTCGTCCCAGGTGAGGCAGCCGCTAGCGCCGTTTGTTGTCCGCCTCCTCCACACGAGACAACGGCAGGCAGGCATAGGAACCAACCGAGAAGCCAGCTTACAACCAACAAAACTTTCCGTGGCACTTGTATTTCTCTCTCAGTTAAGGGGGAAAGCTGGGTATGCGTAGATAAATCGGTACGTTCACCTCTCCGTACGGTCGCAGCCAATCCGTCTCCAATTCATTCACCTCGCGGGTCGTGTTCGATCT
>JBJMWM010000062.1:0-112529 GCA_045810105.1 Steroidobacteraceae bacterium | reverse complement strand
GCGGCCAGGTGCTGGCCAAGCCCGGGAGCATCACCCCGCACACGCAGTTTGAGGCGGAGGTGTACGTGCTGACCAAGGAAGAGGGTGGACGGCACACGCCATTCTTCAAGGGGTATCGGCCGCAGTTTTACTTTCGCACGACGGATGTGACGGGAGCGATCGAGTTGCCGGAAGGCACGGAGATGATCATGCCCGGTGACAACATCAAGATTAACGTGGAGCTGATCAGCCCGATTGCGATGGAAGAGGGCCTACGCTTCGCCATCCGCGAGGGCGGCAAGACGGTCGGCGCCGGCGTAGTCGCGAAGATCCTGAAGTAGGTCACTGAAGCAAGCGAGTTCCGAAGTCGGCTCGAAGAGCCGACCAGCAGTGCGCAGCCGGCAAAAACCACGTTTTTTGCCGGCGGGCGACGTAGTAATGTCCGCTGAAATTGCCAAAGGCAATTTCAGCCAGGTAAAAAAGTATGGCTAATCAAAATATTCGTATCCGCCTGAAGGCGTTCGACCACCGTCTGATCGACAGCTCGGCTCGCGAGATTGTCGAGACGGCCAAGCGCACGGGTGCCACGGTTCGTGGCCCGGTGCCGCTGCCGACGAAGATGGAGCGGTTCACGCTGCTGGTCTCGCCGCATTCGGATAAGGATGCACGCGACCAGTTTGAGCTCCGGACGCACAAGAGGTTGATGGACATCCTGAACCCCACCGACAAGACGGTGGACGCCCTCATGAAGCTGGAGCTTCCCGCGGGCGTGGACGTCCAAATCAAGCTCAATTAATCGAAAATGGGCCGCGGGGCGCAAAACGCTTGCGTTTTGCGCCAAGTGAATTAGACTGCGCGGCTCTGTGGCCCCCGGCCTGCTCGAATTGAGCGGAACCGTGGGGCGGTCGCTCTAAGCGGCATCGGGCGAGGTTGGGGCCGGGTCAGATAAGACCCAGAGTTCCAAGACCACTCGAGATAGCGTAGCGCTGCTTCAGCGCGCGCGAATCTTCGGTCGTCTTCAAGACCTTCCCCTTTGTCGGTGGTTGAAAGTGGGCCTACGCGCCAATCGCAGCGCGCAGGCTGGTGCTGAGGAAATAACACATGGCTATCGGACTGGTCGGCCGTAAGGTCGGCATGACGCGCGTGTTCACGGACGCCGGCGAGACAGTGCCCGTCACCGTGATTGAGGTTCTGCCGAACCGCGTCACGCAGGTGAAGTCGCAGGACAAGGATGGCTACCGGGCGGTTCAGGTCACGTACGGTACTCGTCGTCCGCAGCTCTATTCGAAGGCTGTTGCCGGTCATTACGCCAAGGCCACGGTTGCTCCGGGCAAGGCGCTCGTCGAGTTCCGGTTGGGCACCAACGAGACTTCCGAGCTGAAGACGGGCTCTGAGCTCAAGGTGGACCTGTTCAAGGCCGGCGAGCCCGTCGATGTCACGGGCACGACCATCGGTAAGGGTTTCGCAGGCACGATGAAGCGCCACAACTTCGGCGGTCTGCCGGCGACGCACGGCGTCTCCGTCTCGCACCGCTCACCGGGTTCGATCGGCCAGCGCCAGACCCCGGGTCGTGTGTTCAAGGGCCGCCGGATGTCAGGACACATGGGTGTCATGCGCCGGACCACCGAGAATCTGAAGGTTGTCGAAGTGGATCTCGAGCGCAACCTGCTCCTGATCCGCGGCGCCGTTCCGGGTGCGGAAGGCGGTCAGGTCATCGTTCGCCCATCGCTGAAGGCAGCGCGCCAGGCGAAGCGCAAGACCGTTGCGCCGACGAAGGTGGGCAACGCGCCGTCGAAGGATCCAGCCAAGGCTGGAAAGAAATAACCTATGCCAACCCTCAAACTGGTCAATGGTGGTGGCGAGCTGCAGGTTTCGGATGCAGCGTTCGGCCAGCAGTTCAACGAGTCCCTGGTTCACCAGGTCGTCACCGCGTATCGCAACGCGGGACGTTCGGGCACCAAGGCGCAGAAGACCCGCGCGGAAGTCCGTGGCGGTGGCAAGAAGCCCTGGTCGCAGAAGGGCACGGGCCAGGCGCGTGCCGGCTCGAGCCGCAGCCCGATCTGGGTAGGTGGTGGCCGTGCGTTCGCCGCGAAGCCCCGCAGCTTCGAGCAGAAGGTCAATCGCAAGATGTACCGCGGCGCCATTCGCGCGATGCTCTCGGAGCTGGCGCGCACCGATCGTCTGTTGGTCACGGACGGCATCGAGCTCGAGGCGCCGAAGACCCGTTTGCTGGTCAATCAGCTGAAGCAGTGGGGCCTCGACAAGGCCCTCATCATCGTGGAAGCCACCGACGAGAAGTTGTTCCTGGCAGCCCGCAACCTGCCCTATGTAGAAGTCGTGGAGGCTGCCGGTATCAACCCGGTCGCGCTCGCCGCTTACGACAAGGTGTTGGTCACACGTGGCGCCATAAAGATGCTCGAGGAGCGCCTCCAGTGATTTTCTTGCGAAGCCATCTGAGCGCGGTCGCGCAGCGATCCGCGTCGAACCCCGGCCGGAGGCCGTGACATGAACCGCGAGCAATTGATGAATGTTCTCATCGCTCCGCACGTCACCGAGAAGACGTCGCTGGCGATGCAGAATCACAACCAGTACACCTTCCGCGTGCGCCGTGAGGCCACCAAGGTTGACATCAAGCAGGCCGTTGAGCTGATGTTTGATGTGAAGGTCAACGCGGTGCAGGTCGTCAATGAGCCCGGCAAGTCGCGCCGCTTCGGCAAGACGGTTGGCCGCACGCAGGACTGGAAGAAGGCGTATGTCAGTCTCGCTGCCGGCCAGGCAATCGACTACGAAGCCAGGGCGAAGGGCTGATCCGAGGACTAACCATGGCTCTTATCAAGTACAAGCCAACATCGCCGGGTACCCGCACGGTCGTCAAGATCGACCGCTCGCACCTCTACAAGGGCGGCCCGTACGTGCCGTTGACCGAGCACCAGAACAAGACGGGTGCTCGCAATCACTCCGGCCGTATTACGACACGCCACGTTGGTGGCGGCTCGCGTCAGAAGTATCGCGTGATCGATTTCAAGCGCGACAAGGACGGCATCGCAGGCGTTGTTGAGCGCGTTGAGTACGATCCGAACCGCACCAGCCATATCGCTCTAATCAAGTACTCCGACGGTGAGCGCCGCTACATTCTCGCGCCGAAAGGTGTGAAGCCGGGTGATGACATCCGCTCGGGTGCGGATTCTCCGATCAAGCCGGGCAATGCGATGCAGTTGCGCCACATCCCCGTCGGCTCGATCGTGCACAACGTCGAGATGAAGGCCGGCAAGGGCGGCCAGCTCGCGCGTAGTGCCGGAAGCTCCGTGTCGTTCACCGCGCGCGAAGGCATTTACGCCTATCTGCGTTTGAAGTCCGGCGAGACACGCAAGGTGCATATCGACTGCCGCGCGACGCTTGGCGAAGTTGGAAACGACGAGCACAACCTGCGCAGCTACGGCAAGGCCGGTGCGAAGCGCTGGCTCGGTATTCGCCCGACGGTACGCGGTCTCGCGATGAACCCTGTCGATCACCCGCACGGTGGTGGCGAGGGCAAGTCAGGCCAGGGTAATCCGCACCCCGTGTCGCCATGGGGTCAGAACGCCAAGGGCCTCAAGACCCGTCACAACAAGCGCACGGACAACATGATAGTGCAGCGGCGCAAAAACAGGATCCGATGATGACGCGCTCTCTTAAGAAACATGTTGCCGGTTCGTCCGCGAACCGGCTGGAAAGTTGGGCGCAGCCCATGACGATTTGATCGGAGCGTCAATACTTATGCCACGTTCATTGAAGAAGGGCCCGTTCGTCGATCTGCATCTCGCGAAGAAGGTGCAGGTGGCGTCTGCCAAGAACGACCGCAAGCCGATCAAGACCTGGTCGCGGCGCTCGATGGTCATTCCTGACATGGTCGGACTGACGATTGCCGTGCACAACGGCCGCCAGCACATCCCGGTGCTCGTCACCGAGAACATGGTCGGCCACAAGCTCGGTGAGTTCGCGCCCACGCGGACGTTCAAGACCCATTCCGGCGACCGCAAGGTCGAAAGTTCTTCTTGAGGCAGCCACCATGCAAGTAACCTCAATACTGCGGTACGCCCGCATCTCCCCGCAGAAATGCCGGCTCGTGGCCGACGTCGTGCGCGGCAAGCCGGTCGGCAACGCCATTGCAACATTGAAGTTCATGCCCAAGAAGGGCGCTGAACTCGTGCGCAAGTTGCTCGAGTCTGCGGTTGCGAACGCGGAACACAACCACGGCGCCGATGTGGACGATCTGAAGGTTTCGTTGATTCAGGTTGATACCGCACCGGTGTTGAAGCGCTTTGCCGCACGCGCCAAGGGTCGCGGAGCGCGCATCGTCAAGCGCAACAGTCATATCACCGTTGGCGTCAGCGACGGGAAGAAGGACTAACCATGGGTCAGAAGGTCAATCCGCTAGGCATACGGCTGGGTATCACTCGTGACTGGACGTCTAAGTGGTATGCCGGCAAGAAGCAGTTCCCGCAGCACGTGTACACCGATTTCAGGGTGCGCGGTTTCCTGCGCTCGCGCCTCTCGGAAGCATCGGTGAGCCGCATTCATATCGAGCGTGCTGCCAAGAAGGTCAACATCACGATTCAGACGGCGCGTCCGGGGATCGTGATCGGTAAGAAGGGCGAGGACATCGAGAAGCTGCGCCAGGAGACGGCGAAGCTGCTCGGCATGAATATGGGCGACGTGCGTCTGAACATTGCCGAGATCAGAAAGCCCGAGCTCGACGCGCAGCTCGTTGCAGACAGCATTGCGCAGCAGATCGAAAAGCGCGTGATGTTCCGCCGCGCGATGAAGCGTGCGGTGATGAGCACGATGCGCAGCGGAGCGTTGGGTGTGAAGGTTCGCGTTTCGGGCCGCCTCAATGGTGGCGAGATCGCGCGCACGGAGCAGTACCGCGAGGGCCGCATTCCGCTGCATACGTTCCGCGCTGATATCGACTACGGCCTCTCCGAGGCGCATACCACCTACGGCGTGATCGGCGTGAAGATCTGGATCTTCAAGGGCGAAGTGTTCGACAAGGCGCAGATCGAACAGGCACCGGCTGAAGGCGAGGCTGCCGCGGCGCCAGCGGGCGCACCCGCACCGGTCGCGGCTCCAGCAGCTGCTCCGGCCGAAGCAGCGGCGCAGGCCTGATTGAGAGAACGCAGTCATGATGCAGCCTAAACGCACCAAGTACCGCAAGATGTTCAAAGGCCGGATGCCCGGCCTGGCCCACCGCGGCAGCTCCGTGTCCTTCGGCGAATTCGGTTTGAAGGCAACGAGCCGCGCCCGCATGACCGCTCGCGAGATCGAAGCGGCCCGTCGCGCGATGGCCCGCTACGTAAAGCGCGGCGGCCAGATCTGGATCCGCGTGTTTCCTGACGTGCCGATCAGCAAGAAGCCGCTCGAAGTTCGAATGGGCAGCGGCAAGGGTAACGTTGAGTACTGGGTGGCGCGTGTGCTTCCCGGCAAGGTGCTCTTCGAGATGGAAGGAGTTGATGAGACCACTGCGCGTGAAGCGTTCCGTCTCGCCGGTTCCAAGTTGTCGGTTTCCACATCGTTCGTAAAACGGCAGATTCGCTAATGGACGTCAAACAATTGCGCGGTAAGTCGGCCGCCGAGCTGTCAGACGAGCTGCTGAAGCTTCGCAAAGAGCAGTTCGCGCTGCGCATGCAGCGCGCCACGGGGCAGTCCCCGAAGCCAGACCAGTTCACGAAGGTGCGCCGGAACATCGCGCGTCTGAAGACCGTACAGCGTGAGCAGTCCGTCGCGGCCGCTGGAGAGAAAAAATGAGCGTTGAAGAAGCGAACGTCGCAGCCAAGGGCGCGGTTGAAGAGAAAGGCGCGCGCACGCTCACCGGAAAGGTCGTGAGCAGCAAGATGCAGAAGACGGTCACCGTTGAAATCGGACGGCTGATCAGGCATGCGCCGTACGGCAAGTTCATCCGCCGCACGACCAAGCTGCTGGTGCATGATGAGAAGGGCGAGTCCCACGAGGGCGACGTCGTGTTGATCGCTCCGTGCCGGCCGCTGTCGCGCCGCAAATCATGGCAGCTGATTGAGGTCATCGAGAAGGCCTCGGGAGCGCCCAAATGATTCAGTTGCAAACGTTTCTCAACGCCGCTGACAACAGCGGTGCGCGCACTCTGCAATGTATCAAGGTGCTCGGCGGCTCCAAGCGCCGGTATGCAACAGTCGGGGATGTCATCAAGGTGAGCGTCAAGGACGCCATTCCCCGCGGCAAGGTAAAGAAGGGCGAGGTGTACGACGCGGTTGTCGTGCGTACAAAGCATGGAGTACGTCGTCCCGACGGTTCGCTGATCCGCTTCGACGGCAATGCTGCCGTGCTGCTGACCACCAAGCTCGAACCGATCGGCACCCGTATTTTCGGGCCCGTCACGCGCGAGCTGCGCACCGTGCAGTTCATGAAGATCATTTCACTAGCCCCTGAGGTGCTGTGAACGTGAGCAGAAAGATTCGTAAGGGCGATCAGGTCATTGTGCTCGCGGGCCGCGACAAGGGCCGCAAGGGCGCGGTGCTGGAAGTGCTCCCGGACGACCAGGTGGTCGTCGAGAGCATCAATATGGTGAAGCGGCATCAGAAGCCCAATCCGCAGGTGAACAAGCAGGGCGGCATCATCGAGAAGGCGATGCCCATGCCGTTGTCGAAGGTGGCGATCTTCAATCCGGGTTCGAAGAAAGCGGACCGCATTGGATTCAAGACGCTGACCGACGGCAAGAAGGTGCGCTTCTTCAAGTCGAATGGAGAAATGATCGACGCGTAAGCGTCGTTCATCGGGAACCACTATGGCCAGGCTGAAAGAGTTTTACCGCGAGACTGTCGTGCCTCGTTTGAGGGCAGACCTCAAGATCGAGAACGCGATGCAGGTGCCGCGGATCACCAAGATCACGGTCAACATGGGTGTTGGCGAAGCCGTTGCGGACCGCAAGGTGATGGACGCTGCTGTCACGGATCTCACAAAGATCACGGGACAGAAGCCGCTCGTCACTAAGTCACGCAAGGCGATCGCATCCTTCAAGCTGCGCGCGGGACTCGCCGTGGGCGCCAAGGTCACACTGCGCGGAGCTCGCATGTACGAGTTCCTCGACCGGCTGATCAACATTGCCATGCCCCGCATCCGTGACTTCCGCGGCGTCTCGCCGCGCTCCTTCGACGGTCAGGGCAACTACAGCCTGGGCGTGAAGGAACAGATTATTTTCCCCGAGATTCAGTACGACCAGGTTGATCAGATCCGGGGCATGGACATCACGATTACGACGACGGCGGTCGATAACCGTCACGGCCGAGCACTGCTCGAGGCTTTCAACTTCCCATTCCGGAAGTAAGAGGAATTCTGAGGCTATGGCGAAGACGAGCATGGTCATGCGCGAGCGACGTCGCGCCAAGATCGTAAAAAGGTATGCGGCACAGCGTGCTCAGCTCAAAGAGCTGATCCGCGCTCCGCGCACGTCCCCGGACGATCGCGCTGCTGCACAGGCGAAGTTGCAATCGATGCCCCGGGACGCGAGCGCCTCGCGTCAGAGGAATCGTTGCGCGATTACGGGCCGTTCGCGCGGCGTGTATCGCAAATTCGGGTTGTCCCGCGTGAAGATCCGTGAAGTCGCCTTCCGGGGCGAGATTCCAGGACTTACGAAGGCGAGCTGGTGAGGGGCGCCCTATGAGCATGACTGATCCCATCGCCGATCTGCTGACCCGCATTCGCAACGGCCAGACCGCTGGCAAGCCCGAAGTGCAGATGGCGTCGTCGAAGTTGAAGACGGCCATCGTCAAAGTTTTGAAAGACGAAGGCTACATCGCGGACTTCCGCACCGAGAGCGACGGCGGCAAGCCGACGTTGACCATCGGGCTGAAGTACTACGAAGGCCGTCCCGTGATCGACCGAATCGAGCGTGTCAGCCGACCCGGCCTGCGGATCTACCGCGGCAAGGACGAGCTGCCGAAGGTTCTGGGCGGCATGGGCACCGTGATCGTGTCCACGCCCAAGGGTGTGATGACGGACAAGCAGGCCCGGTCAATTGGACAGGGCGGCGAAGTCCTGTGCGTCGTGGCCTAAGAGAGCCTCAATCATGTCGAGAATTGCCAAAGCACCGGTCGATCTGCCGAAAGGCGTGACAGCGACCGTGTCACCGGAGTCGGTGACCATAAAGGGCCCCAAGGGAACGCTCAGCGTGCCGCTCACCCGCGGCGTGTCGGTAGTTCAGGCGGACCAGAAGCTCGAACTCAAGTACACGGATCCCGGCTTGTCGCGCACCCAGGCGGGCGCCACTCGCGCTCACCTGGCCAACATGGTCACGGGCGTCACGAAGGGCTATGAGCGCAAGCTCGAGCTGGTAGGCGTCGGCTTTCGCGCGCAGGTGACGGGGAAGACCCTTAACCTGACTCTGGGCTTCTCGCACCCGGTGACCTTCCCGATTCTGGAAGGCATCACCATGGAGACGCCGAGCCAGACCGAGATCGTGATCAAGGGCATCGATCGGCAGAAGGTCGGTCAGATCGCCGCCGAGATTCGCGACGTACGTCCCCCTGAGCCGTACAAGGGCAAGGGTGTGAGATACGCGGGCGAGAAGATCACCCTCAAAGAGGGCAAAAAGAAATGATCATTACGAAGAAGCAGCGACGTTTGCGCCGCGCTATCAAGACGCGGGAGCATATTCGTCAGTTGGGCGTCGCCCGCCTGACGATCCACCGCACCGCGCAGCACATTTACGCCCAGGTCACCGGAGCCGATGGAGCCAAGGTGATCGCGGCAGCCTCGACCGTACAACAGGCGGTCAAGGAAGGCCTCAAGGGCACCGGCAACGTCGAAGCGGCGAAGGCTGTGGGCCGTGTGATCGCGGAGCGGTCCAAGGCCGCCGGCGTGAGCAAGGTCGCGTTCGACCGTGCAGGTTTTCAGTACCACGGGCGCGTGAAAGCGCTCGCCGATGCCGCTCGTGAAGCGGGCCTAGAGTTCTAAGAAGGTATACGTATGGCAAGACCGGAAAAGAACCAGTCGGGTGACGAGTTCGTAGAGAAGCTCGTCGCGGTGAATCGCACGGCGAAGGTCGTCAAGGGTGGCCGTCAATTCGGCTTCACCGCGCTGACCGTTGTGGGCGATGGCTCGGGCCGTGTTGGTTACGGCTTTGGCAAGGCTCGCGAAGTGCCTGTTGCGATCTCAAAGGCAATGGCGCAGGCGCGCAAGAACCTGATCAATGTAGCGCTGCGAAACGATTCACTGCACTACGCGATCAAGGGCATACACGGCGCCACGCGCGTGTACATGCAGCCAGCCTCGGACGGTACCGGCGTCATTGCTGGTGGTGGGATGCGTGCGGTGCTCGAGTGTGCGGGTGTGCGCAACGTGCTCGCCAAGAGCTATGGCTCGCGTAACCCGATCAACGTGGTTCGCGCAACGATCAAGGCTTTGGGAAACATCCGCTCGCCCGACGAAATTGCGGCGAAGCGCGGTAAGACTCTGGAAGAAATCACGGGTTGACCACTATGGCCGAGAAGACCCAAGTCAAAGTAACGCTGGTCAAGAGCCTTCATGGCCAGCTTCACAGCATCGCGGCGTCCGCGCGCGGCCTCGGCCTGCGGCGGATTCGCCAGAGCGTCACAGTGGCTGATACTCCCGAGAATCGCGGGATGATCAACGCGGCTGTACACCTGTTGAAAGTGGAAAAGCAGGCGTAAGCGCAGCCCGCAGCTTAGGACCAACGATATGCGACTGAATACACTGAAACCCGGCCATGGATCCAAGCGTCCGCGCCTGCGCGTGGGACGCGGTGCATCTGCTGGCCAGGGCAAAACCTGTGGCCGTGGCGTCAAGGGACAGCGCGCTCGCAAGGGCGGCTATCACAAGGTCGGATTCGAGGGTGGTCAGACTCCTCTCGATCGCCGTCTGCCGAAGTTCGGCTTCCGCTCCGATATCTCCATGACACGCGCCGAAGTGCGCCTGGATGAGCTGCACAAGGTCGAGGGTGAAGTCGTTGACCTCGAGTCGCTGAAAAAAGCGGGGGTCATTCCGGTGTTCGCAGAGCGCGCCAAGGTCATTCTCTCGGGCGAACTCAAGAAGGCCGTGACGCTCAAGGGTGTTGGCGCCACCAAGGGTGCGCGGGCTGCGATTGAAGCGGCTGGCGGCAAGATTGAAGCGCCCGAGGTTGATCCGGCTGATGTGCCGAAAGCGCGCGACCCGGTGAAGCGGGCCGCGGCTGAAGCGAAATTGAAGGCCAAGGCTGACGCGGATGCGAAGGCCAAGACCGACGCGAAGGCGGCTAAGGACGATGCCAAGGCTGCAAAGGCGAGCGCCAAGGCGGCAAAGGCGGACGCCGGTGCCGATCCGAAGGGTCAGGCCTGAGCCTTCCATTCGGGAACACAAGCCCCATATAGAGCAGAACACGCTTGGCTAACTCCACATTCAGCAATCCGGCTGCCGGTTTAGGCGACGCTGCCCGTTTCGGGGAGATTCGCGGCCGCCTGCTGTTCCTGGTGGGCGCCCTGATCGTGTACCGGATCGGGACGTACATTCCCGTACCGGGAATCAATCCGAGCGAGGTGGCGCGGTTCTTCACGGACCAGTCGAACACCATTCTCGGCATCGTGAACATGTTCTCGGGCGGCGCGCTGTCGCGGTTATCGATCTTCGCGATGGGCGTGATGCCCTACATTTCAGCGTCGATCATCATTCAGATGA
The DNA here is from genome assembly GCA_045810105.1 of Steroidobacteraceae bacterium. Lineage (GTDB taxonomy): Bacteria > Pseudomonadota > Gammaproteobacteria > Steroidobacterales > Steroidobacteraceae > 13-2-20CM-66-19. The sequence continues at coordinate 101,870 of JBJMWM010000062.1, read as the reverse complement.
TGTCGATGGTCATTCCGACGCTCATGGAGCTACGGAAAGAGGGCGAGTCCGGGCGGCGCAAGATCACCGAGTACACGCGCTACGCGACCGTGGTACTGGCCGCGTTCCAGTCCTTCGCGGCGGCCGGAGCGCTGGTTAAGGGTGGCCTCACACTGGTTACTGGCTGGCAGTTCCTCTTCACGGCCACGGTCACCATGACCACGGGGACGATGTTCCTGATGTGGCTGGGTGAGCAGATCACGGAGCGTGGCATCGGCAACGGTATTTCCATGATCATTCTGGCCGGTATCGTGGCCGGTTTGCCGGGCGCGATTGGCGGCACGGCTACGGCTGTGGAGACCGGTGAAATGACCGGCCCGTTCGCGCTGCTGCTGGTCATTCTCGTGCTGGGAACGACTGCGTTCGTGGTCTTCGTCGAGCGGGCGCAACGCAGGATCACCGTGAACTACGCGAAGCGCCAGGTTGGCCGGCGCATGTACGCGGGGCAGACCAGCCATTTGCCGTTCAAGCTGAACATGTCCGGCGTGATTCCACCCATTTTCGCTTCGAGCCTGCTGCTGTTCCCGGCCACGCTGGCGAGCTTCTTCGGGGCGAATTCCGAAGGGCCGGTGGCGATCTTCATGCAGAACATGGCGCAGGCGCTGGGCTACGGCCAGCCGCTGCACCTTGTAATTTACGCTTTACTCATCATCTTCTTCTGCTTCTTCTATACCGCGCTGGTCTTCAACGCGCGCGATACAGCAGACAATCTGAAGAAGTCCGGCGCGTTCATCCCAGGCATCCGGCCGGGGCAGCAGACCGCCGAGTACATCGACAAGGTACTGACGCGCCTGACTCTATGGGGTGCTCTTTACGTCACGGCAGTGTGCCTGCTGCCTGAGATTCTGGTTTCGTCGCAGGGTGTTCCGTTCCACTTCGGCGGTACGTCCCTGCTGATCGTCGTGGTGGTCGTGATGGATTTCATGTCGCAGCTGCAGGCTCACATGATGTCGCATCACTATCCGGGTCTGCTCAAGAAGGCGAACCTGCTCGGCTACGGCCGACCCGGTTCGGGTGGTTAATTTATGAAAGTTCGTCCGTCGGTTAAGAAGATCTGCAAGAACTGCAAGATCGTTCGCCGTCACCGGGTGGTCCGCGTGATCTGTACATCAGATCCGCGCCACAAGCAGCGGCAAGGGTGAGAGAACACATATGGCACGCATAGCCGGCATCAACATCCCGATGAACAAGCACGTGTGGATCGGGCTTACGCACATCTATGGCGTAGGACGGGCACGTGCACGCGCTGCCTGCGAGGGCGCTGGCGTGAATCCGCACACCAAGGTGAAGGATCTCACCGAGCCGGAGGTGAATGCCATCCGCTCGCAGATCGCGAAGTTCGCGGTCGAGGGTGACCTGCGCCGCGAAGTGTCCATGAACATCAAGCGCCTGATGGATCTCGGTTCCTACCGGGGTATCCGTCACCGCCGCGGACTGCCGGTCCGCGGCCAGCGCACACGTACCAACGCACGTACCCGGAAGGGTCCGCGCAAGCAGGCGGTGAAACTGAACGCACCGCCGGGCAAAGCATAAGAGGGCTGCAGTTACATGGCTGATCAAAAATCCAGTGGCGGCGGTTCGGGCTCGCAGGCTCAGAGCGGCGGTGCCAAGAAGCCGAAGAAGGCTCGCAAGAACGTGCTCGATGCGATCGCGCACGTCCATGCATCCTTCAACAACACGATCATCACGATCACTGATCGCCAGGGCAACACGCTCTCGTGGGCGACCTCTGGCGGCTGCGGTTTTCGCGGCTCGCGCAAGAGCACGCCTTTCGCGGCACAGGTTGCCGCCGAGAAGGCAGGTACTGCCGCGCAGGAGCATGGCGTGAAGAACGTCGAGGTACGTGTTGGTGGACCCGGCCCCGGCCGCGAGTCCGCGGTACGGGCCCTGAACAACTGCGGTTTGAAGATCACCAGCATCGCTGACGTCACGCCGATTCCCCATAACGGCTGTCGGCCGCCCAAGAAGCGAAGAGTTTGATGACACCCCTCAATGGATTGCCTAGCGGGCGAAAGTCGCGTCTTTCGCCCATAGCCGAATGTGGCATTGAGGTTGGGTCCGCTGAAACGGCCGCAGGCCGCTTTCAGCCGATGAATTAGAGGTCAATATATGGCGCGTTATACAGGTCCCACATGCAAACTCGCTCGCCGCGAGGGCACGGATCTTTTCCTCAAGAGTGGCGTTAAGCCGCTCGAGAGCAAGTGCAAGTTCCAGGTGCCGCCGGGCGGCATCAAGGGCGAGCGCCGCCAGCGCTTGTCCGATTACGGAACACAGCTGCGCGAGAAGCAGAAGCTGCGTCGAATGTACGGTGTGTTGGAGAGGCAGTTCTCGAACTACTACGAGGAAGCCGCGCGCCGCATCGGAGCCACGGGTGAGAACCTGTTGAAGCTCCTCGAATGCCGCCTGGACAACGTGGTTTACCGGATGGGGTTCGCGGCAACGCGTTCTGAGGCGCGTCAGCTGGTGAGCCATAAGGCCATCACTGTCAACGAGAAGCCTGTGACGATTGCCTCGTACCAGTGCAAGGCCGGTGACATCGTTCAGGTTCGCGAGAAATCGCGTAAGCAGCTGCGTATTCAGAGCGCATTGACCGTGGCCCAACAGGTCGGCCTGCCCGACTGGGTCGAGGTCAACGACAAGGAATTCCGTGGCGTGTTCAAGACGGCACCGGCGCGGGACGACATCCTGCCCGACATCAACGAGAACCTCGTCGTCGAGCTTTATTCGAAGTGATCCGCGGCCTTCGGGCCGGTTCACCTTTCGCACAGTATCGTATTGGTTTTGTTTGGCCGGCACCTGATGCCGGAAGTGAGTGAGTCGCTATGCAGGGATCAGTCACCGAGTTCTTGAAGCCCCGCGTCGTCAAGGTGCAGCCCGTTGCTCCTCGTCAGGCACGTGTAGTCATTGAGCCGTTCGAGCGTGGCTTTGGCCATACCCTGGGCAACGCGCTGCGCCGCGTGCTGTTGTCGTCAATGCCCGGCAGCGCAATCACCGAAGTTGAAATCGATGGCGTGCTCCATGAGTACACCAGCATCGAAGGCGTGCAGGAAGATGTGGTCGACATTCTGCTGAACCTGAAGCAGGTTGCGATTCGCATGCACACACGCGACAGCGCGGAGCTGCGTCTTCACAAGAAGGGTCCGGGCCCTGTCACCGCCGGCGACATCCAGACGGATCATGACATCGACGTGGTCAACCCTGACCTCGTTATCGCCAACCTGACGAAGGCGGGCGAGTTGAGCATGAACCTGCGGATCGAGCGCGGGCGTGGATACCGGCCTGCCGCCGCGCGCGTGGCATTCGAAGAGCAGACTCGGCCCATCGGCCGGCTGCAGCTCGATGCTTCGTTCTCGCCTGTTCGCCGGGTTACGTACTCTGTTGATGCGGCCCGTGTCGAGCAGCGGACCGACCTCGACAAGCTCGTGATCGATATCGAGACGAACGGCACGATCGACGCCGAGGAAGCGATTCGGCGCGCGGGCAGCATCCTGAAGGATCAGCTGTCGGTGTTCGTCGATCTGCAGGGCGAGGAAGAGGCCGCCACTAAGGTCTCCGAGATGCAGTTCGATCCGATTCTGCTGCGTCCCGTGGATGAGCTGGAGCTCACCGTGCGCAGTGCGAACTGCCTCAAGGCTGAGAACATTCACTACATCGGTGATCTGGTGCAGCGGACGGAAGTCGAGCTGCTGCGCACGCCGAATCTCGGTAAGAAGTCACTCACCGAGATCAAGGAAGTGCTGCAGAGTCACGGGCTGATGCTGGGCATGCGCCTTGACGGCTGGCCGCCTGCGGGGCTGAAGCACGACGAAGAGCGCGATGTAATCTAAGAGCGGTCGCCGGGCCTGGGCGGGCCCAGCTGGCCGGAAACTGCCGCCAAGGGAGAATGTCTCTTGGCGGAGTTGTTGTAAGTTCGAAGGATTTTTTATGCGTCACCATTTGAGCGGCCGGCAGCTTTCGCGTAACAGCTCGCACCGGCATGCGATGCTCCGGAACATGAGCGTTTCGCTCCTGCGCCACGAGACGATCCGTACCACTCTGCCGAAGGCGAAAGAGCTGCGTCGGGTGGTCGAGCCCCTCATCACTCTTGCCAAGACCGATGGTGATGCCAATCGCCGCCTGGCGTTTGCCCGCCTTCGCGATGCGGATGTGGTTGAAAAGTTGTTCGCGGATCTCGGTCCTCGTTTCAAGGCTCGTCCGGGCGGCTACACGCGGATTCTGCGGATGTTACCCCGCGCTGGAGACTCCGCACCCATGGCCCTGATGCAACTTGTGGACGGTCCCGCGGCTGCAACCGCCGGGGAAGCACCGGCCACCAAGAAGAAGGGTGCGCGTCGGACGAAGAAAGCTGACGCTGCTGCGGGCAGCGAAGCAGAGGCTGCGCCGAAGCGCACGCGCAAGAAGAAGGCTGCCGCTGCCTGAGGCTAGTTGTTGCCCTGCGTCGATATAAGAAGCCGCCTTCGGGCGGCTTCTTGCTATGCGCACGACGCGTGCGCGGCGAAATTGTAGGGCGCAGCTAGCCGGCGCCACCCTCGGTGGCCCCCATCATTTGCGCCCTTAGTCGGGTTCTCGTAGTCTCATTACGGCGGAAGGTAATAATAATCGCCACAACATGGCACGCGCCGAGCGCGCGCCTGACGGAGATGCCCATGAGCCTGGCTTCCGAGTTCAAAGAATTTGCTATGAAGGGCAGCGTCATCGACCTCGCGGTTGGTGTCGTGATTGGAGCTGCCTTCGGGAAGATTGTCAGCTCGGCCGTTGCGGATGTCATCATGCCGCCCATCGGTCTGCTGATCGGCAACGTGAACTTCAGCGACCTGGCGCTGCACATCGGCACCGACCCCGCCGGCAAACCCGTGTTGTTGAAATACGGGGTATTCATCCAAACCCTGTTCGAGTTCCTGATCATTGCCTTTGTGCTGTTCATGGCGATCAAAGGCATCAATCGGCTCAAACGTCAGCCCGCTCCCGCGGTACCCGCGGCGCCCCCGCCGCCCCCACGTGAGGAAGTGTTGTTGGAGCAGATCCGCGATCTGCTCGCCAAGCGCATATAGCCTCCGGCGGTTTCCCGGCGCGCAGCGCCGCTATCTATACGGACGGGGTCGCGCTTGCGCGATCCCCGTGAGAAGTTGCGCGCAGCGCATGAAAAGCGTCGCGGGTCAGGTTCTCGCAGCCGTCCGCGGTCACTGCGAGGTCATCCTCGATTCGGATTCCGCCGAACCGCCGCAAACTTTCCACCCTTGGCCAGTTGATGCTCCGGCTGCGCGAGTCGGATTTGGCGACGTTCAAAAGCTGCTCGATGAAATAGATCCCCGGCTCCATGGTGACCGCGAATCCTTCCTGCAGGACGCGCGTGAGCCGCAGGAATGGATGGCCCGGGGGACGTGGTATTTCCCCACCTTCGGGCGACCGCATGAATCCGCCGACGTCATGCACCTCGAGACCCAAAAGGTGCCCGATGCCGTGCGGCAGGAAGACGCTCGATACCGCGGTCGCGACGGCTTCCTCCGCGCTGCATAAAGTTATGTCAGCTTCGCGTAACAATGTTGCTGTCAGTTGATGTGCCCGAAGATGAACATCGCGCCAGTCGATGCCGGGACGGATGCCTGCGCACAACGCTTGCTGCATCTCGTCCATTTTGCGGATGAGCGCCGCGAAGTCAGCGTCCTGAAACGAATAGGTGCGCGTAATATCGCTGGCGTAGCCCGCAAATTCGGCGCCGGCGTCGATCAGCAGCGAGTCTCGCTGTGCGGGCGGATGCTTATCCAACACCTGGTAGTGCAAGACCGCGCCACCGTCATTCAGTGCGATGATCGGGTTGTATGGCAGCTCCTGCTCGCGCAGAGCGCACGCCCGCAGGAATGCCAGCTCGATTTCAAACTCGCTGCCGCCGGCTCGAAAGGCCTGCAATGCCGCTGTATGTCCCCGTGCCCCCAGGCGATTCGCTTCGCGCAGGCATTCGAGCTCGTACGCCGTTTTGGCTGCCCGGCCGAAATCAAGCCGCCGCATCAGACTGCCGGGATTGACTGCCGCAACTCCCCACGCCCCGAGCTCCGCAAACGTGTCGCCGATGTAGGCGGTCGTGCTCAAGTCCTTCGGCAGGGCTTTGCGCGCCGCCTCGCGGTCGGCTACCGGGCGAATCTCGAAATGCTGCGTCCAGTACGCTTGTGGCACCGCGGCCGGTTTGTGCCAGTAGTCCGCCGGGCTGTGGAAAAGCAGTTGCGGGCGCTCGCCGGGTACGAAGTAGACGAAGCTGTCCGGCACGTCAGACAGGGGAACCCACACCTTGAATGGTGCGTGTACCTCGAAGGCGTAGGTTCGATCGTCCTCGAAGATGGTCAGAAGTGACCCGGAATGCACCAGAAGGCTGCGAAAACCGCTCGCCTCCAGCGCCTGCGCCGCAGCCTTACACACGAACTGCAGATGTGGGCCATATGTTGCGGCGAGCGTGGCAACCGGGCTAGCTCGCGATCCAAAGTCGGACATCATGAACTCCAGGGGAAAACAAGCTTCTTGGGCGTGCCGGCGGACACTCTTGCCATATTACCGCTGCTGCTTTGGGCTTGCGGTGCGGCCGAAACCCACCTATGGGATATGCGGCCGACCGTTGTGTGGAGAGCACAACCCACCACCTTGGGGTGTCGTGAGCGACAGACAACATCGCTGCCGGCTGTTTCAAATCGAGCGGGGACTCTATAGAATTTGCCGCTGCGATCCGTATGGGACTCGCGGAACGACGAAATTCGTTCATATCGTTTTCATACCACTCTTGCTTCTCTTTGGGGTACCGATCGATGAACACCAAACTCGCTCTAAGCGCACTCGTTGCGGCGCTGATGCTGACGGCCTGCGCGAAGCAGGAAGCCGCCAGCCCTGACACCGCAGCTGCTCCGCCTGCCACTACGGAAAGCGCGCCCGCTGCTCCGGCTGCCGACGCTCCTGCGGCTCCAGCTGCCGATGCTCCGGCTGCTGCCCCGGCTGACGGCACTGCCGCTCCGCCTCCGGCCGACGCTCCCGCCGCGCCGCCGAAGCAGTAAGTAATTCCTTAAAGAATTACTTCTCGAGCTATCAGCTCAAGACGGCCCGGACGGATCGCGCCTGCGAACTGTCCGGGCCGTGTCTTTTTGAGACGCCGTATTATTTGGGCCGACCGTGAGTGTCAGTGTCCGAGATGCCCGACCTTCCCAGAGCGACCGGCTCTGGATAGGCAGCATCTACCGCGAATACCTGGATGACCTGGCCGCATTGAGCACCGGCATCTTTCCGGTGCTGGGCGAGGTGGGTCACCGCGAGCCGGATCAGATCGCCCGCTGGTTCGGTGATCGCAACGCGTTTCCCCTGATCATTCTCAAAACCGCCGAGCGGGTCGGATTTGCAATGGTGGCCCGCAGCACCCATCCGCCCGGACCGCCCGTCGTCGAATACCGCATGGCTGAGTTTTTCATTACCCGCGCCAGCCGGCGCCTGGGTGTGGGCAGGACTGCGGTCGATCTGATCCTGAACCGCTTCGCGGGCAGATGGGAGATCACCGAGTACCTGCGCAATCCCGGCGCTGTCAGTTTCTGGAGACGGGTGGTCTCTGGCTACACGCGCGGCCTGTACCAGGAAAGAGTGATCAACGGCGAGGTGCGCCAGGTCTTCGATTCAAGGATTGAACGTTCGCGCTGAGTGTGTGGGTTGCGTGGTGGCACGCACCGCAGCCGCCCGCTAATTTCGCAAGTGTTTTCCTGCGCAGCATCGCCACCAGGTTGCCACCTGCACCGGCAGGCAGCACGGACAGTACCTCGAGTGTTTTCAGTCGCAGGCGTACGGACATCAACCGCCACACGCTGAAGATGGTGCAGCCGAAGACGATCAGTCCGACGAGCAGCGATTCAAGAGCGGCCACAACTACGCTTCCATGTCAGCCTGCGCCCAGCGCGACTGCTATGTGATAGGTAGCAAACGATCCCACGTAGGCCAGAGCGAACAGATAACCCGCCATCAGTAACGGGTACCGCCACGAATTCGTCTCGCGCTTCACCACTGAGAGCGTCGATAGACACTGCGGCGCGAAGACATACCAGGCGAGCAGCGACAAACCCGTCGCGATGCTCCAACTGCCGGCAATAATGGGTGACAGCGCACCCTCCAGGTCACTGCTCGCCGACATCGAGTACACCGTGCCCAACGCGCTGACCGCGACTTCCCGCGCGGCCAGTCCGGGCACCAGGGCAACCGAGATCTGCCAGTTGAATCCCAACGGCGCAAAAATGACTTCCAGCCCGCGTCCTATCATGCCGGCAATGCTGTACTGAATGGCAGGTCCGGTCGCACCCGCGGGGGGTGCCGGGAAGCTCGCCAGAAACCACAGGATGACCATCAGCGACAGGATGATCGTGCCGACCCGGCCGACAAAGATTCGCACCCGCTCCCACAGGCCGAGCAGCAGGTTGCGCAGAACGGGCAGCCGGTATTCCGGCAGCTCCAGCAGCAGCGGCTGATAGCCGGCGCGCAGCACGACCTTTTTCAACACGAACGCGACGGCCATGGCGCTGAACACACCCGCACAGTACAGGGTAAACAGCACCAGGCCCCGCAGGTTGAGGATTCCAACGCTGCGCTGGGGAATGAAGGCGCCGATGAGCAGCGCATACACGGGCAGCCGGGCCGAGCAGGTCATCAAAGGCGCGATCATGATCGTCGCCAGCCGGTCGCGGGTGGAAGGAATGGTGCGCGTCGCCATGATGCCCGGGATCGCGCACGCGAAGCTCGAAAGCAGCGGAATGAACGCGCGCCCTGACAGGCCGACCTTACCCATCAAGCGATCGAGCATGTAGGCCGCACGGGGCAGATAGCCCGAGTCCTCGAGCGCGAGAATGAACAGGAACAGAATGAGAATCTGCGGCAGGAAGACGAGCACGCTGCCGGTACCGGCGATTATGCCGCTCATCAACAGGCCGCGCAGCGGTCCCGGGTGCATGTTGTTTCCCACCCAGTCGCTGAGCGCCGCCATGCCCGTCTGGATCAGGCTCATAGGCACCTGAGCCCAGCTGAATACCGCCTGGAACATGAGGAACAACACAATCGCCAGCAGCAAGGGACCTGTGACCGGATGCAGGACCACCGCATCCAGCCGCGACAACATCGCGAGCCTTGCCGGTACGCGGTAACCGATCTCGTCGAGGATCCGGCGCACCTCGAACTGAGTGGCCTCGATCTCGGCCGCCGAGCCTGTCGAGACGGGAGCCACGGCACCGGGGCCCCGCTCCCTGAAGTCGTGCCTGTCTATGGCTTCCACGAGCTCGCGCTCGCCACCGGCCCGGACAGCCACCGTCTCGATGACGGGCACGCCCAGGGCCCGCTCGAGCGCCGCCCGGTCGATGCGATAGCCGCGGCGCTTGGCCAGGTCGCTCATGTTCAGAGCCACGATCATCGGCCGCCCAACCCGCTTGAGGTCGAGGACGAGCCGCAGGTTCAGCCGCAGGTTCGTGGCATCAACGACGCACACTAGAAGGTCCGGCGGTGGCTCGGACGCATGCCTGCCCAGCACCACGTCCCGGGCGATCGCTTCGTCGAGGCTCGCGGGTTCGAGGCTATAAGCCCCTGGCAGGTCGATCAGGCGATAGGTCGTGCCAGTACGGGGACCGACGAATCGGCCCTCCTTGCGCTCGACGGTGACTCCTGGGTAGTTGGCGACCTTCTGGCGGCTGCCGGTGAGTCGATTGAAGAGTGCTGTTTTGCCGCAGTTCGGAACACCTATCAAAGACAGGCTGGGTGACAGGCTGGCCGACTGGTTTGGGTCCAGCGCCGGCGCTACTGAAGCGTTCACAACGTTTTCCCGGGACGGGAAATCTCCACCCAGATTGTTTCGGCTTCGCAGCGCCGCAGAGCCAGGGTCGTGTTGCCGACGCGGACGACGAACGGATCACGGCCCGGGCGGGCCTCGGCAATGATCTCGACGTGCTCGCCGCTGCAGAATCCGAATTCCAGCAAACGGCGAACGAGGGGGGTCAGGCTACCGGACCCGGAGCCCACGCTGACGATCACCCCTTTCGTTCCGGGTGACAGGGCACTCAGGCTGATGTAGCCGGGGTCCAGCACGATTCCGCTCGGTGCGGCGACTGCGTCCATGGACCCCAGTATATGAGAACGGTTCGCATTTGCAACGAAGGTGTCACACGGGGGGACTTAATCATGCGCTGCGCGCAACTTTCCTGCGGGTTTGCGGAAGCCGCAAACCCGCGAAGAGTAGCGGCGCTACGCGCCGATAAGAAACCTCATCGGGGTGGTCACCCGGTGGCGCTACTCGATCTGCGCGCCGCGGCTGTGGCCAGCAGAGGCCGCAGATACTCGCCCGTGTGCGAACCTGGATTGGCGGCGATTTCCTCGGGCGTGCCACTGCCCACGATCTGCCCGCCGGAGCTGCCCCCTTCCGGCCCAAGGTCGATCACCCAGTCTGCGGTCTTGATGACGTCGAGGTTGTGCTCGATCACCACGATGGTGTTGCCCTCGTCCCGCAGGCGATGCAGCACATCGAGCAACTGCGCGACGTCGTGGAAGTGCAGCCCTGTCGTAGGCTCATCCAGGATGTAGAGCGTCCTGCCGGTTGCGCGCTTCGCCAGCTCACGCGCGAGCTTCACACGCTGCGCCTCGCCGCCCGACAGAGTGGTCGCATTCTGTCCGAGCCGCACATATGACAAACCAACGTCGGTCAGCGTCTGAAGCTTCCCGGCGACGCCGGGTATGTTCTGGAAGAAGCGCAGGGCATCTTCTACCGTCATGTCCAGCGCTTCGTGAATGTTCTTGCCCCGATAGCGGATCTCGAGTGTCTCGCGGTTATAGCGCTGTCCTTTGCATACATCGCATGGAACATACACGTCGGGGAGGAAGTGCATTTCCACCTTGATGACGCCGTCGCCCTGGCAAGCCTCGCAGCGGCCGCCTTTCACGTTGAAACTGAATCTGCCGGCGTCATAGCCCCGGGCGCGTGCCTCGGGTACTGCCGCGAAGAGCTCGCGCAACGGAGCGAACAGTCCCGTGTACGTGGCCGGGTTTGACCGTGGCGTGCGCCCGATCGGGCTCTGATCGATATCAATCACACGATCGATCTGCTCCAGGCCCTCCACCCGCTCGCACGGTGATGCTTCCAACACGCTGCCATTCAGCTTGGATGCGGCGTAGCCGAACAAGGTATCGATGATGAGCGTGGACTTGCCCGAGCCGGATACGCCGGTGACACAAGTGAAGAGGCCGAGAGGGATTTCTGCGCTGACCTTGCGGAGGTTGTTGCCAGTGGCCCCGATAATTCGAATCTGTTTGTCCAGTGAGCGCGGCGTTCGCAGCCGCGGCAGGGCGATCTGCCGTTTGCCGCTCAGGTACTGACCCGTGATCGAAGCGGGATTTGCCAGGATCTCGCGCGGCGTGCCCTGCGCCACGATGTGGCCGCCGTGCACACCCGCGCCGGGTCCGAGATCGACGACGTAGTCGGCTTCGAGAATGGCCTCCTCATCGTGCTCGACCACGATTACCGTGTTGCCGATGTCACGCAGCCGCTTGAGTGTTCCCAACAGCCGTTGATTGTCACGTTGGTGCAGACCGATCGAAGGCTCGTCTAGAATGTACATGACGCCCGTCAGGCCCGATCCAACCTGGCTCGCCAGGCGGATGCGCTGGGCTTCGCCGCCGGACAGCGTTTCTGCGCTGCGGTCCAGTGTCAGGTAATCGAGCCCCACATCGACGAGGAAGCGCAATCTCTGCGCCACATCCTTGACGATTTTCTGTGCAACCTCGCCGCGCCAGCCGGCGAGATTCAGCGTGCTGAAAAACTCGAGTGCGGTGCCCACTGTCATATGCGCCGTCTCGGGCAGGCTGCGCTCTGCGACAAAGACGAAGCGTGCCGCGCGGTTCAGGCGCGTGCCGCCGCAGTCAGGGCAGGGACGCATCCCAAGGTACTTCGCCAGCTCCTCGCGGACCGTCAGCGATTCCGTCTCGCGATACCGCCGCTCGAGGTTGGGCAGGATGCCCTCAAACGGATGGCGCTTGCGGGATGTCTTCTTGCCCTCGGTGTAGCGGAATTCGATGGGCTCATCGCCACTGCCATATAACAGCACCTGGTGGACCTGCGCTGGCAGCTCGGTCCAGGGTGTTTCAATGTCAAACGTGTAGTGCCGCGCGAGCGACTGGATGAGCTGAAAGTAGTGTGCATTGCGGCGATCCCAGCCGCGCACGGCGCCACTGGCCAATGAGAGGTCGGGATTCACGACCACCCGGTTGGGATCGAAGAATTCCTTCGTCCCCAGGCCATCACAGCTCGGGCAGGCACCGGCCGGATTGTTGAACGAGAACAGTTTCGGCTCGAGTGTGGGCACGCTGTAACCGCAGACCGGGCAGGCGTGCTTGCTCGAAAACACGAGCTCCTCGCGGGTCGGCTCGTCCAGGAACGCCAGCCGGGCCAGTCCGTTGGACAGCCGCAGCGCGGTTTCGAAGGATTCGGCCAGGCGCTGTCCGGAGTCCGGGCGCACGCGCGTGCGGTCCACGACTGCCTCGACGGTGTGTTTGCGCTTGGGATCGAGCTTCGGCAACGATTCCATTTCGTAAATGCGACCGTCGATCCTCACGCGCACAAACCCTTGTGCTGCCAGGTCTTCCAGCACTTGCGCATGCTCACCTTTGCGATCGCTGATCAAAGGTGCGAGCAAGGCGGCGGCGGTACCGTCGGGAAGCTTCAGTACCTGGTCCACCATCTGACTCACGGTCTGCGCCGTGAGGTCGATGAGGTGATCGGGGCAGCGAGGAATACCCGCGCGTGCATATAGCAGCCGCAGATAATCGTAGATCTCGGTAACCGTTCCCACGGTCGAGCGTGGATTGTGCGAGGTCGCCTTCTGCTCGATCGCAATCGCTGGTGACAGCCCCTCGATACCATCGACGTCGGGCTTGTCCATCATCGACAGGAACTGCCGCGCGTACGCGGAGAGCGATTCGACGTAGCGGCGCTGTCCCTCGGCGTACAGCGTGTCGAATGCGAGCGACGATTTGCCCGAGCCCGACAGCCCGGTCAGCACGATCAGCCGGTCACGCGGCAGGTCGAGATCGATTCCCTTCAGGTTGTGAGTGCGCGCCCCACGGACGCGAATCTGCTGCATCAAGAATTTTCCGGCAAACCGTCGAGTGTACGCGCTGGGACAAATCAGGCAAACGCGCAGCCTTTTGGAGTTACCGCGAGGGTCGCGGGTCTACTAGAATAGCTGCTGGACGTCACGCAGACGCAGCGGCCAAAAGTCACGTCTTTTGGCCGCGGGCGATTGGCGATGTCTGCTGGAAGCGCCGCAGGCGACTTTCAGCCAATGTCACGCAGACGCAGGGGCCAAAAGTCACGTCTTTTGGGCCGCAGGCGATTGGCGATGTCTGCTGAAAGCGCCGCAGGCGACTTTCAGCCAAATTAGATCAGAGGACTGCATATGGCGCGCGGAATCAATAAGGTCATCCTGGTCGGAAATCTCGGCGCCGATCCCGAGACCCGCGCCATGCCATCAGGTAGCACCGTCGCCAACCTGCGCATTGCGACCAGCGAGAGCTGGCGCGACAAGCAGAGCGGTGAGCAGCAGGAGCGGACCGAGTGGCATCGGGTGGTTCTTTTCGGCCGGCTGGGCGAGATCGCCGCCGAGTACCTGAAGAAAGGCTCCCAGGTCTACATTGAGGGCAGCCTGCGAACTCGCAAGTGGCAGGACAAGCAGGGCACCGAACGCTACTCCACGGAGATCGTCGGCAACGACATGCAAATGCTGGGCGGCCGCGGTGGCGGAGGCGGCATGGGGGGCGGCTCCGGCGGTAGCGCAAGCGGGTCAGGAGCAGGGTCGGGCCAGAGTGGCGGCGGCTCCGGCGGGGGTCGCGGAGGTGAGCCGTTCCCCGAATATTCGCCTTCCGGGGGCGGTTCCGCGGGCGCCGAGCGGGAAGATTTCGACGACGACATTCCTTTTTAAATAGCTAAGTCATTGTTCTTTAAGGATTTCGCGTTGCCAGGGCCACTCTTTGGTGGCCTTGGCAGTGCGCCGTGAGGCACAAGGCCTTAGAATTCCGGTTCTTCCCCTATGTCCCGCCGCTACTTCATTAAGACTTTTGGCTGCCAGATGAATGAGTACGATTCTGCCCGGATGGCGGACGTACTACACGCCGGCGGCGACCTCGCGGCTACGGATAACCCGGCCGAGGCCGACGTGCTTCTGATGAACACGTGCTCCGTGCGCGAGAAGGCGCAGGAGAAGGTGTTCTCGCTGCTCGGCGAGTGGCGCAAGCTGAAAGCCGAGCGGCCGCACGTGTTGATCGGAGTCGGCGGCTGCGTGGCGAGCCAGGAAGGTGAAGCGATTACCCGGCGCGCTCCCTTCGTCGATCTCGTGTTCGGCCCACAGACCCTGCACCGCCTCCCGCAGATGATTGCGGAACTGCGGCGCACCGGCCGCTCCGTGGTGGATGTCAGCTTTCCGGAAATCGAAAAATTCGACCACCTGCCGGCGCCACGTGCCGAAGGCGCCACGGCGTTCGTCTCCATCATGGAAGGGTGCAGCAAATACTGCAGCTTCTGCATCGTCCCCTACACCCGAGGGGACGAGGTCAGCCGGCCGTTTGACTCAGTGCTCGAGGAAGTGCGGCAGCTGGCCGCGCAAGGTGTCCGCGAGGTCACGCTGCTCGGTCAGAACGTGAATGCGTATGCCGGCCCCATGTCGGACGGTGCCGTCGTCGATCTCGCTACGCTGATCCATCACGTCGCCGCGATACCCTCAATTGAGCGGATCCGCTTTACGACCTCGCATCCACTCGAGTTCACGGACAGCCTGATCGAGGCTTACGCGAGCGTTCCGAAGCTGGCGAACCATCTGCATCTGCCCGTGCAGAGCGGCTCCGACCGGATTCTGGCGCTGATGAAGCGGGGCTACACAGCCATTGAATTCAAAGACAAAGTCCGCAAATTACGGCGGGTGCGGCCGGACATCAGTATTACATCCGACTTCATAGTAGGTTTCCCGGGCGAAAGTGAGCGTGACTTCAATGCCACGCTCGGGCTCGTGCGCGACGTGGATGTCGATCAATCGTTCAGCTTCCTCTACAGCCGGCGTCCGGGTACACCCGCAGCGTCGTTGCCGGACGAAGTCGATCCCACGGTCAAGCAGGAAAGGCTTACCCGGCTTCAGGCTCAGCTCGAGGCGCAGGCCAGTGCGATCAGTGAAAGGATGGTCGGCACGGTGCAACGCGTTCTGATCGAGCGGTCGGCCAGGAAAAATGCGCACGAGCTCGCCGGGAGGACCGAGAACAACCGCTGGGTCAACTTCGCGGGCCCCGTGTCCCTGATCAATCAGTTCGCAGACGTCGTGATCACGGAACTCCGTGCGCACACGCTGCGTGGCAGGCTGCTGTCCTGAAAACTCCAGTGGCCTCCTCAGCTTCCGAGTCTCAGCGGGACTTCGATCTCGAGCCGACGGATAACGCGCGGCTGGCGAATCTGTGCGGCCCGCTCGATGAGAATCTGCGTCTGCTCGAGACCCGTCTGGATGTTGAAATCCGCCGGCGCGGCGACAATTTCCGCGTGATCGGCGCGCATGCCGAAAGCGCCGAGGACACCCTGCGCGAGCTGTTTGATCTGGCGAAGAACGAGGAAGTGACACCGCAGCGCGTGCACCTGGCCTTGCAGGAACGTGAATCGGGGCAGGTCGTCGGAGATCCGGATCATCACGACAACGCCGTGCGTGTGCCGCGCGGTGGCATCCGCGCGCGAGGCACTCACCAACGCGAGTATCTCGCGGACATTCGCACCAGGGATCTGACGTTTGGGATTGGACCGGCGGGTACCGGCAAGACCTATCTGGCGGTCGCCTGCGCGGTCGAGGCGCTTACGGCGGATCGAATCCGCAGAATCGTTCTGGTGCGGCCCGCGGTCGAAGCCGGCGAGCGGTTGGGTTTTCTGCCTGGCGATCTCACGCAGAAGGTTGATCCCTACCTGCGGCCAATGTACGACGCGCTCTACGAGATGATGGGCTTCGATCGCGTGGCGCGATACATCGAGCGCAATGTGATTGAAGTGGCGCCGCTGGCGTTCATGCGCGGCCGCTCGCTGAACGAGTCCTTCATCATCCTCGATGAGGCTCAGAACACCACGCCTGAGCAGATGAAGATGTTCCTGACTCGCATCGGCTTCGGCTCCAAGGCCGTCGTCACTGGGGACGTGACGCAGACGGATCTTCCTGCCGGCAAACAATCCGGGCTGAGCCAGGTGATCGACATACTCCACGGCGTGGATGGTGTCGCATTCACATTCTTCGATGCGCACGATGTAGTGAGACACCCGCTCGTCCAGCGAATCGTTCGCGCCTATGAGGCGCGGAGCAAATCCTCATGAGGCTTCTCCGACGGCCAAAAGTCGCCTTCGGCGCTTTTGACAGCGGGGAGCCGAAAGCGTGCGACGCATGCGTCGCACCTTTCGTTCCCCTCACGGTAGAGATGCAGCGTCGCGTCAGAACATGGGCTCCGCCGCTCGCTGACATCGCTGCCTGGGCCAGCACAGCGTTGGGTCGAAAGGCCGCAGGGCGCGAGTTGGGTGTACGCGTCGTTGGGCGAACGGAAAGCCGCCGTCTCAACGCCCGTTACCGGGGCCGCGACAAGCCGACGAACGTGTTGTCTTTCCCCGCCGCCGAGCTGCCCGTGGCGGGTCCCGACCGGCCGCTGGGTGACCTGGTCATATGCCCGGAAGTGCTACGAGCCGAAGCGCGTGAGCAGCGCAAGAGCTTACGGGCGCATTGGGCGCATCTCGTGGTGCACGGTGCATTACACCTCGTTGGATACGACCACGAGGATCCCGCCGATGCGAATCGGATGGAGCGCCGCGAAGTCTCCGTCCTGCGCCGTCTCGGCTTCCTGAATCCGTACCGGAGCTCATGATGGCGAAGGACCTCAACGCGACCGGGCGCTGGCTGAAGAGAATCACGCAGAGTTTCTCCGGGGAGCCTCAGGATCGCGAGGAGTTGCTCGGTGTGCTGCGAGAGGCCGGCGAGCGCGGACTCGTAGACTCTGAAGCGCTGACCATGCTCGAAGGGGTTCTGGAGGTCGGGGACATCCAGGTGCGTGACATCATGGTGCCCCGTGCCCAAATGGTTTGCGTGCGGCGAGACGATCCGTCGTCCACGATCATGCCCATCGTCGTTGAGTCAGGGCATTCGCGCTTCCCGGTGATGGATGCGGACCGCGATGACATCGTCGGAATCCTGCTGGCAAAGGATCTTTTGCGCCTGTGCATCTCGGACGTGCACGAGCGCTTCGATATCCGCGAATACATGCGCCCGGCGGTGTTCGTGCCGGAATCCAAGCGCCTCAACGTGCTGCTCAAGGATTTCCGGCGGAACCGCAACCACATGGCGATCGTCGTCGACGAGTACGGGGGTGTGGCAGGCCTCGTTACCATCGAGGACGTCATCGAGCAGATCATCGGTGAGATCGACGACGAATTCGATGTCGAGGATGATCAGAACATCCGCAAAGAGGCTGACCGGCAGTACACGGTTCGCGGTGTCACGCGGATCGACGAATTCAACGAGTATTTCAACTCGAATCTCTCCGAGGAGGAGGGCTTCGATACGGTGGCGGGTCTGCTCATGAAGGAGCTCGGCCGCCTGCCTCGCCGCGGCGAGGCAGCCAACATCGATGGCTTCGAATTCCGGGTGGCCCGGGCCGACCGGCGCCGCATCGATGCGCTACGGGTGGTACCGCCGCGTGATTTCGTGCCGCCGGATGAGCGGCAGCCCGGCAGCGAGTCCTGACCCTATGAACATACGGCGCCTGGTCGCGCTGGCCGCCGGCGCGCTGTTGGCCTGCGGCTTTGCGCCGCTGCAATGGTGGCCGCTCGCTGTAATCTGCCCGGCCGTCCTGATGTGGTTGTGGCAGGGGGCGAAACCGCGTGAAGCGGCCTGTCTGGGCTTCTGGTTCAACATGGGTACGTTCGCGGCCGGCACTTACTGGCTGTACGTCAGCATCCACATTTTCGGTCAGGCACCGGTGTATGTGGCGGTGGTTCTCATGCTCGCTCTGGTAGCGATCATGGGTCTTTATCATGCCGCTCTTGGATACGTGGTGGCCCGATGGCTACCGGAAACTGGCGCGGTGCGGTGGCTGATAGCAGTGCCGGCAGCGTGGCTGCTGATGGAATGGTGGCGCGGCTGGTTTCTATCAGGCTTTTCGTGGTTGTCACTCGGGTACTCCCAGACCGACACTTGGCTGGCGCGCTACGCGCCAATTGCCGGCGTGTATGGGATCAGCGCCGTTTTGCTGCTCTGCTCAGGTGCGATCACGGCGCTGCTGCTGGGATCGATGCGGACGCGGATCGTTGCGGCCGTTGTCTTTGTGATTCCGTGGCTGGCGGCGGCGGCGCTGGGACCGGTCGAATGGACTCACCCCGTGGGCCCGCCCGTCACCGTTGCGGTCGTCCAGGGATCGATTCCCCAGGATCAGAAATGGCTGGAATCGAACAAGCAGACCACGCTCGACCTATACCAGCGTCTGACGGAAACGGCGCTCGGCGCGCGCCTGATCGTGTGGCCCGAGTCAGCTCCACCGGAGCTCGCGAATGAGCTGGTTTCCTGGATTACCGAGATGTACCGCGAGGCGCGCACTCATCACTCGGCGCTCGTGTTTGGCGTAGTGCGGGCATCGGATGACGGCAGGCAATACTACAACTCGGTACTGGCGCTGGATGACAAGCTCACCTGGTACTCCAAAAATCACCTCGTGCCGTTCTCCGAGTTCTTCCCCGTTCCCCACTTCGTGCGCTCCTGGTTGCGGCTGCACAGTCTGCCGTACTCGGATTTCACGCGCGGGGGTGACGACCAGCCGCCGCTACCCGCCGGCGGCCTGAATCTCGGCGCGACGATCTGTTACGAGGATGCCTACGGCAGCTCGATGATTGGTGTGCTGCGCTCCGCCGACGCACTCGTCAACGTGACCAACGATGCCTGGTTCGGCCATTCCAGCGCCCGTCACCAACACTTCCAGATTGCCAGGATGCGTGCGATGGAGGCCGGCCGATACCTGGTGCGCGCCGCCAACGACGGCATTTCGGGCGTGATCGGCCCGCACGGCGAGGTGATCGCCCGCGCGCCTGAATTTACCCCATATGTCCTCAAATCGACGGTCACGCCGCTCATGGGCTTGTCGCCCTATGCGCATGTTGGAAATTGGCCAATCGTGAGCCTCTGCGCGGCCGCGCTGGCGTGCGGGCTCGGGCTGAGGAATTATAGGACCCTGCGCCTTGCCGCAGCCGTGCCCGCGGGCACGCCGGGTGCTGCCAATTGAGCGCGCGCGCCCCAGGTAAAACCCCCGCCCCCGCCCAGTGGGCGGGCTACTTATGTCCCGCCCCTTGGCGGGCAAACGCAATGTCCCGCCCTTTGGCGGGTCGCAATGATCGGAGTCGAGCATGAGTGTGTCACGCCGCCCTGTCCCTGAGGCCTCATCGCTGTTCCGGCCTCCTGTTTTGCAGGCCTCGCCTGCTCACACTCGGTCCGGGGCATTCCCTCGCGAGAATGCCCGTGCGGCGCACCCATTGTGGCCGGTGTTGTGTATCTGCGTCGCGCTCGTTGCTTGCTCCGACGACTCGAGCGCACAGGGATCGCACCCGCAATCACAGGGCCAGGCGCAGACCGCGGCCGCGGTCCCCTCGGTTGCGGCTGTTGATACAGCGGTGCGCGCGCTGCCCGACTTCTCACCGCTGGTGGAGAAATACGGCCCGGCCGTCGTGAACGTCGAAGTAGTCGAAAAAGCGCAGCCTTCCACGGGCGGCGGTCCGCAGGGCCTGTCACCCAACGATCCCTTCTATGACTTCTTCCGCCGTTTCGGAATTCCGACACCTGACCAGGGGCCGCGCGGCAATGCGCCTCCGGTACGCGGCGCGGGCTCGGGCTTCATCGTCAGCGCGGATGGCTACATCCTGACCAACACGCACGTTGTTGGAAACGCCGATGAGGTGACGGTCCGCCTGACGGACCGGCGCGAATTTCCAGCCAAAGTCATTGGCGCCGACGAGCGCACGGACGTCGCCGTCATCAAGATCAATGCAGCTAACCTGCCCACGGTCAGACTCGGTGACCCCTCGAGGGTGAAGCCGGGTCAGTGGGTGCTTGCCATCGGCTCGCCCTTTGGCTTCGACAACAGCGCAACGGCTGGCATCGTAAGCGCGACGGCGCGTTCGCTGCCGAGTGACAACTACGTGCCGTTCATACAGACGGACGTAGCGGTCAATCCGGGTAACTCGGGTGGCCCGCTCTTCAACCTGGCCGGTGAAGTGATTGGAATCAACTCCCAGATCTTCAGCCGCACCGGCGGCTACATGGGCGTGTCGTTCGCGATTCCGATCGACGTGGCGCGCAACGTGGAAGACCAACTGGTTAAGTCGGGCAAGGTGGTCCGCGGCCGCATTGGCGTAACGATTCAGGACGTAAATGCCCAACTGGCCGAGTCCTTTGGGCTCGACCGCCCGCGCGGCGCGCTGGTCAGCTCGGTGGAGAAGGACGGTCCGGCAGCGAAGGCGGGCCTGCAGCCCGGAGATGTCATTCTGGCGGTCAACAGCAAGCCGATCGAGCGTTTCGGAGAGTTGTCCGGCCAAGTTGCGGCAATGAAGCCGGGCGCCGACGCCACGCTGGAAGTCTGGCGCGGCGGCAAGAAGCAAACCGTGAACGTGAAGGTCACGGAGCTGAAGGAGCAGCAGCAACAACAGGCGAAGCTGGGTGGCAAGCAGAAGGATCGGGCCACCAACCAGGCCAGCCAGTATGGTTTGACGGTGCGCCAGCTCGATCCTCAGGAGAAGGAGCAAGCGCAGACCCAGGGCAATCTCGTCGTCGAGGAAGTAACGGGTCCCGCCGCTTCCGCCGGCGTGCAGCCCGGTGACATCATCCTGGGTGTCAACGGCAAGCGCCTGAAGACCGTGAAGGAGCTTCAGGACGAAGCGAAGACCTCCGGGAAGAATGTGGCGCTGTTGATTCAGCGCGAGGAAGCCCAGATCTTCGTACCATTGCGCATTCCGTGATGGACGAAATTTACGATCCAGCCGCGGTGGAAGCCGCGGCGCAGCAGCATTGGCGTGCGCTGGATGCCTATCGCTCCAAGGAGCACGACCCGCGCTTTCCCAAGGGGAAGTTCTATGTGTGCTCGATGCTGCCGTATCCCAGCGGCAAGCTGCACATGGGGCACATGCGGAATTACACCCTGAATGACGTCGTCTATCGCTTTATGCGCTCGTCCGGCTACAACGTCATGACGCCGATGGGTTGGGACGCGTTCGGCTTGCCTGCGGAAAACGCTGCGATCGACAAACGGATAGCACCCGCGAAATGGACACGCGCAAACATCGCCGACATGAAAGCGCAGTTCGCGCCGATGGGGTTTGCGTTCGATTGGTCCCGGGAAGTTGCTACGTGCGATCCGAGCTATTACCGCTGGAACCAGTGGCTGTTCCTCAAGATGCTGAAAAGCGGCATCGCGTACCGCAAGACTCAGATCGTCAACTGGGATCCGATCGATCAGACCGTGCTCGCCAACGAGCAGGTGGTCGATGGCCGCGGCTGGCGCTCGGGCGCACCGGTGGAAAAGCGCGAGATCCCCGGCTACTACCTTGCAATCACGCGCTATGCGGAGGAATTGCTGGGGCAGGTCAAGAACGACCTGGTGGGGTGGCCCGCGCAGGTACGCACGATGCAGGAGAACTGGATCGGGCGCAGTGAGGGCTGCGAGATCCATTTCCCGTACGCCCCTGATACCCGGACTCTCATGGAGTCGGATGGCGCGCTCAAGGTCTTCACTACACGCGCGGATACCGTCTTTGGCGCGACATTCATGGCTATAGCGGCGGAACATCCCATTGCGCTGGCCGCGAGCCGGCGCGATCCGCGTCTTGCCGACTTCATCGAGGAATGCCGTCGCGGCGCCGTAATAGAAGCGGATCTCGCCACGCAGGAAAAGAAAGGCTTGGCTACGGGACTGCACGTGCTGCACCCGTTCACGGGCAAACCCGTTGAGGTCTGGGTCGCGAACTACGTGTTGATGGGCTATGGCGAAGGCGCGGTGATGGGCGTCCCGGCTCACGACGAGCGGGATTTCGAATTCGCGCACAAGAACGAGCTGCCCATCGTCAGCGTCGTGAAGTCCAAGACCGGTGCATACGCTGAGGTGCGCGAGCCGTGGATAGCCGCGTACGGCGAATACGGAATCACCGTGAATTCGGGTGAGTTCTCGGGATTGGAATTCCAGGCGGCTGTGGACGCCATTTGCTCCGCCCTGCAGGCCAAGGGACTTGGCTGCAAGCGCATTCAGTACCGGCTGCGCGATTGGGGTGTCTCACGCCAGCGTTACTGGGGCACACCGATACCCATCATCCATTGTGAAGCGTGCGGGGCCGTCCCCGTGCCGGAGCAGGACCTGCCCGTCGTCCTGCCGGAGGATCTGGTGCCGGATGGCACCGGCAATCCACTGAACAAGGACGAGCGTTTCCTCGCCTGTACGTGTCCGCAGTGCGGCAAGCCGGCGCGGCGCGAAACTGACACGATGGACACGTTCGTCGACTCGTCCTGGTATTACATGCGTTACTGCTGTCCCGACGCATCGGTCATGGTTGATGAGCGCACCGACTACTGGATGGCCATGGACCAGTACATCGGGGGAATCGAGCACGCCGTACTGCATCTGTTATATGCGCGGTTCTGGACCAAGGTGATGCGGGATCTGGGCCTGGTCAAATTCAGCGAGCCGTTCAAACATTTGTTCACCCAGGGCATGCTGCTGGCTCACTGCTACTACCGCGAAGACGCCACCGGCAAGAAACGGTGGTTCTATCCTGCTGAAGTAGAGCAGCACTTTGATGAGCGCGGCACCCCCCTTAGCGCTATCGCCCGGGAAGACGGCAAACCCGTCATTTACGGGGGCATCGAAAAGATGTCGAAGAGCAAGAACAACGTTGTGGAGCCCGGCGCGTTCATCGAGCGTTTTGGCGCTGACACGGCGCGTGCATTCGTGATGTTCGCTGGGCCTCCGGATCAAAGTGCGCCCTGGTCGGATGCCAGCGCCGAAGGCGTGCACCGCTTCCTGAAGCGTTTGTGGTCGGTTTGTTACGAGCATCGCGAGCGCATCGCGAGTGCGCCACCGCTGGTTGCTGCTTCCCTCGAGAGCGGCCTGAAAAAGATCCGGCGCGAGCTGCACGCCACCCTGCACCAGGCGCTGTTCGACTATCAGCGCATGCATTACAACACAGTCGTCTCGGCCGCCATGAAAATGCTCATCGCGCTGGAGAGTGCCAAGGGCCAGCCGCAAGCCGCGCCGCTGCTGCGCGAAGGTGTTGGTATCTTGCTGCGTACCTTGTACCCGATCGCGCCACACATCGCGCATGTGTTGTGGGAGCAGTTGGGCTACGCCCGGGAGCTGGGTGATTTGCTCGATGCATCGCTGCCTGTGCCGGCGGAGGATGCTTTGCGTCAGGACGAGCTGGAGCTGGTCGTGCAGGTCAACGGGAAGTTGCGTGGACGGGTGATTGTTGCCGCGACGGCGAACGAGGAGGCCATCAAGACTGCCGCCCTCGCCGACGAGCATGTCAGGAAATTCGTGGATAAGCCGGTCCGGAAGGTCATCTACGTGCCCGGCAAGCTCATCAACATCGTAGTTTGATCATGTACAAGGGTGTAACACTTGCGGCAGTCGTGGCGGGCACGCTGTTGAGCGCGCTCGCAGGCTGCGGCTTCCACCTCACAGGGCGCACGCCGCTGCCTGACTCTATGAAATCCGCCTACGTGCAGGCCGCCGATCAGCAGACGGACTTCGTGCAGAGCCTGCGAAGGGCGCTACTGACCTCCGGTGCACGGCCGGCGTACGCGAAAACCGCATCGTCGTCGGTCGTAAACATACTGAGAGACGAGGTCGTACGGCGCACGCTTTCCGTCTCGGCGCTGAATAAGCCCAATGAGTACGAAGTCACCTATTACGTGCGATTCTCCGTGAGCGCCGGTGACAAGGAACTGCTGGCTGCGCAGGAGATGTCGGCCACTCGCAGCTACAGCTTCGATGAGACCCGGCTGCTGGCGAAAGAGCACGAAGAGGCCATTCTGCGCCAGGCCATGGCCCACGACCTGGCCGACCGGGTGGTGCGGCAGCTGTCGAGCCTCTGAGCTGCCCGCTCACCGGCAAGTTGCTTGTTGCATCTGAACCGCATCGATCGGGTTGCATTGGCGCTGCTACTGAGCCGCTACGGCCTGGCATTGACCCTGATCGCACCGAGCGAAGTCATTCCGGGATCCTATTGGGGCGACAGCGAAGCGGGCCTGAAGGGTGACAAGGTGTACGCCCGCCTGGATACGCCTGTGCATTCCGTGCTCCACGAAGCCAGCCACTACATCTGCATGAGCCCGGAGCGGCGCTCGGGACTCGACCGCGACGCTGGCGGTGATGATGCCGAGGAGTCCGCGGTCTGCTACCTGCAAGTTCTTCTGGCTGACGAGCTGCCCGGTATCGGGCGCGAGCGTCTGTCTTCAGACATGGATGACTGGGGCTACAGTTTCCGGCTCGGCAACACCCGGGCGTGGTTCACTTCGGATGCCGAGGATGCGCGCACGTGGTTGGTCGGTCACGGTGTGATCGATTCCAACAGCCGGCTCACCGGGCGGCTCAGATGAGCATCGTCGCGTCCGTCCTCACTGTCAGCGCGCGAAGCGGTCCGTCGCACTGACCAACTCATGCAGATTGCCGGGCTCGAAGGCCGAGTGCCCGGCACAGCCAACGATCCGCAGGTCCGCCTCGGGCCAGGCGCGATGCAGGTCCCAGGCGCTCTTCATCGGGCAGATCACATCATAGCGGCCCTGCACGATCACGGCGGGGATGTGCCGGATCCTGCCAACATCTTCGAGCAGCTGAGTGTCGCTGCGCAAGAAGGCGCGATTGATGAAGTAATGACACTCGATCCGGGCGAACGCCGCCGCGTACTCATCCTCCTGGAATTTCGCGACATACTCGGGGTTCAGATGCAGGAAGCTCGTAGCTCCTTCCCAGACGGACCAGGTCTTTGCAGCCTGCCGCAACACCCGCGGGTCCTCGCTCGTGAGGCGTTTGTAGTACGCGCGCACCATGTCCGAGCGCTCCTCCTGCGGAATCGTGGAAACGTACTCTTCCCACAGGTCCGGATAGAGGGCGGCGGCGCCGCCGGGGTTCTGGTAGAACCAGTCGATTTCCCACTTGCGCAGCAGGAAGATCCCACGCAACACCAACTCGGTGACCCGTTGCGGGTGCGTCTGTGCGTACGCGAGCGCGAGCGTCGAGCCCCACGAGCCACCAAACACCAACCAGCGCTCTAGCCCTAAGTGCTCGCGCAGCCGCTCGATATCTTCGACCAGGTGCCAAGTCGTGTTGTCCACGAGGCTCGCGTGCGGCCGGCTCTTGCCGCAGCCGCGCTGATCAAACAATACGATCCGGTAGCGTTTCGAATCGAAAAAAGTCCGCATCTTCGGATCGGTGCCGCCGCCCGGGCCGCCGTGCAGGAACACTGCCGGTTTGCCGTTGGGATTACCGCTCTCTTCGAAGTACAGCTCGTGTACGTCCGAGACGCGTAAAAATCCGGTTCGGAACGGTTCGATAAGGGGATACGGCCCCCGCCGCTGCATGCTCGTCATTCAGTACTTGTAGACTTCGATCTTCTCGGCGCTGAGCTCGTAGGCCGTGGAACCCAGACGGGTCGTCTTGGTCTGCAGGTGCAATTTGCCTGTTATCCAATACGCCTCGTAGATGGATTCGATGCTCGCTCGCCGGCTGTTGTGCACGTAGACGATCTGGTTCGGCGGTGGGGGCGGCACGTGAATGCACGAGCCGAAATAGGGCACCAGGAGAAATTCGCTCACGCCGTCGTTCTTGACGGCATCGAGCGGAACGATGAACCCCGGCAGCCGCACTGTTGCGCCTTCGAGCGTTTTGTTGACATTGAAATCCTGCGCCTGCACAGCCGGTGGCCCCCCCTCGCCTCGATAGTCGTGCACGGGGGCGGGAGCTATCGAGGTAAAGTGCGCGCGTTCGCCCTCCGGCAGCAGCTCCTTCCAGTCCAGGTCCAGAATATGACCGGGCTTTGGTGCAGCGGTTTTATGTCCGGGCTCATTGGACGAGGCTTTGGCGAGCGACGTGGTCGCCTTCGCAAAGCCGATGGCGCCCGCGATTGTGAGGACAGTGCCGATCAGGAGGGGGGCGATAACTGCTGGACGCAATCCCATTGTGTGTTCGATCCTATCGCAACCAGACCCCCGGACGAAAACCCTGAAGCTCACGCCCGACGCACTTTCCGCACATCTCGAGCAGCAGTTGTTGCGCGTCTACCTCATTTCGGGGGACGAGCCGCTCCTGAGCGGCGAGGCGGCGGATGCTATTCGCGCTGCCGCCCGCCTGAAGGGATTCACGGAGCGCGACGTGCACTTCCTCGAGCGTGGCTCCGACTGGGACGATGTGCGTGCGTCGGCCGGGAATATGTCGCTCTTCGGATCGCGGCGCATGGTGGAGATCCGGATGCCCACCGGCAAGCCGGGTGTGGCTGGCAGCGCAGCCCTGGTGTCCATGCTCGGGGTCGATGATCGCGACACGGTGTATCTCATTCTCACTCCGCGCCTCGATCGTGACGCTCAAAACTCGAACTGGGTTAAGGCCGTGGAGGCGCACGGGGCCTGGGTTCAGGTCTGGCCGATCGATGCCGACCGGATCGGCACCTGGTTACGTGCGCGCGCGCGCCGCTTGGGACTTGATATTGCAAGCGACGGCATCGAGTTACTGGCGGAGCGTACTGAGGGCAATCTGCTGGCCGCTCACCAGGAACTCGAGAAACTGAGGTTGATTGCACAGCAAGGTCAGATCACGGCCGACACGATCCTCGCGAGTGTCGCGGATAGCGCGCGCTTCGATGTCTTCCAGCTAGGGGAATCCGTGTTGGCTGGTGATACGGAGCGTGCGCTACGCATGTTGGGCGGCTTGCGAGCCGAAGGGGTCGAAGCGACGCTCGTACTGTGGGCGCTTACCAAGGCCGTGCGCGATCTTTGGGCTTGTGTGATGGCTCCTGCGGGGTCGCGACCGAGGGCGTGGGGGCGACAAGCCGCCGCACTGGAGAAGGGTGCGCGTCGCGCGTCACGCCTCCCTTATTCCGCGCTGGCCATTCGCGCCGGCCGCGCTGATCGGATGGTCAAGGGCCGATTGCTCGGCGATGCCTGGGACGAGATGGCGCTGCTGGCAGCCGAGATCTGCGGTCACCCGGTCTTACAGGCGCCCCGATCCGTGCTCAAATAAGGGAGCGCTGGCCCGCACGGCTGGCGCCCCCGTACACAGGCATTCATGATGCAACCCATAGGGCTCTTTGGCGGCACGTTCGATCCGATCCACTACGGGCACCTGCGCACGGCTTTCGAGCTGTGGCAGGAGCTGCGGCTGACAGAGGTGCGCTTCATGCCCACTGGCAGCCCGCCGCACCGCGAGCAACCGTATGCCGCGCCGGAGCTGCGGCTGGCCATGGTCAAGGCGGCGGTCGCGAGCCAGCCGGCCTTCGTGGTGGACGATCGGGAGATACGGCGCACCGGTGTGTCATATTCCGTTGATACCCTCACGGAAGTGCGCAAAGAGTTTCCCGACCGCTCACTATGCCTTCTGCTCGGAATGGATGCATTCCTGGGCCTGCCCAACTGGCACCGCTGGCGGGAGTTGCTGAATCTTGGGCACATCGTCGTGGCGCACCGTCCAGGCTGGAAGGCCCCTACCATGGGCCCGCTGGGCGAGGTCATGGTGGACCACGGCACGGGCACGATCCGCGATCTGCACCAGAATCCCAGCGGCCGCGTCTACGTACATGCCGTGACACAGCTTGAGATCTCGTCCACGGAACTGCGGCAGCTGATTATTGCCGGGCGGGATCCGCAGTATCTCGTTCCCGAGGAAGTCCGACAGATTATCCGGGAGACGAGGTGCTATGCTCCTCGTCAACGCTGAGGAGCATTGCCTAGTTCAACTACTGGTCAGGAGATATCACTTAAACACATGATCACTCGCACACGCCCGCGCCGCTCTCCGGAGCCAGAGCGCGCTTCTCCGTTGCAGGACCTCGTAACGGCCGCGCTCGACGATATGAAAGCCGTCAACGTGAAGGTGCTGGATGTACGAGGGCTGACCGACATTGCCGACACCATGATCATTGCGTCGGGCAACTCCGACCGGCACGTCAAATCCATTGCAGACCGCGTCGTCGAAAGAGCCAAGCAGTCGGGCTTTCGCCCGTTGGGCAAAGAAGGCGAGCGCGACGGCGAATGGGTTCTCGTCGATCTGCAGGACATCATCGTTCACGTCATGTTGCCCCGGGTGCGCGAGTTTTACGGGCTCGAGCGGCTGTGGGACAACGGGACCGAATCCCCTGCCGCCCCGGTGCAGGCGCCCCGCCCGGTCAAACGAGGACGCCAGCCGTCCTAAATTCGAGGGACGGAGCAGGCGGCAAAAGTCGCAGACCACTTTTTCCAAATTGAGCATATGGGTCGCGTGCGAATAATCGCTGTCGGCTCACGCATGCCGAAGTGGGTTCGCGAGCCCTTCGATGACTACATCAGCCGGCTCGGCGCCGGCCTGAAGATCGCTCTCACCGAAATCGCGCCAGGTGCCCGCACCGCCGGGCAGCCGCCTGCCAAAGCCATCGAGACTGAAGGTCAGCGCATCCTTGCGGCTGTGCGAACCAATGAATACGTAGTCGCCCTCGACGAGCGCGGCACGGAGATGACGACCCGCCAGCTGGCGTCGTGGCTCGCCGCGCGCCTGCAGGATGGCCGTGATCTGGCCTTTCTCATCGGAGGGCCGGATGGCTTTGCCGCGGAAGTCCTGCAGCGATGCGACTTCAAGTGGTCCTTGTCGCGCTTGACGTTTCCGCACGCGCTGGTGAGGGTCCTGTTGGCCGAGCAGCTCTATCGCGCTCATGGCGTGCTGTCGAATCACCCGTATCATCGGGACTGATGCGCTCCATGGACTCATCCAATGCCGTGCTATGCCTCGCTTCGGTTTCACCGCGGCGGCGTGAGCTTCTGTCACAGATTGGCGTACCGCACGTGGTTGTGGGCGCGGATATCGATGAGACATTTCTGGCTGGGGAGGCTCCACGCGACTACGTCACCCGGCTCGCGCGGGAGAAGGCGCTTGCGATCCGGCGGACGGGTCAGAAGCTGCCCGTGCTCGCAGCCGACACGACAGTGGTTCTCGGTGGAAAGGTGTTCGGAAAACCTGACGACCAGGCTCAAGCGGTGCAAATGCTCGGCGAACTATCTGGTCGCGTGCATGAGGTGTTGACCGCGGTCGCTCTGGCGGACTCGCACGGCGTTGGCGAAAGACTGAGCTCGAGCAAGGTGCGGTTCCGGAAAGTGTCACGAGAAGAGTCTCTGGCGTACTGGGAAACCGGCGAGCCGCGCGACAAGGCCGGTGGATACGCGATCCAGGGTCTGGGCGCCGTATTCATTGAAGAGCTGAGCGGCAGTTATTCCGGGGTGATGGGTTTGCCGCTGTTCGAGACGGGCGAGCTGTTACGGGCAGCGGGTATTACATACTGGGGCGCGGGCCGCAGCGGGGAGCGCGCTTGAGCATAGAGATTCTCGTCAACGTAGCGCCGCGCGAAACGCGCGCTGCAATCGTCGAGAACGGGGTATTGCAGGAGATCTACGTTGAGCGGACGAGTCGGCGCGGGCTCGTCAGCAATCTGTACAAAGGGCGCGTATCGCGCGTATTGCCGGGCATGCAGGCGGCATTCGTTGACATCGGGTTGGAACGGACAGCCTTTCTCCACGTTGCTGACATCGCCAACGTTCCTAACGATGACACCATCGTGCTACCGCCCGTCGAGGACATCCGCCGGCTGGTCAGTCCCGGCGACGATATTCTCGTACAGGTCATCAAGGACCCCCTTGGAACCAAGGGCGCGCGCCTGACGACTTTCATCGCGCTGCCTTCGCGCTATCTGGTCTACATGCCGCGTGGTGACGGCATCGGCGTGTCAGCCCGAATCGACGATGAGATCGAGCGCCAGCGCCTGAAGGAGGCTGTAGCGGGTTTCATTCCGACCGATGCGGAGGGCGGTTATATCTTGCGGACGGCTGCACAGGGAGTTTCGGTTGATAGCCTGCGGGAAGACATGCTGTATCTCGACAAGCTCTGGCGGCACGTGCGCGTCAGGGCACTCGAGACGCAGCCTGGCGGGATCGTGCACGCGGATCTTCCGCTCGCACTGCGTGTCCTGCGCGACGAGTTGTCCCGGGGAGTTAGCCGTGTGCTGGTTGATTCAGCGCGCGAGCATGCCGATATGGTCGAGTTCGCCGCCGCGTTCATGCCGGATGCGGCCACGCGCATCGAGCTGTATGGCGGGCCGCGGCCAATCTTCGACCTACATGGCATCGAGGAGGAAATCGCCAAGGCGCTCGATCGTAAGGTGACCTTGAAGTCGGGCGGCCACCTGGTGATCGATCAGACCGAGGCCATGACGACCATTGACGTCAACACGGGCGCCTATGTCGGTCACCGCAATCTCGAGGAGACGATCTTCCGTACCAACCTCGAAGCGGCCGTCACGATTGCGCGGCAATTGCGGCTGCGCAACCTGGGCGGGATCATCATCATCGACTTCATTGACATGCACGACGAGGCGCACCGCCGCCAGGTCCTCGCGGCGCTGGAGCGTGCACTGTCGGGCGACCGGGCACAGACTCACATCGTGAGCTTGTCGCCGCTCGGCCTGGTCGAGATGACTCGCAAGCGCACGCGGGAAAGCCTGGAACATCTTTTGTGTGTTCCGTGTCCTACGTGTGAGGGGCGCGGTTTCGTCAAATCCGCGGAGACCGTATGCAACGAGATCTTTCGCGAGATTGTGCGACAAAGCCGGCAGTTTGCCAGCCGCGAGCTGCTGATACTGGCTCATCAGGATGTCGTGGATCGCCTGCTCGAGGATGAGTCGGCTACCCTGGCTGAGCTCGAGGCTCAGGTAGGACGGCCAATCCGTATGCAGGTGGAGGCTTTGTATGGGGTAGATCAGTACGACGTCGTGCTGGTCTAGTGCTTCAGAGGAATTGGGCCGCCGATGAAAGCTACCGCTCGGTCCCAGAGCTGGGTGGGCGTTGCCTTGCTGGGCGCCCTGGGCGCGGGTGTCTTCCTGTTGCTCATGCTGTTCGCATACGAGCTGGCTCGTGCCCGGGTACCTCAACACCGCGCTGCGCTCGAGCGTCTCGTCCGGGCGCAGACCGGGTTGGATGTTCGTTTCACCGAGCTGGGACTGCGCTGGGGTTGGTATGGCCCCGAGGCTGTGTTCCGGCAAGTCGAGCTCGACGAGCC
This sequence comes from Steroidobacteraceae bacterium, assembly GCA_045810105.1. Lineage (GTDB taxonomy): Bacteria > Pseudomonadota > Gammaproteobacteria > Steroidobacterales > Steroidobacteraceae > 13-2-20CM-66-19. Next base: position 70,478 of record JBJMWM010000062.1, on the reverse strand, counting down.
GGGCAGCGCGGAGGCGCTGTTGCGTGCTCCGGAGCTCGTTGTCGGGTTTGACGCTTGGCGGACGCTCAGGAGTGGGCATCCTGAAGCGGGACGCATTGAGCTCATTGCGCCGGAGATTGATTTTTCGGGAGTGGCTGGGCGCCGCGGTGTTGGTGCGCAGCGCCCCGGCGTGACCGCCGCTTCCGCTGAGACATCCGCTATCGGGCGCGTGGCTGTGTTGCAGCGCTGGCGCGGCGGTCGGATCGACATCGAGGGCGGTACGTTGCGGCTGCCTCCTGCGGCTGGCAGCGCGAACCTGTTCAATTACGTACAAATACGCCGTGCCTCGCTTCGCCGATCCGATGACGAATGGAGCGTCGCGGGCCTCGTGTTCCTGCCTGACCGGGTGGGACGCAGCGCGCGCATCACGTTGAGCGTGACGGGTGATCTGGGCAAGCCTGCTGAGCTTAACGGGAAGGTGCGTGTCGAGGCGCGGCGTCTGTTATTTCCCGGCAGCCGCGATTTTCTGGCGGCAGTGCCCGATCTGGCGCGCTATCTGCCTCGGGGTGGCAACGGCGACCTCACAATGGATCTGAGCTTCGAGCGTGGTGCGCTCGTCAAGGCGAGCGGAAACGTTCGCGCCGGCGGACTGGTGTTTGATGGAACCACGAGTGTGGAGGCGGACGCGGGGACCGTGGCGGGCGGTTTTGCCGTGGCCGGCAGCGTCGGAGCCGGCGCCGCCGCAGGGCGCGTTGCGCCAAGTGGCAACGAAGCGGGGGCCTCACGGGCCAATCTGTTGGTGATGGATCGGCTGCGCGGCGACTGGCGGGCAACGCGCCGGGGCTCTGGCTGGCGGATTCGCGTTGACTCGCTTGACTTGGTGAAGGGCGAGCCGCTCGGCGCGCTCACATTCGACACCAGTGATTCTGCTGTGCAGGCAGCGCCGGGCCGCTGGATTCGCGGCAAGCTGGAACAGGCGCCGTTGGCATCCGTCCTTGCAGTGGCGAGATGGTTGGCCCCGCATTTCGACCTTGCGGGGATCCAACTCGACGGCACGGCGCGCACCGTGGCCTTCGATTGGGCAGCCGGGCGTCCTGCAGGACAGCGACTCCAGACTGCCGCACGCCTGGATGATGTGGCCCTCGTGCCGCGCTCGAAGGACTTCACGCTCAGCGGCCTCGGTGCCCGCGTTTCCGGAACCGAAAGTCAGCTCACCATCGATGTCCAGTCCCGCATTGCGCGGCTCGAGCTGGCGCAGTCCCTGCAGCAGCCGCTGACTGACGTGCATGTCGCCTCGACGTTGCGAGTGAGCAGCGGCCGCGACGGGTGGCAGATCGCAACGGATGAGTTCCTGTTGGAGCACCAGCGCGCCGGGCTGATTCTGAGCGGGTCGCTGCAGGATGATCCGATCGAGCCGCGGATCGAGGCGACGGGCAAACTCGTCGGCGCGGATATTCCGCTGGTCATGCGGCTGCTCGGCGAGAATACCGCGCAGGCCTTTGGAGCCGCCGCTTCGAGGCTCACCGCGGGCCGAATCCAGAATGCTGACTTCGCCCTGCGCGGACCGATCGGCAAGTTGCCGTTCGAAGGCGGCGGGGAAGGGTTCACGGGCTCGCTGACACTCAGGAATGCGGTTCTGTCCGGCGGCGATCTGTGGCCCGATGCTGAGGAAATCAACGCGCGGGTCGAATGGCGCGGTGCGCGGATCCAGGCAACGATCGAGGCGGGTCACGCGGGAGCCTTCCAACTGACAGCGGCCAAAGCTCAATGGGCTGCGGACGGTAGCAAGGCGACCCGGTTGACAGGGCACGTCAACGGCCGGCTGGAGGATGCGATCGCCTGGGTCCAGGATCATCCCGGCTTGCAGGAATACGTACCCGACATGCGATACGTCGATGCGCGCGGTGAGGCCTCGTTTGATTTCAACATTTCGGTCCCGGCGAGTCTGGCCACGGACGTTCATCAGCCCAGGGCGCTGGCGCGCGTCTCGACCTTCATCGATGGTGCTACCGTCGAGGCCGTCTCGGGTTTGCCCCCGCTAGAGAGCGTCACAGGCTCGGTGGTGTTTGATTTGGGACGTCTGCAGCGCTCGGCACTCACCGCTTCCTGGCTGGGTGGACCGGTGACACTTCGGGTTGGCGAGCGGCGCGAGAAAGGTCAGCGGGTGCTGGCCATTCAGGCGCAAGGAACATTGACGGCTCAGCGGCTCGCCACGCTTGCGAATGCGAGCGGAACGGTCGAAGGAAATACAGATTGGACCGGTGAGTTGGCGTACGTGCAAACCGCTGACGCGCAGGAGCCCCACTGGCGCATGCGTGCGGACTCGAACCTGCTGGGTGTCGTGAGCTCGCTCCCGGAGCCGTTCACGAAACGATCAGCTGCAGCAGCGGTGCCGGTGCATCTGGAGGTGGCGGGCGCGAACGATGTGGCGCACTTGCGCGCAGATCTTGGTGATCGCGTGCGTAGCTCCTTCGCGCTCAAGAGAAGCCCGGACCTGGGGTGGATGGTGGACAGGGGCGCAATGCGTTTCGGTACGGTTGTACCAACTTTGCCCTCGCAACGGATCGTGTTGGTGCGGGGACGGCTCAATCAGCTCGACCTGCCCGCATATGCAGTTGCCTGGACGCGGCTGCGGTGGGACTCGCTACCAACGATTCGCGCACAGATGGTTGCGGATGAGATGTTGGTGGGGGGGCGGCGCTACGCGGAAGTTTCTCTGCAGGCTGAGCGCACCGGCGCCGGTACCGATCTGTTGATAGATTCGGCCGGGGTGGCAGGCATGGCTCGCTGGCCAAAACCGCCTGATCCCACGCAGGGCCGCGGCTACGCGCCCGAGGTGCAGCCGGCGGAGCTGCATCTCACCAGGCTCGATTTGCCCGATGGTACGCTGAGCGGTGAAGGAATCGGGCTGATTGCGGCGCTTGCGCCGAACGCACTATTGTCAGTCGACGAGTTGAATTGGCAGGGCCGCTCACTCGGGCGTCTGACGGCAACCGTGTCGGCCGAGGACAAGCTCGTGGTCGTGGATGATATCCGCTTGGTCAACGGCACCCAGGATTCGCATGGGGTACTGCGCTGTCAGACGGGGGCGCCGACGTGTCACCTGAGCTTCGTAGTGGACAGCAGCAACGCTTCGGCCACGCTTGCGGATTTCGGATTCAAACCGGATGTGGTGGCGAGCGGGGCATCACTCAAAGGCGACGTCGAATGGCATCCGGCGACGGATTGGGTGGGCAGCTTGCGCGGCACGGTCGCCATGCGGCTCACTGACGGCAGTCTGTATGGGTCGCGCCGGGTTGCGGAGATAGACACGGAGAGTGCCCACCCGGCCGATATTCATCCAGGTGATGCGCACGCGAGCGATGCTCAGCCGGCCGATGCCCATCAAGCCGACGCCTACCGGGCCGATGCTCCCCCGTTTGGGCTGCTCGCCGTGCCCGCGCTCGTCAGCGGGCTGGATGTTCCAGGAGCCGCCGCCGCACCCCTCACCAAGGAGCAGCATGAGCTTCACTTCTCGCGCCTGGAAGCCGACTTCGAGCTGCACGACGGACAGGCAACCACCTCGAATCTGCACTTCGACGGCGACGCCGAGATTCTGATGCGGGGGCGCGTTGGCCTCGTCTCCCGCGACTATGATCAACAGGTGTGGGTGCTGCGTGGCGAGGAGCGCTTGCCGGCAGCAGTCCGCCGTTTTGGTGCCACGCCCAGGGTGGCAGCGGCTTGGCTCTCCCTGCGGGATCTCTTCGCCGGTAGCGGCGCGCAGGACCGCTCCCGGGCCGTCCTACGCTTGCAAGGCTCGTGGGACGACCCGATGGTAGTGGCAGCGAACTGATCGACCGCGCTCAGCCGCCTTCCTGTACATTTTTGGCATGACTACTCCTTCCATGAATGGCATTGCAGCGATCCAAATGACATCCGGACCGGATGTCGCCGCCAATCTCGAGCAGGCTCAGCCCCTGCTGGAAGAGGCCGCCCGAGCGGGCGCCCGGCTGGCGGTATTGCCGGAGAACTTCGCCTTCATGGGATTGCGCGACGCGGACAAGCGGGCCATCGGGGAATCCGAAGGTTACGGGCCCATACAGGATTTTCTCGCCACGGCGGCGAGCCGCCTGCGCATGTGGATCGTAGGAGGGACCATCCCTTTGCGAGTAGGCGACGACGGGCGCGTGGCTGCCGCTTCGGTGGTGTACGACGCGGACGGTAATCGAGTCGCGCGCTACGACAAGATCCACCTCTTCGATGTCGATATCCCCGGTCGCGGCGAGCATTACCGGGAATCGGCGCACGTGGCTCCCGGGTCCGAGTCGGTGGTCGTTGATACGCCGGTCGGGCGTGTCGGCTTGTCTGTTTGCTATGACGTCAGATTTCCAGAGTTGTTTCGGCGGCTGAGCGCAGCTGGTGCACAAATCCTGACAGTGCCTTCCGCCTTCACGAGTCCAACCGGGCGCGCGCACTGGGAAACTCTGCTGGGCGCCCGTGCGATCGAAAATCTCTGTTATGTCGTCGCCCCGGCGCAGTCGGGATTTCACCCCAACGGCCGTGAGACCTACGGCGACAGCATGATCGTGGATTATTGGGGCCGCGTGTTGCAGCGCCTGCCGCGCGGCCGAGGTTGTATCACAGCGCAGCTCGATCTCGAGCGCCAGGCGGAGGTTCGGCAGAGCTTCCCGGCGCTGCAGCATCGTGTTCTGCAGGAGTCTCCAAACTAATGATGGACAGATCCGGAATGAACGCTCCCACCACCCCTGCCACTTCCAACAACAGCGATGCGCTGGACATTGCGCGCAATCTGATACTGCGGCCGAGCGGCCTGGATGACGGCCGTCTCGATCGCATTTTCGCAGGCGTGCTCACGCATTCCGTTGATTTCGCTGATTTGTATTGTCAGCACGCGCACGAAGAGGCGTGGTCGCTGGAAGACGGCATCGTGAAGGACGGCAGCGCCAGCATCGAGCAGGGCGTGGGCGTGCGCGCGCTGGCTGGCGAGAAGACCGGGTTCGCGTACTCGGATGAGATCGTTTTGCCGGCTCTCGAGGAGGCCTCCCGGGCTGCACGGGCAATCGCGGTTCACGGTGGCAACAAACAGCTGCGCGCCTGGCAGTCAAAACTGGGCCACGAGCTGTATCTGCCTGCCGACCCCAGCGCCGGCTTGACCGATCAGGAGAAAGTCGCTTGGCTCGAGCGTGTTGACCGCGAGACGCGCCGCCTCGATCCGCGCATCGTGCATGTGACCGCGAGCGTCACCGCTGTTCACGAAGTGGTGCTCATCGCCACCAGTGACGGCGAGCTTGCGGCGGATGTGCGGCCGCTCGTGCGTTTCAACGTCTCTGTGCTCGTCGAACAGAACGGCCGTCGGGAGCAGGGTTACGCAGGGTCCGGTGGCCGATTCTCGCTGGCCGACCTCGTTGCGGGTGACAAGCCACTGGCGCTCGGTCGCGAAGCTGTGCGGCAGGCGCTCGTCAACCTCGAAGCCCTTCCGGCACCGGCTGGATCGATGACGGTGGTGCTCGGGCCCGGCTGGCCGGGCATTCTGCTGCATGAGGCGATCGGGCACGGCCTGGAAGGTGACTTCAACCGCAAGGGCACCTCGGCGTTTGCGAACCGCATCGGCGAGCGCGTGGCCTCTCCCGGATGCACGATCGTTGACGATGGCACTCTTTCGCGGCGGCGGGGCTCACTGAACATCGATGATGAAGGCACGCCGACGCAGTGCACGACCCTGATCGAGGATGGCGTGTTGCGCGGCTACATTCAGGACAAGCTGAACGCCCGTCTGATGGGTGCACAGCCCACCGGCAACGGCCGGCGGGAATCCTTTGCGCACATGACTCTGCCGCGCATGACCAACACTTACATGCGCCCGGGTCCGCATGATCCGCAGGAGATCATCCGCTCGGTCGAGCGCGGGATCTATGCAGTCAACTTCGGCGGCGGACAAGTTGACATTACCTCGGGCAAGTTCGTGTTCTCGGCAAGCGAGGCCTATGCCATTGAAAACGGCAAGCTCGGGGCGCCGCTCAAGGGCGCGACGCTGATCGGCAACGGCCCGGATGTGCTCACCAGGGTGAGCATGGTGGGGAACGATCTGAAGCTCGACGATGGTGTGGGTACATGCGGCAAGGACGGGCAGAGCGTGCCCGTTGGAGTGGGCCAGCCCACGCTGCGAATCGATGGACTCACCGTGGGCGGGACGGGCTGAAAGGCCGTATTTTCAGGCAAATACACCAGGCTCGCGCGCTTGGCGTGTGCGTTTCTCGCCGCAGTGGGCACAAATGGACTCTGCCCAGATCCAACATGTTGGTTCACAGTAGACGCGCGGATGGAGCAGGAGGCTCGCCGGAAGCGGATGGCCGTGGCTCCCGCCATCAACTTCCAGATGCGCAGGTATGCGCAGTCCGTGCGCCGGACAGACGGCGGGTGGTTTTCGCTTCCATACCACTCGCCGTCTGCGAGGGCATTACCGTGACACTATCCGTCCACTGTTGTGCATTTGTGTCAGCAATGCACAAACTGTATGCATCTGGCGACTGACATAATTTTCCTCGTGCGTGAACGTGCATCGGATTACGATGTCTTTGGTGATGAACGTAGCGAAGCTGTGACGGCCTGCACGCCGTGCGGCCGTTCGGGTCCGTAGCTTGCTCGCTCGTATTCGTTCACTTCAGTTGAGGATCGTATGATGCACGCTGAGCCCGCACTCGCCGACACTCAGAAACTCGAAATTCCCACGGAGCTGAGGAGTGCGCTCAACAGCGGCGCGCACAAGCCGAGAACCGATTATGGGATCGAGGCATTGAAGCCTTCGTTGCTGGGACGCCTGCTCGAAAAGCTGCTCGGCCCCAAGAACTAAGCCTTCTTATCCTCGAGCCCGGGCGGGACGGTGCTCCCGTTCCGGGCCGCGGTGTCCGGCACCGCTGGAGTTCGCGCCGCAGCGCGGGTCAGGCTAGGATGGCCCGCATGACGCGAACCGGAAAGCGGCTCTCCCGGCCTCTGTACGAGGTGCTGCCCTGGATATACCTCGCAGGCGGGGCCGCTGCACTCTTCGGCAGCTATGTAAGCCCATACAGGGCGCTGGCGATCATCATCGGCATAGTGGGCCTGGTAGGCGTTCTGGCCGGCACTGTGGTCTTGCTGCGCCGCCGCGATTTCCGCGAGATGCAGTCGCATTACGGTAATCCGAATGCCCTGCGGGACCTGGACAAAGACTAGCCCCGAGGAGCACCTCCGACAGGCTCGTGGCCTACTCCAGCTGCTCCTCGTCCACCACGCCGGTGTCCACCACGCCCGTCTGGATGTGAACGCCAGGCACTGTGTCCGTCATAGCGGCACGTGTCCGCGCCATGCGCTCATCCACATAGATCAGTTCATGCTTGCCGATCACCACGACGTCGCCGTCATTCAGGTAGTGCCGGCGCACTCTCTTGGATTTCACGTAGATGCCGTTCGTGCTGTTCAGATCTTCGATAACGCTTGAATGCATCGTCGTGACGATCTGGCAGTGATGGCGGCTTACGAAACGGCTGTCGATCTGCAAATCATTGTCGGGCGTGCGGCCTACGATGATGCGCCCAACGCGCAGCATGCGCTCCTCGACAGTGCGTCCGTCAGTCGCGACGAGCAGGCGACCGTGGATAGGTTGGCCGTTGTCAGCAGGAGCGGCGCCGCCCACTCCGGGTGATTCTGCCAGGCGCGGCTCGGACGGGACTTTCATCTGCAGCGCGTTCCGCGCCGAGTACTCGACCCACTGCAGCTCTTCGATCGCCTGATGAATATCGGCAAGCGTAACGGTGTCGCGATCCGCGGTGAATGCCGCCATCATCGCTGTGTCACACAAAGTGTTGACGAGCCGCGGCACCCCGCCGGTATAACGGAAGATCTCCGAGTAGGCCTCTTCGGCGAAGATCTGACGATCAGCACCGCCTGCAACTTCCAGACGATGCTGGATGTACGCGCGCATCTCCGGTGCCGACAACGTGGTGAGATGGAATCGCAGGCGTATGCGCTGCGTAAGCTGTATCAGCTCCGGCGCATCGAGCTTCTCATTGAGCTCAGGTTGGCCTGCCAGGATGATCCGCAACACCTTCTCTTTGGTGGTCTCCACGCCTGAGAGCAGGCGTATCTCCTCCAGGACGCGCATCGACAGGTTCTGCGCCTCGTCCACGATGAGCAGCACCTTCCGTCCGGCCGCGTACTGCTCGATGAGAAAATTGTTGAGCGTCGCAATCAGCTCGGCCTTCTTCATTTTGAAAGGCGAGAAGCCGAACTGCACCAGCACGGCCTGCAGGAAATCGATCGCCGAGACCTGCGTCTGATTGATCTGCGCGATCACGACATCAGACTGGATTTCCTTCAGGAACGATTCGATCAGGGTGGTCTTGCCCGAGCCGATCTCACCGGTGATCACGACGAAGCCGTCCGTGAACCAGATCGTCGACTCCATGTACGCCTTGGCGCGGGCGTGCTGTTTGGACAGGTACAGGAACTGCGGGTCCGGACTCAGTCGGAACGGCAGCTCCTTCAGTTTGAACGGATCAAGATACATGCGTGCTCGTACGGGAATGCGCCGATGGCCGGCGCTGTGCGTTTGTTGCTGTTGGCGTGCGTACCGCGCAAAAGGCCGGCAGTCGCAAATTCCTACGACTGTTGCCGATCTTAAGGGATGGCCACCCCGGGCGCCAATTGTCCGAGCAACCGCCGTGCCCGCCGGTCCCGGGCTGCGGCGCTGCCCTCGACCACAGTGCAGTGTCCGAGCTTGCGGCCGGGGCGCGGGCTCTTACCATAGTCATGCAGATGCACTTCCCCCGCCGCCAGGATGGTGTCCCGCTCCGGCAAGGTCCCGATCAGGTTGATCATCGCGCTGAAGCCGCGCGCCCGCGTCGAGCCCAGCGGCAGGTCGAGAATGGCCCGCAGATGATTTTCGAACTGGCTGGTTACGGCGCCTTCGATGGTCCAGTGCCCCGAGTTATGCACGCGGGGTGCCATTTCGTTGGCAATGAGCTTGCCGCCCTGGACGAAGAACTCGATCGTGAGGATTCCTGTGTAGCGGAAATGTGCGAGCACCCGCTCCAGGTAGGTTGCCGCGAGCCGTTGCCAGCGTGGCGGCCCGTACGGGGCCCGTGTGAGGCGCAGGATACCTTGTGAGTGGACATTGCCGTTAAGCGGATACACAGCAATCTCTCCGCGCGGACTGCGGGCACCAATGATGGACACTTCGCAATCGAAGGGGATCATCTCCTCGTATAGCAGCGGCGCGCTGCCTAGTTGTTCCCAGGCTCGCTGCGCATCGTCCGGTGTTCGCACGACCGCCTGTCCTTTGCCGTCATAACCCAGTCGCCGCGTTTTGATGACAGCGGGGAGGCCGATCTCGCGCACTGCACGAGTGAGCTGAGCGCGCGAACCAACCGCATGCCAGCGCGTTGTTGGGATCTTCAGGCGCTCGAACAACTTCTTTTCGCTGACCCGGTCCTGCGCGGTTGCCAGGGCGGGGATCGGTGGCGAAATCCGCGTTGCATCCTGTACGGCGCGCAGCGCATCGACCGAGATGTTCTCCCAATCGAAGGTGACGACCTCGGATCGCTGCGACAGCTCGGCAAGGAGTTTGGCGTCGGTAAACGGACCGTGCAGCACCGGTGCAACACGAGTCGCAGGCGCGTCAGCCGCCGGGTCCAACAGCAGAAAGTCCAGTCCCAGCGGGTAGCCCGCCAAAGCAAGCATCTGGCCCAGCTGGCCAGCGCCCACGATGCCTACAGTCATGCTTTGTCAATCGTTCGAGGATCGGGATTGTCGAGAACGCCGGCGGTCTGGCGCTCGCGGAAGGATTCGAGCGCAGTTGCCACTGCGGCGTTCTTGTTCGCGAGGATAGAGGCCGCGCACAGCGCGGCGTTGGTTGCACCTGCAACCCCGATGGCGAAGGTGGCAACGGGAATGCCCGCGGGCATCTGCACGATCGAGAGCAGGGAATCCAGACCGCCGAGCGTTTTCGACTGAACGGGTACGCCCAGTACCGGCAAGCTGGTTTTGGATGCCGTCATTCCTGGCAGGTGGGCTGCTCCCCCCGCACCCGCGATGATCACTTCCAGGCCGCGCGAGCGGGCACTCGAGGCGTATTCGAAGAGAAGGTCAGGCGTGCGGTGCGCGGAAACGATCCGCACTTCGTAGGGAATTGCGAGCTTGTCGAGCAGGTCTGCTGCCGATTGCATCGTCTCCCAGTCGGAAGTCGAGCCCATGATGATGCCAACGAGTGGTTTCATCTGCAGCATTGTAGCGAGCCGCTGCATGGCTCGCTCTCGCCTTTTATGGCCCGGGCTCGGTCTCGAACAGTGCCCGCAGCGCGCGGAACAGTTCGCGTCCCGCCGTGCCAGCGCCTGTGCGTTCGCGTTCGGACTGTGCGGCGCTGATCCGCCGCAGCCATGCAGCGCGGTCCAACCCGGGACGCCAGCGCTCGAGCTCCGCAAGAGCGGCGCTGCCTTCAGTTAACAGCCTCTCGCGCCACGCTTCCAGGCGCTTGAAGCGTTCTGTCTCGAGCGCCGATTGCTCGCCGCGGGCCGCCAGAGCTGAGCGAATGGGCTCCGGGTCGATGTCACGCATCAGCTTGCCAATGTACTGACGTTGCCGGGCACCACCGCCCCGGCTCGGGATGCGGCGAGCTTCGCGAATAGCGTCTACCAGGCGCTCGGGCAAATCGAGCGCCACCAGGTCGGAGTCGCGCAAGCCTATGAGGGTCTCGCCCAGGTCCTGCGCCGCGTGAGCGACGCGTTTGCGCTCGCTCTTGCTGGGTCGTTCCTGGAAATCCTCGTCTTCCTCTTTGCTCGCCGCCACGGCCTCTCCTGGATCTGCTGACTGGTACAATTCTGCCCTAATTCATTGGGCTGAAATTGCCGTTGGCAATTTCAGCGGACATCGGGCTCGACCGCGGCCAAAAAGCGTGGTTTTTGTCCGCTGCGCAACTTGGTTGAAGTGAGGCGTGATGCAACAGGCTGCCACCGACGAAAAAGGGAGCGCGCAATTACGGGAAGTGATCGAGTTTGTGCTTGAGGAGGCCGCGCGCCAGGGCGCGACGCAGGCTGCCGCTGATGCAAGCATCAACCAGGGCCTCGGCGTGACCGCACGGCTCGGCGAGGTCGAGACTGTGGAGTACCAGCGTGACCGCGGGTTGGGCGTCACCGTCTACTTCGGTCACCGTAAAGGCTCCGCGAGTACCGCGGATCTGAGCCTGCACGCAGTCAAAGAGACGGTCGAAAAAGCTTGCACGATCGCCCGCTACACCGCCGAAGATCCTTATTCGGGACTCGTGGAGCCGGAAGCGCTCGCACGCGACATACCCGACCTGGACCTCGACCATCCGTGGTCCCTGGCCCCCGAGGAGGCAATCGAGCTCGCACGGCGGTGCGAAGCCGCGGGGCTGGCCGTTGACTCCCGGATCACGAATTCAGAAGGCGCCTCGGTCAACACTCACCGCCACATCGGTGTGTACGGCAACTCGCTGGGCTTTCTCGCCGCCTCCAGCGGCACGAGCCATTCGATCAGCTGCTCGCTGATTGCGCAGCATGGCGCGGAGATGCAGCGCGATTACTGGTACAGCAGTGCGCGTGACTCGGCTGACCTGGATACTCCCGAGTTGATCGGCCGCCGCGCCGGCGAGCGGGCCGTTGCGCGCCTCGGGTCGCGCAAACTGACGACGCGCAAGGCACCGGTCGCTTACTCGCCCGACATGGCTCGCGGCTTGTTCAGACATTTCATCGGCGCGATCCGCGGAGCGAGCCAGTATCGAAAGGCCTCATTCCTGTTGAATGCCGCTGGCCAGGAGATCTTTCCAACATTCCTGCAGATCCAGGAGCGGCCCCACATTCTCAAGGGGCTCGCCAGTGCTCCATTCGATGGAGAGGGCGCTGCGACGCATGATCGCGATCTGGTACGCGATGGCGTCCTGCAGGGCTATGTCCTGGGAAGCTACTCCGCGCGCAAGTTGGGGCTCAAGACAACAGGTAATGCCGGGGGCGTCCACAACCTCATCGTTGCCGCGCCCGGCAAGGCACTGGACATGGACAGTTTTCTCACACGGATGAACACCGGCCTGTTGGTCACCGAGATGATGGGTCAGGGCGTCAACGGCGTAACGGGTGATTACTCACGCGGTGCAAGTGGCTTCTGGGTGGAGAACGGGGCGATTGCGTACCCCGTGCACGAGATCACGATTGCGGGCAACCTCAAACAGATGTACCGGGACATCGTCGCACTCGGCAATGATGTTGATGTCCGGGGCGGAATCCGCACCGGCTCGGCGCTCATCGGCGAAATGACGATCGCGGGAAACTAACAGCGAGCCTTTCCAATACCTACCCGGCAAAAACCACGCTTTTTGCCGGGCGTCAATTGGGACGCCGCGGTCAATTCTGCGGGAATCGCTTGCGATTTCCGCTCATGAAATCAGGTGAGCCTTTCCAACACCTACCCGGCAAAAACCACGCTTTTTGCCGGGCGTCAATTGGGACGCCGCAGTCAATTCTGCGGAAATCGCTTGCGATTTCCGCTCATGAAATCAGGTGAGCCTTTCCAATACCTACCCGGCAAAAACCACGTTTTTTGCCGGGCGTTAATTGGGACGCCGCGGTCAATTCTGCGGAAATCGCTTGCGATTTCCGCTAATGAAATCAGGTTCCTCCACGCTGACGGGCCGGGGTGTTTCCTCTACGAGGTCCCTCAGGGTCAGCTCGTTACAGCGGCTACGGCGCAGCTCTTCGAGACTCGCCATGAGCCGATCGACAGGCGGGATGGGCAGGTTTCGCGGTGCGAGGTGTCCGCTGCGCTGATTGCGGGCGATTTCCAGCATTTCCTGCACGGTGATGCGGCCGATGTCCCTGGCGCAGAGCAGCTCGTCCTCATCGGTGACTATCAAGAGCCCGGCGGCCTCGAGCGCCGTTGCCATCTTGGCGACTGCTGTCCCCGGCAGCCCCAGCTCGCGGGCGAGCCGGTTGACTGTCCAGCGCTTGCCGCCTGTCAGATGCACCTGGCCGACGAAGTACATCATCTTGACGGCCAGTTGCTCGATCTCGACGCACGACAGCCGCAACTCCTGCAGCCCGAGCCGCAGGTACGCTGGATTCTGGACATAGAACGACAGCTGGGTCCCGGCGAGCAGGATCAGCCAGCCAAGGTAGGTCCACAACAGCGCTGCAACAATGAACGCAAAGCCCGCATACACGATCGTGAGCCGGGTCGAGTAGACCACGAACGCCGTGAACACCTTGCCGACGGCCGCCCACAGAACCCCGGCGGACACGGCTCCAACCAGCGCCGCACGAAATTGCACGCGGGTGTTAGGAACAAACATATACATTCCCGTGAAGAACACCGTCACCATGGCGTAGGGAGCTAGTCCTATCAGCGTTCCGGGCAGCCGCTGCAGGAACGGCATTTTTGCAACGGTCTGCATCGGTGCGCTGCCAATGGTGGCGTGCGACAGCCCGATGAACCCGACGAGCAGCACCGGACCGACGACGAGGAGAGTCAGGTATTCGGCGATGCGCCTGGTGAAGCTGCGTGGCTGCTCGACTCGCCACAGGAAGTTGAAACTGTCTTCGACCTTCTTGATCGTGCCGAGCAATGTCCAGGCGAGCAGGACGAAGCCGAGGGAGCCTACCAGGCCACTGCTGACACGGTCGGCGAACTGCATGACGCGTTCCGTGAGCTGTTGTGCGGCCTGTTCGCCCACCGGGCGAAAGAATTCATAGACGATGGGCTGCAAGTCACGGTGTGCGCCGAACACTTTGAGGATGGCGAAACTGAAGGCGACCAGCGGAATCAGAGATAACAGGGTCGTGTAGACCAGCCCCATGGCGCGCAGGTTGATGTCGCCACGCCACAGATCCCGAATCACCGCATAGGGATATTGCAAGATGCGGATCAGCAGCGCGAGCAGCCCCGGCCGGGTCGAGACGGGCCCGAAAAAACACCAGTCGAGGAAAGCCCAGATCCGTTGCATCATCGGTGGCTGTCACCCAAAGTCCGCAGTCGGCGCCAAAGTCAGTGTACAGGTAACATTGCCCGAATGACCTCGTCCACCGGGTTCCCGCAACGCATCGTCTGTCTGACAGAGGAGACGACCGAGACTTTGTACCTTCTCGAGGAGGACTGGCGGATAGTGGGCATTTCGGGCTTTACCGTGCGGCCCGCCAGGGCGCGCCAGGAAAAGCCGCGGGTTTCTGCCTTCACCAGCGCGAAGATCGGGCGAATCGTCGAGCTGCAACCTGACCTCGTCCTGGGCTTCTCGGATCTGCAGGCCGACATTGCCGCCGAGCTGGTGCGCGCGGGGATCGAGGTACATGTGTTCAACCATCGCAGCGTGGCTGACATTCTACGCATGGTTCGCACACTGGGCGGAATGGTCGGTTGCGAGGCGAAAACGGATCTCCTGGTCGAGCGCCTGAGCGCAGGTCTCGAGGCTGTGCGGCAGCGCGCGGCGGCCTTACCCCGGCGGCCGCGGATTTATTTCGAAGAGTGGGATGAGCCACAGATCTCGGGCATCCGGTGGGTTTCCGAACTGCTCACGCTGGCTGGTGGCGAAGATTGTTTTCCCGAGTTGTCGCTGCAATCCCTCGGACGCAATCGCATCGTGGCCGATCCGTTGGAAGTGCCGCGGCGCCGGCCTGACATCATTCTGGGGTCCTGGTGTGGCAAGAAGTTTCAGCCCGCGCAAGTTTCGGCGCGTCCGGGCTGGGCGGACGTTCCGGCGATACGTGAAGGTTATGTGCGGGAGATCAAGTCGGCGATCATTCTGCAGCCAGGGCCGGCCGCGCTGACGGAGGGCGTGCGGGCGATACAGAGTGTGATCGAAGAGTGGGCGGCGGGCAAACAGTAGCCCAACGACACCTCCCCGGCAAAAACCGCGCTTTTTGCCGGGCGCCCAACGAAGCCCTCGCCGTCGATTCCGCTGAAACGGCCGCAGGCCGTTTCAGCCAATAAAATCAGATGCCCCGGCGCTCTTTAATCAGCTCGTAGGCTTCGATGATCTGTTGGGTTCGCTGCTTCGCGTGCTCGATCATCGATTCCGGCAGGCCGTTCGCTTTCAGCTTGTCCGGATGATGGCGGCTGAGCTGGCGCCGATACGCCTTGACGAGATCGCCGTTACTCGTGGACGGTGAGCACTCCAGCACGCTGTAAGCCTGCTGCAGCTGTTGGCTGCCGGTGTTGGATGTTGTTTGCTGACGGAAGGTGCCTGTGCGGATGCGCAGCACCGCCTCGATCTGCGCCAGCTCCACCATCGAGACGCCGAGCCGGCTGGCCATATGACCCAGCAGTTGCCGTGCCGGACCCTCGAGATTATTGCCGGCAAGCGCCGCGCGGACCTGGATCTCTAGAAACGTGCGCAGCAATGCGGGTCGTCCGCGGCAAGCGGCCGCCAGCGTCGCAAGCTCCGCCCCCAGGTTGAAACCGGCTTGTTTGCCTGCGGTGAAGTAGTCGATGGCTGCCCGCACCTGCGCAGGAGTGAGTCGCAGGTCGGACATGACAGCGCGTGCGGCGGCAATTTCGCTCTCAGACACCCTGCCATCGGATTTCGCCACGTATCCCATCGTGCGAAACGCAGAGCGGAAGAACTGGTCGCCGATCGCGGCTGCATCCGAATCATTGCGCAGGCGCGGATCATCGCCCGAGTTGTCGGAATATTCGTCGAACTGGTGACCCAGCAGCACGCCCACGGCGGCCCCGATGGGGCCTCCGGCGAGCAGCCCGATGGCCGCGCCTACGACTTTTCCAGTGAATTTCATGCGCTGCGGATTTCCATGCGCTGCTATAGTACCAAGCCCCGCGAATCCCTCGAGACGCGCTCCGTCATAACGCAAACATGTCCTCGGATTCCCAGCTTCACAAGACGCAGACTGTGTTCCGCACCGCTCTGCGCAGCCTCAACAGGATCCATGAGGGTAAGGTCCGCGATATCTACGCGGTAGATGCGGAAACGATGCTGATCGTCACGACCGATCGGCTTTCGGCCTTCGACGTGGTGCTCCCCGATCCGATTCCCGAGAAGGGACGGGTATTAAACGAGATTTCGAATTTTTGGTTTGGCCGTACCGGACATATCGTGCCGAACCATCTCACCGACCGGCCGCTCGAGAGCATAGTGAAGGACGCTGATGAGCGTGCTTTGCTGAAGGGGCGCACCGCGATTGTGCGTCGATTATCGGCACTGCCCATTGAAGCGGTGGTGCGTGGCTACCTCATTGGCTCCGGCTGGAAGGATTATCAGAAGAGCGGCAGCGTGTGCGGAATTGCTCTGCCTCCCGGGATGAAGCAGGCGGAACGCCTCCCGACACCATTGTTCACTCCGGCGACGAAGGCAGCCATGGGCGAGCACGATGAGAACATCTCGTACTCGGAAGTCGTGGGCCTGCTGGGTGCTGAGCTTGCGGCGCGTGTGCGCGACACGGCTATTGCGCTCTACAACTTCGCGGCGGAGCACGCGCGCACTCGTGGAATCATCATTGCCGACACCAAGTTCGAGTTTGGTGTGACTGCAGCGGGGCAGCTGACGCTGATCGACGAGGTGTTGACACCAGATTCGTCCCGCTTCTGGCCCGCTGATACCTATCGGGTGGGTACGAGCCCACCCAGTTTCGACAAGCAGTTCGTTCGTGACTACCTGGAAACACTCGATTGGAACAAGAAGGCGCCCGGGCCGCGGTTGCCGCAGGATATTATCGAGCGCACTAGTGAGAACTATCGCGAGGCGCTTGCGCGGCTGACGGGGCCGGCTTAGCCAAGCTGGCCTGCGGAGGCGCGGATCTTGCGCGCTCCCTGGCTGGTCTGATCAGCGAGGGCGCTTACGTCACGCGCGGCGAGGATCGGTACGAGGTTGGCTCTTTCAAGGAAGCGATGAAGTGGCTGTTCGACCAGGCCAGCCGCGGCCAGTCCGTCCAGCGTGGGCTGCGTCCTGCCGCTAGCCCGCGAGGGGCTGGCGGACACGCACGTCGCGAGCTGGCCCACTGTTCCGCACTGATGCCACCCTGTGTGCCGGATGTGCGCCGATATGCTCCATTACTGCGCCGCCTTGACGGCTTGTGCGCTTGCAGCAGGCGGCTAGGCTCGCTCGCGTGTGGCCGCCCCGCGTAAACTGGATCTCATGCAAACACCCTGGATAGCTCCCTCCATTCTGTCCGCCGATTTTGCGCGGTTGGGTGAAGAGGTTGATGCCGTACTGAAAGCCGGCGCGCAGGTCATCCATTTCGATGTGATGGACAACCACTACGTACCCAATCTCACGATCGGGCCGCCAATTTGCGAGGCTCTGCGTAAGTACGGAGTGCAGGCGCCGATCGACGTTCACCTGATGGTGCGGCCAGTGGATCGGATCGTGCCGGACTTTGCGGCCGCCGGCGCTACGTTTATCTCGTTTCATCCGGAGGCGACGGAGCACGTCGACCGCACCATAGAGCTCATCCGCGAACACGGCTGCAAGCCCGGCCTGGTGTTCAATCCGGCGACTCCGCTGGACTATCTGGACTACACGCTCGAGAAGCTCGACATGGTTCTGCTGATGTCGGTGAACCCGGGGTTCGGTGGCCAGAAGTTCATTCCGTCGGCGCTGCGCAAGCTGGCTGAAGCTCGTAAGCGTATTGATGAACTGGGGCGGCCAGTGCGGCTGGAGATCGACGGCGGGGTGAAGGCCGACAACATTCAGGCCATTGCCCGCGCGGGAGCCGATACGTTCGTGGCCGGGTCTGCGATCTTCGGGGGCAAGGACTACGCGAAGACCATCCGCGAAATGCATGTGCAGATCGAGGCGGGGCGGAAGCCTGCGGGGTAGCGTGGAGTAACCACACCCTTTTTAATCCTCGTCATCCTCATCGTCTTCGTCGTCATCATCCTCGTCATCGTCCATGTCCATATGCGCCGGGGACTTGGCGGTTGCCGCGGCCGTTGGCTTGGCGGGGACGATCACGGGACGGGTCTTCATCTTTGGGCGTGCATTGAAGACCACAATCGTCTTGCCGGTGGCACGCAGCAGGCCTTGCTCCTCGAGCACTTTCAGTACTCGGCCGGCCATCTCGCGTGAGCAGCCGACGAGGCGGGACAGCTCTTGCCGGCTGACCTTGATCTGCATGCCTTCGGGATGCGTCATCGCATCGGGTTCGCCGCACAGGTCCATGATCGCGTGTGCGACACGGCCCGTGACGTCGACGAAGGCCAGGTCACCCAGCTTGCGGTTGGTTCGATCGAGGCGGGTCGCGAGCTGGGTCGCGAGCTCGAAAATCAGGCCCGGGCTTTCCGCGGCAATCTGGCGGAAGCGCGGATAGGTCATTTCGGCGAGTTCGCACTGGTTGCGGGTACGCACCCACGCGCTGCGGGTGGGCTGCTCGTAGAACAGGCCCATTTCACCGAAGAACTGCCCACGATTGAGGTAGGCAAGCACCATTTCGTTGCCTTCCTCGTCTTCGATCATCACTTCGACCGAGCCGCTGATGATGTAGTACAGGACATCCGGCAGGTCGCCGGCATGGATGACGACCGTCTTGGACGGCACGGTCCGGATCCGGCAATAGCTCAAAAATCGGTTGATAGCCGGGATATCGCTCAACGGCTTGATGTTTTCTTCCATCTCGGCTCCCCGAATGTCGCCTGTTGGCGGCGGCCCGCTTTTTTATACATATGCCCGCAGAACTGCAAGCGGTTCAGGCCGTCGCGGTGTTGCTTTAGAACTCAAATCCAATACGCCGCCGTCGTCATGACCCGCGCGGCATGACGCATGAGCACACGCACCGGAGCTGGTAACTCCGAAGCTCCAGCCGACTTAGCGGCGGCGCCGTGCCCAATTTCGTCGGTTCGCATTACGTTCAGTATGGCACGGCTGCGTGTGTCCCCCGAAGGCAAACGCGCCAGATGCTCGTCTAAATGGCCTTCAACCTGCCTCTCGGTCTCCACCACGAAGCCGAGGCTGGTCCGGTCGCCCGTCGCCGCTGCGACTGCGCCGATGACGAAAGAGCCGCAGTACCACAGGGGGTTCAGCAGGCTTGGTCGTGAGCCCAGCTCCTTGAGCCTGGTTTCGCACCAAGCCAAGTGATCCTCTTCCTCCCGAGCTGCCTTCAGCAACATGTTACGCGTTGCGGTGGACCTCGAGACGAGCGCTTGGCCGTGGTAGAGGGCCTGGGCGGCGACTTCGCCGGCATGGTTCACCCGCATAAGGGCCGCCGACTCGCGACGGTTAGCCTCGGACGGGGCCGTAGGGACCCCATCGGGCTCCGGCCCCGCGTCGGGTACAGGCCGCGAAGCGTGAGCGGGGGCGAAGACGGCGCGCAGCGCGCGGTCGGCCGCCGCGATAAAAGGGTCTAAAGGATGCCTGGACTCCATCCATTCCATTATAAGCAGTGCTGCACACGGTTTGCGTCGCCGCTTTGCATTGAGGGGCACGCTTGAGTACACTTCCCCGCCTTTTTTCGACCCCCTTTGTGATCCCTATGAATGAGCCTGCAACCCAAGTGCCGACGAAGACCATCTTCGCCAAAGCCGGCAGTATCCGCGGCGATTGGTATCTAATCGATGCCGACGGCAAAACCCTCGGCCGTCTGGCCACCCAGATTGCCCACAGACTCAAGGGCAAGCACAAGGCGGACTACAGCCCGCATGTGGATATGGGTGATCACATCGTCGTTGTGAACGCTGAGAAGATCCGCGTCACTGGGCGAAAGCTCACGGACAAGATCTACTACCACCACACCGGCTACATCGGCGGTATCAAGTCAATCGCCCTCGAGAAGCTGCTGAACGAGCACCCCGAGCGGGCCATCGAAATTGCCGTCAAGGGCATGCTCCCGAAGAATCCCCTCGGTCGAGCCATGTTCCGCAAGCTCCACGTGTTCGCCGGCGGCGAACATCCCCACCAGGCTCAGCAGCCCAAGCCGCTCGAGATTCAGTAAGGACCCCGCATGGCGACTCAGCAATCCCACTACGGCACCGGCCGCCGCAAGACAGCAACGGCCCGTGTGTATATGAAGCCCGGCACCGGCAAAATCACGGTGAACGATCGCTCGCTCGACGAGTTTTTCGGTCGCGAGACCGGACGCATGATCGTCCGCCAGCCTCTCGAGGCGGTGCAGCTCACCTCCAAGTTCGACTTCACGGTGAAGGTCGACGGTGGTGGCATCACGGGCCAGGCCGGCGCCATTCGTCACGGCATCACCCGCGCTCTCATGGAGTACGACGAGTCGCTGCGCAAGACCTTGCGCGATGCTGGATTCGTTACGCGCGACGCCCGCGAGGTGGAGCGTAAGAAGGTCGGTCGCCGCAAGGCGCGCCGCGGACCTCAGTACTCCAAGCGCTAACACAGTACCCTTGCACTAGCGGGGGCCGCTTGGCCGGGACGGCACCGGCCGAGAGCGCAGGGAATAGCGGGCAAAGTCATGCCTTTGCCCGCGCCCAAACGGAGCTGCATAAGCTGATCTGTGGAAATCGCCTCGGCGATTTTCCGCCAAATGGAAGATGGGGGATCGTCTAGTGGTAGGACAACGGACTCTGACTCCGTTTACCTAGGTTCGAATCCTAGTCCCCCAGCCACAACTGCGAGAGGCCCCCGAATGGGGGCCTCGGCATTTGTGGCGCGGAGACTAGGATAACGACCGTCAGGTCGGCCCGAACGGGCGAGGCACACAGCGAAGCGGTGCCCCGTAATCCTAGTCCCCCAGCCATAAACGAAGAGGCCCGCCGAATGGCGGGCCTCCTATCCCCCAGCCACCCGCCTTCCGCATTACCGGGCTGCTCTGGGTAACTCGCCGCTCACACCCAGCGCGCGGCTCACGAAGAAACGCTTGATCTCCTGACTACGGTTCACCAACCCGAGCCCGCGTTGCGCGAGCCGGGAGACCGGGCCTGACCCATGCGCGAGAAAACGATCGAATGCGCTGATCGCAGTGCTCATGAAAGCAACTTCACTCTTGCGCCACCGTTCATACCGGCGCAGCACGCGCAACGCGCCGGGGTCCTCGCGCTCGCGGCGCGCCTCCAGGATCAGCTGCGCCAGTGCCGCCGCATCCAGCAAGCCGAGATTGACACCCTGGCCCGCCAGGGGATGAACGACATGAGCCGCATCGCCGATAAGCGCGCAGCGGTGCGCAACATAGCGATCCGCCGTGAGCCGCTGCAGGGGAAACGTGATTCGATCACTCAGAAGCCGCGTGCAACCTAACGCAAGATCCGATGCGCGATCCAACTCAGTCGCGAACTCCGCGGCCGACATACCAACCAGAGTGGCCGCAACGTTGTTGTCGGCTGACCATACGATCGAGCTCGCACCGTCTGCCAGCGGCAGGAATGCAAGCGTTCCCGTGCGCATGAAGCGCTGCCACGCGGTCTTTTCATGCGGCCGCTCCGTTGCGACGGTCGCGACGATGGCCGTCTCGTTGAAGTCGGTAACGTCGGCTGTGATTCCCAACAACTGACGCACCGCGGATTTCGCGCCGTCGGCACCAATCACCAACCGGGCGGCCAGTGAGCCCGTACTCGTCTCGACCGTGACAAACTCCGGACCCACGTGCAGTCCCACGAGGCTGCCAGATGCGATGTGACCGCCTGACTCGGCGATCCCATCGAGCAGAGCTGCCTGTAGCAAACGGTTTTCGACGATGTAGCCCAGATTGGGCTCGCCAGCCTCGGCGGCGTCAAACACGAGTGCGCCGGTGGAGGAGGGGGCAACACTTTCATGCCAGATGCGCATCCGCTCATATGCCCCAACACGCGGCCCGAGCACGCGATCCCAGGCGCTTACCGACTGGAGAATGTGCTCGCTAGCGCGCGAGATCGCCACAACACGAGCTTCCAGCGCAGTGCCTGCCACTGGTGGCCGCGGCCTGTTCGGTTCCAACACGCCAACTCTCAACGGCCCTATGTTGCCAGCAGACCCATGCAGGAGAAGCGCCGCTGCGCAAGCGCCCACGGGGCCGCCACCGACCACCAGCACATCCAGGATATCGGTCATACAGCCGCCTCAGTTACCGCGGGCAAGTCATTCTCGCAGACCCAGGCCGCGCGCCAGCCTCGGGGTCGGACCTGCAAAGCCCGCACTCACCCGGGCGAGTGCGCTCTTTGCCGGTGGTGACAGGTCGAATAGCAACAACCCAAGGTTGCGCAACATACCGATGCCGGGACGTGTGTCCCCGAACATCTTTACCAGCCCGTCAGTGAAGCGCACCACGCCGCTGCGGTCCCCTTCGCGCCAGGCAGCGAAATTGCGCAGCAGCTCCGGTGACCCAACATCCCCGCGCGCCCCGGCAAGCACCTCCGCAAGCATCGCGGCATCCCGCAGTCCAAGGTTGAACCCTTGACCCGCGACCGGATGCAAGGCCTGCGCCGCGTTGCCGATCAGCACAGTACGAGCCGCGACGGTAGTTGTGGCTCGCGTCAGCTTCAATGGATAGGAGGCACGCACACCTGCCCGCACAAACCGCCCCGCTCGCCAACCAAATCGCTCCTGCAGCTGCTGCAGATACGTGCCGTCATCGAATGACAACACCTCGGTGGCGCGTTCGGGACTGCACGTCCAGATCACACCGTAGCTGCCGTCATGCAATGGCAGCACCGCCAGCGGACCCGACGGCGTGAACCGCTCATAAGCCGTGCCATCGTGCGCCCGATCGGCAGCGACATTTGCGACGATCGCGATCTGGTCGTAGTCCTCGACATCAGCTTCGATGCCGGCCGCGGCGCGGAGTACGGAATGCGCACCGTCCGCGGCTACCGCCAGGCGCGCTGACACCGACTCGGTGCCTAAGACGAAACTGATACCGGTGTCGTTGATTTGCACCTGCTCCGGGCGCGCGGGCACCCTGAGCAACAGATCCGTCCCAGCCTCGAGCTTCTCCCAGAGTGCGGCGCCGATCGCCCTGTTGGGTACGACGTAGCCAAACGCCTCGATACCTTGCTCCTCGGCATTGAGGCGGGCGAACCCAAAGCGGCCCGCATCCGACACATGGATGGCACGAATGGCGGCGGCTTCAGGCGCGAGACGCTCCCAAACTCCCAAAGCTTGGAATATGCGGCGGCTGGCGTTGCCCAACGCGGTGGTGCGGTCATCAAAACTGGGTTGCGCCTGCGATCCAGACGCGTGTGCCGCATAGGGCACGGCTTCTACGAGCATCGTGGAGATACCGCTATCAGCCAACGCAACCGCCAGGCTGGCACCGACCATTCCGCCACCGATGATGGCAACGTCAACCTGTGTGAGAGCCATTTGTGGCGCTCAGCTCCCTGACATCACGGCTTCAATCGCGTCGACGGCTTTCGGCGCATGCGCCGTCAGCACTTCGGCACCGGTCCGGGTCACCACCACATCGTCTTCTATGCGAATACCTATGTTGTGCATTCGCTTGGGAACACCGCGGGTACCGGCAGGAATGTAGATCCCGGGCTCAATGGTCATCACCATGCCGGGTTCCAGTACACGCCACTCGTCGCCGATCTTGTAATCACCGACGTCATGCACATCCATGCCCAGCCAGTGGCCCGTTCTATGCATGAAGAAGCGCCGGTAGGCGCCTTCGCGTTCCAGTTTCGGCACGCGTCCTGTGAGCAATCCGAGTTTGACCAGGCCTTGGGTGATCACATGAACCGCAGCCTCGTGCGGCTCGTTCCAGTGATTGCCGGGTTTCACTTTGGCGATGGCGGCCTCGTTCGCCTCGAGGACAATTTCGTAAACCGCCCGCTGCTCGGGCGAAAAACGCCCGTTGACCGGAAATGTCCGCGTGATGTCCGACGCGTAACACTCGTATTCGCAACCGGCGTCCACCAGCAGCAGATCGCCGTCGCGCAGGGTCTGGTTGTTATCGCGATAGTGTAGAACGCAACTATTCGGGCCGCCGCCGACAATGGGGTGATACGACGTGTCGGCGTTATAACGGCGGAACTCGTGGACCAGCTCGGCCATGACCTCATATTCCTGGCGGCCCGGGCTGCAAAAGCGCATCGCCCTGACATGCGCGGCGGAAGCGATCCGCGCCGATTCGCGCATCAGCGCGACTTCGGTTCGCGATTTGAACAGCCGCATGTCGTGCAGGACGTGGTCGAGGGCGACGATTTCCTGAGGAGGGTGGCGGCCGTTGCGCGCCTGTGTGCGCAAGCCGTTCACCCAACCTACGACCCGCTGATCGAAGTCAGCATAGACACCCATGGCGTAGAACACCTTGGTGCGGTTTTCCAACAACCCGGGAAGGATCTCGTCGATGTCGCCAATCGGAAACGCATCATCGGCCCCATAGTCGCGCGTCGCGCCCGCCGGACCTGCGCGCCGTCCGTCCCAGGTCTCGCGGCCCGGATCACGGTCGCGCACGAACATGACGTACTCGGCCTGCTCGCGGCCCGGTATCAGAACCGCAACGGCTTCCGGCTCCCCGAACCCCGTTATGTAGTAAAAATCACTGTCCTGCCGGTACGCATACTCGACATCGTTATTGCGGTGCCGGACCGGAGCGGCGGGCAGGATGGCGATCGAGTCGCGGCCCATGAGGCGCGTCAATTGGCGGCGCCGGCGTGCAAACTCGTCCCGAGCGACGGTCTTGATCGCTTTCAATGCAGCGCTACGTTCGGGGGGCCGGGTTGGTCCCGCAGGGGACCGAGCTCATCGAACACGAGCTGCACGCCGATGCGTACGAATTCGACCAGCTCGGCATAGGCGCTCTCGTTCGAGTCCTCGGTCTGAGCGTTATCGACCGCAACGTGTGTGATTTCGGTCAGGTCGCGCACGATCTCGCCGATGTCGCCCGGCAGACCTGACTCGTCCTGGACCACACTCGTCCCGAGACCATAGAGGAATCCCTGACACCACTGCGCGAGAGCCGCCGTGCGTGCATCGATGGGTTCCTCGTCTTCGGGCAACAGCAGCTCAAACTCCAATTCGGGTCCTTCGAGGGCACCCGCGGTGTCTGCATACAGCGCGCGCAAGGTCTCTTTGGCCATCGGATGCGCCTGTCCCTCCGGCAGAATCTCCAGCAGCCAGTCTTCGAAGCGATAACCGATTGCGGCACAGAGGCAACCAGCAAGTGTTCCGTGTGCCTCTGCGGCGTCCGCCAGCGAGCGCTCCTCTGCAAGGACACGCTGTATTTCCGTGTAGTTCTCGGTGAGCATTGGATGGCATTATGCCTATGGTTTCTGCCGGCGCGCAGCGCCGTCGTATTTGACCGCGTCGAGACTGCGGCTCTATAGTCCCTATGCATGAGCGATACAACAAAAACGCAGCTCGATCTCGAGCTGGTGCGACTTGCAAAGCGAATCGAAGAGCTGCTCGCCACGGTTGAACATCTGAAGGAAGAAAACCGCGCGTTGCGTCAGCGACACGAATCGCTCTCCACCGAGCGTGCTTCGCTGCTGCACAAGAATGAGCAGGTGCGTACGCGCGTCGAGGCAATGATCGGCCGGCTGAAAACCATGGAGCACGGCGCGTGAGTACGCAGCAAGATCGGGCACAGATCACCGTGCGGATCATGGAGAAGGAATATGTCGTGGCCTGCGCCTACGAGGAACGCTCGGCCCTACTCGATGCAGCCGAATTCCTGAACGGCCGCATGCGTGAGATTCGCGACACTGGCAAGCTCGTTGGTCACGATCGTATCGCGGTCATGGTGGCGCTCAACCTCGCCAACGAGTTGCTGCGATTGAAAAACCGGGACGCAAAGCTCGAGGGCGAGGTCGGTACCCGCCTGCGCGCCCTCAGAGAGCGGGTCGAAGGCGCACTCGAGAAGGGTCAGCAGCTCGAACTGTAGGACTAGTCCGCCTGCGCAGGTCTTCCGACTAGTGTAGAGTCAATCTGGCGTCGCCTGCGGTGTTCGACAAGCGGATCGGGTTACCTCGGACCCTAATTTGAAACACCCCGGGACATCAGGGCTTGCGGGCAGAATTGTGCAAGTCCGCCTCGAGCGGAAAGCCTTACCTGCTGCAGTCCGTCCCACTTGTTGCTCTGGTTCGAGAGCAACGATCCGCACCGGCACTTGCGGGTGACGTCTTGTCATGGCCTGCGGCCAACTGCTCACGGGGATCGCGCTTCGCGCGACCCCGTCCGTCAAAATATCGGCGCTTCGCGCCGGGTGAAATCAAGATCGCTCGCGCCGGGAAAAACAAGATCGGGCGCGCTGGAAATCCAAAGACACGTGCGGGTGCTTTGAATGAGTGACGCCACACTCGCAAGCGCGCGCAAAGCCATGCGCAAGGCATTGCGCCTGCAGCGCCGCGCCGTCACTGCCGCTGAACGTAAAGAAAGCGCCCGACTCATTGCCCATCATGCTGACTGCTGGCTGCGTCTGCGACCGAGTTGGCGCATCGCCCTGTATGCGGCACTTCCCGAAGAGCTCGACACGAGACCCTTGATCGAGCTTGCGCGTGCGCGAGGTTGCCGCGTTTATCTACCGCGCATCGATCGGCACACTCTCGGACGGAAGATGCAGTTCGTAGCTCTGAATGAGCGGCAGCGTTCCAACCGTCTCGGCATAGCGGAGCCCGAAGGCTCGCAGATCCTCGGTGCGCGCTGGCTCGATGTCGTGTTCCTGCCGCTCGTCGGGTTCGATTCGCGCGGCGTGCGGCTGGGTACCGGCGGTGGTTATTACGACCGCGTGTTCGCGTTCCGACGCTGGCGGAAGGTTTGGCACACGCCGCAGCTCGTGGGCCTCGCATACTCGTTTCAGCAGCTCGATGAAATTGTTCCGGCCGCGCACGATGTGCTGCTCGATGCGGTGGTCACGGAAAAAGGGGTCATACGATGCAGTACTGGCTGATGAAGACCGAGCCCGACACGTTCGGTGTCGATGATCTTGCGGCAGCCCCGCGTGCCACCACCTCCTGGGATGGGGTGCGCAACTACCAGGCTCGCAACATGCTTCGCGACGACATGAAGCGGCGGGACGAGGTCTTCCTGTATCACTCGAGCACCGCGGTTCCAGGCATCGTCGCGGTGCTCGAGGTCGTGAAGGAGGGTTACCCGGATAAGACGGCATTCGATCGCAAGGATCATCACTACGATGCGGACAGCGACCCCGCAAAGCCGCGGTGGTTCGTGGTGGATGTGCGGCTCAAGCGGCGCCTCGCCCGCGTCATCACACTGGAAGAGCTGCGCAAACACGCTGCGAAGGAACTTAAGGGGATGGTCCTTCTGCGTCCGGGCAATCGTTTGTCAGTGATGCCCGTCGACCCCGCTCATTGGAAGTTCATCCTGTCGCTGGAGACCCGCGCGTGAGTGATCTCACCCTACTCGCACGAATGCAGTTCACATCTTGAGTGCCTAGCACACTCTCGCTCGCTTGTAATTTAATTTCGCATCTATATACTCCGACCTCGGACTAACCCTGTTAACTGGAGATGCCAACATGGCGAAAGCAAAGAAGAAGGCCAAGAAGAAAGCCGCAAAGAAGAAGTAGGCCTAACTCGGAAGGCCGCTTATGCGGCCTTCCGGGTGACTCTTCGTTCGAACCTGTGCCCGCATCTGCGGGCACAGTCGTTTCTGGCCAGGCGTTTTTTTTGGAGAGAGCACATGTCTGCCGAAGGTGACGCAAAGAAACGGTTGGCGGCCCGCGCCGCACTGGATTACGTGGAAGAGGGTGCCATCATCGGCGTCGGTACCGGGTCCACGGTCAATCTGTTCATCGAGGCGCTCATCCCATGCCGCAACCGCGTTCGGGCCGCGGTTTCCAGTTCCAACGCCTCGACACAGAGGCTCATCGAGGGCGGAATCCCGGTACTCGACCTCAACGACGTCGATGAGCTGGGTCTGTATGTCGATGGCGCGGACGAGGCGACCCGCGCTCGTCATCTGATCAAGGGTGGAGGCGCGGCCCTGACGCGCGAGAAAATTGTTGCCGCCGCTGCGGCGCGGTTCGTCTGCATTGCAGATGGGAGCAAGCTCGTCGAGCGGTTGGGTACGTTCCCGCTGCCGATCGAAGTGATCCCGATGGCGCGTTCACTCGTTGCTCGCCGCCTCGTCGCCTACGGTGGCCGGCCGCTGTGGCGTGAGGGAGTGGTGACCGACAATGGCAATCACATCCTCGACGTACACGGACTGACTATCGATGACCCGCCGGCCATGGAACGCGATCTGAACCAGCTCACGGGTGTCGTCACCGTGGGTTTGTTCGCTCTGCGCCCCGCCGATGTCCTCATCCTGGGTACGACCGACGGTATCCAGGTCCTGCAGTAGGGAGCAGTCAGCTTCAGTGCGGTGTGCCAAGCGCCGCAGGCTGTAAGGAAAGCGCTGCAAGCCGTACGCATTGCCGCATTGCGGCCTCAGACCCGCGGTATGAGGCCGATCTTGGCAGCGCAGATAAAATCGTTCTCGGACAAACCTTTGATGGAATGTGTCGTGAAGACGATGCGGCAGTAGTTGTAGCCGACCTCGAGGTCCGGGTGGTGGTCCTCGATGTTGGCCACATGTGCCACCGCGTTCACGAAGCTCATCGTGCGGTAGAAGTCCTTGAACGCGAGCTCGCAGCGGATGGAGCGAGCATCCGCCGCCAGGACCCAGGTGCCATCGAGCTTGGAGAGCAGGGCAGCGGCAGCATCGCGTGTCAGCGGTGCTGTGCCCCCCTCACAGGGTTTGCACTTTCCTTGAGCGAGGTCTGTCATTTAACTTGGCTGAAAGTCGCCTGCGGCGCTTTCAGCGGACCTCTGGCTCGCCCGCAGGCAAAAAGCGTGCTTCTTGCGCGCTGCTCAGCGCGACGTCTTTGCGCTCAAAGCTGCGCGCGACGTACTTCTCCACTAGATCCTGAAACTCCTCGGCGATGCGCTCGCCCTTCAAGGTCACGGTCTTCTCGCCATCCTCGTATACGGGCGCAATGGGCCGCTCACCTGTACCAGGGAGGCTGATTCCAATGTTGGCGTGCTTGCTCTCCCCAGGGCCGTTGACCACACAACCCATAACCGCGACGGTCATGTCTTCGACGCCTGCGTACTCACGACGCCACTGCGGCATGCGATGGCGGATGTGGGACTGGATCTGCTGCGCGAGTTCCTGGAAGAACGTGCTAGTCGTGCGTCCGCATCCGGGACACGCCACGACCATTGGTGTGAACGAGCGCAGTCCCATAGTCTGCAGGATCTCCTGCGCGACGATCACCTCATTGGTGCGGTCTCCATTAGGCTCAGGCGTCAATGACACCCGTATCGTGTCGCCAATGCCCTGCTGCAGGAGCACCGACATACCGGCAGTCGAAGCGACAATACCCTTCGAGCCCATGCCGGCCTCGGTGAGACCGAGGTGCAGCGGGTATTCACAACGTGCCGCAAGAGCGGTGTAGATCGCGATGAGATCCTGAACACCGCTGACCTTCGCGGACAGGATGATTCTGTCATGACGCATTCCGATCTCTTCGGCGCGCAGGGCACTGTCCACCGCGGAGGACACAACGGCATTGCGCATCACCTCCTGGGCAGTCAACGGTTCGGCGCGCGCTGAGTTCTCATCCATCAT
The DNA here is from genome assembly GCA_045810105.1 of Steroidobacteraceae bacterium. GTDB lineage: Bacteria > Pseudomonadota > Gammaproteobacteria > Steroidobacterales > Steroidobacteraceae > 13-2-20CM-66-19. The sequence goes on along the minus strand of JBJMWM010000062.1, from coordinate 41,071 downwards.
CCGTGTGAGGAGGTCCTGATCCAGGCTCCCCCAATTGACACCGATGCGTACCGGCTTCTCATAGCGGCACGCCGTCTCGATCATTTCCACAAACTGCGGATCGCGTTTGCTTCCACGGCCTACGTTGCCGGGATTGATGCGGTACTTCGCCAGCGCTTCGGCGCAGGAGGGGTGTTCGCGCAACAGCTTGTGACCGTTGAAGTGGAAGTCGCCGATCAACGGCACGTTCACACCCATTTGTGCGAGTCGGTCACGGATTGGTGCGACCGCTGCGGCGGCTTCGCTTGTGTTGACGGTGAGCCGCACCAGCTCGGAGCCCGCGCGCGCGAGCGCCTTGACCTGTTGTGCGGTGCCTTCGATGTCTGCTGTATCGGTGTTCGTCATCGATTGCACGACGATCGGTGCGCTACCGCCGACGCGGACGGATGCGATTGAAACCTGAACGGAAGATCTGCGTGGGGCTGCCATAACGTGTCGATGATTGGGGGTTCGGAGTGCCTATTCTACATGGGTTCCGAAATCGGCCCCTTACGGCGCTTGTCTTCGTATTGGCGGGTGCGCAATTTGCTATGATGCGCAGGCCCGCTACATAGGTCTGACGGAGAGAGTCCGGCCCTACCGGAACGCCGAAGGCGCAAGTTTCCGCCCGGAAACGCTCAGGCAACAGGACGGCAGACCTTGGATACGATGTCTTAAGACAGGCGTCTCGAGCGGGCTCTGGAGAGTGGTATCCCTCTATTGCGGGATTACCCACCGAAGGGGAGCGGCGCGAAACAGGCGCCTGATCTCTCAGGTCACAGGACAGATGGGCGGCACGTGCACCAGCAGTGCCGCCTTTTGTTTTGGAGGACCCGTGGGACGACGAACACCTCTCTATGAGCTGCATCAGGAACTGGGCGCCCGCATCGTCGATTTCGGCGGTTGGGACATGCCCGTTCAATACTCTTCACAAATTGGCGAACATCACGCCGTGCGCCGCGCGGCGGGGGTCTTTGATGTATCGCACATGTGCGCTGTCGATCTCAAAGGAGCGCGCGTAAGGCAATTCCTCCAGCATCTTCTCGCTAACGATGTCGCGAAGCTGAAAGTGCCGGGTAAAGCACTGTATTCCTGCATGCTCAATGAAGCAGGCGGGGTGCTCGACGATCTCATCGTCTATTTCCTCGAGGAATCCTGGTTCCGGCTCGTGGTGAATGCCGGCACGCGCGACAAGGATCTCGCGTGGATCCGCCGTGTCGCCCAGCAATTCGACGTCGAGGCGAGCGAGCGAGCCGACCTCGCGATACTCGCTATTCAGGGACCTGAGGCGCGTGCGAAGACCGCAGGACTTATGTCAACAACGGCCGCCAATGCTGCCATGGGGCTCGGGCCGTTCTTCGGGCGCGAAGTTGACGCCTGGTTCGTCGCACGGACGGGTTATACGGGCGAGGATGGCTTTGAAGTGATGCTGCCCGCCTCCGATGCGGTGCGTGTCTGGCGAGAGTTGAATGCCGCTGGTGTTACCTCATGTGGTCTCGGTGCGCGCGATACGCTGCGCCTGGAGGCCGGCATGAATCTGTACGGCAACGATATGGATGAGAGCACTCATCCATTTGAGTCGGGCCTGGCCTGGACGGTTGCAATGCAACCCCGCGAGCGGCGCTTCATTGGACGGGAGGCGTTGGAGACGGCGCTCACCGCACCCTCGAGGCAGCTGGTGGGTTTGGTCCTTGAAGACCGCGGTGTCCTTCGCAGTCATCAGAAAGTGCTCGTGCCTGACCCCCGCGCGGAACGCGCGGGTGGCGCGGAAAGCGCGGCCGGCACCAGTGGTGAAGTTACGAGCGGCACCTTCTCCCCCACCCTCGAGCGGTCGATCGCCCTCGCACGCGTGCCCGCTGGCCCCGTGCAGCGAGTGCAGGTCGACATCCGCGGCAAGCTTCTCAACGCAAGGGTGGTCAAACCGCCCTTCGTACGCTTCGGCAAGCCGATGATCTGAAACGGAGTACACCGATGAGTAATGTTCCCACCGATCTGCAGTACACCAAGACGCACGAATGGGTGCGAACCCTGCCGGATGGCACGGTCGAGATCGGAATTACCGATCACGCCCAACACGCTCTTGGCGACCTCGTCTTCGTGGAGGTTCCCGAAAACGGCCGAACCGTCACGCTCGGCGAGCCCTGTGCGGTCGTTGAGTCGGTCAAAGCCGCGTCTGACGTTTACACCCCAGTGGCCGGGGAGATCACGTTGGGCAATCCCTTACTGGCTACGGAGCCGGAGGCGGTCAACAACGATCCATACGGCAAGGGCTGGCTGATGCGCCTGCGTCCGACGAAGGGCGCCGCTTCCGGCGAGCTCATTCCGGCGGCCGAATATCAGAAGTTGTTGCTGACGGAGGCAGGCTGATGGCGTTCATTCCACATACGCCTGCCGATGTCGAGGCCATGCTCGCGACCATTGGCGTGTCGAGCATCGAGCAGCTGTTTGATGAGATCCCTGCGTCGCTGCGTGTGAAGTCGCTGGACGGGGTGCCCGTTGGACTGAACGAGATGCAGGTCGGACGACTGATGAGCGAGCGGGCGCGCGCTGACGGACGGCCGTTATGTTTCATCGGCGCGGGCGCGTACGAGCACCACATACCGGCCGCAGTCTGGGCGCTCACGACCAGAGGCGAGTTCTACAGCGCCTACACTCCATATCAGGCCGAGGCGAGTCAGGGCACGCTGCAACTTATTTACGAATACCAGTCGATGATGTCGAGCCTCACGGGCATGGAGGTCTCGAATGCTTCGCTGTACGACGGGGCATCCGCGGTCGCCGAGGCGAGCCTCATGGCGGTTCGCGCGAGTCGCAAATCAAAGTCGCGGCTTATCCTGGTGCCGCGAACCTTGAATCCGCAATACCGCCGGGTCGCCGTCGCTACCGCGGGCAATCAGGGGCTGCGCTTTGAAGACGTTCCATACGCGGTTGAGGCCGGCGTGACCCCGCTCGATGCTCTGAAAAAGTACGACAGTGAAGACGTTACTGCGCTCGTCATCCAACAGCCCAATTTCTTCGGTCAGCTCGAGGATGTGGATGCGCTGACCGATTGGGCCCATGCCAAAGGGACCTTCGTCATCGCTGTAGTGAATCCCACATCCCTGGCACTGTTGAAACCTCCAGGTGAGTGGGGTAGTAACGGGAAAGGCGCCGACATCGTCGTAGGTGACGGCCAGCCGCTCGGCGTACCGTTATCATCGGGTGGTCCGTACTTTGGATTCATGACGACTCGCATGGAGTATGTCCGGCAGATGCCCGGTCGAATCGTCGGGCGCACTGTCGATTTGAATGGCCGCGAGGGCTTCACCCTGACGTTGCAGGCGCGTGAGCAGCACATTCGGCGGGCCAAGGCCACTTCCAACATCTGCACCAACCAGGGCTTGCTCGTGACCGCGGCCACTATCTACATGTCACTCATGGGACCGGTTGGTCTGGAGCGTACCGCGGCGGCCTCGCATGCGAGTGCGAAGGACCTGGCGGGCGCATTGACTGCCCTGAAGGGTGTGCGGCGCGCGTTTGCCGGCCCGTTCTTCCACGAGGCGGTGGTGCTGTTTGACCGGCCGGTTGCCCCTATCCTGGCAGCGCTCGCCAACCGGGGAATTCTGGGTGGTCTCGACTTGAGCGAGCATTACCCGGAGTTGGGTTACGCGCTGCTCGTGTGCGCGACCGAGACGAAGACGAAGGCTGATATCGACAGTTATGTGACGGCGCTCACTGAGGCGGTGCAAGCCGTGCGGGCGGCCTGAGGATTGAATGATGCGAACCCATGACAAAGCCAGTGAGAAACTGATATTTGAGTATTCTCATCCCGGCCGCGGTGCAACGGACCAGTGGCCACAGCAGCCGCCTGCGGCGGCAACGGCCGACCTGCCGCAAGGCCTGCGGCGCACCAAGCCGCCACTGCTGCCGCAGGTGGGCGAGCTCGAGGCCGTGCGGCATTTCACCCGCCTCTCGCAGCTCAATTTCTCCATCGACACGCACTTCTATCCGCTCGGGTCGTGCACGATGAAGTACAACCCCAAGGCTTGTAACCAGTACGCCATGCTGCCGGAGTTTTTGGGACGCCACCCACTTGCGCCCGAGTCACATGGACAGGGATTCCTGGCGTGCATGTACGAGTTGCAGGAGATGTTGAAGGAAGTGACCGGCATGCAGGGCGTCGCCCTGAGTCCGATGGCCGGTGCGCATGGGGAGTTCGCCGGAGTTGCGATGATCCGCGCCTACCACCGCTCCCGTGGTGACCTGGCGCGCAACGAGATCATCGTGCCTGAAGCGGCGCATGGCACGAACCCTGCGACGGCGACGATGTGCGGCTGCATCGTGCGGGAGATCCCGGTCAATGAAGAGGGCGATATCGAGCTGGATGCGCTCAGGGCGGCTGTCGGCCCGAATACGGCTGGCATCATGTTGACCAACCCCTCGACCCTGGGCGTGTTTGAGCGCCGCATCGAGGAAGTGGCGCGGATCGTGCACGCAGCCGGTGGGCTCCTCTATTACGACGGCGCCAACCTGAATGCCATTCTGGGTAAGGTTCGCCCCGGCGACATGGGTTTCGATGTCATTCACATGAACCTGCACAAGACCTTCTCCACGCCGCATGGCGGGGGCGGGCCGGGCGCGGGAGCCGTAGGTGTCAGCGCGCGCCTGCGACCGTTTCTGCCCATCCCGATCGTGGGTTTGGACGAAGGCAATCGCTACCGCTGGCTGGCCGAGAAGGACCTGCCGCAGTCGATCGGCCGCCTGTCAGGTTTCATGGGTAACGCGGGCGTGCTGCTGCGGGCCTACATTTATATGCGCATGCTGGGGCGCGAGGGTATGAGCCAGGTGGGCGAGTACGCCACACTCAACGCGAACTACTTGCTCACCCGCCTGCGCGAAGCGGGTTTTGATGCGGCGTACCCTTCCCGCCGGGCGAGCCATGAGTTCATCATTACCCTGAAGCGCCAGGCGCGTGAACTTGATGTGACGACCATGGACTTCGCCAAGCGGCTGCTCGACCATGGGATTCATGCGCCGACCACCTATTTCCCGCTCCTGGTGCCCGAATGCCTGCTGATCGAACCGACGGAGACCGAGGGAAAGGACGTTCTGGACGCCTTTGTAGCTGCCATGAGCCAGATTCAGCAGGAGGCCGAACAGGAACCCGAGCGCGTAACGAGCGCTCCGCATACCATGCCGGTGCGGCGGCTCGATGACGTGCGGGCGGCCAAGCAGCTGGACTTGAGATGGAAGCCAACAGCGTAATCATCGATCGATACAAGCCCCGCGGCGCCACCCGGCTGGTGCGCGCCTTGGGCGCCAGCGTTCGCGGCCTGCGGGGGGCATTCCGGGAGGAAGCGGCCTTCCGTCAGGAACTTGCGTTGGCTCTGATCGTCATACCCTTGGCCCTGTGGCTAGGGCACAGCGGTATTGAGCGTGCCTTGCTCATCGCGCCGATGTTGCTCACCCTGGTGGTGGAGCTGATCAATAGCGCCATCGAGGCGACGGTGGATCGCATTGGGTTCGAGCGCCATGCCCTCGCGGGATTGGCAAAGGATATCGGCTCGGCCGCCGTGCTCATGTCTTTCGTACTCTTAGGCACGGTCTGGCTGCTCGTTCTGCTAGGTCGGTAGACTAGCCCGCTTAGGCCGCGCGGGCCCCCCATTTCAGGAGTCCTATGCGCTCTGCAAGACTGCTCTGGCTGTCCCTGCTATTTCTCTTTGCCGCGGCTCTCAGCGAAGCACGCGACCCCCCGCCAGCCAGTACGACTGCGGTCGTGCAGGACCCTGCGAAACAGGGCCCATCAGCCCCGCTGCCCGTTCAGGCTCCGCCCACCCCGCCCGCGTCGGCCGCGGAGCAGAACGCCCAGGTCGCGCAACAGGCCGCCGCCGTGGAAGGCAATCCGGACTGGGCAGTGACCCTCGAGCGGATTGCCAGCAGCGTCGTGTCCATCGACGTGGACTCCACGCGGGCTTTCGATACGGAGTGGAACTCAACTGCTCAGGCCACCGGATTCGTCGTCGATGCCGAGCGCGGTCTCATTTTGACAAATCGCCACGTGGTCACACCCGGACCTGTTACGGCCGAGGCCACCTTCCTCAACCGGGAGGAAGTGCAGCTCTATCCCGTGTATCGCGATCCCGTGCACGACTTCGGGCTGTATCGCTACGACCCGAGCAAGCTGCACTTCATCAAGCCGAAGGCCCTGGCCCTGTATCCGGAAGGCGCGCAGATTGGCCGTGAGATTCGGGTTGTAGGTAACAATGCCGGCGAGCAACTCTCGATTCTGGCCGGCACGCTGGCGCGGCTCGACCGCGACGCCCCCGAGTACGGCATCGCCAAGTACAACGACTTCAACACCTTCTACTTGCAGGCTGCCTCGGGCACGTCGGGTGGTTCATCCGGCTCGCCGGTCATCGATATCCGCGGCCGGGTCGTGGCGCTCAATGCCGGTGGCGCCAGCGGCAACGCATCCAGCTTCTACCTTCCCCTGGGACGTGTCCGCCGTGCCCTCGAATTGATACAACGCGGCAAACCGGTTAGCCGCGGGACGTTGTATTCGGTCTTCAACTACACGCCTTACGACGAGCTCAAGCGCCTCGGCTTGAACGGCACGACTGAAGCCGCCGTGCGCAAAGCATATCCGCAGTACACGGGTATGTTGGTGGTGAGCGAGGTACTGCCGGGCTCGCCCAGCGAAAACGTGCTGCAGCCGGGCGACGTTCTCGTGAAAGTCAACGGCCACTATGTCACGCAGTTCGAGCCCTTGGACGATGTAGTCGATTCCAGTGTTGGTGGACAAGTACAACTGGAGCTCGAACGCGGTGGCAAGCTCGTTTCCGCCAAGCTGCCGGTGGGCGATCTGCACTCGATCACCCCGAGCGCCTATGCGGAATTCGGCGATGCCGTCCTGAACACTCTGTCGTATCAACAGGCGCGGCATTTCAACGTGCCGGTGCGCGGCGTGTATGTCGCGAATCCGGGCTACATCTTCACTGCCGCGGGCGTGCCGCGCGGTGCCGTGATTACCGCGATGGATTCGAAGAAAGTGAATGGCCTGAGCGACGTCGAGGAGCACATTGCGCAGCTCGGCGACGGCGATCGGACGGCAATCCGTTTCATCACCATCGACGATCCGAACGGCAGCCAGTTACGTTCCGTACGCATGGACCGGCGTTGGTTTCCGGCTCATCACTGTGAGCGCGATGATCGTCAGGGGCTGTGGGACTGCAAAGACCTTCCGTCGGGACCGCCGCCCAAGGCCATCAAGGTGAGCTCCACCGAATACCCGAAGTACAAGGACCCGCGGCTCGAGAATCTCGCGCCGTCACTCGCGATGGTCGCCTTCGACATGCCGTACTCGGTGTCCGGCATCACTGAGCGCAACTATCACGGGACGGGCCTGATAGTGGATGCGCAAAGGGGCCTGGTTGTCGTTGATCGAAACACCGTGCCGGTCGCGGTAGGCGATGTGACGATCACGCTTGCTGGAACGGTGCAGGTACCTGGCCACGTCGTCTACGTCCATCCGCAACATAACCTCGCGATGGTGGCGTATGACCCGAAGCTGATCGGCACCACTCCCGTGAAGTCCGCGAAACTGGCGCCGCGCGAGCTGGCGGCGGGCGAAACAGTGTGGGTAGTGGGTCTCGGAGCGGATAGCGAGCTGCGCTCGCGCAATACGGAGATCGCCAGCATAGATCCGCTCGAGTTGCCGTTGTCGCGCACGATGCGCTTCCGCGACAGCAATCTCGAGGCCGTACAACTCGTCAATCCCCCGCTGGATTTCGACGGAGTACTGACTGACAAGACTGGTAACGTGCTCGGTCTGTGGTCGAGCTTCGCGTATGAAAGCGGGCGCGAGATTTCGCAGGACAATCGCGGGGTGCCCATCGACCTGGTCGCCGACATGCTCGACCGTGTCAGAACGGATAAGCCGCTGCATTCGTTGGAAGCCGAGTTCGGAGTGCAGCCGCTGGCGAGCGCTCGCGAAATCGGCTTGTCGGATGATTGGGCGAAACAGCTCTCACAGCAGAATCCGACCCAGCGGCAGGTTCTGACCGTGGTGCGCATGGTGGGTGGTACGCCCGCGGCGAAAGAGCTTCAGCAGGGCGATCTGGTCCTGGCGATTGACGGCAAGGTCGTGACGCGCTTCAGGGAGGTCGAACGGGCCGCCGCGGATAAGGACCAAGTGAAGGTCACCGTCTGGCGCGGAAGCAGCGAGCAGATACTGGACGTGAAGACAATGGAGCTACCGGGAGCGGATATCGACAGGTTGGTCGAGTGGGGTGGGGCGACGCTGCAGGCACCTCATCGAGCCATGAGCGCACAACGCGGAATTCCGCCTGTCGGCGTGTATGTGGGTTACTTCGCGTATGGGTCGCCCGCGACCCGCTATGGTCTGTATCCGGGGCGGCGCATTGTGGAAGTGGATGGAGTACCGACACCTGACCTCGACGCCTTCCTGGGAGCGGTGACGGGCAGGCCGGACCGCGCGTCGTTACGGCTAAAGACCATCACTTGGAACAACGCGCCAGAAGTGATCACTTTGAAGCTCGACAAGCACTACTGGCCTGCATACGAGCTGACGCATACGGCAAGCGGTTGGGAGCGCAAGGCCCTGGAGTAACGAGTTTGAGCGCAGCCGATCCTGGTTTTTCCCGGCGCGTAGCGCCGGCTTCACGGAGGGGGTCGCGCTTTGCGCGATCCCCCTGAGAAGTTGGCCGCAGGCCATGAACAGGAGGACCTGTTTGGTGGGCCTCCGGCGGATGCACAGCTCGTACGCCCGGCGGTCCCTGAGCCGCGCTTGCTGGAAGTCGCGCGGCGGCTGCCGAAGAACCTTCATTTGGGTACGTCGAGTCTGTCGTTTCCAGGATGGGAAGGCATCGTCTATGCCGAACAATACCGCGTAGGCGTTTTGGCACGGTACGGCCTGCGGGCATACGCGCAGCATCCATTGCTCAACGCATTGAACATCGATAGCACGTTTTACAGGCCGCAAACCGCGGAGCAGCTCTCCCAGCACGCCGCCGACGTGCCAGAGAACTTCCGGTTCATCGTGAAGGCCTACACCGGCCTGACAACCGCTCCCGATACTCCGCGTGCACAGCAGCGCGGCATTGAGCCTGTTTTCCTCGATCCGTTGTATGCCGAGGAAACGGTCATCAGGCCACTTGTGAAGGGCCTCGGGCCGAAGCTCGGTGCCGTTCTGTTTCAGTTCTCGCCGTTGGGATATAGGTACACTCGTGACCCGGAGACTTTCGCTGCTCGGCTCGGAGAGTTTCTGACTGCGTTGCCGCGCGGTCCGGTTTATGCAGTTGAGCTGCGCGATCCGGAAATTCTCGGTGCGCCCTACGAGGACGCACTCGCTGCCGCCGGCGCGGTGCATTGCTCGAGCGTTCACTCGCGCATGCCACCGGTGGACCGTCAGGTTCTCGGCGCCGCAGGCGTCGACAGCCACGGCGGGCCGATGATCATCCGCTGGATGCTGCAACCTGGCGACGACTATGAGAGCGCGGGAGCCCGGTTTGCTCCGTTCAACCGGCTCGCGGAGCCGGACAAGCTCAGCCGAGGCCGTATTACAAGCCTCGTAAAGCGCGGTCTGTCGTCAGGACGCGACGTCTATGTGATGGCCGCTAACAATGCGGAAGGGTCGGCGCCTTTGACATTGTTCGAACTTGCGATGGCCGTCATCGGCTGAACTCCTAAGTAAACGTACCCCCGTACGTGTGGCTGGTAGAATTCGCAACCATGGTCCGAGTTGTCAGAGCTACCCAGGTCGAAATCGAGACTGCCGTGCAGACGTTGCGCGACGGCGAGCTCGTTGCATTTCCGACCGAAACCGTTTACGGGCTGGGCGCCAATGCGCAGAACCCGGCGGCGGTGCGCAAGATCTTTGCGGCCAAGGGACGCCCGGTCGATCACCCGGTCATCGTTCACCTGGATAGCCCTCGCTTTCTGCACCGCTGGGTGCGGGAAGTGCCGGAGGCCGCGAACAAGCTGGCGGAGCGGTTCTGGCCGGGGCCGTTGACCATGGTTCTGCCGCGAGCGGCCAATGTGCACGATGTTGTAACGGGCGGGCAGGATACCGTTGCCATCCGCGTGCCTTCCCACCCGATGGCCCAGCAGCTGCTCACCGCGTTTGGGGGTGGCATAGCGGCACCTTCGGCGAATCGATACGGCAAGCTGTCGCCAACGCGAGCGGAACACGTCCGTGACGAGTTGGGCGACGCGGTGAAGGTCATTCTGGATGGTGGCGAATGCCAGATCGGCCTGGAATCCACCATTGTGACCGTGGAAGGAAACAACGTGCGGCTGCTCCGGCCGGGCGCTGTAACCGCCGGTCAGATTCGCACGGTGATCGGGGAGTTGCTGATCGGCGCAAATCTGGAGTCGCCCCGCGTACCTGGCAGCACTCCTTCTCACTATGCTCCGACTACGCCGATGACTGTCGTGCCGGCGGGCGAAATTGATGCCCACGCCGCTTCCCTATCCGAGGGTGGCCGCAGAATCGCCGTCCTTGCGCAGCGTCTGCCTCTTAAATCTCACAAGTACGTGACGTGGATCAATGCCGGGCGGCGTCCTGAGCAATACGGCCATGACCTGTATGCGAACCTGCGTACGCTCGACAAGGCAGGATGCCAACAGATCCTGGTGCAGGACGTACCGGAGGGCGAGAAGTGGGACGCAATCCGCGATCGACTGATGCGTGCAGCTTCGAGTATCAGCGAGAGTGGCGAGTCCGGCGCAATGGCCGTTCTTCCATAGGCTGATGGCGCCTGCGGCGCATCGGCGGCAGCCGGCTATTCCGCTGGTACCGTTCTCTCGCGCGCCCACTCACGCAGCGCTTCGATCTTTTCCGCCATGACTACTGACAGCGGCTTGGTTGCTTGCAGCTCCTGCGCGATCGAGACAGCGGTGACTGGCTGAGCGTTGGCGCGAGCACTGTAGAGAGCCGCGACAATGGCCTGTTCCAACTCCGCTCCGGAGAATCCGGCACTGCGTTTCGCCAGTGCGAGCGCTTCCTGCGGGCTCAACGACACCGAGCGCTTGCGCGCGTGAATCGCAAGAATCGCTGCACGCGCAGCATCGTCCGGCAGATCGACGAAGAAAATCTCGTCGAGCCGGCCTTTCCGAATCAACTCCGGGGGCAGTGCGGAGATGTCGTTCGCCGTGGCGACGACGAAAATCCGCGCACGCTGTTCGGCGAGCCATGTCAGAAACGTGCCGAGCACCCGTCGCGAGGTGCCGCTATCGCCTTCACCATCGGCGAGCGCCTTTTCGATCTCATCGATCCACAACACGCAGGGCGCGAGCGCCTCTGCCGCATCGAGCGACTCACGCAGATTCTTCTCGGATTCGCCGCTCCACTTGCTGTAGAGCGCGCCGAAATCAAGCCGTACGAGTGGGACACCGAAGATTCCCGCCGCAGCGCGTGCCGCGAGGCTCTTACCGCAGCCTTGTACGCCCAAGAGCAATACACCCTTGGGCGGATCCAACTCGGGGGCGCTTCCATCGAAAGCGGGCTTGCGGCTCGTGAGCCACGTCCGCAGGTTCTGCATCCCCGCGACGTCGGCAAACTTTGCGGTGCCTGGCTCGTACGTCAGTGTGCCGCCGCGATTGAGCAGTTGATACTTTCCGGCCAGGACACCTTGCAGGTCCGACATCGTGAGCGCGCCATCATCGAAGATCGCCTGGCGGCACAGACGCTCGGCATCCGCAGCGGTCAGGCCGCTCAGGTTGTCCACGAGTTTGGCCAGCGCCTCGGGCTCGATCACGGCCGGCTTTCCGGGATTGGCTTTCGACCATTCCTGAGCGACGCGCCTGACGATCATCTGCCGCTCGTTGACGGTGGGCAGGGCCAGGTGCATCCGCGTCGCGAAGCTCTCGAGCTCTTCGGGAAGCGTCACCTCGTGGCTCATCAAGACAACAGTGCGCGCGACCTGGTCATAGCCCTGGGCGACGTCCTTCAACATCCGCACGTTGATGGGATCGCTCAGGTAAGGATGAAAGTCGAGGAAGACGTAAATGCCCGGCATCGGCGTCGCTTTGAGGTGCCTCAGCAGGGAGGCCGGTTCTGCAAGCGTGCGCTGCGGGCCGCCCATGTCGACGTCGATTCGCTGCAACCCTTCCGTCACAGTCCATTGAAATACTCCCCACCCACGTCCGCGGCGGGCTTTGAGGCTTGCCTCGCGCACAACTGCGAGGACACGTGCCTCCTCGCGGGATTCGATGACGATGAGCGCAAAGCGCGAGGCGAGCAGCATCTCGAGCTCACGGCGCGGATCTTGCGGCACGGTTGGGGGCGTCATGCGGCCAAGAATGTAGCAGAACTGCCCGTAGTCCCTTGTCACGCCGTCACGTTTTTCTAACAATGAAGCCTATGCCAAGCCGAATCCGCTCCCGTTTTATAGATCCGTTTCAGCCCGCCCACATCCGCCGCCTGGTCAAGGAATTCGGCTCGCCGTTGCTCATACTGGATGCAGAACGCGTCCGGGTGCAGTACCGGAAATTGCGCAAGGCGCTGCCCGGAGTCGATCTGCACTATGCGTTGAAACCCATGCCGCATCCGGCCGTGGTGCAGACGGTGATGCAGGAGGGTGGGTTTCTCGATCTGGCCACAACAGGTGAGGTTCACCTGGTGCAGCGGTTGGGTGCCGACCCGAAGCGCTGTATCCATACCCATCCCATCAAACGGGATCAGGATATTCGCAATGCGGTGAGTTTCGGTGTGCGTACTTTCGTTGCGGACAATCCGGATGAAATCCGCAAATTCGCCCGCTACACGGACAGCGCCGAGTTGCTGCTGCGTGTGTCGTTCCGCAGTCCCGGGGCGGTGTGCGATCTGTCGCGCAAGTTTGGATGTGACCCGGAGGACCTGCTGATTCTCGCCCGCCTGGCCGCCGAGCTGGGAATCCAGGTGCGCGGGCTGTCCTTCCATGTCGGCTCGCAGGCGGCGGATTCCGCCAAACACGTGGAGGCGCTGCATGCCTGCGTGAAGTTGATGGCGGCCGCGCGCCGCGAAAAGCTCGGGGCGTTCGACACGCTCGATATCGGGGGTGGGTTTCCGATTGATTACGCGCAACCCGTGCAGGACATCAGCCGGTTCTGCGCGCCCATCCGTGCCGCGCTGTCGAAGTTACCTAAACGGGTGCGTGTCATCGCTGAGCCGGGCCGCTACATCATCGGACCCTCGGCGATCGGTGTCGCCTCCGTCATGGGTCGGGCGAAGCGCGAAGGTCACTGGTGGTACTACCTCGATGATGGACTCTATGGGTCGTACAGCGGACAGCTCTATGACCACGCCCGCTACCCCGTTGAGCCAATGCGGGACAGTCCCGAACGGCTGCCTTCGGTGCTCGCGGGTCCAACCTGCGACAGCATCGATGTGATAGCCGAAAATCTGATGCTCCCTGAGCTGAAGGCAGGCGACCTGATCGTCGGGCGCGCGATGGGCGCTTACACCTGGGCAAGTGCCTCCGAGTTCAATTTCTTTCCGAAGGCGACGGTGGTCGCAGTCAACACGCAGTCTGGCGATGAGGGCAGCGTCAGCGCAATATGATTCCTTAGACTCGCTCAGGCCAAGCTATGAAAAACGAAATAAGCATCGAGCCGCAGACAGCGATTCACACAATCGTTGCGGCAGCGCGGGAAGGCCGCGAGCCGCGGGTCATCGCGCGGCTGTATTCGGGGTGGGCGGTGTTTGGGGAGCGCCAGTTCCTGCGCGGTTACACCCTCCTGCTGCCCGATCCGGTAGTGCCAACACTCAACGCGCTCGGCTCGAAGGAGCGGGCGAGTTACCTGCAGGACGTGGCTCGGCTCGGTGATGCGGTGCTGAAGCTGACAGGCGCATCGCGGATCAACTACGCCATTCTCGGGAACCAGGAGCCGGCGCTACATGCGCACGTGATACCACGATACGCCGACGAGCCTGACAAGCTGCGCACGTCCCATCCGTGGGCGTACAACTGGGATGCGGCGCCGTTATTCGACCGGGAGACGTACCAGGATTTGGCGGAGGGGCTGCTTCGCGAGCTCACGCGCATGGGGGTTACCAAGCCCATGCGATTTCCCCCGGGGGCCAACGCCGGCGCGGGGCCGGCTTAGCGCTTATCGCTGGCCCGGACCCACTGTGCTCGGGCCAATACGGCCCGAGCCACACAGAGCTAAGGCCCGGCGGGCCGCGCCGGGCGAATTGCAATTACTGCGAGCTAGGAACCTTCGCTCCTGGAACCGCGGGTGCCGGCTGCTTGACCTTGATCAGCTCCACTTCGAACTTGAGCATGGAGCCCGGCGGAATGGAGGGCGGTGAGTTGACGTCGTAGGCCAGGTTGGGCGGGATGAAGAGCTCCCACTTGGCGCCCGGCTTCATCAGGACGAGCGCTTCCTGCCAGCCCTGGATGACGCCATTGACCGGAAAGGAAGCCGGTTGGCCCCGCTTGTAGGAGCTGTCGAACTCCGTGCCATCGAGCAGCGTGCCGCGATAGTTGACCGTGACTTCATCCGTCGATTTGGGCGGAGTGCCTTCGCCAGCCGCAATCACGTGATACTCGAGGCCGCTCGGGGTGGTGACGACGTCTTTCTTCTTGCCGTTCGCAGCGAGGAAGGTTTTCGCCGCCGTGCGGTTCGACTCCGCCATGCTGTTGCGCGCGGTCTTGACGAAATTCGCGATGTTTTCCTGATCGCTTGCCGTCATCGCCACCTTGCCTGCGAGCGCATCGCGCAGTCCCTGGGTCAGGCGCTCGGTCGCGATCGAGTCGGCAGTGAGCCCCAAATGGTGGAGCTGATCGCCCATCGAGACGCCGAGGCTGTAGCTGGCTTGTGCTTTCGCGTTGGTGGGAGCTTTCACGTCGGATGCACCTCCAGTAGCGGCCGCCGCGGCGGGCTTTTTTGCAGTCGGGGCCGCAGGGGCCGCGCTAGAGCTGGTTGCCTTGTCGGACGGAGCCTGTGACCAGGCGAGCGGCGCACAGCTCAGCAGCGCGGCAACGGCAATTGCCGTATTGTGGAAGAAGCGCTCTGGCGCGCATAGCTTCCTGGGACCAACAGCAGAATTCATGAGGCACCTCGGGCTTGCGTGCCACGCGCACCAGGCATGGCGGAAACCGCAGCGGGCGACAGTTTCGCCTATCGGGACGCGTCGTGCTGCGTTTTTTTCCTGTTCGCGATTGGCGACGCGAGAGCAGCTGCAAGGTGCAAAGGGACAGTGCTGATAGTTAAACAAGTGTGTCGCAGCTTCCGCGAAGGTGACAGGGTGCATCGCGTGCTGGACCAGGCGAATGCCGAATTCGCCAACGCCGAGGTTACCGCTGTCATCGGCCGCAGCGGCTCGGGAAAATCGACGCTTCTCAATCTCATCAGTGGAATCGATCGGCCGGACAGCGGATCGGTGGAAATCGACGGCCTGGATGTGACTGCTTTGGCAGAGCCGCGCCTCACGCTGTTCCGGCGGAAAAATATCGGATTCGTCTACCAGTTCTTCAATCTGGTTCCGACTCTGGACGTGGAGGAAAACGTCCGGCTGGTGCTGGAGCTCAATGGCGTGCGCGGGGCCGAAGCGCGAGAGCGAAGCGCAGCGATGCTCCGAGAGGTGGGCCTCGATGACCGAGCGCACAGCGCCATAGACACGTTGTCGGGGGGTGAGCAACAGCGCGTGGCGATTGCCCGCGCACTCGTACACCGGCCACCTGTACTGTTGGCAGATGAGCCCACCGGCAACCTGGACGAGGAGACCGCGAAACAGGTGTTGCCAGTATTACTGTCACTCGCCCGGCAACGTGGCGCGACGCTGCTGATCGTGACGCACGATGCTGCACTTGCACAAGCGGCTGACCGGGTGTTGGAGCTCAGGGACGGTCGGCTCCAGGAAGCATCCTCCTGATGCCGATTCTCTGGGCCGCAAGCGTCAGGCATTTGTTGCGGCATCCGGCGCAGCTCGTCCTGGCCCTCGTGGGTCTCTCCGTGGGCGTGGGGACGATCATCGCGGTGGACATCGCGACAGCGAGCTCGGGCCGGGCGTTCCAATTATCGTCGCAGGCTGTCAATGGCGCGGCAACTCATGAGATCGCCGGCGGACCGCAGGGCATCGATGAGCGGTTGTATGTTGATTTGCGCCGCGGCCAGCTGCGGGGGGTGGATGGTGGGGGAGTTCGGCCCGCACTCGCACCCGTCGTGGAGGGATATGTCACCGTCGGCGAGCGCACCATGCAACTCATCGGGATCGATCCGCTAGCAGATCCTGACCTGAACGCAAGCGGAGGAGGGGACGTGCGGCCGGCGGCCGGGGATCCGACGCGCTGGTTCACTCAAGGTGGCTCGGTGGTCATGGCCGCGAGCACCGCAAAACAGCTCGGGCTCAGTATCAATCAGGGTTTCGAGGTGGATGTAGGTGGCAAGAGCTACCCCGCCGTCCTCATTGGAACCGTTGCCGAGGATAAGGCCGGTTACGATTCGTTGGTCCTGACCGACATTGCGCAGGCACAGGAGTGGCTGGACGCGGTAGGACGGTTGTCGCGCATCGATGTACGTGTGGCCGATGGGCGTGCCGGGGAAGCTGCTGCGGCGAGATTGCGCGCCAGACTGCCCGCCGGTGTCCGACTCGAGCCGGCGCAGGGCCGCACTCACCAGAGTGTCGACATGACCGCAGCGTTCACGACCAACTTGCAGGCGATGAGCATGTTGGCGCTGATGGTCAGCACCTTGCTTATCTATGGAGCGATCAGTTTCGCGGTCGTGCAGCGGAGGCGGATCATCGGGATTCTGCGAGCCTTGGGTGCGACGCGGGGCGACATCTTTACCATCGTGCTCTGCGAGGCAGCCGTGCTGGGGGTCGTGGGCGCGGGTCTCGGTCTGTTGCTCGGAACCGTGATTGGACGTGGGCTCGTTCAGCTCGTGTCGCAAACGATCAACGACCTGTATTTCGTCGTCGCGGTGAACGAAACGGTCTTGCCGGCAACCTCCGTTGTGAAAGCGTTGCTGGCTGGCTTCGGCACAGCGCTCGCCGGTGCATGGCTGCCCGCGCTGGAGGTCGCTGGAAGTACGCCACAACTTGGGCTCCGGCGCTCTGTGCTGGAGACACGCGCAGTCACGCTTGCTCGAAGGCTACTGATCACGAGCAGCGCTCTGGCTGCGGCTTCGGGTATTGTGGCGCTGACCTCGGGCCGGAGTCTGTTGGCTGGCTTCGTGGCGTTGTTCCTGCTTCTGCTGAGCGCTGCAACACTGACGCCGGCGGTTCTCCGGCTGCTGGCACGTGCCGCTGCGCGAGTTGCTGGCCGTTTCAGCCCCGTTGCGCGGTTGGTTTTCGGGGATATCGCGGCGTCTCTGAGTCGCACGGGTGTTGCCGTTGCAGCGCTGGGAATGGCGCTCGCGGCCATGATCGGCGTGTCCATTATGGTCGAGAGCTTCCGAGAGTCATTGCGAGACTGGCTGGCGCGGACCCTGCGGGCGGACATTTACGTGACAGCGCCCGGACCGGGTGCCGGCAGACCGGAACGGAAGATCGACTCTGAGCTGCTGAAAGCGATGCTCGGGGCGCCTGGAGTCGTTGACTACGGGATGAGCCGCAGGGTCACGCTCGATATGTCACACGGGACGGTTCCGTTGGATGCGGTCCAACTAGCGCGTGGCGGCTATGCAAACATGGCGTTGACGATCGGTGATCCGGGTTTGACCTGGCCAGCCTTTGAGAAGGGCGCGATTGTCATCTCGGAACCGCTTGCCTACCGCACGCGGCTCAACCTGGGCGATACGCTGGCGCTGCCCACCGATTCCGGGCCGCAACGGTTTCGAATTGCCGGGATATACCGTGAGTACGGTAACGATCGCGGCACCGTGTTGATGAGCCTGCCGGTGTATCGGAAATACTGGCGTGATGCCGGGGTCACGGCGGCGGGTTTCTATGTGGGCGGGGGGCAATCGGTGCAGCAGGTAATGACACATTTTCGTGACCTGGCGCGGGGCAAGCAGTCGCTGCTCATCCGCTCCAATGCGCAGCTGCGCGATTTGTCGATGAGCATTTTCGAGCGGACGTTCGTCATCACGCGGGTGTTGTATTGGCTCGCGGCTGGCGTGGCTGCCATCGGACTGATCAGTGCATTGCTCGCGTGGGAGCTGGAGCGGTCGCACGAATTGGCGATCCTCCGCTCGCTGGGGCTCACGCCTGGCGGCGCCGCGCTGTTGATCGAGGGTCAAACGGGGTTCATGGGACTGGTTGCGCTGCTGGCGGCCATACCGGCGGGGTTGTTGACGGCGTGGTTGCTCATCGATGTGATCAATCGGCGGGCGTTTGGGTGGCGGATTGATGTGCATCTGTCGGCGGCGCAGTTCGTGAACGCGCTGCTGCTTGCGATCGCGGCCGCGGCGGTGGCCGGGGTATATCCCGCCCGGCGTGTTGCGCGTGCAGCCATTGCGGGCGACATTCGGGAAGAGTGATGGGCGCCGCTGAATGTTTGTGGCGAGTGGTGGGTGAACTGGTGGGGTGCGGGCGGTGGTTGCCTCGCGCGTGGCGCATGGCTGCGCGTTCCTTCGGCCTTGCGCTGGTTGCGGGGGGCGCCTGGGCGGCGGGGCCGCCCGTTTCGGACCTCGATGTCATTCGCGGCACGGACAAGACAACGCCATTTGCCCTTGCGATCGGGCCGCGGACGTTCTCGTTTCCTGAAGACCACGGGCCGCATCCGCAGTTTCGGCATGAATGGTGGTATCTCACGGGGAATCTTGATTCGGCTGGCGGTGAGCGGTTTGGGTTCGAGTTGATTTTTTTCAGGTTTGGGCTGGCGCCCCCGGGGGCGGTTGGTTCGGGCGCGACCGCGGGCACGCTTGCGGGCGGCGGCACAGCGACGGGCGAGGGCGCAGCGACGGGCGGCACTGTTGGGCTCGGTGTCGGTAGATCTGACAGAGTGTCTGCATGGCGCACGCGGCAGGCTTACCTGGCGCATTTTGCGATCACGGATGTCGCTCGCCGCGAATTCCGGTTTGCGCACAGATACTCTCGCGACGCATTGGGCCTGGCGGGGGCACAGGCGCAACCGCTGCGTGTGTGGCTCGACGATTGGACTTTCGGCCAGGCTGCTGACATCGGCGGCGCGTCGAACGCGCCAGGGCACGTGTCATCGGCAACTGGGGCGCCGTGGACGCTGCATGCGCAAGATCAGGGCTACGAGCTGACCCTGGAGCTTCAACCTCTGAACCAACCTGTTCTGAACGGCGAACAGGGTTTGAGCCGCAAGGCGAGCGAGCGGGGCGCTGCGAGTTACTACTACTCCATTCCGCGCGTCGCGGTTCGCGGCAAGCTGCTGCGGGCTGGTGTTTCGTCTGACGTGCAGGGACTTGCGTGGCTGGATCGCGAGTGGGGTAGCGGTTCGTTGGGCGCGAGCGAACAAGGCTGGGATTGGTTTGCCTTGCAACTGCGGGATGGCAGCTCGTTCATGTTTTATGCCCTGCGCAATCGCGACGGTACACGCGATTCGCACAGTGCGGGGACGTGGGTTGACCCGGCTGGGCGAGTGCAGGCGCTCTCAACTGACCAAGTGATGATCGACGTCCGTGATCATTGGGTCAGCCCTCGTGGTGGGCGGTATCCGTCACGGTGGCGAGTGCGCGTGCCGTCAGTGAGGCTGGATATCGAGGCTCGTCCGATTCTGGCCAACCAGGAGTTGGGTACCAAGCCTCGATATTGGGAGGGTGCTGTGGACGTGAGCGGCACGCAGGGAGGTCACGACGCTTCCGGACGCGGGTACGTGGAACTCGTCGGTTACGCCGAGTAGATTGAACGGGTTAGGGAGAGAGAATGGATCTCAACAAAGTTATCCAGCGTGCCCGATCGTTGCTCGTCTCGCCCCGTACCGAATGGCCAGTGATTGCTGCCGGGCCTGCGACTGTCACGGATCTATATCGGGACTACATCATGATCGTGGCCGCGATCCCTCCAGTCTGCGAATTCGTGAAGCTCAGCCTGCTGGGGTATGCGTGGCATGGGTTCAGGGTGTACAGACGCGGCATCGGTGCGGGGCTCGCGGCGGCGATTGTCGAATACGTTATTTCGCTGATCGCCGTTTACGTGCTCGCCGTAATGATCGAATCGCTGGCGCCGAATTTCGGCGGGCAACCCAACCGTGTCCAGGCCCTGAAGTTGGCCGGCTACTCGTACACGGCAAGCTGGGTCGCCGGGTTCGCGCAGATACTTCCCGGGCTGTATGCGCTATTTGCGCTGGCGGGAGCGATTTACAGCATCTTCCTGCTCTACCTTGGCCTGCCAAGCACTATGAAGGTGGTGCCCGAACAGGCGGCCGGGTATACGGCGGTGATCGCGGTCATTGCGCTCGTGGTCGGCTGGGTCATTGCGTTGATTGCGGGTGGCCTAACGGGAGTACCACTGTCCGACACGTGGTAGTGGGGGGAACGGGGCGGTACGTGGGGCCTGTGGCGGTTCCTGCGGCCTTGTCGGATGATGGTGGGTCTATAGTGGTAGGAGAATGATCCATGCGACGTTCATTGTTTATAGCGGTGGCCGCTGCGCTAATCGCAGTGCCTGCATTGGCCGCGCTGCCGGATGGAACCAAGGCACCGGATTTCAGCACCGAGGCCTCACTAGCAGGGAAGGCTTTCAAGTTTTCACTGGCCGACGCGCTGAAGAAGGGGCCGGTGGTGCTCTACTTCTACCCGGCCGCCTTTACGCCGGGTTGCACGGTCGAGGCGCATGAGTTCGCGGAGGCTACCGACAAATTCAAGGCGCTGGGTGCGACCGTGATTGGGGTCTCTCACGATCCCATCGAAAAGCTCAACAAGTTCTCCGTGAGCGAGTGCCGCAACAAGTTTGCAGTTGCATCCGATGCGGACGGCAGCGTGATGAAGAACTACGACGCGGTTTTGCCGGTCAAGCCCGAGTATGCGAACCGCACCTCTTATGTCATCGCGCCGACCGGTGTGATTATTTATTCGTACACGGATCTGAAGCCGGATAAGCACGTCGAGAACACTATGGCTGCCGTGAAGAAATGGCAGGTCGACCATAAGAAGTCTTGATGTGCATCCGGTCCGGCTCTGCGGACCGGGGGGCCGGGCGGGGCCGGCGACGAGGGTTGCGGCGCCGGGCGGCGGGGCTTGGTTCGCTGGGCCGGGGCGAGGCCAGGGCTTCGGCCGGCGGAGGCCAGGGCTTCAGGCGAGCTCGGCGAGTACCGCGGGCACGTGGCGCCGCAGCAGGAGGCTTTGCGCCTCCCACTGCTCTTTGGGTTCCAACTGCTCGAGAAAACGGACTTCGCCCCCCGCCAGCAATGCTATGGGTACTCCATCCCGATAGAGCACGCGGTTTGAGCTGAGCGCAGGTAACCGCGCTCCGGGCGTCACAATGCCGACGAGGTTGAGCGGATCAGCGGCTGACAGTGACACGTAACTTTGGGAGTTCGGTTTGCGGCGCATGTCGCGCAGTAAGCCGATTGCTTCCGGAGCGGCATACTGCTCGCCAGTAAAGCCGGCGATAAAGCGACCGCCGCGGATCTCACCTCGCGCTTCGAGTCGGCGGAAGCACATGAGCAGATCGCGCCACGGCGGCAACCAGTCGGCTTCCCGGGCCAGCAGCCTCCAGAAAACAACACCCCAGCGACGTAGCAGCGTGCGTGCTACGTGTTCGATCGTCTCGTCGTCTTGAATTCGCGCGGTAAGCCTGGCCGCCGCCGCGGTGGCTTCCGGATCGGATGCGGCCACTTTGGCAGCAGGCACGCTGGCGTCAGCTGCGGCGATTGACCCGCCTTCGATTGTCGGGCGGCGTATCAACGCCCATCGACCCGCAGCGTCCATGCCAAATAGAGAAATTCGCCGGCGCCGCCGACCGCCTGCGGCAGGGCGTCGGCGATCTGACGGTACCAACAACGCTCGCAGACCGCCAAAGCTGTCGGAATTGACGATTCCGAGAGCAACCAATTCCGCCAACGCCTCTTCAGCCTGGCTCGGCAGCAGCCCTACTGCGTCGGAAATCTCATCGAAAAACGACGCGCCGTGTCTCTGAATGTAATCGGCAACCATACGAGCCTTCGCAGACAGGCCGCTGGTGTCGGGCGGGCCTGACAGTGAAGACCACAGTCTGATGTTACGTCGTGCGAGCAAAGCGATGGGCGTTGAACGCACGGGTGCCGCCCCGCGCTCGCCGTCACCCTTTCGGGCGTTGCTGGACCGATGGGCGAGTCTCGTCCAGACAAACCGTCCAGCCAGACATTGCTCATCAAGCCACGCCGGTTCGTACTCGCTGATTCGCGAGGGGAGAATCTCAGTTTCCCACGCGCTGGCGGGCGCTTCGAACCCTTCTAGCTGCCCGAGTATCGCGCCAACGGCATCAGGACCCTCCATGCGCCCGTCAGGTACTACGCGCTGCCATTCAAACAGGAACCGGAGGAAATCGCGGGCCTCAATGGGTTCGATTTCAGCGCGGAGGCGCTTGACGGTATAGCGATGGATACGCGCGAGCAGTCGGCGCTCGCACCATTCCTCATCGGTTACTGTCGATGGCGTGAACCGGCCACGCATGGCGAAGCCTTCTGACTGGAGCGCGGCAAGTGCAATTTCAACATCGGCGCGCGGCAGGCCAAGTGAGTTGGCTATCGCGTACGCCGTGATGGGCCCCAGTCCTTCGAGACGACCGCGGACAATTTCGACCAGGGCTTCGTCCTTCGATGACGGCTTGTCGTATGCGGCCGGAACGTCGACGGCCGGGAGTAGCCGGGCGTCGGGGAACGCAGCAGTAAAGAGGGGGACGCGCTCGGCTGCTACCCACAGGCCACGAGGGGCTGCAGGCGCGGCTCCGGCACTGGCGGTGACGGCGACGCTGCCCAGGACTGCGGCAGTACCCGCGACGGTGGCCGCGGCGCCCGCACCCACCATCTTCGTAACCCTCTTCTGTCCAGCAAGCGCGTCAATCAACTCGGGCCATCCCGGTTGCCGCGCTACTTCGTCCTCGGTGAGGCAGGTCAGCCACAACATGGCGTCGTGCAGCTCATCGGCGTTTGCGGCGTCTGGCCAGGCCTCGTCCCGCACCCGCTGGATTGCCTCCGGATCAAGCTTGCCGATGTCCGATGCGGACTGCGGGTCGAGCCAGCGTCGGCTCAACACCGCTTGCGTACGCCGCTCTTCGAGCGGAGCGTCGTCGAGGTAAGCGTATGGACGGGCAGAGAGGACTTCGAGTGCAAGCGGCGACGGTTCGACTACATCGCGAGCTACGGCCTGGATCTTTCCCGATTCCAGATTGCGCAGCAGCTGCTCGAATCCTTCGATATCCATCGCCTCCTCGAGGCAGTCGTGAACGGTCTGGCGCACCAGCGGGTGGTCAGGTATTTCCAGCTCCCCGGGAAGGTTCTCCGCGCACGCCACCTGGTCCGGGAAGATCGAAGTGAGAAGGTCCTCCGCCGCCATTCTCGCCAACGGCGCAGGGACCTTTTTCCCGCCCCGAAATCTAGGCAGGGCCAGCGCAACGGTCGCACACCACCGCCAACGCGCAGTAAACATCGGAGCCGCGCACAGCGCCTGAACCAGTAACGGCCGCACGGTGTTGGAATGCAAATACCGCGCAACATCGGCCAGCTCGAAGCTGTGTGCCGTCGTGAGTGAAAGTATGATCGTGTCTTCCGTCGCCGCGGCTTGCAGCTCGAAGTTGAACGAGCGGCAAAAGCGCTTGCGCAGCGCGAGCCCCCATGCCCGGTTCAAGCGGCTGCCGAAAGGCGAATGGATGACGAGCTGCATGCCGCCGGCTTCATCGAAGAAGCGCTCAAAAATAAGGGTGCTCTGGGTTGGCAGGATTCCCAGGGCATTACGTGCGGCCGCCAGGTAATTGGCCAGCTGCACAGCGGCGGGACCCGGCAGACCGACTTCGTCTGTAAGCCACCGGACAGCCGGTTCCAATCCGTCCTGCAGCCGTTGTTCGATCTCAGTCCGCAGCCGTGACACGGAGTATGACAGCTCGTCCGAGCGTCCCGGCGCCTCTCCGAGCCAGAACGGTATGGAAGGCGGCTCGCCATGCGCATCCTCCACCCGGACCTTGCCCTGCTCCACGCGCAGAATGCGGTACGACACGTTTCCAAGTTGGAAGATATCGCCCTGGAGGCTCTCGACCGCAAAATCCTCGTTGACTGTACCTACAAATGTGGCCTGCGGTTCCAGGAGGACTTGATAGTCGGCGTTGTCGGGGATCGTGCCGCCGGACGTGATCGCCGTGAGGCGGGCACTGCGACGCGGGCGCAAAATGTGGTTGACGGCATCGTGATAGATGAGTGCGCCGTGGCGGCCACGACGCGTGCTGTAGCCTTCCGCGAGCATCCGCACGACTTCATCGAAGTCCTTGCGTGTCAGATCGCGATAAGGATAAGCACCGCGGATCATTGCGAAGAGCTGTTCCTCTTGCCACTCTCGAGCGGCTACCTCGGCGACAATCTGTTGGGCCAGCACGTCGAGCGGCCTTTCGGGCATTCTCAGGCGATCGAGCTCGCGGCGCCGAACCGAATCCAGCAAGGCCGCGCATTCGGCGAGATCGTCCCGCGACAACGGGAATAACCGCCCCTTCGGCGTGCCGCCTACCGAGTGACCAGACCTGCCCACGCGTTGCAGGAATGCCGCGATGGACCGCGGTGAGCCGAGTTGGCAGACCAGATCAACATCGCCGATGTCGATGCCCAGCTCCAGCGATGCTGTGGCAATGAGCGCTTTGAGCTCCCCGCGCTTGAGGCGGCTCTCGGCATCGAGACGCAACTCCTTGGCCATGCTGCCGTGATGGGCAGTAACGTGGTCTTCACCTATTCGTTCGGACAGGTGGCGGGCAACGCGCTCGGCATGCCGCCGGGTGTTGACAAACACCAGCGTGGTGCGGTGCTCGCCGACGAGCTCGGCCAGCCGATCGTAGACTTCGGTCCAGGCATCGCCTGACATGACCGCTTCGAGCGGAGAGCCGGGGACTTCGATCGAAAGGTCGCGATCGCGGACGTATCCGGTGTCCAGAATCGTACAGTCGGCCACGCCATCGGGCCGCAGATGCCGGGTGCCGACCAGGAAGCGTGCAACTTCTTCGATGGGCTTCTGTGTTGCTGACAATCCGATACGGGTCAGGCGCGTTCCAGCGAGGGCTTCGAGTCGCTCGAGCGACACTGAGAGATGCAGTCCGCGCTTGCTGCCGACCATGGCGTGAATCTCGTCGACGATCACCGTCCGAGTGGTGCCTAACATCTTCCTGCCCGACTCCGAGCCCAACAGGATGTACAACGACTCCGGCGTGGTGACGACGATGTGCGGCGGCCGCTTCCGCATGCTGTTGCGTTCGTTCTGCGGCGTGTCGCCCGTCCGGACGAAGGTGCGGATTTCTAGATCCGGCAGGCCGAGGGCGCGCAGTTCCTCGCGGATGCCGGCCAGCGGGGCCTCGAGATTGCGGCGAATGTCGTTCGAGAGGGCCTTGAGTGGCGAAACGTAGACGACCTGAGTTTCATCGCTCAAGCCATGCTGCAGACCCTCGCGAACCAGTTGATCGATGACCGCCAGGAAGGCAGCCAGCGTCTTGCCCGATCCGGTTGGGGCCGCGATCAGAACGTGTTGCTGCGCCTGGATGGCAGGCCAGGCGTGTTCCTGCGGCGCCGTTGCCGCATCGAAGGTCCTGGTGAACCAATTCGCTACGGCGGGATGGAATGAAGAAAGGGAGGTCACGCTCGAGCTTACCCGTCAGTGGTTCAATTGGCAGGTCGGGACCGTCGATTGAACCACAGGAGCGCGTGGCCAGGTGCCCCCCGTTTGGGTCGCAGGGCAGGGTGCAGCGAGGGCGCCCTCGCTGGCACCCCCGGGCCGACGCTTCCGCCTATCGCAGGAGTCCGGCGCAGCCCTAGAAAGAGAAGTAGAAGCAGGCTCCGCAGTCTACGGCCGCTTCGGCCCAAATCTCGCCACTGTGCCGGTGCACGATACGTTGAACGGTCGCGAGCCCGATTCCCGTTCCCGGGAATTGCGATTGAGGGTGCAGGCGCCGGAAGGGGCTGAAGAGGTTGGCTGCGTGGCGCGGATCAAAGCCCGCGCCGTTGTCGCGCAGGAAGTAGGCGCGCCGCCCCGAGCGGTCCATGCGCGAGCCGAACTCGATCCGCGCGTTCGCGGTCTTCGAGGTGAATTTCCAGGCATTGGAGAACAAGCTCTCCAGGGCGATCCGTAGCAGCGCGGGGTCGCCCTCGACCATCAGGTTATCCGCTATGACGATCGAAGCCGTGCGCTTCGGCGAGCTCTCTCTGAGTCCCTGCACGATGTCGTTCGCTATGCGCGACAGATCAACGCTCCCATGGTGCATTGGCGCGCGGACGACCTTGCACAACTCCAGCAGGTCGTTGATGAGCCGGTGCATGCGGCGCGCACCACCGCAGACGCGCTCGAGGTGACTGCGCCCGATCTCATCGAGTTTGTCGGCGTGGCCTTCCAACAGTACCTGCGTGAATCCATCGATCGTGATGAGCGGCGAGCGCAGTTCGTGGGCGACCGAGTATGAAAAGGCTTCGAGCTCACGGTTCAGTACTTCGAGCTGCGCCGAGCGGCGATGCAATTCACTGGTGCGCTCGGTTACGCGTTGCTCGAGGCTGGCCAGTAATTCGACCGATTCCATGGCAACGGAAGTGCTGTCCGCCAGCGCCTGAAGAAGTTCGATCTCTTCGCTGCTCGCCCTGTGCGGCCGCGCCCAATAGACCCCGATCGCGCCAACCGGCGCGAGTGTGCGGATGGGCACCATGACGAGGCTCTTCACGAACGTTGGCCGGTAGGCCTCATGCGGGACACGGGCGTCCTGGTAAATGTCCTCGATGGCCGCGGGCTGCCGATTCAACATCGCCCAGCCGCCGACGCAGGAGCTCAGCGGGAAGCGGCGGCCTTTCCATAGCGGGCCGAGTGCGTCTTCTTCGGCGTAGGAGCAGGTGTCGCCATCTCGGATGATGAATGAGGCACCATCGGCTCCGACCAGGTTGCGCGCGCAGTGGCGCACGATATCCATGATCGACTGCAGGCTGCGGGCGAGCGCGAGGCGTTGCACGACGGAAACCAGTTGCTGCATGCCCCACACATAGGCTGCGGTTTCGAGCTGCTCCTCCTGCGAGGCTGCCGTACGCTGCAGGGCCGTGCGTATGATCGGCGCGAGTTGCTCGAGCTCGGACTTTGCAACAGCGGCGGCGGGCTGGAGCGCAGCCGGGCAATTAACGCGTTGCGGGAATCCTGACACGACGATGAAGGGAACGTCCGGGCAACTGTCGTGCGCTGCAGCCAGGGCCGCCCGCCCGTCGTAACCGGGCACGCCGCTGTCCGACAGAATCACATCGAATTGCGGCCGTTGCAGCGCTGCAAGGTACGCATCGCCGCTGTTGACGGGCAGGATGTCACAGTTGAGTCCGTCCCGTGCCAATGAGAGACGTACCATCTCGGCGTCGGTGGCGTTGTCTTCCAGATGGAGTATCCGCAGCTTCATGTTCCATTCCCTGTGGCATCCAACACACGGGATTATGGATAACTCGACGCTCGGCCGCAGTCAAACGCCGACATTCGATGTGAGACGCGTTACACAAGTGCAATTGCACAACCCGATGCCGCGTCGCGCTGTGCGAGTTCCGCGCGCTGGGCCGCGGAAATCCCGCCTCAGGGCTCCCGGTGGGCGGCGAACGCCATCCGGTCGAGCACGCCGAGCAGGACCGCCGAGACGACGAATGTCAGATGTAACACAACATACCAGAGGATCTTGTCGTTGGGCGTCGCTTGCGCGTTCATGAAGATGCGCAGCAGGTGTATCGAGGAGATCGCAACGATGGAGGCCGCGACCTTGAGTTTCAAAGTGCCGGAGTCGAGTTTGCCGAGCCAGGCCGGCGACTCCTGCGCGGAGTCGGCATCCAGCTTGGAGACGAAATTCTCATAACCGGACAACATCACCATGACGATGAGGCTGCCGACCAGCACGATGTCGATGAGCGACAGGACGCTCAGCACCAGGTCCGACTCGGCCAGGGTGAGAATCCCGGCCAGGGAATGCAGCACTTCCTGGAAGAACTTGATGCCGAGCGCCAGCAACCCGAGGGCCAGGCCCAGATACATCGGTGCCAGCAGCCAGCGGCAGGCGAACAGCAGCTTTTCTATGTTTCGTTCGAGCATCGGGCAATTCTAGCCCATCGAGCCGCTCGCGAGACTCGCCCCCCTGTCTGTGCCAGTAGTAAAGTAGCCGCAAGCCAAGCAATCAGCGGGTGTCGCGCGATGTGGAATACGGAATCAGACGCTGACGAGTCGTTCAGGAAAACGGTGATCTGGGGATCTGTCGGCGTGGTAGTGCTGGCTGTGGTGGGTGCTGTTTACTATTACAAGCACCACGGGGCCGTACCGCCGCCACCGCAAACCGAATCCCGGCCGGCACCGCCGGCACCGCCGCCGCAGGCTGCCACCGAGCCCGCCATCCGCAACCCGGTCCCGATACCAGCGGACACGAAGCCCTTGCCACCCCTCAGCGACAGCGATCCTGACGTGCGTGACTCGCTCGTGGGTGTGTTCGGCGCCAAGTCGGTTTCGCAGTTCCTCGTTCCGGAAAACGTCGTTCGTCACATTGTTGTAACCGTTGACAACCTGCCGCGCAAGAAAGTCGCGGTTGAGCTGCGTCCCCTTAAGCCAACCCCCGGGACGACGGCTACGGCCACACAGGGGGACATCACGACACTGGGCACTGCGAACTTCGAGCGCTATGCGGCGCTCATGAAGGTCGTGCGCAGTACCGACACGGCCGTGCTGGCGAACGTTTATTTCAAGCTGTATCCCTTGTTCCAGCAGTCGTACGAGGATCTTGGCTATCCCGGCCAATACTTCAACGACCGCCTGGTCGAGGTGATCGACGATATGCTGCGCGCGCCGGACATACAGGGCCCCATCGAGCTGACACAGCCGAAGGTGTTCTACGAATATGCAGACCCGAAGCTCGAAGCGCTGCCGGCCGGCCAGAAGCTGTTGCTGCGCATGGGACCGGCCAACGAGGCCACCATGAAAGCCAAGCTGCGCGAGCTGCGTAAGGCGATCGTGAATCGCCCCGAAGAACCGGTAACGCACTAGGGTCATTCTCACCCGCGCCCTGCGCGGCTACGCTTCGCGGGTCGCGAAGCGACCCGCAGAGAAGTTGCGCGCAGCGCATGAACAGGGGAGGCCAGTATGAGCGATGAATTTGTTACCGAGCCTGGTTTACAGCGGCCGATCGAGTACCTGCGCTCGATACTGATTCCGACCGAGACACTCGAGGCGTGGGCGGTCCAGCACCGGCTGTTCGCACTCTCCCATCGGCGTGTCTTGGTTGCTGCGACGAGTGGCCGCCTCATCATGATTACACGGCACCTGATCAGCGGCTTCGACGTCTCGGATATCCGCTGGCAGGACCTGGAGGAAGTCACGTTGCGGGTGGGGATATTTGCCGCCGACCTTGCGATCCGGGCCGGCAAGGCCTCGGACCTGGCCTCACAGGGAGCGACGGGCTCCAGGCGATTGGAATTCGGGGGGCTGCGCAAGGACCAGGCGCAGGCGGTGTATCGGATCTGTCAGGCGCAGGATCAGGCGTGGCGCGAGAAGCGGCGGGTTCGCGAGTTGGAGGAGCTCCGTGCGCGTTCGGGCGGAATACAGGTGAGCTCTGCTCCCGCATCGCAGGTTTCTGCAGGGGTATCGGATGCTGTACGGCGCCTGCAGGAGGCGAAACAGATGCTCGAGGCCAGGCTGATCACGGATGCGGAATACGAGGCCATCAAGGCGAAGATTGTCTCCTCGTGATCCCGGCAGCCGTTGGCTGCTGACATTGGTGAGCGTGCTGGTGCTCGCCAGCTGCGGTAAGACGGTCCCGGACCGGCCCGAGTGGGTCATCCGCTCGCAACTGGTCTTTCTGACCGCAGACTTCAGCGGCCAGCGGGCGCCGCTTCCTGTAGGGCAGTTTCGCCTGTTGTTTCCCTACATTGCAGGCGATATTTATGGGTCGCCGACCACGGGTGATTTTTTTGACGCCCGAGTCGGTGCGGACTACCGCTTCGAAATCAACCTCAATCGGACGCATGGGTCATTGTTGGCCTCGTTGGAGCCGACGCAGCTCAGCCAGTCCTACCTGCACATCGAGCCTGCGGCTGCGCGCGTGGCGCGTCTGGCGCCGATGATCATGGAGTCGGATGGCATCGAGCAGCTGGGCCGCACTGACTGGTTTGATCCCGATTCGGGACGGCCACTGTTGTTGTTGTATCTGGACAGGCCCGCAACGATATCCGGCCATACAATCATCCGGGGGCGACCGCTGCGCTATGCCATCCACGTGGCTGCGCCGGGTTATGTATGGGTTGGACAGCAAGCGCTGGCGGACGAGGATGTCTTTTCGGTAACACCCAGGCCAGCGCGGCTGCTGCTCGCCGTCACTCCCCTTGATTAGAGCCAGTCTGGGGCCAATGGATTAGCGGCCGCCCGACAACTGCTTCACCAGCTCGTACAGATACTCCTGCCCGGTAAAGAACGCCTTCACGTTGACACGCTCGTCTTTGCCATGCGCGCGCACGTCGAAGATGTCGTTTGCCCGCCCGGAGTGGCCGTAAGAGGCAATTCCGGCGCTGCGCAGGTACAGGCTGTCCGTGGCACCCGTTGACATCAGGGGCAACACCGCGACTCCTGGCCAGAATTTTGCGGTCAGCTTCTCGATGGTCTTGAGCAGTTGCGGGTCGAGTGGGGAAGGCGGGCTCGGCTTGGCGGGTTGGTCGGGCGTCACCGTGATCTTGTCATCGGCCAGTACGCGCACCAATGTGCTTTGTATTTCCTCTGTCGAATGATTCGGGAGGATTCGGCAATTGACCAGGGCGCGAGCGACCTGCGGCAAGGCGTTGTCGGCGTGACCGCCCTGCAACCGCGTGGCAACACACGTGGTGCGCAACTGTGCGTTGTAGGGGGCCTTCTGCGAAAGACGGGCTACTGCTGCCGGGTCGGGTGGGTCCGCCAGGATCGCCTGCATGTCTGCCGCGTCCTGACCCTGCTCCAGCTTCGACATTCTGTCGAAGTACAACCGGGTGGTCTCGTTGAGCTGCACGGGGAAGTCGAATTTCGCCAACCGGTCGAGGCCTGCGGCGAGCTCATAGATGGCATTGTCATGGCGAGGCTGGGAGCTGTGACCGCCGGGATTGTGGACTTCCAGCCAGAAACTCTGAAAGACCTTCTCGCTCGTCTGGATGCTGTTATAGATTGGTTTGCCATCCTTCACGCCCACGCCACCGCCCTCGTTGAGAGCGAATTGCGCATCGACGAGATCGCGATGATTCTCGAGCAGCCAGCCGATGCCGTAACGGCTGGGGTCGCCGCTCTCCTCATCGGTTTCGAGCACCAGGATCAGATCCCGGTCGGGTCTGAAGTGTTCCTGCTTGTACCGGATCAGGTTGGAGACGAATGTGGCAGCCATGTACTTGTCATCGGCCGTGCCTCTGCCGTAGAAATAACCATCCTTTTCCACCAGTTGAAATGGATCTGTTGTCCAGTCCTCGCGTTTTGCTTCCACGACATCGATGTGAGCCATTAACAGAATCGGCTTACGCTTGCCTGTGCCTCGCAATCGCGCTACCAAGTCACCGCGCTTTTGAGCCGTTTCGAACACGTGGACGTCTTCGTCGGGGAAGCCGGCCGCTTTCAGTCTGGCGGCCATGGCCTGAGCGGCCTGAAAGGTGTCGCCGACCGATGCGGTGGTGTTGATCTCAACGAGCTCCTGGTAAACCTCGCGCGCAAAGTGCTGTTGATCCGTCGGCTCAGAAGCAGTTGCGAGCGCGACGTTCAGCATAAGGAAGGCACAAGGGATGACGACTCTGGTTGGACGTACAGCGGTTGAGATCAGGAACACTCGTTTCTCCGGCGCGCGTTCGTGGCATAAAGGCCCAACTTTAGTGATGCGACGAGGCAAAATCCCTAGGGACCTTGGTCTTGGCAGGGTAGAGTAGCGCGCCAATGGTCCAGCAGGTCACTCAATACCACCTGACGACGCGCTGGACCCTGGCCGCGCCGGTCGGAGCCGTCTGGACGGAGTTGAGCCGGCCTGAGGGTTGGCCCGCCTGGTGGAAGGGCATGCTCGCTGTCCGCCTGTTGGAACAGGGCGATGGCAATGGCACCGGGGCATACCGGCGAATCACCTGGCGTGGCGTGCTTCCCTCCCGTGTCACGTTCAACCTGCGGACGGTGAAGATCCAGCCACGGGCGTTAATCGAATCCGTGGCGGATGGTCAACTCACCGGCGTCGGCCGCTGGCAACTCACGCGGGCCGGTTCGGGTACGCAGGTGCGGCACGATTGGATCGTGAACGTGAGCCTGCCTGGCATCCCGGTCGTGGCCACGATCGCTGGCTTGCTCTTCAAGTGGAATCACCGTTCGCTCATGGAGGCAGGGCGTCGTGGCCTGGAGAGCCGGGTTGGGGTGCGGTAGCCCAGTTTCGGACAGAGGCCTGAAACTTCCCGCATACCCACAAGTAATCCACAGACAATCCACAGCCGAGCGGGATTATGCTCGCAGCATGCCA
Source organism: Steroidobacteraceae bacterium (assembly GCA_045810105.1). Lineage (GTDB taxonomy): Bacteria > Pseudomonadota > Gammaproteobacteria > Steroidobacterales > Steroidobacteraceae > 13-2-20CM-66-19. Next base: position 8,565 of record JBJMWM010000062.1, on the reverse strand, counting down.
TTAAGACTTCGCAGACGCCCCAAGGTCCAGCCTCCGCTCGCTGTACTGGGCACCTACAGCTTCCCTACCCGTACTGTCCAGGTTGTTCTGATGGAGGACGATCGGATCCAGTGGATCTGTGACTGTGAGAAATTCCGCCACTGGCGCACTCACAAAGATCCGCCTTGGTGCAAACACATCGCCAAGGCTGCTGCGCGACGCTCGATCGAACGGCTCACGCGCCGGGTCGCCCTGCCGAGAAATCTCGAACACTGACGGACTCCTGGGCACTCAGGGACCTTGCAGGGCGAGGTACCTGCGGCGCGGGCATCGCGGTTGCTGCCACATCTGGACGTGGCATCCAAGTCAGCCCACGCAGACCTGACTGCTGGGGCGGCCGGCGTACGAAGCGACCGTCTCGAGCCGGGCCGTGGCCGGCTCGCGGAACGTCCGGCCGAGCTTCCACCTGCGGGCTGGCGCGACATCCTGCTGCGGGTTTGGGAGAAATTGGGCGAGGACCACACCTCACTGGTCGCGGCGGGTATTGCGCTCAACACGCTGTTGGCCGTGTTTCCCGCGCTGGCGGTCGCCGTGCTGATTTACGGGCTGTTCTCATCCCCGGCGGGCGTGGCGGGGGACGTGAAGCCGTTCATCGAGATTTTGCCCGCGGATGCCGCGAAGCTGTTGCAAGACCAATTGCAGAGTCTCGTCCGTCCCACGCATGTCAAGTTGGGTATAGGCGCCGTCGTGAGCGCGTTACTTGCATTCTGGAGCGCACGCCAGGGCATCGTCGCCCTGATGACGGCCACCAACATTGCCTACTATGAGCGCGAACGGCGCGGGTTCGTGTGGCAGATCGCGATCTCGTTGGCTTTCACTCTCGCCGCGGTGGTCGCATTTCTGGTGATGCTGGTTCTGGGTATTGCCGTGCCATTGGTGCTGAAGCTCCTGCCGCTGGGTCCGGTGGCGGCCACGGCAATCCTCGTGTTTCGCTGGGTGCTGTTGTGGTTGTTCGCGGTCGGCGCTCTGGCTGTCGTGTATCGATATGCGCCCGACCGGCACAATGCGAAATGGTCGTGGGTGACGTGGGGCTCGGTCGTGGCCGCCACGCTCTGGTTGTCGGCGAGTGTGTTGTTCGAGTTATATGTGAAAAACTTCAGCAGCTACGGAGTGACGTACGGCGCGCTCGGTGGAGTCATCGCGTTGATCATGTGGTTTTACCTCGGCGGCTTCGCCGTGGTATTGGGCGCTGAGATCAACGCCGAAATGGAGCATCAGACTGCCGTGGACACCACCGAGGGGCCGCCCAAGCCGATGGGAGAGCGGGGCGCGTATGTGGCAGATACTTTGGGGCGCAAGCCCGAATGAGGGGACGCAGGCCCTACAGTAATAACTCCGGCACGATCCCCAATAAGCGGATATAGTTAGCGGTTCAGCCTCTGCGGCCGACCGGCCTCCTTGCAGCAGGCCTGTGCCATTCCCGAGGTGTTCCTGTGCAAGCGACGGCAGCCGCGACCGCGGCCGATTCTAATGGTTTCCGCAACTTAGGCCTTAGCGAGGCGGTGGTTCAGGCGCTTCGCGATGTCGGCTATGAGGCGCCCACTCCTATTCAGGCCGAGACCATCCCACTGCTCCTGGCTGGCTCTGACGTCCTGGGGCAGGCGCAGACCGGGACGGGTAAAACGGGTGCGTTCGCGCTCCCGGTGCTGTCCAAGATCGACCTGAGCAAGGCACAGACGCAGGCACTGATACTCGTCCCCACGCGCGAGCTGGCTATCCAGGTGGCTGAGGCGTTTCAACGCTATGCGACCCACATGAAGGGATTTCATGTGCTGCCCATCTATGGTGGGCAGAGCTATACGCCGCAGCTAAAGGGACTCAAGCGGGGTGCTCACGTGATCGTGGGTACGCCGGGCCGTGTCATGGACCACATGAAGCGCGGCACCTTGCCTCTGGATGCGCTGAGCTGTCTCGTCCTCGACGAGGCGGATGAGATGCTGCAGATGGGGTTTGTCGACGCAATCGAATGGATCCTGGAACAGACGCCACCGGAGCGGCAGATCGCGTTGTTCTCAGCGACTATCCCACCGGCAATCCGACGTATCGCGCAGCGGCATCAGCGCACTCCTGCGCAAATTACGATCCGCAGCAAGACAAGCACGGCACCCAACATCAGGCAGCGGTACTGGGTCGTGAGCGGCATGCACAAGCTCGACGCTCTCACGCGCATTCTCGAGGTGGAGACCTTTGATGCGATGCTCGTGTTTGTGCGCACCAAGATCGAGACGGTCGAGCTGTCAGAGCGGCTGGAGGCGCGTGGTTTCGAAGCGGCCCCGCTCAATGGCGATATCCCGCAGCAGCAGCGCGAGAGGACCATCGCTGCGCTGAAGTCGGGGAAAGTAGACATCGTGGTTGCGACGGATGTTGCCGCGCGTGGATTGGATGTCGAGCGTGTTTCGCACGTCGTGAACTACGATGTGCCGTATGACAGCGAGTCATACATCCATCGAATCGGCCGGACTGGGCGCGCGGGACGCAGCGGTGAGGCGATTCTGTTCATCGCTCCGCGCGAGCGGAACATGTTGCGCATAATTGAGCGCGCAACCCGGCAGCAGATTGCGCAGATGAATCTGCCCTCGGTTGCCGCGGTTAACGAGCAAAGGGTGGCGCGATTCAAACAGCGTATCGCCGAAACACTGGCCGCCGGTGAGACGGCTGCGTTTCGGTCGATCGTCGAGGAGTTTGAGGCCGAGAACGAAGTGCCGGCTATCGAGATCGCAGCCGCGCTGGCGAGCCTGTTGCAGGGCGCAACGCCCTTGTTGTTGCCGGAAAAATCTCAGGCTGAGGAGTCAGGGAGGCAGTGGGGACGGCAGGGTGAGGAGCGCGATGGACCGCGCGGGCGAGACTTCCACTCGCGCCATGGGCGCGATGGTGGTGGAGACCGCAGAGGTGCTCGGTCAGGCGACCGCGACGCTGGCGGAGAGCGCGGAGCTACTCGGTCAGTGGATCGCGATGCCGGCAGAGACCGCGGAGCTACTCGGTCAGTGGATCGCGATGGCGGCGAGGGGCGAGGGCGTTCGCGCGATCACGGCGATGGTACTCAGCCCGGCGGTGGCGATGATCGTGCTGTGCGGGCGGATCGGGCCCCGCACGCCGAGACCGCGACTGCGGACGAGAATCGTAACCACGGCGCAGAGCGGGACAACGACCTGCATAAGGCCCCCGGCGTCGCTGCGCGCGCCGAACCGCAGGGTGAGCGTGCGATCGTAGAGGAGCACCGTGACCAGGGCGCCGAGCGGGACAACGACCTGCATAAGGACCCCGGCGCCGATCGCGTCGCTGTGCGCGTTGAGCCGCAGGGTGAGCGTGCGACTAACGTCGAGCGTAAGCCGCGAGCTGATCGAGGCGCGCGTCACGTTGGCGTCGGCGCATCTGGCGAAAGCGGGCACGTGGCGCGCACTGAGCACCCTGTAGAAGCCGGGCGCGACACGGGCACCGGACCTGCGGCAGACGTGGAGCGCAGCTCGCGCGCGGATCGTGACACTCGGGGCGACCGGAGCACCACTGGCAGCGCTGGTGCGAGAGCTTCGCGCCGCAAGCGTGGCGATGGCGACGAAGTTGTGTTTGAAACCTTTCGCCTGGAAGTCGGTCACGCGCATGGCGTCAAGCCTGGCAACATCGTTGGCGCGATCGCCAATGAGGCGGGGCTGGAAGGGCGTTACATCGGACAGGTGGATATCCGTGACGATCACAGTTTCGTTGATCTGCCCGAAGGCATGCCCAAGGACATTTTTCGCAGCCTGAAGAAGGTGCGGGTCGCCGGACAGGAGTTGCGTATCAGCCGGGTGGACGGCAAGGATTAGCGCAGCGCCGCTGCATTTCGCAGGTCGCCTCGACCCGCAGGAAAGTTGCGCGAAGCGCATGACTCGTCTTACCGGCGCGCAGCGCCGCTGCATTTCGCGGGTCGCCTCGACCCGCAGGAAAGTTGCGCGAAGCGCATGAGTAGCCATATGCAAATCTGGGTGGACGCCGATGCCTGCCCGGTCGTGATCAGGGAGATCTTGTTCCGCGCCGCGGAGCGTACCGGTGTGACGCTGACGTTGGTCGCCAACAAACCCATCAGGCTGCCAGCGGCACAGAACCTTCACTTCGTGCAAGTGCCTGCGGGGTTTGACGCAGCCGACAAGCGGATCGTGGAGTTGATGGCGGCCGGAGACCTCGTGATAACCGCGGATGTCCCGCTCGCCGCCGCGGCGATCGAAAAAGGCGGCGTTGCGTTGAATCCCCGCGGTGAGCTGTATACCAGTGAGAACGTGCGTGAGCGGCTGTCGGTGCGCAACTTCCTGGATGAGCTGCGTGGCAGCGGGGTCAACACCGGGGGACCGGCGGCACTCGGTCAACGCGAGCGCCAGATGTTTGCCAATCAGCTCGACCGGCTGCTCGCCAGGCGCGCCAGGGCGGGCACTCCCCAGGGGTGAACGGCCCGCGCTCGCGCAAATTGCGACACTGTCTGAGGAAAGCTTCAGATAGCCCCCAATGAGACACGCGTCACGTTGCTGAGGCACTCTCGGGGGCCTGCGCCAAGGCGACAAACCTCTTGCGCCAGGCCGCACATAACAAGCCCCCGCCTATCGGGTACCCTGCTGGAAAACCTTTGGAACCGAACCTTTGTGAGGTGGGTTTCTATTCAGGGACAGGAGGGGTTGTTGGCAAATAGAGGCATGGGGCACTTAGTGCGATGGCTGCAGAGAACCGCGGTGCCGCTGTCGTTGCCTGCCCTGCTCGCCGTGTGCAGCGCACTGAGGGCGCAGGAGACGCAGCCCCTGATGGTGGAGCCAGACACAGCGGCTACCCCCTTGGGGGCGTCGGCAAGTCCTGCCGGCTCGGCCTCAGAGGAGCCTGTCAAAGACGCGGAATCGCCGCCCGGTGAGCCTGGCCAACAAGCGAGTCGGTTGCCCGGGGGCGCGAAACAACCTGATGCGCCACCCAGTGAGGCAGCGGCACAACCAGATCGACCGGCGCGCGAGCCTGCGGACCAACCGCAGCCATCAGCCGGCGGACCTGGCCAGCAGCCGCAGGCATCGGCCGGGGAGCCTGGGCGACAACCGGAGCCGCCGCCCGGCGAGCCAGCGACCCAACCAGATCGACCGGCGCGCGAGCCTGCGGACCAACCGCAGCCATCAGCCGGCGGACCTGGCCAACAACCGCCCCCATCCTCAGGCGAGCCTGCCAAACAACCGCGGCCGCCGCCCGGCGAGCCCCGCCAACAAGCGGATCAGGACGTCCCCTATAACTGGCTCGATCGTAGCCGCGAAACGCTGTATGACACGATGTGGCAATCCGCGGAGCACGTCGATCGATGGTTCGGTTCCGCCACGGGTGATGCTGTGTACCGGCAGGCCTACGGCAGCATCTCTCCAGCGCTGCTGTACACTCAATACGACGGGCTGCGCGCGCAGGTTCGGTTCAACCTGAACTTTCCGTTGCCGCACGTCAACGAGCGGATTCATGCGTTCGTCGGTCGCTTCGATCCGAACGAATTCATCAGCGAGCGCAACGAGCCGTCGGGCACTATTCCGCGTACCTATGGTCCGCCGACCGAAGATCAGACTCTTCTGGGCATCGGCTATCACCAGCCCGACAAACAAGGCAGTCATTTTGATGCAGGCGCGGGCATCCGCCTGAGCCTTCCCATGGATCCCTACATCAAAGGCAGCTACATTTTTGAGCGCGGGCAGTCGGAGAAAGGTCTGTTCAGCGTTCGCGAAACGCTGTTCTGGCAGAACAGCGAGGGCGCGGGTGAAACGACGCGCTTCGATCTCGAGCGCGTTTTCAACCGGCAGTTGTTAGTGCGTTACACACTATCCGGTACGCGCTCACAAAAGTCCGCGGGACTGAAGGGATATTCGTCCATCCTGCTGCTGCGTGGTTTGCCCAACCGGCGTGCGGTCGCATTCGAAGTCGGATTGGATGGCGCGAGTCAGGCGAAGGTGCCGCTTCATGACTATGGTTTCAAGGCGGCTTACCGCCAGTGCTTTCTGCGCCGCTGGCTGATCATGGAGGTTCGGACGAGCGTGGACTGGCCGAAGGATTTTCGTTGGCAGGAGCGCAAGGCCAGCCTGGGCCTAGGGGTTGGATTCGAGATGCTGCTGGGCACGGATGAGTTCCTGGCCCGGCCGATCACATTCTGATGCGCTAGAATTGCCCTATGGCGATTCGACCCGTATTGAAAATGGGGCATCCGGTGTTGCGGCAGGTGGCAACTCCGGTGGTGCGGTTTGATGAGGAGCTTCAGGCGCTCATTGCTGACCTGGACGAGACGATGCGCTCGCTGAGCGGGGCTGGAATTGCCGCTCCGCAGATTGGTGTGAGCCAGCGCGTCGTCATTTTTGAGATTCGGGAGAATCCGCGTTATCCCCATGTTTCACCGGTGCCGTACACGGTGCTGGTCAACCCTGAGCTCACGCCTCTGGGCGAGGAAACGGAAGAGGGATGGGAGGGGTGTCTGTCGGTGCCGGGAATGCGCGGCCTGGTTCCGCGCTATCAGCGCTTGCGGTATCGGGGATTTGACGCTCATGGGGAGCCGCTCGATCGCACCGTGGAAGGATTCCATGCGCGGGTGGTTCAGCACGAGGTTGATCACCTCGACGGCATCCTGTATCCGCAACGAATCCGGGATCTGCGTGACTTTGGTTTCGAGGATGTGTTGCTAGGGCAGCTCACCCCGATGCCGGACTAGGGAGCTGGTTGCTTCAATCCGGGCACTGCATCACGGCCCGTACGCACGTCCCGCGCCATTCGGATCGCACTCTCGATGCCTTGGTAGTAACCCGAGACACGTCCTAACTCGCGATAGCCAAGCGCGGCGTAGAACGCGAACGCCGCCTGATTCGTCGCGCGCAACTCGAGTCCTATGATGAAGGTGCCTGCCGTGAGCGCGGTCTCTTCGAGCCAAGTCATGAGCTTTCGTGCAACACCCCGGCGTCTGTGCGCTGGGTCGACTGCGAGTAGATTCAGGTGCGCGACATCATCTCCATAACGCATGATCGCGAAGCCCACTGTCGCGCCACCGTGGCGAGCGGTGAGCACGATGCTCTCGGGGTGACGCATGTGCCACGTGATACGCGACGCCGACCAAGCCGGTCGTAGTCCGGCTTCCACCAATTGCTGTGACATCACCGCAAGGCGGCGGGCGTCTGCTATGCGCGCGGGCTGAAAGCTGTATTCGTGCACGGGCTCAAGCATACCGCTTGAATTGCGCATCGCAAACTAACGTTGCCTGGCGGCGTCACGTTGTCGTGGAGGCCCGACATCTTGTTTATTCGGCTGAAATTTGCCGCAGGCGCCTAGCCTGCGGCACTTCAGCGGACATTGAGCGCGACCGCGGGCCAAACCGCGGCTTCGCCTGCTGCACCGATTGTTGATTGACGACAGCGGGCCCGGGGGCGACATTGCTGCAGGGCGATACCAGTGTCGATCACTGGGGGCGTGAGGCGCCAGCCGACTCAAGCCAGTGGCGTGTTGGTCTATTACGCGAGGGTGTGAAACACCTTCTGCACATCATCGTCCTGTTCGAGCTTGTCGATCACCGTCAGAACTTCTGTCGCTTGTTCTTCCGGCAGCTCGGTGGGCACCGTGCAGACGTATTCGTGTTCTGCTGACAGGGGTGTGATGCCACGGGCTTCGAGTGCCAGCTGCAGTTTGCCAAAGTCTCCAAAGGCACAGCGGATTACGAGCTGTGGTTCGCCTTTTTCGCCCGTGCTCTCGCCCATTTCTTCCAGCCCATGATCGATGAGGTACAACTCGAGGTCGTCCTGATCAATACCCGCGGGGTTGAGACGGAAGACGCCCATCTTCTTGAAGAGGAAGCTGACACTTCCATTGGTAGCGAGATTGCCGCCCCCCTTCGTGATGATGTTGCGGACGCCGGCCACGGTTCGAGTGGGATTGTCGGTCGCGGTTTCGACCAGCAACGCCACGCCATGTGGGGCGTAACCCTCGTAGATCACCTCGTGGTAATTGGCAGCATCACGACCCGAGGCGCGCTTGATCGCCGCCTCGACCTTGTCCTTCGGCATGTTGACTGCGCGGGCGTTTTGAATCACTCGCCGCAGGGCGGGGTTAGATGACGGATCCGGTCCGCCGGACTTGACCACCATGGTGATGTCCTTGGCGATCCGGGCGAATTGCTTCGCCATACGGTTCCACCGCGCGAACATCGTGTGCTTTCTGACTTCGAATATGCGTCCCATGGCGTGAATGGTGCACGAAGCACGGTTGCGGTGCCATGGGTGAGGCCCCGAAGGGGCCGAACGCCCGCCATGGGCTCGCCGCATGCGGCGAGCGGGTGGCCAAGGATGGCCACCCTGGGCTTGCGCGAAGCATGGAATGCGCAGCGCAATGGCGGGCCGGATCTGAGCTCCAGGGACGGCTGCTTGCGATTGCGTTTAGCCGAAGGGGCCGAACGCCCGCCATGGGCTCGCCGCATGCGGCGAGCGGGTGGCCAAGGATGGCCACCCTGGGCTTGCGCGAAGCATGGAATGCGCAGCGCAATGGCGGGCCGGATCTGAGCTCCAGGGACGGGTC
>JBJMWM010000061.1:0-38841 GCA_045810105.1 Steroidobacteraceae bacterium | reverse complement strand
AGCAGCTGGCATCCCTAGCCCACGCCTGTTGACCTTCGAAGGTTCCTGGGGCTCCGGCGAGGAATACGCCTACGAAGCCCTGAACTTCGCCGATGGCACCCGCTCGGCGAGTCAGATCACTGCCGCGCTGAGCACCGAATACGGCCCGGTGCCACAAGAGCTGGTGATTGAATATTTGCAGGCGTTGCAAAAGATCGGGCTGCTCGAGTGAGCTAGCAGGGAGACACCGCATGCGGATTCACTTCATCCCCGCCCCCAGCGTCGCGAAGTGGCTGCTTATCGGAATCGGTCCGGTACTCCTGGCGTCCTGCGCCAAACCCTCCGCGCCCACGATCCGCAGCGAAAATGCACGCTTTGAGTTCCTGACAGCATCGTTGGTGCGGATGGAGTACTCACCTTCCGCGGCATTTGTCGATTCGCCAACGGCGGTCGTACAAAAGAGGGACTGGCCCGCAGTTCAGGTCCATTCCATGCAGAAGGATGGTTGGCTGATCGCCACTACCGGTGCCATGACGTTGCGTTACCGGATGCGATCCGGTCCGTTTTCCGCGACCAACCTCGAGATAACCTGGAGCGACCCCACCAGCGGTACACACAGCTGGCACCCAGGTGATGTGGACCCGCAGAACCTCGGCGGACTCACCTATTCCCTGGACAACGTCAGCAAAGACAACCTGCCCGAAAGCCGCACGGATCTGCAAAGCCCCGTCAACGACCTCATTCCAGGGATCGATGTGCTGCTCGGTGAGGCTAAGCCCGGGCTGCTGAGCCGCAATGGTTACGCGTTCATCGACGATAGCCAGACACCGGTGTGGAACTCGCAGCGGACATGGATAGAGCCGCGCTCGCAGCGCACCGGCCAGGACTGGTATCTCTTCACGTACAACCGCGATTACCGCAAGGTACTGAACGAATACGCGCAGCTTTGCGGACCCGTACCGATGATCCCACGCTACGTGCTCGGGCCCTGGATCACGGATTTCAATTTCGAATATTTTCCCGGCACGCCCGCGTCGGACCAACCCGAGTTCAAACGTTACAACCAGCAATACCTCGAGGAGGAAGTCTCGCGGCTGCGCACGAGCCACATTCCGTTCGATGTGCTGGTGCTGGATTTTGCCTGGCACAACTACGGCTGGGACGGCGGCTATGACTGGAGCCCGCTCATACCGCAGCCCGACCAGCTCTCCAGCTGGCTGCACGGCCAGGGCATCAAACTCAGTCTCAACGACCACCCGGGTTATGCCAACACCGAGGAAAGCATCGTATCGTTCGATGACAGCCATGCGCCTGCGGTTTTGAAAGCCCTCGGCCGTCCATTGCCCGCAAAACCCTCGTTCGACCTGGATATTTCGAAGCTGTGGAGGTCTTCCACCGGTACCGACGGGACCATCTGGTATCGGGCATCGGTTCAACTACCGGCAAAGTTGCCGGACGCCCTGTATCTGTATCTGGGCGAAGTGAAAAAGAGTTATCAGATATCCATCAACGGGCGGGAAGCGACGCATAGCCAGGCCCACTGGCCGCAACGCCTGACCTACACGGACCTGACCCCCTACGTTAAGGCCGGCGGGCAGAACGAGATTGTCCTGCGCGTAGAGCCCGGCGCCGACGGGCACGCAACCCTCCTTGGGCCGATGGCGATCAGGAACGTCGAGCCACCGAAGCGGATCTATTTCGACTTATCAAATCAGGAGCAAGCCGACATCTCCATGCGCGAGCTGCACAAACCGCTGATGCAGCAGGGCGTGGACATCTGGTGGGTTGACGGCGGCAGCGGTGCTGTGGATATGCCTGGCCTGAACAAGCAGCTTTGGACCAACAAAGTGTTCTACGACTATTCCCAGCATGAGACCGGCAAGCGTGGCTTCATCCTCGGCCGTTACGGTGACTGGGGGAGCGAACGCTATCCGGCGTTCTTCACCGGCGATACGTATTCTCAATGGCCAGTGCTCGCCTACGAAGTCGCGTACACGGCCCGCGGCGGTAACGTACTGGTTCCCTACATCAGTCATGACATCGGCGGGTTCCATGGCGCCAAGATCGATTACGACCTGTATGCGCGTTGGATCGAGTTCGGCACCTTCAGCCCAATCCTGCGGATGCATAGCGCGCACGCCAATCCACTGGAGGGCAACATGCGGCTGCCGTGGGTTTACGGCGACGAGGGCGTGGCGTTGATGAAGAAGTACTTCGCTCTGCGCACCCAGCTGATCCCATACCTATATACGTACACGTGGCAGGCGCACAAGGAGTCAACACCGATCCTGCGGCCGCTTTATCTGCACTACCCGAATCTGGAAGAGGCTTACCGGCATTCCCGGGAATACTTCTTCGGCGACGAAATGCTGGTCGCCCCTGTGCTCGCCGCAAACGGCGATCAAGCCATTTACCTTCCACCAGGCCAGTGGATGGATTTCTTTACCGGCAAACACCACAGCGGCGGCAGCACTTTTACTGCGCACTATGCAGTCGATGAGACGCCGGTGTTCGTTCGCGAAGGCGCGATCATTCCCGAGCAGCCCGTAAGCGACTACTCAGATCAGAAACCGCTGGACACCCTCATCCTCGATGTCTACGGATCAGGAAACGGCCGTTTTCAGCTTTACGAGGATGACGGAGTCTCGCTCGCCTACAACGAGAGCCAGTACTCACTGACGACGATGACACATGCTACGAGCAACGATGGCCTCCATCATTTAGTCATCGAGCCGGCCAAAGGTACGTTTCAGGGCCAGGTCCCGGCACGCTCATACGAGCTTCGCATCCACACGGCTGACAGACCGTCATCGCTGACCGTGAACGGGTCCGATGTGGGCCCGATACACTGGGATGCGCAGCAAGGCATTGCGGTTGTCGCGTTACCCAAGCAAGCGATCCGGAACAGAATCACCGTGGCGTGGCGGTCCTGACAGCCCGTGGCGTGGCGGTCCTCACGGCCGTAGCGTGGCGGTCCTCACGGCGGCTACTGCGCGCCTTGGTTGCTTCGCTCCTGCATTCGTTGCTTCAACTCCGCGTGCACCTGCTTCTCGATCTCGGCATATTGCTTCTGCTGCGCAGGTGTCAGTACCGCGTTGATCCGTTTATCGCTCTCGGCCACGATGTCCCGCAACTCGCGCCGACGCTTCATACGCCGCGCCCCGGTGTCTGCCATGGCAGCCTTCAGCTTCTCTTGACGGCTCGCAATGATCGGAAGTAGCGCAGTCGCCTGATCCGCGGACAGCGAGAGCTTGGCTTGCAGGCGCCTTACCATTTCTTGCGGCGGCGGCAATGCGAGTGGAGCGTGCGCCGCGGCGCCGGACTTGGCCGCAGCCCCGGAGTCGGCCGCAGCCCCGGAGTCGGCCGCAGCCCCGGAGTCGGCCGCAGGCCCGGAATCGACCGCGGCCCCGGCATCGGCGCCAGCCCCGGCGTTGGTCGCAACTCCGGCCGCAGTCTCCGGCTCAGCGGCTTGCGGCTCACATGCATACAAGCTCGGCACCGAGCACGCGGCGACAACGGCCAATACACCGGCGAGCAGCGGCTTGCGGACGATAGTTGGCTTGTTCATCAAAGTCTCCCATGCGAGCGTGCACACCCACGGCCCGCGCATGTCATGACTGGGACTAACGATGAACTCAGTAAATTGTTGACACGGACCCGGAGGGACGACATCCGGTGGATGGAGCGGGTGATGGGAATCGAACCCACGTTAGCAGCTTGGGAAGCTGCAGTTCTACCATTGAACTACACCCGCGCCGATGAACTCCATCGGAGACACGCGTCCCTGAGAAGGCAATAGTACATCAGGCCGCCCCAATGCCGGTACCCCGCTTTGCGAAACGCATGGCCGCCGCTCACCCCTTAAACAGCACCCCTCAACGTGAAGAAATGTCGTTGCGCCAAGGCGACCAATGACACGGCAGCGGCCGCTCAGTGCTCGGCGTACAACCGCATGGCATCCGCGCGCAGCGCAAGTTGGCTGGCACTGCGGCTGTAGAACATGTGGCCACCGGCGTACTCCTTCACCCACACGCGATTCTGCTTACCCATGACAGGCATCTGGTCGGCAATCAGTACAGATGCCATGAACGGACATGACAGATCGCCCCAGCCGTGCACGATCAGGACATTCAGCTTGGGGTCCACCGCCACGGCCTCACGCAGCTCCTTCACAGAGCCGCGCTGAACACCATCGCCGTCCTCGCCCTTTTCTTTTTCGTCGCCATCGTTCCATGCGGAGTTGACTTCGTAGCTGAGTGCGTTATAGCGCCCAATGTACTTCCAGCCTGCGCCGCGCGTGATGAAGTCAACGACAGCGGTCGTGGTGGGCGCAATGATGCTGTCGAGAATCGGATCATTGTTGATTTGCGTGGGTGAGAAAGGAAACGGATCCCAAGCCGTGACATTGGAATCGTAGCGGCTGCCCAGCTTGCCTTCGGAGCGGAACACTTCGCGCAGGTAGGCCTGCGTCTCCAGCCGTCCTCCGGAGCGCCTGACGAAGGTAGGATCCAGCCCCGAGAGTTCCGTGACGCGCTTGACGATACGATCGAGCGCCTGCGGGTCGGAGTGGCCCTTCAAAAGGTCCGCAACATATTCCGAGCGCGTGTACTCGATGACCTCGCCCATCTTGGCATCCGTCAGTTTGCCCTGTCGCTCCAGGTTCGCCGCCACTATGGTCGGCAGGGTCAACATCCAGGGCAATGGGGAAAGCTCGCGATCGAGGTAGGCGCCGGGATCAAGATAAGGAGACACCAGCACGACTCCATTCATGGCGACGCCCAGCCGTGTTTGCAGGTAGTAAGTGATCCGTGGGCCGCGGAAGCCGCCGTAACTCTCGCCAACCAGGTACTTGCGCGAGGACAGGCGCTCGTTCTTGTTCAGCCAGTCGAATATGACGCGCGACAGATATTCGATATCGGCCTTGGTGTTGTAGAAGCGTTTCTTGGCTTCGTCGTCCTTGACCCGTGAGCGGCTGAACCCGGTTCCCACCGGATCGATGAAGACCATGTCCGTGAAGTCCAGCCACGTGCCCGGGTTGTCCTTCGGGGTCGCAGGATCGGACGGACTGTCGCCATCGGCGCCGAACTGCACCCGCTTCGGGCCAATCGCACCGAGATTCAGATACACCGATGAAGCACCGGGGCCGCCATTCAACGCAAAGGTGACAGGCCGGCCCGCACCGGGAACCGTATATGCGATGAACATAACATCCGCCACCGTCTTGCCCTTCTCGTCGAGTACGGGAAGCGAGCCCACGGTAGCGTTGTAATTTAGAGTGCGGCCGCCCAGCTGAATGCTCTGATGGACCGTCTTGTCCCCCGGAAATGGCGGCAGTTTCAATTCATCGTCCTGCGCAGGATGCTGCTCGTCCTTCCCAGCCCCCCTACCCCCCTTGCCATCTTCCTTTGCCGCCGGTGCCTGCTCCTTGTCCGCCGCAATCGCAGGGGACCCAAGCACCGCAATCAACAGACTCAATGCCATCGAGCACACAAGAGGGCGCAACTGCATGTCAATTCCTTTGGGACAAGCGGGGGGAGACAATCAACACAGCATAAACGAAATCGCACGCGCTCAGGGCGCCTTCAAGACCTCCGCCCGCGCGATGGCCGGCCGCACGTCGCGCTGATAATTCCAGGGGACGCTATGCAGATGCGCCAGGAGCGCGCGCATGAACCGATCCTGCCTGCGCCGCGCCTCGGGCACGGGAACGCCATGATTGAGAATTGCAAAGTACACAGTCCCTTGATCACTCGTTGAAATGGCACCAACCAGCGCACTGGCCCCATAGTCGCCAAAGGTGCCGGTCTTTCCCACCACCCGACCAACTTCCTCAGGCGAGTCCATCCGATGCCGTAACGTGCCGTCGTCTATGCCGGCGACCGGCAGAATGTCGTACAACGCGTGGCCCGTAACGTGCAATTCCTTGTCCAGCGCCCGAAGCAGATTCACAGTGACACGTGGACTCAGGCGATTGCGTGGATCTGTGCCCGCCCCATCGCCGAGGGTGATTTCGGTGCGCATCGCCTGAGGTACAACGCTGCGTGCCAGACTCTCCACAGACCCTGCGCCGCCTGCCTCATCCGCCAACGGCTTGAAGATATTGTTGGAATAGTCGTTCAGGGACTTTGCCAGCGCCAGTAGCGGCTGCGAGCGATGGATGACCAAGGCCCGCTCCTTGCCTTCCCGGGCCGCAGTGGCCCTGCTCGCCTCGGCTTTAGGCTCAAACCGTATCCCTTGTGGCTGCAGCGCGCCCGGGCTCGGGGCCGAGCCATTCGCATTCTCGAGCTCCCACGCGCGCACTGTTGCAAGGGCCCCAGGTGATATCGAGCCAGCCAGTGCGCGCCGTAAGCGACCCCCGTCCTCATCACTCTGCCAATCAAAAGTGAGCCTCCCACGCAATCGCAACTCGCCGACCACGCGCGTGATTCCCAAGTCCCGCAAATGGTCGGCTACCAACAGCGCATCCTCATCCACCAGCGAGGGATCGCCGCCGCCGTCGACCAACAGATCTCCCAGCAGCGTGCCGTCAACGACCCGGCCATCCGTCGCAAACGTCGTCACGAACCGATGCTCGGGTCCCAACTTGCGCAGCAGCGCCAGTGTAGTAGGAACCTTGGAAACGGACGCAGGGTGCACAGGCCGCGCGGCGGCCTGGGCCAGCAGCACTTTGCCGTCCGCGGCCTCAACGTACACACCCTGCTCAGCGCCCAGGATCGACCGTGCATCCATTGCCAGACTTCGAAGCTCCCCAGCGCAGGCGATGCGGGCCGCGAACAATCCGAGCAGCGATATCAGAATAAAGCGCACAGTATCTTCCAGGTGAATCCAGCGGTAACGCATCATGCTGAGACTGCCGAAAACATCAAGTTCCATTGCTCTTGGGATACTGCTGTGCGCAGCCAACCATGGCGGGCGAAACGCGCGCTACCGCGCAGCAGGCGCCATCAAGGCAGCTCGCCTGCGGAACGGCCCATCGCCTCGGCCCTGCCTTCCGTTGCATCAACGATTATCGGCAGGCGCAACCGGCCAGCTCGCACGCACGAGCGCGCCGCCAAGCTCCGAACCGGCAATCTGCACTTGCCCCCCGTGCCACTCGATAGCACGCTTGACGATCGCCAACCCGAGCCCATAACCCACTTTCTTGCCCGCTGCGGGATCCAACTGCACGAATGACTGGAATACGCGGCCGCGCTCCTGTTCCGGAATACCTGGACCGTCATCCTCCACCAGCAGCTCATTCAAACCTGCCCGCGAAGTGAATGTCACATTAATGCGGCTTGCCGCATATCGGCTGGCGTTATACAGCAGATTCTTGAGCACAGTCTCGAACAGGTGCACATCGCAGATGACGTGATCGGCGTTGCCTTGCACCTGCGCTGCTATTGCAATGCCCGGGCGGGTGCCGTGCTTTACCGATTCGACGATGGCCGGAATCAGGCTGGTGAAGTTGTGTTCCGCGAGATTGAGCGCCATGTCCGCACGCTCCAGAATCGCGTAGCCCAAGGTCGCCTTCACCAGGCCATTGATTGCATCGATATCCGTCTTGATGTTGGCCAGCGAGGCTTTGACCTCTGCCACGCTGCTGGCCTGCTGGGCCAGCTCAATCTCGAATTGCATGCGCGACAGCGGCGTCTTGATCTCATGGGAGACGGCATTCGACATGTCCTTGTGGGATGCGATCAGCCCATCGATGCGCGCAGCCATTTTGCGAAATGTATCCGCCAGGCGATAAATCTGTGAGTGCGGCTTGATCTCGGCGGCGAAGCGCCAGTTCCGGTTCCCATACTGGGCCGCGGCTCTTTCGAGTACACGCAGATCGCGTGTGAGTGGCCAGATCCAGAACATGAGCACAAGAGCTATCACCGCATAGAACAGCAGCGTGAATCCCCACTCGAGGAGCCCTCGCTGACCGGCGGGTTCCGGGGATTTGAGCGCCAGCACGTGATCCGCGTCGATGCGCTTCAACACCCAGGAATCACCCGTTGAGGAGCGCATGTAGGCATTCTCACCGCGGCTCAGGCGCTGCAAGGTCCCGGGGCCGGCGATGTCACCGGAGGCGAACAGCTCCATATCGAGACCGGTCCGGGATGCAATGCCCGCGACCCGCGATTTCCAACTGTCCGCCGGCGCTTCCCGCAGGCGATCGGCCAGCACTGCGACGACCGCGGCTGTGGACCTCTCCTCGGATACGTCCGGACCGCTGTAGAATTGCAACAGCCGGTCCTGCCCCCAACTTACGACAGCCAACGTTGCGGCGATGAGCAGATATAGACCGAGAAAGTGACGTGCCATGGCTCACCATGCATCCGGCACGAACAGATATCCCTGCCCCCAGATGGTTTTGATGCGCTCCGGGTTCTCAGCATCGTCGCCGAGCTTCTTCCTCAGGCGCGAGATACGGATATCCAGCATCCGGTCGAGGCCGTCATAGTCGCGGTTGTAGAGGCTTTTGAAGAGCATCTCCCGCGACTGAATCTCACCGGCATGACTCGCCAGGTGCACCAGCAGATCGAATTCATTTCGCGACAATGTTATGGACTTGCCATCCCATTTGACCGCCCGGGACACTACGTTGATCAGCAGGCGGCCGAACGCCAGCGTCTTGCCCGATGCTGGGACTGGAGGCTTGCTGCGCCTGAGAAGTGCGCCAATTCTCGCGAGGAGCACTCTCGGCTCCACGGGCTTGATTACATAGTCGTCCGCACCCAGTTCCAGACCTAACACGTGATCGATGTCGTTGTCGCGTGCGGTCAGTATCAGAATCGGGTTGGTGTATGCGGGACGCAAGCGTCTGCATATCGTGAGCCCATCCTCCCCGGGCAGGCCCAGGTCCAGGATGACCAGGTCCGGGTTGTCGCGCTGTACGAGATCCACGACTTCATCGCCGCGGCTGACGATGCTCATCCGAAATCCCTGCGTCTCGAGATATCGACTCACCAGGTCCGCGAGGCGAAGATCGTCCTCCACCAACAGAACCGAATGAACGGGAAGCGTGTTCATGTGCCAGGCCGGCTCTGAATGACTAATCAAAAATGTTCCAAGGCTGGCGGCGCTTGTGGCGGTAGCGGATGGCCTCCCGGATGACACGCAGCACCTCGGAAGCCAGCACGTGCTCTAGCGACATGTCGCGCAGCTCAAATGTCAGGTCCTCGGCGAATGTCAGCTGAATCGTGTAAATGCCTTCCGCGTAATGCTCCCAGCAGCGCTTCACGTCCGGGCGCGCCACGATCACCAGACACAAAGACTCCTCGTGGGAAGATCGCCACTGTGCGTGCACAGGTGTTTCGCATTGCGTGTCCTTTCCGGTCAGGGTGCAAATGCGCGGACTGATCTGCAGCTTGATATTGCCTTCCGAAGGGCCCAATGCCGAATGCGCCACCGGCGCCATCCACAGGCCCAGAAGCGCAAACAAACGCGCCACGCAGCGCCCGGTCCCTGGGATCCTGGTCAAGGTAATTGCCCCTCCGTGACGCATGATGCACGAAGCCTTATTTGTGGATCACGTAAGTAGCACCAACGAAAGCTGTGGTCACGAAGTGATTGCGAACGATCGGGCTGTCGGCGATGCCATTGCCCAGGTGCTCGCAGTGCACGAACGCCTCGAGCCTCCATTTGCGGCTCAGTGGTCGGGAATACCCTAGTTTTGCGAATGGATTCAAAGCCCAGCCCGCCTCGTAGAAATCCGGGCCCCCATAATAATAATTGACGATACCCGCGCTCTTCCAGGTAACTCCCACATTCGCGCTCCAGGAACCCCCCATCTGTCCCAGGGGAATCCCGATCGCCGCGCGGATCTCATCGCCGTGATTGCGGCCCGTGATCTCGTGCAGATAATCGAACTGGCCCGTGATTCCCGCATATTTGAACGTCCACTCGGGCCCAGCCAGGTAGGTGACCTTACGGGGGCGCGCGGGTATTTCCCGCCGTCCCTGCGGATTGGCGGTGTAGCTGGATTGCGTCCCCCCGGCGGGGGTGAGATTGCCGAGAAAGAAATTCTGCAGGTCGCTGCGATAAAAGAAGACCCGGTCGTAGCCCGGGCTCGCAATGAGGCTGAGCGTGTTCGTCTCGCCTTCGAAAAGCGTAACCCCCGGATCCAGATTGTCGATGAAGAATCGCTTGCCGTAGTAGCTGAACTGCGGCACGACCACCAGCGGAATATCCTGGCCATGAATGACGGGATTGGTTCGAATACCGGCGCCCACCGCCACACTTAGGTTCCAGCGTCCCACGGCCACACACTCATCCGATGGAGCCGCACAGTCATCTTCGGCAAACGCCACGCCCGCCCCAACCAGAAGAGGGAAAAGCGCCGCGATTTGACCGATTCCCCTCCAGCCCACGAGTCGTCTCTCCGTAGCGTTACGATGGAATTACCCGAACACTCGATACTCTCAGAACGGGCGGCAGCCCGCTATCCGCATCTGTAGCTGTTTGTAGTCAACTGTATCGGCAGCCCGCCGGCAGCCGACATAGCGGCCCACACAACCGGCGACGTGCTTACAAATGAGCTACAGCGCAACGCGCCAGGCCTGCTCAGGATGAGGTACGGCAGTGGTATAGCCACGAGGACGGCCATGGTGCTGAAGAATCGAGATTGGGAAACCGGGGGAATAGCGTGTGGCCGGGCGAGAATTCGCGCGCCGCATAAAGCGATTGCGGAAGTGATTACTGCACGTTGGAGATAGCACGCTCCAAGGCGTTGATCGAGGCGGTATCACGGCGCGATGGACGCGCTACAGGTTGGTGCCGCGGGAGAATTCGTTGCGCTGGCGGTCATGACAAGCACGCTGGCGGGAGGCGGACCTGTTCTTGTTTATCGGGACGCTGCTCGATCATTCAAACCGAAACAACACTGCGCGCATGGCCCGTTCCGGCGCGCCTCGCGCCGCCAGATCTCGTCTTGCCACGGGCCACCGCGAGTCGGCGACCGGCTCGCCCCGCCTTATGGACATTCGCTCGCCCGCAGTGCTGAGCGTTACGCTTGCCTGATCGGGCAACGATCGAAATATGTCGAGCAGCGCAAGCGGCTGGTGACGGCCGCTCGCGGCGCTTGCCGCAATCGGACGCCTGGGCCCAGGGCAGAGCGAGGAAGATTCAGCCTGCGATGTGCTCCAGCGATCTGGCGATATTCATCCAGGTCTGAGTACCCGCCACGGCAACCGCGAGAAAGAGTTCGGACACGACGATCAAGCCGCCGTAGATGTAAGCCTTGTGGGGACGGCCCCGAGTACGCCAGTCATACACGATGGCCACGACGATCAGCAAAGTGGCAACCATTCCAGGCGGAATCGACACGAACGGCGGCGGCGGGCCATCCGCGGCACCCGCGGGAGCCAGATAGGTCAGGAAAATCCGCGCGATCGCCGGAGTCATCATGCTCGCCATCAGAACGAGCATCAGCCGCTTGTGTATTTCTGGCTTGCGCACGTTGGCAATAGCCGCAGCGAACAGGCCAATCATGACAGGCAAGGCAACAAACACCACGGCGGAAAAGCGCAGGCTCGCCTCGCCCAGGCCCCGGGCATCATCCGCCCGCAGCATCGTAATCCGGGTTGCGATAATGGCGCAGATCAGGACGCTGAACAGTGAGATGCCTGCAAGGCCCCATGCCCGGTGGGTGGGGGTCCGCCCGGATGCAACCCATGCCGTTTGGACCAGGTAGAACAGTGTCCAGGAAAAGAGCAGGAAACCGTGCACATGCACAATCGGCGGCGCGTGGAAGGTACCCCCGGCCAATTTTGCCCAATAGGTAGGCGTAAAGCCGCCAAACGCGACGAGCACAAATACGGCCGCCATCCACAGATGGAAGCGTCGGGTATCGGCGCGGACGGCAGGCCGATCGGTTAGTGTTGCTTCCACGGAAACCCCCACTTTTTGAATTTGTGCCGCATTGTGCCAGCAACGGGGTGGCACCACCAACCCTCGGTACCGCATGCGCCGCGCGGCGCACCTGCCAACGGCTGCATAGGGACACTTCCGGGAACAAGAAGATTGCGCGCCCAACGCGGCTGCCGGTTACTCGCCTGGCGCAAGCGCGCTAGATTTGACACCGAAGCCGCTCGCAGCGCCCTGCAATGTTGCGATCGCAACCAACACTGCCATTTCGAGGAACACGATGGCCCGCGTGAGCGTGAAAATAGGCGGCCTTGCCGCAGACTGGGCGGCTGCCTGCCGCCAGGCAGTGCTACAACTCAACTCCGTTTTTCACGCCAGGCACATCAATGTCGTCCTGGAAACCAACGGCGCTTCGAGCCCCGTCATCTGCGTGAGGACCGATCCCAGCATTCAGGGCAGTGCCGTGCATGGCCGAACGACTTCCGAGTTCAACTCCAGCGGCGCAATGCTGCGCGCCGAAGTCAGGTTGCCCGTCAGCGTAAAAATTAACACACCGTCAGGCCTGCGGAATGCCGGGCCGGGAGTCCTGCAGGTCATCGCAGGTCACGAGCTCGTCCATGCGCTCGGCCACGACCAACATAACTCACATCTGATGGCGCAAACCATGTACAAGGAAATGGGCGACCGCGCCGGGCAGGACAAATTACGGGCAGGCTCGATCAGCCTGCCACCCCTGTCCCTCTCCCCGGAATCGGTTACGACACTCAAGTCGATCTGGCCGTAGCGCGAACAAGCGTCAGCTGCCCCGCTGGCTACAGCCAGTGAAACCCCTTCGCCATCACGAAAAGCAGACTGGCAGACAGAGCGAAGTACAACCCCATAGCCCAGACCTTGGCTGAGGCGACGTCCTGTCGCAAGCCCTCAATCGCTGCGCTCAGCTTCTCCTGCACACCATGGATGTTTGCGTTCAGCTTCTCCTGCACTCCATCGCTCTTTGCATTCAGCTTCTCCTGCACTCCATCGATCTTTGCGCTCAGGCTCTCCTGCACAACATCGATCTTTGCGTTCAGCTTCTCCTGCACTCCATCGATCTTTGCGCTCAGCTTCTCCTGTACTCCATCGATCTTTGCGTTCAGGCTCTCCTGCACACCATCGATCTTTGCGTTCAGCTTCTCCTGCACTCCATCGATCTTTGCGCTCAGGTTCTCCTGCACACCATCGATCTTTGCGTTCAGCTTCTCCTGTACTCCATCGATCTTTGCGCTCAGGTTCTCCTGCACTCCACCGATGCGAGTATGTACGTCGCGGAAGCCCTGCTCGACCTTATCGCGCAACACATCAAACCGCAGATTCGTCGCATCGATCTTGTCGTTCGTGCGACGCAGATCCACTTTGATATCCGCAACTTCCCTGTTGATGTGACCAACATCAGACTCCAATCGCGCGAGCTGCACTTGCATCTGCTCGTCCATATCAAACTGCCGCCATTGGACGGAGCCAAGAAAGCGCTCCGGATCGACCACTGAGGGAGAATTCATATTCCACCGTGACCTCGCTTCGAATCCAACTCGAAACAACCCAAGGACAAGGCGGCATTGTGGACTATGTACATCAGACAGACTAGTGCCTGACGTCTTTTTTTCTTGCTAAAAGCATGCCAGCGACGCCTCTAAACAGAGGCGCCGCCACGTAGAGAACTACGTCTCAGAACCCCGCAGCAACGATGCGTCCTACATCCCGCAGCACACCCTCACGCTGTTCCTGCGGTGTATCACCACGTGTGTAAAGCGCAGCGACGACAATTGGCGCTCGATTGGGAGCCCAAACGACACCGACGTCGTTCGTCTGATTCGACCAGGTACCGGTTTTATGGGCGATCCGCCATCCTGGCGGCAGCCCGGCAGGAAGCCGCTTTTCACCCACTTTCGCAGCGAGCATCCATCCCTCCAGCCGTGCCCGCGAGTCAGGCGAAAGAACCTGACCGAAGAGCACAGTATTCAATGAACGAACCATGGCCGCCGGGCTGCTCGTGTCATGCACTTCGCCTGGACCAACAACGTTGAGCGCCGGCTCGTTACGGTCGAGGCGCGTAACAGTGTCGCCTAGTGTCCTGATGAAAACGGTCAGACCCTGTGGCCCACCCAAAATCTTCAGCAGCAGATTTGCTGCAGTGTTATCGCTCCACTCAACGGCCGCTGAGCAAACATCCGCGAGCACCATCCTGCCTTCCTTGACGTGATCCTTGCTCACGGGTGCATATTCCAACAGATCGGCCTCGCCGTATTCGATCTGTCGGTCAAGATGATCTGCACCGCGATCGACGCGCTGGAGAATCGCAGCCGCCGCCAGGAACTTGAACGTGCTGCACATCGGGAATCGCTCACCGCCACGATGCTCCAGCCGCCGCCCTGTCGCGGTGTCCACCGCAAATACCCCCAACCTGCCACCGTTGCGCTGCTCGAGCGCGGCGATCCGATCTGCGGCATCCCTTGCGCTCGCGGAGCCGACAGCCCCCCGTCCACAAGCCAACGCAGCCGCGCCAACCAAAACCCGACGACGACTCATACGTAAATTCATATCGCTCCTGCATCCATTCACCCCAACCCGTCGCGGACCGTACTACACCGGCTTGGCAGCAAAATGCGGCAATCCAGACAAATTCTGGCAAAGGGCCGAGCGGGCGCACCTGCCCCGCCGCAGATAGCCGCGCGCCGCAGATGGCCGAGCGCCGCAGGCAGCCCGCGATGCTCTCTTCCCTGAACCAGTGTCCCTGAACCAGTGTCCTTGAAGCAGTGCCCTTGAAGCAGTGCCCTTGACCCTTGAAGCAGTCCGCCACCGATTTGCGCCATCTATCGAAACCGCAGAATCAATCGATTGGATCACTGCCCCGCTTCACCCCACACTCCCCACACCATCACAAGGCACCACAGGGACACACGATGACGAACCCCACACTCACCACCGCCTCGGGCATCCCCGTCGCCGATAACCAGAACACGCTCACAGCCGGCCGCCGCGGGCCGGCGCTGCTGCAGGACGTACACCTGATCGAAAAGCTGCAGCACTTCAACCGCGAGCGCATCCCCGAGCGGGTTGTACATGCAAAGGGCTCAGGTGCCTACGGCACGTTCACCGTGACCCACGACCTCACGAAGTTCTCAAAAGCGAGGCTACTGGCGAAAGTTGGCAAGGCGACGGAAGTGTTCGTGCGCTTCTCCACCGTGGGTGGCGAGAAGGGCTCAGCGGACACCGAACGCGATCCGCGCGGCTTCGCAATCAAGTTCTATACCGAGGAGGGCAACTGGGATCTCGTTGGCAACAACACCCCGATGTTTTTCATCCGGGACCCGATCAAGTTCCCCGACTTCGTGCACACGCAAAAGCGCAATCCGCAGGACAACATGAAGTCTGCCGCGATGATGTGGGATTTCTGGAGTCTGAATCCCGAGTCCCTTCACCAGGTCACCATGCTGTTCTCGGATCGCGGTACGCCCGATGGTTACCGGCATATGGACGGTTTCGGAAGTCACACCTACAGCATGATCAACTCCGCGGGCAAGCGCGTCTGGTGCAAATGGCACCTGAAAACCCAGCAGGGAATTCGCAATCTGCTGCCCGAAGAGGCCGCGCGCCTGGCAGGAACCGACCCCGATCACGCCCAGCGCGATCTGTTCAACGCAATCGCCGCGGGCAACTTCCCGCGCTGGAATGTGTTCGTGCAGATCATGCACGAGGAGGACGCGGCGCGCTATCACATCAATCCGTTCGACCTCACGAAGGTCTGGCCGCACAAGGACTACCCGCGCATCCCAGTCGGCGTGCTCGAGCTCAATCGCAACCCCGTCAACTATCACGCGGAGGTCGAGCAAGCCGCCTTTTCGCCGGCCAACGTCGTGCCAGGCCTGGGATTCTCGCCCGACAAGATGCTCCAGGGCCGGTTGTTCGCCTACCACGATGCCCAGTTGTACCGGGTTGGCACGAATCACCAGTACCTGCCGGTGAATGCGGCCAAGTGCCCGGTACATCATCACCAGCGCGATGGCGCCATGAGCTTCAATGGCAACTTCGGAGCGGCCCACAACTACGATCCGAGCACGATCGCCGCTGCTCCTACGCAGAACCCCGCATACCGGGAGCCACCCTTGCCGTTGCCCGCGGAGCCGGCGGACAAGTATGACCACCGGGTGGACGAGGACTACTACTCACAGGCTGGGGCGCTGTTCCGGCTGATTCCAGCGGCCGAAAAGGACCGGCTCACGACCAACATTGCGCGCGCGCTCCATGGCATCGCCCCGCACATTATCGAAAGGCAGCTGCAGCACTTTGCGAAGGCTGATCCGGACTACGGACGTCAGGTCACCGACAAGCTGCGCGGGCTTCAGAAATGAAGGTTGACTGACAGCAGGTAAGTACGGCCGATGATCCCTGGAAAATCCAGGGACGTCGCCGACGCGAAGTTGCCACCGGTCTCTGCCGCCAAGGCGAGGACCGGTGGCTCCTGTTGCTCCAGATCCGGCCGCGCGATGCGCGAGCCCGTGATGGTGTGTCGAGGCGGCCCCGAGTCGAGCAAACCACTGACACCAACGTCAACGAACCGGATTTCGGTCGCGTTCCTCGTTTCCACCAACGCTCACAACGCAGCGAAGCTGCGCGCCTCAGCACCCCATTTCGCTGCCCTGTCCAACGCTCCCGGCACGTCCTCAGGCTGCGCAACGACCTCCCACATGCGAGCATGCCGCTGGTCCATGAATCGTTCTTCAATCGCGCGCGCCAGCAGGTCGAGCAGCGGATCAAAAAATCCCCGTGTGTTGATCAACAGGATGGGATTCAGGTAAAGGCCCAGCCGCTTCAACGTGATCGCCTCGAGCAACTCCTCGAGGGTGCCGCAGCCGCCAGGCAGCGCAATTGCGCCCTGACTGCGAGTCAGCATCATGTGTTTGCGGACCCGCATATCCTCCACGAGCTCCAGCTGGGTAAGCCCTGGATGCCCCCACTCGAGATCCGCCATAAACTTCGGCAGGACGCCGACAACCCGCCCGCCTCTGCTCAAGGCTCCGTCTGCGAGCGCGCCCATCGACCCCCTGGCGCCTCCGCCGTACACCACCTCCAGCTCCTGCTCCGCGAGAACCACTCCCAGTCGGAACGCGGCCTCCCGATACTCGGGATGAGAAGTCTGGCTCGACGCACAGTAGACGCACACGGCGCGCCGGGGTTGCGATTCATTGGTCGTATTCATTCGAGCCCTCCAGGCTGCCATGATATTCCCATGGACGCCCCCGCTCGCCCCACTATCGCAAACGCGCCGCGCCGCTGGCGTATCCGCGACGTATTGCGCTCGCTTCGCGGCGGACCCGGCTACAACGGGCCACCCTCCGACCACTTCGATGGCTACCGGTTTTTCAACCCCGATGCGAAGACCGGCCGCTCATTCAGGGATTTCCTGCGATGGCAGAGGACCCGCCAACGCAAGCTGTGGCCCGAATGGGTGCCAAACAGCGCCCATCCCACCTTGCCCACGCACCTCGCGCGCGGCCAGGTTGCGCTGACATTTATCAACCACATTACCTTTCTGCTGCAGTTCCAGGGCCTCAACCTATTGACTGATCCCGTGTACTCGCAGCGTGTCAGTCCGTTTCGCAACGTGGGTCCCCGGCGCGTGCGCGAACCCGGCCTCCCCTTCGAGGATCTGCCACCTGTTCACGTGGTGCTCGTGA
Organism: Steroidobacteraceae bacterium; assembly: GCA_045810105.1. Classification (GTDB taxonomy): domain Bacteria; phylum Pseudomonadota; class Gammaproteobacteria; order Steroidobacterales; family Steroidobacteraceae; genus 13-2-20CM-66-19. Next base: position 21,313 of record JBJMWM010000061.1, on the reverse strand, counting down.
CACATAATCACTATGACCATCTGGATATCGAGACGCTCCTGCGTCTGCAGCAGACACACTCACCGCAGTTCGTGACGAGTCTCGGAAACCGCGCATTTCTGGAGCAATTTGGGATCCGCGCGGCGCATGACCTGGATTGGTGGCAGACCATCGAGCTTGCGGCAACGAGCGAAGATGGCGAGTCTCAGTCACCGGCTACAGCGGAAATAACCCTGACACCGGCACAACATTGGTCGAACCGCTCGGCGCGCAACCGCAATCGCACCCTATGGGGTGGATTCATTGTCGGCGCCGGTGGCAGACAGGTCTATTTTGCCGGTGACACGGGCTACGGTGGGCATTTTCGCGAGGTGCGCGAACGATTCGGCCGCGTCGATCTGGCGCTTCTGCCCATCGGCGCCTACGAGCCACGCTGGTTCATGCGCGACCAGCACATGAATCCTGAAGATGCGGTCCGCGCGCATCTCGACCTCGACCCTAAGATTTCAATTGGCACGCACTTCGGGTGCTTTCAGCTCACGGATGAGGGAATCGACGATCCACCACTCGAGCTTGCGGCTGCACGTGAACGGCATGGTGTCGCGCCGACCGCGTTCCAAGTCCTGGAAACCGGGGAAACCCGCGTGTTCGCAGCTCAGGGCGAGATCTTCGGCTCCAACATTTCGAGCAACTCAGCGACGAGCGCGGGGCCCCCGTAGATCAGTCCGGTGTAAAGTTGCAGCAGATCGGCGCCAGCCGCCCGGGTTTCGATGCCCTGTTCGCGCGACACGATACCCCCCACTCCAACAATGGGGAAATTCGCGCCCAGCGCTGTCCGCAGAGCACGCAGCACCGCGACACTGCGAGCATGCAGCGGACGCCCACTCAAGCCCCCAGCCTCTACCGCGGCCGCCGTTTTCAGCCCAGGCGGCCGTGAAACCGTCGTGTTGGTGGCTACGATTCCATCCACCGGCATCTCAACCAGCTCCCGCGCGAGCAATGCCACCTGCTCAGCGCTCAAGTCCGGCGACAGCTTCACCAGCAGCGGCACCCTTTTGGCGTGCACCGGCTGTAATTGCTCACGCAGATTCGCAAGCTCCGCCAGGAGGGGCCGCAATGCATCCGGTTCCTGCAAGCCTCGCAGCCCTGGCGTGTTGGGCGATGAGACATTGATCGTCACGTAATCGGCAACACCGTAGACAGTCCGCAGGCATGCCGCATAGTCCTTCACGGAATCCTCCAGCGGCGTGTCGAAGTTTTTGCCGATGTTGACTCCGCAGATACCCCTGTAGCGGCGCGCTTGCAACCGGTGCGCAACGACGGCGGCGCCCTCATTGTTGAATCCCAACCGATTGATCAGCGCCTCGTCCACCGCCAGACGGAAAAGATTGGGTCGAGGGTTGCCCGGCTGCGGCCGCGGCGTGACGGTCCCCACTTCGATGAAGCCAAAGCCCAGGCGCCCGAGCGAGTCGATGTCGCGTGCGTCCTTGTCGAACCCAGCCGCCAATCCAACGAGATTGGGGAAGTGCAGCCCCATGAGATCGACGCCGGGACTTCGGGTCGCCGCGCCACCTGCGGCTGCCGCTCCACCAGCAGCGACAAATCGCTCCAACTCGTCCCGCGCAAACAGATTCCGCAGCCGCAAGGCGGCGAGCGCAACTGCCTGCGCCCGGTGCGGGTCGAGACTGAACAGCCACGGCCGGATCAGGCCGTATAACAGCCTGTCACTGCCGCTCAGGTCTTCGTCGCCTTGGCTGCCGCCAGATCAAACGGCAGCTTGTGCAGCTTGAGGCCGGTCGCCGCTCGCACAGCGTTGGCGACAGCCGGCGCAATCGGCGGCGTACCAGGCTCGCCGACGCCCGTCGGCGGATTCGTCGATGGCACGATGTGAATCTCGATTGCCCGCGGCATCTCGTTCAAGCGCAACACCCGGTACTGGTGGAAGTTGGTCTGGTCAACACGACCATCGGTGAGCGAGATCTTGCCGTACAGGGCTGCGGACAGGCCGTAACCTATGCAACTCTGCATTTGTGCGCGAACCACATCCGGGGTCACCGCGATACCGCAATCCACCGCGGTTACGACCCGATCCACCTTGATCGTGCCATCATTCACCGTTACTTCAACGACGTGTGCGACGACAGAGTTGAAAGATTGGTGAATCGCGATTCCGCGCCCGCGGCGTCCACCATTGGGGCCGGCTTGTCCGTTGGGAAAGGGCTTATCCCAACCCGCCTTCTGCGCTACCAGCTTGAGCACGCCCGCCTGGCGGGGATTTTTCTCCAACAGCGCCAGTCGATACGCCACAGGATCCTTGCCGGCCGCCTGCGCCAGCTCATCGATGAGGACTTCCTTGACGAACGCAGTGTGCGTATGTCCCACGGATCGCCACCAGAGAATGGGCACGCCCACTTTTGCCTGGGTCCACGTCACATGAGCGTTTGCGACTTCGTACTGCTCGGCGGTACCGCCCTCCACCGAGGTCGGATCGACGCCGTCTTTGATCATGCCGGCCATGGGAGTGCCCGCCATGATCGACTGATTTACCACGTGCTGCTTCACCGCAATCAGTTTGCCGTCCTGGCTCAGGCCCGCAGTGACGTGGTGATACGTTGCCGGCCGGTAACGGCCGCCCGTGATGTCATCTTCCCGGGTCCAGATCACCTTCACCGGGTACTTGCCACCCGTCGCCTTCGCGATGGAAACGGCCTCGACAATGTAATCCGACTCCGCATTGGCGCGCCGCCCGAACGTCCCGCCCGCCGCCAGAGTGTTGATGAACACCTGTTCGAGCTTGAGCCCCGCAACCTGCGCTGCATTTGCCTGATCGATGGTATGGAACTGACATCCAGCCCAAATTTCGCACTTGTCAGCGCTCAGCCGGGCAACAGCCGTCAACGGTTCCATGGGAGCATGCGCCAGATAGGGGAATTCGAACTCCGCGTCGATCACCTTCGCAGCGTTCTTCAGGGCAGCGTCCACATCACCGCGGCTCTCAACCTTGACTGCCTCAGCACCGCCACTCATCTGCCGGTATTCTTTGAAGATCGCATCAGTTCCGCGCTTCTCGGCGTCAGCCTCATCCCACGAGACCTTTAAGGCCTCGCGTCCTTTCTTTGCCGCCCACGTATCGCGGGCCACAACCGCAACACCGCGCGGAATCTGCACAACATCCACCACACCCGCGACCGCCTTCGCGGCTGCCGAATCGATCGACTGCACCTTCGCACCGAAGCGGGGTGGCCGCAGCACGACCGCAGTCATCATGTCGGGCAGCATCACATCAATGGCGAATTGCTGCGTGCCGGTGGACTTTGAATGACTGTCGAGCCGCGGCAGCTTCTGCTCGCGGCCAATGAGCTTGAATTGGCTGGGATCCTTGAGTTTGACCTCGGCGGGCAGCGGAAGCTTTCCCGCCGCCGCGGCAAGCTCTCCAAACGTGGCTTTCCTGCCGGAACTGTGCGACACGACACCGTCGCTGACGGTGATCTCGGCGGCGGGTACTTTCCAACGATTCGCAGCGGCCTGAACCAACATCGCACGGGCGTAGGCACCGGCATGGCGCAGTTGGTCCCAGGAGTTGGCCATGGAGGTCGAGCCCCCGGTACCCTGCACCTGTCCCTTCGGACCGAATGCAAAATTACCGTACGTGGGCACCTTTGCAGGCGAGCTCTCTGCCCGCATCTGGCTCCAGGATGCATCGAGCTCCTCAGCCACCACGGCGGGCAGTCCTGTCCAAACGCCCTGACCGGCCTCGACGTGCTTACAGATCACCGTGACCGTGTTGTCGGGGTCGATCCGTACAAAAGGCGTGGAGTAATCCCCCGGCTTACCTTCGACTCCCAACACGGTGAGTGCCGAGTTCTTCGCCGCCGCCGCCGCAAATGTCGCGCCGAGGGTCAACCCGGAGCCCGCGATCGTCGTAAAGCGCAGGAAATCCCGACGGGTTACGCCCAGTCGCGCCAGGGGCGGCCATGCCGCCAGTGAGTCTTCGATATTGCGTAAGTCCATGGTGGGATTCCTCTTTCTGCCTCAGCTCTTGCCCTGCGAAGCCGGCAGCGAGTCTGCCGCTTGATGGATAGCTGCCCGAATCCGCGTGTAAGTGGCGCAACGGCAGATGTTGCCCGACATCGCGGCATCGATATCCGCATCGGTCGGCTTGGCATTACCGGCGAGCAACGCCGAAGCGGACATGATCTGCCCGCTCTGGCAGTAGCCACACTGCGGTACGTCGAGTCCGACCCAGGCGGTCTGCACCGCCTTGCCCGCCGGCGTAGACAACCCTTCGATCGTCGTGACGCTCTTACCTGCTACTGCGGAAATCGGCGTCACGCAGGAGCGGGTTGGCTGACCGTCGATGTGGACCGTGCATGCTCCGCAGAGCGCCATGCCACAGCCAAACTTGGTACCCGTGAGCTTCAGATGATCGCGGATTGCCCACAAAAGGGGCATCTGCGGGTCTACATCGAGCTCCTGGGGCTGATTGTTCACCGTCAATTTGATCGCCATAACGGCTCCGGATCGGCAGACCTGAGGGAATTCCCGGCGCGATGTTGGCGCCGGAACCCATTATTCGCAAACGTTTACAGCACGCGCTACTTGCCGGAAGAGGGAGAGCCCCCCGTGGCGGCCGCTTGCTGGCTCGGATGCGCTGCCTGCCGGTATCGGTCGAACCAGGCCAGAATCGCACTCGCCTTGGCCGCGGACTGCGAGGGCCGCGCCGCAAGCCCACCATGAGATGCTCCCGGGACCTTCACGAGCGCCGTAGGCACGCCACGAAGCTGAAGCGCCTCGTAGTACTGCTCCGAGTCGCTCACCGGCGTACGGTAATCCTCTCCCCCAACAACTACCAGAGTCGGCGTAGTGACGTTCCCCACGAGAGACAGCGGAGAGTGCTTCCAATAGCCCTCCGGGTCTTCCCAGGGTAGCTTGCCGAACCAATACTTCGGGACGTACGTCGCGATGTCCGTGGTCAAGGCGAAACTTCCCCAATTGATCACAGGCTTCTGCGTGGCTGCGGCGCGGAATCGATGCGTCCGGCCCACAATCCAGGCCGTCAGCACGCCACCCCCGGAGCCTCCAGTCACATACAGCTGATCCGGATTGACCGAGCCCTTGGCGATCGCCGCGTCTACGGCACTCATGAGATCGTCATAGTCGTGGCTCGGGTAGTCGTGCTGGATGAAGTTCGCAAACTCCTCCCCGTACGAGGTCGAGCCACGCGGGTTGGCATAAAGCACCATGTATCCCGCGGCGGCATACAACTGATCGTCCGTCGAAAAGACCGGACCATAGCTCGCATACGGGCCACCGTGGATCTCGAGAATCAACGGATACTTCTTGCCCGCGTCAAAGTTGGGCGGGGTCACCAGCCAGGAGTCGATGGGACGCTTGTCCACCGAGGAGCTCACCGCCAGCGGCTCGACAGACCCGAGCTTTCTGATGGCAAACAAGTCATCGTTGAGTCGCGTCAAGCGTGTCGAGCGCGTGCCGCGCGCAATCGACAGGTCCGGTGGATGATCCGCAGCTCCACCCGTAAACGCGACACTGCCGTTGGCGGAGACCGTGAACGCTCCTCCGCTGTAGGGCCGGTCCAAGCCTGGCCCGGCAAGCCCCTCCGCGACCTGTTGCAACCGACCATCGAGCATCAGACGACCAACTCGCGTCACCGCTTTATCCGTGTACTGCACGTAAAGACTGCGACCGTCGGCTGCCCACTGCGCGTCATCGATCGACCGATCGAGTTGATCGCTGATCGAGCGAGAATTGCGTCCGTCCCGGTCCATGACATAGAGACGGACGTTCTGATATCCAAGCAGGCGATCATCGTAACCGAGGTACGCTATCTTCTTACCATCGGGTGACACGCGCGGCGCCCGGTCGGGACCCACACGGCGGGTAAGCGGTATCACCAGCGCGTCCGCTACGGAGACCTGATAAATCTCTGAATTGACCGGATCGCGTTGCCAGCCTTCCATCCGGTTGCCACTCAAAAGGACATATCGGCCATCGGGCGTCCACGACACCGGCCCTTCTTCGTTGAACGCACCGAAAGTCAGCTGACGCGGAAATCCGCCTTCCGCGGAAACGACGAACGCATGGGAATACCCGGGTTTCAGATATCCCTCCCCATCCGCGCGATATTTGACATCAGTGATGACCGTGAGGGGCTCCGCCCAATTGGCACCTTCAGGCTTCGGGAGAGACGTTCCCAAGTTGGTCTTCTCGTCCGCCGTCATCATGATGAAGGCAATCGACCGGCCATCCGGGGCCCACTGCAGATCTTCGGGCGTCTCGGTCAGGTCGGTGATGCGCGCCGCCTGCTCGGTCTGCATCCAGCGAACAAAGAGCTGCGAGCGGCCGCCTTCAGTGGCGACGTATGCGAGGCGCTTGCCATCAGGTGACCAGCGCGGGGAATAACTCGAACCGGGCCCCGTTGCGAGCGGGGTCTGCGCGCCCGTGTCCGCATCCACGAGCCAGATCGATCGCCGCGGCCGATCGGTCATGATGTCGTAGGAAACACGAACATAGGCGATCACGTGACCATCCGGCCGGATCTGCGGATCGGTCACGCACTGCAGGCTGAAGATGTCCTTGCCTTCGAACACGTGTGAAGGTGATTCGGCAGGAGCGGCGGCGACGGCCCCCGCCGCGACGAGAGCAACGAAGGCAAATGAAGCGAAGCGCATGAAGATTCCCTTCGGAACAAACGAAGGGGACGATTATAGGTCCGCGGCGCTCATGCCGCTCCTTCCGGGCGATTCACACGCAATCGCACGCGCCGTGAGCAGGCAGGCGCCGAATGGGCGACGTCGTCAGTCTGGTCGAGCAAGTTCACCGCAGCACGCCACCCGCGTATCGGGGGGCGGCTTCGGGCCCTAACTCCCCGCTTCCGCCACCTTCCCAAATCGCCGCTGCCGCCCCGCGTAGTAGTCCAGCGCCGCACGCAAACCCGCCTCGCCAAAGTCAGGCCACATGCAATCGGCGAAGAACAGCTCGGCATAGGCACATTGCCAAAGCAGGAAATCGCTCAGCCGCTTCTCCGCCCCCGTGCGAATGAGCAGGTCCACAGCCCCCGCGGGCCCTGCCGAATGATCCACCTCGTCCAGCAGCTCCTGAAACCGGTCGGCATCGACAACCGGATTTGCGCCAGCCCGGCGCGCAGCCTCGAGAATGCTGTACTGGGCCGAATAGTCCACGGCAATTCGCAAATGCATCCCGGTGCACGCCGCCGTGAGCCGCTCGCTTTGCTCGATTGCATGCACCAGGGCCCCACTCAGCCGGTCGCGCCGGCCGATGATGTTGATCCGGATCGACTGCTCGATACAACGACCCGTCTCGGTCATGAGATAACGGCGCAGCAGCCGCATGAGAGCTGCGACCTCCGTATTCGACCGTCCCCAGTTGTCGGCCGAGAATGCGTACAGAGTGAGCGCACGAATGCCCGCGCGCGCGGCGCTCTCGACGACCACATTGACGGCCTTCGCTCCTTCGACATGACCGGCGGTGCGTGGCATTCCGCGGCGCTGAGCCCAGCGCCCATTTCCATCCATGATGATGGCAACGTGCAGGTTATACATTGACAAGTACTTTGTTTTGCAAAGTTGAAAGGCGCGCCGCTTCACGGGCCGCAGTATTCACGCCTTGCGCGTCGCCTTGATGACTGCTTCGATGTGTTCCAGGTAGCGAAACAGCGCCTTGCGCCCAACGGCCGTGAGGCGGTATTCGGATTTGGGCCGCCGTCCTTCAAACGACTTCGAGCAGGCAATGTAGCCCGCTTCCTCGAGCTTGCGCGCATGCGCGCTCAAGTTGCCATCACTGACCTCGAACAGCGCCTTCAGCTCGTTGAACGTGAGCTGCTCATTCACCGCCAGTGCACTCATGATTCCGAGGCGCACACGCTCGTACACCAGCCGGTCGAAGCGGGCATCTTCGCTGGTGCGTGCCGGGTTGGGCACGGAAAACGGCTTGGCCGCGGAGGGCCGCGTAACAGTCTCCTCGCGCCGCGCAGGCGCGGGCTTGTGAGTTGCCGCCTTACTCGCCACGGTCGGTACGCCCGATCAGGATGCCGAACAACAGGTGCAACACACCGAAACCCAGGCCCAGGGTGTAGTTGTGCCAGCGGCCCGGCAACTGAAAGGCGATCAGGCCGTAAACGACGAACAACGCGCCCATCAACATGATCAGGCGCATCATCGCCGCGCTCGTCATCATGCTCGCCGACAACACCGCACAGCCATACAGAAGCAGCCACATACCAGGAACGAGGGACGTGAGGCCTTCCTGCCAGAACACCCCTGTGAGAACCGCGCCGGCGAGCAACGCAGGGCACAGTGACAGCACGAATTTTCGCGCCGGTCCCCGATACAGTATGAAGCCCCGTGGCGGTTCCCGGGCAATGAGCACCACGCCGATCCCGGAAGCGGCCATGGCCGCTATCAGCCAGATCTCGAGCCAGTAGGAGCCGAGCCCGGGGAGTGAGGCAATCACCGTTGCGATGATGCCGACCGCGCCCATGGCGATTCCTGCGATTCCGGGAACGGCAAACGCCCCCGCAGCCTCGATCGAGGCACGGATATAGTTGAGCGTTCCTAAGGCGTGACTGTCGATAGCAACAGTATTGTTCGGTCTTGGGTTGCTCACGGGGCCCTGAGTGCGTTGTTGTAGACGAACTGTAGGGTCAGGCTCATTGGAGCGTCAAGTACTTTGCATTGCGGAGTTAAGTTGTGGTCAGCGGATTGAGGACAGGAGCGTTCCAGCACCCATGCGGAAACAAATCAGTGCCTTAGCCCTGGTCTGCGCGGCGGCCCTTTCACCCTTGGCGCGTGGCAGCACGCTGACCCGCCAGGACATCCAATGGCTTGACCGAATCACTTATGGCCCGACGACGGCCACGGTCGATGAATATGTCAAGCTCGGGCGACGACGCTTCCTGAGCGAGCAACTCCACCCCCGGGACACGCGCCTGCCCCAGCCAGCTGCGGCGCAGCTGGATGCTCTGGAGATTTCTCATCGCAGCACCGCGGAGTTGTTGGCCACGGTCTACGCGGAGCAGCAACGTATAAATGCCCTGACTGACGAGACGCAAAAGCAGACCGAGCGCAAGGCGCTGAATGAGCGCGGGAACAAACTCGCATACGAAGCCGCACGGAGCCAAATCCTCCACGCGCTGTATTCACCAGCCCAACTGCAAGAGCAGTTGACGTGGTTCTGGTTGATGCACTTCAGCGTTTTCCAGTACAAAGCCAACGACGCCTGGCTGATTGGAGATTACGCCGAGAATGCAATCCGGCCGCATGCCCTTGGCCATTTCCGTGATCTCGTCATGGCGACCCTCACCCACCCGGCGATGCTCCAATACCTCGACAACGCTCAGAACGCCGCCGGCCACCTCAATGAGAATTACGCACGCGAGCTCATGGAGTTACACACTCTCGGCGTGAGCTCTGGCTATACCCAACAGGACATCCAGGAGCTGGCCAGAATACTCACCGGGGTCGGCGTCAACGCATCGGGCAATGAACCCAAGCTCAAGCCGCAATGGCAAGGGCTGTACCGCCATCAAGGCGCCTTCGAATTCAATCCGGCGCGGCATGACTTCGGCGCCAAGACACTGTTGGGACAGCACATCGACGGCGGTGGGTTCAATGAAGTGGAGCAGGCCGTCGACCTGTTGATCTCACAGCCTGCGTGTGCTGAATTCATCGCGCGCAAGCTTGCGATCTACTTCGTTGCGGATGATCCACCGCGCTCGCTCACCGAGCGCATGGCGAAGACATTCCGCAAGACTCATGGCGATATTGCCGAGGTACTGCAGGTGCTTTTCAAGTCGCGTGAATTTGAAGCTTCGCTCGGCTCCAAATTCAAGGATCCGATGCACTACGTGATCTCCACCGTGCGCCTGGCATATGACGGTAAGTCCATTGTCAACACGCATCCGGTGGTGAACTGGCTCAACGCTCTGGGCGAAGCGCCGTTTGGACGCCAGACGCCTGACGGCTATCCGCTCACTGAGAGCGGCTGGGCAAGCTCGGGACAGATCAGCCGACGCTTTGAGATCGCACGAACCATCGGCAGCGGCAGTGGCGGCCTGTTCGACCCCGAGGATGGCACTGCCGCCAGGACCACCGGCTTCCCACAGTTGTCGAACCGACTGTACTTCTCGGCCGTTGAGCCGTTTTTGTCCGTGAGCGCCCGCGCCGCATTGGACCGCGCGGGCTCCCAACTCGAGTGGAATACATTTCTACTCGCGTCACCTGACTTCAATTATCGGTGAGTGCCGTCATGCAACGTCGTAACTTTCTGCGGATGGTGGCGCTGGCAGCGCCAGCATTTACTCTGACTGGAAGAGTATTTGCGGCCCCACCCGGCTCGCCGCGGTTCCTGCTGGTGTTCCTGCGCGGCGGCTACGATTGCGCCAACGTGGTCGTACCTTATTCCAGCGCTTACTACTACGAGACCCGCCCCAACATCGCCATCCCCAAACCCACGGCCCAGGAAGGCGATGGCGCGGTCGCCCTGGATTCGGACTGGGCCCTGGCTCCCGCCCTGCGCGCATCGATCGCTCCGCTGTATGCCCGGCGCGAAGCAGTGTTCATCCCGTTCGCTGGCACCGATGACCTGTCACGCAGTCATTTTGAGACCCAGGACAGCATCGAGCTGGGCCAGCCCTTGGCTGGCTCACACGACCTGCGCTCAGGTTTTCTGGCGCGGCTGGCAGGAGTCGTAAATGGCTCGGCACCGATCGCGTTCACCGATTCGCTGCCGGCCTGCTTCCGCGGCGACTCCGACATACCCAACATCTCTGTGAAGGGCGTCGGCAAGCCCGTGTTCGACAACCGTCAGGCATCGATCCTCTCTGACATGTACGCAGGCCATCACCTGCGGCAGGAGGTTCTCGATGGCCTCGAGCTTCGCCAGGAGGTCGGGCATGTCATGGAAGAGGAGATGAAGGAGGCCAACAAGGATGCGATCACGGCCAAGGGATTCGAGCTGGAGGCTCGCCGGGTCGGACGGCTGATGCGCGAACAATATCGCATCGGATTCATCGACGTCGGTGGTTGGGACACGCACGTCAACCAGGGTTCCGTCCAAGGCGCCCTCGCCAGCAACGTGGATAGCCTTGGCAAAGGACTTGCCGCACTGTCGCAGGAGCTAGGCTCCGAGTGGCGCAACACCATCGTCGCGGTGGTCTCCGAGTTCGGCCGCACTTTTCGCGAGAACGGCAACAAGGGAACCGATCACGGTCATGGTTCGGTCTACTGGATTCTCGGCGGCAGCATCAACGGCGGCCGCATCGCCGGCGAGCAGACGAAGGTTGAACGTGCAAACCTCTTTCAGGACCGCGACTATCCCGTCCTCAACGAGTATCGCGCCGTACTCGGCGGACTATTCGCATCGCTCTGGGGTCTGTCGGCCGATCAAGTGCAGCACGTTTTCCCGCAGGCTACGCCCGTCGATCTGAAACTCATTTAGCCGTAGCCGATTGGCGCTGCAGCGCCTGTTCGAGCTGACCAATCAACACCTGCGTACCCTGCTCACGCCCCCGTACATCGTCATAGCCGTCGAGGAAGACACCTTGCTCGGTAATGATGAGCCCAGTCCCCGCCTGCCGCTCCTTGAACTCGATTGTTGCCAGCGAGATTGAAATGCGCACATCGTTGGTATGCATCTCGTACACATACACGATGCGCTCGTTGGGGACGATCTCGATATAACGCGCATCGAAGAAGGTGGTGGTGCCGTTGGGTCGGCCGCCCTTGACCCGCTCGCGGCCGCCGACGCGGAAATCGAACTCGCGAAGTTGTTGCTCCCACCCGTCCGGCCCCACGAACCATCGCGACTTGGCCTCCACGCTCGTCCAGGCGGCATAAACGAATTCGCGCTTGAAGGCGAAAGTGCGGTTGATGACAAACGTGTCGTGAACGGTCGATCGCTTGCTCATGGACAGACCCTGTTAGCCGGGAAACATGGCCAGATACGGCTGCGCCTCGGCGAGCACGCGCGCATATGACGGACGCTTCATCAAGCGATCCAGGTAAGCACTGACATGCGGAAACTCATCCGCAAGCGGCAGCATGCGATTCGTAAAGAACAGCGGCGGCCCAGCCGCACAATCCGCCATTGAAAAGTGGTCCCCGATAACCCAACGCTTCGTGGCCATTTCACTGTCCGCGATGCGCAGCGCCGTGCGGATCTGCCCCCACGCATCCTCCACACCCACCGGATCGTGGCGATCGGCTGGCCGCAACTTATCGCCAACGATCTTCTGCATGGGCAGATGCACGAGCAGGTCGTAGAAACGATCGCCCGCTCGCGCCTGCCAGGCAAGCTCCGGATCGTCCGGAATCAACTTCGACGGACCCTGGTAGTGACGCGCCAGGTACTCGATGATCATCGTTGACTCGGGGATGGTGCGGTCGCGCGCAGTGTCGCGGAGCACCGGAAACCTGGCAAATGGCCATATCTTCTTGAATTCATCGCGCGCCACCGGACTGCCGAGGTCGACGACATGCGGCTCGAACGCAATCGCGTTCTCGTACAACGCGATGAGTACCTTGTGGCAGAACGACGAGAGTGGATGCAGGTAGACAGTGAGTGCCATTGTCGCGGTCCTCAAGATGTTTGAGCGTCCGATTTCTTACGTCCACGCTTCTTCGGCGTACCTTTCGCGTGCAACTCATGCAGATAGGCGTCGAGCCGATCCAGGTTGTGTTCCCAGTGTTGCCGATAGCCGTCGATCCAACGCGCCGCCTCTTTCAGCGGCTCCGCCTTCAGTCGGCATGGCCGCCATTGCGCCTCCCGCCCGCGCACGATGAGTCCCGCGCGCTCGAGGACCTTCAGATGCTTGGAGATCGCCGGCAGGCTCATGTCGAACGGCCTGGCAAGCTCGCTCACCGAAGTCTCTCCAGTTGCAACTCGCGCCAGAATCGCCCGCCGCGTCGGATCGGCCAGGGCCGAGAAGGTCGTGCTCAGAGCATCGGGCGGCATACCGTGAACCCATTGGTTAATTAACCAAATGGTAAAGTACAAGGAATACGCCGCTGATGCAAGCGCGACACCGGCCATGGCGAGGGACAATCACTTGCTGGTTTGACTTGGCCTTGTCTCCCGGTAAGCCCGGCAGCTTGCACTCAATTGAACCTACAGAGTCCCGCGCCCAGCCCTAAACTAGGGCGAGAACATGAATGCTCAAGACGCCATAGTGCCCTTTACCGCGCTGTTGATGCTCGGGCTGATCTGGATCCGCACGCGTATCCAGTATTCGCGCGCGGGTGCCGGGCCATTGCGGCTGCAACCTGCCGGCCGAATCTATTTCGGCGCCGTCATCGCTCTGCTAGCCATCGGCTGGTTTGTCGCACCGGTGATCGGTACGAGGTTCTGGCCCGTACCCGGCGTCACGCCGACGTTAATGCGGGTCGTATGGTGCTTGGCCACTTACTACGTCTTCATCGCGGTCCATCGCGTGATGAAGACGCGCGGCACGGCGGTGTTCCAGCACCAACCGGACCCGCTCGTCTAAAAGCAGCAACTGCCACCGCTAGTCAGCGTTCCCAACTACTCCTCTACGATCCAACCCCTCCGCTTCGCGGCGTTGAGGAACTCACGCACGTCCACAGCGAAGCTGTCGTCCTTGGACCTAGGCAGAATGCGCGCAATGATCTGCTCGCGCGTCAGAGTGCCGTCGCACAGCGCCAATATGGCAGCCGCGCTCTCATTGAGCTGTACGATACCCGCGGGACCGGCCAGGAAATGGCCGTTTCCAGCGGAATCCTTCTGCAATTGACGTCCCGCGGCGAGCCGAACCCTGCTGGCGCGCGACCCTGTTTTGTCCTTCATGACCTGGCTCCGCCACGCGCGGGATCGTTGCCGCGGGCAACCGACTCGCTGCCCAACGGCAAACTTTCGCGAAAGTGCGCTTCGCGTCAGCCGTTCGTGCAAGGTCCGGGCCAGGGATGGGTGCGGGCATGCCCGCACGGGCGATTCGTGAGAATCGCCCCGGAGCGAGGATGAGCAGGCGAATGCCCGCGGAAGAAGAGGGAGGATCTTTCAGCCGCCATGCGCCAGTGGGATGGCGTGACGTTTCATCCGTCGATATAGCGTGTTGCGGCTCATGCCGAGTTGGGCCGCCACGCGGGTCATGTTCCCATGGCATTCCGCGATCACGCGGACCAGCGCTGCGCGCTCGGCAGCCTTCAACGGGTTGACGGCCGAGGGCGATTCGCTTCCGCCCGCGAGCGTTCCTTGCACCAACCCGGACACTGAGCCCAGAGCGCTGTTTGAGTCCGTCTCGCGAATCTCGCGTGGCAGATCGATCCCGCGGACCACACCGCCTTCGCAGATTGCCAGGGCCGTTCGAATGACATTGCGCAGCTCGCGCACATTGCCCGGCCACGGATACGCAACCAACCGCTGGAGTGCATCCATCTCGATCGCAGCGGGCCTGCCGCTGCCAGTCTCAGCGGCGAGGGCGTGATGAATCACGCGCTCTTTGTCGGCCCGATCACGCAGCGCAGGCAGCTCGAGCGTAATGCCGTTGAGCCGGTAGTACAGGTCTTCCCGGAATGTGCCATTGGCAATCATCTCGCGCAGATTGCGGTGAGAAGCGGCCAGCACGTGCAGATCGACCTTGATTGCCGTCTCGCTGCCCAGAGGCACGATCTCCTGCTCTTCCAACACACGCAACAGCCGTGTCTGCAACGTGAGCGGCATATCGCCGATTTCATCGAGGAACAGTGTTCCGCCAGCCGACTGAAGTATCTTGCCGCGCATACCCTCTTTGCGCGCACCCGTAAACGCCCCGGGCTTATAACCAAACAGCTCGCTCTCGATGAGGGTCTCCGGGATTGCGGCGCAGTTCACCGCGATGAATGGCCGCTCCGCCCGCCGGCTGACGAGGTGCATCGCGTGAGCAAACGCCTCCTTCCCCGAGCCTGTCGGTCCCTGGATCAGCACAGACACGCCGGAGTCGGCGATGCGATAGGCACTGCGCACATTACGCAGCATCTGCGGATCTTCGCCGGCCAGATCTTCCAGGGTGAGCGCGTGTTGTGATGCCCGGTATGTGGCCAGAGCAACATCGCGCTCCTGGGAGAGCGAACGCGCCGGCGGTCCGCCCATGCGGCTGACGCGAAATGCGCCCTTCAACATCGCATTCGACTTCTCGTGAAGAATTGTTCCATCCGAATCAGTCAGCAACAACACGCAGCCCGATTCGCAGATCCGCTCGTAAAGCCGATCCATCTCCAGGGCCGCTGTGGCAAGCAACTGCTCACCGCGCTCCCTGCTGCACGTCAGCCCATCGCCGTTGACTTCAGCGAGACCGTGATTGGTCCGCAAAGCCTCATCCGGGCGCCTGATTCCCGTTGCGTTTGCCATACGAATTTCCCCCTCCAACAGTCACCGTTCTGCAGCAAGCGTGCCGGTACAGTGTCACGGTAGAGAAACACGTCGCGGCGATGACTGCAAGCGGGCTTTAGCCGTTGCGCAAGCCAGCAAATCGCCTGCCGCAATGCCGCGCACCCCGCCACACGTTCCATTAGCGTGACAACTTTGTATCAAACACTGCTTTAAATGGAACAGCTCGTGGGTCGGTCAATGCATTTTGTTGCGCGCAGGACACGCACAAAAAACCTGCCCTGGAAGTTGGCATGGCGGTTGCACCCGCATGCACGCCGTCGTCGCGGAGTCTGAATGTGGCAGCGCGTAACGCGACGCAAAAATCCAGGTGAGCGCGCACCGCGGACAACTCGAAGGAACGCTCCCATGAAACAGCAACAGATCCGGTTATCCATCGCAGCGGCCCTGGCAGCGGTCTGCGCGCCCGCCGCTCACGCAATCGACGTGACTGCCGGCGACTGGAAGCTCAGCTTCGACGGCAACGTCAACGCTCACTACATCTACTCGAGCTGCGCCCGCGCCAATACTGCGGCCAGCGTGGGTGGAGGGCTCTCGTGCATCGGATCGGAGGACGGTCAAAGGTCCTCCTCGTCGGTCAGCAACGGTTTGCTCCCCGCTGCACTGAGCATCAGCGCCGCGACAACGCAGGGGGGTTATGACATCGGCGTAACGTTCGGCCTGTACCCTGGAATCAGCACCAATGACGGCGGCAGCCCCAATCTTGGCAACACGTCGCCCACGAGGAACACCGCCCTTGGCACCGCCAGTCTCGATGTTCGTCAGGTTTTCCTGACTTTCGGCAATGCCGACATGGGTACCGTCATGGCCGGCCGCAATATCGGCCTGTTCCAGGCCGACGCCATCCTCAATGACATGACTCTGCTGGGTGTCGGTGGCGGTAACGGCAACTATGCCGCGCCCACCAACACCTCGCTGGGATCGATCGGCCTGGGCTACATCTACACGGACTGGCTCGCGCAGATCAACTACACGACCCCGGACATCTCGGGATTCAAAGTCACGTTGGGTATCTTCGATCCGGTCGAATCGCTTACCGATCCCAACGGACCCACTCCCAAGAGCACCCCGGGAGTCCACGGCAAGATCGCCTACAAGATGGGTACTGAGCTGTACCTGTCGGCGAGCTTCCTCTGGCAAAAGCAGGACATTGACCTTACTGCCACCACCGGCATCTATGGCCAGCGCATTACCTACAACGGCCGCGGCTTCGATCTGGGCGGCAAGTACGACTTCGCAGGCTTCCAGGTTGCAGGCTGGTACTACTACGGCAGGGGATTGGGTACCACGGGACTCTTCGTGAATGGCGCTGTCGAGGACGCGACGGCCTGCAGTATCGGCACAACTTGCTATGGCAACGAGCGCACCTCCAACGGCTTCCTGGCGCAGGTCACGTACAAGATCCCCGAGACCAACTTCAAGATCGGCGTGAACTACGGCACGAGTAAACTCGATAAGGCCGATAACGAGGCCAGTCCGTTCCTGCTCAGCAGAAACGACAAAGGAACAGTCGGGTTCTACGATCAGCTGACGCCCAATCTGCTGCTGCTCGCTGAAATCAGCCGTATCCGCTCCTTCAACCAGCTGGGCCAGCAGAACCAGAGCACCAACGGCAATATCGGCGCATTCGTTTCGTTCTAATCGCGCAACACGCAACGTACGGACTGCTTCGCAGGCGCGCCGGCCGGTTGAATGGTAGGCGCCCTGCCCTACGAACTCGCCCGCAGCGGTGCCACGAAGACCGGCGTGCTGGTGGGCTGACCCGTCGGCGAGCCGCCGAGCGGCTCCACTGTAACCGCGACCAGCGATGCATTGGCCAGGGCCTGTTGCTGCACCGTTGTCAGAGTGCGTTGCGCCGTCCCGGTCGTGGGCAGCAGGCCGAGCGAAACCGGTTTACCCCCCGCCGGCAGCGCCCACAGCTCGAAATCGCGATCTGTTGGATGAGGCGGAAGCTGGCCGGTGTGCACGATCAAACGGCCGCTGTAGACATCGACCTCCCACATCTGCAATCCGGTCGGCGTGCTGATGGTTGCTACCTCGACCAACTTGCCCGGCCCGAAGCTGCGCCAGTACAGCAATGCTGACAGCCCCGCGACGAGCAACACACTCGCGGCGATTGCCAGCGCGCGGGCCGTCCGCCGCCGCGGCTCGCGGGTCGTGAGGTTGAGTCGTGCGCGGATTCCCTGCCATACGTGCGCAGAAGGCCGGATTGGCCTGATGCCCTTTGCAAGCTGCATGAGATTCTCTTCCCAGAAGCGGCAGCGCTCCTGCACCAGCGGTGTAGTTGCCCGCCACTTTTCAAAGCGGCGCCGCGCCAGGCCCCGCAACGTGCCCAGCACATACTCGGCAGCCAGGGAATCGATGATCTGCGGATGATCCTGCGGTACCACCTCAGGACTCCAGACACTGACGCAGGCTTTGCAGGCCGCGCCGGATCCAACTCTTCACCGTGCCGAGGGGGTTGCCCGTCAAGCGCGAAATGTCCTCGTGCGAGTTGCCGCCCACGAAGGCGAGCTCGAGACAGTTCCTCTGGTGATCGGTGAGCAGTGCGAGACAACGGTCCAACAATCCGCCCGCAGGCATCCACGGGGCGGCATCGGCGCGCGAATCGTCGGACGATTCGGCGCGCTCGGGCAAATCGGGCACGAGGACGGGTGCCAACCGCTCGTGCCGCAGCAGATCGATGGCACGATAGCGCGCAATGGACACCATCCAGGCCATGGGACGGCCCCTCGTTGAATGAAATTGGCCCGCTCTTTGCCAGATGCTCACGAACACGTCCTGCAGCGCCTCTTCCGCAAGAGCACGCCGCCGGAGAATTCGCGTCAGGCACGCAAACAGAAAGGGCGAGGCAAGCTCGTACAGCCGCTCGAGAGCGCTGGCATCCGCTGCCGCACAGCGCCCAAGCAGGGCCTGCAGCTGTTCATCCAGATCGGTCGGCGGCGCCACAGCGCTCATGGGGGCTCACCCGGTCGCGGGAGTGCGCGGATTGTAATTGGCATCATCATCACTCACATACGGCCGTAATGGTGACTTGGATGCAGCGGCCCGCACAGGGGCGGCCCGCACAGGGGCCGCTCCCCAAAAAGGGGACGCGGCGTGCTCCGGATGCGCGCCCGGCCGAAGCAAGAGGTACAATCAGCGCCAGTCGCAGTAACAGGAACAGCGCGCCGAGCGCACGTCATGCCGCATACGACCCCCGACCAGGTAACGGAATACGACCCCGAAGAGGTCAAAGACCTGCTTAATGCGGGACGCATCCTTCTGGTTGACGTCCGCGAGCCGGCTGAATACGCCGCCGAACGGATACCCGGTGCTTTGTTGTATCCGCTATCCACGTTCGATGTGACACAGCTGCCACCCGATGAATCCCGTCAGGTCGTTTTCTCGTGCGCGGCCGGCGGACGTTCCCTGACGGCTGCCCGGCAACGTCTCGCCCAAGGACAGCCAGCGGCCCATCTGGCCGGTGGCATCTCCGAATGGAAAGCTATGGGCCTGCCCACGATTCGCATCGATCCCCGTACGGGCCGCCCGATGTAGCTTTGAGCGTCATCGAACATCCCCGCTCCATCCGCTCGTTCGTCATGCGCGGCGGCCGGATCACGGACGCACAGCAGCGCGCACTCGATTCCCTCTGGCCGCGGTACGGCATCTCCTTTCAACCGGTACACCTGGACTTCGCCACGGCTTTCGGCCGCAGCGCACCCGTAACGCTCGAGATCGGCTTCGGCAACGGCGACAACCTCGCTGCCCAGGCAAACACGCACCCGGAGCGCAACTACCTGGGGGTCGAGGTTCACCGGCCCGGCGTAGGCCGCCTGCTGTTGGGCCTGGAAGAGCGGCAACTGCCTAATGTCAGGATCATCTGCCACGATGCAGTTGAAGTTCTGACACAGCAGATTGCGCCGCAGACTTTGGACGAAGTCTTGATTCTGTTTCCGGACCCCTGGCCGAAGAAACGGCACCACAAGCGCCGCCTCGTACAAGCCGCGTTCGTCGAGTTGGTTACAGATCGCCTGCGCGTGGGCGGCGTGCTGCGCTTCGCCACTGACTGGCAACCCTATGCGGACGCGGCGCTGCACGTATTGAGCGCGAATCGCGGTCTGCGCAATCTTGCGCTGGACGGTACTTTTGTGCCGCGGCCAACCGAGCGCGCCCCCACACGCTTCGAGAAGCGCGGTGCACGCCTGGGGCATGATGTGTGGGATCTTGCGTTCGAGCGCCGCTGACCGCTTTCGATGGTGCTAAGCAGGATTCGAATAATTTCTTGAAAGCGCAACACGTGAGGTGCACCATGAACCAACCCCTCACTCTCGCGGGTTATGCTCATGACGTCTCCCCATCCGAGTATCGGCGAGTGGTATCGCCACACCGGCGGCGATTCGTTTGAAGTCGTCGCATTCGATGAAGACGATGGCACCATCGAGATCCAGTACTTCGACGGTACGGTCGAGGAGATGGATACCGAGGACTGGGAGAGTCAGTGGGCGGATCGTGCGCTCGAGGCGGCCGAGCCGCCTGAGGACTGGACGGGCTCGGTCGATGTTGAATCAACCGAGGATACGGCGGCCGGGAGCGATCTGTCGGGCGATGAATCCGGCGGTCTGCGCGCGAGCTCTCTCGACGGCATCGACCTGTTCGAGTAACACTGCGTAACTTCAGCTGTAGACCGCGGCGAGGGCCGCCGCGTCGACGCTGTCCGCCAACATGACGAAGCCGCTATCGACCTTGAGCGGCACTGCGCGCAAGTAGTGGCCGGCACATGGGCCGGCGACACACAGGCCGGTGGCTTTCTCGAACAATGCGCCGTGCGAGGCACACACGATCAGCGCCGAATCGGCCGTGAGAAACCGGTGCGGCGCTAAGTTGAGCGGATGCCCCGCGTGCGGGCAGTGGTTAATGAACCCACGTACCTCGCCGTTGATGCGCACGACGAAGCCCCGTAGGGGCCAATCGCCAGTGCCAATGGTGAAGCCCCTGGCACCGGATACTCCAATATCATCGAGCCTGCAGATGACACGCTCGACATCGATCTGCCGCCCTTCGCTCATCCGCGCGGCTGTTGCTGATCCAGCGCCTCGATCTTCCTGCGAGTCAACCACACGATGATCAGCCCGGGCATTGCAACGACGAAGCTGACAACGTAATAGACATACCAACCTCCATGGTCCGCGACCCAGCCGGCCGGATAGCCGAGACCGTAACGCGGCAGCAACGCTATGGATGACATCAGTGCGTATTGGAACGCGCTGTACCTGACATCACACAGTGCCATGATCAAAGCGACCAGCGCGATGTTGCCCATCGCTCCGGCGACGTGCTCTATCACGACCGCGGCCACCATCAGCGGATAGCTCTTGCCGGCGAGAGCCAGGGCGCAGTAGAGCAGATTCGTGACCGCCTGCGAGATGCCGAATATCAACATCGAGCGCAACAGCCCGAGCCGCACCATCAGAATGCCGCCGAGCACCGCGCCGACGAGCGCGCCGCCGGTGAACAAACCCTTCACGATGACCGCGAGTTCCGTCTTGCTGAAGCCCATATCCAGCATGAACGGCGTGAACAGCTTCATCGCGAACGCGTCACCAATCTTGAACAGCAGCACGACCAGCAGGAGAGCCGCCGTACCAGGCCCTGCCAGCAGCTCCTTCAACGGTGTAACTACGGACTCACGTAACGATCGCGGTGCCTGCTGGGCAGCCGTGGGCTCCGGAGCGAGCCAGGTCGCAATACAAAACAGCGTCATCACGCCCGCGAGAATCAGGAACGCCAGCCGCCAGCCAAAATAGTCAGCTATCAGAAGCGCCACGGCCGAGGCAAACCAGGCTGCCGTGCGATATCCGAGATTGGTCGCCGCTGCCGCAGGTCCCCTCTCGATCGGGATAGATAGGTAGTTCGTGTTGTAGTGTAAGTGTTT
>JBJMWM010000060.1:0-222750 GCA_045810105.1 Steroidobacteraceae bacterium | reverse complement strand
TCGCGAGAACATCCGCAATGAACAGCTACGCGCCGATTTAACTTCGGACTCGCATAGCCCGGCAGAATTTCGCGTCAATGGCGTCGTGCGGAACATGGATGCATGGTACGAGGCTTTTGTCGTGAAGCCCGCGGACAGACTTTATCTTAAGCCGGCGGACCGAGTACACGTCTGGTAGCAGTACTTAATCAACGGATGTGATCTCGCCGAAACCATAGCTCTGCGGGTTGAATGGTTGCTTATCTAGGTGGACAGCAGCCATCGCACGCTTTTTCGGTGTGTCGCCGAAGAACTCCCAGCATTGTGTCTCATTCCAACGAGCATCCCGCGAGCCGACGCACGAGTGCCGGACGCGCGGGATGCTTCGCAGCCGCCGTCCATCAGCTCCGCGCGTATGGCCTCAGCAAGTCCTCAAGGCCAATGCGGCGCAGCAGCTCCGCGCGCACGCGGTCGGCAACGCCGTTGACAATCTCCGCGCCGTCCTGCGAGGGATCGACGTGGAGGCGGAACGGCCGCTCGCCGAACGGCTTGTCGACCACCGCCACGATCGCTTCGGCCACGGTGTTCGCGTCGGCGTCGGCCGGCTCGAGCGCGGCGAGGCCTTTCAGGGCCTGCTCGGCCAGGCCGGCGTAGGGCCCTTCGTTGTACTCGGCGGCGCGCGTCTTATCCGCGGGCGAACCGGAATGAGCGAAGTGATTGGTGCCCTTCGTGAAGGCGCCCGGCACGATAATTGACGTCTCGATGCCCCAGCGGGCCAGTTCGCCCGCGTAGGATACCGCGAGCGAATCCATCGCCGCCTTGGCCGCGAAATACGGCGACAGGTACGGCGGGGTGCCGCCGCGCGTGCTGCTTGAGGAAACCCAAACAACGAGGCCGCGGCCCTGTTTGCGCAATCGCGGCAGCGCGGCGCGGTTGACGCGCTGCGCGCTGAGCACGTTGACGTCGTAGAGCTGCGCGAACTGCTCCGGCGTGAACGCTTCGGCCGGCCCGAAGGACATATGCCCGGCGTTGTGGACGATCACGTCCAGCCGGCCGCAGTCGGCGATGATCTTGGCAATGGCCGCTTCGACCGAGGGTGTCGAGACCACGTCCAACTCGAGCGCGCGCAGATCGAGGTGGTGCTCGGCGGCGTAGCGCTCGAGTTCAGCGACCTGCGGCGCGTTACGTCCTGCGGTCTCGCGCATGCCGGCGTAGACCGTGTGACCGGCGCGCGCGAGCGCGCGGGCGCTCAACGCGCCGAAACCGCTCGAAGCGCCCGTGATGACGATGACTTGTTTCATGACACTTGTCTCCTTGAACTAGATGCGTTTCAGACCATGCCGCCGTTGGCGCGCAAAACCTGGCCGTTGATCCACCCACCGTCAGGACCGACGAGAAAGGCGACGGCCGCGGCGATGTCCTCGGGGGTCCCGAGCCGCTCTAGCGGGTTCAGCTTCGCCATGCGCTCGATCAGCTCCTGCGACTTACCGTTGAGGAACAGGTCGGTCGCCGTCGGACCCGGTGCGACGGCATTGACCGTGATGGAGCGGCCGCGCAGCTCCTTCGCGAGAATCTGCGTCAGCGCTTCGACCGCCGCCTTGGTCGCCGCATACACGCCGTAGTTCTCGAGGTGCAGGCCCAACACGCTCGTCGAGAAGTTCACGATGCGTCCACCTGCGCGCAGCCGGCCCGCCGCCTCGCGCAGCGTGTTGAACGTGCCCTTGAGGTTGACGCTGATCTGCTGATCGAACAGTGCATCGTCGTTTTGGGCGATGGCACCTAACTTCATGATGCCGGCGTTGTTGACCAGCACATCCACGCCGCCGAACGCCGCTTCGGCTGCGTCGAACATGCGCGCCACTGCCTTCGGATCGCTCACATCACCCTGGGCGACGAACCCGCGTCCGCCCGCCTGCTCGATCTTGCGCACGACCGCCTCGGCGGCGGCCGCGCTGCCGGAGTAGTTCACCACGACGGCATAGCCTTCCCGGCCTAGCCGCTCCGCGATCGCGGCGCCGATGCCGCGGGATGCGCCAGTGACCAGCGCGACCTTTGCATTGCTTGTCTTGCTCGTGTTCATTTCCAAGTCCTCGGTTGACCGGCCCTGTGCCGGGGTGATGGGCATTGTCTTTGTGGACAGAGCGAAGATAATCGGCCTAATCTGGCCATGATAATTCCAAATAAACGAACAATAGGAGAGCCGATGGACCAGTTGGCGGCCATGCGCTTATTCACGCGGATCGTTGAGCGGCGGAGCTTCACACTGGCGGCACAGGACATCGGAATCCCGCGATCCACCGCCACCCAGGTACTTAAGCGTCTCGAAGACCGGTTGAACGCGCGCCTCTTGCAAAGAACCACACGCACGGTCACGCCGACTCTCGATGGGGAAGCCTATTACCGCCGCTGCCTAGCGATCCTTGCCGACATTGAGGACGCCGAAGGTGCGTTTAAGGGCGCTAAACCGCGCGGACCACTGCACGCGGACGTTCACGGCACGCTGGCGCGGCACTTCCTGTTTCCACAACTGCCCGACTTCCTTCGGCGCTACCCAGACATACAACTCCACCTCAGCGAGGGTGACCGCCTGGTCGATCTCGTGCGCGAAGGCGTGGACTGCGTGCTGCGCGTGGGCAGTCTCTCCGACAGCACGATGATTGGACGAAGCGTGGCCATGCTCGATGAAGTCACGGTAGCAAGTCCCGCCTATCTCAAACGCCACGGCACGCCACGCACGCCTGAAGATCTGGGCCGACACTTCGCCGTGGGTTTCGTGTCGTCCGCCACCGGTACCACGATCCCGATGGAGTTCACCGATGGCGGCACTGTGCGTCACTGCGCGCTGCCCTCGGTCGTGTCAGTCAGCGGTGCCGAAAGCTTCGTAGCCGCCGCAAGACTCGGTCTCGGACTGATTCAGGCGCCGCGCTACCATCTTGAGTCGGATCTCGCGGCCGGCAGCTTGGTGACAGTGCTCGATGACTATCCGCCGACGCCCACGCCTGTGTCGTTGCTGTATCCGCAGCGGCGCCAGCTGTCGCCGCGCGTGCGCGTCTTCATTGAGTGGGTGAGTCAGGTATTTTCTGCCGGCGCCTGAATGCGCGTCATGCAAATCGATCACGGCGCCATGTTGACTTACTCGAACCACGGGCTCGAGAAGTCGAACGTGGGAATCGTACAACATTCTGCGGTAGCAGGTCGGTCCCGTTCTAACTCCGACCGCAAACCGAGTGTCCGCTAAGCGGAAATCCAGATCGCGTGCGTGAGAGGCGGCTCCTGGCCGGCCTCGGCCATACGTAGATACGTGGTGCCATCGTCTGAGCTGCCGGACTCGACCCGCTGCGGTCGGTCGTCAACGGCAGCTTTGAAGCACCACAATATGCGCGGCATTCAAGCCGTCCTTACACCGCTCCCTGCAACTTGAGCAATGCATCTACTTCATCGTCGCTTGGAACCCATGCGGCACCACGTCGCTCTGCGAGCATCGCCAGCCCCAGGAGTTCCAACGGGTCGCTGGCATCCAACACGAGACCTAACTTCTCGGCGCGCAGGAACGGCTCGCTCGGACCGGACACAGCAATGCGTGAAACGGAAAAGCCGAGACTGACAAGCTCGGCGAGAGCCGGAGCAAGCGTATTACCGGCTGCGACTATGTGAAGTGACTGAGGCATGGAAATGCCACCAATGCGCATCGGCGCGATCTGCCGGATGTTGATCTTACCAGTCCAGCCCGTAGTAAGATGAATGGCGCTTGCGACCCGGCCGCTTTAAGGATGGTCGAATATTGCAAAAACTAGGTAAAGCATCGCCCGCTTGAATCACAAGCTCGGCTGAACTTTTCACCCTTCGGGGATAATCCAAAGCAGAAGCAATTTTCCGGTGCTTGCATCGAGATAGGCCTCGAAACCAGCGTCATTCGTACCGGGGTTGTAGACCGCCCATATAGACGAGCGCTGCTTCAGCGCTTCGAGCGATCCGTAGACGATCAATTTCTGACGAGTATCAGGCGCGAGCGAGGACAGGAGCGACGAGCGCTTTTGCGCGGCACCGCAAGTAATCTGTTCGGCGCGAATATTCTTAGAATCCGCGATCTGTCCGTTAATATGGGCGAAATCCTTCCTCTCCTGAGATTTGCTACCGAGCGAGTCGCGCCATAGATCTTGGAGATTTGATACGGCACCTTCCGATGTGGTTACCGCTCGGTCGGCACTAACCGCGACAATTTGGAATGACAGTGCGAGGATGACGGCGGCACTGATGGTAGTGCGCATCACAAAATTAATGAAACCCACGTAGATTGAGACAGAGGGAATCGGACGCTGGCCAGAGAACACCTCAAACGCTTCCAATTCCATATGGAATAACCTCCGCCATCTTTTGCGCAATAAATCACTTGTGACTGGAGTCGTCAAACTTCGTGCGAATGACTGCAATTCAGATGGCGTTTTGGGACGGCAACCGTCCGGAGTTGGCCGATTCCGGCAGATCGGCGAACTGGTGCTTTCGGACCCAAAGCGGTCACATCCGCGCCGAAAACAGACATCGAGACTGCGCTAAGCAGAGAATCTTAATGCCAGCCCCGCCCCAGACAAGACTTACGCGCCCCTGAAACTTGAGGGCCGTCCTGGGGATTCGTCCAGGAACAAGCACGCGCAAATCCGTCCACGTCGTCAACCGCCGGACTTATCCCGAAAGAGTCCGAAGGTGAACCTGCGTATACGGCGGCCACATAGTGTGGCCAATCTTTGCTAACTTGGTTGGGCTGAAATTGATTACCAAAGTTTCGCGGCCGGTTGGCGCCGCTCAAGAGTTGCGCTTCCACGTGCGATCGCCAACGACCCGCACCTTGACGTTGCCTTCAGTAGTGCAGCGGAGCCTGTCAAGCTATGACGAACAACCAGAAATTCCTGTTCTCCCGCTCGTTCTTCTGGGGCTTCGTGGCCGCTTTGATCGTCCACGCCGACCTTTCCGCTGCCGCTGACATCTCGCCTGCCCGTGACGCGAATGTGGGATGGCGGTTTATTCGCGGCGAACAAGCCGGGGCCGAAGCGCCCGATTTTGACGATTCGACCTGGCGGGTGGTCGATCTGCCGCACGATTGGAGCATCGAGGCAGAGCGGGAGGCTGATGCGGCAAAGGGACCTCATGATCCAACAACCCCCGAAGGCCCGAATGTCGGATACCTGCGCGGCGGCATCGGCTGGTACCGACTTCACTTTCGCACCGAGCCGACCGACGCTGGGAAGGAGCTCGAGCTGATCCTTCATGGCGCCCAGCAGGAGGGCGATATCTGGGTCAACGGCAACCACGTCGCGTTTCAACCGCATGGATACATCTCGCGCGTGGTCGAAATCGCGCAGCATTTAAAGCGAGAATCGCGGGACAACGTCATTGCCATCCGGGTGCTCAATCCGGAGTCAAACACCCGGTGGTACGCCGGTTCGGGTCTGTACCGCGGAGTGAGTCTGCGTTCCCATGCGCCGCTGTATGTTCCGACCTGGGGTGTACAGGCGGACACGGTCTGGCTCAATGAAAACAAAGCGCAGGTACAGGTTCGAATCGAGGTGCGGAACAATCTGGCCACACCTCAGGACGTGGCGCTCGAGGCTGAACTCATCAGCCCTCGCGGAGAGCGGACCCGACACGCTCTTGGGATGCTCCGGATCAGCTCGAAAACGACGGAATACATTAACCAGACGATTGAGGTCGCAGCGGTGGCGCCCTGGAGTCCAGAAACGCCACAGCTGTACCGGGCCAACGTGAGGCTGTTTCAGGGCGATCACACGGTTGACCTCGCTCAAACGGCCTTCGGCATTCGCACCATTTCGGTCGATGCGAAAACGGGGCTACTGCTGAACGGGAAACCCATCAAGCTTTTCGGAGCCAGTCTGCACCACGACAACGGCTTGCTGGGGGCTGCCGCGTTTCCCGATGCGGAGCGGCGTCGGGTGCGATTGATGAAAGCCAGTGGGTTCAACGCCATCCGCACCAGTCACAATCCCCCGTCGGCCGCGTTTCTCGATGCATGTGACGAGGAAGGCATTTTGGTGATCGACGAGTTCGCCGATACCTGGGAACTGCCGAAAAAGCCGAACGGGTATCAACGCTATTTCGATGCGCACTGGGAAAGCGATCTGCGCTCCATGCTTGCGCGCGACTTCAATCATCCGTCCGTGATCATGTGGAGCATCGGGAACGAGATCGCGGAGCGGTTCAACCCGCGCGGTATCGTGATCGGTACGCGGCTCGCGGCGTTCGTCCGTAGCTGGGATGCGCGGCGACCGATCACTAATGCGATCAATTTTCCCTGGGAGAATGACAATCTCGCCACCCGCTGGGAGGGTAACGATCCCGCCTTCCCGTTCCTCGACGTGGGAGGTTACAACTACGCCTGGAAAAGTTATGAGAGCGACCACGCGCGCTTCCCACAACGCGTCATGGTCGGTACCGAATCGTTTGCCCGCGAAGCACTGGAAAACTGGCGGTTGATCGAGGCTCATCCATACGTCATTGGCGATTTTGTCTGGACTGGCATGGACCACCTCGGCGAGTCGGGCATCGGCCACACCACCTATATTGATTCCAGTGCGGATCCTGAGACCACCGGACCGAAGGACTGGGGACCGATGCCGTGGCCCTTCTGGCTGAACTGGGCCGGTGATCTCGATCTGATTGGTAACAAGAAGCCGCAGTCGCTGTACCGCGATGTGGTCTGGCGTCGGAGCGCACTGGAAGTCCTGGTGCATGAACCCGTACCGCCGGGAAAAAAGGAAAAGATTGGCGCCTGGGGTTGGCCGGCGGAACTGCCCATGTGGAACTGGTCCGGCAACGAACGACAGCCCCTCGAAGTGACTGTGTATTCGCGCGCCGGGCAGGTCCGGCTTGAACTGAACGGGCGCATGATCGGCCAAAAGACAATCGATCAATCCAGGTCCGTCACTGCAAAGTTCACAGTTCCATGGGAACCGGGCGTGGTCACCGCCAAAGCGATCGAAAACGGCAGGGTGATGGCTGTGAAGGAACTGCGCACCAGTGGGGCCGCGAAACGGCTTCACGCGACTGCGGACCTGATGCGCGCGCCGGCTTCGCGCACATCCCTCGTGTTTGTGTCGATCGAGGTTGTCGACGGAACAGGAGCCGTCGTGCCGGACGCCGGGGTGGACCTGACTGCCGCTATTAAAGGCGAGGCAGAACTGAAAGCGTTCGGCAGTGCGAACCCGGAAGACCTGCGCTCATTTCTCGACAACCAGGCAACCAGCTTCCGCGGACACGCGCTCGCGATTCTGCGGTCGACGGGAAAGCCCGGTAAGGCGCAGATACTCGTGTCTGCTTCGGGGCTCGAACCTACGTCCCTCACTGTCGACTTCACACCCTGAGCAGCACGGCTCGCCTTCACAAGGATCGTTGGTGATTGCGCTACGCTGACGTGCCTGCCTCTGCTGTCAACGCCGTAACAGCGGCGCATGAAGCGGAGCGGACTGCATGCACGAAAGTTAAGTTATATTTAACATTCGTGCAAGATGCGCTTAGCTACACAGGCTCCGTACCTGGTGCCAGACGCTGAAACGCGGTTTCTCTACCTTAATATCGAGCGGGCTCGAACGGGTGAAGCGCTGGCCCGGCAACGTCGGGCGGTAACGAGCACCGGTCCAGCATGAAATCGTACTGAATGCGATGAGGCCCTTTGCGCGATAGCATCGGCGGATATCAGGTGACGACGTCCGGGTCGTCGATGGGCTTTTATCAAGTCACGGCTGTACTCGGCTCCTTCGCCGCGATCAAGCTGCTCCTCCCCTTCAGCGACGGCCTTGCGGAACGCGACAACGCCCTCAGTGCCAACCGGGCCAGGAGGCGCGTCTTCCAGGACATTACTCCAATACGAGATGTTGGCAACGCAATCCGTGCGGTTCAAATCGGGCAAAATCACCGTCCCGCGTGACCCAAGTACACCCTTCCGATAGTGCGAGGGCTGCATGCTGAGCGTCAGCAACCAACTTACCGGTTGCCGATGCCGCCCGACATAGTCGGAACACCTCCGCCAAGTGCGCCTCGCCAGGCACTGCCGTGCGGCATCGCGGATGAGATGTCATCTGTTCAATAAAGCCGAGAGCGATCGGCAGCGGGGTCGGGTCTTCATAAATCCGTCGGTTGGTCACGATCCGAACGAAGCCGACCGCTACGAGTGCGCTTAGCGCAAATGGCTCAGCACCCTCGACGAGAGCCTTGAGCCACTTGGCGTAGGGCTCATGACATTTCTCATCCTCCCGGTGTGCATAGATGAGAATGTTGACATCGGGCATCAGCATTATTGACGCAACCGATCCCGATCCTCGTTCTCAAGCGCGGCGTCGAATTCCGAGGGGTCATGGTGAACGCGCCTGCCGGAGCGCCCGTAAGTGATCAGCGAAAATGGCGAAGGCTCGCGGGCAGGGCGTCCGAGGGTCTCTCGCAGGGCGTTGTTCACGACATCGCTCACGGTCAGTTTCCACTCAGCCGCACGGCGCTTGGCTCGTCGCAGGAGTTCGTCATCGATTATGAGAGTGGTTCGCATACAAGTGAGCATACGTATGCGTAAATTATGGGTCAAGTGCGGTAGAAGCTAGTGCCAAATCGAGTGCCAAATCCGGGCATTCAGGGGGATTCCGGGGGATCACAGCCCATGACAAAAGTGACATCAGGCGAGTTTCAGCGGGAGTTCGGGCGTTATCGGGCACTGGCGCAGCGCGAAGCGGTGATTATCACCAATCACGGGCGCGATGACGTGGTTCTGCTGGGAGCCGATGACTATGCACGGCTGCGCCGCTACGAGCAAAAAGCCTTTCATGTCTCTGAACTGCCTGCCGAGGTAGTGAAGGAGCTGGGTACTGTGGCGGTCCCGGCTGAAGCCTCGGCCTTCGATCTCGAATACAACAAATAGCACGGTGCCGGGCGGTGGCTGGACCTACGGGCTGTTACCTGCGGCAATGACCCGCGACCTTGTGGCACAAGTGAAGCGAAATTCAACAGATCGTTCGTTGCTTGTGGTCAAGCGCGATGACGACACACTGACACAACAACAGCGTCTGCGCGAAAAGCCGGAGAAAGAGTTAAGACCGGGCCATGACCCGCTTCGGCGGTTCGTTTGTTTGCATCAGGACGGTAGTACAAGTCAGGTAAGGTTCGCATCCTGATGGCCACATCGTTAGCGACTACCTGACACTCGACCCGCAAAAGGTTGAATTGCGGCAATCCTCACTGAAGCCCATCCGCCACGAGGACGGCCGCGTGCTCGCGCTGCAGCCGCGGGGCGGGTGATCCCCACTGTGGCGGACTGTTCGGCCTCAGGCGTAGTTGTGCACGTCGCCGCATAGCAACAGGCGGCCGAAATGCCTTGCCCGGATCGGTTCACGGATGTACTTTACGGTGCAAAGTGTAATCGGACGGAAAGCTGGTTGAAAGCCTGATCGACTACGATGGCGGCACTTATGCTCAAGACGTTATTTCTGCAAGCGCCGTCGTTCGACGGATTCGATGGTGGTGCAGGCTCACGTTATCAGGCCAAGCGTGAGATCCGCTCATTCTGGTTTCCAACCTGGCTTGCTCAACCGGCCGCGCTGGTGTCAGGTTCGCGCGTGGTCGATGCACCCGCTGATCAACTGACCGACGCGCAATGTCTGCGGATCGCTCGTGATTACGAGCTCGTGATCATGCATACGAGCACGCCGTCATTTCCGAGTGACGCGCGGTTCGCCGAGCTTTTGAAGCGCGACAATGCGCGCATCAAAATCGGTCTCGTTGGTGCCAAGGCCATGGTCGATGCGGCCGGCTCATTGCGTGCCGCGCCGGCAGTTGACTTCGTCTGCCGCGAAGAATTCGATTACACCTGTCTGGATGTGGCTACGGGTTTACCGCTCGGGCAGATCGCCGGTCTTTCGTATCGCGGGGACGCGGATCGCATCGTGCACAATCCGCCACGCGCCGTGGTCGAGAATATGGACGAGTTGCCGTTCGTGGCGCCCGTTTACAAGCGCGATCTGCGAATCGAGAACTACTTCATAGGGTACTTGAAGCATCCTTACGTCAGCCTGTATACCGGGCGCGGCTGCCGTTCCAAGTGCACGTTCTGCCTGTGGCCACAAACAGTGGGTGGGCATCGTTACCGCGTGCGCTCGGCCGAAAACGTGCTCGCCGAAGTCCGGTGGATCAAGGAGAACATGCCCGAAGTGAAGGAGGTCATGTTCGACGATGACACCTTCACGGATTCGGCGAATTTTCCGCGGGTGGAAGCCATCGCGCGCGGCATGGGGCAGTTGGGAGTGACTTGGAGTTGCAATGCGAAGGCCAACGTCCCTTACAACGTCCTCAAGGTTATGAAGGACAATGGCCTGCGGTTGCTATTGGTGGGCTATGAGTCCGGCGACGATGCGATCCTGCACAACATCAAAAAGGGATTGCGCACCGACATCGCAAGGCGATTCACCCAGGACTGCCGCAAGCTCGGAATCATGATCCATGGCACGTTCATTCTCGGACTGCCGGGCGAAACGCGGGCAACCATCGAAAAGACCATTCAATTTGCGATCGACATCAATCCGCACACGATCCAGGTGTCCCTGGCTGCGCCGTACCCGGGCACGTCCTTGTACAAACAGGCGGTGGAGAATGGCTGGCTGCCGGCCGACGAGAGCCGCCGCCTCGTCGATGGGCACGGAGTCCAGTTGGCCGCGATCAGCTATCCGCACCTGTCGAGCGCCGAGATCTTTCACAGCATGGAGGTCTTCTACCGCCGCTTCTATTTTCGCCGCCAGAAGATATGGGAAATCGTGAAGGAGATGCTGACGAGCCCGCAGATGATGCAGCGGCGCTTGCGGGAGGGAGTCGAGTTCATGCGGTTCCTGCGCGCGCACGATGCCGCGCGCTCCGCAGTTGAATCCGATTGCGAACCGGCTACCTAGCCGCCATGCCTCTTTTCCATGAATTCGTCGCGGCAGCCGGCCTGATCTGCGTGCTACTGTCATGCGCTTATGCCCTCCTGGCCGTTCTGGCGGTGGTCATGCGTCGGCTCGAGACGCCCCACCAGCCTCACTCGGCAGGGCCCCCAGCGACGATCCTTAAACCGCTTTGCGGGATGGAGCCCGGGCTGTACACCAACCTACGCTCGTTCTGTGAGCAGGATTATTCTCAGTTTCAGATCGTGTTTGGAGTGCGCGATTCGTCGGATCCCGCGCTGGCGGTGGTTGACCGGCTCAGGGCCGAATTTCCAAACCTGCGCATCGACGTGGCGGTTAACGCACAGCAGCACGGCTCCAACCGGAAGGTCAGCAACCTGATCAACATGCTGGAGTACGCCCGCCATGACGTGCTGGTGATAGCGGACAGCGACGCGCTCGTGTGCCCTCGCTATCTCTCGACCATCACCGCGCCGCTGCAGGATGAATCAACCGGTCTCGTAACGTGCTTGTATCATAGTGTGCCGGCACCGACGCGCTGGTCACGCTTGGGCGCGATGTACATCAACGAGTGGTATATGCCCTCGGTGCTACTCGCGCGCCTGTTCGGTCAGCGGGAATTTGCCTCGGGTCAGACATTGTGCCTGCGGCGGGACACCTTGAACGCCATCGGTGGCTTGCGCTCGATTGCTAACCACCTTGCCGACGACTATCAGCTGGGAGCCTTGATTCGCGGTCTCGGGAAGCGGATTGTTCTGTCCTCATATGTGACGACGGCGGAGCAGTACGACCCGTCGCCCGAAGCGCTCGTCCAGCACGAGACGCGTTGGATGCGAACCATCCGCGTGTTGCGCCCACACAGCTTCCGGTTCCTGTTCATTACCTTCAGCGTGCCCTTGGCCGTGCTCGGATTACTGATGACTGCTGGCCACGAGCGGCTTTCGCAAGGGGCACTGGTACTGCTGCTGGTGAGCGTCAATGCCCGGCTGCTGTTGCATCGGCTCGCCAAGCGAACGGGCGATCCGGCGGGGCGGGGTGGACTGTGGCTGCTGCCGCTGCGCGACCTGTTGGTCTGCTGGGTCTGGTTGCGCGCGTTCCGGTCTTCACCCGTCATTTGGCGCGGAGCCGAGTTCGAAGTGGACGTGCATGGGGTAATGCGAAGCGGCGGATGACTCACGCAGGCACACGATTGAAGCTCGCGGTGTATCTGGCCGGGCTCTGCGGCCTCGCCGTGCTGACGGCTCTCGTCATTGGCTCGGATGTCCCGGCACTCATCCAGACCGCCTTGCGGGGCGGGTGGCAGCTGTTCTGGCTCGTTCCGTATCGAACGGTCTTCTTTCTTCTGTATGCGCTCGGCTGGTGGGTTCTTCTGCGTCCTTACGATGCCACGCGCCGCGCCGGCGTCGGCTACCTGTTATGGGTCACGACCGTCAGGGAAGCGATCGATCGACTTCTACCGGTTGCCAGCGTAGGGGGCGCTGTTGCAGGCGTGCGCCTCCTGGGCTGGCGCGGAATTCCGGCCGGGCCCGCAAGCGCAACAGTGATCGTTGAGATACTGCTGACGTTGATAGCCTCGTGGTTGTTTGCAGTTCTTGGGGTAGCGCTCCTCACCAATGTCAACGCGGCTTCATCGGACTACCACCGCGTGATTTTCGTCCTGTTACTAAGTCTTCCGGTTCCCGTTGCACTCGCCGCGATGCTGAGAAGTGGCAAGCTTTTCGGGGGAATCCGCAGGTGGATCACTCGCATTACCGGCATCGAAGCTGTTCCCGCCGGCGCGATCGCACTCGACAATGCGCTGGGGGCTAGCCTCAGACGCAGCGGTGCGTTGCTGTCCGCAGCGGGTTTGCAATTCGCAGCGCTGTGCAGCGGCTCGTTCGAGAACTGGTTCGCGCTAAGGTTGTTCGCGCACCCCATATCGCTTGGGGATGCACTGATGTTGGAGAGCATGGTGCAGGCCTTCAGGCACCTGGCATTCGTCGTCCCCGCCAGTCTCGGTGTGCAGGAAACAGTACTGGTTATCTTCGGTCATTCGCTTGGCATTGGCGCGGAAATGGCGATTGCCGTTTCTCTGGTGAAGCGGCTCCGGGAGACGCTCTACGGAATCGCGTCTCTCGCCAGTTGGCAGTGGATGGAAGGTCGCCGGCTACGGGCGCCCGCCGAATATCCATCGTGAGCCGCAAGCTTCTCATCGTAACCGCGGATGATTTTGGACTGCACCCTGCGATCAACAGCGCGGTCGCGCAGGCCACTGAAGCCCGCGTCCTGACGGCGGCGAGCCTGATGGTTGGAGCGCCTGCAGCCGGCGAAGCTATCCGTCTCGCCCAGGCGCTTCCACAGCTGCGCGTTGGCCTGCATCTCGTGTTGACAGATGGCTGGCCGATTCTGTCGCGCAGCGAGATTCCAGACCTGGTCGGCAAAGATGGGCGCTTCGCGGACCACATGGTGCGCGACTCATTCCGGTACTGCGCGTCCGTGCGGGTGCGAAGTCAGCTTCGGGCGGAAATTCGCGCTCAATTCGAGGCGTTCGCTCGTTCGGGATTGCGCCTCGACCATGTCAACACGCATAAGCACTTTCATGTCCATCCGGGTGTGCTGAGCGAGATTCTGCGGATCGGGCCGGTCTACGGAATGTCCGCGATGCGGGTTCCGGAAGAGCCGCTGTGGTTCGCGCGTCGCGAAAATTGGTCCAACGTCCTGACGGTGCCATTACTCCGGCCGTGGCTAAGGATGATGCGGCGGCGGCTGCGGCGCCACGGCGTGCACTGCAATGACCATATATTTGGAATGTCCTGCAGTGGCAGCTTAGACGAGCAGCGCATGCTCGCAATCCTGGGGCGGCTGCCGGAAGGCATCACGGAAATCTACCTGCATCCTGCGATCCCGACATCCGATCTCATCAGCCCGTCGATGCGGGAATATCGGCACGTCGATGAACTTGCGACGCTGTTGAGTCCACGGGTCCAGGCGGCGGTAACGGCAAGTAACGCGGTCCTCTGCGGCTACGGCGATGTAGGGATCCAGGGGCGTCCGCTGCGACGATCCGAATGCGGTTCCTAGTTTGACCTTCGGGGCAGCCCCTTCAGAAACTCTCTGACGAACGTTGCCGAGTTGTCCGATGCCAGCTGGAAGAATGTTCCCATCTCATTCGCTCCGGCTCCACCGCCGGCCAGATCTGACAGGCTGCGAAAGGCGATGAAGGGTGTTTTGTTCGCGTAGGCAACGTGTGCTGCCGAAGCGCTTTCCATGTCGAGCACATTGGCGTCGAAGGTCTTGCGTGCGTACTCACGGAAGGCTGCGTTGTCAACGAAAGCCTGGCCGGAGACGCCGTGCCCGCCGATCACGATCTTTGGCTTATGCAGCAGGCATTTGTGCTCGGGGGTGCAATCATTCAACACGACGCTACCGGCTGCGCTTCGGGCTATCGCGAGCAGCTGTGTGTCCACGGGCAACCAAAACCGTTTTTCCGGCTGGTGCCCAGCGGTCGGTATCTGCACGGGTTGCGGAAACATCATGCCGAAATTGCTCAAGGGTTTTTCAGCGTAGCCCGGTAACGTATAACTTCCAGCCTTTTCCCGCGCGAAGACCACCTCCAGATACTCACTCCATGCATCGGGGACAACCACGTCTCCAATCTCGAGATCCGGATTGACACCGCCGGCGATACCCGAGAACACGATCCTTCTGATGGTGAAGCGATCGAGGGCCAGCTGCGTGGTCATGGCGGCATTGACCATGCTGATGCCGCTCAGGAATAGGACGACGGGCTGGTGTTCGATAGTGCCGGTGGCGAAGGTCGTACCGTTGATGACCTGGTCCTTGCGGCCCGACAGCATTGCTTGCAGCGCCGTCCACTCCGGCTCGAAGGCCGACATCACCGCGGTACGGGGCGTTCTATCGGGAATCTGCGCGGCAAGGGTCGGCCTGTTGATAGCCCCCACGCACAAAAGGACAACGGACACGAACAAAAACGAGGACTTCATTGCAAAAGGGCCTGATGGGGCAGAAGAGCAGCGGTGGACACTACCAGATGGTCGAGGTGGGCGCCTCATTCGAGGCCGGGCGCGCGGGACGCGCGCCCGGCAAGAAAGTCAAAACTTCGCTTTCACACCGAGCTCGTACCGCCTGCCAACATAAGCCCAGGAAATCGGCTGCAGGGTGGTGTCCGAGTAGATCCTGTCGGCGGCGCCTCCGAGATTGATGCCGTTGGCGAAGATCGTCCAACGTTGGTCAAAGGTATAGCTGATCGATCCGTCGAGCTGACCATAGGGCGCGGCGATCAGCCTGTTGGCGAACACGTCCGAGGACAGAAGGACATAGCTGCTGCGGCCCGAATAGGACAGACGGGTGCTGAAGCCGGCCTTCTCGTAAAACAGCGTGGCGTTGTAGCTGGTCCGCGAGACACCCTCGAAGGGTATGGTCCTCCCGGCGTTGGTGCCTTCGGTGAAATGCGCGCTGCTGTCGATGAAGGTCGCATTCAGGATATAGCCGATGCCCAGCTCGGATGTCTGCTGGACACCGATTTCCTCGCCGGTGATGTGTGCGTTGCCCTGGTTTTCCGGTTGGGACAGACTCCTGAAGTTCACCCCGAATTTGTCCACGTTGAGATTCGTCACGATGCCGATGAAGTTGTCGATGTCCTTTCTGAATACGCTGGCATAAGCCGCGTTGCCGCGGCCGAAATACCATTCGAGGCCCAGATCGTAGTTATTGGCTTGATAGGCCTTGAGGTTTGGATTGCCCGAATTGGCAAAGCGCTGGGTCGGGTTGATGTTCGACAGCCCAGGCGACATCTGCAGGAATGTCGGGCGCGTGACGCTGCGGCCGGCGGCGAAGCGCAGGTATAGATCAGACAACAGCTGTGCGCGCAGATTCAGCATGGGCAGCACATTGTTGTAGCTGTTGTCAAAGTCAGTCGCGAGGACGTGCGGATCCAGGATGACGACCTTGCCCAGATTGTTGTTGTTCGGGTCATTATCAATCCGGAACGGCTGGAAGAGCCCGGTCGCCACGGTCTTCGTATGTACGAAGCGCACGCCGACGTTGCCCTTGATCCCGACCCCGGCCAGCATGCTATCGATGTCGGCCTGCACGTAGCCCGCGGTCGTCTTTTCGTTGATGAGGAACGATTGCAGCGGTGAGTAGGGCGCGTCGAAGCTCGCGTTCGGATTTTGCGACTTCAGCAGCGCCGTTTGAGCGGCCCAATCGCCAAACAGCAGGCTGCCCATGGGATAGGACGAGGTGCCGTTGGCAAAGTTGCCGTCAAACCGGCGAAAGCCGTTGGCTGGAAGCAAGGCCGCGCTCACCTGATCGGTGTTCACATTGAAGTTCGTGTGGTCCTCACGATCGACATTGCGCTCCGCATAGTGGCCACCGAACTTGATCGCGCCGATGAAGCCGTTGTCCGTCAGTTTGCGCGTCACGCCGAGGTCGGCATCGAATTCGTGGTCGCGGTTGAAGCGATCGACGACATCCACGTTGTTCGTGCGATAGCTCGCTGGGTTCGTAAGGTCCGGCCCGCCTGGCAGTACACTGACCTGCAGCTGATCGTGAGACTCGCCCACCATGAAGGGCACGGTATCGTAGGTCAACAGTGATACGCGCGTGAAGTCGAGCTCGCCTCTAGACCTCGAATAGGCCAGATCGACGCCGAGATCCCAGTCACCCAGCGTCTTATCGTAGTTGGCTCCGACGCTGTACAGCCGGTCTTTGACAGTCTGGTCATCGCTGTTGTCGGAGACCTGGGACCTGACCGGGTAGCCGACGGCGGTACTCCCGGCGATCTGAATGCCCGGCAGCCGGACACTGCCGTCCGGGTTCGTAACATTATCGAAGGCGCCCTGAAAATTGCAGCAGGTTCCCAGGAACGAGACAAACGCTCTGCTCGTCAGATCACGCTTGGAATAGAGCGTATCGACGACCAGTTTGCTCTCGTCGGGCAAGACCCACTGAATGCTCCCTTGTAAGGTCAGCCGCTTGCGCTTCTCGGTGAACGATTGTGGATTGAAAGAGAAAGGGAAGGACACCCCGGTGCGGTCGCCGATGCCGTTTCCATCGGTATCCACTGGTGCCCCGGTGGTATAACCGAAACTATCGGGGTCATCTTCGCGGATAGTACGTTCCGAGTAGGCGATCGCGCCGAGGACGCCGAACGTCTTCGACGCGTCCGTCCAGCTCGCAAGTCCCGATGCGCTGGGGTCGAGCTTCTTGTTGAAATCCCGGTAGGTGCCGCGGGCTGAAGCGACGGCGGTTGTGCCGAGCGCGAGTGGATGTTGCGTCTTTATATCTACGATGCCGCCGATTCCGCCTTCAACCTGGGATGCCGACGACGACTTGATTACCTCTATGGAGGCAATCATTTCGGCGGGCAGCAGGTCGAAGTTGGTCTCGCGGCCGGTACTGCTCTCGAAGCCGCCGCTGCGGGTGGCATCGCGCGATTCCGTGGAGCTGACCAACGACCGGTTGTTGATGGTGCCCCGGACGAAATTGGGCCCGAGTCCGCGGATAGACACGAAGTCACCCTCGCCACGCGAGCGCTGGATCGCGACGCCGGTTACGCGCTGCAGGGCCTCGGCGACATTCTCGTCGGGCAGCTTGCCGACATCTTCGGCATTGATGGCGTCGACGAATCCTGCGGATTCCCGCTTGGTGTCGAGTGCTTTGTCCAGCGAAGCGCGAATGCCGGTCACGACGATCTCTTCGAGCTGATCGCCGGACTGAGAATTGCCCTGAGAATTGGACTGCGTGGCGGACGGTGCCGCGGGTGGCGATTGTGCGGCCTGTGCGGCAGCGGTCCCGGGCCCTGTAGACAAGAGAAGCGCCCCCGAAGTGAGCGCATGAATCCATTTGAGCAAACGCATCTCGGTTCCCCCTTCGATTTGCGGCAGCGCGTCTGCGCTGTCTCTTTTTCATATATAAGTGTCGCATTCATATTTGTAAAGTAATACTTATATGACTAACATACAGGGGGCCAACGGAGGGATTTATGACGCCGCCAAAAGGGTTCGTCACAGGCAAAGCGGTTCTGCGCCAGTTCGGGGCCGCGGTCGCGATGTTGGTGGCAGCAAGCGCCGCGATCGGGCAGGCAGCGATCGGGCAGGCAGCGATCGGGCAGGCAGCGCCCGGCACTGCGCCCCAGCCGCCCCCGGCTCGGGAAGTGAAGCTGGATGCTTACGAGCCGCCCAATCCCACCCTGATCCGGCCCTCCGAAGATCCAAAACGGACCGTGAACGGCCTGGCGTTGGCTCCGCCGATGGGTTGGAACAGCTGGAACAAGTTCGGCTGCGAGGTCAACGAACGGCTGGTGCGCGGCGCGGCCGATACGATGGTTTCCACCGGCATGCGTGATGCCGGCTACCTGTATGTCGTCATCGATGATTGCTGGCAGGTCGGCCGTGACGCGCAAGGTAGTCTCGTCGCCGATCCCGCAAAATTCCCTTCGGGTATGAAGGCGCTGGGTGACTACATCCATTCCAAGGGGTTGAAACTCGGCATCTATTCGGATGCAGGCAGCAAGACCTGTGGGGGCCGTCCGGGTAGTCAAGGCCGCGAGTACCAGGATGCACGTACCTTCGCCGAATGGGGTGCCGACTACCTCAAATACGACTGGTGTTGGACGGGCGTGCGCAGAGCCGAGGAAGCGTACGCGCTGATGGCCGACGCGCTGCGGTCAACCGGGCGAGACGTCGTCTTCAGTATCTGCGAATGGGGAAAAGATCGGCCGTGGGAGTGGGGACCTAAAATCGGCAATCTGTGGCGTACGACCACCGATATCCGCAACGCTTGGAGCGGGCGCGTGAAGTTTCAGATTGGCATGGTCGATATCGTCGATCTGAATGAGCCACTTTATGCGCACGCCGGGCCGGGGCACTGGAACGATCCGGACATGCTGCAGGTGGGCAACGGCGGGATGACTGATGTCGAGGAACGATCGCACTTCAGTTTATGGGCGATCATGGCGGCGCCGCTGATGGCGGGAAACGACATAGCCAACATGGATGCTCGCGTCAGAGACATCCTCCTCAATAAAGAGGTGATCGCCGTCGATCAGGACAGGCTCGGCATCCAGGGTCATCGCGTGCGAGACGATGGGGATCTCGAAGTTTGGTCGAAGCCGCTGGCTGATGGCGGCCGGGCGCTCGTTTTGTTTAACCGTGGTTCCCAGCCTGCGGAAGTCGCTGTCAAATGGAGTGAAGTCGGTTATCCGTCAAAGATGTCCGCCGAGATCCGCGACCTGTGGGCGCACAAGTCAATGGGGCGGAAGTCTGGCGGCTTTTCTGCGACCGTTCCCTCGCACGGCGTCGTGATGCTACGCATCACGCCCTGACGCTCAGACGCGGTTGTCGCTGCGCAGGAGTTGCTCGGATATTTCGCGCGCTGCAGCCTCGATGTGACCCACGGTGTCTTCCATGGACACCCGCAATACATTGGAATGGACGAAAGGAACCGTCAATGCAGCAACGGCCTGCCCGTCACGCAGGACCGGAGCGGACATATCGGTCACGCCGGCAACGAAACCACTCACCGCCGTCTCGTATCCTCGGCCCCGAATCGACTCGCAACGCTGCAGAAATGCGGCTAGCTCCTGCGAGCTCGCCGGCGGCTCCCACATGGCTGCCCAACGCTTTCGAGTATCAGCGTTTTGATGCGCATAGAGCACCGCGCCGGAAGTCGTCTTGAGCAGATGTTGCCTGTAGCCCACGCGAACGGTGAACCCGATCTGCTCGTCCGATTCCATGCGGGCAATTACTACGATCTGCCCTTTGCTATGTACCGCCAGATGGCATGACTGGCCGATCTTCACGGCAAGCTGACGCATTGCCGGAAGTGCGACCTCGAGAAGGCTGCGGGTCCGCGGTTGCTCCATTCCCAGGGAGAACAGCTTGTCCGTCAGCCGGTATCCGCCCGCGGCCTCCTGGTTGATGAAGCCGCGGTATTGCAGTACCTGCATCATTCTGAACAGCTCGTTCGTTGAGCGCCCCAGCCGCTGTCCAATGGCGGAAATCGGCATTGGAGTGTCCTCGCCCGCCAGAAGCTCCAGAATTTCCAGGCCCTTCTCCAGCGCGGGTGCCCGGTAGCGGCGTCCGGTGTCGCTGTCCTCGTCGTCCTCGTCGATCACGGCCTTGGGTTTCTTCATGAGCAGCTCCTGAGGTCATTCTCATCTTCTTATGTGGAGAATTTACTAATAAAACGCCCCGGACGCGAGGAGGGGGATACCGGCGAGGCCCGGCGCCCAGGGCAGGGGGCGGGCCGCGCACCCGTTTCGTGCAGTGCCGACCGCGCACCCGTCTCGTGCAGTGCGGGAGTGGGCCGTAGGATCACATCACCGGTCACTGCTTTTTGCGCCGAGCGTTTGATGTGTCGATTACTACGCCGCCGCATTGCTCGCCGCGGGGGTATCGTGATCACAGATCTGGAATCTGTGGGAACGTGAGGTCACAGCCAACAATAACAACGACAATCACCGCGGTTGTGAAGCGGTGGTTACAACACTCAACACTCACTAAGATGAGGCTTTGCGAGGTTCAGCCCCGTGCTGCCATTCGGGCCGTTCACGCTCGTTCCCAGCAAGCGGCCATTCATCGTTGGTCGCGACGAGGTGCTTGCGAAACTCGTGACATCACTGGCGCGCAAGCGCTTCATGACTGTCACGGGAGCGGGCGGCATAGGCAAAACGACCCTCGTCATGGCCGCCGTCGAGCGTCTTCGCTCGTCATTCGAGGACGTCGGCTGGGTCGATCTGGCATCGATCTTCGACTCTCGCCTGGTCCCCGTCAGCATTGCAGCCAAACTCGGCTTGCCCCTGATTTCCCCGGATCCCATCGGGCAGATCGTGGCCCGTTTGAAATCACGGCGGATGTTGATCGTTTTGGACAACTGCGAGCACGTCGTGGACTGGGTCGTTCGTGTCACGGAGGAGTTGCTCCGTGTGCTTCCACAGGTTCACATCGTTGTAGCCAGTCGCGAGCCTCTGCGGACGAAAGGTGAGCGGGTCATGCGCTTGGCCCCATTGACCGTGCCGGCGCGCTCAGCGAAGTTGACGATCGCCGAAGCACTCAGCTTCCCTGCAATGAAGCTGTTTGCCCGGCGGGCAGAGGAGAGTCGGCCAGGGTTCTACCTCCAGGACGCGGACATGCGCGCCGTCGCCCATATGTGCCGCAAGCTCGGCGGAATACCGCTGGCAATCGAGCTCGCCGCGGCGCATGTGGGCTCATTCGGAGCGCAGCATCTCGCCGGCCATTTGGATGATTGCCTGCAGGTTGCGACGCGTGGCCGCAGCGCGGCCACAGCCCGTCATCAAACGGTGCAAGCGACGTTGGATTGGAGCTATCGGACACTATCGCACGTTGAGCAGTTAGCATTGTCCAGACTCGCGGTGTTTGCCGGGGAGTTCAACTTGGAGTCCGCTGCCGCTGTGCTCTGCGGCGATGAGATCGCCGCTCACGATGTACTCGACATCCTGACGAATCTCGAAGCCAAATCGCTGATCACAGCGACCGCAGGTGGGCCCGACGGACTGTTGCACCTGCTGCAGATCCCGCGTTCCTATACGCGCGAAAAACTCGAAAGCACTGTGGCAGGTGCCGCGGTCAAACGCCGGCACGCGCAGCTGTGTTGTGATTGGGGCAGGGTCGAGACTGACTGGGAGCCGGAGCAAACTCCTGCCATGGTGGCCATCACACGTCGCAAACTACACGAAATCCGCGCGGCGCTCGACTGGTGTTTTTCTGCGGGGGGTGACGCATCGCTCGGCGTTCAGCTCACCGCCGCTTCGGCGCCTTTCTGGTTCCAACTGTGTTGGCTAGACGAATATCGCGGATATCTGGAACGGGCGACTGATCTGCTGCGGACCTTGTCCACGAACGAGCCCGAGATAGACTTGCAGTTGTATGCCGCGCTCGGCGAGGCACGGATATTTACGCAGGGCTCGAGCGCCGATGTAACCGCTGCATTGAACAGAGCCCTGCACATCGCCGGGCATCTTGAATCCAGAGTGCGGCAGCGAAGAGCCTACTGGGGCCTGTGGATGGGCCGCATCATCGCCGGCGAATATGAGGAAGGCGTAGCGCTCGCGGAAGAGTATCGGCTCATCGCGCAAAGCTCTGCAGATCCCGCGGACGCACTGATCGGCGAGCGGATGATGACCAAGGCTCATCATGTTGCCGGAAATCAGGCCGTTGCACGTCGCCACGCCGAACGCGTTCTGCATCAGAGCGCAATCCTGACGGCACCACCCGGCGAGCGCGGCTGGCATTTCGATCATCGCGTTGCTGCGTATGCAGAGTTGTCCCGTATCCTCTGGATCCAAGGCTTTCCGGAGCAGGCCAGGCACGCCGGTGCGCAGAGCTTGCAACGTGCGATGTCGATCGAACACGTACAGTCACTCTGCCGCGGACTGACTGCTATCTGCGCCACCATGATATGGCTGGGTGAGATGAGTGAAGCGCAGCGTTTCGCGTTGCTGCTCCTGGATTACTCGAGTCGCCATCCGCTGCCGTACTGGAGTCTGTGGGCGCGCATTCTGGATGCGGCGGTGAAACTGCGGGACGACGAGGTAGCCAGGCGGGTTAGATTCGAGCTGCTGCAAGACCCGGTGTTTTCGAATCTGTTTCTCGACAACATGCCCGTTCTGAATGGACGCTTGATTACACCTTACGCCATCGGGCGGGCCGAGAACGGACTCGCCGGCGCGTACGCACCGGAAATCCTGCGCGTCAAAGCCGAGCGTCTGCTGGCCGCAGACCCGAGCTGCACGACACAGGCGCAGGCAGTCCTGCTGCAGTCATTGAACATCGCGCAGAGTCAGGGCGCGCTCTCGTGGGAATTGCGCACGGCCACGAGCCTCGCAGAATTATGGATGAAACAACGGCGGGTTCAGGATGCACAAGAGCTGCTAACCCCCATTTATGTGCGCTTCACGGAAGGGCTTGATACGACCGACCTGCAGAAGGCCCGGGCACTCCTGGGCAGATGAGAGCCCCGGCGATAGCCGCCGAGGCTCTCCTTTTTCTTACTGCACTACTATCTTGCCCGTGGCCTCCGGCCACACGCAGTCATTATAGAAGTACTCGCCCGCAGTGTTGAACGCGAATGAGAACGTCTTTCCCGGCGTGAGCACACCACTGTCGAACGCGTTCTCGAAGAATGAATCCGCGCAATGGTTGTTCGCGCTGTCAGCCGGATTGACGAACGTGACCGTCGTTCCGACCGGAACGACGAGGTTCTGCGGATACATCGCATTCGCGCTGATGG
Source organism: Steroidobacteraceae bacterium (assembly GCA_045810105.1). Classification (GTDB taxonomy): domain Bacteria; phylum Pseudomonadota; class Gammaproteobacteria; order Steroidobacterales; family Steroidobacteraceae; genus 13-2-20CM-66-19. Next base: position 199,594 of record JBJMWM010000060.1, on the reverse strand, counting down.
TCGATTCGGCGCTCGTGGCGGATGTCCTTCCCAACAGCACAGTGTTTGAAACAGTGCTGCCGGCAACGGCTGCCGCGGTGATCGGCTGCCTGGTAGGCGGCGCGGTTGGGATAGCGGCTGCGGGCACCGCGCCACCTAACTTGAAGGCCCACAGGTTGTCGCCGGTTGGCGAGGCGTACGGCACGCTGTTGCCACCGGCAAACACGGCGACGTACTGCTCACCGTTGATGGTGTAGGTGATCGGCGCGGTATGCACGCCCGCTCCGGTTTGGAATCGCCACAGCTCGCGGCCATTGGTTACATCATAAGCAACGAGATAGCCGTCGGGATGTCCGATGAACATCACGCCGCCGGCGGTCGTCAGCATGCCGTTGCCGGACGAGAGCGACCACTGGGTGCGCTTCTGCCAGACGATGCGATTCGTGGTCGGATCCATCGCAACGATCCTGCCGGCTTTGTACTCGCCGATGGGCCGGTACTTCGCATCACTACGCCAGGCGGCATTGATCAAGCTCGCTCCGAAGTACATCAGCCCTGTCTGAGGATCGTATGACAATGCGGACCAGGTGGCGCCGCCGACGCTTCCTGGCGTGACGATCGTGGCCTTATCCCAGAACGGCGTGAACAGGCAGCCAGCCAGATAGTTGGGTACCGGCTTCAATGCGGGGTCCAGGCGCGCATCCGGACAGAGTGGCACGAAGGCATCTCCGTTGGGGATAGGCTGCGTAGCCGCGGTTTTCTGCCGCGGTTCCTGCGGTACAGACTTGTACTGCACGCCTTGCAGTGGCTCACCCGTCACGCGATCGAAAATGTAGACATAACCGGTCTTGCCGGCGACGGCGACGGCCTTGCGCAGCTTTCCCTTGACCCACAGGTTCATCAACACCGGGGCCATCGTATTGTCGTAGTCCCACAGATCGTGTTTGACGGTCTGAAAGTGCCAGAGGTATGTGCCGGTATGCGCGTCCATGGCAACGATGGAGTTGGAGTACAGATTGTCTCCAGGGCGCGTCGAGCCGTCACTGACAGGGAACGGATTGCCGAACGTCCAGTAGACGATGTTCAAGTCGGGATCGACCGCGGGATGCATCCATGGCGCGGCGCCGCCCGTCTTCCAGGTGCTATCGGCCGGCCAGGTCTCGCTACCGGGTGTGCCGGGCGACGGGACGCCCCAGAAAGTCCAGGCGATGCTGCCATCGCTGGCATTCAACGCATATGCGCGCCCGCGATAGAGGCCGTCGCCGCCGCCGGTGCCGACATAGAGCAGGCCATCGTAGTACACCACCGCCGTAGGAGTGGTGCCGCCCGGAAAATCAGCGTTGTCCAGAGTGACCATCCATAGCTGGTTGCCGGTCGCCTGGTCGAGTGCGACGACGCGCCGTCCGGTCATCGCGGCAAATACTTTACCCTGCGCCACGGCCACGCCGCGCACGATTCCCACCGTTCCACCGCCGGCAAATGACCATTTGACGGCACCGGTGCGCCCATCGACGGCGCTGATCTTCTGCGATGCGCTCTGAACGTAGACGACGCCGTCCACCGCAACCGCGGTGGCTTGTTGACTATTGCCGGATATCGCGCCGCCGTCGACGTGCAGCATCCACGCGCCGCCCAGTTTGCCGATAGTGAATTTGTTGATGTTCCACAGCTCGGAATACATGGTGTTGCCATAGTTGGCATTCACCATCGGGAAGTTGTTGCTGGCAGGAACGCAGCAACGCGCGGATTGCGCCAGGATGTTGGCATTCTGGTCCTGGCTGTCGGCGGCGAACGACGCCGCGGGCACTGACATGGACATCACCGCAATGCAAGTACGTACACTCAATAATCTCGATCGTCCCACAGTTCTCTCCTTTCATGGCCGACGTGAGCCCGTCTGGCCTATCACACACAAACACAAGCGGAAACCGGTGTCATTCATTGTGGTGCGAATATATTTCAATTGAGACTTTTAGTCCCACCATTCAACGATGGGTGGCGGCGTTTGGCGACAGCGGATCGACTGTTAAGTTGAATCCGCGCCTTTACGGTGCGAAGCGCGCCGACCGTGTGTCAGGAATTGTTGGAATGCCCGACCTGACATCTGCGCCGAGGCGAGCGCCAAGCGAAAGAGACGCGCGTTGCCGTATCACGTTCGCGCCGAATCGGCGCTATTCGCTTCACTTCGAAGAGCTGCGTGCGTGTCAGCCGTCGAGGGAAATAGCCGTCGCCTCGAAGCATGTGCAGAGCACCTGATTCGGCTTCGGTATAACCGGGTGAAGCGCGCATATGTAGGTTGTGATGCGCGTCAGGGGGCATTACGGCCAAGCTCTGGGTCGCGTGCCGACACGTTCCGTGGCAATATGTGCCTGTTGAGACAGAGCAGAACTAAGGCAGAGGCTTTTTGACGTACTCCTTGTACGCCGCTGCAAATGCCTCCACGAACGTGTGGGGCAGATGATCCGCCGGCATCTCGATCAGATTCCGGTAGAAGGTAGTGAACAACTCCCAGTACTGCGCCTTGTCCGCCGAACGCGCTTTGCCGCGGCGGGCGGCGCGCTCGAAGCGCGCTTCGAGCTCAGCCGGATCGAGTCGGTCGAGAAATTCGACGAATGCCGCGCGCGTAGCCTTCGCGGCCGCCATTTCGTGAGTCTTGCCTTCGGCGATCGCTTCTCGCAGCCATCCAACCGCATCGAGCCTGCGGCTCTCGTGCTGCGCGAACAGGTCGATAACCAGATCCTCGACGGTCGAGCGTGCCAGCGACGGACGCGGATCGTCCGGATCGGTCGGAAGGTCGATACGAAACCGATTGCGTGTGTCGTTGCGCGACCGGTCCAGTTCTTTCAATCCCACCAGCGCCTCTCGGAAGAACTGGCCGGCAAGATGCAGCAATCGGGTCTGTGCGTCCGGCGGCAGCCTCTCGACCTCGACTCCGGCTCCGCGGCAGAACGCCTGCAAGCCGCTGTGCACGTCGTAAAGGGCAGGTGCGTTGACGCCATTCTTTGGGTCACGTCCGGCGGCTTTCGCAAGCCGTGCGATTCGACGCTCAATGGCTTCTTCTTCGGGAGTAGAAACCGGGGTGAAGGGGACTGTGGTGCCAGGCGCGGGCGTTGCCACCGGTGCGGAAACCGGAGCCGGCGTAGCGGCACGTGCCGGTGCGACCACGGGTACCTGCGCGATCGCCTGGCCGTAGGCGTTCACGGGGTGGATCGTGGGATTCGGCGACGTGTCGGGTACGAGCAGATCGTCGAGGTTCAGCATTGCGCCGATGTCGGTCTGGGCATGCGCCCGACTGAGCGTCTTCAATGCATGAATGCTGGTAGGAACGGCTCCGTTGCCGGTATCGGCTTTGGCAGCGGATTGCTCCCCCTCGGTTTCGACGGCAGCCACGATCTGGTAGTCGCCCATTCGGACGAGATCCCCAGTTTTCAACATGTGGCCCGTCGGCTCTGCTTTGGCGAGCGGCCGGTCCTCGTCGTTTACAAAGACGCCGTTGGTGCTGAGATCTTCGAGGAAAAAGTGCCCGTCGCGATATTCCACGCGGGCATGGTGAGCGGAGACGTAGCGCAGGGGGTCCGGCAGCACCCAATCGTTATCCGCCGAACGGCCGATGGTCCCGCCGTCCAACGCAAATACGATGCTGCTGCGGTCCCCGAGCAGGCGTCTATGATCACTGACGATACGCAACCGAAGCGTCATGTTTCCCAGACCGGATCCGCGGCCGAAATAAGGCTGACTGGTCCCGTCCGCACGCCTTGGGTTCCCCGGTAGCGAGACGCGAGCGGACATATAATGCCACCTTCAAATTAGCAGCGACCCCCACCGTACCCCATGGCAATCAGTCACATTTTCCGCATTATGTTCGTGAATCAAGGCAAGGTTTACGAGATCTACGCCCGCCGCGTCAGCCACGGCGAGCTGTTCGGCTTCATCGAGGTTGAGGAGCTCGTTTTCGGCGAGCGCGCCACGGTGGTGGTGGACCCGGCCGAGGAGCGCATCAAAGGCGAGTTCGACGGGGTCAAACGGACGTATCTGCCCCTGCATTCCATCCTGCGCATCGATGAGGTGAAGAAGCAGGGCGTCAGCAAGATCACGGCACTCGAGGGAGCAGGGGCCAACGTTTCGCAGTTCCCAATGCCCATGTACTCGCCCCCACCGGACAAGAAGTAGTCGTCGGCCCCTCATGCTGCAGCTTCCAGGCGCTCCCGCCCTCTCGGCGTTCCGCATCGCAAAACTCCTTGCCAGGCTTGCCACGCTCGAGCCCGCTGTCAGGGCTCTCGACGCGCGGTTCATTCACTTCGTAGACACGGCCCGCCCGCTGGAACCCGCAGAGCGGCAGGTTCTGCAACAGCTGTTGACCTATGGGCCGCGGATCGAGCCCACCGCGGGCGCTTCAACCGGGGACACGCTGCTCGTCGTGCCGCGGGCGGGAACAATTTCGCCCTGGTCGAGCAAAGCAACAGACATCGCGCATGTCTGTGGTCTCACGGCCGTTCGCCGCATTGAGCGGGGTATCCAATATCGTTTACTGGATACGCGGCCTCTCGGGCCTGAGCAGCTCGCTGTCCTGGCCCCGGTCCTGTCTGATCGCATGACCGAGATGGTGTTGTTCAATCCGGAAGCCGCACAGCGGCTCTTCGATCACACCGCACCCAAACCCTTGGGCCGGGTGCAGCGCGATGCGCTCGAGTCAGCCAACCGCGAGCTGGGTCTGGCTCTGTCAGCTGATGAGATCCGCTACCTCGTCGAGAACTTCCAGCGTCTCGGCCGGGATCCCACTGACGTCGAGCTGATGATGTTTGCGCAGGCCAACTCCGAGCACTGCCGCCACAAGATCTTCAACGCGGACTGGATCATCGACGGCCGCAAGCGCGATGAATCCCTGTTCGCAATGATTCGCTACACGCACGCGCGTAATCCCAACGGCGTGCTCTCGGCATATCGGGACAACGCCGCCGTCATCGAAGGCAGCCGCGGGATCCGGTATTTCCCCAACCCGCGCACCGGTATTTACGGGGGAGTGCACGAGCCAATCGACATTCTGATGAAGGTCGAGACGCACAATCATCCCACCGCGATCTCACCCTTTCCGGGTGCATCGACCGGCTCCGGTGGTGAGATCCGCGATGAGGGTGCCACTGGCCGCGGAGCGAAGCCCAAGGCCGGCCTCAGCGGCTTCTCCGTATCCAACCTGCGCATTCCCGGTTACGAGCGTCCGTGGGAGCTCGAGTTCGGCAAGCCCGAACGTATCGCCTCTGCGTTGGACATCATGATCGAAGGGCCGATTGGCGCGGCCTCGTTCAACAATGAGTTCGGACGACCCGCCATCAGCGGCTATTTCCGCACGTTCGAGCAACGAGCAGGGAACGACCCCCGGCAGGTCCGGGGCTATCACAAGCCCATCATGATTGCCGGCGGCATGGGTAATGTCCGCCGCCCGGACGTCGAGAAAGGCGAAGTGCCCGTGGGCGCCAAGCTCATTGTACTCGGTGGTCCCGCCATGCTCATCGGCTTGGGTGGTGGCGCTGCCTCCTCCGTGGGCAGCGGAGCCTCGAGCGCCGATCTGGATTTCGCCTCGGTGCAGCGTGGTAATGCGGAGATCCAACGGCGCGCACAGGAAGTGATCGACAGTTGTTGGGCGCTGGGCAAAGAAAACCCGGTCGTGTTGATTCACGACGTTGGCGCCGGAGGACTGTCCAACGCAGTACCGGAAGCGGTCGCGCATAGCAATCGCGGCGCCCGGGTTGACCTGCGAAAAATTCCGAGCGCCGAGCCCGGCATGTCGCCGATGGAGCTGTGGTGCAACGAAGCACAGGAGCGCTACGTCTTAGCCGTCTCGTCCTCCGCGGTACCGTTGTTCACGCAGATCGCCGCCCGCGAGCGCTGCCCCTTCGCCGTGATCGGGGAGATCGATGGCAGCGGCCTCCTGGTCGTTCACGATCCTTTGTTTCACGACAATCCAGTGGAGATGCCGATCGAGGTGCTTCTCGGCAAGGCACCCCGTATGACGCGCGATGTTCGCAGCGTTGAGCCTCCAAGGCAGCATTTCGATACCAGCGGGTTGGATTTGCGCGACGCAGCCTATCGTGTGTTGCGCTTGCCTGCGGTGGCAGACAAGACCTTCCTCATTACCATCGGTGATCGCACGGTGGGTGGTCTCATCAGTCGCGATCAGCTCGTGGGCCCGTGGCAGGTGCCGGTCAGCGATGTGGCGGTGACCCTTGCGGATCATTACGGCCACGCGGGCGAGGCTATGGCCATGGGCGAACGCACGCCCGTCGCCGTGTTGAATGCGCCGGCTTCGGGACGGTTGGCAGTCGCTGAAGCGATAACCAACATCCTGGCCGCGGACATCGAGTCGCTCTCGCAGGTTCGCCTGTCGGCCAACTGGATGGCCGCCTGCGGCGAGCCTGGCGAAGATGCAGCGCTCTACGAGACTGTGCATGCCGTGGGCAAGGAGCTTTGCCCCGCGCTGGGAATCGCAATTCCAGTCGGCAAGGATTCGCTGTCCATGAAGACGACCTGGGGCGAGAAGAGTGTCGTCGCCCCTGTGTCGCTGATCATCTCGGCATTTGCACCCGTCAAGGACGTGCGCAAAACGCTCACTCCCGCGCTCGTAACCGACGGCTCACCGACATCGTTGTGGTTGGTGGACCTCAGTGGCGGCCGCAATCGTCTCGGTGCCTCGGCACTGACCCAGGTCTACAGCGCGCTCGGACGAGAGCCTCCCGACCTCGACGATCCACAGCGCTTGGTCAAGTTCACCGCGGCCATGGCGCAGCTGCGCGCGGCGAACCTCATCCTCGCGTATCACGATCGGTCGGATGGCGGCCTGTTCGCCACCCTCGTGGAGATGGCCTTTGCCGGCCATTGCGGGCTCGATGTTGCATTGCCTGTCGAGCGAGGCCCGGCCTTCCCGCAACTCTTCGCCGAGGAGTTGGGCGTGGTGTTGCAGGTTCTGGCGGACGACGAGTCGAAGTTGGTCGAGATCCTTTCCCAGCATGGCCTGGAAAAACACGCTCTGTACATCGGTACGCCCACGAGGGAGCTGCGCGTTCGGATGAGGGTGGGCGACACCCTGCTCGATGAGCCCTGGGTGGATCTGAGGCGCGCCTGGTCTGAGACTTCCTGGCGCATGCGCCGCATGCGCGATGATCCGCAGAGTGCCGACGAGGAATACCAGGTACAGACCTCGACCGACGATCCTGGGTTGGCGGTCACATTGAGCTTCGATCCGCAGAAAGACATCGCCGCACCATTTGTGTCGCGCGGGACCCGGCCGGCGGTTGCGATACTGCGCGAGCAGGGCGTCAATAGTCAGGTTGAGACGGCGGCGGTCTTCGAGCGTGCGGGCTTTGTCTCACACGACGTGCACATGACGGATCTGCTGTCGGGCCGGCGCTCGCTGCGTGAATTCAAAGGTCTTGTCGCCTGTGGTGGCTTCTCGTATGGCGACGTGCTGGGAGCCGGCGAGGGCTGGGCCAAGTCGATTCTGTTCCACGAGGCCGTGCGCGAGGACTTCCAGAGGTTCTTCGAGCGTCCCGACAGTTTTGCGCTCGGCATCTGCAACGGCTGCCAGATGTTTGCGGCCTTGAAGAGCCTCATTCCCGGTACACAGCACTGGCCCCGATTCGTTACCAATCGCAGCGAGCAGTACGAGTCCCGGTTTGCGCTGGTGGAAGTGCTGGAGACTCCCTCTGTGGTACTGCAGGGGATGGCCGGGTCCTTCCTGCCGATCGCCGTGGCGCACGGCGAGGGACATGCTGAATTCGCTTCAGAGGCTGCGGCGAGAGAGTGTGCCTCGAGCGGGTTCGTGGGCTTCCGCTACGTTCGTCACGACCGCAGTGTTGCTGACCGCTACCCCGATAACCCGAACGGGTCGCCCCATGGCATCGCGGCACTGACCAACACGGATGGGAGGGTAACCATCACGATGCCGCATCCGGAACGGTCATTCCGCTACGTTCAGAACTCGTGGCACCCACGCGGGGTGGGCGAGTACAGCGGCTGGATGCGGCTGTTTCGCAATGCGCGGAAATTCGTAGGCTAGCGGGTTTCCAAAACGGTGGGAACCGCCATTGGCACTGCGCATTGGCAAAAATCAAGCCTTTTGCCATTGGCACTGCGCAGCTGGCAAAAGTCAAGCCTTTTGCCGGCGGCCGACGTAGTCGGGCTCCGCCCGGCCAGTGCCGGGCCAAATGAACTACGCAATCAGGTCGAGCAGCATGTGCTTGCCGGGGGCCCAGTCGGCCAGCATTCGCGCCAAGGCGATGATGTTGGTACCCGGGATCTGCTGCATCACCGCCCCCGTCTGGGAGTTACGGATCACGGCGATGCTGATTCCCGTGGCGGCGTCCAATCTGTAATCCAACTCCCGGCCCGAGCTGGCCAGGTTGGTGTTTGCCAGGGCAATGGCACTGGCAATTTCCTCGGACGTGGGCTCCTTTACTGGCTGTCCCGCGTCAGTGACTGCTGCTCTGGCGGCAGCAGGGGGGGCCGGCGTTGCAGCCGGGGCCTGATATGACGTGGAAAGTTCTACAGAGCCGAGGGCGGGGTATTGGCCCGAGGCACTGATCTCTTCTTCGGTCACGATTGTGCTCTCCCGTCAGGGTGGTCCCGCTGTTGCATTCACAGGAGCGGGTACCGGCAGGCGCGCCGCCTGGCGCACCTGTGGGCCGATCGCGACCCAGGCGCTGCGGATCTCATCCATCAAGCGCGCGACATTCGCGATGCCGACCGGATCGCTCTTGGTGTTCGCAAGCAGCAATGTGCGGATCATGTAGTCGTACAGGTCGCCGAGATTCCTGGCCAGCTCGCCGCCTTCAGACATGTTCAGGCTGCCGCTCAGCTCTGCCAGGATATTGACACAACTATGCAGAAGCTTGGCGTGGCGGGCGGTTTCGCCGCGCTCCATGCAGCCGCGCGCCGTCGCGATGCGTTCCGCGGCCGCGTCCATCAGCATCAATACCATCGCATGGGGATCGGCATTGGCCACGCCGCCATGAACTGACACGCTCTGGTACGCGGCGAGCTTGAAGTTTGGTGCGTACGTGGACAAGTGCGGCTCCATCATTTCCCGATGGAATAATTAGCGGCCGATTGCCTGAAAACTTGAGTACCGGCGCGGTTACCCCGTCTTTTGCTGCACTGTCGGCAGCGAGGAGAGCTGCTGCGACAGGGCGGCAGAGGTTGACTGCAGCTTGGACAACAAAGTGTTCAACGCGGCGTATTGCTGCGTCAGGGAAGCCGTGAGCGCCTGCATCTGGAAGTCGAGCTGCTTGGTTTGATCAGCCAGCGCGTTGTCCTGTTTCACCAGGGTCTTGCTGCGCGAATCAATCGCGCCACCCGAGGCAAGATCGGCCTCGAGCCGCTTGTTGAGACTGGTTGCAATACCATTCTGGCCGCTGAACAAAGCGGTCACGGCGCCGGGAGCGGCGGTCAATGCAGTCTGCAGCTTGGCCGGGTTGAGGCTGAGTGTGCCATCGCTCTTGGTCGTGATTCCGACACTCGCAAGCGAGGTGTACGCTGCTGATCCCGTTTTGACGATGCTGTAAAGCGCCGAGCGAACCTCGTTCTGGACACCTGTGAGCAGCGCATCGCCCAACATCGGTCCGGCCGTGTGGGTCGTAGCGTCGTAGCTGCGCAGCGTGGAGATCGACTTTTCCAGGGCGTTATACGCCGTGACGAAGGCTCCGATATTAGTCGTGATCGCCGCGGTGTCGCTCGCCACTGTCAGGTTGACGGTGCTTCCGGCACCCGTACCGGCGGCAGTCGTTCCGATCAAATTCAGGGTCACGCCGCTCAGGGCGTCGCTCACTGTGTTGCTCGCGCTCGTGTGATTGATGCCGGAGATGCTGAAGACCGCATCCTGCGCCGGGGAATTCTCAGTGTAGTTCGTCGTGCTCGCGGCGCTGTAAGTCAACGCCGAAAGGGCGGTACCGCCGTCCGTCTCGGCAACCTGGATCGAGTTTGCTGCGCCCGTGAGCGTGGATGACAGGACCAGGTGGGCTCCATCTGTGCCGGTAATCACCGTCGCTGTTACACCAGGATTGCCGGTCGCCGAGTTTATGGCGGCAGCGAGCCCCGCTACTGTGTCGTTCGTGCCCGTAAGCGCGACGTTGAAGCTCGTAGCGCCGAGCGATATCTTCAAGGTCCCCGTTCCAACTACCGCCGAAGCGTCGCCCACAATTGGCTTTGACACCAACTGTTGCGCCTGTGCGAGCTTGCTTACGGAAACGGTGTACGTACCGGCAACCGCGCCCGAGCCGGCACTCGCGGTCAGGATGGATGGAGCGCTCGAGGTGGCGATCTGGGCGTTGAAGGCGCCAGGAGTATCGAGCGCGCCGAGGGAGCTTTGAAAGCTCGACAAGGCGCCTTTCAGCGTGCCGAGCGCGGAAATCTGGGTCGTGGTCTTCAGGGTCTGGGCTGAAATGAGGGCGTCTTTCGGCCCCCGGGTCGTGGCCACCAGCTGCGAGACCAGCGTATTGACATCGATGACCGAGCCGCCTGTGGCTGCCGTGCTTGCTGTCGTGGTGGCCATCGCGGGTCAACTTCCTTTGAATAGTCTGCGAGTGGGAAAACGCCGCAGGGCGGGCGCCTTGCGGCGCCCGCCCTTTGGCAGCACGAGTAGATTCAACCCGTGGGTCATCAGTGTTACGGCAGTTTCTGCAGAAGCGTCAGGATGTTCTGCGGAATCGTGTTGGCCTGAGCCACCATCGCCGTGCTCGCCTGCTGCAGGATCTGGGCCTTGGCCAACTGTGCGGTGGCGGCCGCGTAGTCGGTGTCCTGGATCTGGCCGCGGGCGGCCGTCAGGTTCGTACCCGTGGTCGCCAAGCCCTGAATGGCAGCCTGGAACCGGTTCTGGTACGCGCCCAACTGTGCGCTGGAGGTCGCGAGCTGCTGCAGGGCGGCGTCGATGGCCACCAACACTTTGTTGGAGTTATCGACCGACTTCACGTCGAGGCCACTCAGGAAAGCGGCCGCCGAGCTCGTCGAAGCCACACCGGCAGCGGTCTTGGACGTGCCGACGGTGATCGAGCTGCTCACACCGAGATCTTTCAGCGTCGCTTGTCCCTGTGCCGCGGTCAGTGTGATGGCGTTGCCAGATGCGTCGTTCGCGCTCGCAACTGACAGGTCCACGAGGTGACCAGCACCCGGATCAGCCGTGCCGCTGATGTCAATGCCAGTACCCGCGGCATTGATCACTGCGACGAGGCCGCCGGCGGGGCTGATGGCCTGGTTGATGGCCGCCGCGACGCTCTTCAGATCGGTCGCCTGAGTGCCGGTCAGAGTGATCGCGTCCGTCGAGTAGCTGGTTCCATCCACAACCGCGGTCAGCGTTACCGTGCTGCCGGATACGGCAGTGTTCAGGTCTGTGTTGGTCGCCAGAGTGGCGGCGTTGTACACGCCCTGTACTCCGTTGGCGGCAGGCGTCAGTGCCGTGCCGGACGACGTCGTCACGATTCCGGTGGTCGCGCTCAGAGCTCCGGTGTAATACGCCCCGATCGCGCTCGACTTGGAGCTGCCGATCGAAGAAACGGTAATCGTCTGGCCAGCGTTGGCACCGACCTGGAAGCTGGCGCCCTGGAAGCTGCCATCGAGCAGGTTCACGCCGTTGAACTGCGTCTGGCTGGCAACGCTGTCGATGTCTTTCTTCAGCTGCTGGAACTGCGCGTTCAGATCCGCGCGGTCCGTGGCGCTGTTGGTCGCATTCAGCGACTGCACAGCGATGCTGCGCATCGTCTGCAGGTCATTGGTGACTTCCTGCAGCGCGCCCGAAGCCGTCTGCGCAAGCGACACGCCGTCGTTCGCATTGCGGCCGGCCTGGCTGATGCCGTTGATCTGCGAGGTCATGCTCTGGGTGATCGCGAAACCAGCAGCGTCATCCGCCGCCGTGTTGATGCGCATGCCCGAGGACAACTGCTGCAGTGAGGTGGCAAGCTTGCCACCGTTCGTCGTCAGATTGTTCTGAGCGACCAGTGAGTTGAGGTTCGTGTTGAGGACTAGTGACATTGTCTGAGACTCCTGAAGTTTCCGTCAGGCGCCGGACACCAGTCCGTCGCTCTGTTGACTCGTACGGCCCGTGGCCGTCTCTCGTTCAGTGAGGTTATCGGTGTATCTGCTGCAAACTTGAGTTGCTGCATTCGCGTCTGAGGGAATTGCCGGATGCGTCACATTGGCGCATTCCGCAAGCGCTCTATTCAACATAATTCCAGGCACGAAGCAGCGGCCTCAGGCTCACTTGAGGTAATTGAACAGGGACAATCTTGCAATCGATGCATACGAGGCCTGTGCCGCCTGCAGGCTTATCTCTTCTGTATTGAGCTGCGTGATCGCCGCGGCGTAGTCCACATCGGAGAGCTGGGAGACTGCGGTCGTGAGGTTCGTCTGCAGCGTCTGCGCCGCCCCTTGTGAGGAGGTAATGGAATTGACCCGGGCCCCCGCCGATGCCGACACATTGCTCATATTCCCGATCGCGTTGTCGATCTGCTGCAGGGCGCCACCGATCTGGCTGGATATCTGGGCCGAGCTCAGCGTGGAGGAGCTCAGTGTGGTGACGAGGCCCTGGATGGTGCTGAAGGCGCTGGCATTACCCGCCTTTGCCACGGTGAAGGTATCGCCCGCGGCCGGTGTTCCGGTGATCGGAACCTGGATGCCGTTGAAGGCGATCGAATCGCCGTCTACGAAGGCATTACCCGTGCTGACCACCGCGCCGGCACTGTTGGTGACGGAGTAGGCGGTAGGGCTCGTAAATGAAATGGTGTACGTGTCGGGAACCCACGCGGCGGGGGTTGTGACCGTGCCGACCCCGATCGATCCGGTACCGGTGTTGGCCGCGGCTCCGGACGTAGTGAACGTCCCATTTCCGGCCGGGATGTTCATGAACACCGTGGCTCCGGTATCTCCCGAGGAAATGCGCTGGTTGGGGCCGACCTGGATCTGGCTCACCAGGCTCGAGCCGTTGTAGGTGACTGTGTTGCCGGATTGCGCGAACGGCACTGTGCTGCTGGCATTTCCGGCGAACAATTGATTGCCACTGCCATCCACACGGTTGCCGATGGCAACGAGGTTCTGCAGCTGTTGTGTGAGCTGAGCGGCGATATCCCCGCGCTGAGCAGCCGAAAGGGCCGGATTGTTCGCCTGGACCGCCAGGTCGCGCGCGCTCTGCAGCACGTTGGTGGCGTCTGACATTGCCTGCAGTTCCAGCTGCAGGGTGGACGTCGCGTAGTTGCCATTCGTGACGTACTGCTGCGACGCTGACAGCTGAACGTTCAACTGATTCACCTGGGACATGCCTGCGGGATCGTCGGCCGCGCTGTGCAGCTTCTTGCCCGTGGACAGGTCGTTCTGTGTCTTCGACAGGTCCGCCTGCAGATTCTGCATCTGGCTCAGGGCGTTCTGCTGGAAGGTGATGGTTGCTATTCTCATGATTAGCCGTGTATGGCGGACAGGAGAGATTGGAACATCGTGCCGGAGGTCTGGATCAGCTGGGCGCAGGCCGAATAGGCCTGCTGGTACTGAACCATTTTGGCCGCTTCCTCATCGAGATTGACACCCGAGAGGTTGTTGCGCGTGTCGTTCGCCGACTGGTTGACGGACTTCTGGGCCGAGGCGTTTCCCTGGGCCTGCTGAGTAAGCACTCCGATCTGGCTGACGAGATTGTTGGCGACGTTGCTCAGCGACGTCGTGCCGCCGTTGAAATTCGCCGCGGACAGCTGGTCTATCAGCGCAAACGCATTGCTGTTGTCGCCGACACTCGAAGAGCTTGCGGCGCCTACCGTGAACGTGTCGCCATTGGCAGGCGCGCCCGTCAGGGTCACGGAGGCTCCGTTGAAGGTAATTGGCGTGCCGCTCGTGTAGTTACCGCTGCTGATCACGGCGTTGGTGCTGTCCGTGACCTGGTACTGGGTGGCGCTCGTGAACGAGATCTTGTACGTGCCTGCCACCCAGGCGGCGGGGTTGGCCACGACACTGGCCGACGCTGCGCCCGTGCCTGTGTTTGCGGCCGCCGCCGTGGTCTGTATCGATGAGGCCGCTGCAAGCTGCGCCGGGCTCGTCAACAGAACCGAAAGACCTGCCGCAGCTCCGGCGGTCGGCTGAATCAGAAAGCTGTCGCCATTAGTGGCTGCGCCGCCGCCGACCACGATCGAGACGCCCGCCGCTACGAATGGGTTTGCGGCTGTTCCGGCGCCTGTCATTGCTACGACTTTGCCCGTTGTCTTGTCCGTGAGCTGCCATGCTCCGCCAACCTGGCGAAGCGTGTAATCATCCGCGGTCAATGAGCTGAGACTGGTACGCGTAACCGCGATGGTGGCGGTGCCTGTATTGGTCGAGGAGGGGTTGGCGACCACCGCACCGACGGCAAACATCGGCTTGCCGGCGCCACCAGTCAGATCCAGGCCGGCCTGCTGCGCCTGATTCGCCAGGGTGGCCAGGCCCACGCTGAACTGTCCAAGCGTGTTCTGCACAGGCTGCAGGACTTGGCTGCGTACAGCCAGCAGTCCGCCCAATGATCCACCACTGATCTCGGAGGTGATGTCGGCGACACTGCCGCCGGTCACGATGCCGATATTGTGCTGGGTGGCGTTGTAGGGGTCTTGGATCGCACTGAGAGCCTGCGAGGTACTGCCGATGACCAGCGGCTGGCCCGAGCCGATGTAGACGTTCATGGAGCCGTCGGCCTGCGTCGCCGTGCTGACCGATACGTACTGGCTCAGCTCATCGATCATCTGATCGCGCTGGTCCATCAGGCTGTTTGGTGTCTGTCCCGTCGAGGCGAGACCGGCGGCGATCTGTCCGTTGAGGGTCGCGATGCCCGCCGACAAGTTATTGATCTGGGTAACCGAGGTGCTCAGCTGGCTGTCGATACCCGCGCCCGCGCTCGAGAGTTGCGAGCTGTAGTTCTGCATCTGCTGAGCGAGCGCCTGAGCCTGGCTCAGAAGACCCTGGCGCTGTGCGGTCGATGACGGCGAGTTCGCGACCGTCTGCAGGGCGTTGACGAACGCCTGCAGACTGGCCGTGAGACCGGTCGTCGTGTTGCTCAACATATTGTCGATCTGACCCGCCCGGGTCGCGTAGGTATTGAAGCTCGAGTAGCCGCTCTGCGAGGAGCGGACCTGCCCGGCGAGCAATTCATCGTAGGAGCGGGTGACGCTTTCGATCGTGACGCCGCTGCCGAAATAGCCGGCCGCGGTGGCCTGGCCCGGCTGCGGCGTGAAATGCGGGTTCTGTACGCTGTAACCTGGGGTTGCAACGTTCGCTATGTTATTGCTCGTGACGTCCAGCGCCCGCTGGAAAGCGAGTAGGCCCGAAACGCTGGTGGAAAGAATGTCACTCATCCGTCAGGCCTCTATAGCGCTCCGGTATTCGCGGATATCGGCGGCGCACTGGATAACTTGAGATCGCTCACACTCGCGGGGGTGTCATTGACCTTATGTGCAACCGCGTTCGCGACCGCGGCTATCTTGCTTGCGTAATCGGGGTCCGTGGCGTACCCCCCACGTTGCAGCCCGGTGGCGAACGCCTGCACGTCGCTACCGGTATTGAGCGCCGTGGAGTAGCGGGGATTATTTCGCAGCAGCGCGACATAATCCTGAAAGCTCTGGGCCGGCGTAGCGTACGCCTTGAATTGGGCCGAGGTGTTGGTGGCAGCGCCATCCTGGTATTCCAGCGTGTCGCTGGTCACGGTCGAGCCGGACCAGCCGGTTGACGCTTTGATGCCGAACAGGTTGTTGCTGCAGCGGCCGGTGGCGTCCTGGGGCATGTTGCGCCCCCAGTTGGTTTCCAGCGCGGCCTGTGCAATCAAGTGGCGCGGATCGACGCCGAGCAGTTGTCCGGCTTCCTGGGCTTGTGGCCACAGGTCCTGCACAAAGTTGGTTTTGGCCGCGTCGGAGGCGGCTGACGAAGCGGTTGAGGCGGAAGCGGCGGTAGGGGAGTTGCTGGCGGCGCGCTGCGTGGCAGAGTAGGCCGCTGCTGCCTTTGCGCCTGCCCCTGCGGTGCCGATCGCCATTGGGCCGTTGCCACCTGCCGCGCCTGGAGCCTTGCTGCCGGCGGCGGTGCTGTCGCCATGGGCTGCCGCGTCCGCTCCCTTCACGCCCATCTTCTGCAATTGCCGGACCAGCATGTCCGCAAGCCCAAACCCCTTGCCCTTGGACAACTGGATCGACAACTGGTCATCGGCCATGCCCTGGTACATCTGTTCCTGGTCGCTGCCGAACGTCGGGTCAGGGCCAATGGCATCGCGCATGCTCTTCAACATCAGCCGCGTGAACATGCTCTCGAACTGTTGCGCGACCGTGCGGATCGCGGCCGGATCATTGTTCCCCGCGGCGCGCTTCAACTTACTCAGACCGGCGAGGTCTGTGTAAGCGGGAGCCTGCTGCGCGCTGCTGTCTGTTTTAGAGATGGCCACGGCGGCGTATCTTTAGATGACCACCAGCTCGGCGCGAAGTGCACCTGCCTGCTTCAGCGCTTCAAGAATGGCGACGAGGTCGCCGGGAGCGGCGCCGACCTGGTTCACCGCGCGCACAATCTCATCCAGGTTCACGCCAGCTTGGAACAGGAACATTCGCGCGTCTGCCTGCTGCACATCGATCGTGCTGCGCGGCGTTACAGTCGCTGCCGTTCCGTTCGTAAATGAATTGGGTTGGCTCACGTCGGAGCGCTCCGTAATCGTCACCGACAGCGAGCCGTGCGCGACGGCCGCTGATGTAACCCGCACGTGCGAGCTGATGACCACTGTGCCGGTACGAGAATTGATGATCACCCGTGCCGCTGCGTCGCCAGGCTCGATTTCAAGTGCCTCGAGCGTTGCCAGATAGGCAATGCGTTGATCGGCATTCACTGGCGCGGCTACGCGGATCGAGACAGCATCCATCGCATCGGCCGTGCCTTCACCCAAGGTCTTGTTGATCCCGGCTGCAACCCGGGCCGCAGTCGTGAAATCCGGCGTGTTGAGATTCAGGATGAGGTGCGCATCGGAGGCGAACTTCATCGGTACCTCCCGCTCGACACCGGCGCCGTTCGGAATTCGTCCGCTGCTCGGCACATTGAGGGAGATCTTGGAGCCGTCCTTGCCCGAAATGCCGAACCCGCTGACGAGCACGCTGCCTTGCGCGAAGGCGTACACCTGGCCGTCAACACCGCGTAGAGGCGTCATCAACAGATTCCCGCCGCGCAAGCTGGAAGCGTTGCCGATTGACCCGACGGTCACATCGATCGTCTGTCCCGGCTTCGTAAAAGGAGGCAGGTCAGCGGTGACAGTGACCGCCGCAACGTTTTTGAGCTGCGGGTTGGCATTGGCCGGGATGGTGACGCCGAACTTCGCGAGCATATTGGTAATGCTCTGAATCGTGAACGGCGCCTGGCTGGTCTGGTCGCCCGTACCGTCGAGGCCCACGACCAGGCCATAGCCGACGAGTTGGTTCGTGCGCACACCATTGACGGTGGCGATGTCTTTGATCCGCTCTGCACGCGCAGGCGTACTCATCCCGGCAGATGCCGCGAACCAGAAGGCGAGCGCGCTCAAAGCGACGCAGCGGCGAGCTCGAACGAGTGATGACATCAGAACGGCGTCCAGGGTGAGTTGAAGAATCGCGACAGCCAGCCCGGCGCATTGGCATCGGCCACGGCGCCCTTGCCACCGTAGGAGATCCTTGCGGCGCCGACCTTGAGCGACGGAATGCTGTTGTCAGGCGCGAGGTCGATCGGGCGGATTACTCCACTGACCCGCACGTACTCCGAGCCCTGATTGATCCAAATCTGCTTCTCGCCCTTGATCAGCAGGTTGCCGTTGGGGAGCACCCTGACGACAGTGGCCGTGATGAAACCGCTCAGACTGTTACTCTGGGCGCTGTCACCCGCGCCGCTGAACTTGGAGGAATCGTCAATGTGGTTCTCGAGCACCGGCGTGCCGTGTATCGTGACCGGGGCTCCCAACAAGGTCATTCCGGGGAGAGTTTGGTTCGTGGCCTTGGCGGTCGTCGTGGTCGCGCTCTTCTTGGCAGCAGTCGACTCGTTCAGCACGATCGTCACGATGTCACCGACGTGGCGGGCGATGGGATTTTCGAACAACGCAACGTCCCGGCCAACCTGGTAAATGGCGCCGTTGCTGGCGGGCGGCACCTGCTCCTGGGCCCAGCTGAGCTGCTCATCGTCTTCCTTGACCGGCTTTGCTGTCTGACAGGCAGACAGTGCTGCCACTATCAGCATGGCGCACACGATGGCGCAGAATGAGAGATACACTTTTCGCATGGTATTTACCTCAGGCCTACAGGTTCTGGCTGAGGTACTGCAGCATCTGGTCCGTCGTCTGAATCGCCTTGGAGTTCATCTCGTAAGCGCGCTGGGTCTGGATCATGTCGACCATTTCCTGGACGACGTTCACGTTGGAGGCTTCGACGGACCCCTGCACGAGAGTGCCAAGCCCGGTGAGACCAGGGTTGCCCGTCGTCGGCGATCCACTGGCAGCGGACTCGACCAGCAGGTTGCCACCGACGGTCTGCAATCCGGCCGGATTGATGAAATCGGCCAGCTGTACGGTACCTACCTGGGTGGGAGCGGTTTGCCCGGCGATCTGCACGCTCACGACGCCGTCGGTGCCAATCGTGATGCTCTGTGCGCCCGTAGGAATCGTGATTGCGGGTTGAATCTGGTAGCCGCTCGAATTAACGAGCTGGCCTTGCGCGTTGGTCTGGAAGTTGCCGTCGCGGGTGTACGCGAGAGTCCCGTCAGGCTGCAACACCTGGAAGAATCCGCGGCCCTGAATGGCCAGGTCGAGTGAGTTGCCCGTGTTGTCGAGACTTCCCTGGGTGTAGCTGCGTTCCGTTGCGACGACTCGAACACCGGTACCGAGCTGCAGGCCCGTCGGGGCATAGGTGTTCTGCGAGGTGGCGGCGCCCACCTGCGAGACGTTCTGGTACAGCAGGTCATCAAAAACCGCGCGACTTCGCTTGAAGCCGTTCGTGGCGACGTTGGCCAGGTTGTTGGCCGTAACCGTCATCTGCGTCTGCTGTGCGTCGAGTCCGGTTTTGGCGGCCCAGAGTGCTGGTTCCATGTCGTTACCTGTTCAGTGAGTTGCGCTGCGTGGCCGCCGGTTAGCCCGCGGTCTGCAGCAGTTTGGCGGACGCTGCACCGTCTTCTTCCGCCGTGTGCAGCGCTTTGACCTGCAGGTCATAGCGCCGAGCGAGCTCGATCATATTCACCATGCATGATGCAAGGTCCACGTTGCTCGACTCGAGCGAGCCGGAGCTGACGGTCGTGGACGCATCGGCGACGGCTGGGATGCCGTCGGTGGTTCGGAACAAGCCGTCCGCACTGCGTTGAATGCCGTCGAGCGGCGGGTTGACGAGCTTGATGCGAGCTACATTGGCCGCTGTCTGCGGCGATTGACCCAATGGCACGATCGAGATCGTGCCGTCGCTGCCCACCGTGATCGAAGTGGCGGGCGGGACGCTGATGGGACCGTTGTCGCCGAGCACGGGCAGGCCTGTCGCGGTCAGCAGTTGCCCCGTGGGATCCACATGAAGATCCCCGGCCCGGGTGTAGGCCTCCTTGCCATCGGCGTCCTGCACGGCAAAGAAACCCTGGCCATGAATGGCCAGGTCGAGCGGGTTGCCCGTCTGTTGCACCGAACCTATGGAGTGATCCCAGCCCACGGTCTGGTCCGTCGCATACACGCGCGAGGCGTAGCCGGGACCGGTGACCGCACGGCTTTGAAACGCGCTGAGGTCCGCTTTGAAGCCCGTCGTGCTGGAGTTCGCGAGGTTGTGAGTGTTGGCCGCCTGGGCGCGCAGGGTTTCCTTCGCGCCGGACATCGCAACATACAGCAACTTATCCATATCGGGTTCCTGCTGGCCTCAAGAGCTGGCCTGATCAGCCGCGGATATTGATGATGGTCTGGGTGATCTGGTTGTCGGTCTGGATCATCTGCGCGTTGGCCTGGAAGTTGCGCTGCGCCTTGATCATGCTCACCAGTGCCGAGGTCGTATCCACGTTCGACTCTTCGATCGAGCCGGACTGGATGTCACCGAACCCGGAATTGCCGGCTACCCCACTGACGGCCTGTCCGGAGGCGTTCGTCTGCGCCCAGGTCGCGTTGCCGAGTTGCTGCAGGCCCTGCGAGTTGGCGAAGTTGGCCATTGCGATCTGACCGAGATTGACCGACCGGCCGTTGGTGAAGCGCGCCTGTACGACGCCGCTCCTGTCGATGCTGATGCCGGTGAGCTTGCCGGTCGTGAAACCATTTTGGGTTACGGCCGTGACGCCGAAGTTGTCGCCAAACTGCGTGGTCTTGCTGAAATCAAAGGTCATGTTCATCGCCGCCGCGCCGGTAGCCGGCGTGTAGGCGGGGAAAGTCACCAACCCGTTGGCCGGTGCGGTCAGGGCGCCGGTGTTCGAGTACGTGAGTGCCTGCTGTGCGCCGACGGCGTTGCCGTCCACATAGAGCTGCGAGGTCCAGGAGTTGGCGGCCGCGCCCTTGATGAAGTACAGAGTCGCGGTGTGAGCCGCGCCCAACGAGTCGTAGGTCGTCAGCGAGGTCGTATTGGTGTAGCTGTTCGGATCGGTCGGGTTGAACACTGCGCTGGTGGGCGCGCTGGCCGACGCGGGTAGGTTCGCTGTGATCTGCGCAGTTGTGGTCGCATTCGGAGCGCTCTGGTTCGTCGTAAGCGACAGATTAGCCAAGCCCCCTGTGTTGAAGCCGCCGGTGGCCAACGGTGGATACACCTGAAGGTTCGCGCCCTGGGCTGTAATGACGTTGCCAAACTGGTCGAGCTGGAACTGCCCGTCACGCGTATAGCTCAGTGCGCCGCCGTCGCTCAGCGTGAAAAACCCGTTGCCGCTGATCGCAAGATCGAGGTTGTTGCCGGTCGTCTCGATGTTGCCCTGGGTGAATTGCTGGGCCACTTCCGTGACCGCGACGCCGTTACCGACAGCGGTCGCGCTGACACCGCTCTGCGTAGAGGCGAACAGGTCGCCAAATTCCGCCCGCGAGCCCTTGAAACCGGCCGTCGAGACGTTGGCGAGATTGTTTGCCGTCACGGACAGATCCTGGTTGGCGGCGTTCAATCCGGTCAGCGCAATATTGAATGACATCGAAATCTCCTGGGAAATGAATTCGGGTGCGGTGGTCGCTTAAGAAACGATCACATGACCGAGACGATCGAGGTCAGCGGAACGGTGCCGTTGTCAGTCTCGACGTCCACTGCATTCGTCGTGGGATCGAGGAGAACGCTGTCAACCTTGTTGACCACCATGGGATCGAGCACCTGAGTCTTGCCGTTCACGGTGGCAGTCACGCCGATGGTGTACGTCCCGGCGGCGGCGGTGACACCCGCATTGGTCGCGCCTTTCCAGATGAACGAAGTCAGGCCCGTGTCCGCGGGTGTCACATTGAATGTATTCACCGTTGCTCCCGTCGAATCCTGCACCGACACGGTGAGCTTCGACGTGCCTGCCGGTGCTTCGACCGCGCCGCCTATGGCGCCACCCGTGGCAAGCGTTGCCTGGGTTCCTGGAGCCAGGATCGAACGGCCGATCAATGTTGTGCCGGTCATGATGGCCGAGGCCTGCATGGAATTCTGCATGCTCTGCATGGCGGAGACCTGGCTCATGCCCTCCAGCTGGGTGACGAACTGCGTCGGGTCTGATGGTGACAGCGGGTTCTGATCCTTCATCTGCGCCGTGATCAGTTGCAGAAAATCGGCCTGATTGATCTGCATGTTGGCCGGGGTGTTGCTCAAGCCGGCGGCGGGGATGTTGGACCCGTTGACTGAACTCGTAGTAGACATGCTTTACTTTCCGTTATTAATGAGGCGCTCAGGACCCGAGCTTCAGAGTGGCGAGCAGCAGATCCTTGGAGGTATTCAGGACCTCCACGTTGTCCTGGTATGCCCGTGAAGCCGAGATCATGTCCGTCATCTCCTCGACGACGTTGACGTTCGGCGCGTAGACGTTGCCATGTTCGTCCGCCAGTGGGTTGCCCGGATCGTAGCGCTCGGTGGGGGGAGCATTGTTCTGCACGATCCCCGTGACTCGAACCGTGGCACCGCTCGCGCGATCTGTGGCGTTGGCGCTCTGTCCGACAGCCGCTTGCACCGCCTGAAACACGGGATGGCGGGCCTTATAGACAGTGGCGGGGTCGCCACTCACGCTGTCCGCGTTGGCCAGATTGCTCGCTACGGTGTTCAGCCGCACGGACTGTGCGCTGAGCCCCGAACCGACGATGTCGAATATTTTGAAAGATGACATCAGGGACCTACTGACCCGTGATCGCCGTCATCAGGCTTCTGAAGCGTGACGACAGAAAGGTGAGGGTGGCTTGGTACCGAACGGTGTTGTCGGCGAAGGCGGCCTGTTCCTGCTGCGCATCCACGGTGTTGCCGTCGAGCGCGGGCGCAAGTGGCACGCGGTACTTCAGGCTGGCGTTGGCCGCAGCCGTGGGATCCGTACCCAGGTGGCCCGGATTGGTCGTTGCAAGCGTCACTGGCGCGGACGCGCCATCAGCGCCGCCTGCATTGGCCATCGCAGCACGAAAGTCGATATCGCGCGCCTTGTAGCCAGGCGTATCAGAGTTCGCGAGATTGTCGGCGATGACTTCCATGCGCTTGGACTGCAACTTCAGTGCGTCCGCATGTACGCCGAGGTATGTATCCAGGTTGAGCGCCATGATGCATTCGATCCGTCAAAAGAATGACCTGACGGATGAAGTGCAATAGGTATGCCATGGGCTCGATTTCGGCGTCCGGTGCGCCCAGGAGCGAACTTGTGCGGTGAAGAGCGTGAGGGGAATCACGCGGGCGGCAATGGATTGCCGCGGGGGCGAGACACGGAGAGCCGCATTCTGCCGTCGTTAGGTTAACGGCCGCGGGGCGGGTGACTTGAGGGTGCATGTCTTTCCGGCGCGCAGCGCCGGCTGCATGGTGCGGGTCGCTTCGACCCGCAGGAAAGTTGCGCGCAGCGCATGACAATGGCGCGGCGCTTGCAAGCTAACGGCCATATGAAGAGAACGACGGAATATCGACGGGCCGGGCTGCTCATTCCCGTGGCGATGATGTTGTTGGGCCTGCGGCCCTTGCGGGCTCAGGAGGCCGTCCAAGACCCGGCTGTGGAATCCCTGGACACTATCCGCTCAACGGCCGAAGCCTACGTCAAATCACTCATTCCCCCAAGCGCCGGTGAGAGCACGGTCACCGTGGGTCAACTCGACGGCCGGCTGCGGCTTGCACGCTGCGCGTCGAAGAATTTATCTGCTTCGCTGCCCGCCGGAATGGCACTGCAAGCGCGGGCGACGGTTGGCGTGACATGCGCAGGTTCAACTCACTGGACCGTCTACGTCCCGGTGACCGTTGAGAGCAAGATCAATGTCCTCGTTCTCACCCGAGCGGTCAACCGCGATGCTCGGCTGACTGCCGCCGATGTGACCTTGGAAACACGCAGAACCGCAGGGCCGGGCAACGCATACCTGAGCACGCCTGCGGAGCTCAGCGGGCGCACCGTGCGGCGTCCGCTCGCCGCGGGAACAACACTCTCCATAGATATGTTTACTCCAGATTTGATTGTGCGCCGCGGGCAGGAAGTGACGCTCCTTTCTTCTGGTGGTGCAGTGGAAGTCAGAGCCAGCGGGCGTGCAATGGTCGACGGTGTGGCAGGTGCACGGATCCAGGTCCAGAACCTGAGCTCCATGCGAGTGGTCGAGGGGGTCGTTGAAAGTGCGGATCTCGTCAGGGTAGCCCGATGACGCGCCGCGACACCGGCTCCAAAGCCTCAAGAGGCAGTGCGGCTACGCCGATGTTGGCTACTACCAATTCGGGAGGACTGACATGACGCTCAAATTAAGCGGGCTCGACGTGATCGGCGCGCCCGCTAGCGCAGCGCCGAAGGCTGCAACGACGCAAAGCACGTCGACGCTTGCGCAGAATGCAACGCAACAACATACAGCTCGGGTGAGCATCACGAGTACGGCCTCAATGCTTGCGCGCCTGCAGCAGGCGCTTGCTGCAAGTTCGGCCGTAGATCGGGGCCGTGTGGATGCAATCAGCACGGCGCTCGCCGCGGGCACATACAGAGTGAATGGCGATAACATCGCGCGCGGGTTGATCAACACGGAACGCGCGCTCGGACAGCTCGAATTAGCGGAGATCTAACATGGATCAGTCACAGTGCCGCGAACGGCTCGCGCGTCTCATCCACGATGAGAGCAGGGCGCTCAGCGAGCTTGCGGCACTCCTTCACCGTGAGCACGGTTACCTCGAAGGTAACGACGTCGCAGGCCTGGAGGGTGCTACCCGCGAACGGCAGAAATGCGTTGCGCGGATTTTCCGCGTCGACGAAGAGCGGCGCGCCCTCTGCCGCGACATGGGTCTTTCACAGGACCTCAAGGGACTCGAGGAACTCATCCGCTGGTGCGATCCTAAAGGCACTCTGGCGGAAGGCTGGACGGAGTGCGCCGCCGCGGCCGACCGATGCCGGCAGCTGAACGACCGGAACGGCGCATTGGTGGCCGCCCGGTTGAACCACGTGCAGGCCCGGCTAGGCATCCTTATAGAGAGTCGCCGCGAGGCGGTGACCTATGGTCCGCGAGGGGGCCAATCCCGACTAGGCTATAGCCAGCCCTCGTCGGGGCGCGTGGTGGCCACGGAGGCATAGAAGCGGGCTCTGAAGGGCGCCCGGCCAATCAGGAACTTAAGGGTTCGTAGCGTGAATCGCATCGCACTCTAAAGTTCTCAGTGGGCCGGCCGTTAACGGGGCCAGAGTAGTAAGGAGAGTCGGCGTGTCCAGCAAAATAAGTGGAATCGACGGCGCCCAGATCGCATCAGTGGGCGCGGGTCGTCCCGTACAGCGTTCCCAAGACGCTGTAAGCGGCGGCGCGGGTTCCGATGTCGCAAAGGACGGCTCAGACAACGTGCAGATCACGGGCACAGCCCGTCACCTCGCCGAACTCGAGCAGAAGGTACGTGACCTGCCGGCGGTGAATGCGCAGCGCGTCTCACAATTGCAGTCCGCAATCGAGCAGGGCACCTACACCGTTCGGCCGCAACACATCGCCGAGCAGCTTATGTCACTCGAGCGGGCTCTGAGCAAACTACCCGACACTGAGTCGGGCGCCTCGGGAGAGTAAACAGTGGCCGCCGCTGGTGTGCCATCGGTCGATGCAGGGGTCTGCCGGGAGCACCTGGGCACCCTGTTGACCGAGGAAATCGCCGCGCTGCGCGAGCTCGAGGATCTCCTGAAACGCGAACACGAAGTGCTGGGTGCCCAGAACGTCGCGGCAATTGAGCGGACCGCCGTGGTCCGACAGCAGATGATGTGCGACCTGGCGCGGACAGAGGAGCAACGCCGCTCCCTATGCACCATGCACGGCTACACGCCCGACTGGCACGGTCTCGAGAGTTTGATGCGATGGTGCGACCAGGAAGGGACGCTGCTATCGCGGTTACGTGAATGCGCGCGACGAGCCACTCAGTGCCGTGATCTCAACGACAAGAACGGCATATTGGTCGCGGCGCGTTTGAAGCACGTGGAAGGGCGCCTGGCTGCCCTGAACGGCGGTGCAAACCAGGCCGTGACGTACGGACCCAAGGGAGCGGCACCGAAGCCGAACCGCTCTCACGAGTGGGGCGCCGCCTAGTCCATGCGCCAGCGCAGTCGGCAAAAACCACGTTTTTTGCCGGCGGCCCACGGAGCCGGGCTCCGCGCGAACTTTTTCGCGCCAATTGACTAGCGCAGTCGGCAAAAACCACGTTTTTTGCCGGCGGCCGACGGAGCCGGGCTCCGCGCGAACTTTTTCGCGCCAATTGACTAGCGCAGTCGGCAAAAACCACGTTTTTTGCCGGCGGCCGACGGAGCCGGGTTCCGCGCGAACTTTTTCGCGCCAATTAACTACCCTAGCCTAATGCCTCGCGCAGCGACTCGATGTCCGCTGCGGACTCGGCAATAAACGCCTCGCACGCCTTGGCATCCAACCGCAGCTTCTGAAGCGGCTTGGCGCAATGCACCTGCGCATGCAGCGCCTGCGGCTGATTATGGTGCTCGGCGAGTATGGCACCCACGACCAGCACGTCCGTCAGGGTCAAGCCACCGCGGGCCTCGCGCTCGAAATTCTCCGACTCGTGCACGGCCTGCACGATCTCGTCGGCGATTCCCCAGTTCTCCAGCAACGCAGCCGCGATACTGAGGTGCCAGTCCTGCTCGATCGTCTGGTAGCTGTCCTGGTCCGCGAACAGAGCGCGGTGGCTACTGGCGCGAGTCAGAATGTACAAGCGGCCAATGCCCTGTAACAGGCCGGCCAGCAGCGCGGTATCCGGATTGATGTTGGTCAGCTTGCGCGCAATGACGCAGCTCAGACTGGCGACCAGGACGCTGCGACGCCATAAGGTGCCGAGCGGTGCTTCCAGACCTTTCAACGACGGTGCGTCACGAAGCTGCCGCATCGCAAACGCGATCGTCGTCGAGCGCACGGTATCCAGGCCGACACGCGCCACTGCCGCGCGCAGATCGGTTACGCGGGCGCCGGCTGGGTTCAGGGCGGCCGAGTTGGCCATCCGCACCATCTGGGTGGCCAACACGGGCTCGCTGCCCAACACCTTCACCACACGGCTGGCGTCGGCATTCTCGTCACTCAGTACCTTCTGAACGCGCATCACTATGTGGGGAAAGCCCGGCAGCTCGATCTTGCCCCCGGACAGCTCGGAGGCGAGTGCCTGAACGAACGTGAAGGCCAGGTCAGGGCCGTCGTGTGTACCGGCCTCCGAAGGAGATTTCTGTGCGAGGCTCATGCTTGCCGCCTTCAGGCGCCGAGCGCCTGTCTCAGGGTGTCAATTTCATGTTCCGACTCGTCAATGAGCTGCTCGTAGCTCGCACGGTCGATCTGCATCCGCTTGCAGGCCGGGACGTCGTGCATGTTGAGCTCGATGGTTTCCGGATGATCCTTGAATGCGGCCAGCAGGTTTCCTACTGTGACGACGTCCGTCAGGTCCACGGGTCCCGAATGCAATCGCTCCAGGTCCTCGAAGTTGCTGACGGCCTCGATGACTTCTTCGGCCATCTCCCAGTTCTCCAGGAGTGCCTTGGCAATGGCGCTGTGCCAGTCGCGCACGATTGCGGTGTAGGCCGCCTGGTTGGCGAACAGGCCGGGATGTTGGGCCGAGCGTGTCAGGATGTACAGCTGGCCGATTCCATGCAGCAAGCCTGCGAGCAGCGCCGTGTCGGGATTGACCTTGCTATAGCGGCGCGCAACCGCATGCGACATGGCGGCGACCGCGGCGCTGCGCTTCCAGAGCTCCTCGAGGGGAACCTCGAGCCCTTTGAGCGCGTCCTGCTTCTTGAGCTGTGACATCGCAAACGCAATGGCCGCGCTGCGCACCATGTTGAATCCCATACGGGAGATGGCCGAGCGCAGCTCGGTGATCGGCTTGCCGCTGAAATTCAGTGCCGCAGAATTGCCGATCTGCATGAGCCGGGCGGCGAGCGCCGGCTCGGAGCCCACGACGCGCACGACCATGTCCTGGGAGACATTTTCATCCGAGAGCACCTTGCGCACGCGCAGGGCGATGTCAGGAAAGCTCGGCAGCTCAACCTTCCCCTTCGACAGCTCGGCGGCGAGTGACTGGACGAACGCAAAGGCCTGCGTGTCTACGGGGCTGCTGCTCTGGGTTTTTGCGGCGGTATTCATCGTTGTGTCTTCCGGCTCGGGGCTGTCTTCGCCAAGGCCCATCCTCGCGTGAGCTGAGACATAATTCTCGGGTCTGGATCACGCCTCGCGCGCTTGGCGGGTGATGTCCATCGAATCGGCCAGCGAGCGGATCTTGCCCGCGACCGTGTCGAGCGCAATGACATGCTGCGCCGCACCCAAGGAGACTGCTTCGCCCGGCATTCCCCACACCACGCTGGTCGCCTCGTCCTGGGCGATGGTCTGACTTCCCGCGTCCAGCATCTCCTTGAGCCCCTTCGCGCCGTCCTTGCCCATTCCGGTCAGAATGACGCCAATCGCATTGCGCCCGGCATTCTGGGCCACCGAGCGGAAGAGGACATCCACGGAGGGTTTGTGCCGGTTCACCGGCACGCCGTCGTCCAACCGAAGGACGTAGCGCGCGCCGTCGCGCACCACCATCAGGTGCCGATCTCCCGGGGCGATGTACACGTGCCCGGCGAGAACCTGTTGGCCATCCTCCGCCTCGTAGACAGTCATCTGACAGCAGTCGTTCATGCGCTTGGCGAAAGGCGTGCTGAAAGCTTTGGGTATGTGCTGAGCGATTACAACACCCGGTGTGTCGGGCGGCAGCTTCGTCAACACGTCTTTGATCGCTTCGGTGCCGCCGGTGGAGGCGCCGATCGCGATGATCCGGTCGGTCGTGCGCAGTTGTTTCGAGCCCGCCTGCTTGGGCAGGACTGCATCGGTGTTGAACTTCGGGCGTGCGGCGATAGTAGCGGCCCGGCATGGGTCCAGCGCGCGCACGCTCGCCCGCGAGGCCACTTTGATCTTATCGATCAACTCCTCGCTGTAGTCCTTGAGCGTGGCCGCGAGATCGATCTTCGGTTTGGACAGGTAGTCCACGGCGCCGATGGCGAGTGCATCGAGCGTCACGTCCGCGCCGCGCTCGGTGAGCGAGGACACCATGACGACTGGCATCGGCCGCAGGCGCATCAGGTTCTTGAGAAACGTAATGCCGTCCATCTTCGGCATCTCGACATCGAGCGTCAGTACGTCGGGGTTCAGCGCCTTGATCTTCTCGCGCGCAACATGTGCATCGCTGGCGGATCCGACGACTTCGATGGCGGGATCCGCCCGCAGAATGTCGGTCAGAAGGCTGCGTACCAACGCGGAATCATCCACGATCAACACACGAATGCGCCGCTTCCCTGCGGGACTTGTTTCGGGGTAAGCGGGTGTCGGCATTCTCGTCGTCTCCAAAGGATTGCGCGTGGTGTCAGTCGAACAGTTCGACGTCGCCGCCGCCAGCGGCCTTGCTGCCGATGCTGGCGAGGTACAACTGCTCGTGGTGGCTGATGATACGATTTTCAACAGGACGCAGCCGCCGCATCTTGACGCGTCCACTCGCCGGGAAATACACGACCTTGCGCGGCTGTGTGCCGCCCAGGTCCTCCGCTGCGATTTGATAGCCTTCCAGCTTGATATAACTTCGCAGGAAGTCGATGTTGCGCGCCCCGACATCGGTCATGCCGGTCAGCACCCGTCCGCCGCCGAACACCTTGATCTCCAGGCGTTCGCGCGTTGCGCCGAGCTTCAACAGGTCGTTGATCA
Organism: Steroidobacteraceae bacterium; assembly: GCA_045810105.1. Taxonomy (GTDB): domain Bacteria; phylum Pseudomonadota; class Gammaproteobacteria; order Steroidobacterales; family Steroidobacteraceae; genus 13-2-20CM-66-19. The sequence continues at coordinate 170,355 of JBJMWM010000060.1, read as the reverse complement.
GGCTTTCCATTGCGTAGGAGCCGTAACGCGTGGCCAGGCCGATCGCCGGGTCGAGCCAGTTGTTGGGGCCGGTAGAGGCATCCTCCGGGAGCATGAAATGATTCATGCCGCCGACATTCTTGAGCGGGTCGCGCACACAGGCGGAGATGCAGGAACCGAGTACCGTGGATACCGCTTCATCGGCGCGCGTCACGTAGTACTCTCCGGGCAGAATCTTCACCGTCCAGTGATCAACCTGCGGGTCCCAGAAGCGCTGCATGTGGGCAAACGCCGGCAGCATCGGCGGCTGCTCAGGACGCGCCGGGTTGTGCAGCGCGCTGCTCACGCACCTCTCCGGTACACGGTCTTGCCGATGAGCGTGTAGTCCTCGCTCACCTTGAAGAGGCTTTCCGAGTGACCGAGGAACAGGAGGTTGCCGGGGTGTTGCAGCTGCGATACGCGGGCAAACAGGTCGCGCTGCGTATCCTTGTCGAAATAGATCACCACGTTGCGGCAGAACACCGCATCCAGCGGGCCGCGCATCGGCAGCGGATGCATGAGATTGAGCTGTTTGAAGGTGATCAGAGACTTGAGCTCCGGGTTCGCCTCGTAACACAGTCCCTCGCGCTCGCGCCGCTCGGTGAAGAAGCGGATGCGGCGCTGCAGGGTCATGTTCTTCAGCCGGTCCTCGGTGTAGACGCCGCGGCGTCCCCGTTCCAACACATCGGAGTCGAGATCGGTTGCGAGAATGCGCACATCCCAGCGCCGCACGTCCGGCAGGGTTTCGAGGATGGTCATTGCAAGCGAATATGGCTCCTCGCCAGTCGAGCAACCCGCGGACCAGATACGCAGGCGCTTCTGCGCACCGGCCACCATCGGCGTCAACACATGATCGCGCAGATAGTCGAAGTGATGCGGCTCGCGGAAGAAGGCCGTCAGATTGGTAGTGATGGCGTTGCAGAATTGAACGATTTCCTGCCCGCCGTCCTCGTCCAGCAGGTCACGATACTCCGCGAAGCTCGTGAGTTGCAGTGCGCGCAGGCGCCGGGCCAGGCGGCCATACACGAGCTCGCGTTTCTGGTCCGAGAGATTGATGCCGGTAATCTGCTTGACGAGCTTGCGCAACGCCTCGAAATCCGCATTGCCGAACTCGAATTCCCGCAGACGGCTCATCGTCTGGGTGTCATGCAGCAGCGCCGGGATGTTCAGGCCATTCTTCATGGGTGATTCATCAGAACAGCTCGATGCTGCCTTCGATGCTGCCCTCGTTGGACGGTCGGGCGGGAACGGTGGCGAGCAGCGGTTTCACCCCAACTCCGGTCAGGAGGTCGCGAGCCTGTATCAGCTGCTGCATGAGGCGATCGTGGAATTGCAGGTTCTCGATACATACGGCGATATCGCGCGCGAATGCATCCCGAAGCGCCTGCACGTCAGCGGTTGCCAGGATGTTCACCGGACCGAACAGCGGTGTACCAATGTCAGTGAGTGCCCGCGCCATTCGAGCTAGCGCATTGCTGAGCTGCGAAATGGGGATATCCGATTGCTGCAGCCCCTGCACCAGCAGAAGGGCGGCGCGTTCTATTGCTGCATCGCAACCAGGGGATCGCGTACCTGTCTCGGCAGACTCCTGGACTGCAGCCGGACGTAGGCGCGAGACGTCTGTGTGTCGCTTCATGATGTTCGATGCTGGCCTCTGGCGCGGCGTGCGGCCGCCCCAGAGGCTCATCGGATCAGCGCTGGTGTAATCAGCCGCTCTTGGCCTTGAACGTACGCACCTGCTCGTTGAATTTCGCAGCGACTTTCTGCAGCGTGTCGACCGCAGTGTTGTGCATCCGCTCTTCGTCGGCACGGCTCAAGTGGTTCTGCTTGGCCTCAAATTCCAGGCACTTGGTGTAGGTGTCCACGTCCCCGTTGTATTCCTTCAAGGTGTTCATCGCCGTCAGCATTTCTTGCTGACTGGCGGTGTTACCGTCGGGAATCTTGCTGGGTGCCGGCGGCAGCACGCAATCCGCGTGAGCCGGCAGGCTTGCAGCGTATGCCAACGCTACGGCCAGAAGTATTCGCTTCGGTGAGTTCATGATCGTCGTCCTCGTGTCAATGCTGATAAATAAAAGAATCGGTTCGCCCGGTGCGCGCAGCGTGCTCAGCGGAGCACCTTCGCAATCGTTGCCAGGAGCCTCTCCGGGTTGAATGGCTTCACCAGCCAACCCGTGGCGCCTGCTGCCTTGCCGGCCTGTTTGCGTTCCGTGGTCGCCTCGGTCGTCAGGACCAGAAGCGGTACGTACTTGTAGGTCGCAAGCCCGCGCAACTCCCGCACCAGCGTGATGCCATCCATTTTCGGCATGTTGACATCCGTGATCACGAGGTCGAATTTTCCGCGCACTGCTTTTTCCAGCCCTTCGCAGCCATCGACAGCCTGTTCTACTTCGTGGCCGGCGCCGGTCAGCGTGATGCCGACCATCTGGCGCATCGCCGCCGAATCGTCTACCGCCAAAATCTTCGCCATAGCCGGTCTCCTTCGGGCCTATGGGTTAAAACTCACGCCATTCGGAATCGCTCTTCGAATCGGCACCCGCAGCTCCCGGAGCGTTGATCGCACCGAGCGTGCCGTTGCCGCGCGATACCTTGCGCACCGCGGCCAGATCCGCGGACCCTGCGCTCGCCTTGGCCCTGTCGGCCCAGGGCCGCTGGCTGCTGCGGCGCTCGGCTCGCGCCGCGCTCTGCCCGCGCGCAGGCGCAACGGAAGCGACAGGCGCCGCGTAGCTCCTGGCGGCCTCGATCATGTCGCTGACGCGATATCGGTCGAGCATCTGATTCAGGCCGCGCACCTGTTCGGCCATGGCCTGCGAGGCAGCGGTTGCTTCTTCGACGAGCGCAGCGTTCTGTTGTGTCAGCTCATCCATCTGCATGACCGCGCGGTTGACCTGCTCGATGCCGGATGACTGCTCGCGCGAGGCGGCGGCGATCTCGGCAACGATGTCAGACACCTTCTTTACCGATGCCACGATTTTCTCGAGGGTCTGGCCCGACTGGGTGACGAGCACCGAGCCGTCTTCGACCTTGCGTACCGAGTCCTGGATCAGCTCTTTGATTTCTTTCGCCGCTGTGGCGGAACGGCCCGCGAGACTGCGCACTTCGCTGGCGACGACCGCGAATCCGCGACCCTGCTCGCCGGCACGAGCGGCTTCCACGGCAGCGTTCAGCGCCAGGAGGTTGGTCTGGAACGCGATGTCGTCGATGACGCCGATGATGTCGGCAATCTTCTTCGAGGCATCGTTGATATCGGACATGGCCTTGACGGCCTGGTTGACCACCGAGCCGCCTTTTTCCGCCTGGTCGCGGGCTGCCATGGCGAGCTGGTTCGCCTGACCGGCATTGTCCGCGTTCTGTTTGACCGTCGTGGTCATCTCTTCCATGGAGGAAGCGGTTTCCTCGAGAGAGGAGGACTGCTCCTCCGTGCGCTGTGACAGGTTGGCATTGCCTGTTGAAATCTCGTCGGCGCCGCGATGCACCTCGGCGGCCACGTTTTTGACCTTCGAGACGACCTCCGCCATGTTGTCGGCGAGCTGGTTGACTCCGCGGCTCATCGCCTCGAAGAAGCCCGCCTTGCCGGACAGCTCGATGCGCTTGCCGAGGTCGCCACCGATGACGGCGGTGAGCATCGTCTGCATTTCTTTCTCGACGGCCACTTCTGGCGTGCGGTCCGTCCACTCGACAACCGTACCAATGCGTTCGCCCTTGTCGCTCACGACCGGGTTGCTGATGGTGCGGAACGTGCACGCGCCGAGGAGCCGCTCCTGAGTGTCAGACCCGGAGAGCGTATCGAGCATGCGCCGCTGCTGACCCGGATCGCTCGTCAGCGAGTCGAGGCTCGAGCCGCGCAGCCGGTGCGCATCGAAGCCTGGCAGGGTTTTGCGGATCTCGTGCTGACTGCGCGCGAAAGTCGTCTGCGCGGTTTCGTTCAAATAGATGATCTGATGCTGGCCGTCCGCGAGCACCACGCTCGTGGACACCTTGTCCAGCGCCTGGCGAATGCGGGTGTTTTCCGCCGCGACCGCCCGCTCGTTTTCGATCTGCGTGCGCAGCTTGCCCTGCATTTCACCCAGCGCGTTCAACACCTGGGCCGCCTCGTCATTGCCGTTCTGGCGAATCTCGTTGTCGTACTTGCCGGAGGAGATGTTGCCGAACAGCTCAATGGCATGCGATAGCGGCTTGGCCAGCGAGCGGGTGATCAACCACGACAGGGCCAGTGCGAAGCCGAGCGCCAGGGCTGTGATGGTGGTGGTGAGATTGCGCCAGGTCGTAACCTGTGACAGGCGCTGTTGGACCGCGGCGTTCATGGCCGCATAGCTGACATCCGACAGTTCTTTCAGTGACGAGCTCACATCGCGCGAGGCGTTGTAGACATCCGCGGTCGTGATCTCCATCTTCTGCGCATCGAGAATCTTTTCCTTCACGACTGCGTAGAAGGAAGTGAAGGCGCTGCGAGCGGCCTCGACTTTCGGGCGCACGTGGTTCTTCGAATCTTCGGAAGCCCGCTCCAGGTCGCGCGCCGCGGAATCGAAGTGCTCGACGAACGCCTCGTGATACAGCTGGATGGCCATGCGGTCATCACCACCCAGGTAACCTTTGATGCTGGCGCGCGCGGCGTACCAGCGCACATCGCCCGAGGCAATCAGGGCGCCTGGAACGTTGCGGGTGGCAATCTGGATCAGCACCGCCGTCTCCGGCGAAGGATCAACGCTCATGCCCGAGCGGGCGGCAACCGTCTCGCCGAGCTTCTGAATGTTAGCGAGCAGGGTGTTGTGACGCGCCACGGCCTCATCCGGACTGAGCTTCGCGCCTTCGTTCTTCAACCGGTCCCAATCGGACTTGATGGAAGACCAGCTCTCGGCGACCTTGAAGCGGCTGCCGACCTGGGCATCGCTTGTGTCAACTTCCTCGATGTGCCGCTGCAGCTCGGATTCCGAGGCGCTCACCTGGTCGCGCCCGGCGGAATCACCCGTCAACACGGCGAACAGCCGGCTGCGGTGGTTGGCCATCTCCGCCAGCACGCCGCCGACGGCCTGTACGTAGCGGGCGCCCTCGATCTCGTCCTTGGCGAGCGCGACCTGCGAATTGGCTCCGCCAAGGTAGAAGATGCCGAGCAGCGCGCTCGGGACGGCCATCGCCACCACCAGCACTGCAAGCTTCTGCCAAAGCTTCAACCGACTGAGAAAGTTCATGTCCGTTAAATCCTTGTCCAATGACTCGTTGAATCAGAATTCCTGCCACTCGCTGTCGCCGTCGGCGGCGGCCGCGGCGACCTGGGCATTGCCAGAGGCGCGGCTGCGAGTGGTTGAGCTACGGCGCTCGTTTCGTGGCGCCGGCTGTTCATTCGTGTTGTCCCCCGCGGCGTCCGCCGCGGGGCGCGGGTCCGGCGTCCGCGTCACACTCGGGGTGTAACTCGTCTGCTGCCGGACCAGGTCGCCGAGCTGGTAAGCCCCCATCATCTCGTGCAGGGCATGGGCTTCGTGAGCCATGGCCTGCGAGGCGGAGGTTGCCTGCTCGACGAGCGCTGCATTCTGTTGAGTCAGCTCGTCCATCTGTAACACGGCCTGGTTGACCTGTCCGATGCCCGCCGACTGTTCACGGGATGCTGCAGCAATTTCGGCGACGATGTCCGAGACCTTCTTCACCGAAGCAACAATCTGTTCAAGAGTCTGACCCGAACGGGTGACATACACCGAGCCGTCTTCAACCTTCTTGACACTGTCCTTGATGAGATCCTTGATTTCCTTCGCGGCGGTTGCCGAGCGGCCCGCCAGTGTCCGCACCTCGGTCGCCACCACCGCGAAACCGCGGCCCTGCTCGCCGGCACGGGCAGCTTCGACGGCCGCGTTCAGCGCCAGCAGGTTGGTTTGGAATGCAATTTCATCGATGACGCCGATGATGTCTGCAATCTTTCGGGCCGACTCGTTGATCTCGGACATCGCATGCACCGCTTTATTGACTACGTTGCCGCCCTGTTCGGCCTGGTCGCGGGCCGCCACGGCGAGTTGATTCGCCTCGCCGGCGTTATCCGCGTTCTGCCGTACAGTCGTGGTCATCTGTTCCATTGACGATGCAGTCTCTTCGAGCGATGCCGATTGCTCCTCGGTACGCTGCTGCAGGTTGGTATTGCCGTTCGCGATTTCCGTCGAGCCGCGATAGACCTCGCCGGCGGCGTCCTTCACCATGGCGACGATCTCGGCCATGTTGTCGGCGAGTTGATTGATGCCGCGGCTCGCGGCTTCGAAGAAGCCTGTTTTGCTGTTCAGGGCGATGCGGCTGGCGAGGTCACCGTTGATGACCGCGGAGAGCATCGTCTGCATTTCCTTCTCGACGCCGACCTCCTGCGTGCGGTCGGTCCACTCCATGACGGTGCCGATGCGCTCGCCTGTGTCGGCGACTACGGGGCTCATCACGATGCGGAAAGTCAGCGATCCCAGCGTCCGCTCGCGCGCCTGCGAACCGGTCAACGCGTCCAGGGTTTGACGCTCGCGACCCGGATCGGCCGACAGGCAGTCCAGGGTCGAGCCAGGCAGCCGCTGCGCCTCGAAGCCGGGCAGGGCTTTGCGGATCTCACCTTGAGCACGCGCGAAAGTCACTTGCGCCGTGTCATTGAGGTAGATGATCCGGTGCTCGCCGTCCGCCAACAGCACGCTAGTAGAGGCCTTATCCAGAGCGTGGCGAATACGTGAGTTCTCGGCCGCAACCGACCGCTCCGTCTCAATCTGCGTCCGCAGCGTGCCCTGCATCCTGTCCAGGGCACTCAGAACCTGGCTGGCCTCGTCCGTGCCGCTCACCGTAATCTGATTCGCGTAGTTGCCCGCCGAGATCCGTCCAAATACCGATATCGCATGATGCAGCGGTCTTGCCAGCGAGCGGATGACCAGCAGCGCGAGCCCGAGCGCAATGCAGAAGGCGAGGGCGATCGACGTAGCGATGGTTGCGCGATGGCGATTGGTGTACGCCAGGCGTTGCTCCACTGCTTTGGTCAGCGCGTCGTAGCTGATTAGCGAGACTTTCTTCAATGCGCGGTTTGTAGCCACGCCGGCGTCGTAGATAGCGCCCCCGGTGATTTCCAGGTTGGCAGCATTCAGGATTTTGACCTGCACGGTGCCGTAGAACTCATCTGCCGTCGCCCGCGCGCTGCTGACTGATTCTTCGATCGCGGCGCGCACGTCCGGGGAAACCTGCTCCAGAGCGCTCTTCAGCCTGTCGAGCTCAGCCTGCTGGCGATCGCGGAAAATCCGGATGCCCATGCGGTCATCGCCGCCGAGATAGCCTTTGGAGGCGGCACGAACTGCATGCCGGCGCATGTTCGATGAATAGAGCATCAGGTCCGGAGCATGGTTGGATGCGATTCGCAGCAGGGCCCGGGTCGAGAGGTCCGGATCTATGGACGTCAGTGAGCGGCTGCTGATGGCTTCAGCGATGCGGTCGAGGTGACTGTCGAGCGCTGCGTGCGCGGCATCGCTTTGTTCAGGAGAGCTCTCCAGTCCGTTGGACTCAAGCATTGCCCACTGCGATTTCCAGCTCTGCCAGTCCTGCGAGACCCCGAACTTCTGGCCCAGCTCGGCATCGATCTTGTCGGCGGCGGCGACCTGCTTGTCCACCTCGGCTGCCTGGGAGACGACATCGGGCCGTCGTGCCTTGTCTCCATTGAGGAATGTGTACTCGCGGCTGCGATGCGTGAGCAGCTCGCCCGCGACGCTGCCGAGCGCCTTGATATAACGAGTGCCGTCGAGCTCACCATGTGCCTGACGTGCAGCGGCGGCGGTCTGCTGAAAGTAGAAGCAACCGAGCAAAATGGCCGGCACGGCCGCGGCGGCCACGAGCAACGCGATCTTCTGCCACAGGCGCAGGCGACCCAGCAAGCCGACGTTTGTTTCAGTTGAAGCAGCCATGGGGTGAGCGTCCGGACCTAAGCGGCCGAAGCCGTCTCCTCGGCGTTATTCGAGAACGAGACCATGTCGCTGCCGATCAGGCGGTCAATATCGAGCAACACGACCATGCGCTCCGACACCGGGACGAGTCCGCGGATGTAGTCGGTTGCTCCCTTGGCGCCGAGCTCGGGAGCAGCCTTTACTTCAGCGGTATTCACATCGACGACGTCTGAGACCCCATCGACCACAACCCCGAAGTCCCGGCGGCCGCCCGCAGCCGAGATCACCGACACCACGATGATTACGGTGACTGTCGTGTATTCGGCGCGATCCAGAGAGAAGCGCATGCGCAGGTCCACGATCGGTACGATCGAGCCGCGCAGGTTGAGTACACCCAGCACGTGAGGCGGCGCGTGCGGAATCTTCGTTACGGCCGACCAGCCGCGGATTTCCTGTACACGCAGAATGTCCACGCCGTAGGTTTCATTGCCCAGAACGAAGGTCAGGACCTGGTGCGATTCTTCACCCGGACCGTTACCGTTCTTCACAGGCGCATTGGACGACATCGTTGTGTTTCCTCGTTGATCAGTAACAGTCAGGCCGCCGCACGCATGGACATCGCGCGAATGAGACCTGGAATGTCCAGGATGAGAGCGACGGAACCGTCACCGAGAATCGTTGCCCCCGAGACGCCTTCGACATGTCCGTAGTTCGCCTCGAGTGACTTGATGACGACCTGTTGCTGCCCCAGCAGGTCATCTACAAACAATCCAATGCGCTGATGACCTTCGCCCTCGGCGACCACCACGAGGCCTTCGTCCAAGGCCTTGGTGCGCGGCTCGACTCCGAAGATCTCGTAGAGACGCACGATTGGCAGGTAGTAGCCGCGGAAGGAGAAGACCTCGCCGCGTCCTGACAACCGGCTGACGTCGGCCGCCTTCAGCTGCATCGATTCGACAATGGAGATGAGCGGCACGATGTAGGTTTCACTGCCGACCGATACCGACTGACCGTCGACAATGGCGAGGGTGAGCGGCAGTGTGATGATGGTCTTGGAGCCTTTGCCGTACTCGCTGCGCAGCTCGATCTTACCGCCCAGCTCCTTGATGTTCCGGCGGACGACGTCCATGCCTACGCCACGGCCCGACACGTCGGTCGTTTTCTCCGCGGTGGAGAAGCCGGGCAGAAAAATGAGCTCGTGAATCTGATCGTCCGTCAGCACATCGTTCGGGCCGACGAGGCCACGGTCGCGTGCTTTGGCGAGAATGCGGTTCTTGTCGAGGCCGCCGCCATCGTCGCTGACTTCGACGGCGATGTTGCCGCCGCGGTGGCAGGCATCGAGGTGAATCGTGCCGGCGGCGACTTTGCCCGCGGCAGTGCGTTTGTCCGGGGCTTCGATGCCGTGATCGATGCTGTTTCTGACCAGGTGCACCAGAGGATCGCCGATCTTCTCGAGCACGGTCTTATCGAGCTCGGTCTGCTCGCCGGTGAGTTTCAGCTCGACCTGCTTGCCCAGGCGTTGCGCAAGATCGCGCACCATCCGCGGGAAGCGGCTGAATACTACGTTGATGGGTAACATGCGCACGCGCATGACGCTTTCCTGCAGCTCGCGCATGTTTCGCTCGAGCTGCGCGAGACCGCCGCGGAGCTTCTCTGCAGTGGGACCTTCGAGCTTCGCGCCGAGCTGACTCAGCATCGCCTGTGTTATGACGAGCTCGCCGACGGTGTTCATCAGCTCGTCGATTTTTTCGACGCTGACGCGAATGGAGCCGGAGTCCGCTACTGTTGCGACGGGAGCCCCGCCGTCCTTCGGTGTGGCAACGGCCGCGGGCGCTGCGGCAGGGGTCGACGCGACAGGGGGTGGCGCAACGGCAGTAACAGGAACAGCCGCAACAGGTGCTACTTCGGCGACTGCCGGTGTTTCTGTGTCCCGGGAAGCGGCCGGGACTACGTCGGACTCTGTCACCTCGATGGTCGCGGCACTGGTGTCCTCGGGGGCGCCACCCGCCAGCTTGATCTGCAGATCGCAATCACCCTCGGCCCATTCGAACACCTGTCGGATAGCGGCTTCCGCGACGTCCGCGGTCAACACCAGGTTCCAGGCGAGATAGCACGACTGTGGCTGCAGGTCCGCGAAGGCTGGCAAAGCACTCACGTCCGCATTCGGTTCGAGTTGGCCCATTTCGGCCAACTCCCGCATCATGCGCAGCGGATCATTGCCGCGCGCAAACAATTCGGCGTACGGGCGAAAGGAGATCTCCCACCGCTTGGGTGAGTTGTCGGTCCGCGGTGCCGGCGCCGCCATCGCAACTACCGGCTCAGGCGCGGCGGGTGGCGGCACTGAGACCACCGGCGGTGCCGAATTCTTCTGGGCGATCATCAGCTCGAGGTCGAACTGCAGGTCCGACACGCGCTGTGCGCTGATCGGTTGCTTCTGCTGGACCGCGCGCAACATGGCACGCATCACGTCCACCGATTTCAGCAGCAGGTCCGACATCGCAAGCGTCACCTGCATGGTGCCGCTGCGCAGCTCATCGAGCATCGTCTCGAGGCTGTGCGTGAAGGAGGCGATGTCCGAGAAGCCGAATGTCGCGCTGCCACCCTTGATGGAGTGGGCGACACGGAAGATGGTGTTGATCAGCTCTTTGTCGGGCGCGCCGATGTCGAGCTTGAGAAGTGCAGCCTCCATCGAGTCCAGAGCCTCGAAGCTCTCCTCGAAGAAGGCATCATGAAACTGCGTCAGATCTATTGTCATGCTGGCAGCCTGAGCAGGGATGTCAGACCTAGAAGCTGCGCGGCGGTCGCCAGGACCGGCGCAGTGCCTTGCCATTCGACTTGCAGGCCGAGACCGGCGCGTTCACGGACGAACGCGGTGATCACTTGTAAGCCAGCGGTGTCAATGCGCTGCAGAGCGGTGACATCGAGCGTTACCGTCTGCGGTTGGTCGAGGAGGCCGGCGAGACGCTCCTTGAGGGAGCCCGCGTCGGCGACAGTGCACTCGGCCGCCAGGGCGAGTGTGTTCGAGGCCGGTTCCTTCTCGGGCGCCGCTGTCTTGCCGCTACCCGGGTCGGAGGCTTTCGCACGATTTGACTTTGTTCCACGGGCAGTGGCGCGGACCTTGGTCGGCGCGCCCGTTCGAGGGCCCGGCAGGTGTCCGCCACGCGTGGCTCGCGATGCTGGGGATGACGCTTTCTTGCGCTTGTTCATTTCGATGGCGGGGTGACGGCCAGTTGTGCTCGTGCACCATGGCTATCGGCGCCCTCCCTGTGTGCTTGAATTCGCATTTAGGAAAATTGAACCAGTTCCGGTTGTTCATTTGGCTGAAAGTCGCCTACGGCGCTTTCAGCGGACATCGGGCTGGACCGCTGGCAAAAGGCGTGGCTTTTGCCAGCTACGCAGCATGTGAATGGCCAGGGCCGGGGGCAGTCTTCCTGGCGGATGGACGCGCCCGCGGGGCGTGCAGCCGATGCACCAGTTCCGCCTCGTTGCTCGACAGGCTGCACTTAGAGATCAGCTCCTCCGGCGACGCGCCGCCCTTCGCGAGGCGGATGGCAATCTGGTAACCAGGGGAAGAGGCTGCCGGTGCGGCCGTCGGCTGCTGTGGACGCTGCAGTCGCTCGCCCAACTGCGAAACAGCGGCATTCGTGGCAACAATACGGGCTTCGATATCAGCGAGCCGCCGCAATACAACCTCTTGGTTGGCTTGCAGCTGCGCGGTGTGGGCCTGCGCCGCCTGGCGCCAGCGGGTAAAAGCCAGCGCGGCGAGGGCGAATGAGAAAAGTAGAAACACCGCCCGTCCGGCGATGAGCAACATCTCGACTGAAAGCACGGTCATGAGCGCAGTACTCCGTGAACGAGTTCACACTTGCAGGCCACCCCAGGAAATTAAGCGTTGCCCGACTGGCGAGTTTCGCCAGGCCGAACGGATGCTCAACTTCCCGGCGGCCCCGGTGCGCCGCTGCGCCTGAAACGTCGAGTTTCCGGCGCCGCGCAGCAGGGCCTCAGCTCAGGGTGCAGGTTCCGTGCCAGTGTTATGTTGGATAGTGCTCTGCGCGGTCTGCGCAGCTGTCGCCGGTTCGGTTGCCGGTAACGGGGGGATTTGCGGCTGCGCGGGAGGAGTCTCGTGCGGTTCGTCGCTGCGGGAGCCGGGCGGAGCCGAGAGGTTTGTGGGGTCTGTCTGGCGCATCAGATCCGTGGAGAGGATCACGATGACCACGCGGCGGTTGGCATTGCGACCTTCGGGTGTGTCGTTGGCTTGCAGCGGGCGCTGCTCTCCGTAGCCAATCACCGCGAGGCGGTCGGGGGAGACCCCATGGGTGGACAGGACGCGAACGACACTGCCTGCGCGGGCTGCCGAGAGTTCCCAGTTCGAATAGAACACGGCCGTCTTGATCGGCTTGTTGTCGGTATGTCCCTCCACCCGGATCGGGTTGGGGAAGGGTGCGAGCACGCCGCCGAGCCGCTCGATGATGTTCACCGCATCGTCCGCAAGGCGCGCGCTGCCGCTGGGAAACAGGATGTCAGTGCGCATCTCGACTTCGATCCAGAACTCGTTGCGGCGCACCGTTACCATGTCTCTTTTGACGAGTTGATCCATTGCTTGCGCAACTTCGTCGGCTACGCGGGTCAGCGCCGCGGCCGCGGCTGCTGCCTGGGGAGGCAGCACACCGATGATCGGAGCCGAGCCAGCGCCACTCGACTTGGCCAATCCAACCGCGACGGGCACAGGAGCCAGATGCGACTGCGCCTTGCCATCCAGCATGGCCTGCTGGACGAGGGTCGTGTTCAGGTCCGCGCCGGTGCCTACCTGTTTCTCGCCAACCTGAATGGGTTGCATGCTGCGCGGCGCGCCGCGGAAAGCGGCGAACAACGAATCCGACAGCACGCGGTATTTGCCGGCGTTGACGGACGAGATGGCGTACATGACGACGAAGAACGCCAGCAGCAGCGTCATCAGGTCGCCATAAGGGATGGCCCAGGCCTCATGGTTGCCATGCTCTTCGTGCTTCTTGCGCCGGCCTGAATGACGTGAGCGGTTCAATGCAGGTAACCTTGCAGCTTGGCCTCGATTGCGCGCGGGTTCTCGCCCTGCGCGATGCACAACATGCCGTCCACGACCATTTCGCGGAACTGGGTCTGGCGCGCGACGATGACTTTGAGCTTCGCGGCGACGGGGAGGAAAAAGAGATTTGCCAGACCGATGCCGTACACCGTCGCGGTGAAGGCGGCGGCAATACCGTGACCGAGCTTGCTCGGATCGGCGAGGTTCTGCAGAACGGCCATCAGGCCCAGCACCGCGCCAATGATTCCCAACGTGGGCGAGTAGACGCCCATGCCCTCGAATACCTTGGCAGCGGTCGTATCAGCGTGCTCGCGCATATTCAGATCGACGTACATGACGCTGCTGATGTTGTCGGGCTCGTTGCCGTCAACTACGAGCTGCAGCGCCTTCTGAACGAAATCGTCCGACTCGCGCTCGATCATCATCTCGAGCCCGAGCAGTCCCTGCTTGCGGGCGATGTTGCTCCATTCGACGATCTTGGCGATCAGCAGGCGCCCGTCGCGGACCGGTGGCCGTATGATCCAGGGAAAGATCTTCAATGCGCGCTGCATGACCGGCAGCGGGGTCTGGATGAAGATGGCCGCGAGCGTGCCAACCACGACAATCATGAACGCTGCCGCGGACACGAGTGCCATGAGACCCGCGCCCTTGAGCACTGCGCCAACCAGGATGGCGTTCAGTGCGAGCACCAGCCCGATGATGCTCAGGATGTCCAACAGGTCACCTTACATTCCGAGACCCGACAGCAACGCATCCACGTCTGTCTGGCCCGATGCGACTTCGCCCTTGGTTACGCCCGGCACGGCGGGTCCCTGTCCCGAGCTCGCGCCTTCGCCCATCGTCGCGTGCTCTACAATATCACCCGACAGGCGTGCGAGGTTGGCTAGAGCGGACTCGAGCTCCGCGACGAGCTTCATGACGCTGCGGATGATCTGGCCGGTGAGATCCTGGTAGCCCTGCGCGAGCAGCACGTCGGCGAGGTTTCTGCGGATCAGCTCCGAGTTGGCGCGGGCGAAGGGCAGGAATCTGTCAACCTGCTTCACCAGCGGCACCAGGCCATCTATGGACTGCACAACCGCATCGAACCCGTTGGCGCCGTTGGCGCGGCTCTTGAATGCCTCGAAGGATTCCATCAGCGCGGAGGCTTCGTGGGCGGTGCGCTCGGCGAGCGGTCCGGACTGCTCGACGAGATCCAACGTGCGGTGGGCCGCCTCGTCGGTCATGTTGATCACGTGGGTGAGCCGTGCGCGGGCATCTGGAATCTCGTTTTCCGCAATGTCCTGCAGCCGCGACTCGATGCTGAAGCGCTCGAGCGCTTTCTGCAGGTCGCCGGTGAGCTGGCGCAGCTCCTTGAACATTCCGGGCTCGCGCATGTGCACGATGTGATCGACGGCTGCGAAGAATGCCGTCTCATCCTCCATGCGCAGCGCATCGGCGAGCGCTTCGACGCAGGCGCTGTATTCCAGCTTCAGTATTTGAAAACTCGACATGTTGACCTCGTGTCGTCCGATTTATCGAAAGCCGCCTGCGGCGCTTTCGAGGGGGGCGCCCAGCCGAGAAGCTCGCGAAAGGCGCGACTTCACTTGCCCGAGCCCAGGATCTTGTCGAGCTTCTCTTTGAGAGTCTCGGCCGTGAAAGGCTTGATGACGTACCCGTTCACGCCGGCCTGCGCAGCCTCGATGATCTGCTCGCGCTTGGCTTCGGCAGTCAGCATCAGTACGGGCATCTTGGCGAGCTTCGCATCCGAGCGGACCGCCTTGATCAGATCGAGGCCGGACATGCCGGGCATGTTCCAGTCGGAGATCAGGAAGTCGAAGCCGCCGGCCTGCAGCATCGGCAGGGCGGTCTTGCCGTCGTCCGCTTCCGTCACGTTCGGATAGCCCAGATCGTGCAACAGGTTCTTGATGATCCGCCGCATGGTCGAGAAATCATCGACCACCAGGAACTTCATATCTTTACTCACAGCTTCCATCTCCCGTGGTCCGCACCCGTTGGACCAACACTTCAAGCCCGCTCATCGACACTTCCGTCGCGCCAGTCAGCCAGCCGCGCCTTCAAACGTACCAGCGCCTGCCCATGGAGCTGGCAGACACGCGATTCGGTAACCTTCAACACCGCGCCGATCTCCTTGAGGTTCAGTCCGTCGCTGTAGTACAGCGACATGACCAGCCGTTCGCGCTCCGGCAGTCCCTCGATCGCGCGAGTCAGAGCAGCTGCGAATCTCTCGTCCGCAGCTTCGCGGAACGGGTCTGCAGGTCCTGCAGCAGCCGCGGCAGTCGCATCATCCAGGCTTGCCAGGCGGCAGCTCGCCGCGTCCTGCACGATCGAGTGGTATTCATCCAGCGCTACTCCCATGCCCTCCGCAATTTCAACATCGCGCGCATCGCGTCCCGTCCGCCGCTCGATTTGCTGCACTACAGCGGCGACCGCGCGCGCCTTGCGATGTACCGAGCGCGGCGCCCAATCCAGCTTGCGCAGCGCATCGATCATCGCGCCCCGAATCCGAATGCCCGCATACGTCTCGAAGCTCGCACCGCGGTTCGCGGCGTAGTTGGACGCCGCCTCGAGCAAACCCAGCATGCCCGCCTGAATCAGATCATCGACCTCCACCGAGGGCGGCAACCTGCCTGCCAGGTGGTACGCGATCCGCTTCACCAACTCGGCGTGCTGCAACACCAGCCGGTCCGCCTCGCCCGCCGCGCGTCCCGCGCTATAGGCGCTGGCCGCGTTCATTGCACTGCTTCCAATCGGGCGGCGTTCTTGCGAACGAGCCGTTCCACGAAAAACTCAATGTTCCCACGCGGACCGGGTGGTACCGGCCATGTATCGGCGCGCGCCGCCAATTTCTTGAATGCGCGTGCGGCAGGACTCGAAGGATAGGCTTCAAAAACTGGCCGTTGCTCCCGTACAGAGCGACGAAGGTACTCGTCTTCAGGGATTTCGCCTGCGAACTCCAGCACTACATCGAGGAAACGTGCTGTAACGAGCTCGAAGCGGCGGAACAATTCCGCGCCGGCGCCTTGCATACGTACCTGGTTGGCCAGCACGCGGAAGCGGCTTACACCGTGATTGCGACTCAGCACCTTGACGAGTGCGTAAGCGTCGGTTAGCGATGCCGGCTCGTCACAGATCACAACGACTACATGTTGGCATGCCTGTGAGAACTGCAGCACACTATGAGCAATTCCGGCTGCCGTATCGACTATCAGGACATCCACCCGCGCGGCCAGGGTGCTGAAGGCCTGAACGAGCCCCAGATGCTCCATCTCGCCCATGTTCGCCATGTCAGCCGCGCCGGAGGCGGCGGGTACGACCAGGAAGCCCTGCGGGGCCGCAATGACGACCTCGTCGAGTGTTCGCTCGCCTGACAACACATGGGCGAGGGTGTAGCGCGGCGAGAGGCCCAGAAAAACATCAGCGTTGGCCAATCCAAGGTCGCCATCGAGCAGCACGACTCGTCTGCCGGCCGCCGCCATGGCGGTAGCCAAGTTGACCGAGACGCTGGTCTTGCCCACGCCGCCCTTGCCGCCCGTGACCGCTATCACCTGCACGGGGTGCGAGAACCCCTCGAGTTTCGCGTTGTTGATCAAGTTGAGCTCAGGAGATGCCATGGGCGTTTTTTCCGAATCGACGACGCAGGAGATCTTCATCGGCCGCCGCACCGCGCACCTTCGCAAGGCGCACCGCAGCCGACACCAGCTCGAGCGCACGCGCCGGACGTAGATCCTCCGGTACGCGTTGTCCTTCGCTCATGTATGAGACGGGCAACCTCGCCCGGATGAGAACCGACAACACACCGCCGAGACTGGCCGCCTCATCGATTTTCGTGACTACGCAGCAGGAGGGATTGGCGGGCGCGAAATGCCTCACCGCCTCTTCGATCGCACCTGCCTGGGTGCTGGCCGCGAGTACCAAAGCGGTCTCGAGCTTCGAGGCCGAGTTGGAGAGCACCGCCAGGCGGCCGGCGAGTTGCGCGTCGCGCACGCTCGAGCCCGGTGTATCGATGAGAATGAGGCGTTCATTCAGGCGTGCCAGAAGGGAGGGAAGCTGTTCAAATGTCTCGGGTGTGTATACCGGAACGCCCAGCATTTGGGCGAGCGAGCGAAGTTGATCCTGTGCGCCGATTCGCACTGAGTCAGCGGCAACCAGGGCGATGTCGCGCGGGCCGTGCCGCAGTACCCAGCGTACGGCGATCTTCGCGAGGGTCGTTGTCTTGCCAACACCCGTGGCCCCGGCGAACGCAACACGGCCCCCATCATCGAGCCAGTGGTCGCCAGTTACCTTCAGGTACTGGGAGATGCCGGCGATCGTGAAGCGGCGCGCAAAGGTCAGTTCGGTGTCTTCCGGAAGCTGTCGCACCAAGTGCTCGGCCAGATCCTGTGCGATCCCGATCTCGGTCAACTCGCGCAGAATCTGCGTATGGACGGGCGCCCGGCGGGTCAGATCGTTCCAGGCCAGATGCGCAAGCTGCGTTTCGAGCATGCGGCGCAGAGTTTTCAGCTCGTTGCCCATCGCTTCGGTGGCGGCGGATGTCGGCGCTGTGGGGGCTTTGAGCGCGGCGAATGTTTCCTTGACCTCGTTGGAGGCCAATGGGGTGAGGGTGGCTTCGCGAACTTCTTCGACGGGGTCGTCAAAGGCTGGCTCGGCGGTGGGAACTGCGTGAGCCATGACCGCTTCGCGCGCGGCTTCGGAGATCCAATCGGCGTCATGGCCTGCATCGTAGGATGGCGCGGGCTGTAGAGCCGCCAGCGCGTCATACGACAGACCATCCTCGGAGGCGGGCGCAATCGCCTCGGCGGTATCAGTTGCTATCTGTTGATAGCTGGCAGCGGCGACTGCGGTCACTTGTGGGAAAGCTATCGCGGCCGGCGCCGGGTTTGTGACGGGTGGGCGGCGTGTGGTTAGGGCCAGCACCGTCGGATTGGCTGCCACAGAGGCGCGGGGTTGGCTCGTTGGGTGTGGGCTCGACGCCGCGGCATGCTGCGAGTTCGGCGCGGTACCGGGGTTTCTGTGGGGCGCGGGCTGACGCGACGGGCTCGGTGCCGCGCGCAGCGGCGCGGGTGTAACGACTGGCGCTGCGTCAAGGATCGGACTGGGGGGCGGCGGCGGCGCGGGAGCGTTTGAAAAACCACCGGCCTCCAGCGTGGTAGCGTCGAAATCGACGGCGGCTGTGACTTCCACACCTTCGCCGGTGCGGCGCGACGACAGGATGACTGCGTCCTCACCCAGTTGCTCGCGAACCGCGCGCAGCGCCCCGCGCATGTCACGGGCGGTATGTCGAATGATCTTCATCTACACTCCACGCTTGTCGTCGAACTTACTTTCCGACTGCCGTCACCAGGCGCACCTTGCGGTTGTCCGGTATCTCATTCCAGGCGAGCACGTGCAGGTTTGGCAGGCTCGAACGCAGGAACCGTGTCAGGTTCTGCCGCAGCTGCGGCGGAACGAGCAGCACAGCCGGCTCTCCGGAGCCTTCCTGCCGGCGCGCCGCCTCAGCAACACGATTCTGCAGCCGTTCGGCGAGACCGGGTTCCAGTCCCGGGTTGGCCGCGTTACCGGCGAGCGAGTTCGCCAACAGCCGCTCGAGATCCGGCTCGAGCGTGATGACCGGCAACTCTGCCCCAACGCCTGCGATGTCCTGCACGATCTGCCGCCCCAATGCCACGCGCACGTGGCCCATTAACAGAATCGGGTCCTGGGTCTTCGCTGCGTGTTCCGCCAAAGTTTCGACGATTGTGCGGATATTTCGGATCGGAACGCGCTCTGCCAGTAAACACTGCAATACACGTACCACAATGGACAGCTGCAACTGGCGCGGCACGAGATCTTCGACAAGTTTTGGCGCTGTTTTCGCCAACGTGTCGAGCAGATGCTGCACTTCCTCGTGGCCGAGGATCTCGTTGGCGTGCGACTGGATTATGAAACTCAGGTGGGTCGCAATGACGGTGCTCGGATCGACGACCGTGTACCCGAGCGTCTGGGCGTGGTCACGAAGGCCGGGCTCGATCCACAGAGCCTCCATTCCAAACGCCGGGTCACGTGTGGCAATACCCTGAATGGGCCCGAAGACACGGCCCGGATTGATAGCCAGTTCACGTTCCGGATAAATGATGCTCTCGCCCACCGGAACGCCCGCGAGGTTGATGCGATAGACATTGGGAGCGAGGTCCAGGTTGTCACGGATGTGCACCGCGGGGACCAGGAAGCCCAGATCCTGGGAGAGCTTGCGGCGCACACCGCGCACACGCGCCAGCAGGTCGCCGTTTTGCTTCTTGTCTACCAGCGGCACGAGCCGATAACCCACTTCCAGCCCGATGAGATCGACACTTTGTACGTCGTCCCAGGTGAGCTCCTTCGTTTCGGGGGCGGCGACTGGCGCTGGAGGCAGCACGGGAGCAGGCGGAGGATTGGCGCGGCGCTTGGCCAACAGGTATGCGCCGGTGCCACACAGTGCGGACATCAACAAAAATGCGAAGTTGGGCATTCCCGGCACGAGACCAATCGTGCCCAGCAGCCCGGAGGCCACCCCCAGCGCTTTGGGTTGACCGAACAGCTGTTTGGTCAATTCGCCGCCCATGTCCTGGGCGCGCGACATGCGGGTCACGATCAGGGCGACGGCCGTGGACAGCAACAGCGCCGGTATCTGGGTGACCAGGCCGTCACCGATGGTGAGCAGCGTGTACGTGCGACCCGCATCCGCCACGGCCAGGCCGTGCCCGATGGTGCCGATCGCAAGGCCGCCGATAATGTTGATGAACAGAATCAGAATACCGGCGATCGCATCGCCGCGGACGAACTTGCTGGCACCGTCCATGGAGCCATAGAAGTCCGCTTCGGAGCGAACTTCGAGCCGCCGTGCCCGGGCTTCGTCCTGCGTGATCAGTCCCGCATTCAGATCGGCATCGATGGCCATCTGCTTGCCGGGCATGGCATCCAAGGTAAAGCGCGCACTGACTTCCGAGATACGTCCGGCACCCTTCGTGACGACCACGAAGTTGATGATGGTGAGGATGATGAACACCACCACGCCGACCGCGAAGTTGCCGCCAATCACGAACTCGCCGAACGATTGAATTACGTGGCCCGCTGCCTGCGGTCCGCTGTGTCCGTTCAACAATACGACCCGGGTCGAGGCGACGTTCAAGGCCAGCCGCAGCAAGGTCGCCAGCAGCAGGATCGTGGGGAAGACGCCGAACTCGACCGGCCGCGCCACATAGAACACCGCCATCACGATTACCAGCGACAAGGCGATGTTGAACGTGAACAGAACGTCCAGAACGATCGGCGGTAACGGCAGCACGACCATCGACAGAACGGCCAGCACACCCACGGGTACGCCGACGCCGGTGCGAATCAAGTCGCGCATCGTCGGCATCGAGGTGTTCGTTGCTGTTGCCATGATCAGTGTTTCGTCTGGTCTAGGGTCGGATCGATATCGGGTGGCGTAGGCGGGTTCACGCCGCTGCTGCGCGCGGTCTTCAGCTGGTAGATGTAGGTGAGAACCTGGGCAACGGCGACGTACAGAGTCGCCGGAATCTCGCCACCGATTTCCACGCTCTTGAACAACGCGCGCGCAAGCGGCGGCGCCTCAAAAATAGGTACACGGTTTTCCGTCGCGATTTCACGGATCCGGCCCGCAATGACATCCGCGCCCTTGGCCACGACGATCGGAGCGCGCATACGCTTCTCGTCATACTTCAGCGCCACCGCAAAGTGTGTCGGGTTGACGATAACGACGTCCGCCTTCGGCACCTCGTGCATCATCCGGCGGCGGGCGATTTCGCGCTGCATCGTGCGGATGCGGCCCTTGACCTCCGGTGAGCCGTCGCTCTCCTTCATTTCCTCGCGCACTTCCTGGCGGGTCATGCGGAGCTGTTTGCTGTGTTGGAACAACTGCCACGGCACGTCTACGGCCGCGATCAGTCCGAGAGTGCCGGCCAGCATCAGCAACGCATGGCCGGCGAGCGAGACGGCATGTGCGATCGCAGCCCGTGGCGGCTCGAGGCCCAGCCCCATCAGCTCGCCGGACTTCTGCCGCAGCAGCAGGATGGCGACCAGCGCAAGAAGTATGAATTTGGCGAACGCCTTGGCCAGATCGACGCCACTGCGGGTCGAGAACATCCGCCCGATGCCGGACACGGGATTGAGCCGGGTGAAGTCGGGTGCCAGGGCTTCGAAGCTCAGATTCCAGCCGCCCAGCAACAGGGGCGCGACCAGTGCTGCAACCAGGGTCAGCCCGAGAATCGGGGCGCAGGCAACCAGCGCGTGCGCGGCCTCGGTAACCATCGTGGGAAACATCAGCGATTCATCGACTGATTGTTCACGCGTGAGTGAAAGGCTCGTGCTCATCAGTCCGTTGAGGCGGGTCCCCATGTAGCCCCCCAGGAAATGCAAACCGCCTCCGACCGTCAGAATCACAGCAGCGGCGCTGAGCTCGGTGGAGCGGGGGACCTGACCCTTCCTGCGCGCCTCCTCGAGGCGCTTAGGTGTAGGTTGTTCGGTGCGTTCCTCCTCGTTCTCGGCCATGCTTCAGCCCCCCACACTGGTGAGTTTGCGAAGCAGGTCGAAAGCCGCTGACAGCAGCCCGATGAAGGTGGTCTGCATCGAGGGCAGGCCGGCGAGCACGATGAGCAGGCCAAATACCAGCGAGATCGGAAATCCCACGGCGAACAGGTTCAGCTGCGGCGCCGCGCGGCTCATGACACCGAATGCGATGTTGACGATGAGCAGCGCCGTAACCCCTGGCAGAGCCACCGACAATGCGCCAGAGAACAGTTGCGAGCCCCAGGCAACGATCGACCAGATGCCGTCCTGGCCGAGGCCGCTGGTGCCGACAGGCATCGTGCGGAACCCATCCACCAGCACCTCGATCAGCTTCAAATGGCCATCGAGGCAGAGGAAAGTGAGCATCACGAGCATGGAGTAGAGCGTACCCATCACGGGGGTCTCCACGCCGTGCAGCGGATCGGTGTTGAACGCGAATGACAGGCCCATGCTGTTGGCGAGCAGCTGACCGCCCAGGGTCACCGCGTCGAACAGCACCTGCAGACTGAAGCCGATGGCAACCCCGATGATCACCTGTTGAATGGTCACAACGATGCCGGCGGGGGAGAACGGCGCGATATCGGCCGGCGAGGGCACGAGCGGCGCAATGACCAGGGTAATGGCACCTGCCAGGGCGATTCGCAGCCGCGCCGGCACGAAAACGGCGCCGAATGCGGGTGCCACCATGAAACACGAGCCGACCCGGATGAATGGCCACAGCAGCTGTGCGAGCCATGCATCGAGCTGTCCTGTGGTGAGTGAGATCATGGGGTCGTAAGCGCTGTCCGGTTGAGTATCCGCAGCTCTAGTTGATCAGTCCGGGAATGCTCTCGAACAGCTCGCGCGTGTAGCTGATCAGCACCTTGAGCATCCACGGGCCGGCAACGACTACCGCGAGCGCCATGGCCAGCAACTTCGGAATGAAGGACAGGGTCTGCTCGTTGATCTGGGTCGCCGCCTGGAAGGCGCCGACGATCAGCCCCGTGACGAGCGCCACCAGCAGCAGTGGAGCTGCGAGCAGCAGGGTGATCTCGAGCGCGCGGCTGCCGATCGTCAATACGGTTTCGGGTGACATGTCTTACCGGGTGTCAGGAGTAGAAGCTCGAAGCCAGGGTGCCCATGACGAGCGACCAGCCATCCACGAGCACGAACAACATCAGTTTGAAAGGCAGCGAGATCAGTACGGGCGAAAGCATCATCATGCCCATCGACATGAGGACACTCGCGACGACGAGATCGATGATCACGAAGGGGATGAAGATCAGAAAGCCCATGAGAAAGGCCGTCTTCAGCTCGCTCGTGACGAAGGCGGGCACGAGCAGAGTGAGGGGCACATCCTGTGGGGTTGCGAAGCCCTTGCCGCCCGAGATCTTGACGAATGTGGCGATGTCACTCTCGCGAGTCTGGTCGAGCATGAACTTCTTCAGGGGGACGATCGCGCGATCCAGGGCAACCGTCGCCTCGATGGTGCCGGCGGAATAGGGCTTGAACGCCTCGTCGTTGATGCGGTCGATGACGGGCGTCATGATGAAGAAGGTCAGGAATAGTGACAGGCCGATCAGTACCTGGTTGGGCGGGGTCTGGCCGGCTCCCAATGCCTGCCGCAGGATGCCCAACACAATGATGATTCGCGTGAAGGCGGTCATCATGAGGAGGATGGCCGGCAACAGAGTCAGCGCCGTCATCAGCGCCAGGACTTGCAGCGTCAATGTGTAGGTCTGGCCGCCGCCGTTCGCGGCAGTTTGCACCGACAGCGCGGGCAAGCCGACATCGGCCGATGCCGCGCAGGGCAGCAACAGCAAGGCGGCGGGAAGCAACAGGCCGGCGGCCCTGACGGCCAAGTGCTTCACTTGCCCAGGCTCCGCATCATCAGTTGTTTGAACGTGGGACGCAGATCGGTCGGGGTAGCAGGAGGCGCCGTCAGATCGATGGGCTCCGCCAGAACGTGCAGCGTATTCACCTGTCCGGGCGCGACGCCGATGAGGATCTGCGTCTTGCCCACTTTGAGCAGTACGGCGCGCTCTTTCTGTCCCAGCGGAATGTCAGCGATCACGTCGATGGCATTTCCGACACGGTTGCCGAACCCGCGCATGCGCTTTACGACCCAGGCGACCGCAAACACAGCGCCGAGCACGATCAGCAATGCCAACGTGACCTGCCCGAGTCCGCCCACGCTGGGCGCTGTCGGTTGGCCGATCGCGCTGGGCGCCGCGAAAGGGTGCCCTGCCGGCGCAGGACTCTCGGCAAACACAGAGAGTGCCGCGATCTGGGCACAGGCACCGAATATCAGCGCCGCGGGTCTTGAGAGCCTGGAGCGCACGCGACTCACTTCAGCTTGCGGATCCGCTCAGCCGGGCTGATGACGTCTGTCAGGCGGATACCAAACTTCTCGTTGACGACGACGACTTCGCCGTGCGCCACGAGTGTTCCGTTGACGAACACATCGAGAGGCTCGCCTGCTGCGCGATCGAGCTCCACCACGGAACCCTGGTTGAGTTGCAGCAGATTGCGGATGGGGATACGGGTGCGTCCCACTTCCATGGAGAGTGTTACGGGCACATCCAGTATCACGTCCAGGTTGACGTCCCGGCCGCTTGGGTGTCCTTCATCCTGAAGGTCGCTGAATTCCGCGGTACGCGGCTCGGCTGCATTGGCATTCATTTGGATTCCTCAGGCTCTCTTGGCGATCAGCCCTTCAGTCGCGGGGTTGTTGCGGCGCACGCGCTCCTCGACCTTCACGGCCTGCAGGCCATGCGACAGGCCGAAGCTGCCGCGAAACACGGGTACATCCTCGGCGAGGACAGTGACCTTACCCTGGAAGTCGCAGGGCACGATGTCGCCGGGTTTCAGATTCAAAAGCGTGGCTAGCGAGATGTTGCAGTGTCCGAGGCGCGTCGTGAGCTGCACTTCCGCGTCCTCGATTTCCTCGCGCAGGCAGACCATCCAACGCTCATCCTTCTCGACGCGGTCGCTGGCAACGCCGGCATCGAGAATCTCGCGCAATGGCTCGATCATGGAGTAGGGCATCGTGACGTGCAGGTTGCCGCCACCGCCATCAACTTCGATGTGGAAGCTGGTGACGACGACGATTTCGGACGGCGAGACGATGTTGGCGAAATGGGGATTGATCTCGGCCTGCACGAACTCGAGCTCGATGGGGGCGACGTGCGACCAGGCCTCGTGCAGATCGGAGAACACGTTTCGCAGCACCATGTGAATGATTCGCTGCTCGGTGGCCGTGAACTCGCGGCCTTCGATCTTCGCGTGCCGGCCGGTGCCGCCGAAGAAATTATCTACGGTGGCGAATACGAGCTTCGGCTCGAGGACCACGAGCGCCGTGCCGCGCAGGGGGTTCATCTTCACGAGGTTGAGGCTCGTGGGTACGTGCAGCGTGTGAACGTACTCGCTGAATTTCTTGACCTGGATTGCCTGGACGGAGATCTCTGCCGTGCGCCGCAGCAGGTTGTACAGGCTGACGCGGAATATGCGGGCGAAGCGCTCGTTGATCATTTCGAGCGTTGGCATGCGGCCGCGCACGATGCGCATCTGGTTGTTGAAGTCGTAGTTGCGGACTTCGCCAGGTCCAGGCTCGGGAGCTATGTTGACCGAACCGGTATCAACGCCATGGATGAGGGCGTCGATTTCGTCTTGGTCGAGTATTTTGTCGTCGCTCACGATCCTTCCTTAGATTTATTGCATCACGAAGCTGGTGAAGTAGACCTGTTCGACACGGTCTGCCTTGCCGCCGCCGCTTTCGACCACGTGGCGAATCGCGGTAAGTGCCTCGGCGCGCAGCTTCTCTTTGCCCGCGCGCGTGGCCACCACGTCATATTTCTGATTGGCGAAGAGCAGCAGCAGATCGTTGCGCACGACCGGGTCGTTCGCCTTGAGGACTTCCACGGTCGGGGGGTCGCGCGTCATGACCTGCACTGTGATCTGCAGGAAGCGCACGAGCTGCTCGCCTTCAAAGTTGACGACGAACGGCGGGTCCAATGCCACATAGAGGGGGGCCGCCAGCGGCTCCTTGGTTTTCGCCGCCTCCTGCTTCTTGCCATGGGCGTTGCCCTGGCTCATGAGGAACCAGGCTGCGGCGCCGCCGGCGAGGACGAGAAACGCCACGATCCCGATGATCAGCCACTTCTTGCCATTGGGTGCCGCTTCGGCGTCTTCTGCCGCGTTGAGCACAGGTACGTCCGCCATTGCCTGGGTCACTCCCGAACTGCGGCAAACAATTGCCGCTACCGGAAGAGTGCAACGCTCGTGCCACCCATGTCAGGATGCGCGCAAGTGGCTATAAAACAAGGGCTTTGCGGCTGTTTGAAGAGTGTGAAATGCGTCGCATGCGCCGGATTATTGGCGGCGGCCGGCTTCAGGCGTAGGTGTCGACCAATCCGAGGCTCAGCCGCACTGCGGCTGACACGCTGACATCCGAAGTCCCAGCGGCGGATATCGCCGAGACGCTTGGCACAGGGGGGGAGCGGGTCTGCCTGGGCGATTCGCGCGACACACCCGAATCAGTCAGTGTCAGTCCCTGGTTGGCGAACATCTCCCGAAGCCTGGGAAGCGCCTGCTCGAGAGCTGCGCGCGCATCCGGATGGTTTGCTCCAAACCAGACGCTCGCATCGCCGTTTTGCACGGATATCTGCACTTCAACGGGTCCGAGATGCTCCGGGGAAACACGTAAGGATCCGGACTCCAGGCCGCGTTGCGTCATCCAGGTGAGCTGGCCGCCGAGCTCATCGATCCAGGCCGGTGAGCCCACGGGGGATTGCAACTCGCCCATATTGGGCTCGCGGGCAGTTTGCGTGTGTTGGGGGGAAAAGTGTGACGCAGCTCCCAAATGGGCCAGAGATGCCGTCAGCGGGTTGGCTCCCCCGGTTGCGGTGGTACCGGCGCCTGCCGCGCCGCTGTCCGCTGGGGCGGCCGTGGTAGTTGCTAGTGGCGATCGCGATGCATCGCCGTCAGTTTTGCCTTGGGCACCTGCGGCAATGTCTTGAGCGAGGAGCGATATGAGGTCCTGTACCGAGCCGCCGGAAGAACGAGCGCCATCCGATATGCCCTCGGTAGCGCCGTCCGAAGCCGCAGGCGAAGCGTTGGAGGTCGCACCCTGCGCTGCCGCAGGCGGGGCTCCCAGAGCCGCGGCAAAGGCCTGCGCCAACATGGCGAGCGATAGGGCGTTCGCGTCGTTGTTAGTCGTGTCGCTGCCGTCGGCCGTCTTGTCGGTGGAGGCAGTTGTGGCTGTGTCCGTCGAAGGTGCGGTCGAATCGTCACCTTCCAGGGATTGGGCGAGCAGCTGCAGTAGACTCAATCCGGACGCGTTTGATTCATCCCTACTCGGGTCTGTGATCGCGTCTGCCGGCGTCTGGGCATCCGCCGCTGCGGGGGTATTTGCTTTTGCCGCAGTCCCGCCGCGCGCGCCAGTGCGGCCTTTCGGGAGGCCGTTTACGCTGGAATTGTTGTCCGCCGAACTGGTTGCCGCAGCAGCAGCATCTGCCCCTGTCGAGCCGTCGCGTGACCCATCAGACGGGTCGGCCGACGACGATGGTTTCGCAGATTTAGCCGTGCCGGATTTTCCGGTTTTGGGCGCGGAATTCATTGACGCGGAATTCGCTGACTTGGCTGGCTCGCCCGCGTTCGCTGCAGAAGTGGAAGCTGACTTTGCGGCGGATGAATGTTTGCCCGCCGCGGAGGCGATCTTGGCAGGGCCGGTCTTGCTCGCGATCGGGGACCGTGTCCTGGATGCCGCGAGCTCTAAGGAGAAGGTGTCGGGACTCGAGGCCTTCGAAGTCGAAGACTTTGTCCGTGTTGCAGAGGTTTCAGCGGAAGAGGGTCGAATATCAAGCGCCACGTGCCACCAGTCCATAGGCCCAGGCGCGCGCGGAGCGCTCGTCGGACTCGAATTGCTCACGCCGGTCGAGGGCGCGCGCTTCCTCAGTCTGGAAGCGCTTCACCATCTGCCCGACAGCTTCGGCGCGCTGGGCGGCGCCCTGCCAGTTCTGCATCTCGCCATCCCGCTGTGCGCGGGCGCGAATGACAATCTGTGTTTGTTGCCGCAGCGCCTCCTCGAGGCGGGCGAGAAAGGCCTGGTAGTCACGCGCCATGGCACCGTCGATGCCGGATTCGGCGCGGATCGCGAAGCCGCGTACGTAGCTCTCGTGATAGGTCTGCAGCTCGGTGAGCTTCGCCTCGCCTTCTGCCACGCGGCGCTCACTCGTGGCGAGCGCCTCGGCCTTGCGGCGCTCCTGATCGTCCACGACGTTCTGAACCATCTCCAATCTCTGTGCGCGCTTCATATGCGTTACCTATCAGGAGGCTGGCCGGGGTGCATCGGGTTTTCCGGTGCCACTGTCCGCCAGTACGGCCTTGAGCGCTGTGAGGCTTGCCGCGAAATCCACCCGCTCGTGGATATCCTGCTGCAAAAACTTTTGCATGCGGGGCCAGAGTGTGACGGCGTTATCGACTCGCGGATCACTGCCGCGCTGATAGGCGCCGACTGCGATCAGGTCACGGTTTTGCTGATAGGTGGCGAGGGTCTGGCGGAATTGCCGCGCAATCTGCATCTGGGCAGGTGATGAGATCTCGTGCATGGCACGACTCACCGACGCTTCGATATCAATGGCCGGGTAGTGGCCGCTTTCCGCGATGCGACGTGACAGTACGACGTGACCATCGAGGATGGCGCGTGCCGCGTCTGCCACCGGGTCGTTGTTATCGTCTCCTTCGGTGAGTACGGTGTAGAACGCTGTGATCGAGCCTGAGCCTTCGGCACCATTGCCAGCGCGCTCCACAAGCTGCGGTAGTCGGGCAAACACCGAGGGCGGATAGCCCTTGGTCGCAGGCGCCTCGCCGATGGCCAATGCTATCTCGCGCTGCGCTTGTGCGAAGCGCGTGAGTGAGTCCATCAGCAAAAGGACATTCAAACCCTGGTCACGGAAGTATTCCGCGATCGCGGTCGCGAGCCACGCGCCGTGCAAGCGCATGAGAGGCGGGTGGTCAGCGGGTGTTGCTACCACGACGGCACGGCTGCGGTCCTTCGGGCCGAGAATACGCTCCACGAATTCCTTCACTTCACGGCCGCGCTCGCCGATCAGGCCAACAACAATGACATCCGCGCTGGTGTAGCGGGCCATCATTCCCAGTAGCACGCTCTTGCCGACGCCGCTGCCCGCAAACAGGCCTACGCGCTGGCCGCGCCCTATGGTGAGCAGCGAGTTGATCGACCGGATGCCGACATCCAGTGGTTCCGAAATGGGCTTCCGCGAGAGTGGATTGATCGGCTTACCCGTCAAACGCACGCGGCTGTCGCATTCGATCGGCCCCAAGCCGTCCAACGGATGCGCTCCGCCATCAACAATCCGACCGAGCAGTTGCGGACCGACTCTGACCGTACCCGCGCGCTGCCGGGGAATGACTCGTGCGTTGGGACCCAAGCCCTGCGAATCGCCAGTAGGCATCAGATAGAGACGGTCGCCCGAAAATCCAACGACCTCGGATTCCACACGGAAGCCGTTACCGGCAATGACGTCGCAGTAGTCGCCGATCGATGCCTGACAGCCGGTTGCTTCCAGCGTAAGCCCAATCATGCGCGTCAGGGAGCCTTCGATCGGCGCGGGCGGCGTTTGCTCTACCCTGCGCGCACGCTTGGCCAGCCTCTGGCTCCAGATGGCTGCACGGTTGCTGCTGATATCTGCGGTTGTCACTCTTCCGGCTCCGCCGTGGCAGGCGTCGGCCTTTCGGGCGCGCGCTCTTCGCCCAGGGCGTTTGCAATTACGGCATTGACGCGGCTCTCGACTCTGACGTCGATCTGCGAGGTTTCGGTACGGACTATGCAACCACCGCGCGTCAGCGTTGGATCTTCCACCACCGTCCACGCGCGCTCACTTGTCGGTTCCGCTAAACGCTCGCGTACGGTCGCGGCGTCTTCCGGATGGAGATGAATTCGAACGTCGCGAGCGGAGGCAGGAAGTTGGGATAAGGATTCTCTGATGATGCCAATCACCTGGGAGGGGTCGATGCGCAGCTCCCGCCGCGCGAGCTGTTTCCCTACGCTCAGCGTAAGGTGCAGCAGTTCCTTTTCGATGTCGGCGTCGAGCTGGGCCAGAGGTTGGCCGAGCAGCTGCAATATGGA
The DNA here is from genome assembly GCA_045810105.1 of Steroidobacteraceae bacterium. Classification (GTDB taxonomy): domain Bacteria; phylum Pseudomonadota; class Gammaproteobacteria; order Steroidobacterales; family Steroidobacteraceae; genus 13-2-20CM-66-19. The sequence goes on along the minus strand of JBJMWM010000060.1, from coordinate 140,732 downwards.
GTCCAATTGTTTGACTCGCGCGGCCAGCGCGTCCAGCAATGCCTGGCTTTCCGACTGGGCCTTGGCGACACCGGCCTCATAGCCACGTGCTTCGCCCTGCTCGAGCGCCTGGCGAACCAGGTCAACTGTGTTGGGGGCAACTTTCTTTTCGTCGCGGCTGCGCCCGACGATGGGCCCGCCCACTTCGGGCAGGGACCAGCGTTCGACCGCCGCGGCATGGGCTGCGATCGGACGTGCGGGCGTGCTCGAGGGACGCTTGATCTCAGACATACTCATCGCCCTTGCCCGCCAGGGTTATGGTGCCGGCTTCGGCCAATTTGCGGGCAGCCTGCAGGATCTCCTTCTGCGCGCCTTCCACCTCGGAGATGCGTACCGGACCCTTTGATTCCAGGTCGTCTTTCAACATCTCGGCCGCGCGTTGCGACATGTTCTTGAAGATCTTCTCTTTCATTGCGTCTTCGCAACCCTTCATGGCGAGCAGCAGCCGGTCACTGGACACCTGGCGCAGCAATTCCTGCATGCTGCGATCGTCGATCTCCATCAGGTTGTCGAACACGAAGATCAGGTCCTGGATGCGCGAGCCGAGCGCCTCATCGGTCTGCACGATCTGATCCATGATCACGCTTTCCTGGCTGGGCTCCAGGTTGTTGATGATGTTGGCTGCGGCTTTCGCGCCGCCCAGGGCTGAGGTCCGCGCAGTTCCCTTGCCGGCGAACGTCTTCTCCATGATGTCGTCCAACTCGCTGAGCGCGCTCGGCTGCACACCGTCCAGGGTCGCGATCCGAACCATGATGTCCGAGCGCATGTTGGCAGGCAGGCAGGTCAGAATTTCGGCTGACTGGTCCGGCTCGAGGTAGGCGAGCACGATGGCAATGATCTGGGGATGCTCGAGACGGATGAGCTCCGCCACCGCGCGGGCATCCATCCACTTCAAGGCTTCGAGCCCCTTGGTGGAGCGGCCGATGCTGATCCGGTCGATGATGCTGGAGGCCTTCTCCTGGCCGAGCGCGTCCACGAGGACTTTGCGCAGGAAATCCTCGGCGCCCACGCCAACGGAGGTCTGACTCTCGACGGAGGACGAGAAATCCGTGATGACGGTATAGACTTCTTCTTTCGAAACGTTGGCGAGCTTCGCCATGGCGGCGCCGATGCGCTGCACTTCCTTGGCGCCCATGTGCTTCAACACCTGCGCGGCTTCCTGCTCGCCCAGTGTCAACAAAAGGATTGCGGCGCGCTCGGTTCCCGTGCGCTCCGCGTCTTTCTTGTCAATCATCCTTGGCCACCCAACCTCGCACGACCTGTGCTACGCGCTTCGGGTCCTGGTTCACCAGTGTGCGCGCCTGCATCACCTGTTGTTCGTGATTGACCGCAGCGGCGGCTGCTTGAGTGACGCTTGGCAGCGCCTGCGGAGTCACGGGCTCTGCCCCCGCAGCGCGCGGGAGCACCGCTACCGACATCTGATGGGCAGCGGGTCCAATGAGGTTTCTGATGAGTGGACGAAGTACCGACAGCACCAGGACCAACAGAACGATCAGGCCACCGAGGATCTTGGCGACGTCCAGGAACAGAGGCGACTCCCAGATCTTCGGCGACACCAGATCGCCTTCGCTGCTGCTAGGGGCGGCAATTTCCTGGGTAAAGGAGGCATTGACCACGTTCACGCTGTCGCCGCGGGACTCGTCATATCCAACAGCATCCTTCACGAGCTGATTGATGTGATCGAGCTGCTCCTTCGAGATCGGCGTTTCTTTGGTCTTGCCGTCCTTGCCCACCGTGCGCAGGTTGTCGATCAACACTGCGACGGTCACGCGGCGCAACCGTCCGGCCGGATGACGCGTGTAGGCGACCGTCCGATCGATTTCGTAATTCCTCGTCGATTGCTTCGAGGTACTGTCCGTCACTCCGACGGGAGTTGTACCTGCAACCGCGCTCGTTGCAGCCGCTGCTGCAGCGCCTGTGGCGCCAGGTGCTCCAGTAGGCTTGGTGGCCGCGGGAGCGGCGCTTCCGGGCGGTTGCGCGACGCCGGCGGGTGGCGGCTGGTTTGTCAACGCACCCGGAACACCCTGACTGCCCGAGCCGTCCTTCGTGAAGGACTCGGAAGTCTGCTCGCTGCGCACAATCTGACTGTCGGGTTTGTATTGCTCGTGAGCTTCCTCAGTCACTGCCATGTCCATCTGCGCGACGACTTGCGCACGCACCCGGCCCGGGCCGACGAGAGGTACGAGGAGTGCCTCGATGCGCTGGGCGTAGTCGTCCTCCAGACGATGAATCATGTCGTATTGCTGCTCGCGGATGGCGAACTGATCGTGGCCTTCCGGAGAGGAAAGCAAGCGGCCTTGCTGGTCAACGACGGTGACCTGGTTCGCTTCCAGATCCGGAATGCTCGAGGCGACGAGATTGACGATGGCCTGGATCTGTTCCTGTTCGAGGCGGCGGCCCTGCTTGAGTTGCAGGAATACTGAGGCGCTCGCGCCCTTGCGGTCGCGAACGAAAGCCGATTGGCGTGGCACGGCAAGATGCACGCGCGCAGCTTCGACGGGGCGCAGGGCAGCGATGGTCCGGGCCAGCTCGGCTTCCAGCGCATGTTGATAGCGGGCATTCTCCATGAACTGGCTGACCCCAAAGCCGGGATCCTTGTCCATCATGGCGAAGCCGCCGCCACCCTCAGGCAGTCCCTGACCGGCCAGTTTCAGGCGCGCATCATTCAGCCGCTCGCCCGGTACTTCGATTGCATTCGAGCCAGGGGTCATCCGGTAGGGAATCTGCGCCGCATCCAGGGCCTGCGTGATCTGCGCCTGGTCCTGGGTGCCGAGGTTTGCATACAGCGTGCTGTAGGTCGGGCCACGGGACCACAACACGACGGTCACGCCGGCGGCCACGGCCATGGCGATGCCGACGAGCAGCAGCAGTGGTTTCAAGCTTGCCTGCAACCCGCCAGGAGCGGGCAGCTGTGCAACTTCAGCGTTCAAAGGTACTCCGGTTCGAAAAAGACGCTCTTCCCAGCGCGCTTCGCGCTGCTACTCCTACGGGCTTCGCGTTTCGCGAAGACCGTAAGTCCTGGGCGCAGCCCATGAGAATCCTAAACCTGCATGTTCATGATTTCTTGGTACGCGCTGACCAGGCGGTTACGGACCTCGGTCAACGCGCGGAACGACACGCTCGCCTTCTGCATTTCGATCATGACTTGTGGCAGCTCCACTCCGGGCTCGCCGCGTTGGAAGGCCGCCGACAGTTGCGAGGCGCGCTGATCGGTCTGATTCACCTGGTCGATGCCTTTGCTCAACAACGTGGCGAATTCGCTCGGGCCTGACTTCTGGGGAGCGGTGGCTGGCGAAGTGCCGATGCGCGTCTGGGCGGACAGCGAACGGATCTGCGCAAGAACAGAGTCGATTTCCATCTGGCTCATTTGTGGGCTCCCTTCAGGCTGCCGGGACGTCAATGCCGGCTTCGCGCAGGCGGGCAAGCTTGTAGCGCAGGGTGCGCTGGCTGATTCCCAGCCGCTCGGCCGCCTCGCGCCGGTTACCCTGGCCCGAGCGTAGCGCATCGAGAATCAGGTCGCGCTCAGCCTGGTCCAGTGAGTTGGCTAAGGAGTTGCTCATCGACGTGGAGCTCGCGATCGCCATGGAGTTGACATGCGGCTGGGCCATGGAGCCCGGCGCGGTGTCCAACACCGAGCTCACGTGCAGGGCTGCAGGCGGATCCGCCGTGCCGCCTTCATTGGCGAGCTCGAACTGAATATGCTCCTGGCGGATGACCGGTCCATTCACCAGGATCAGTGCCCGCTGCAGGAGGTTATCCAACTCGCGCACGTTCCCCGGCCATGTATACGTCAGAAGGAGGTGAGCGGCATCCGCGCTCAGCGCCGGAATCTGCTCTCCTGGGCGGCAGCGCGAGCTCAGGAGTTGCATTGCGAGCGGCAACACGTCATCGCGCCGTGACCGCAACGGCGAGATCGCCAGGGGGAAGACATTCAAGCGGTAGTAGAGATCCTCGCGGAAGCGGCCCGCGGCCACTTCCTCGCGCAGGCGCCGGTTGGTCGTCGCGAGCACCCTGACATCGAGCGCAATTGGAGTACGGCCACCCAGGCGCTCGACTTCGCGCTCCTGCAGGACGCGCAGCAGCTTTGCCTGCAGGCCCAATGGCATCTCGGTGATCTCATCGAGGAGCAGGGTGCCCCCTTGCGCCTGTTCGAATTTGCCGGGGTGAGCCGCATGGGCTCCCGTGAACGCGCCACGCTCGTAGCCAAACAACATCGCTTCGAGCATGTTCTCCGGAATCGCGGCGCAATTCACGGCGATGAAAGGCTCACGGCCACGCGGCGAGCAACGATGAATGAACCGAGCGAGGACTTCCTTGCCCGTGCCAGATTCGCCGACGATCAGTACAGTGCAATCGCTCGCCGCGACCCGCCGGGCGAGATCGGTGAGTCGCATCGAAGCCGCTGCACACGCCACGGGTTCGGGCTCGGCGCGTGTGACGCACGCTGCCACTGGAGCCGCGCGAGCGGTGACGTCCCCAGCGGGGACTGTCTGCTTGTCTATCTCAGCTTCAATCATTCCTGCACCTGCGCAGGCACATGTGCCTGGTAGGTTGGAGAGTGCAAGAGGCGTGCCTGGCGGCGCCGGGTGTTAAAGCGTGAAGGAAGTCACAACAGCGGCACGAATGCGCCGCGCGAGCGTCAATCTTCCGGCGGAAACTCGCCGCCGAACCCCGCGGAAATTGAGCGTCTTAACACGCGGCGCGAACTCGCCGTGCGTGTAAGGCTCAATTCTCGTGAGTGGCCTCGCCGGTTGCCATGCCGAGTTTGCGCATCTTCTCGACGAGGGTAGTGCGGCGCAGATTGAGGAGGCGGGCGGCCTGCGCGACGGTGCCGCGCGAGCGTTGCAGAGCCTGCTCGATCAACTGACGTTCGATCGTCAGCAGATGCGCACGCAGGTCCAGGCCGTCTTCGGGCAGAAGGGCGAGTGAGTCGGCCGTGACGCTCTTGTTGGTAGCTTCCTTGCGCTCCTCGCGCTCCAACTCCACTTCTTCGAGGACCGACAGGGCGGTCTCATCATTCAGATGCTCCACCTCAGGAACAGCCACTGAGGTGAGATCGAGTGCTTTGATTTCGAGGGTCCAATCCAACGGCGGCCGGTACTTCGGCGGCAGGTCGCGGACTTCGACTGTGCGGCCCGCGCAGACGATCGACAGCCGCTCGATTAGATTGGCCAGTTCGCGCACGTTGCCGGTCCACTGGCAAAGCGCGAGCGCGCCCAATGCGCGCGGCGACAGTTGTACGCGGCCACGGCCCTCGGACAAGTTCGTAGCGATGCAATCGCGTACCAGTAACGGCAGATCTTCGATGCGCGCCCGAAGCGCCGGCATCTCGATGGGGAATACGTTGAGACGGTGGAACAGATCCTCGCGGAACATGCCACGCTGGATCGAGTCTTCGAGGTTGCGGTGAGTTGCGGCAATGATACGCACGTTGCAGCGCATCGGTACTTGATTACCAACACGCTCAAACACGCGCTCCTGCAATACGCGCAGCAGCTTCACCTGCATCGTCGGGCTCATGTCACCGATTTCGTCCAGAAACAGCGTGCCGCCTTCGGCGATCTCGAACCGGCCCTTGCGAGCCGAGACGGCGCCGGTGAACGCACCGCGCTCATGGCCGAACAATTCGGATTCCAGCAGGTCGGCGGGGATGGCGCCGCAGTTCACAGCCACAAAGGGCCGGTTGCGGCGCGGGCTCAAGTCATGAATGGCGCGTGCACAGACCTCCTTGCCGGTGCCGGATTCGCCTAGCACGAGAACCGTTGAATCGTGTCCGGCGACTTGCCGGATCAGCGAAATGACATCGCGTATGAGTACGGAGGTGCCGGTGGGCAGACGTACGCGCCGGTCATCCAGGGTGGCTATCCCCGCGAATCCCGTATCCGTCTCGCTCCGTAGCAATTCGGGGAGGATGACCGATTCGGCTGCCGACATTCCAACTCCACTTCTCATGCGCTGCGCCCGACTTCTCAGCCGGTTGCAAAGCCAACCGGCGAAATTGAGCGGCGCCAAAGGCCCCGGGCAATCCGTGCCCCCATGACTCTCCCGTGGTCTTATGTTGAGGTGTACAGGGTCGTAAAGCTGTGAAGCGTTCCCGCTTTGTGCGCATTTCGCAACGCGCCCGCGTGACCCGAGTCACGAAAGCCCTGGACGGCTCAGCTCGAGGCTGTTATTGACCGCGGCGTGGTTGCCGGGCGCCGGCAATCTGACGCCGGTGGCGGCGGAAGGCGAGTTTCTCGAGGAGATCGGACACAGCCTCGCCCATCGGGAGGAATTTAACTTTAATGTGGCCGTCCGGCGTAACGTTCGTGACCCGGCCGGCCAGCCTCAACGGCTCCGCCATGCAGTCACGCAGGTAGATCTCGGCTATACCCTGTTCGCCTGCCTCTGGGAGCGTGCCTGTGGAGCGCCACATTGCGCCCAAAGCATTGAAGCGGACCGGCGCGGACGGGGGTCGAGGCCGGTTGGCAGCGAGAAGCTGCCCCACGAGATCCAGCAGGAGGTTGATCTTCAGATCCAGCCGCATGATCTCAGCGGCGTAGGGGGCATCTTCGGACTTCTGCCGCTCAATGGGTACGTGCTCTTCCATTGCGTCCCACGCCTGCAGCAGGCGCAGATTGCGCTCATCGAAGCTGCCCATGAGATCGCGATCCACCGGGCTCACCATGGGACGCCACAGGACTGGCAGCACGTCCTGGAACGCGAGCTCCTCGTAGAGAACGACTGTGTCGGCACCGTCAAACATGGCTACTGCATCATCCCCCATGCCGTGCGCACCTGGCGCAGAAGATCCGCGACCTCATCCAGGGTCGCCACCCGATTCTGTAAATTGGCTGCCACCAGTTGCCGGGACATGTAGTCACACAAATCGTCCAGGTTGGCGGCATACGGACCGCCTGCACGCACATCGAGAGTACTACGAAGCTCGCCGACGATCTGCACTGCCGCGCTCAGCAGGTAGTGCTTCTCGAGGCTGTCCTCGTCAGCCATCCAATGGCGTGCCTGGTCGATGCGCCGCAGCGCGTTGTCCATCAGCACGAGGTACATGACGCCTCTCGCAAAAAGGGTGATCTCCTGTCCGTGGATAACGGCGCCGGCGCGCCTAACTTGAGTGGACGTAAGTCCCGGGGGCGGTCCCCGGGCTCAGCTCGTCCCTGAGGGTCGCCTCAGCTTGTGACTGAGGCGATCGGTGTCACGGGGGCGAGATTGGCGGCGGTCTCGTCCAGGAAGAACCGGCGGACCAGAATTGCCTGCCGCAGCTTGCCCTTACGAACGTATGCCTCGTAGAGCACATCCTTCATCACCTCGAGGACGATACCGGCCTCGTAGCTGTCGAGCAGAGGCGGGCTCGGGCGCGGATCGGCCTCCGTGCCAAACAGGATCATTTTCAGTTTTCCGTACGTCTCCGCCGTGAGTCCGGCGAGGTCGCGTGTGGTGTTGAGCTCGTCGAAAACGCGGAGCTTGCCGCCCTCGCCGAGGTCTGTGAAAACCGCCTGCGCGGCGCGGCGGCACATGGAAGCGAAGGCGTTGAATGCGCCGGCCGAAAAGCACGCCAGGGCCTCTTTGAAGAGGGCCTCCACCTCCTGCGGCAGGTACGTGAATGAAAATTTCTCGCGCGCACGCTCAATCTCCGTGAATTGCGGCGCCAGCTCGACCCGGGACGGCCCATACATCCGCGCCTGGAAGCGGGCAAACACAGGCGCGTTGCATGCATCGCAGCGATAGACGATGCCGATCTGCCTCGGCTTGCTCGCCTGCAGCTCCTCGAAACGGGGAACCGCGCTCGGCGTGATGTGCGAGACGACCTCGCAGTGCGGACAGGTCACTGCCAGGTTGTGCTCCTGATCGTTGATCAGACGGCTTGCGGAGTCGATATGTATGGACATAGCGTGTTGGTCGCGCCAGCGCTTGTTATTTTGGAAATCCCCTCGGCCCGCGGCAAGTCTAGCCCATGCGCGGCGTTAGCGAGCATGAATCTGCGGTTTTTGCGCGTGTCGGGACGCGTTATGTCATCGGCCCGGAGTTGCGTGCGAACGTCAGGATCTTCTCGGCGAGCTGCGAATACTCGCCACCGAAGTGATGTCCGGTGCCAACCTGCTCGCGCGTGACGTGCGGCTCCTGGAGGTTTGGACATATGCTGTCCTGCTCGCCTTCACCGTAAATGCACAGCACGCGCTGTACTCCAAGGTTCGCCAGTTCCGGCCGGGTGGGCAACCCGGATGTGTCGTTGCCGATCCAGTCTGCAACGCTGATCTCGAACGTCGCGGTGGAATCGAGCCCGAGCAAGCTGACAGTTGCGATCTGCGAGCGAAGGTCGGCAGGCAGTCGGTTGACGACGAATGGCAGCACATCCGCGCCGAACGAGTATCCAACCAGCAGGACGCGCTTTTTACCCCAGCTCGCCAGGTAGTGGCGGATGACGCGGGCCACATCTTTTGCCGCTTCGTCCGCGGTGCGTTGCGTCCAGAAGTACTTGAGTGAGTTGAGTCCGACCGTCGGCACACCGCTCGCGGCCAGGTGCGCCGCCAGTTCCTGATCGAGTCCGGCCCAGCCGCCATCGCCTGTCAGCAGCACCGCGAATTCGTCGGAGTTGCCTTGCGCATGTACCTCGTTTACCGGCAGGTCGTCGATCTGTTGGGGCCGCAGAGCCCGCGGCGCATTGATGCGCTCGACCACGCCCTGGTATGCATCAAGAAATTGCGGCAACCAGTTGCGCTCGACTCCGAAGCCATGGCCCACCTTCGGCAGCCTGATGATCTGCGCGCCGGGGATCTGTGCGCCGAAATCGTCCACTGCCTTGGGCGCACACACCTGGTCCTGCTGTCCTTGCAGTGCGATCCACGGCTGCTTGAGGGATTTTGCGGGCTCAAAGATGAGATCGTTCTTCTTGCCGTGCGTGTAGTGCAGGCCGGCGCCGGGGCACAGTGCGGCACCGCCAAAATCCTGATCCGGACAGAAGCCGAGGCTCATCGCTCCTGCGAAGGTTCCCGGCGGCGACTGCGCCAGTACGGCATACACCACGGTTGCACCGGACGAGTAGCCGAGCAACACCGGCACGTGATATTCCTTCAAACCGATCTTCTTCTGAACCTGGTGGCTCAGGTTCTCGAAATCCCCTGCAATCGAGCGGCAGGCTGTCTTACCGCCCAGCGCCGCCAGGTAGTGAGTGACATCCACGCCAATGACCACGGCGCCTTTGGCTCGTAGCGCCTGCGCCATGTTGACGACGCCGAGGTTCCAACCGCCATCTCCCGAGAGAAAAATCGCAACGCTCTGTGGCGTGCCGGTTGGAATGTAGACGCTGACCGTGCCGAAGTTACCGGCCGGCATCAGACGGGGTCGGGAGTCTGCAGCGAGCGAGAGAATCGGGAACAACAACAGGAGTAAACAGGCGATTGCGCGGTTCATCTGGCAAATAACTCTTTCATTCCCCCTGCGATCAACACGGATACGTCCACCAGAACACGCGGCAGTGCGAGTCCGCCGCGGGCCACCAGGTACTTTGGCTCCCACACAGGCTCGAACTTGGTCTTATAGCGGCGCAGCCCCTCGAAGTTGTAGAAGTGCTCGCCGTAGCGGAATACGAAATTACCGACCCGATGCCAGGCGGGGGCGAGTGGATGGCGTTCGAGCCCCGCCAGCGGCGCCATGCCTAAGTTGAACCACTGGTAGCCCTGGGCGCGGCCCCATTTCATGAGCTCGATGAAGAGGTAGTCCATGGCTCCCCGGGGCGCATCGTTTCCGAAGCGCATCAGGTCCACCGACAGCTCCTCCTTCGTGCCGGAGGTCCACAGATTCGCGAACGCGGTGGGACTGCCTTCGCTGCGCACCAGTGCCATTGGGAAATTGCGCAGGTAGTCGGCCGAGAAGGCGCCTACCGAGAAACGCTTCTCGCCGGTTGACTTGCTCGCCAGCCATGAGTTGGAAATCTTCTCGAGCGTCGGCAGCAGCTCGATGACCTGTTCGGGTGTCAGGACCTCGAAACTGGCGCCGTCGCGCTCCGCCCGGCGATGTGCCTGGCGCAAGTCGGCACGCGCCGGACCATCCAGGGAGAAGTCGGGCAGCGGCACGCGTGCTTCTTCACCGATCTTGAGTGCGGCCAGACCGAGGTCTACGTACAGCGGCAGGCGGTCGCCGCTTGCCTGGTAGAACACGGTTTGGCCCCCATGCCGGTCGGACATCTCGCGGAAGCGCCACACGAGCTCCTCCGCGCCGGAGGGCGGACCCACCGGATCACCCAGGGCAATCCAGCTTCGGCCGGCAATTTGATACATCACGAAGGTATCGCCGGAATCGTTGAACAGCAGGCGCTTATCCCCGGTGAGCGCCGCGTTGCACATTGTCAGGTTGGACTTGGCGATCACCGCCCTGGCGCGCTGCAGATCTTCGTGCCCTGCCACGGCCGGCTCGGGTTGAGCTGGCCGCAACATCGTGAGGAACAGATAGGCTGCGAGGAGCACCACGACGACCAGAGATGCGCGCAGCATGCGCGGCGCGTCGCCGTTGAGCGCAAATGTCCACCACAGCTCGTCCGAATAATCTACATGCCTGTATGCGACGAACCCTATCCAGATAGCCACCAAAGTCACGCCGATGATGCTGACGACCCAGACAGGGCCCACCCGCTCGGAAAGGATGGCCGTGGGGCGGTGAAATGCGTTGCGGCCGAGTGCCAGCACACCCAGCACGAGTGCGAGGACTGTCGCCTCTTCGAAGTCGAGGCCCTTCAGCAGCGAGGCGAAGATGCCGGCGCTCAGGAGCCAGAAGGTGATGTGATAGGCGGCACGGACACGGCGGAATAGGGCGCGCGCCAGGATCAACAGGCCCAGCCCGATCACGCTGCCAGCCAGGTGTGATGCTTCGACGACGATCAGCGGCAGGAACTGATAGAGGGTGTGAAGGCGCTCATCCACTCCCGGTGTTGCGCCTGAGAGCAACAGCAGCGTACCTGCAAAGAACGTCAGCGCGCCGGCGATCTGCGGCACGATGGGGGCAATGTAGATGCCGGCGAGCTCCCGGGCCTTCGCGAGCGCGCCGCGCTGGGCGCTTACTTCCTTTGTGATGAATAGCAAGGTGCCGAAGAACAGCGGCACGAGGTAGTACACCACCCGGTAGGCGAGCAGGGATCCCAGTAATGCGTCCTTGGGAACCGCGGGCAGCGTGTACAGAATCACCGTCTCGAATACGCCGATGCCGCCGGGAACGTGGCTGATGATTCCGGCGATTACGGCGACGGCGTAGGCGCCGACGAAGGCAATGAAACTGATATGAGCCTCGGGCGGCAACAGCCACCACAACACTGCGCTCGACAGGCTCAGGTCGATGACACTCAGCACGATCTGCACGATGGCGATCCTGGGTCCGGGCGGGCGCAGGGCCCAGCCGCGAATCTCCATGACGTTGCGCGAGAGGGAGCCCCACAGGCCATAAGCCGCAACGACACTCAGCAGCAGGAAGCCGACGGCCATCGACCATGCCGGCTGCAGATGCAACAGCGAGGCTGCCTGTTCCGGAGTGATCAGCAGCGATATGCCGGTCAGCGTCGTGAGCCCGATGCCGATCGACAGACTACAGAAGGCCGAAATGGTGGCTACGTCGACCGCGGTTACGCCGGCTGTTGAATACAGGCGAAAGCGGATCGCTGCGCCGGTAAACGCCGCGAACCCGAGCGTGTGGCCAAAGGAATACGCGATGAACGAAGTGAATAACACCCGTCCATAGAGGATGACGCGCCGCCGGTAGCGCAGCGCCAGCCAGTCGTAAGAGCTCAAAAGCACATAGCTGGCTGCGGTAAAGGCAAGGGCTGCCAGGATGTTGGGCCGGGGAATCGCATGCAGGTGTTGAAACACGCTGCGCAGATGCAGCTGTTTCAACTCATGATGCAGGACCGCGACGACGCCGCCGAATACCAGAAGGGCGGCCAGCGGCGCCAGCCAGCGCAGACCGCTTCTATCCTTGCTCACGGGAAGTGCCGCGGGTGCGGGCCTGGCAGCCAAGATATCAACGCGTCAGGGGCTTGTACTTGATGCGATGAGGTTGCACGGCCTCATCTCCCTTGCGGCGCTTGTAGTCCTCGGTGTACTCCTGGTAGTTCCCTTCGAACCACACGGCCTGCGAGTCCCCCTCGAAGGCGAGGATATGGGTGGCGATGCGATCGAGGAACCAGCGGTCGTGGGAGATCACGACGGCGCAGCCCGGGAAGTTGAGCAATGCATCCTCGAGGGCGCGCAATGTCTCGATGTCCAGATCGTTGGTGGGCTCGTCGAGCAGCAGCACGTTGCCGCCGGATTTCAATACCTTGGCGAGGTGCACGCGGTTGCGCTCGCCGCCCGACAGGTCCCCGATCAGTTGCTGCTGCTGCGTGCCCTTGAAGTTGAAACGGCCGACGTAACCGCGCGAAGGTGTCTCGTAGTTGCCGACCTTGATCATGTCGAGGCCGCCGGAGATCTCCTGGAAGACGGTTTTCTTGTCGTCCAGGGCCTGACGCGATTGATCGACGTAGGCGAGACGGGTGGCGGGTCCGATGCGGACCTCGCCCGCGTCGGGCTTTTCGGCGCCCGTCAGAATCCGGAACAGGGTGGTCTTGCCGGCGCCATTGGGCCCGATGATGCCGACGATGCCGCCGCGCGGCAGGCTGAACGACAGGTTGTCGATCAGCAGCCGCTCGCCATAGGCCTTGCGCAGACCGCTCGCTTCCACCACGAGGTCGCCGAGCCGCTCGCCCGGGGGGATGTAGATTTCGTTGGTCTCGTTGCGCTCCTGGAATTCCTTGGAGGCCAGCTCTTCATAGCGCTGCAGTCGTGCCTTGCTCTTGGCCTGGCGCGCCTTGGGATTCTGGCGCACCCACTCCAGCTCGCGTTCCAGGGTCTTGCGCAGGGCTTCCCTTTCCCGCTCTTCCAACGCGAGGCGCTTCTCTTTCTGCTCGAGCCAGGATGAGTAGTTGCCGTGCCAGGGGATACCGTGGCCCCGGTCGAGCTCGAGAATCCACTCGGCGACATTATCCAGGAAGTAGCGGTCGTGAGTGACGGCAATCACCGTGCTCGGGTACTCCTCCAGGTAGCGTTCCAACCAGGCGATTGATTGGGCGTCCAGATGGTTGGTGGGCTCGTCGAGCAACAACATGTCAGGGGCTGATAGCAGCAGCCGGCACAGCGCAACGCGGCGCTTCTCGCCACCTGACAAGGTCGCGATGCGGGCGTCCCAGGGAGGCAGCCGGAGCGCATCGGCAGCGATCTCGAGCTTGCGTTCGAGTTCCCAGCCGCCGGCGGTGTCAATGGCGTCCTGCAGCTTTGCCTGCTCTTCGAGCAACGCTGTCATCTCATCGTCCGACATCGGCTCGGCAAACTTCTCGCTGATCTGGTTGAATCGTTCCAAGTGCTGAAAGGTCTCGCCGACCCCTTCCATGACGGTAACGCGAACGTCCTTCGTGAGGTCGAGCTCAGGCTCCTGGGGGAGGAAGCCGACGCGGATGCCGCTCTGGGGTCTGGCCTCGCCGTCGATATTGCTGTCCAGGCCCGCCATGATCTTGAGCAGGCTGGATTTGCCGGAGCCGTTCAGGCCGAGGACGCCAATCTTGGCGCCTGGGAAGAACGAGAGGCTGATGTCCCGGAGAATGACCCGCTTCGGCGGGACTACCTTCGAGACGCGGTTCATCGTATAGATGTATTGGGCCATGCTGGACTGTAGCGAACTGTAAGCGGGCTTTACGGGGGCGGCATTATGGGGGAGTCCACCCCCGTTGGCGATGGTGACGGGCGGCTGCTGTGCTACGCTTTTCCCTAAATGGACAATACCAACCTGGGGGTCGTCGTCAGCGACCGACTAGCTCGCTACGGTTTCGGCGACGGTCACCCGTTCGGCCCGGACCGGCACGCGGCTTTCCTACGAGAATTCGAGGCCCGCGGACTTCATCGCCGGGTCCAGATTCTCGAGCCGCGCGACGCGTCATCCGCGGAACTGCTGTCGTTTCACACGCCCGAATACGTCGATCTCGTCAAAGAACGCTCGGTCAGCGGGCAGGGTTACCTGGATGGAGGCGATACACCTGCATTTCGGGGCGTTTACGAAGCTGCTGCCGTAGTGGTTGGCGCAACTCTCAATGCCGCGGCGGCGGTAATGAGTGGACAGTGTCGGCACGCGTTTGTTCCGATCGCCGGGCTTCATCACGCGGCGCGCGACCACGCCGCTGGGTTTTGTGTCTTCAACGATTGCGGCGTTGCTATTGAGCTGTTGCGCAAGAACTCGGGGCTCGAGCGGATCGCTTATGTCGATATCGATGCGCATCACGGCGATGGGGTGTTCTATGCGTTCGAGAGCGATCCCGGGGTGATATTCGCGGACATGCACGAGGACGGTCGGTATCTCTACCCAGGGACTGGTGCGCTTAGCGAGACGGGCAAGGGCGCGGCACAAGGAACCAAGCTCAATCTGCCGATGGCACCGGGGTCCGACGACGCGGCTTTTGAGGCGGCCTGGCCCCGCGTGATTGCCCACCTCGAAAAGTTCGAGCCGCAGTTCATCATCCTTCAATGCGGTGCGGACAGCTTGGAGGGTGACCCAATCACGCACTTGCGATATTCCGCGCGAGCGCACGGGAAGGCGGCGCGTGAGCTAGCGCAGCTGGCCGATCGTTTGGGGCATGGTCGAGTGCTGGGCCTCGGGGGCGGTGGGTACAACCGCTCGAACCTGGCTCAGGCGTGGACGGCTGTGGTGGAAGGACTGCTGTAGTCGGGTCGGAAGTCGCAGCTATTCCGCGAGGGTGTCGCTGGCGTTCCGATAACCCATTGATTGCGCCTTCGTACGCTTGTACTGACGGGCGGTTCGCATGTATTCCGGTACAATCGGCGGCCCCGTTTCGCCCTCTGTCACAAAGGCTCCATCATGTTCGCAAAGACCATGGATATCGCCAGTTTTGACCCTGAGCTCGCTAAGGCCATCCAGGGCGAACGGCAACGTCAGGAAGACCATGTCGAGCTGATCGCATCCGAGAACTACGCCAGCCCCCGCGTGCTGGAAGCACAGGGTTCGGTGCTGACCAACAAGTACGCCGAAGGTTATCCGGGCAAGCGGTACTACGGTGGTTGTGAGTACGTGGATATCGCTGAGCAGCTGGCGATCGACCGCGCGAAGAAACTGTTCGGCGCCGACTACGCCAACGTGCAGCCGCATTCGGGGTCACAGGCAAACGCCGCGGCCTACTATGCCCTGGTGCAGCCCGGCGATCCCATTCTCGGCATGAGCCTCGACCACGGTGGTCATCTAACGCACGGCGCGAAGGTCAATTTCTCGGGCAAGTTCTTCAAGGCCACGCAGTACGGGATCAAATCTGATACCGGTGAGATCGACTACGATCAGGTGCAGCGGCTGGCCGAGGAGAACAAGCCGAAGATGATCATCGCCGGGTTTTCTGCGTATTCTCGCGTGATCGACTGGGCACGCTTTGCTGTAATTGCCAAGAGTGTGGGCGCCTACTTCGTGGTGGACATGGCCCACGTCGCCGGTCTCGTCGCTGCCGGTGTGTATCCCAACCCTATCGCGCACGCCGACGTTGTGACTACAACGACGCACAAGACACTGCGCGGACCGCGCGGTGGTTTGATTCTTGCCAAGGCGAATGACGAGATCACCAAGAAACTCAACTCGCTGGTTTTTCCGGGTACGCAGGGCGGCCCGTTGATGCATGTGATTGCGGCTAAGGCCGTCGCGCTGCTCGAGGCGTTGCAGCCGGAGTTCAAAGAGTACCAGCGCCAGGTTCAGAAGAACGCGCGCGCCATGGCCACTCGGTTTGCAAAGAAGGGTTACCAGATTGTGTCGGGCGGGACGGACAATCATCTGTTCCTGATGAGCCTGGCCGACCGCAACATCACGGGTAAGGATGCTGACGCGGCACTGGGTCGCGCCAACATCACGGTCAATAAGAATGCTGTGCCGAACGATCCGCGGCCGCCGATGGTGACCAGCGGACTTCGTATTGGCACGCCGGCGTCAACGACTCGCGGCTTCAAGGAGGCTGAGATCGAGCAAGTTGCGGACTTCATCGTCGAGGTGCTCGACGCTGAGGGCTCTGAGGCGGCGATTGAGCGCGTGCGGCCGAAGGTCGTCGAGCTGTGTCGCCGCTTTCCGGTGTACGGCTCGTAAGGAGCTGCAGAGGCGCCGCGTGTATTGCCCCTTTTGCGGCCACGTCGAGACGAAAGTAAACGATTCACGCCTGGCGGGTGAGGGGCGGCAGATCCGTCGTCGGCGTGAATGTTTGTCCTGCGGCGAGCGGTTCACTACGTTCGAGACTGCCGAGCTGGTGATGCCCGTCGTTGTGAAGGCCGACAATATTCGCGAGCCTTATGACGAGGCGAAGTTGCGCTCCGGGATGGAGAAGGCCTTGGAGAAGCGGCCCGTTGCGCGGGAGGCCATTGATGAAGCGTTGAGCCGTATCACCCACAAGGTGCGGATCATCGGTGATCGCGAGGTGCCTTCCCGCGTGATCGGTGAGTTCGTCATGGAGGAGTTACGGCAGCTCGATGAGGTGGCGTACGTCCGCTTTGCTTCGGTATATCGTCACTTCCAGGACGTAGAGGCTTTCCACGAAGAGATTCAGCGGCTACGCAGTCAGCGTGCGCACCCTGACGCCGCGCGGGACGGGAAGCGCGGCCAGAAGCCTGCCCGCGAGGCAAACCGGGATCAGCTGCCGCTATTGCCGGCGGATACCACCCCGAACGGTGGCAAGTAGTCGCCAGGACCCAACAGTTTGCGTGAGCCTGATGGTTACAGGACCCCTTATGGTCTACTGTTGCATTGCCGGCGCGCGTGGGCCTGGTACGGCAGCGGACGTTGCTGAACAGGGGGGCGGTCATGGACGTTAAGTTGCGGTGACGTGATGTTCACGGAATTCGATAGACTGGCAATGACGCGCGCATTGGCGCTCGCCGAGCGGGGTCTCGACACAACTCATCCAAATCCCCGGGTTGGCTGTGTCATAGCGAAAGGCGAGCGGATCATCGCGGAAGGCTGGCATGAGCGTGCTGGGCAGGCGCACGCGGAAGTGGCAGCCCTGCGCTCTGCCAAGGAGCCGGTTGCGGGCGCGACCGCGTATGTAACACTCGAGCCCTGCAGTCACTTCGGTCGTACGCCTCCCTGCGTGAATGCCTTGATCGAAGCGCGTATCGCGCGCGTTGTCTTCGCTGTACAGGATCCCAATCCGAGTGTGAGTGGCCAAGGTGCCGACGCACTGTTGCGCGCTGGGATCGCCGTCGAAGCGGGGCTCATGGAAGCTGAGGCCACTGCGCTCAACATCGGTTTCATGAAGCGGATGAAGCACGGTTTGCCCTGGGTGCGCGTCAAACTTGCGATGAGTTTGGACGGCCGCACCGCGTTGGCGAACGGGGCGAGTCAATGGATTACCGGCGAGAGTGCCCGCAACGACGTGCAGCGCTGGCGTGCACGGTGTTCCGCCGTGATGACGGGTATTGGAACGGTGCTCGCGGATGATCCGCAGCTCAACGTTCGCACGGTTGGGTACAAGGGGCGACAACCGCTGCGGGTTGTTCTTGATAGCCGCCTGCGCAGTCCGCCGGGGGCGAAGATGTTTGTTGGGTTGGGTGCTGCAGCGGGTGTCCCGGCTGCCGCTACAGGGGTGGTCGGCTCGGGCGTGCAGGGCGTGGGCGACGTTCTGATTTTTGCGGCCGCTGGCGGCGGCGTCGCGACTGCGAGCGCCGCCTCTTCGGCCGATCTCACCGATCCGGCCGACCTCGCTGACGACATGGCTGCCTTGGTGAACGCCTTTGAGACGAGCCCCACCGCCGTGGCGGCTCGCTCGGCTGATGTTGCGGGTCCGGCCAGCGCGAAGATCAGCTCGAAGGCCGATGCTCCACCTCGTCCTGGCGCATCCGGCGCCGCGCTTCCAGGCGCCGCCGCGAAGAGTGCCGCTGCTGCACGCGCTGGCTCTTCCCCCGACGACGCCACCTGGGCCGGGGCTAGTCTGAGCGGTGCGGTGCCGGTCCAGACCGGGCAACCAAAAGTGCCTCCTGTCGCTACAGGCGCGCCCTTGACTAGCCCTGGGTCGGCGGCGGGGACCGCGGTTCGTGATTCGGCCGGTCAGGGGGGCCGTGCGTCGGCGCCCTCGGGGACGTCGGCAATGCCGAGTTCGACACCTGCACCTGGGCTCGCGGCCACAGTAGCTCCTGGGCCTGCCGCACCCGTCGCCACGCCGGCTGCGGCGGTAGGTGCCGGTGCCGTGCCCGCAGCCAATGCGTCCACAACAGCGCCTGCGACGGCGTCTGGCCCTGCACCAGCTAACCTCGCATCGGCCTCTGCCCCTAGCGCGCCCGCTAGCGCCGCGGCGTCTGCGTCGGGGAGGCCCGTCGCCGCGCCTTTTGCGGCGCCTGGGGCTGCACCAAATAACCTGGCACCGGCCTCTGCCGCCGCACCCGTCGCTGCACCGGCTGCAGCATCCAGTGCCGCCGCTGCCGCCGCTGCCTCCACTGCCGCCGCTGCCTCCGCGGGAGCCGCGTCCAGCGCGCCCGCTACTGCGCCTGCCGCTGCGACTGTCCCTGCCGCATCCATCGTCGGAGCGGGCCCTGAGCGGGGCGCGACATCCGCTAGCGCCGCGGCGCCCGCGTCCGCTACGCGCGCCACGGCACCTACGACGGCGTCTGGCACTGCCCCCGCTGCACCGACGAAAAGCAGTGCTAAACCTGACTCACCCGCCGCCTTCCAAGCGCGCCGCGCGGCTTTGACAGCCCGCGGTGTCCGAATTGAAGAAGTGCCCGCGGACGAGGGGTTCCTCGATCTGTTCGCCGTACTCCAGAAGCTGGCGGAGCTCGAAGTGAACGAAGTACTCGTCGAGGCGGGTCCCACCCTGGCAGGGCAGCTACTCACCACGTTTTTCGTGGACGAGCTGTTGTTGTATATCGCGCCGAAACTTCTCGGGCCACAGGGGCGGCCGCTGGTGAACCTCCCGGAACTACAATCGCTTCAGGACGCATGGGGTTTCGGGCTGTTCGATGCGAAGCGGTTCGGGGAAGATCTGCGTCTGCGGCTGCGGCCGAAATGACTAACGAGTGCCGTCGAGGCAACTAGGAGCGAAGGTGTTCACCGGAATTGTCCAAGACGTCGGGCGCGTGCAAGTCCTGGAGCCGCGCGGCGGCGATGTGCAAATGGTGATCGAGTTCGATCGCATGGACCCCGCCGGCATCCGCATAGGCGATAGCATCTGCGTACAAGGATGCTGCCTGACCGCTACGCAACTTCTCGGACGCGCGTTCGCTGCCGACGTGTCCCGTGAGACTCTCAACCTGACAACCCTCGGCGAACTCCGCCCGGGCACACCCGTGAACCTCGAGCCGTCGCTGAAAGCCGGCGATTCCCTAGGCGGGCACCTCGTCTCGGGCCACGTTGACGGCGTTGCCACGATCACTGCCATCAGTGGCGATGCACGTTCGCAACGCTTGAAGATCACCGTGCCCCCCGACCTGGCTCGTTACATCGCCCGCAAGGGCTCTGTGGCCGTCAACGGTGTGAGCCTGACTGTCAACGAAGTCGAAGGTAACGTGTTTGGAGTGAATATCATCCCGCACACGCAAGCGGTAACGACACTCGGTCAACTCGCCGTCGGCTCGCGTGTGAACCTGGAGATCGACCAGGTGGCTCGATACGTCGAGCGGCTCTTGCCGGAGCCCTATACCGTTCTCTGAACGCCTTTAACCTTCGATATCCCGGCCGAAGACTGGTCGGTAAACAGGGGAATGACAGGTATAGTTGGAAGCGCGGGCATGCGGGAAGGCTAGTCGGTAATCATCTTTCTGGTTCCCACTCCCAGGGATTCAGGATCTCAACGCCGGTCGGCTTGAAATCGTCGACGTTGCGCGTCACGACCGTCATGCCGTGGACCAACGCCGTCGCGGCGATGAGCGCATCTCGCTCCGCTTTCGGGTCGGGAACATGCAGCTTCGCGCAGCGTGTCGCAACAGCGGTGTCGATGTCGAGAATCCGGCCAGCGAATGCCGACAGTACGTATCGATCCAGCCATGCGCGCAGTACCGCCCCTTGCACGGCGTCGCGTCGTTCCATAAGAAGAGTCCCGATCTCCATTTCCAGCACGGTCATGGCTGATAGAAAGAGGCTCGACGCTGCAACACTCTGCGCCCAGTCCGTCACTTTCGGGTTCGCTTTGCCAGACTTGGCCTTGCGTAATTCGGCGACGACGTTGGTATCCAGAACGTACATCAGGTCAGATCCACTGGCCGAGCCCGCGGACCACGCAAGCGCGGCGGATCGAATTCGATGTCCTCAACGCCGGGCATCGCCAGCAGATCGACGATGCTGGCCTGCTCACCGGTCAGCTTTTGGTATGCCTCGATGGTCAGCAAGACATGCGCGGGGCGACCCCGGTCGGTGATAAAGACCGGCCCGTCCTGGGCCGCTTTTTTGGCCCGGCTCGTGTCCTGGTTGAATTCGCGGCTGGAGAGCGTGGTTACGGTCATAGAAGCATCCATACCCAATTGTAGACATGTTGCTACATTCGTCGCCATTGCGCAAGTGTCTTGGTGCGAACCCGCTAAGGCGTCGTTCCCATGCCGGCGTCCGCTTAATTCCAAGTCTTTCGACACTTGCTCCTTCAGCGCCCGCCGGCGTTGATGCAGCGGCAACTCCGAGCGCAACGTAGCTGCAACCTTGGCGGACTCCGCGCGCGCCTCCGGAGTCATCTTTGCCCGCAACTCTGAAAATTTCCTGGCCATCTTCTTCCCCGAATTGTCGCAGTATCGTCATATCGCCTCTACTGACCAACTTATCAAGTCGAAAGTTTCGTCAGGTCTGTTGTTTTGAATTGCTCGTACACCGCGGCGTGCGTGACTAAAGTACGTAGAAATTCCCGCGGATAGAGGTATGCCGGACAGCGCTAACACTCTCCGCGTCAAACTACAGGTAAGTGCTTCCAACCTGTATGACCCCGTCTGCCTGCGCACGGTTAACGAGACGGTAAAGCGGCGCTTGCTCATGGCGCGTCCCCACGGAGCCGTGCCACCGTCATTGTGACCAGCTTCCCCGGCTCGAGTCGGAGTGCGTAGGGGATCGCGATGACTCTCCCAATCGTCGGTTGACGCAGGCCACGCTCTATGAGACTCGGGTATGTGCGGTCGATGTCCGCAAGCTCCGCGAGATGCTCCTGCGAAATGGATGTGCGGGCTGGCTTGCGCAGGGCCGGGCGGCGGGTCTAGCGATTGCCCCTTGCGGGCACGTGTAACCTGAGCCGCCACTGTAGGAAGTATGCGATCACCTCTGCCTGTTCGCACTTCGGGCCGGGAAGAGCGAAGCACCCCTGGGCGTCAATCTTTGCCGGCGGTTGTTACGAACGGCAGGTTCTCGGCTATCTGAGAGTCTGGCAAGCGCGCGACACTGGCGCGGACCAGGGCGCGCGCGAGGGTGGGGAGTGTTGCCATTACCTGGAGCAGTTGGTCGGTGTGCTGCGGGTGGGCGAGGAGGTAGCCCTGAGCGTGAAGGCCTGCGTAGCCCACCAGAGGGGCAAGCTGCTCGGGACGCTCGATCCCTTCGGCGGTGACTGACAGTCCCAGGCCCTGACACAGTTGGATGATTGAGCGCGCTATGGTTGCGGAGCGGGGCTTCGTGTCGATCGAGGCTATCAGGCTGCGATCGAGTTTGATTCGGCTCAGTGGCAGCTGTTCGAGCGAGGCGAGCGAGGAGAAGCCGGTGCCGAAATCGTCCAGGGCGATCGCTATTCCATACGCATGCAGGCGGTGCAGGGAGGCAATGGTTGCGCTGCCAGTCTGCAGAACATTCTCGGTGAGCTCGATTTCGATGCAGGTTGGCGGGAGCTTGTATTCGGCCAGCAGCGCCTGTACTTGCTCTACGAAGGTATTGTCGAACAGTTGAGGGGACGAGACATTGATCGCCACGCGGGCTGCCGGCCATGCTCCGTGATGCCAGTGTGCGACGGTTTCGATGGCCCGACGGATGACCCAGTCGTTGATCTGCAGGATGAGGCCGGAGCTCTCCGCGACCGCGAGGAAGTCTCCGGGTGAGGCGTAACGGCCGTCCGGCAACCGCCAGCGCAGCAGCGCTTCTACAACTTCTATCTCGCAGGTCTGCAGATTGACTTCGGGTTGGAATACGAGGTCAAACTCGCCGCGTTCTATTGCGCGCCGCAGGCCCTGCTCGGTAGCTAACCGAGCGGCGGACGTCTCGAGTAATGTAGGCGTGAAGAGCGCAAGCTGACTTCGTCCGATTGCCTTTGCTTGATAGAGGGCGGCGTCGGCTGCGCGCATTAGCGCATCGGCATGTTGGGCGTGGTCAGGATATACGCTCGCTCCGGCACTGACGCTCACAACAAGTTCGCGGCTGTCCAGCAGCAGGGGTTCCTGAAACGCCTGGATGAGCTGCAGGCCGGCGATGCGAATGTCTTCGATGCCGCTTGCGCTCTCGTAAGCCACGGTGAATTCGTCTCCGCCCAGACGTGCCGCGAATCCGAATGAGCGTGCTGATTCAGCCAGTCGCTTGGCGATGCTCTGCAATACCTGGTCGCCGAATTCGTGACCGAGGCTGTCGTTCATGTTCTTGAAGTTGTCGATGTCCAGGAAGAACACGCCGACGAAGCGGTTTTCCCGGGTGGCGTTTGCTATCGCCGTGTTGAGCAGCTCGAAGAAATGACGGCGATTGGGCAAGCGGGTGAGGGTGTCGAGTTGTGCCAACTCTTGAAGCTCGAGTGTGCGTTCGGCGATTTTCGTCTCGAGCAGTTGTTGCTGGCTGCGGACCGCTTCTTCGGCCACCGCCAGTCGCGCGGCCATCTCCTTGATGGTCAAGGCGAGCATGTCGAGTGATCGAATTCCGCCGCGAGGTACGTCAACGCCGCTTTCGCCCTTGGCGATACGCAAGGTCGCGCTCAAGAGTCGGCGGGCGGGTTGCGCGATGCTTCGCGTGATAGCAACCACAGTGCAGAGAACCAACAGCAGTACGCCACCGCTGATCCATGCCACGAGGACTCTGTTGTCGTTCTCCGGCTCGAGTGTGGTCGCCGTGACGCTGCGCTGCATGCCCTGGCTCGCGGGGTCCGACGGTGTATCGGTTGTCGCAAGCGGCATGTTCGTCGCGGGCGGCGTCTCGTCGGGCTGGGTATCGGCACCGCCGGTAGTGGGCGATGCAGTGGGGCGCGAGTCGCTGCTACCTGAGGATACAGACGTGCTGCCGTGTGTGTCCCCGGCGCCAGCATCAGGCCGGTCCGTGGACAAGGTTTCGGGCGGCGTGCGCCCGCCACCCACAACAGACCGGATACCGCTAGGTGCGTCAGGATCTGCGCTGGCGCTCCAACTGCCTATGCGCGTCTCGTCTCCTCCGGCAGCGGCGAGCGGCACGCTGGCGCTGACCGTAGTGGGCGCGACGCCTCGGGGGGTGGCGGCGGCCACGGAAAAGGGGGCAACCGCAGGGGGCGCCGTACTGCCGGCGACGGATGAGACGGTCAGCCGCGCGTCGTAAGTTTCAGTCTTACCCATTTCGCCGACGATGCGGGACAGCGCGGCAGAGTCGTCGCCAAAGTGGCGAGCGCCATTCTTCCGCTGCTGGTCAATCCGAAGGAGTGACTTCCGCGCGGCGGACATCGAGTGGAGGTCACCCAAGGACTTGGTGTACCAACCTTGACCCTCCGTATGGGTGAAGCCGGCGGCATCCTGGGCGAGAGCCTGAGCGACTGCGGCCTCGCTCACACCGAGCGCGTCCAGCGTCGGCGAGTCAACGGTATCTGCGGATGCAACATCCGTGTAGCGGAGCCGCAAGTCATCCAGGTTGCTGGTGAGCTTCGTCAATGACTGTCGCGCCGCCGCGCCAGCGGGAAGATTCCGCGCCTTGTCCATCGACTTCTTCACGCGGGTGTTGAGTTGATCAAAATGAGAGGAGTACTCGGCCATCGATACACGTCGAGCCGCGGCCAGCTTCAGGAGATCATCGCCCCGCTCGCGGTACGACTTGATGGTGGGCATGAAGCGGGCGGGGGGCGCCTCGCCCGCGGCCTTTGCCGCGGTGGCAAACTTGACGGCTGCGCGATCCAACTCAATCTCGAGCTTTTGATACTGCTCGCTCAGTTCAATGAGATCACCACCGGTGCTAGCGTCGACCGCGCTAGCGATACGATCCATTGCTCGGAGCAACGGATCCGGGCTAGGGAAGGTGGGCTGAAGACGTGCAACAGGCCCAGGTGTTGAGCCAGTTGTGCCAGACACGGCCGCGGCAGTTGCCGGTGCAATGGCAGTCAGGCGCGCGCCTCCACTCTCGGCCGCGTGCAGCACAGTGCCGTAGATAATGAAGTTGGCGAGGACAGCTAGGGCGGCGATGGTACCGAAGGAACGGCCTGGCCGGCCGGCGATACCGAGCCATCCGGGGGTAGGTTGGAGCCCACAAACCGGGGCGGCCTTTCCAAGCAGCCGTGGGCCAAGCAGCCGTGGGCCAAGCAGCCGTGGGCCAAGCAGCCCTAGCAGCCAGTACCCTGGCTCTCTTATAGCCAAGACAAAGGTCCCGGCCCCTGCTTTTGTAGTAGGATTTAACATCTCGCATCGCCGTCCGTCCGCTGGACGTCTGCCGAAAGAGTGCCTTGCCCCCGGGGCCGGATCGAGCGCTCGAGGCGGGAACTGTGAATTCAATCCGTCGCGGTGGGCGCGGTCTTCCGGGCGCCCCCGATCGGTGCGAAGATTTTTGCGTGGTGACTCCTTTGCATAGCTTAAGAACACGTCGCGCGGTACTGCACAACGCGACCGCCTTAGGTCTGCTTGCTGTCACGGGGTTGCTGACACCGGTGGCGCGTGCGAACGCGTTGCGGGTGGGGCAGCCTGCGCCGCCGGCGACGCTTGTGACGCTGGAGGGAAAACGCCTTTCCACCGGTGACTTTCTGGGGAGAGTGGTGGTTCTGACTTTTCTCGCCACCTGGTGCGAGCCCTGCCGGGACGAGTTGCCCTTGCTCTCCGAATACCAACAGGCACATGCGGCGGATGGCCTGACGGTGCTTGGTTTCAGCCTGGACGAGCCGGACCGTCTGGATGAAGTGCGCGCGATGGTCGCCCCGCTGCGCTTCCCGGTAGGCTTGTTGTCCGCCTCGCAAGCTCCAGGTTACGGGCGTATCTGGCACATCCCCGTCAGCTTCACAATCGACCGGGCCGGTCGTCTGGCCGATGACGGCTGGAAGGACAAGCACCCCGTCTGGACCGCTGAGCGCCTGGAACGCGTCGTCGCTCCGCTACTAGCCGCAAACCGCGCGTCTTATTGAATGGCGCTCGCTTGCTGATGATGTCATGCGTGGTTTGCTGGGGTGCTTTAGCGCACACTGTATAAATTCCCACAGCCGACGGCGCGCACGCGCCGCGGTTCAGCCGTCAACTATACTGACCCCCATCTGCTCACCCCTCGGACTCCGACATGGCCAACGTCTATTCATTCGCAGGTAAGGGCCCCAGCGCCCCCGGCCTGAATTCAGTCGAGGAGATCCTCGATGAGCTGCGCGCCGGGCGCATGGTCGTCGTGATGGATGACGAGGACCGTGAGAACGAAGGCGATCTGCTGATGCCTGCGAGCCTCGTGCGACCCGAGGACATCAATTTCATGGCGCGTTACGGGCGCGGGCTGATCTGCCTGACGCTGACGCGGGAACGTTGCCGCCAGTTACGTCTGCCGCTGATGGTCAGTGAGACAGACCGAGACCGGCGCACCAACTTTACGCTGTCGATCGAAGCGGCGCAGGGCGTCACGACCGGCATCTCCGCATACGACCGAGCCCATACCGTGCGCACCGCGGTGGCGCCAAATTCCAGTCCGGAAGACCTGCGTCAGCCGGGACATATCTTCCCCATTATGGCTCAGCCAGGTGGAGTGCTTACCCGGGCCGGTCACACTGAGGCGGGATGCGATCTCGCCCGTCTGGCTGGGTTTGAGCCGGCGGCGGTCATTGTGGAGATCATGAATGACGACGGCACTATGGCGCGCCGGCCTGAGCTCGAGGCATTCGCCCGCTCGCACAATCTAAAGATAGGAACGATCGCGGACCTCATTCGCTATCGCTTGCGCAACGAGCGCTCAGTCGAGCGGATCTCGGAGCAGAACGTCGAGACCGAGTTCGGTGAGTTCCGGCTGTACATGTACGAAGATCACGTGCATCGCGATGTGCACTTGGCACTCACACACGGGCCCATCAGCGAGTCCTGCGTACCGCTGGTACGCGTGCACATCGCAGACACGCTGCGCGATCTTCTCGGCGTCCGTGGGCCCTCACACTCGTGGACCCTGCGCGCAGCCATGCAGCGAGTCGCGCACGCCGGAAGCGGTGTAATTGTGATCCTGCGCGACCCCGAGTCTCCTCGCGATCTCGTAGACGCAGCGCGGGCGTTGGCTGAATCGAGCGGTTCGAGCGCAGCAACTCCGCCCGCGATTGCTCCAGAGCGTTCAACCGGCGGTGGAGTACTGCGAACGTACGGAGTAGGTGCCCAGATCCTTAAAGACCTGGGAATCAGGCGCATGCGCGTCCTGTCTGCCCCCAAGCAGCTGCAGGGAATTTCGGCGTTCGATCTGGAAATCGAAAGTTACGTCGGCGAAGACGGTTAAAATCGAGCCGTTATGGAGTCCCCACGTATCGTCGAAGGCGAAGTCGTTGCGCGCGGCCGGAAGGTTGCCATCGCTGCCGCACGCTTCAATGATTTCATTGTCTCCAGCTTGTTGAAGGGCGCGACGACGGCTTGGGCGGAGCGCGGCGGTGCACCCGGCGACC
Organism: Steroidobacteraceae bacterium; assembly: GCA_045810105.1. Classification (GTDB taxonomy): domain Bacteria; phylum Pseudomonadota; class Gammaproteobacteria; order Steroidobacterales; family Steroidobacteraceae; genus 13-2-20CM-66-19. The sequence goes on along the minus strand of JBJMWM010000060.1, from coordinate 113,947 downwards.
TGCTGGTTGCGCGCGTCCCTGGAGCGTTCGAATTGCCCGTAGTAGCTCGCAAGCTGGCGCTGAGTGGCCGCTTTGACGCGGTGGTGGCGCTTGGCTGTGTGATTCGGGGCGATACGCCCCACTTTGACTATGTGGCAGGCGAATGCGCCCGCGGGTTGCAGCTCGCCAGCCTCGAAACAGGCCTTCCCATCGTATTTGGTGTGTTGACCGTGGAAACGGTTGAGCAGGCGCTCGAGCGCGCCGCCACGACCGCCGGCAATAAAGGCGGTGAATCCATGGACACGGCGCTCGAGATGATCGCCCTGATGGCCCAGCTGTGACAGACGAGCCCGTGCGTAAGAAAAAGCCCTCGGCGGGATCTTCGCAGGCTCATGCCTACGCGGCGACTCGTTCTGTGGCGCGCAAGCTCGCGTTACAGGCGTTGTACCGCTGGCAGTTGAATGAAGGTCCTTGGCAGGATTTGGTCCAGGAATTCGGCGAAGCCGAGGACATGCCCCGCGCGGATCGCGAGTATTTCCGTGAGCTCGTCGAGGGCGTATGGGGTGCCCGCGAAGCGCTTGACACGCACCTGACAGAAATGATGGACCGACCACCCGCGCAGCTGGACCCAGTGGAGCATGCAGCCTTATTGATCGGACTCTACGAGTTGACGTCCAGACCCGAGGTGCCGTACCGCGTGTCCATCAATGAGGCTGTTGGGTTGACCAAGCGATTCGGCGGAACGGACGGGCACAAGTTCGTCAACGCAGTGCTGGATCGGGCGGCGCGCGCTCTGCGGCCGGACGAACACTAGCGGCGTGGTGGACGCGTCTCTATCTGAGTTCGCGCTGATAGAGCGGTACTTCCGCAAAGCCGGCGCGATGCGGCCCGATGTGCAGTTAGGCGTTGGAGACGACGCGGCGCTGCTCCAAAGTCCCGCAGGTGCGCAGCTCGTGGCAGCGATAGACACGTTGGTCGCGGGCGTGCACTTTCCACACGGCTCACCACCGGCTTCAATTGGTCATCGTGCACTCGCGGTGAACCTGAGTGACCTGGCTGCCATGGGCGCACGGCCCGCATGGGCGCTCCTTGCGCTGACGCTGCCTGAGGTCGCCGAATCCTGGCTGGAGGAATTTACAGGCGGCTTCGCAGCGCTCGCCCGTGCTCACGATGTGGCCTTGGTCGGCGGCGATACAACGTCCGGCCCGTTGTGCGTGAGTGTCCAGATTTTGGGGCATGTCGACACAGCCACGGCTTTGCTGCGTTCTCAGGGAAAGCCAGGAGACCTCGTCTTCGTCTCGGGAACGCCTGGCGACGCCGCTGCCGGACTCGCGATCGAGCAGTCCAAATTGGCGGCATCCAGCGATCCCGATGGATACCTGCGTAAGAGATTTCTTTATCCCTCACCACGTCTTGCGCTCGGAGATTGCCTCCGTGGGTACGCGACGGCGTGTATCGATGTGTCCGATGGCTTGCTTGGTGACGCTGGCAAGCTTGCGCACGCCAGCGGCTGTGGCCTCCATATCGCATTCGACGACGTTCCGGTATCTGAAGAACTCGTAAGGGCAGTTGGCGAACAACGTGCACGTGAGCTGGCGCTATCCGGCGGAGACGATTACGAGCTTTGTTTCACGGTGCCACCCTCCGAGGTAGCACGATTGCGACATAATCTGCCGCCGCAGAGATGGGGTTACTGCTGCATTGGCTCACTTAGCGAAGCTCCCGGCACCGTTGTTACCAACAAGGGGAACGTGATTGAGTTCTCGCATTCGGGCTATGTTCATTTCGCCTCGTGAAGAGACGCTGACCTAAGGTCTTGTCGATTCGTGAGGGCCGGGACGCTGTGGTTTGCATCACAGTGAGCCGTCGGCGCAGAACGTATCCTGTCGGCGTTCTTCGCTTCGGCGCGAGCCATGTCAGCACCGGCACCAAAGTCAGCTACCCCAAAGACGGCCCCACCGCGGAAAATCCCCGAGAAGATCGGGAAGTACGTGGTGATTAAAGAGGTCGGGCGCGGAAGCACCGGCATCGTGTATTTATCGCACGATGCCTACTATGGCCGCGACGTCGCCATCAAGGTCTACAACCAGGAGACCAGTGGGGATGAGGAGCGCGCGCGTATTGCGCGCAAGATGTTCCTTTCCGAGGCTCACCTCGTCGGCATGCTTCAGCATCCGCACATTCTTCCTATCTATGATGCGGGTGAGGAAAACGGGCACTGCTACATTGTGACCGAGCATGTGCACGGCGCACGCACGCTTGCTGCGTACTGCCGTCCTGACAATCTGCTGCGTATCGATGACACCGTTGAGATCATTTTCAAATGCGCGAAGGCGTTGCATTACGCTCACTCGCGCGGTGTGATCCATCGAGACATCAAGCCATCCAACATCATGCTCACGCAGGACAGCGACGTGCGCATCATCGACTTCGGCATTGCGCTGGTGTCTGACTCGGACATCTCACGCATCGAAGGGATCGCCGGCAGTCCTTCATACATGTCACCCGAACAGGTGCAGAGCCTGGATCTCACCAACCGTTCGGATCTGTATTCGCTCGGAGCCGTCATGTACGAGCTCCTCACCGGTTCGCGGCCCTTCCGGGCCGGCAACCTGCAGAAGCTGCTGCATCAAATCGTCTACGCGACACCACCGCCCATTCACACTCTGCGCAAAGAGATGCCGGAGGAGCTCGAGACCGTCGTCGCGATGGCGCTGCAGAAGGAGCCGAGCAAGCGCTACAAGAGCGGACTCGATTTCGCTGCCGAGTTGACGCGCGTGCATCAACGGCTGCGCGAGGCGAATGCGCGCATCGACCGTCAGGAGCAGTTTGGTGTACTGCGCCGCTTGAAGTTCTTCCACGAGTTTTCGCACGCCGAGATCTGGGAAGTTTTGCGCGCGAGTAACTGGCAGGACTACGACTCTGGTGAAGAGATCGTCAAGGAAGGCGAGATGGACGATCGCTTCTACATCATTGTGTCCGGAAGTTGCGCTGTGGAGCGCCACGGTAGTCGGCTAGGGTCACTCGAAACGGGAGATTGCTTCGGTGAGGCGAGCTACGTTCCGGGAGCCAAGCGGACGGCAACGATCCGTTCGGCGAGTGATGTGACGGTGCTGAAAGTCAGCTCGACGCTGCTGGAGCAGGTATCTGCTTCATGTCAGCTGCGGTTCAACCGGGTGTTCCTGAGCTCACTCATCAGCCGCCTGCAGAACGCTGAGAGCGTGCACAGCGAGCGGTTCAAGGGCTGACCTTGAAGGGCCTCAGGAGCCTCCTTCCCGTCGTTCTGACGCTGTTCGTCGCGGGCTGTGCGGCGCAAGCGCCGAAACAAGATCTGCCCGCGGCTGTTTCCTCCGCGCCGGCTGCGCAACCGCAAGTTGTGGCCAGCTGTGTTTTGCCGGCATCAACCGCTAACTCCGCCGCGCCTGCAGCGAACGCTTCATCCCACGAAGGCCGGGCAGTTGTGTGCGCGTGTACAGATGCGTCCGGTACCCTGACGCAAGACCCGCTGATCGTGGAATCAACCGGCAAGCAAGCGATGGATGCCGCTGCCATCAAGCTGGCTCAATCGGCTTCCGGACACTACAAGTCACCGACCGAGAACGGCCGGCCGGTTGCGGGTTGTTTCAAATTCGCGATTGAGTTCAAGCTCACGGACTGACCTGGGCGACCCCCTGCGCCGCAGAGGTCCAATTCACCGGCTGCGTTGAAGTTGCCTCGGGCCAAATGGGCCAGCCCAAACAGGCCGGCATTTCAGCCAGCCGTAGAATCCTTGTCGTGCTCGATCAGCGCGTAGGCCGAATGGTTGTGAATGGACTCGAAGTTTTCCGACTCCACCGCATACGCCGCAATCCGATCATCCGCGTTTAGACGTGTGGCGACATCCCGCACCATGTCCTCGACAAACTTCGGGTTGTCGTAGGCGCGCTCCGTCACGTACTTCTCGTCCGGGCGCTTCAGGATCCCATAGAGCTCGCTCGAGGCTTCGCTCTCGGCGATCTCGATCAACTCTTCGATCCACATGTGGGTGCGTAGCTTTGCCTTGATGGTCACATGCGAGCGCTGGTTGTGGGCGCCGTACGCGGAGATCTTCTTCGAACAGGGGCACAGGCTGGTCACCGGCACGATCACCCGAACCCACATCTCGGTGCGGCCGTCGCGGCGCTCGCCGATGAGGCTGGCCTCGTAATTCATCAGGCTCTCGACCCCTGACACGGGCGCCTTCTTCATCACGAAGAACGGGAAGGTCATCTCGACGTGACCGGCATCCGCTTCCAGGCGCTCGGTCATGGTCCCCAGCATCGCCCTGAAGGACTCAACCGAGATTTCCCGCTCGGTATGCAGGATCTCGACGAAGCGCGACATGTGAGTGCCTTTGAAGTTATGCGGCAGGCTCACGTACATGTTGAAGCTGGCAATCGTGTGCTGCTCGCCGGCCGAGCGGTCGCGCACGCGCACTGGATGACTGATGTCCTTAATGCCGACACGGTTGATGGGCAGGCGGCGGGTATCGGCGCGACCCTGCACATCCTCGATATCGGTGACGGCGGGCCGCGGGACCTTTGCGGTAACGGGTGGAGTCATGGGTTTCAAGCCTACCTCAATGTCGGACCGGGCTCTAATCAAGCCCACCTTGGGGGCGCAGGTTCACTGCTCAAATCCCCATTTGGAGGTAGAACTGAAGCCCTTGGTGGGTGGCTTGCGGGGCGGCGGAGGTTCAACCGCCGCCGGCCGAACGGATACGCTCCTGGGACTGCATGGCCCACCAGCGCTCCACGCTGGCCGTGAGACCGGCGAGATCGAGCCCGGCGTCCGCAAGGCAGGAGTCGCGTGAGCCATGCTCAATGAAGCGGTCGGGAATGCCTATCTGGTGCAGGGGAATCGACAAGCCTTCGGCGGTGAGCAGCTCGGCGACGGCCGAGCCTGCACCGCCCAGGGTCGCATTCTCTTCAATCGTAATGATGGCGCGATGCCGGGCCGCGATGGCGATGATCAGATCCTCATCGAGCGGTTTGACGAAGCGCATATTGACTACGGTGGCATCGAGCCGCTCGGCGATCTTGTACGCCGGATCGGCCAGCACCCCGAAGGCGAGTATCGCAAGTCCACTGCGGCCTTCGCGGCGGATCTGTGCGCGGCCAACCGGCAGGGCGGTCATTTCCGCCACCAGCGGTGTGCCGGGGCCGGTGCCGCGCGGGAATCTGACAGCCGCGGGACCCGGCAGCGTGGTTGCCGTATACAACATCTGCCGGCACTCGTTCTCATCCGCCGGCGCCATGATCACCATGTTGGGAATACAGCGCAGGAAGGTCAGATCGTAGCTGCCCTGGTGAGTTGCGCCGTCGCTGCCGACGAGGCCGGCGCGATCGATCGCAAACACAACCGGCAGGTTCTGCAGGGCGACGTCGTGGATGAGTTGGTCGTAGGCTCGCTGCAGGAAGGTCGAGTAGATCGCAACGACCGGCTTGTAGCCTTCCGCCGCCAACCCCGCTGCAAACGTGACCGCGTGTTGCTCGGCGATCGCGACATCGAAGTAGCGATCCGGAAAGCGCTTCGAATACTCGACCATCCCGGAGCCTTCGCGCATCGCCGGCGTAATCCCGACGATGGTGGGATCGGCTTGCGCCATGTCGCACAGCCATTGGCCGAAAATCTGGGAGTAGGTCGGTCCGCTGCTCTTCTCTTTGAAGATGGTGCCACTCTTCGGGTCGAAGGGGCCGGGACCGTGCCATTTGATCGGGTCCGCCTCGGCGGGGGCGTAGCCCTTTCCCTTGCGCGTGACGACGTGCAGGAACTGCGGGCCGCGCAGTTTTTTGACGTTGCTCAGGGTGGAGACCAGCGCCTTCACATCGTGGCCGTCCATCGGCCCGATGTAGTTGAAGCCCAGCTCTTCGAACAGCGTGCCGGGCAGCACCATGCCTTTGAGGTGCTCTTCGGAACGGCGCGCGAGCTCCCAAACGGTGGGCATCTGGGCCAGGACTTTCTTGCCGCCCTCGCGCAGATGGGCGTACACGCGCCCGGAGAGTGCGCGGGCGAGCTGGTTCGACAGGGCGCCCACGTTTTCGGAGATCGACATGTCGTTGTCGTTGAGGATGACCAGCAGGTCGGTCGAAGGCAACGAGCCGGCATGATTGAGGGCTTCGAAAGCCATTCCGGCCGTGATGGCTCCATCGCCAATCACCGCCACGACGCTGCGATTCTCACCGCGTTGCGCCGCCGCCACGGCCATGCCGAGCGCTGCGCTGATCGAGGTACTCGAGTGCCCGACACCAAAAGTGTCGTACTCACTTTCCGAGCGTGTCGGAAAGGGTGCAAGCCCATCGGGCTGCTTGATGGTGTGCAGCTGCTCGCGGCGTCCCGTGAGCACTTTGTGTGGATAAGCCTGGTGTCCCACGTCCCACACCAAGCGGTCGTATGGGGTGTTGAAGACGTAGTGCAGGGCTATCGTGAGTTCCACGGTGCCAAGACCCGCGGCGAAGTGCCCACCACGAGTGCTGACGCTCTGGATGAGGAACTCCCGTAGCTCGTCCGCGAGCGCTGGAAGCTTGGCGGGCGATAGCCGGCGGAGGTCATCCGGGGTATCGATGGATTCGAGCAGAGGGTGCTTGGGGCCAGTCATTGTGGTGAATTGTACACTGAGCCATGCCTGGCCCCGATACCTCGTATGGGACAAATGCTACTTGATGCGGCTCACGACAAACTGCGCAAGCTCGACCAAAGGCGCGTTACGGGCACCCAAAGGGGCTAAGGCTCCGATTGCACGGTCGCGAAGGTCACGAGCCCGGTTGCGGGCGGCGGGCAATCCGACCGTGCTTGGGTACGTCGGCTTGCTGAGCGCTGCATCGGCTCCGGTTGTCTTACCGAGCACGGCCGGATCACCCTCGACGTCGAGGATGTCATCCTGGATCTGGAAAGCGAGACCGATCTCGTCACCAAATAACTCCAGCGCCTGAAAATCAGGGCCCGAATCGATGCCGGCACCAATGGCGCCGAGCAAAACGCTGCCCTTGATCAGTGCGCCCGTTTTTCGACGGTGCATGTTCTCGACTGCATCGACGCTGAGCGTCTGACCCACTGCTGCCAGATCGACGGCTTGTCCGCCCGCCATCCCCGCCGTGCCGGCTGCCAGCGCCAGGGTTCTGATCATGGCGAGGCGGATGGCTGGAACAACTTTCCCCATCGAATCGTCAGCTAAAACAGAGAACGCCAGCGCCTGAAGCGCGTCTCCTACCAATATCGCCGTAGCTTCGTCGTAGGCGCGGTGGCATGTTGGCCGGCCGCGGCGCAAATCGTCATCGTCCATCGCGGGCAGATCGTCATGGACGAGGCTGTAGACGTGGATCAGTTCGACGGCGGCTGCAGGAGCGTCCAGATCGGTAAGAGCAGCGCCGAGAGACTCTCCCGTGAGATACACCAGCGCGGGTCGCAGACGCTTGCCACCGCCCAGAGTGCTGTAACGCATTGCCTCGCGCAGCCGCTGCGTCCCGGCGTCCGGCAGGGCGAGGCATCGGTCGAGCACTTGCTCGATGCGAGTCCGATACGACTCCATGCGGGCCGACAGCGATGTCATCGCGCGAGGGTCACTCAGGTCCCGCCGCGTCTTCGGGTACGCTGAAGTTCTCGACACCGGTCTGCCCGTTGCGTTTCAGGAGGATCTCGACTTTCTGCTGAGCTGCCTTCAGGGAAGTCTGGCAGTGACGCGTCAGTTCCACGCCGCGCTCGAAAGTCTTCAAGGCCTCCTCGAGCGGCAGATCGCCACGCTCCAGGCGCTCGACCAGGCTTTCCAGCTCGCTCAACGCGCGCTCAAAATCAGGCGAATCGGCAGCCTGGACCGGTGTTTGCGGATCGCGCGCCAAGAAAGCTCCTTGAAACGTATTGAATGTAATTTTGTTTAATGGGGCGCCACGTTACACAGCAGGCGGCAAGCCAGCAACGTGGGTTCGAGGCCGCGGACGCTCGGCGCCCGCGCCGGTTGACGACCCCGCGGCTTGAGAATAGAGTCGCCGGACACTGTTAGACCCAGTCTAATCGAGGAGAGAGCGTCGTGAGTCTAAAAGGCAGCAAGACAGAAAAGAATCTCAAGGATGCATTCGCGGGCGAGTCCCAAGCGAATCGCCGTTACCTGTATTTCGCAGCCAAGGCCGATGTTGAAGGTTTCAACGATGTGTCGGCCGTGTTCCGCTCAACCGCGGAAGGCGAGACCGGCCATGCGCACGGGCACCTCGAATACCTCGAGGCCGTGGGTGATCCGGCGACGGGTTTGCCGATCGGCGAGACGAAACTCAACCTGAAGGCTGCCATCGCCGGCGAGACCCACGAGTACACCGACATGTACCCGGGCATGGCGAAAGCAGCGCGCGAGGAAGGCTTTGCCGAAATCGCTGATTGGTTCGAGACGCTTGCCAAGGCTGAGCGCTCGCATGCCAATCGCTTTCAGAAGGCGCTGGATTCGCTCTGAGACGGCCACTGCGTTGAGGGCTACACCGGTCGGCTTCCGCGACCGGTGGGCCATCGCTTGCGCGAGGCAATAGATGACCACACCGGGGCGATAGATGAGCACACCGGGGATGACTACACCGGGCCCGGCACAAGGGCCAGCGTCGAAGCCCGCGGAAGGCGGACGCGAAGGCAGCCTGGAAGCCCCCACGCGCCATCCGCTCGACTGGCGCAATCCGCAGTTCTACGACCAGGCCGCGCTCGACAAGGAGCTGGAGCGGGTCTTCGATATCTGTCACGGCTGCCGCCGCTGCTTCAGTCTGTGCAACTCCTTCCCAACGCTGTTTGATGCGATTGACGAGTCGCCGACGTTGGAGTTGGACGGCGTCGACAAGAAGGTCTACTGGGACGTCGTCGACAACTGTTACCTCTGCGACATGTGCTACATGACCAAGTGTCCGTACGTGCCGCCCCATCCATGGAATGTCGACTTCCCGCACCTGATGCTGCGCGCGAAGGCCACGCAGGCCCGCAAGGAAGGCCCGAGTTTTCGCGACCGGACGCTGTCCAACACTGACCTCGTTGGGAAGATCGCCGGCATTCCGGTGGTCGCGGAAATCGTCAACGGTATCAACCAGACTTCAGTCGGGCGTGCATTGTTGGAAAAGACGCTGGGCGTGGCGCGAGATGCCCCGCTGCCGACGTTCCACTCGCGCACGGCACGCAACCGCCTGTGGAGCCTCGGTACCACCGCGAACGCGGGGTCGGGTGCGGCCGGCGTGCGTGCTACCGATCAGACGACTGGCAGGGTGGCGCTGTTCACAACCTGTTACGGCAACCGCAATGAGCCGGATCTCGCCGAGGACCTGGCGGCCGTGTTGCAGCACAACGGGCTCGAAGTGGTGTTGATTGCCCAGGAGCGCTGCTGTGGCATGCCGAAGCTCGAGAACGGCGATCTGGAGACGGTTGCCAAGCTGAAGGAATTCAACATTCCGCGGCTGAAGCAGGCTATCGACGCGGGCTACGATATCATCGCTCCCATTCCGTCCTGTGTGTTGATGTTCAAGCAGGAGCTGCCTCTGATGTTTGCGCAGGACGCGGACGTTCAGGCAGTCAAGGCGCGCATTTTCGATCCGTTCGAATATCTGATGCTGCGCCACCGGGCAGGCTTGCTGCGCACGGACTTCAAGAGCTCGCTCGGCAAGATCAGCTATCACGTGGCGTGTCATCTTCGGGTACAGAACATCGGGCTCAAGACTCGCGACGTGCTCAAGCTCGTGCCCGATACGACGATTGATGTGATCGAGCGCTGCTCGGGACACAACGGCACGTATGCGGTGAAGAAGGAATATCGCGCGGCCTCGATGAAAATCGGCCGGCCGGTGATGACGCGCGTCGAGAACGCCCATCCGGACCATTACAGCAGCGATTGTCCGATGGCCGGACGGCAGATCGAGAGTGGCTTGAAGGAACCCAAAGAGCCCGAACATCCCCTGAAGCTGCTGCGCAAGGCGTATGGGCTGTGAGTAAAGCTGCGGTGAACAAGCTCTCAGTGAATGATCTGTTTTCTCTCGAGCGGTATGCGCGGGAGCGGCCGGCTTTTCGCGCGCGCGTGCTGGAGCACAAGCGTGACAGGCAGCTCGCCGTAGGCCCGCATGTCACGTGGCTGTTCGAAGATCGCCTGACCGTCCAGTACCAGGTGCAGGAAATGCTTCGCGCGGAGCGGATTTTCGAGCCCGAGGGCATTGAGGAGGAGCTGGAGTCCTATAACCCTCTCATCCCGGATGGCCGCAATTGGAAGGCGACGCTGCTGATCGAATTTCCGGACGAGAGCGAACGGCGGCAGCAGCTGGCGCAGCTCAAAGGTATCGAGGACCGCTGCTGGGTGCAGATCGCCGGGTTTGAGCGGGTTTTCGCGATCGCCGATGAGGACCTGGAACGCGAGAATGAGGAGAAGACTTCCGCCGTCCACTTCCTGCGTTTTGAGCTCACAGCGCCCATGGTGGAGGCCTTGCGCGGGGGTGCCGGGCTCGGCGTCGGCATCGACCACGAACGCTATCAGCACGCCATTCAGCCGGTACGGGACGCTTCGCGTATCTCCCTCATAGCCGATTTTTCTTGAAATTCTAAGGGGTTAGCCCCATCTTGGCGTATTGCTGAGCTAAGACTCGCGCCGCGGGCCCCGACATTTTGTAAGATTCCGCGCCCCTCGCGTCTGACAGCGCGGTGGTCATGGCCTGCGGCCAACTCCCCACAGGGTCGCCAAAGCGGGACCCTGTCCATGTAGCCGGTGCGAGGCGCGCCGGTCGAGAAACGACTTTATGGTTTTCGCAAGATGAGTTCTTCATATACAGCCTCCGACATTGAAGTATTGAGTGGACTCGAGCCTGTACGGCGCCGTCCGGGCATGTACACGCATACCTCGCGACCCAATCACCTGGCGCATGAAGTCATCGACAACAGCGTCGATGAGGCTCTGGGGGGTTACTGCAAGCAGATCGACGTAACGCTCTTCAAGGACGGATCGCTGCAGGTTGCCGACGATGGCCGCGGCATGCCCGTGGACATTCACCCGAAAGAGAAGGTGAGTGGCGTCGAGCTGATTCTTACGCGCCTGCACGCGGGCGGAAAGTTTTCGGATCAGACCTACAAGTTTTCCGGTGGCTTGCACGGCGTGGGCGTCTCGGTGGTCAACGCGCTTTCGAAGAAGCTCGAGTGTTTGATCAAGCGCGGCGGCAAGGAATACAAGATCGGCTTCAACGACGGCAAAATGACGTCGAAGCTGCAAGTGGTCGGCAGTGTTGGCCAACGCAACACCGGCACGACCGTGCGCTTCTGGCCGGATCCGAAGTTTTTCGATTCGGACAAGTTCTCCGTCCCCCCGTTGAAGCACACGCTGAAAGCCAAAGCGGTGTTGTGCCCGGGACTCAGGATCACGTTCACCAACGAGGCCACCGGCGAGAAGGACGAGTGGTTCTTCACGGGTGATCTGGGCGCGTATCTGGTGGAGGAGCTGGGAACCAATGAAAAGCTCCCGGCCGAGCCAATCACGAGCTCACGCGAAACCGACAATGATCCGGTGAGCTACGCGCTCGTGTGGGCCCCGAATGCGGAACAGGCGTTCGGTGAGAGCTATGTCAACCTGATTCCCACGATCGAGGGCGGCACTCACGTGAACGGCCTGCGCTCCGGCGTGGCACAGGCGGTGCGCGAATTCTGTGAGTTCCGTAATCTCGTGCCGCGCGGTATCAAGCTCACTCCGGAAGACATCTGGGAGAAGGCTTGTTACGTGCTCTCGGTGAAAATCCAGGAGCCGCAGTTTGCGGGGCAGATGAAAGAGCGTTTGGCCTCGCGCGACGCCGCGCCGCTGGTGGAAGGTGTGGTGCGCGATGCGATGGGACTGTGGCTGAATCGCCATCCGGATGCCGGCGAACGGATTGCGCAGTTTGCGATTAGCAATGCCCAGGAGCGCATCAAAGCCGCGGCGCGCGTGGTGCGCAAGCGCGTCTCCGGCGGACCGGCATTGCCGGGAAAGCTGGCGGATTGCGCGAGCCAGGAGCCGAAGCGCTCCGAGTTGTTTCTCGTTGAGGGCGATTCGGCAGGCGGCTCGGCGAAGCAGGCGCGCGAGAAGGACTTCCAGGCCATCATGCCGTTGCGGGGCAAGATCCTGAACACCTGGGAGCTGGACTCAGGCGCCATCGCTTCGTCCGAGGAAGTCCATAACATCTCGATCGCCCTCGGTGTCGAGCCGGGCTCTGCCGACCTGACGCAACTGCGTTATCACAAGGTCTGCATCCTCGCGGATGCGGACTCCGACGGTCAGCACATCGCGACATTGTTGTGCGCACTGTTTTTAAAGCACTTCCGGCCGCTCGTCGCTCACGGTCACGTCTACGTGGCGATGCCGCCGCTGTATCGGATCGATGCCGGCAAGCAGGTGCACTATGCATTGGATGAAGCAGAGCGCGACCAGGTGTTGAAGAAGATCGAAAAGGAAAACTCACGTACCAAGCCGTCGGTGACGCGCTTCAAGGGACTGGGCGAGATGAATCCCACGCAGCTGCGCGAGACGACCATCGACCCGCGCACGCGCCGGCTCGTGCAGCTCACCATCGAGGACCAGGATGACACGGACAAGTTGATGGACATGCTGCTTGCGAAGAAGCGTGCGGGCGACCGCCGCGACTGGCTCGAAGAGAAGGGCAACCTCGCCGAAGTGCAAGTCTGACCATTGAAGAATTCACCGGACTCGCGAATGGATAACCAAGAACTGAATTTCGAGGGTGTTGAGAAGCAACCCCTGCGTACTTTCACCGAGAAGGCCTACCTCGACTATTCGATGTACGTCATCCTCGATCGTGCGCTGCCGGCGCTCGGCGACGGGCTGAAGCCCGTCCAACGCCGCATCATCTATGCGATGAGTGAGCTCGGCCTCGCCGCCGCCAACAAGCACAAGAAATCGGCGCGGACGGTCGGCGACGTCATCGGCAAGTACCATCCGCACGGCGACAGTGCCTGCTACGAAGCGATGGTGCTGATGGCACAGCCGTTTGCGTACCGCTATCCGATAGTCGATGGCCAGGGAAACTGGGGCTCGCAGGATGATCCCAAGTCGTTCGCGGCCATGCGTTACACGGAGGCGAAGCTCACGAAGTATGCCGATGTGTTGCTCGGCGAGCTTGCGCACGGGACCGTTGACTGGCAGCCCAACTTCGATGGGTCGATGGACGAGCCGATCATTCTGCCGTCGCGGTTGCCGAACCTGCTGCTGAACGGCACGCAGGGCATCGCGGTAGGTATGGCGACGGACATTCCGCCGCACAACCTGCGGGAAGTGGCGGCTGCCTGTATTCATCTGCTGGACGATCCGGAGGCGACGACCGCCGCCCTGATGAAACACGTCAAGGGGCCGGATCTGCCGACAGGGGCTGAGATCATCTCGCCGCGGGCCGACATCAAGGAGTTCTACGAAAAGGGCGTCGGCGCCTTCAAGGCCCGTGCGGTATACGAGATCGAAGACGGCAACGTGGTCGTCAATGCCTTTCCGTACCAAGTGTCGGGCAGTAAGGTCATGGAGCAGATTGCGGAGCAGATCCGGGCAAAGAAGTTGCCCATGGTCGAGGACATCCGCGACGAGTCGGATCATGAACACCCGTGCCGGCTCGTGATCGTCCCGCGCTCGAACCGGGTAGACCTGGTCGAGCTCATGAACCATCTGTTCGCGACCACCGATCTGGAGCGCGGCTACCGCGTCAATCTGAACATCATCGGCCTCGACGGACGGCCGCGTGTGATGGGACTGAAGGGCATCCTCACGGACTGGCTCGAGTTCCGCATCACCACGGTCACGCGCCGTCTGCAGCATCGCCTGGACAAGGTCACGAAGCGGCTGCATATCCTCGAAGGCTTGATGATCGCCTACCTCAATCTTGATGAGGTGATCAGGATCATTCGCCGCGAGGACGAGCCCAAGCCCGTCCTCATGAAGCGCTTCAAGCTTTCGGACGAGCAGACCGAAGAGATCCTCAACACCCGCCTGCGTCATCTCGCGAAACTCGAGGAGATGAAGATTCGCGAGGAGCAGAAGGAGCTCAAGGCGGAAGCCGAGGATCTCGAGGGCACGCTGAAGAGCAAAGCCAGGTTGAAGAAGCTGGTGGCGAAGGAGATCGAGGCCGATGCTGAGAAGCACGGCGACGCCCGCCGTACCAAGATCGTTGAGCGCGAGGCAGCCCAGGCTATCGATGAAACCTCGCTGATTCCGAACGAGCCTGTGACGGTTGTGTTGTCCACGGGCGGTTTCGTGCGTCAGGCGAAAGGGCACGAGATCGATCCTCGCAGCCTGTCGTACAAGGGCGGCGATGCCTTCCAGGGCGTCGCGCGGGGCAAGAGCCTGCAGCCGGCTATTTTTGTGGACAGCACGGGCCGCACTTACTCGCTTCCTGCCCACTCGTTGCCGTCGGCGCGCGGCAATGGTGAGCCGTTATCGGGGCGGCTGAATCCACCTGATGGGGCGAGGTTTGCCGGTGTGATCATGGGCGAGCCTGAGGACCTGTGGTTGCTTGCGAGTGATGCCGGTTATGGCTTCACGGTGCGCTTGAAAGAACTGATTACCGATCGGCGCGCCGGCAAGACCGTTCTCAATGCGCCGGAGAACTCGCACGTGCTGCCACCTGCGTTCGTGCCGTCGCCCGACTCGCTCGTGCTGACTGTGAGCAGCGAAGGCAAGATGCTGGCATTCAAGGTCAGTGAAGTGCCTGAAATGCCCAAGGGCAAGGGCAACAAGCTGTACGACATCCCGACGAAGAAGGCCGCTTCGCGCGAAGAGGTGTTGACCGGTGTTGCCGTCGTCCCGCCCAACGGGACTCTCGTGCTCTGGTCGGGTGAGAAGCAGAAGGTGCTGACCTGGGCGGAGATCAAGGAGTTCAAGGGGGACCGGGCGCAGCGCGGTTCCGTGTTGCCCCGCGGGTGGCGCGAGATTGATCGCGTCGAGGGGCAGTTGCCAGTGCCCAAGGGTGGCTGAGGCAAGACAAGGCACGGCACGGCACCCAGGCGCACTGAAGAATGCGGAGGGGCAAGCGTGGTTAGCCCCGTGGCCCCGTGATCTTGTAGTGCGCTCACCCGGACAGGCGCACTGAAGAAGGCGGAGGGGCAAAAGGGGTTAGCCCCGGGCTCCCGTGATCTTGTAATGCGCTCACCCGGACGGGGCGCACTGGCGGGGCGGGACGAAGTCGGGGCGCTGACCGTGGGGTGTTGCTTTGTGATGGAGCGCCCTTGGCGCGTGAGGGCGCACGCCCGGGTGAGCGCATTACAAGATCGCGGGGGCCCTTCTGGACGCGCTAGCGTGCCGAGAGCCTCTCACCAACTTGATGAGAGAAGACAAGAAGTTCGCCGGTCCGCTCGCGCGCCGGATCTCTGAGATATCCAAGCCGAGCAACCGGGTTAAAAGGGCGTCGAGCTCTTGTAATGCGCTCACCCGGGCGTTGCGCCCAAACCATCACGGGCTGATCCTTCGCCCCGCACCACCTCCCAATTAATGCCCCGAGCCCTCTACGCCCCCTCAGGTGCGCCCCGTCCGGGTGAGCGCATTACAAGAGCACGGCGCCCGGGACGAAGCTCACCGGCTTTCCCTCTTCATCCGGTTCTGCCTCTTCCTCCGGCTTCTTCATCCGGTTCTTCCATGAGCGCTTTACAAGGACAAGCGGCCCCTGAGCCGGTTGCTACGATCAGCTGGCGGCGTGGTACACCTATCCCGGACCTTGGAGTTCTTGCCAATGCGAATCGTTCTCGTTACGATTCGTTTTCGCATGAATGGTGCGAATCCAGGGTTGCACACGGACGATGGTCTCGAACAACAAGGCACGGGTGAGCGTGCTGGTACGGCTCTTTGCGGCTACCGTTTCCAGCGCGACATTGTCGGCCTGTGGTGGCGGCGGCACCGCCGATGTACCTGCTCCGACAATCCAACCGCTCTCGGCCGCCGCCGTAGCTGGCGAAGCGTTGTTCAACGACAAAAATCTTTCCGCGTCCGGCCAGCAGTCCTGCGCGAGCTGCCACGTGAAGTCGCGCGCATTCACTGCCGATCCCGCCGTCGACAAGGGCCTACCTGTGTCCCTTGGTGGACGCAACATGGACGAGCCCGGATTTCGAAATGCGCCATCGCTCATGTACGCCGCGTTTACACCGGCGTTTTCGATCGATGACGGCACCCCGAGTGGCGGGTTCTTTCGCGACGGGCGCGCTTCGAGTCTTGCCGCTCAGGCAATAGAGCCCTACCTGACACCGTTCGAAATGGCCAATCAGGATGCTGCGGAGGTGTTGAGCCGTCTGCAGAGCTCCCCGGCTACATTGCAGAAGTTTGTTGCCGCCTACGGCGCGGATGTTTTGAATGACCCCGCAGCGACGCTGAACAAAATCGGTGCGGCGATCGCCGCATACGAGTCCGAGGACGTCGATGAGTTCGAGCCGTTCACCAGCAAGTTTGATTACTACGTTGACGGCAAGGTGCAACTCACCGCTCGGGAGATGAACGGGCTCGCGCTGTTCAACAATCCCGGCAAGGGCAATTGCACGGCGTGTCACCCCAGCGTGCACCAGGAATTCTCCAGCCGCGCACTGTTCACCGATTTTTCATACGACAACATCGGTATCCCGCGCAACTGGAACATCCCGGCCAATGCCGCAAATCCGCTCAACCCGTTCACGGGCCTGCCGCTTTCATACATGCCCGCCGTGGTGAATGTGCCGGCCGATGCCGAGTATGCCTACTACGACCTCGGCCTGTGTGGGCCCTTCGTGTCCGATCCTCAGGATGGCGGTGCGCGCCCGGATCTCGTCAGGCTGATACCTTCATGTGGCGCGTTCAAGGTGCCGACCCTTCGCAATGTCGCGTTGACCGCGCCGTACTTCCACAACGGGATTTTCCCGGACCTGCATAAGGCTGTGCAGTGGTACGTGACACGCGATATAAACAACAACACCGCCAACAACCCGGCACCGGTCCCGGCGGGGCCCGGGGGTAACCCGTACCAGGCCGTCGGCACGTTCTACACGGCCGCGGATGGCGCTTCGGACCTGTATCAATATAACGATTTGCCGGCGGCTCTCGATGCGAATGTCAACGCCGGTGAGCCGCCCTACACGGCCCCGAAGGACGTCGGCGGCAATGCTCCAACGCTCAACGCCCAGGAGATCGATGATCTCGTGGCGTTCCTGTGCACGCTGACGGACGGCTTCGACCCGAACAATCCGTCGGCCTACAACGTGCCTGCCCAGTGTCAACCGAAGGAATCCGTTCCATGAGTCGCGATCCGATGCACCCGCCAGAACAGAAGACCGCGCGCAAACTCGCGCAGGTTTGCGCGCTGCTTCTCGTCGGCACACTGGGCGGTGCGACAGCGGCCAATGCGGCCGATTCGAAGGCTAAAAAGACGGAGCAGCAACAAATCCAGGAGCTGCAGCAGCAACTGCAGAGCGTGCAGGTGCAGCTCAAACAGCTTGCGGACCAGAATCGGGCGTTGCTGCAGCATCAGCAGCAGATCGAGCAGCAACTGGCGCAGCAATCGGCTGCGCAGCAGGGGTTGGTGCAGCAGAATGCGCAAGGGGCTGCGCCCGAGCAGTCAGCATCCGCGCTGCCCGGGGGCACGTCAGCGGCCCGCTCGGCGCTACCAGGCAACGCCTCAGCATTGCCTGGCCAAGCGGCAACAACGGGAACCTCGGGCACCGCGGCCGCCAACAGCCCATTGCCGGGCGCGCAGCCTGCAGGCTTTGGTGTCGGCGCTCTGGACAACCTGCGCCTCTGGGGCTACGGCGAGATCTACTACAGCCGCCCGAGCCGCGATACCAGCAGGACGACAGCGGATCTCGCGCGGGCCGTGTTCGGTATCGGCTATCGCTTCAACGATCGGACGGAATTCAACTCCGAGTATGAAGTCGAGCACGCGGTGGCCTCCTCGGAGGACCCGGGCGAATTCGAGCTGGAGCAGTTCTACGTCGATCGCCAGCTCACGGACTGGGCTACGCTGCGTGCGGGCTTGTTCCTGCTGCCGTTCGGCTTCATCAACGAGCATCACGAGCCCACCAACTTCTACGGCATGCAACGTAACTTCGTCGAAACGCTCATCATCCCGAGCACGTGGCGCGAAGGTGGGCTCAGCTTCCACGGGACTAGCGACTTCGGCATCGGCTGGAGCGCGGGTGTCACCACCGGTGTCAATCTCGCGAACTGGGATTTCGCGCCGGAGTTTCCGCAATACACCACGGCGCTCGAGCTTGCGAATAACGGCGCTGCACCGTTGCAGGCCACTCACCAGGAACTGGCGCTGGCGAGCGCTCGGCATCTGTCGCAGTACGTGGCCCTCAACTACTTCGGGCTTCCCGGCCTGGACGTCGGTGCGGCTGTCTTCACCGGCAAGGCGGAGCAGGCGCCAGGCACTGTTGGAGATTCGCGCGTGACTTTGTGGGAAGGCCATGCCCGCTGGACGCCCGGCAAGTTCGATCTGTCAGCGCTTTATGCACACGGCGCGATCAGCAATGTCGCGGACGCCAACCTGGCCAATCCGGGCTCGCCGAATCCCATCCCTGCCGCCTTCTACGGGTACTACCTGCAGGCGGCTTATGGCGCATGGGAGTACGGCGATTACCGTCTGAACCCGTTCGTGCGGTGGGAATACTACGACATGGGCTCGCAGTACTCGGGTGCGCTGCCGATGATTCCCACGGGTAGCGTTCCTCTGTCCGATTCACCGGGTGACTTCGGCCTGTGGCCGCAGAATCGCGACCGTGTATGGACGACCGGTGTGAATTTCTATGTGACCCCGCACGTCGTGTTCAAGGCTGACTATCAGTGGTTTGATGTCAACAAGGCGTTCAACCGGCTCGATTTGGGCCTGGGGCTGAATTTTTAGAGCGGGGCAGCCGAGGCCGCCGCCGCAGCCGACGCCGCCGCCGCAGCCGACGCCGCCCGCAGCCGACGCCGCTAAGCGGGGCGCGCGGGGTGGGATGTGAAGGCCGACGCGCGCGGCCGGGCCGGCTAGCTGCGCTCGGTGTGAGCGGCCGGGCCGGCTAACTGCGCTCGGCGCGCAGTACAACCTGCTCGGGCTCGTTGACGAAGTAGCCCTGGATGTATTGCACGCCGATTTGCCAGAGGACGGCCATCGTGTTGGCGTCCTCGACGCGTTCGGCGATCGTCTGGATCAGGCGCTTCGTGGCGCTCTCGACCAACGTACGCACGCGCTGCTGCAACTGAGGGTCACCGGTCAGGCCCTGTACGATGGCGCCATCGATCTTGACGAAGTCGAGCGGGATGGAATCCAGCATGCCCTCGGGGCCGCGGCCTGACCCGAATCCCTCGAGTGCGAAGCGGAAGCCACGTTTGCGCAGCGCGCCTGCCAGTGCCTGGATCTGACTGATGTAGGAGCTGGCAGCCTGCTCGGTCACCTGGAAGCACAACCGGTGCGGCTCGGCGCGGCTGGCGCGCACGTGATTGTCGAGCCAGTCCACGAAGGTCGCATCCTTTGCGGTTTCCTTCGACAGACGCACGAACAGGCACCCGGGTTTGCGTTGTGCGGCGAAGGACAACGAGGCACCCACGACCCACCGATCGATGTTCTTCAACAGATCGTTGCGCTCGGCAGCGGCCATGAACTCGGAAGGCAGCACTTCCTTGCCTTGGTTGTCCACCATGCGCACGAGCACGTCAAACATTCCGGGATCGTCACCTTGCAGGCTCGCGACCGGCTGTTGCACCAGCCGGAAGCGGTTTTCCATCAACGCGGCCTTGATGTGCTTGACCCACACCTTGTCGTACGACTGCACGCGGGTGTCGGCGTCCGCCTTGTCCGATGTGACTGACTGATTGCCGCCACGGCTGCGGCCCTTGAGGCATGCCTCGAGGGCATCGGCTATGGCCGCATCCAACTTCACCTCACCCGAGGGGACGACGGAGAAGCCGACCGTGCAGGTGACATTGACGGTCTTGTCCTTGACCCGGAAGACGTGTTTCTGGACCCGTGCCAACAATTGCTGACCCCAGGCCTCGACGTCATTTTCATTGCCGCGTTCCAGGAGTACGAGAAACTTCACGCCGCCGAAGCGCCCGACGATCTCTTTCGGATGCAGCGCTTCCTTCAGCAGCTTGGCGAATTCGATCAGCACCTCCTCACTCGCGATCGCGCCCACGTCGTGCTCGATCGTGCTGAACTTGTCGAGCTTGATCAGGGTGACGCAGCGCATTCCGCCCGGCGCCGGCACTGCCAGGCGCTGCGTCAAGGCTTCGAGCAACTCGCGCCGGTGCAGGAAGCCGGTGGCGGAGTCGGAGCGAACCACCTCGTGCAATTGTTCGGCGATCTTGCGGTCATCCTTCTTGGCCGCCGGCACGACCAACCGTACACAGGGCTCGCCGTCATGCTGTCCGAGTGCGAGCACCAATTCGACGGGGAGGGTGGTTCCATCGGCGAGGATGGCATTCACCTTGAGCGTGTGATCGTGCCAGCGCCCTTGCAGGCAGGCGGCGAGAGCCCCCTTCAAAGGCGAATGCGTCGCCTCATCGAACAGATCCATGATCGGTTGCCCAACCAGGCTGTCATCGAAGCCAAACAGCTCGAGCCACGAAGGGTTGGCATCGACGACGATTCCTTCCTGCACCTGCACGATGGCGTCATTCGAGCGCTCCAGGACGATCTCGAGCTGCCGCCGCGCATCGTGTGCGGATTTCAGAGTGCTATCCAACGCGCGCTCGAGTCGGAATGAGCGCAGCTCGCGCAGCATTACGGCCTGCAGCCGAGCGCTATTGCGCAGCGACACGAAATCGCGCGCGCCCAGCCCCATTGCCTCGGCAATTCGAGCCTCGTCCGCAGGATCGCCAACCCCGATGACGGGAAGCTTGGGCGCTACCTGGTCGCGAACATTGATAACCCCGCGCAGATCCTCGCTGCCGGCCACGTGGATCAGCAGTTCGGGGTTGATCTGGGTGATGGCGTCGGCGAGATCGCGCAACGCAGGGATCCAGGTGCAGTGAACAGGATGACCAGCGCGGCGCAACGTGCTGTTGATCGCCTCGACGGGATCGCGCGCGGGGCTCAGTACGATGAGTGGTACCGCGTTCTGGTCAGTCAAAGCGGCCTCCGCTGCGCGAGATGTTAAATGGCAGGTGATTGTAGCATTCCGGCGACCCTCCTCATGCGCTGCGCGCAACATTCCTGCGGGATCGCGCTGCGCGCGACCCCCGAAGATTAGCGGCGCGAAGCGCGCCGGGAAGAAGCACGCTGTGAACTAGTTCACGTTGGGAGCGTTGGGGCCAACGTAACTTTCGCGGGGGCGCCCGCGATTTCGCGCGCCAGGCGCGGCACCAGGTAACCCGGCAGCCGCGCAGCCAGTTGGCCCGCAATGAGCCGCGCGCGCTCTTCGGGGACATCGAAATGCGCTGCACCGCGCACCCGATCGAGCAGGTGCAGATAGTAAGGCAGGACGCCGATTTCAAACAGGCGGCGTGACAGCTCAGCGAGCACGTCCGGATCGTCGTTGATGCCTTGCAGCAGTACAGTTTGGTTGAGCAGAGTCACTCGTGCGCCGCGCAAGCGATCGCAGGCACTCTGTACGTCTGCGTCTATCTCATTCGGATGATTCACGTGGAGAACGAAAACAACAGGCAGCCGAAGCTGAGTGAGCCATTGTGTCAGTCCCGCATCGACGCGAGACGGCAGCACCACAGGTTGTCGCGTATGGACTCGCAGCCGCCGCACGTGTGGGATTCTCTGCAGGGCGTCCGTCAAACTCGTGAGCCTCGAGTCGCTTAGCGAGAGTGGGTCACCACCGCTGAGGATCACCTCCTCGATCGAAGTGTCGCGCTCTATCTCATCGAGTGCCTCGCTCCATCTGGAGGAATGGCTTGTCTGCTGCGCGTACGGGAACTCGCGGCGAAAACAGTAGCGGCAATGAATCGCACAGGCTGAAGTGGTAATGAGCAGGGCTCGACCGTGGTACTTCTGCAGGAGACCCGGCGCGCGCAGCGCCGCTCCCTCCCCAAGGGGATCAGCTGTGTAGTCCTCAAGGTCCGCCAATTCCGCCCCGATGGGCAGCACTTGGCGGAGCAGGGGATCCCGCGGATTGCCGCGCTCGATCCGAGCCAGGTAACTCCTGGGCACGCGCAGGGGGAAAGCGCCGCCAGCAGCCTCAGCCGCGGAAACCAGCTCCGGGTCGAGGCCAAGCTCAATGAACAGCTGCCTGGGGCTTGTAATGGCGGACGCCATCTCGGATTGCCAGCCCGGGGTGCGCTGGCGGGGTCCCCGGGAAATCGTGCGTCTTGTTGGTCGCTGCATGCCCTCTGGGAGTGTCATGCGCGATCTCCTGGGGTGCCCTGGCGGGTGGGGGTCGATGCCGTTATCATACGCGGCCCTTTTAGGCGGATCTCCGGACTACCGGGGGGCGGCATTCTGCCGGCCACCCTGCGAGAAAGAAATGTCTAGCTATACGACCAGCGAAATACGTGGCGGCATGAAGCTGCTGATTGAAGGCGAGCCCTTTGCCGTCATCGAAAACGAGTTCGTCAAACCCGGCAAGGGCCAGGCGTTCAACCGCATCAAGATCCGGAATCTGAAGACGGGCCGTACCATCGAGCGCACCTGGCGCTCCGGCGAGTCCATCGAGGCCGCCGACGTCCAGGACACTGAGATGCAGTATCTCTACCAGGACGGCGACTTCTGGCACTTCATGGTGCCGGAGAACTTCGAGCAGTACACGGCTGAGAAGGCTGCTGTCGGCGACAACGCCCAGTGGCTGAAAGACGGCATCATCTGCATCGTCACGCTCTGGAACAACGTTCCGCTCGTCGTGATGCCGCCGCCGCATATCGATCTGAAGGTCATCGAGACGGATCCTGGCGTTCGCGGTGACACGGCTACGGGCGGGCAGAAGCCCGCGAAGCTCGAGACGGGTGCTGTCGTCCGCGTGCCGCTCTTCATCAATGAGGGCGATGTGCTCCGTATCGACACGCGGACCGGCGAGTACGTTTCCCGCGCTAAGCAGTAACCGCTCGCGTTTGCTGTCTGCGGGAGAGGCGCACACCCTCTCCCGCGTAGATCACTAATGCCGTCCAGATGAGCGCAAAGCCGATGGCGCGCGCGTGATCAAAAGGCTCGTGAAGCACAAATACACCGCACATGAACTGCAATGACGGTGCGATGTATTGAAGCAGGCCGATCGTTGAGTACGGCAGCAGCCGGGTTCCTTGTGCGAACAGGAAGAGCGTAATCGCGGTCAGCGGTCCGCTGACAATCAGCAAAGCGTCCGTTATCGGCCCTTCGTGCCCAATGGCGCCCACCCCTGCCGATTCGGACCACAGCAGATAACCAGCAGCGAACGGCACGAGCAGCAGTGTTTCGATTGCAAGTCCGGGTAGTGCTTCAACCTTCACGACTTTCCGCACGAGGCCATAGCACGCGAAAGAGAACGCCAGTGTGAGGGCGATCCACGGCAAGCCTCCCGTCATGAACGTGAGATAGCCGACGCCTAGTGTTGCTAGCGCTACGGCTGTCCATTGCGCACGAGTCAGTTTCTCGGACAGGAGAACCACTCCCAGCAAAACATTGACCAGCGGGCCGATAAAATAACCCAGGCTCGTTTCAACCACCCGCCCATGCGTGACTCCATAGACGTAGGTGATCCAGTTTGCGGTGATGAGCGTTGCCGTCAGGGCGAGTCTCAGTACGACACCGCGATTGGCGAGCGCTGCGCGCAAAGATCCGAGCTCGCCTCGAAGGAACATCCAGCCGAACACGAATAAGCACGACCACACGATCCGGTGTGCAATGACCTGCATCGCGGGCACTTGCCCCAGAGCGTGGAAATAGAGCGGGAAGATCCCCCAGATTGCGAATGCAGTGGCTGCGGAGACGAATCCTTTATTGGCGTTCTTCATCTGGCGCTACAGACCTCGAATCCCGTCCACGAAGATGGCCGCGAGGCGCTCGATGCCCTGGCGGTCGGCTTCATCGAACCTGGCCAACGACGGGCTGTCGATGTCGAGTACGCCCAGCAATGTGTCGCCCTTGATCAAGGGCACGACGATTTCAGACTGTGACGCCGCGTCACAGGCGATGTGACCTGGGAACTGGTGCACGTCGCGCACGACGACAGTCTTGCGAGTTGCGGCGGCCGTCCCGCATACACCTTTGCCGAGTGGTATTCGTACACATGCCGGTTTGCCCTGAAACGGGCCAACGACCAACTCGCTCTCGAGACCTTCGCGTGCGCGCAGAAAGTAAAAGCCAGCCCAATTGATGTCAGGCAGGGCATCGAACAACAGCGCTGCCGTGTTGGCGGCGTTGGCCACCAGGTCCTGCTCGCCCGCTAGCAAACCGTTGAGTTCGTCAGCGAGGCTCGCGTAGTCCGCGTCCTTGTTGCGGAAATCGTAACGTTTGCTGGTGAATTCCATTGGAGGACTGCGCTACCAAGGCCGTGTATTTTGACGCGGATTGCGGTGTTGTGCCCTCTCTCGGAAGGGCGACGCGTTGGCACGGTCGTCCGCGCGATCGTGGGGGCCCGCGTCCTACGCCCGGTCGGTCGGAAACGGCAGCACGTCGTTAATGTGGCCAGCGCCAGCCGCGAGCATCAGGGTCCTATCGAATCCCAGGGCCACGCCCGCGCATTCCGGCAACCCCGCCTCGAGCGCGGCCAGCAACCGTCGATCAATCTCGTATGAAGGTAGCCCGAGCCGCTGCCGTTCTTCGTTGTCGCGCTCGAAACGCACGCGCTGTTCCGTGGCAGAGGCGAGTTCCTGGAAACCATTCGCCAGCTCCACGCCTTTGCAATACAGCTCGAACCGCAATGCCATGCGCGGGTCCTCGGGACTCAGGCGAGCCAGGGCGGCTTGGCTAGCGGGATAACCGTGTATGAACGTCAGGGCGTTGCGCCCGAGCCGCGGCCCAACCACAGCTCCCATGAGAAGCTCGAGGAGCTCATCACGCTGGGTCTGTCCGTCCGCAAACCCGACTGTCCTGGCGGCATCGCTGAGCTCCGCCATCGTCGCGGTAAATGGATCCAGGTGAACCTCGCGCAGAAAGGCTTCCTGATAAGTGAGCCGCTCGCTCGACATGCCGAAGGCAACGTCGCCCAGCAGGTGGCGCACGAGTAGGTCAACTTCACTCATGAGCCGATCCAGCGAGAATCCAATCCGGTACCACTCGATCAACGTGAACTCGGCGTTGTGTTGCCGTCCACGTTCCAGCCCACGTACAACGTGACAGATTTGATAGATGTCCCGGCTGCCCGCGGCCAACAGACGCTTCATTGCGTATTCCGGCGACGTGTGCAGGAAAAACGCACGCGCATCCTGCGCAAACCTGACCTGTGCCGAGTGGATATGGATGTCTGTGACCGGAGCGTTCACCACCACTGGGGTGTCAACTTCCAGAACACCACGATCCATGAAGAAGTTTCGTGCAGACGCCAGCAATGCCGCCCGATGCTCCAGCATCGAGCGCGTGGCAGTGGGGCGCCAATCAACCATGTGCCGCCATCATGCGGCCGCGCAGCCGCGCCACTGGTTGACCAACGGAAACGCTGCCGCGGGCTTCCATGTTGGACAGCCAGTCGATCATGCCCGGAGCTGTTATCAGAATCACGGTCGAGCCCATATTGAAGCGACCCATCTCATCGCCCTTTTGCAGCCGCAAGGGAGCGCGAGTTGTGTCTAACGGCAATTCCATCGCCTCCCGTGGGCTGCGCGGCGTTATTTCGCCGTGCCATACGGTGTCCATGCTACCCACAAAAAGGGCGCCAACCAACACCATCGCGAACAGCCGCGGTCCATCCTCAAATACACAGACGACGCGCTCGTTCCGCGCGAACAACCCCGGTACAGCCGCTGCTGTCACCGTATTGACGCTAAACAGTTGGCCTGGAACGTACCAGGCTGCGCGCAGCGTCCCATTCAGCGGCATGTGAATGCGATGGTAGTTGAAGGGTGCAAGATACAGCGTAGCGAAGCAACCGTCAGTAAACCGTGATGCCCACTCGGCCGAGCCACCGAAATCCAGTAGCGCTTCGAGCGAATATGAATGCCCCTTCGCCTGCATGATCTGCGACCCGTCGAGGTGGCCAATCTGACTGATCGCGCCATCGACAGGGGAGACCAGAATACTGTCATTTGGATCGATGGGGCGAGCGCCGGGTCTCAGGGGCCGCGTGAAGAACTCGTTGAACGACGCGAAGGCCAGAGGGTCCGGCTGCAGCGCGTCCGACAGGTCTGGACTAAAGCCTCGCATGAAGCTTTTGATGAGCGCATTTTTCACGGTGGGCGTACGGCTCCGTGTGAGCCGGTACACCAGCCGTGACAGGAAGTGTTGCGGAAGCGCGTATTGAGTAGCGACGAACAGTCGGTCCCTAAGGGACGGCGAATCATGGGTGCGCATTACGAGTGTGCGGTCAGGTGTGGGGCCGCGAGCTGCAAATCCTGCGTGAAGCGGCGAGTGTCGAAGGGCGGAGTAAAGATGCCGACTATTCGAGCCTTTGCGTCCACGAGGAATACTGCAGCTGAATGGTCCATGGTGTAGTCGCCGCCCGGAAGGTCCACACGCAAAGCTGCGACCCCAAACGCAGCAGTCATCTGCTCGATGGCTTTCGGATCCCCGGTGAGGCCAATGAATGCGGGATCAAACGCATGTGCATAAGTGCCCACTGCCGCAGGGGTGTCCCGCAGGGGGTCCACAGTCACGAACAGCACTTGGAGGCCGGGAATTGCGGCCGCCTTCTTGACCTCCTTGAGCTTCACGAGCGTGGTGGGGCACACATCAGGGCAGTGCGTGAACCCGAAGAATAC
Organism: Steroidobacteraceae bacterium; assembly: GCA_045810105.1. Lineage (GTDB taxonomy): Bacteria > Pseudomonadota > Gammaproteobacteria > Steroidobacterales > Steroidobacteraceae > 13-2-20CM-66-19. The sequence continues at coordinate 87,222 of JBJMWM010000060.1, read as the reverse complement.
GAGGCTGGGTCTGCCTTGTAGTTCGCGGGCCGTAAACGGGCGGTTCTGGTCGTCCGTGAGCTGAAAATCCGCCACCGTCCGCGGCACCGTAAGCCAGGTTCCGCTTGCAAGCTGCGGGGCTGAGCTGTCAAGTTCTCGCGCTAGCCAGAAACCGGCCAGCGCAGCGCATAGAGCCGCGATGGCCACGAGAAGCCAGGAAAGTCGTTTGGTCATTCGAGAATTATCCCACAGCAGTCGCAGCAGCCGACGTAAGAAGAGTGTTTCGCCCCGGAAGGGGGCGCGGGCGTCCGCGCCATTGCGACCAACGCCGCGTGCCGCGAGTGGGGAGCGTGCGCCGAGTGGGGCGGCGCTCACGGTCCGCGACCTGATCAGCCGCGGTGCTCGCCGGCTGAGCCGCGCACGAGTGTTCTATGGGCACGGGACGGACAACGCGCTTGATGAGTCAGCCGCGCTGGTCTTTCACGCGCTCGATCTGTCGCATGAAGCCGGTGCGGCGGTGTATGGCAAGCGCGTGGACGCCTCTGCGCAACACCGCGTTGAGGCGCTAATTACACGGCGTATCAACGAACGCATTCCCGCCGTCTACCTCACAAATGAGACCTGGTTCGCAGGTCTGCCATTCCACGTTGACGCGCGGGTACTCATTCCACGCTCTGCTCTCGCCGAACTGATCGAACACCAGTTCACACCCTGGATCACTCCACCGCGGGTGAAACGTGTGCTTGATGTAGGCACTGGGTCAGGTTGCATCGCCATCGCTTGCGCGGTGGCGTTCCCACGCGCGCGCGTCGACGCCGTGGATATCTCGAAGGAGGCCCTCGAGGTCGCTCGGATCAACGTTCGCAAGCATCGGCTCGGGCGTCGCGTCCGTCTGGTTGAATCCGATCACTTCAGCGAGCTCTCAAACATAAGCGGCGGCACCTACGATATCATCGTGTCCAACCCGCCCTATGTCGGCGCACGCGAGATGAGGTCGCTGCCACCCGAGTATCGGCACGAGCCGCGAATTGCGCTCGCCTCCGGAGATTCCGGCCTGGATTCAGTGCGGGTGATTCTGCGGGAAGCAGGTCGGTATCTGCGCCCTGGCGGGCTCCTTGTCGTCGAGGTGGGTAACACGGAAACGGCGGTGCGGCGGGCGTTCCGGAAGCTCCCGTTCGTCTGGTTGGACTTTGAGCGAGGGGGCGGCGGCGTCTTTCTGCTGACCGCCGAGCAGCTGCACGCGTATGCGGAGTAGAGATAGCGAGCATGTCGGGCAACACCATAGGCAAAGTCTTTACAGTAACGACGTTTGGCGAAAGCCATGGCCCCGCCATGGGCTGCATTGTCGATGGTTGCCCGCCGGGTATGGCGCTGTCCGAGGCCGATCTTCAGGCTGACGTCGACCGGCGTCGTACCGGCACCTCACATTTCGTGAGCCAGCGCCGGGAGGCCGACCAGGTGCGCATCCTGTCAGGTGTGTTTGAGGGTCTGACCACCGGGACACCTATCGGCATCCTCATCGAGAACACCGACGCGCGTTCGCGCGACTACGAGAAGATCAAGGACCGCTTCCGTCCCGGTCATGCGGACTACACCTATCAACACAAGTACGGCCTGCGCGACTATCGCGGGGGAGGGCGCTCGTCTGCTCGCGAGACAGTAATGCGGGTAGCCGCGGGCGCTATCGCGCGCAAGTACCTCGCCGAGCGGCTGGGGGTGCGAATTTCCGGCTACCTAAGCCAGATTGGCTCTCTGCGGCTCGATCCCGTAGACCCTGCGTTTGCCTATCAAAATCCGTTCTTCTGCCCCGACCCCGCACGGATTGAGGAGCTCGAACAGTTGATGTGGAAGGTGCGCAGTGACGGGGATTCTGTTGGTGCGCGTGTCACGGTCACCGCTACGGGTGTCCCGCCCGGGCTGGGGGAGCCCGTGTTCGATCGGTTGGATGCCGATATCGCCCACGCCCTGATGAGTATCAACGCAGTCAAGGCCGTCGAAATAGGCGCAGGCACCGCCGCTGCGCAGCAAAAAGGCAGTGAGCACCGCGACGAGCTGACACCTGCAGGCTTCCGCAGCAATCATGCAGGTGGCGTCCTCGGCGGCATCTCTTCAGGTCAGGACATCATCGCCCATGCCACGCTCAAACCTACTTCGAGTATTCAGGTCCCCGGGAGTACGATTGACTTGGCAGGCAATCCGGTGGAAGTTGTGACCACGGGACGTCACGATCCCTGTGTGGGGTTGCGAGCGACGCCGATCGCCGAAGCCATGCTGGCCATCGTATTAGTCGACCACTACCTGCGCCACCGCGCGCAAAATGCGGACGTGAAGGCGTCCACCCCGGATATCAACAAAGCACCCCAGTGAACAACCAAAGCCCCAAGTCAGAGTTTTCAGTAGCCGTCGTCGGTGCCACGGGCCTGGTCGGCGAAACGATGATCCAGGTACTGGAAGACCGAAATTTCCCCGTCTCGGAACTCTACGCCGTGGCCAGCAACCGCTCCATCGGTAAGTCGGTTTCCTTCAAGGGCCGCAGAATTCCGGTGCAGGAGCTCGAGGGGTTTGATTTCAGCAAGGCGGATATCGGGCTGTTTTCGCCGGGCGGCGAGGTGTCACGGGTGTACGCGCCGAAGGCCGCGGCTGCCGGATGTATCGTCATCGACAACACCGCGGAATTCCGCTACGAGGATGACATTCCGCTCGTGGTACCCGAGGTCAATCCGCACGCCATCGCACAGTTCAAGAACCGCGGGATCATCGCCAACCCGAATTGCTCGACGATTCAGCTCGTGGTCGCGTTGAAGCCCATTCATGACGCGGTCGGCATCGACCGAATCAACGTTGCAACGTATCAATCAGTTTCAGGCGCCGGACGCGAGGCCGTTGAAGAGCTGGCGGAGCAATCGATTCAGCTGCTGAGTGGCAAGGGGCCGGTGACTGCGCGGGTGGTGGCCAAGCAGATCGCGTTCAACTGTGTCCCGCAAATCGACAAGTTCGAGGACAACGGTTACACCAGGGAAGAAATGAAGATGGTCTGGGAGACCCGCAAGATCCTGGAGGACGTCAACATCCGGGTGAACGCGACCGCCGTCCGCGTACCGGTATTCTTCGGGCATTCCGAGGCAGTGCACCTTGAGACACGGACCAAGATCACAGTAGAGGAAGTGCGTGCACTGCTCTCAAAGGCGCCTGGAATAGAGGTTTTGGACGAGCACCGCCCAGGGGGGTACCCCACAGCGGCTACCGAGGCAGCGAACCGCGACACAGTTTATGTCGGGAGAATACGTGAAGATCTGTCCTCCGACAGGGGACTTAACTTATGGGTTGTCGCCGACAACGTACGCAAGGGTGCTGCAACGAACAGTGTGCAGATCGCAGAGATTTTGGTTCGGCAGCATATGTAATGTATATTGCCGGCCGTTGGGTGGACTCGCAGAATGCGGTCCACTCATTTGTTTTTCCAATAGATTTTACCCGTTGATACCTCTCGGGGTGTCGTGATGATTGTCAAACGAAGCAGCCTGGTGCTCGCATCGCTGATGGCCTTGCCATCGGCCGCGTTTGCGCTTGGTCTCGGAGACATACGTCTCCTTTCACCGCTCAATGCGCCTCTCGATGCAGAAATCGAGCTGGTGGACGTAACGCCTGAGGAGATGCAGACGCTCAAGGCGCAGATCGCTTCGCGCGAGACGTTCACCCGCTACGGCTTGGATTGGCCTGTTTTTCTAAGCAGTGTGCAGGTGAAGACCACGCGTGGCGCGGACGGTCGTCAAGTCATCAAGCTCAAGTCCACGGATACGATTACAGAGCCGTTTATCACTCTCCTCGTGGAGGTGAACTGGGCTCGTGGGCGTCTCGTCCGTGAGTACACGATGCTCCTGGATCCCCCGGTCTACACGCCGGGACAGTCGCCGGCCTCCAACGCTCCCGTCGCCGCGCCCTCCGCGGGCACGGGCGCTCGGGAGGGTTCGATTGCGCGGGAGTCCGCGCGCGACTCCGGTGCTGTACCGCCATCACAGGACACTTCGTCCATTTCGCCTAACCCGCCCGGTGAGCCGAGCGGGGCGGCACCTGCAGCTCCCCGCGCTGCCGGAAGCAGTCCGACGGCGGCAAGTGGTTCGACTCACGTCGTGAAGCGAGGCGAGACGCTCTCGTCAATTGCGGCCTCGGCCTCGGGCAACGCTACGAATTCCCCTCAGACGCGCAGCTGGATGCTGGCCATTTATCAGGCCAACCCGCCCGCGTTTGAGAAAAACATGAATTTGCTGCGCTCCGGCGCGGTGCTGCGCATTCCGGAAGGTTCCGATGTGTCAGCGATTTCCCCGTCCGAAGCGAACGGCGAGATTCGCCGTCAGTACGCCGCGTGGCGCTCCTCTACGCCGGAGGCCGGGTCATCACCCGCTGCTGAACCAGGCCGTTTGCGGCTAGTTACTCCGACTGAGTCGGGCTCCGTGGGTACGGGCGGTCCCACTCCCGAGACGAAGGCACTCCAGGGCCGCGTCAAAGAACTCGAGGGTCAGCTCAGCGAATCCAAGCGTCTGTTGGAAATGCGCAATACCGAGCTCGCGCAACTTCAGTCGCGACTCGAAGGTGGCACCAAGGCGCCAGCTGCTGCGGCACCTCCGCCGGCCGCCGCTACGGCACCGCCTCCAGCACCGGCCCCCGCGGAGCAGCCTCCGGCCGCGCAGGCGGAAGCGCCTGCCGCCGCCCCGCCTCCCGCTGAAGAGCCGGCTCCATCGGCGGAACCGACACCGACACCTCCTGCCGCAGATACGACTCGTGCCCACAGGCCCCCCCCGACAGCGGCACAGGCCGAGGGCGGCGGCATATTCGATACTCTCAAGGACTACTGGTGGGCGATTGCTCTGCTCGCCGTAGCGCTGGCCGGGTTCTTCGGATTGCGCGCGTGGCGTTCACGCCGCCAGTCTGAGTTCGATGACTCGCTGGGCCGGCTCGCAGTCGCGGGTGCCAACTCAATGGACCGCGGGTTCGCGGCAGGTGGAGATACCTCTCCTGTCCGTCCTCTGACGGCAGCTACTGACGACGGCGCCTTCCTCGTCGAAGAGTCCGGGACTCATGAGCGTCCTCGATTCGGCGGCGGTGCCGCTCATTCAGCGGCTTCGGCGCGGCACGTCTCTACGGCGGACGATACCGTTAGCAGCGATACCGCGATCAATCTCGATCAGGGTGATCCGCTGGCGGAAGCTGATTTCCACATGGCGTACGGCCTGTACGACCAGGCCGCGGATCTGATTCGTATTGCGATCAGCCGCGAGCCCAATCGCCGCGATCTGAAGCTCAAGCTCCTCGAAGTGTTCTTCGTGTGGGGCAACAAAGAGCAGTTCCTGCATAGCGCGCGCGAGCTGGCCGATACACGCGCCCAGGCTGCGCCTGGCGAGTGGGAAAAGATCGTCATCATGGGCAAGCAGCTTGCCCCGGAAGATCTGCTGTTCTCAGGTGGTGGCGCTGTTAGTGGCGCGACCGCGGGCGGCGTCGATCTTGACCTCGAAGGCGGCGAAAGCCGCGTTGACTTCGACCTGTTGGGTGAGCCGGTGCCCGGCCAGAACGACGGTGTCGATCTGGACATTGGTTCTGCTCTTGGCGAGACCACGCACGACCTGGCGGGGACCGACCGCAACTTCGGTCTCGAGAGCACTTACAACAACGGGACGGGCACGACGCGTCAGATGACGCAGAAGCTCGGGCGCGAGCCCGAGCCGCTCATGCCGGAGTTCGGGCCGGAGTCGGAAGGCCCGACGGTTGAACAGCCTCAGCTGAACTCTCAGGAAAATCCGACCATTCGTCAGAAGGTCGCTATGGCCCTCAAGCAGGGTCACAGCGCCGAGCAGACGGCGGAGCTCGCCATCGATGACCTCGGTCTCGATTTGGGCGCGCTTGATACGGTCGATCAACCCGGTCTCGGCGCCTCGTCAGACGCACCAACACTGGTCGCGGGCATGGACGAGCGTTCACGCAAGATCATGGAAGAGGCCCAGCGTCGCGCCTCAACTGAAGACACTTCAGCTACAGCTGCGTGGCGGATGGACGACAGCGACCTTCATTCGGTCCTTGGCAACGGTGCCAATGGGCACGCTGAGAACGGTGCGTTCGATCCCTCGTCAACAGCTCGGCTCGCGGCTCTTTCGGATCGTGACGTTGATTTCGACCTCGGCGACGTTGATGCCGATGGTGTTGGTGAAGCGGACGCTGATGGTATGCACCATCATCATCATCACGCGCACGGCAGCAACGGATCTGGTTTGGACCTCGACGTCGGCACGGCCACGGTCCCCGATGCGGCGTTCACAGCTACTCAGAAGCTCGCTTCCGATGACCTCGCGCTGCCGGACCTTGAGCCGGTAACCATGAGTGAAGTCGGCACCAAGCTGGACCTGGCACGCGCCTACATGGATATGGGTGACCCGGAGGGGGCACGCAACATCCTGGAGGAAGTGATGCACGAAGGGTCGGTAGCGCAGAAGCAGGAAGCGCAGAGATTGATCGAATCGCTCCCGGGTTAAACAACAGAGAATTCGTGCACCCCGGCGCGCCAGCGCCGCAGCTCTTCGGGGGTCGCGCTTGCGCGATCCCCCTGGAAAGTCTGCGCGCAGCGCATGAATAGATACGCTGTTGGCATTGAGTACGACGGGTCCGCTTATTCGGGCTGGCAGACGCAGCAGTCGCCGCGCACCATTCAAGGCCTCGTTGAGAGTGCACTGAAAGGGGTGGCGGCTGAGCCCGTGGAGGTCGTCTGTGCGGGCCGTACAGATGCCGGCGTCCACGCTCGCTGGCAAGTCGCCCACTTCGATACGACGGTCACTCGACCCATGCGCGGTTGGGTCATGGGAGCCAATAGCGAGCTTCCTCGCGACGTCAGCATCGTTTGGGCACGTCCGGTGCCGCTTCACTTCCATGCCCGCTATTCGGCTGAGGCACGGAGCTACCGGTACATCATTCTGAACCGCGGCTCGCGCTCGGCTCTCGCCGCGAAACGCGCTACATGCATCTACAAACCCCTGGATCACGAACGAATGGCCGCCGCGGCAGCTCATCTATGCGGTCATTACGACTTCAGTGCCTTCCGTTCCTCCGAGTGCCAATCGAATTCGCCGATCCGGCGTGTCGAGCGCCTGAGCGTGGAGCGGCAGGGCGAGTGGGTCGTGATCGAAGTGACCGCCAACGCCTTTTTGCATCACATGATGCGGAACATCGCAGGCCTGCTCATCGAGATCGGGCGTGGAGAAGCACCTCCCTCCTGGGCGCGCGAGGTCCTGGAGGGCCGGGACCGGACCCGAGGGGCACCCACGGCGCCGGCCGACGGCCTGTATCTCTGGGACGTTCGGTACCCGGAGGCGTTCGGACTACCCTCCGGACGCTCGGAGGCGCGATCCATTATCATCCCCGGATTGCCATAGATTTACGGACGCCCGCCATGTCGTGGTTCGAAAAGATCATGCCCTCCCGGATCAAGACCGAGCGCCGTACGCGCTCGGTGCCGGAAGGCCTGTGGATCAAATGTCCGGCGTGCGACGCCGTTCTGTATCGGGCCGAGCTCGAACGCAACCTGTATGTCTGCCCGAAATGCAGTCACCACATGCGAATCGGTGGCCGCGAGCGGCTCGAAGGGTTTCTGGACCCGGGGCAGACGGAAGAGATCGGCGCCCGCATCTCGCCGGAAGATCCGCTCAAATTCCGCGACAGCAAGCGCTACAAGGACAGGCTCAGCCAGGCGCAGAAAGCGACCGGCGAGCGCGATGCGCTCATCGTGCTCGCGGGCAAGTTGCAGGGCCTTCCCATTGTCGCCTGCGCATTTGAATTCCAGTTCCTGGGCGGCTCCATGGGGTCCGTCGTCGGGGAGCGTTTCAAACGCGCGGTTGACCACTGCATAGAGCATCGCGAGCCGTTCGTGTGTTTCTCCTCCAGCGGTGGGGCACGCATGCAGGAGGCGTTGTACTCGCTCATGCAGATGGCCAAGACTGCAGCAGCGCTGTCGCGGCTCGCGCAGGCACATCTGCCTTACATCTCGGTCATGACCGACCCGACGACCGGTGGCGTATCGGCCAGTCTTGCAATGCTGGGCGACCTCAACATTGCCGAGCCGCGTGCCCTCATCGGATTCGCTGGCCCGCGTGTCATTCAGCAGACCGTGCGCGAGACACTTCCCGAAGGTTTTCAGCGCAGCGAGTTCCTCCTCGAGCACGGCGTGCTCGACATGATCGTGGACCGTCGCGACATGCGTGACAGGATTGGCGGCGTGCTGCGAATACTGATGAAGCTACCAGCCGCTGTTCCTGCTACTGCCGCTGCCTGAAATTGCGCACGCTTGCCGAGTGGCTGGCTCTTCAGGAGTCGGTGCATCCCAAGACCATCGACATGGGCTTGGCTCGTGTCGCGTCCGTCGCGCGAACCCTGGGGGTGGACAAACCATCCTCTCGCGTCATAACGGTTGGTGGGACGAACGGGAAGGGGTCCACGGTTGCGCACCTGGATACGATTCTTCGCGCGGCCGGAGCCTCCACAGGTATGTTCACGTCGCCTCACTTCATCCGCTACAACGAGCGGATTCGGGTCGGAGGCGTCGAAGTGGAAGACGCGGAGTTGATCAGCGCGTTTGAGCGGATAGAGGCGGAGCGCGGGCAGACCACGCTCACGTTTTTTGAGTACAACGCCCTGGCGGCTCTGCTGATTTTCGCCGATCGGCAAGTTGACGTAGCTATTCTCGAGGTCGGGTTGGGTGGCAGGCTGGATGCGGTCAACCTGGTTGATGCCGACGTTTCGGTCGTGTCCTCGATCGGATTCGACCATCGTGACTACCTGGGCGACAGCCTCGAGCAGATCGGTGCCGAAAAGGCGGGGATTTTCCGCAGCGGGCGACCGGCGGTGTTGAGCACTCCGGATATGCCGGGGAGCGTCTACTCGACTATTCAACGGCTGGGTGCACGCGCCGTGGTCGCTGAACGGGATTTCACCTGGCAGGTGGAGGCAACCGAAGGTGAAACGACAGACGGGGGCGCCCGCTGGAGTTATCGCGGTTTGCGAACCACGCTGAACAACCTGCCTGCACCGGCTCTCGCGGGTTCCATTCAGTATCGCAATGCGGCCGCATCACTCGCGGCGATCGAATCGCTCGGCGCCGGGTATGCGCTGAATGAGCAAACAGTCAGTGAGGCGCTTCGAAACGTCAGGCTCGCCGGCCGCTTTCAGGTGGTTGCAGGGCCGGTTGAATGGATCCTGGACATCGCACACAACGAGCCAGCGGCTCGTGTGTTCGCCGAGCATGTCCGAGAACGGCCGCTACCTGATGGCGGTCACACGTTTGCGGTCGTGGGAATTCTCGCGGATAAGGACGCGCGTGAGATTGCCGCTGCGCTCGAACCGCTCGTTGATCACTGGATACTGTGCGCGCTACCCGGGGCGCGGGGCGGCTCAGCATCGGATCTGGCACAAAGGCTGAGGCTCCCCGCTGATGAGGTCACCCTCGCAACCTCGGTTCAGGAGGGGTGCGAAGTCGCGCGGGCGGCCGCAGTGCCAGGCGATCGAGTTATTGTCTTCGGCTCGGTCTATACGGTGGGCCCGGCGTTGCAGTGGCTTCGCGTATACTAATGCCCGCGGTGCGCTTGATTGAGGCGGCTTCGTCCCCACTGTGGAACTTCTGGTGAAAGAGCGACTGACCGGCGCGATCATTCTTGTAGTCCTGATCGTGTTGTTGGTGCCCGAGCTGTTGTCGGGCCCGAAGGGCCGTACGGCCCCTGTGCCGGCCGGTGTGGCTCCCACCTCCTCCGAGGAACCGCCATTAAGGTCGTACACCATCAACTTGGGCGACGACTCGCATGCGCGCTCGGGCTCAGCCGAGAGTGGCGGACCGGGCATGCCGCAGCCCAGCGGCCCCGAGCAGCCAACTGTGCAACCCGCCGCGCCGACAGTGGACGGAGCCACAGGGGAGAGCGAAGCAGCGGACGTAGCGTCGCAACCTGGCGCATCGCAGCCGTCGGGTGCGCCGCTGGCGGCGAGCTCGCAGCCACCGAAGTCGCAAGCGGCCGATACACCACAGCGGTCGGGCACACCGCAAGCAGCCAGTTCAACCGCGGGGAATTCGTCCGCGCCGAAGTCGCAATCGTCCGGCGCACAGCAGGCAGCGGGCGCACCGCAATCGGCCGGTGCATCGCAGTCTTCCAACGCACGACCGCAGTCCAGCACCCAAACGGCGCGGCCTGGCGAGGCAGCCGTGCCCCCACAACGCACGGTGAAGTCCAGCGGCCCGGCGCAAAAACCTACTCCGCCATCGTCTGCAGCCCCACCTCGATCGGAGCCCCCGAAGCCAGTTCGCGCGGCCGCGTTGGAGAAGCCCGCGAAGGCTCATCCAGCAGCTACGGCTTCAAACGCGGCGTCGGCTTCCGAGTCCCCTCCGGGCAGTCCTGCCCAGAGTTGGGCAGTGCAATTGGGCGTGTTCGCCAGCCGCGAGAATGCAGAGCGGTTGGCTCTGGAAGTGCGGGCCAAAGGCTTCAAGGTTTCTGTGTCGCCCGTCACGGGCGGCAGCCGCAAACTGTTCAAGGTACGGGTTGGACCGACACCCGACCGCGCGGCGGCGCAGGAACTTCAGGGCCGATTGAAGGCTTCCGGCCGTCCTGGCGGAACGGTGGTCCCTTATTCTTGATACACCCCACAATTGCGGCAAGCCATGGCATAGGTCCGCGCAGGCTGGGTCTCGCTCTTGTACAATCCGCGCCGCCACCCGCTACCGGACCCGCGGATGAATGTTACCGATTACCTGGTGATAGCCGCCGTCATTATTTCGGCAGTTGTCGGTGCGATGCGCGGTTTTCTGCGCGAGGCAGTGGCACTCGTCGCCTGGCTGTTCGCGCTGTTCGTGGCGTGGCACTTCTCGGATCTGATCGAGCCGCATCTGGGCGGACTGTTGTCGGGCTCATATGTCAAGCCATGGGCAGCCCGCGTCATCATCGTGCTGTTGATACTGCTACTTGGCGCGGCCGTTGGGGCGCTGCTCGATCATTTCGTGCGGCTGTCGATCTTCAGCGGCATGGACCGCTTCCTCGGAATGGTTTTCGGCGTTTTGCGCGGAGTGGTCCTGCTCGGCGTATTTGTCATCCTGGGTCAACTTCTGCGTCTGGACGGCGAGAGGTGGTGGACCCGGTCCCTGCTGGTGCCCTACGGCGAATCCGTGGCGAACGGATTGCGCGCGTTGGTTGGCGAGCAGCGGGTGAGGCATACGGGCGGCGCGACCGCGAAGACCTGAAGCAGCGGGCAAAAACGACGCTTTTTGCCCGCGGGCGACGAAGTGATGTCCGCTGAAAGCGCCGCAGGCGACTTTCAGCCAATGGAACTGAAGCAGCGAGCAAAAACGACGCTTTTTGCGCGCGGGCGACGAAGTGATGTCCGCTGAAAGCGCCGCAGGCGACTTTCAGCCAATAGACGAGGGTCCGAGAGCATGTGCGGGATTGTAGGTATTGTCGGCACGAGCGCGGTCAACCAGCGAATCTATGACGCGCTGACGGTCCTGCAACATCGTGGCCAAGACGCGGCTGGTATTGCAACCTCCGTGGACGGTGAGCTCTACACGCGCAAGGGCAGTGGCCTCGTACGCGATGTTTTCCAGCAGCACCATATGCTGGAGCTCAGAGGCAACTACGGCATTGGTCACGTGCGTTATCCGACCGCCGGATGTGACTCGGCCTCCGAAGCGCAGCCGTTCTACGTAAATGCTCCCTACGGAATCTGCATTGCGCATAACGGCAACCTGACGAACGCCACGGAACTTGCCGAGGTGATCATTCGCGAGGATCGCCGTCATCTCAACACCACTTCCGATTCGGAAGTCCTGTTGAACGTGTTCGCGTCCGAATTGCAGCGCATCGGAACGCCGCGCGTTACACCGGCAGACGTTTTCGCTGCGCTGAATGCCGTTTACCGCCGATGTCGCGGCGGTTACGCGGTGGTGGCAATGGTTATTGGACACGGCATTCTCGGATTCCGCGACCCCCATGGGATCCGTCCCCTCGTACTCGGGCAGCGCGATACGCCGCGTGGACCCGAGTGGATGCTGGCTTCCGAAAGCGTCGCCCTCGACTCACTGTCGTTCAAGTTCGTACGCGACATTGCGCCAGGTGAGGCGGTATTCATCGACGAGCAGGGGCGGCTACATTCCCAACAGCTCGTACCGACGGTCCGGCACACACCGTGTATCTTCGAGTACGTCTACTTCGCTCGCCCTGACACTAAGATCGACAACATCTCCGTGTATCGCGCACGCATGCGTATGGGCGACCGGCTGGCTGAGAAGATACTTCGCGAACGGCCCAACCACGACATCGACGTCGTCATCCCTATTCCGGATACCAGCCGCACGAGCGCGTTGCAGCTCGCACAGAGGCTCAACCTGAAGTATCGGGAAGGTTTCACCAAGAACCGCTACATCGGCCGCACGTTCATCATGCCGGGCCAGGAGCAGCGCGAGAAATCAGTGCGCCGCAAGCTGAACGCCATTGACCTGGAGTTCCGTGGCAAGAATGTCCTGCTCGTGGATGACTCCATCGTCCGCGGCACGACCTCGGCACAGATCATCGAGCTGGCGCGCGAAGCCGGCGCGAAGAAGGTTTACTTTGCCTCGGCGGCTCCGCCGGTGCGCTTCCCCAACGTGTACGGAATCGACATGCCTGCGACGAGCGAGCTCGTCGCAGCAGATCGCAGTGTCGATGAGGTTGCACATCTCATCGGCGCGGATTGGCTGGTCTACCAGGACCTCGAAGATCTGGTTGCCGCCTGTCAGCACGATGATGCCCGCGTCGCCGAGTTCGACACGTCCTGCTTCTCTGGGGAGTATGTTACGGGTGATGTGACGCCCGAGTATCTCGAGCGGTTACAGGTTGAGCGCTCGGATGCCGCCAAGTCGTTGCGACGCGAGCGCCGGGGCAAACTCAAAGTCATCCGAGGCACGTGAATTCAATCCGTCGGCGCCTTCTGCTGGAGCTGTTTGAGGCTGGGCTTGACAGGGTATCCGGCCGCCTTTCGGTAGCCCGTGCGCTGAGCGCGTCCTCAGGGCCGGTCTGGATCGCAGCAATAGGGAAGGCTGCCTCCGCCATGGCCCTCGGCGCCCACGACGTTCTGGATGGTTCGATAGAGCGGACGCTGCTCATCACGAAAGACGGGCACGTCGCTCCGCAAATTCAGACACTGCGTAACGTGGAAATCCACGAGAGCTCCCATCCAGTCCCGGACAAGCGCTCGCTTGCAGCGGGCCAGGGGCTACTCAAGTGGTTGAGGGAGCTGCCCCGGTCCGTGGAACCGCTGTTCCTGGTCTCCGGTGGTGCGTCGAGTCTCGTCGAGGTGCTCGAGGACGGCGTGACTTTCGAGCAATTGGGAAAGCTCAATGCCGAGGGTCTCGCGAGCGGGATCCCGATCGCCGAGCTCAATGAGCGCCGCTCCAAGCTCTCGCGGATCAAGGGAGGTGGCGTCGCCCGGCTTTTGGGCGAGCGACCGGCGCGGGCGCTATTCATATCCGACGTTCCCGGCGATGACCCCGCGGTCATCGGATCAGGGCTGCTCGGACCCGCTCGCGATTACCAGGACCGCATTGAACGAATCATCGTTGCCTCGCTGGACCACGCAGTTGAGGGCGCTTGTGCGGCTGCCGAGAAATTGGGGCTCGATGTCCGCAGACCGCCCAGTCGTTTCGATGATGACGCTGCCCGGCTTGCGGTGCGGTTTACGCACGAGCTGCACCTGAACCCGGCTCAGGTGTGTGTATGGGGCGGAGAGTCGACCGTGCGGTTGCCCGCAAACCCCGGGCGCGGTGGCCGAAATCAGCATCTTGCGTTGGCAGCGGCACGGCTGCTCGCGGGGCAGCCGCACATGATGCTGCTCGCTGCAGGAACAGATGGAACTGACGGCGTGACCGATGACGCCGGAGCTATTGTGGACAGCGAGACATGCGCGCGTCTCGCACTTGCAGAGATGGATGCCGACGATTGCATGCGCCGTGCAGACTCAGGCACGGCCCTCGCGGCCAGTGGCGATCTCATCCACACGGGGCCGACGGGAACTAATGTCGGCGACCTCGTGATCGGACTCAAGCTGTCGGAGGCCGCGGCGCAGATCGTAGTCGAAGGCCGTGAGGGGTGCGACGCATGCGTCGCACGGGCAGGGCCGGGAGGCAGTGCCCTGGGCCAACCGCGAGCGCACAACGTGCGCGTAGCGGGGGGCGACACGCACGTGCTGTAATTGCGTGATGCGTTTGTTGCTGATCGAAGACGACGCGGCTCAGTGCGAAATCATCCAACATCGTCTGACGTCGCGTAAGCCGGATGCGCAGGTTGTGGTCCGCGACCCCGACCTGCACGGCCCGCTTGCGCCGGAATTTCTGGCACAGGGGTTCGATGCGGTTTTGGTTGGTCACGGCCGCGGTCTCGATGAGCTCAGGGACCTGACCGGGCGGGCTGGTTTCGCGCCTATCGTGTTCATCCCCGTGCATGGCGCACATGTAGATTCCTCCGAAGCCCGCGATCTCGGTGCCCATGCGGTAATTGGGCGTGACGAGATTGATACGGAGAAGTTCTTCCAGGTTCTTGAAGACGCCGAGTGGGTGCAATCGCGCGCGCGGACGAAGTGGCGCACCAGCGCGGTTGGGCGTGACACGCAACGGTTCGGCAGCGCCTTCATTCGCGGGTATCGATGCATTCGGCGAATCGCCACGGGGCCCACATCTGACTTGTATCTTGCGGAGAGCGAATCTGCAGGCGCGTTAGTTGCATTGAAGGTGGTCCGGGACCGGCACAAGGATCAGCACGATCTCGACGACACCTTCCGGCGTTTTCTGCAGGAATACGCGATTGTCCAACGCATCCGTCATCCGAGCATCGTCCAACTGTACGATCTTGGTATCAGCGACGAGCATGCATGGCTGGTGATGGAGTATTTTCGAGGAGGGGACCTGCGGCGGCGCATGCGAGCCGGTATGAGGCCGCGCCCCGCGCTGCGGGCCGCCATTGCCATCGCACGCGCTCTGGAGGCGATGCATAACTGCGGTGTGCTGCACCGCGACCTGAAACCTGGCAACGTCATGCTGCGCGACGATGGGTCGCCCGCTCTCATCGATTTTGGCATGTCCAAGGACACGGCTCTTGCGCAGGAGGTCACCGACACGGGGCTGATCTTCGGCACGCCGCACTACATGAGTCCGGAGCAGGGTCATGGCGAGCCGATCGATGCCCGTAGCGACCTGTACAGCCTTGGGGTGATCGTGTTCGAGATGCTGGCGCGCGCGAAGCCCTTCGCGGCCGAGAATCCGATGGCGATCATCTATAAGCATCGCAAGGAGCCGGTGCCGCTGCTGCCGGAGCCCTTCGAAGCGCTGCAGCCCATGATCGAGCGCTTTCTGGCGAAGGCCCCGCAGGATCGCTATCAGAATGCGAAGGAGGCGCGGGTTGCATTACGCAAGGCGTACCGCATGTTGAAGGCGGCGGCGGAAGTGACCTGATGTTGGCTCCCGCGGCGTCAATTCTTCGTGCGCCAACCCCGGAAGCGTGGGTTGCCACGGCAGTCGAGCGCTGGCGCGAATTGCTGGTCGATCACGCCAATTGTGAGAAGAAGGCGGCCTCGACCGCGTTGGCTCTGATGTTTGCGTATCCTGAGGATCACGCGCTGGCCATGGCCTTGTCGCGGCTTGCGCGCGAGGAGCTGCGCCACTTCGAGCAAGTGCAGAAGATGATGATCACGCTCGGTGTTGAGTTCGAGCGTCAACAGCCCGGGCGTTATGCCTCCGGGCTGCGGACCGTGCTCAGAACGTCCGAGCCCGGCAGGAAGCTCGATTTGCTGTTAGCTGGCGCGCTGATCGAGGCGCGCTCGTCCGAGCGCTTCAACCTGCTGAGCAGTCGGTTGCAGCAGCCGCTGGGGCACTTCTACGCCCAGCTCGAGCGATCCGAGGCGCGGCATTTCGAGTTATATGTGAACCTGGCGCGCGTCACTGCGCCGGAGCGCTGGCAAGAGAGGCTCGATACGCTCGCGCAGCGGGAGGCCGAGCTGGTTACGGAGTTGGACCCGGTGTTTCGGTTTCACTCGGGGTTGCCCTTATAGGGGGTTCGCCGCATGCGGCGAACGGGTGGCGAAGGATGGCCACCCCGGGCTTGCGCGAAGCAGGGACTGCGTAGCGCAATGCGAGCGCCCATAGATAGGCGGGCCGGATTGAGATCCAGGGACGGCTGCTTGGCAGTGCCTACCGTATCCGGTCATATACCCGAGTAATATCCACCGAGCCGAGCCGGCCGCCCTTCGTTTGGGTCGTCATGATCAGACGGCCATCTTCATCCAACGCAAAGTCATCTTCCCGCCAACCACCTTTCTTCACGCTGGTCGTTATTACGAACGCGGGACCACGCCAACCAACACTTCGATCGGCGGTCTTGTCGGGTCCGTAAGGAATGGTGCTCGATGTGCCCGCTGTGTACTCATCCGCGGTGTGTGTTCCATCAGGCATGTCGGTGTTGATGGTCAGGGTGCCTTCTTTCTGGATGATCGAGACGTGTACGGGTGCCTTCAGGAGGCGATTGATGCTCGCGCCGCGGCTGTTGGGGCCGGCCGGGCTCGCCGGGCTAGTCGCGGAGCCGCCGGTCGTCGGCGGTGTGCTGGCGGGTGGTAGCGGGGCGGCCTGCTCTATCCCTGGGGCGGTTAGGGCAACGCGCTGAAACGCGTTGGCTGTGGGGGCGACCGCTTCGGCCGCGGGCGTAGAACAATCGTCGCATTGCCGGGTAGCCGTCGCTAGCGCGGCATCCCGGCCCGGCCATTGCGCTGCGCAATCCGTGCTCTGCGCAAGCCCGGGGTGTCCATCCATGGCCACCCGTTCGCCGCATGCGGCGAACCCGTGGCCGGTCGTCGTCGCCAGTGGCGACGACCCGATGGGCGGCATGGGGGGCATTCCACTGCCGCCGCCTCGTCCTCCGCCGCGGCCGCGACGGCCGCCGGGGGCGCGCTCCGGCGGCGTTTTGTCAGGGTCGGCGAGCTTGTCGGGGTCATCGCTCAGGTTCGGGTTGAACTTCCATTCGCCCGTCAGGTTGACGCCACTGGGCGCCACCGAGGCCAGCCGTTCTGTGGCGCAACCGGCGAGCCACGCAGCAACCAGGCAGGCCAGAGAATAGGTGGCAATTGAAATGGGGCGCATCGCTGGCTCTCGTGTTGGCATTGGGAGTCGGGCGGGAACCTGGCATCACCTGAGGCTGGCTTCGACCTGAGTCTGGCCGGCGAGTTCACTGTTAGCACAACCGCGAAATGTGGACTACAGTTGCTTCAAGGGCAGCGCTGCTGTCCTTAACAGTTTGTTACAAGCACCGAGGCCCGATGACTGATCGCCCCCATCTCGTCATTGTCGATGACGACCGCGAAATCCGCACGCTGCTGAGCCAGTATCTGGAGAAGCATGATTTCCGTACGACGGCAGTTGCGGATGGAAAAGAGATGCGGCGCGTGATGGAGCGGTCACGCATTGATCTCGTCGTGCTCGATCTGATGCTCCCGGGTGAGGATGGGCTATCGATCTGCCGCGAGCTGCGTACCCGGTCGCAAGTGCCGATCATCATGTTGACTGCGCGAGGCGAGGATGTTGACCGCATCGTCGGGCTCGAGCTGGGCGCGGACGACTATCTGCCCAAACCGTTCAATCCTCGTGAGCTGTTGGGACGCATCAGGGCGGTACTCAGGCGAACGGCGCACGCACCGCGCGATCCGAGTCCGGAAACAGTGCGGTCGTTTTCATTCAGTAACTGGAAGCTCGATACAACGACACGCGCGTTGACTGACACTGACGGAAAGGAGGTTGCATTGAGTGGCGCGGAGTATCGGCTGCTCGCGGTTCTGCTGTCGTCCGCCAATCGCGTGCTCAGCCGTGCCCAACTCACGGAACTGCTGCGCGGACGAGAGGCGGATCCTTCCGACCGCAGTATCGACGTACGGGTCAGTCGGCTGCGTCAGATTCTCGGTGACGACGCGCGCGCACCGCAGATTATTAAAACAATCTATGGCGAGGGGTATGTTGTCGGCGTTCCAGTCCAGCAGCACTGACCGGCCCGCGCGAAGGCATTGAACATGCGCCTGTCTCTGTGGCCGCAGTCGCTCTTTGGGCGCCTGATCGCCGCTTCCATCGTCGCGTTGCTGCTGGCTCAACTGGCCAGCCTGGTGTTCGTCGCGCGTGAGCGCGAACGTTTCATGTTGCAAGGCAGTGTGCGGGAGTGGTCGCGCCGGATCGCGGAGGTCACCACCATGCTGCAGGGGATGGACGGCCCCGAGCGGTCCGCCGCGGTGGCTCGGTTGAGCGAGCGGCCCGGGCGCCTCGGCCGCCGGCTTCGTGATGTGTTCATTTTTCGGGATGGGTTGGTTCCCGCCCCCGATTTTGATCGCGGTGGCCCCCCGCGGGACAGACCTCCGTTTGCCGTTGGGCCGCCCTTTAGCGAGATGCCCCTGCCACCCGGGCCCCTGGGGGCTGGAGGTCTGGGTCCGCCCGGGCGGCCTTCGGGCGGGCCCGTGGTGCCTTTCTCGAAACCGGGCGACTTGGAGGGAACATTCGAGCAACAGCTGCGCAGCACGCTGGGGACCGGGTTTGACGTCAATGTCACGCAGACCGCCGATCCGGCAAAAAAGGCGATCTGGATCTCCGGCCCGGCGTTCTCCGAAGGGCGCTACGGCGGGACCGAGTTGTACGATGCGACCGTCAAGTTCCCTGACGGATATACCGCGCTGTTCCGGGTGACGCGGCTGGCGCGTGGGGCTCCGCTGCCACGCGGTCTCTTCCTTAACCTGTCGCTCCTGCTCATCGTAATGTCGGTCGCGCTGTTCGCAACCGCGCGTAGCATCACGCGACCGCTGTCGGAGCTGGCGAGCGCGGCCGACAGAGTTGGTCGCGACCTGCGGCAGCCAAAAATCGCGGAGCGCGGCGCGCGCGAGCTGCGCAACGCCGCACGAGCATTCAACACCATGCAGGATCGGCTGCAACGTTACCTCGATAGCCGCAGCCGGGTGCTGGCGGCGATGTCGCATGACCTGAAGACTCCTCTCACTCGCCTTCGCTTGCAGGTGGAGATGTTGGATGACACTGCCGCGCAGACGCGCATCGGCAAGCAGCTCGATGAAATGGAAAGCATGGTGCACGGCGCGCTGGCCTTGTTTCGCGGCCTGGACGACAGCGAGGCATTCACGCCGATTGATCTCAATGAAATGCTCGCAACCCTGCAGTCGGAGTTTGCGGAGATGAGCGCTACGGTGTCGATTGAGGGCCGCGCGACCCGGTCTATCCTGGGCAAGCCACAGGCTCTACGGCGCTGTCTCACTAATCTGATTGCCAACGCAGTCAAGTTTGGTACGCAGGCGACGGTGCTGGTTGAGGATGGGCCGTCCCTGGTCATCCGGGTGCGCGACGACGGACCGGGAATACCCGCATCCGAGTTGGAGCGTGTGTTCGAGCCGTTCTACCGCCTGGAGTCCTCGCGCAACCGCGATACAGGCGGCAGCGGCCTGGGATTGAGCATTGCGCGTGATGTGGTTCAGGCCCACGGCGGGTCACTGGTGCTTGCGAACCTGCCCGTGCGCGGGCTGGAAGCGGTATTAACGCTGCCTAGGTCGTGACGGCCTCCGGCTCTTCGTAACCGTGAGCCCCGGGGGCCCCGTGCTGTTGTAATGCGCTCACCCGCGGGCGCGCTTGGCGGGCGGAGAAGGCTCGGGGCGCTCATTGTGGGGCGGGCTTGTAGGGGCGCATGCCCGGGAAGCGCATACAAGAGCATGGCGCCCGACACTAAGCGCACAGCCAGAGCAAGGCGGCCCCTGAGGGGGTTGCCGCCATCAACCGGCGGCGTGGCAGGCTGTCTTCGGGTAGTTGAGACAAATCACATTCGCTCACGATTGTTTACCCCCGCGGGGTCCGCGCCCGGCTACTTTCTCCCGCTGTAAACCAGTTGGAGGCAACAATGAAAATCACTTCAGCCGCCGCGGCGGCGATCCTGTGGATGGGGGCCGCGATCGCACAGGCGCCGGACTCACCGCCCGTAGGCGGCGGCCCAGGCGGCGGCCCAGGCCCATTCAGGCACGAGAGCTCCGCGCAGCGCATGGATCGACTGGCCACGCTGCTCGATCTGACGGATGAGCAGAAGGCCCAGGTGCAGACGATCCTCGACGAACAGCACGCCAAGATGAAAGCACAGCGGGAGGCCGCGCAGGCATCGGGTCAGAGACCAACGTTCGAGCAGATGAAGGCGGTGCGCGATCAGTTGCATCAGGAAACGCTCGCGAAATTGACACCCGTGCTCACTCCGGCGCAGCTCAAGAAGTTTGAACTATTGATGGAAGAACGAGGGCCGCCAGGCGGACCGCACTGACGTGCGGCAGCCCGGAGCGGGGTACCCTCATTCGCTTCCGTCCAGCGCGAAGTGGGCGAATTCGCGTGTGCAGTCCATTCGACGTGTGCAGCCATTCGAAGCAGTTGTCCGACGATCAGTTCGGACCTGTTGGCTGGAGCGGTTGATTATGTGGTCAAGCCGCTGCAGCTGTAGGAGGTGATGGCCCGACGATCAGCGTGGTAGCTCACGCAACTCGTAGCGGCCGTTCTCGTACTGGATGTAACTTCCCTGCTCGTACCACGCACCCAGAACTATCCGCTGGGCAGGTTCGCCTTCAATCGAGGTGTCGTGGACGCCCGGGCGATGCGTGTGTCCATGAATGATTCGCCTGACCCTCGTTGCGCGGTAGGCAGTTGATACCGCGTCCAGATTTACATCCATGATGTTGGGGATGGTTCTGGAGGTGTGTTCCTTGCTGCCTGCGCGCGCCTGATTGGCGATCAGCTCTCGATCGGCGACGGGCAACGCAAGAAAGCGGCGCTGCCAGTCACGTGTGCGCACGGTGCTGCGCAACTCTTGATAAGAATGGTCGTCGGTACAGAGGGCGTCACCGTGTGTCAGCAACACTCTCTCGCCGTCCAGATCAGCCACGACCGGATCCGCCAACAGCCTGCTGCCGGTTCTGCGGCAGAAATCGCGCCCGATCAGGAAATCCCGATTCCCGTGCAGGACGAAGCAGCCGACACCCTTGCCGGTCAGTGCCTGCAGAGCCTCGCAAACGCGCGCCTTGGTTGGATCGGGATCATCGTCCCCCACCCATGTCTCGAACAGATCGCCCAAGATGTACAACGCTTGCGCATCGGCGGCATGGGTCCGCAGGAATGCGAGGAACTGCTCCACCGCCTCCGGCGTGCCAGCGTCGAGATGCACATCCGATACGAACAGCCGGGTCATTGCAGTCCCTGAAATGTGGAGCTACCTCGGCGAGAGAATCGTGTCCTGAGAAGGAGCCGCCACCGGGGTGGCTATCGGCGCCGTCGTGGGAGCCGCCGCCTGGCTGGCGCCATCCAGGATTTCCACCTTCTGGATGATGACTGGCTTGAGCGGGGTATCGGACTTGAATGGGCCGGAAGCGCCCGTCGGCGTGACGCCGATGCGGTCAATGACATCCATGCCTTGTACGACGCGGCCGAAGACCGCATATCCCCACCGGGTGGGCAGTGGATCGAGGTCGGGATTGTCAACGAGGTTCACGTAGAACTGGGCGTTGCCCGAGTGTGCGTTTTCCCCGCGCGCCAGTCCCACCATGCCGCGCTTGTTCTGCAGGCCATTGCCCGATTCGTTGTTGACCGGGTCGTGCACGGGTTTGAGCTTGAGGTCGCTGGCCGCGTGGCCGCCGCCCTGGAGCACGAAATTCGCAACGACACGGTGGACCAGCGTGCCCGAGTAGTAGCCCTCCCGTACGTAGCGCAGGAAGTTCGCGACTGTGAGCGGCGCGCGGTCCGGCATCAATTCGATGACGAAATCCCCCATGTTCGTCGACACCCGAACTTGAGTAGCCTGGTCCGCAGCGGGCGCCATTGCATGGACCAGCAGCCCCGCGAGCACCAGTAGCGCGGACGCCAGTGGGTTGCGGAGCCAGTTCCGAGGGGGTATTCGCATCGAGCCTCCATAGTGATGCCGGTGGCGGAGCCCGCGCGCGCATTGCGCCCGCTCCTGTGCTGACCGGCCGGTAATTCTAGCAAGCGCGGCGGCTGCCGCGTCCCGTAACATTACGTCATGAGCGGAATGGACACTTCGGCGGCCGGGACGTTCGGTCAGCCACATACGACGCGCTTCGCGCCAAGCCCCACGGGCGAGCTGCACCTGGGAAATGCGCGCACGGCGCTATTTAACTTTCTATTGGCAAGGCAGCAGGCCGGGCGGTTTCTGCTGCGCATCGAGGACACTGACACCGAGCGCAGCCGCGAGCAGCATACTGAGGCCTTGATTGCGGATCTGCGCTGGCTAGGCATCACTTGGGATGCGGGGCCGGACCACGAGGATGCAAGGGGCCCTTACCGGCAATCGCAGCGCGGCTCTCTCTACAATCGCTATTTCGACGAGCTGCAGAAGCGCGGCGCGGTTTATCCCTGCTTCTGCACCCCGCTGGAGCTCGAAGCTTCCAGGCGGGCGCAGCTCGCCTCGGGTCGTCCACCCCGTTACGCAGGGACTTGTCGCGATCTGTCCACCGAGCAGCGGCAGAAGAGGGTCCTCGAGAGCCTCTCGCCGACCATGCGCTTCAAAGTGCCATTGGGCCGCCGCATCGAGTTTCTGGACTTCGTGCATGGGCCGCAGACGTTTCTATCCGACGACATCGGAGACTTCGTCGTGCGCCGCGCCGATGGGACTGCCGCGTTCTTTTTCTGCAATGCGGTAGATGATGCGGACATGGGCATCACGCACGTGCTGCGCGGGGAAGATCATCTGACGAACACACCTCGTCAGCTCATGATTCTGGAGGCGCTTGGGTTGCGCGCGCCGAGTTATGGTCACGTGTCGCTGATAGTGGGAAGTGATGGCTCACCGTTATCAAAGCGACACGGTGCTACGAGCGTGCGGGAGTATCGCGAACGCGGCTATCTTCCGCAGGCCATGGTGAACCACCTGTTTCGCCTGGGGCACTCCACATCGGAGCACGGGTTTCTGTCGCTCGAGGAGTTGGCACGTGCATTTGATGCGGCCCATCTGGGACGGGCACCGGCGCGATTCGACGAGCAGCAGTTGCTCGTTTGGCAGAAGGAAGCCGTGCATCGCTTGAGCACTGACGAGGCGTTGCGTTGGTTAGGCCCGCTGATGCCTGCCGGGCTGGATGAGAAAGTTCGCGCGGCCTTCATTGCCGCGGTTCTGCCGAACCTGGTCTTGCCGGAAGATGCGCGCGCATGGGTGAATGTCCTGTTTGGTGACCTGCCGGAACTCGAGCCGGCGGAACAGCAGCTGGTGCTGGAAGCGGGTAAGGGGTATTTTTCGGCCGCAGCGGAAGCTGCAGCCGCCAACGGGAACGATCTCGCTGCGATCGCGAACGCCGTGCGTTCGGCGACCGGAAAGAAGGGCGCCGCACTGTACATGCCGTTGCGTGTAGCACTGACGGGCCGCGCTCACGGCCCGGAGCTTGCCCCACTGTTGAAAGCGATGCTGCCTGGCAAGGCCCGTGAGCGGCTCGCGCGTTTCGCCTGAGGAACCATGATTCGCATCCACAATTCGATGACCGGCGACAAGCAGCCACTGCAACCCATCACACCGGGCAAGGTGCGGATGTATGTCTGCGGCATGACTGTGTATGACTACATACACATCGGGCATGCCCGGATGTTGACCGCGTTTGACATGATCAGCCGCTATCTGCGGTATCGCGGGCTCGAGGTAACGTACGTACGCAACATTACGGACATCGACGACAAGATCATCAAGCGCGCCGCGCAGAACAGCGAACCGATCGACGCTGTCACGGGCCGGTTCATCCAGGCTATGGACGAGGACGCCGCCGCGCTGGGATTGGCCAAGCCCGATTTCGAGCCGCGCGCAACTCAGTACGTGCCCAACATCATTGCGATGATCAGCAAGTTGATAGATCGGGGTTACGCCTACGTCGCGGCAGATGGCGATGTTTTGTATGCGGTCGCCAAGTTCGAAGGCTATGGCAAGCTCTCCGGGAAACGCTTGGCTGATTTGCGCGCCGGCGCACGCGTCGAGGTGGACGAAGGTAAGCGTGATCCGCTGGACTTCGTGCTGTGGAAGCACGCGAAGCCTGGAGAGCCCGCGTGGGATTCTCCGTGGGGAGCAGGGCGTCCTGGCTGGCACATAGAGTGCTCAGCCATGTCCGAAGCGATTCTGGGTACTCATTTCGATATCCATGGCGGAGGCATGGACCTCAAGTTCCCTCACCATGAGAACGAGATAGCGCAGTCGTGCGGCGCCACCGGCGACAAGTTCGTGAACCTCTGGATGCACAACGGCTTCGTCAACATCGATGACGAGAAGATGTCCAAGTCCCTGGGCAACTTCTTTACGGTGCGCGAGGTATTGCCGAGGCTGCGCCATCCGGAGGTGCTGCGCTACTTCATTCTGTCGAGTCACTACCGCGGGCCGATCAACTATTCACTCGAGCAGCTCGAGCAGGCTGACAGCGCGCTGCTGCGCATCTACACGGCACTGCGCGACCTGCCGGTGGTTGCCGCGGCCGAAAGCGAACATTCGGCACGTTTCCGCGCGGCGATGGATGATGACTTCAACACGTCGGAGGCGATCGCGGTTCTGCAGAACATAACTCGCGAAGTCAACTCCGCGAAAGCGGCGGGTCAGGAGGCGAAGGCGGCGGCCCTCGGCGCGGAGCTGCGGTCGCTGGGCAGCGTACTGGGACTCCTGACGGTGGACCCGCAGGTGTGGGCCAAACTCGGAGTTGGCAAGGTGGGACCTGCACTAACCGACGCTGCCATCGATGAGCGGATTGGCGCGCGGCTGGCGGCGCGCAAGGCGAAGAACTGGGCGGAGTCTGACCGCCTTCGCGATGAGCTCGCGAAGGCGGGGGTGGTGCTGGAGGACAAGCCGGACGGGACGACCAGCTGGCGCAGGGCGTAAGCAGGATTCAAGGGGATCGCTTCGCGACCCCCGCCGAAAAGGCAGCGCCGCGAAACCGGGCCGCGTAGAGCGCGGCCTGGCTGATCATCGAAGAGGTCACTGGCCAGCGCGTTGCGCGAAGCTGACCGCATACGCTGGTGGGCGAGCCGCCAGAATCGGGTCCGCGGACGCCTCGATGCCCGGCGGTAGTAACAACGGGTTATACAGAAGCGCTCTTTGTTCCTTGGCCTGATCCTTCTCGGTTGCTGTCAGGCTGATGACCCCCAGCTCGACGATCTCGCGATCCGCAGGCCACACCGCGGTGGCATCGTTGATGACATCACCTTCTTTGGCCACTTGCGCCACTAGCCGGAATTTCACCGGGGCGGCTGCGATCCGCTTGGGCAGCTCGTCCATCAGGTAGTTTGGCTCCGTCTTGGCGGACTCCGCAGCCGTCTGAGCATGCTCGCCAGCGAGCGGCAGGATCTGGTAGCGGGCAAAATGACTGACACCCTTGGCATTGGTGAACTTGAATGCATTGACACCGAAGAACGCGAGCGTTGCAAAGCTCTGTGGCGGCGGCTTCGGCGTGCTGACAAATTTCAGTGCGGCCGGATGGGTGCCAAGGAACTGTTCCACGGGTGTTGGTTTCGCCACACCTGGGCCGCTTTTCGAGATAGCAGTCAGGAGGGTGAGGAAGTCCTCGGGCGTTCCTACGGGAAAGCCATTCGTCGAGATGCTGACGATGTCCGTCGATCCGCCACCGGGCAGCTTGAACCGGATCGCCATGCCATGCGGGCTGGCATCCGGGCTCGCATCGGGAATGTTCGGCACGCCCGTCGTATCAGAGAAACGCACGAGCACCGGTACGGCCTTCGCAAAGTGCGGGGCCGAGCTGAACGAAGGTGCCGTCTTCGCCGGCGTAAAGGTGCCAGTTACGAGGACACCCTTCGCATGATTGGCACGAAAGCCCGCATGCGGGCCGCCCGCTAGTGTGTTCAGCGCGTTGACCAGGGCTACCGGGAGCGGCTTCTGATCAGCCGGCGCGGCGTCGGTGGCGAATGCGACAGGGCTGGCGGCCAGAGCGGCGGCGATGGCGCTCACGGCCAGGGCGACGGTGGCGGGCGCAGCCCGAAACACGCCACGGCTGCCAGCCGCAGCCCGAAACACCCCACGGGCGCCGGCCGCAGCCCGGAAAGAACGAGCTGAATGCATGATGACTTCCTGCGAGTTGAGTTCGTACTGGGGGCCTGATGGCCCAGTCGAAGTATAAGCCGCTCACAGCGAAGCTTTCTTGAATAAACCGCCGCCCGTGGCGCGAAGCTGCCAATGGCTGCGGATCGGCCGCAGCGCCCGGGTCGGCTCGTAAGTCAGCCGGTCTCGTCAGTCAGCCCGTAACGATGGCGCGGCGCAAGTCCCGATCGTGCCGTCCCGAGAACGACACGCCGGCGTGTGACGCATGGGCCGCATCTGCCGATTTGCGCACATGCTCCTGCCAGACATCGAACGCGCTCCAGCGCTTACGGCTGTACGAATATGCCCGAACGGCCGGCGCCGCTTGCGCTGCGGTGAGTTTGCCGTGAGGTGCCTCGGAGGTGGATGACATGTGATGTTCACCTGGTTGTTAAGTCGCGATCACGATACTGCTGCAGTAGCAACGCGCGTAAGGCCAACGGCGTTTGAAAACGGTGACGAGGTGGGCCGCGGGTGACAACCTGGTGACATCCCTTCGGGTCATGTGCATATGAGAAATCGTCGTTTGTCTGCAATGCCCGGCACAGTTACCTTACATCCCGGCTCCTCGGCGCGGCTCCTTGAGGCAGCAGACCCCCTCTGCGGCGGTCGGATTCGCCGCGCCGGGGAAGCCACCAGACGGCCCCACCTGCGATAAGCTCACACCCAAGGGGTAAACGAGGGGGCAGTCATGAGTGAGCCAATTGTGAGTGAGCTGTATGGCGAGACGCACCGTTCGTTCCAGGACGGGCGCGGGACCCGGAAGCTGGCTGACCGTCTCGAATCGCTGGTGCGCGCGGAGTTCGATACCAACGATCGCGCCTTCATCGAAAGCGCGACCATGTTCTTTCTCGCAACTGTCGATGAGAAGGGCAGGCCCACCGTGTCGTACAAGGGTGGGGCACCCGGGTTCGTCCGCATCACCGCCCCTGGTGAGCTGGTATTTCCCGTTTACGACGGCAACGGAATGTTCCTGTCGCTCGGCAACATCGTCAGCTCGGCCCATGTTGGAATGCTGTTCATCGACTTCGAGTCGCCGCGCCGCTTGCGTGTGCAGGGCATGGCGCGGGTACAGACGGGGAACAACTTGCTGGGGGAATTTCCCGGCGCCCAATACCTGGTGCAGGTCGCGGTAGAGCAGATATTCGTCAATTGCGGACGTTATATTCACAAGCTGGAGAGCCGGACCTTATCGCGGCATGTGCCGGATGAGAGTGGCCGGCAACCGTTTCCGGCATGGAAGCGCATCGATGTGCTCGCTGAGACGCTGCCGGAGGACGACAAGGGCAGGGTGGCGCGTGCCGGCGGTCCGATTCCCGTGGACGCGTATCACGGCGAGGAAGCCCCCGATACGAACTCAACTGTCGCCTGAGTGACCCCGCCCCGGACCGGGGCCCCGAATGTGAACGAGTCGGCTCAGGGAAACCTTCACGTGCGGCGCAACCGGGAAATTGTCTGACCGAGGTCGCGCCGCGCCTGCTGTTGCTTGCGTCATAGTGCAGTCATGGAAACGCACATTGATTTCGAAGGGTTGCAGTTCGCCGATCTCATTCGGCTGGGAAGTCTTGCTGCCGAAGCGATGGCACTTTCCCGGGAATACGACCAGTCACGATGGCGCGTTTACTGTGAGCTGGTTGCGGCCTGTAACGTGGAGGTGTTCGTGCGCCGACGCAAAGCGGCACGTCACTGCGGTACGTCGCTGGCGAACTCAACTTCAAGCCGGGGATTCGCGTCCCCAGCTTGAAGCAGTCTTGGGGGAAGTGCGCACCGGGTACAGCGTCTAGCGAACCGGGCGGCCGTCCTGTTTGTACACCGTGCCTTCCTTCATTACGAAGGCCACGTTTTCGAGGGCCCGGATATCACTGAGCGGATCGCCAGCCACCGCGATGATGTCGGCTGATTTGCCGGCTTTGATCGAGCCGAAAAGCTCCGCGTGACCGATGAGATCCGCGGCGTTCACCGTCGCGGACTGGATGGCCTGCAGCGGCGTCATGCCGTACTTCACCATGAAGGCGAACTGTCGCGCATTGATTCCGTGAGGACAGACGCCTGCGTCCGTGCCGAAGGCCATCTTGACTCCGGCGTGGACAGCCTTCGTGAAGTTCTGCCGTTGTGCTTCGGCAAGGTCACGGTCGTGTTGCAGGAAGTCAGCAGGAGTACCGGGAGCCGACTGGATGCATTCCTCATCGTAGATATCCATGTCGAGATAAGTCCCGCGCTTCTTCGCAAGCGCAATCCCTTCATCGTCAATCAGTGTCGCGTGCTCGATCGAGGCGACGCCGGCGCGAATGGCGTTCTTGATGCCTTCAGTCGCGTGAGCGTGCGCCTCCACGCGCAGTCCGAAATTGTTCGCCTCTTCCACTGCCGCCTGGATTTCCTGCGGGGTGAACTCGATCGACTTGGGGTTGCTCCCGTGCGTGAGGACCGCTCCGGTCGTCAGGATCTTGATGTGATCCGCGCCGCGATGTGCCAGCTCGCGAATCTTCTGCCGCACTTCCCACGGACTGTTCGCTTCACCAAACCGATAGTCCAATGGAAGTTGAATGTCGGGTGGCAGACCCGTCATCGCACCGGCACCTTCGCTTATCGTTACGTACGCACCTGCAACATACATGCGCGGACCGACGATGATTCCATTCGCAATGGCATCGCGCATTGCGACGTCGTTGAAAGCGCGATAAACACCAACATCACGCACGGTGGTGAAGCCGGCCATGAGTGTCAGGCGTGCATTGGGAATCGCGGCGTACGCGGTTTCCACCGCCGACTTGCGCAGGAGGCTCAAGGGCTCGGAATCGGCAAGATCGGCCAGATGAGTGTGGCAGTCCACCAACCCCGGAAGCACGGTCTGCTTCGCAAGGTCGATCAGGCTCGCATCCTCCGGAACCTTCAAATTGGGGCCAACAGCCTCGATACGCCCGTCACGGACGAGAATCACCTGATCGGTTAACACCCGTCCCGATTCGACATCGAGCAGGCGGCCAGCGCGGATGGCAGTAGTCCCGTGCTGCGCAGCTGACTCCGCGGCCGCCAGCTTGGCGCACAGAGCGGCGGACAGAGGCAAGGCCAGCGAGATAGCGACGAGCGAGCTTCGCAGTAGGGACGTCATTCGCATGATGTGACCTTTTGACTCGAACCGGACGGAAGCCGCGGCTTACGCAAGCACACGCGAGCTTACGCAAGCTTAAGCGAGCTTAACAGCAGCTTAGGTCGAGGCGAACGGCATGGCGGAAGCCATCGGCCTGCGCGGCCCTCCTGATGTGATCAAGCGGGTAGGACCGGTCCCACGCCAGGCTCAGACGGCTCCGATAGTCCCCCGAGGTGCGGCACTTCAAGCTGGGGTCACTTCAACCACAGGAGAGGTTTCATGAGCCTGCGTCGAACACTCTTGCTATCAGCACTGATCTCGATGGCGCCGACCGCCTTGGTCCTGGCCCAGACAGCACCCCAGTCCGATCAGACATCGCCCAGCGCTGCGTCGAGCCCGCACCAGCGGGATACGACCCGGAGCAATTCGCCTGAGGCTTCGTCCACTGACAATACGAGTAGTACGAGCCCTTCGGCCGCGTCCACGCCGCATCAGGAGCAAGCGACGAAGGACTCGACCCGGATGGCCAGCAAGCAGCAAATGAAGGACTGTATTGCCAAGCAGCAGTCGGATAACTCGGGCATGTCGAAAGCCGACGCCAAGAAGGCCTGCAAGGCGCAGATGAAGGGCACCGGTTGATCGAGGACGGGTTGAGCGGAGAAGGGTTGATGGAAGGAAATTCAGCCGGGTGCAGGGAAATACTGCCGAGTGCAGGGAAATACAGCTCGGGCTGAAAGGAGCTTGTAGGGCTGAAATGAGCTTGGTTCGAGGCTCGGCGTTCGACGCGAGCGGCGAGGGGGAGAGACCGCGGTACCCCCGGCTCCCCCTCGCCGGGGACGCGTGCGTCCATCCAGGAGCTTGAAATGAGTGTCAGGAAAGCCAGTGCGGCGTGCGTCCACCGAGGAGGCGTGCGTCCACCGAGCCAGTGAGGCGTGCGTCCACCGAGGAGCTTGAGATGAGCGTCAGAAAAGTCAGTGCGGTATGTCGCGCCGCGCCGTGTTGGAACGGGCCGCGTAGGTCGTTTGCGCTCGCGCTGGCGGTTGTTACTGCCGCAGTCATGACTCTGGTTGCCGGCTGCGCCACCACTGGCCAGGTCGGGAGCGATTACGACCGGGCCGCGAGCTTCGCAAACTATCATACGTTTACCCTCATGAAGCGCGAGCATCACGGCACGACTCCGTCTACGAACCCGTTGGTCGTGCAGCGAGCCGAAGACGCCATCAAGACGGAGCTGCAGCGCAGGGGCTACCAGTTCACGGACGACCCAGCCGCAGGGGACTTTGCTGTGGACTTTACAATCGGCTCGCAGGAGCGGACTGATATTAACTCGTACCCGGATCCCTACATCGGTCCTGGGTGGGGCTGGGGTCACCGCGGCTGGTGGGGTGGTCCGTATTGGGGTGACAACCTGGACGTGCGCCAGTATCGCGAGGGCACTTTGTCAATCGATGTCTTCGATGCGCGCAGCCATCGCCCCGTATGGCATGGGTGGGCCAAGAAGGAGCTCAGCCGCAGCGACATGGAGCATTCCGCCGAGGCGATCCGCAAGTCGGTCGACTCCGTGCTGGCCAAATTCCCGCCCTCCGGCTGAGGGCGCCGGCCCTGCGATTCCTGCGATTCCTGAGGGCGCCGGCCCTGCGAGCCGGACGTCCCGACTGCAGCCGTGTCGGATTGCAGCCCGCTCGTTCGTCCTTGTAGCGAAGTGAGGCGCGCCCTCAGAAAATCAAACACTTAGCTACAAGGAGCCCAGCCATATGAGCAGACCAGCGATCGACGTCGCCAGCTCTAAAGCCCCCACCGCGAACGAAGCCCCAGTAAAGGGTGGCGTCGTGCCCTATCTGCAAGTCGAGGGCGCGAGCGCTGCGGCCGAGCTCTACGGCCGTGCATTCGGTGCCATCGAAGTGTTTCGCCACCCGGTGGATCAGAGTGGCCGCACCATGCATATCCACCTCCATATCAACGGCAGCTCGGTCATGCTGGGTGATCCATATCCCGAGCACGGGCACGGGTTCAAGACACCGCAGGGGTTCAATCTGACACTGCAGGTCAGTGACATTGACTCCTGGTTTGCGCGCGCTGCCGCGGCCGGCATCGAGGTACTCATGCCGGTGCAGGAAATGTTCTGGGGCGCGCGGTACTGCCAGTTGAAAGACCGCTTCGGCGTGCTTTGGGCAATCAATCAGCCGCTGTAGGAACGCACTGACAAACAGGCGCGGCGGCGGGCACGTGGGCGGGGCGGAACTGCACTGTTGGTATTCCGTTGTTTCCTCATGGGTAACAACGGCTTACATACCCGGTTCCGTTCCCGCCCGTGGCTGTGCCTGCCGTTGTGCGCGGCGGTGGCAGTTGCCGCGGGCGTTGCGCAACACTGCAACGCCCAGGAGTCGCAGGGTGAGAGCCTGAGAAACACGCCCCACACCCGGGCTGCCGAGAAGGTCAAACATCACCAGCCTGATTTTTCGGCCGAGAAGCGCATGGGAACGGCCTCGTTCTACGCAAAGCAATTCGCTGGGAGGCCCATGGCCGATGGCGCTCCTATGGATCCGGGCGGCAACAACGCGGCGAGTAAAACACTGCCATTGGGTACCAAGGCCAGGGTGACGAACCTCGAAACGGGCAAGAGCGCAATCGTCACTATTCAGGATCGCGGACCCTACGTACCAGGCCGTATCGTGGATTTGTCGCCAGCAACCGCCCGTCAGATCGGTATCAGCCAACGCAAGGGCGTTGCACTGGTCGAGGTCGCGCCGATTGCGGTCCCTCAACCCGACGGGAGGGTCAAGTTAGGGCCGGCCGCGTACGAGGCGCTGCGGGAAGCTGCAAGCGACACGCGGACTGCGCACCGGTAGGCATGGCTGCGGACTGTGCAACCCCGGCTGGGTGTGCAACCCCGGCGGGTTGTGCGACCGCGGCGGCTTGTGCAACCGCGGCGGGCTGTGCAACCGACGCGACTTTAGATGTCATTGACAGACTGCTTGCGGTGCAACCCAACCCATCACCGGGACTGTGCTGATGGAGTTCTTGGGACTGCCTTCGATCACGCGATCGCTGTACGACACGTAGACGAGTACGTTCCGGGTTTTATCGTAGAAGCGCACCACGTGCAGGCGCTTGAAAATCAAACTCCGGCGTTCCTCGAACACTGACTCGCCATCCTGCAGGCCGGCGGGGATCTGAATGGGCCCTACCTGCCGGCAGGCGATGCTGGCATCACTGGTGTCCTCAGCGAGTCCCAGCTCTCCCTTGATGCCGCCAGTCACCGCGCGGCTGATGTGGCAGGCAACACCGCGCACCCGCGGATCATCGAATCCGTCCACCACTATCCTGTCATTGGGACCAATCCAACGGAACTTCGTGCTGACCTCGCCGGTAGTGCCACGCCCGGGGCGCATCCACAGCCACACAGCACCGGCTAGAATCAGTACGAGGACGAAAACCCCTGCAATCGAAGCTATTCTTCGCATGACAATCAGTCCCGCTGGACTCTTCGGTCGAGAGTAACAGCTTATACTGGTGCACGCGGTACCGCTCGCGACCACGGCCCAGGAGCGAGGCTCCCCGCCCGCCGCCATTTACGGACACACGATGCCAACGATTCACGATGTCGCAGCCCGTGCCGAAGTCTCTACGGCAACCGTTTCGCGAGTGCTCAGCAATCCGGAAAAGGTGTCGGAAGCGACCCGGCGGCGTGTCCTGAAGGCCGTACATCAGCTCGGGTATTCCCCCAACGCCGCCGCGAAGAGCCTGCGTACGCTGACCACCCGCAAGTTGCTCGTGACCGTGCCGGATATCGCGAACCCGTTTTTCTCGCTGATCATTCAGGGGATCGAAGAGGCCGCGCTGCGGGAAGGCTATGCGGTCGTGTTGGGGGACACCCATCACGACGCTGAGCGCGAGGAGCGCTATGGGGAAATGCTGCTGCGCCGGGAGGCCGACGGCCTGATTTTTCTCGGACACAGCATGAGCAAGTCCGTCAGTGCCCTGATGAAGAAGGGACAGATGGCACCCATCGTCAATGGGTGTGAGTACAGCCCGAGCCTCGGCGTGCCCAGCGCGCACGTCGACAACGCCGCGGCGGCCTACGAGGCGATGAGTCACCTGTATGGGTTGGGCCACCGCCAGATTGGTGTCATTACCGGGCCGCTCGCGAGCCCATTGAGCCGCGACCGGCTCCGGGGTGCCCAGTCATGCGCGAAGGACAATGGAGCAGCGCGCCAGGTCATGGTCGTCAATGGAGACTTCTCAATCGAGTCGGGAATCGCGGGTGCGGCCCGTCTGCTCGCGCAGGAAACACCGCCGACCGCGGTCTTCTGCTTCAACGATGAGATGGCGATCGGTGTTCTCGACTACGCGGGGCGGATCGGCAAGTCTGTTCCGGAAGTCTTGTCGGTAATCGGTTTTGACGACATTCGGTTCGCTCGTTACATGCGTCCGGCGTTGACTACCATCAGTCAACCCATGCTCGACATCGGAAGGGAAACCGTGCGGCTGCTGCTTGGAGTGTTGCAGGGTACGGTGACGAGCCCGGTTTCCATTACGTTGCCGCATAAGTTGGAAATCCGCTCAAGCACTGGCGCGCCGCCACGTCCGCCCGCAAAGAGCTGATCGCTGCCAAGCGCCGGGAGGGAAGCAACGCCGGGAGCAACGCCGGCAGAGGCAACGCAGGGATGGAAAGTGACACCGGGAGGAAATCGACCACCCCGCGAAGTGCCACCCGCGCGAAGCGGCTACAGGGTGGGGGACGACGCCCTCTCGACAATGCCGATGTAATGGATTACATTGCCGGGGCCCACAACTATCCGCCGCCGGCAGGACCGGACAGCCGCCGCAATGAAGTTCCGGTTGAGCTTGATGATGTTCCTGCAGTTCTTCGTCTGGGGCGGCTGGTTCGTCACCCTGGGAAGCTACCTTGGGGCCACGCTCGCGGCGAGCGGCTCGCAGATCGGGCTCGCCTACGCAACTCAGTCGTGGGGCGCAATCGTGGCGCCCTTCATATTTGGCCTGATAGCCGATCGTTACTTCAACGCCGAGCGGGTGCTTGCGGCAATGCACCTTGCAGGTGGCGTGCTCATGCTCGCACTGGCGCGCACAGCGAATTTCGCGGCGTTCTACCCTCTGTTGCTGCTGTACATGATTCTCTACATGCCCACGCTGGCGCTGGCCAACTCGGTCGCCTTCCGGCAGTTGCGGGATCCTTCACGGGAGTTCTCGAGCATCCGCGTCTGGGGCACCATCGGTTGGATCGTCGCGGGTCTGTGTATCAGCTACGTCTTCTCGTGGGACTCCCCGGAATCGATTGCACGCGCACTGCTGCGCAATACCTTTGTGATGTGCGGTATAGCCTCGTTGGTGTTGGGTCTTTACAGTCTGACTCTGCCGCAGACACCGCCGGCCGCGGATCGCGCGGCGCGGCCCGAGCTGCGCGACCTCCTCGGGCTCGAAGCGCTGCGGCTGCTGGCCAACCGCAACTTCCTGATATTTTTCATCGCCTCCATTCTGATCTGCATTCCGCTCGCCTTTTACTATCAGAATGCCAATCAGTTCCTGACGGAGTTGCGGGTTGCGAACGCCACCGGGAAGCAGACCCTGGGGCAGATGTCCGAAGTGTTGTTCATGCTCCTGATTCCCGTATTCCTGAATCGTTTCGGCATGAAGATTACGTTGCTGGTGGGCATGCTGGCCTGGGCCGTGCGCTACGCCTTGTTCGCGTTCGGCAACGCGGGTGATCGCGTAACGCTGTTGCTGTTAGGAATTGCGCTGCACGGGGTGTGCTATGACTTTTTCTTCGTGTCCGGGCAGATCTACATCGACTCGAAGGCAGGCCCGCGAATCAAGAGCGCCGCCCAGGGCCTGATCACCCTGGCCACCTACGGTGCCGGCATGTTGATCGGATTCTGGGCGGCCGGCAAAATCACGGATTACTACGCTGCCGGCGCTGCCCACGACTGGCGCTCCATCTGGCAGTTTCCAGCGGTGTTCGCCGCGGTCGTGTTCGTGCTGTTCGCGCTGATGTTCCGCAACGAGAACGTGCGGTACGAAAAATGAAACCTGCAAAGATCAAATGGGCCCTGTTGGGTGGCGGGGCGGATTCGCTCATCGGTATCGTCCACCGGATCGCCGCCGGCATGGGAGATGACTATCAACTCATCGGCGGCGTCTTCAACCGTGACCCGGCGGTGGCGCTGCAATTCGCCCGCGATCTCGGGCTGGATACGGGGCGTACGTACCGCGATATCGACGCATTCATTAGCGCTGAGACCGCATTGCGGGCCGATGAGCGCGTGCGGGTAGTTACCGTAGCAACGCCCAACTATCTGCATTACGAGCTGGCACTGAAGCTGATTCAGGCCGGATTCCATGTGATCTGCGAGAAACCGGTGACCTCCACGGCGGCCGAAGCAATCAATCTCGCCACACTGCTGAAGTCACGGCAACAGATTTTCGCGGTTACCCACACCTACACCGGCTACCCCATGGTCCGGCAGATGCGCGGGATGATTGCCGCTGGAATGATCGGGCCGATTCAGAAAGTGGATGCCCGGTATTACCAGGGCTGGATCAACGCGGTCATTCACGATCCGGCCGCGCGCAAGCGGGTGTGGCGGCTGGATCCGGCAAAAGGTGGCCAGAGCTGCTGTATCGGCGACATCGGCGTGCATGCATTCAACCTCATTGAATACACGACGGGACTGCAGGTGGAGCAGGCGCTTGCGGATCTCGACACGCTGTACCCTGACAACCAGCTGGATGTTGATGGCTCGGTGCTGTTGCGGCTCGGCGGGGGCGTAAAAGGTGTGTTGTGTGCGAGCCAGATTGCGACGGCCGAGGAGAACAATCTCAGTGTGGCGGTCTACGGCCGCACGGGCGGGTTGCGGTGGGCGCAGGAAAATCCCAATCAGCTCGAGTTCCTGCAGCAAGGCAAGCCTCTCACGCTGATCAAGCCGGGACATGCGTTCAATCTGCCCGAGGCGCGCGCGGCGACGAAGATGCCACCCGGCCATCCGGAAGGGATCTTCGATGCCATGGGAAACATCTATCGCGGGGTGGCACAGGCCATCAATGGCCTGCCGGTGGACCCGGGCGCTTACCCGGATATCGAAGCGGGAGTCCGGGGCATGCGGTTTGTCGAAGCCGTGTTGCACTCCTCGCGCCACGGCAACATCTGGAGCCCCATTTGAGCTGGCGCGCGCGGCGCAGCGGCCATTTCGGCCGGCGCGCGAATTGATCGAGCGTCCTGGGCCAGGCGCGCGCTCAGACCTTCGTGATCCATCCGTGGCGATCTGCAATTTCGCCACGCTGGATCGAAACCAACTTCTGACGCAGTTCCTGCGTTACAGGTCCCACATCGCCTCCAGACAAAGAGTACTCCTTGCCCCGGTGGATCAGGACACCAACGCCCGCCAGCACGGCAGCTGTACCGGACAGCGCAGCTTCTCCGTCACGCGCCCATTCGAGCATCTCTGACACATCAAACGTCCGCTCCTCGACCTTGTAGCCGTCGTCGCGAGCCATCGTGAGAAGCGAGTCGCGTGTCACACCATGCAGAAAGGTCGCATCGAGACCCCGGGTCAGGAGCTGGCCTTTGCGAATGAGAATAAAGTTCGCGGCGCCCGTTTCCTGCACCTGTCCGCCGGGCGCGAACAGCACTTGGTCGGATTTGTACTGCTTGCGTGCTTCCAAAGTTGGGCCGAGCGCCGCGGCGTAGTTGCCGCCCGTTTTGACCCGGCCGGTCTGGGAGGCTGTCCGGGAGTTCACATCCTCAACGAAGATCCGCAGGGCTTTCATGCCACCCGCGAAATAATCCCACACCGGGCTGGCCAGCACGATGAGGGTGGCCTCGTCTGCGGGAGTTGCGGCGGCACCGATGTTCGGGGTAGTCCCGAAGAGCAGGGGCCGCATGTACAGCGCACCGGGCGCCTCCGGGACCTCATCCCGGTTCTGCTCGATGGTGAGGCGGATCATCTGGGCCACTTGCGTCGCATCCGGCTCCGGCAGGACGAGTGAACGCGCGCTCTGGCGCATGCGCTCGATGTGCCGGTCCATGCGAAATACGTTGATGCTGCCGTCAGCCCAGCGATACGCCTTGAATCCCTCGAAACAGGAGCTGGCGTAATGGAGTACGTGGGCGGCGGGATGAAGCTCAATGGGCCCTACCGGCCTGGCGTCGTGGGAGCTCCATTTGCCATCGCGAAACCGGGCAACGGCCATGGTCGGAGCCAGGACTGTTCCAAACGCGGGACGCGCGGGTGCTGCAGTGCTCGATGTGGCCGCTTTGAGGGGTGCCGCGGCTGCGCTTGAAGGAGGGGTCATGGGGTCTTCCCTACGGTGCAATTCCTCTATCCTACACGGGACTTCACGGGACCCAATAGTCCGTCTTGACGAGCTCCCGCAGGTCGGCCCGGTGTGCCCAACCGCTCTCTTCGAGCATCGGCCGCTGGTAGAACTCGGGCACATGGCCCAAGCAGAGAATGGCCACCGGGCGGCTGCCTTCAGGCATGCGCAGCAACTGCCGCAGCCGCTCCGGGTCAAACAGTGACACCCAGCCCATTCCAACATTCTCGGCGCGCGCAACCAGCCACAGGTTCTGGATCGCGCAGGCGACGGAGGCCAGATCCATTTCGGGCAGGGTCCGGCGCCCGAATATGTGATGTTCACGCTCGTGAGTCAGCGCGACCACGAGCAATTCCCCGCATTCGCGGATGCCTTCCACCTTGAGGCGCATGAACTCATCCTCGCGTTCCCCAAGGGCTTGCGCGGTCGCCTTGCGCTCCGTTTCGACCAAAGCGTGAATCTCATTACGCAGGTCGCGATTGCGAATCCGGGTGAACCGCCAGGGCTGCATGAATCCGACGCTCGGCGCGAGATGCGCAGCTCGCAGCAGGCGCTCCATGAGTGCTTCGTCCAGGGGATCAGGCAGAAAGTGGCGCATATCTCGCCGCGAGGCAACGACGCGATAGATCGCCGCGATTTCCTGTTCCGTAAAGTCCTTCATTCATGCACCGGCCAAGACCGCCTGGCAGCGATCGAGTTTGAGAGGCAATTGCTGTCGGCGTGCGAGTCTGGGAAGCCGGGGTCGTGCCAGAGCCGCCGCAGCTGCCGAGGCACAGTGCCAGTATGCCTCGCTCGCGCGCGGGAACCTTAATCCAGGTACGAGTATTGCGGGAGGGTATATCTCATTGCCGGGAGATCCTATGCAAGTCTTAGTCAATTCGGACCATCACATCACCAGCAGCCAGTCGGTCGCGCAGCGCGTGACGAGCATACTTTTGGACTCCGTAGATCGATTCGCCGACAGGCTCACCCGCGTCGAGGTGCATCTCAACGATGTAAACGGGCCGAAGCACGGCGAGCGCGACAAGCGGGTCACGATGGAAGCGCG
The DNA here is from genome assembly GCA_045810105.1 of Steroidobacteraceae bacterium. Lineage (GTDB taxonomy): Bacteria > Pseudomonadota > Gammaproteobacteria > Steroidobacterales > Steroidobacteraceae > 13-2-20CM-66-19. The sequence goes on along the minus strand of JBJMWM010000060.1, from coordinate 48,620 downwards.
GGTGGCGGGGCGGGCTCCCGTCGCTGTTACGAATGACGCACCGAGCTTGCTCGAGGCAATTGAGGGCGCGAGCAAGAAGCTCGAGCGCGCCCTGGAGCACACATTCGGGCGCCTCGATGCGACTGCCAGGAAGGGACCCGCTGATGAGGACACCGTTACCCTCGAAACGCTGACCGAGCTCGACCTGAAGGAGCAGGAAAAGCGCGGCAAGCACTAGGAGCGTGTCAGACAGGCTGGCCCGCCAACAGGGTCGCCTGCAGCCAGGCTGGCCCATGACGGGCTGGCCTGTAACGGGCTGGCCGGTAACGGACTGGCCTGTAACGGGTTAGACCCGTAGTCAGGCTCCCGGGACGGGGTGCGAGGGGGGAGCGTTCAGGCTCGCAACTCCGCGAGCCGCTGCTTCTGCCGGCCGGTGGCGTCGAAGTTGGACGGGCTCAGCCAGGCTTCGAAGCCGGAGCGCACCCGCGGCCACTCCTGCGCGGTGATCGAGAACCACGCGGTGTCACGGCTGCGTCCCTTGTAAACGATCGCCTGTCTGAAGATCCCCTCGAAAGTGAATCCGTAGCGCTGCGCCGCCGAGCGTGAAGGCGCGTTCAGGCTGTCGCATTTCCATTCGTAGCGGCGATACCCTAACTCGTCGAATGCCCGGCGCATCATGAGATACATGGATTCCGTGGCGGCGCGAGTTTGTTTCAACCGCGGTGCAAAGGCGATCGAACCCACCTCGATGACGCCGTGAGTGGGCTCAATCCGCAGCAGCGCCGCTGTTCCGACCGCCTTAGCGGAATCGGCCGCAATGATCGCAAAGTGCAGAGGATCCTCGCTCTGCTGGAGGTTGGCCAGGTACGCATGGAATTCGGCCGCGCGCTCGGGACGCTCCTGGAACAAATAGGTCCAGTCGCGGCCATCCGGTGCCTCCATGTAAGCTGCAAACAGATCAGCTTCATGGCGGGCCACGGCTACGGGCTCGAGGCGGCAATACTGGCCCACCATGTCAGTTCGTGGCGGACGCATGCGAGGAGACCAACCCTCGACCGCAGGTCCGATGGGCTGCCCGTACATGTTCTGGCGAATCGTCATTTGTTGAGGTCCTTGGCGCGCTTCAATCGGCGAACCGCAGCGTCGATTCCTTCCCCAGGTCCCGCAGAACCTCACGAGCGGCGTTGTACCCGGGAATACCCGAAACGCCGCCACCCGGATGCACGGAACCTCCACACAGGTACAGCCCCCTGATGGGGGTTCTGTAGTCGGCAAAGTGGGGCACGGGCCGTTGAAAGAACAACTGATCGAGGGACAGCTCACCCTGGAAAATATGCCCCTGTGGCAGGCCCACGGTCTGCTCGATGTCCGGCGCAATGAGAAACTGGTTCGCAATCACATCGTTCGAGAAGCCCGGTGCGAAGCGCTCCACCGTCTGTAATACGATCTTCTCGAAGCGGGCTTTTTCCTGACTCCAGTGCGCGTCCTTCAACTGATAGGGGGCGTGGCCGCCAAACAGGTTCACGACGTGTTTGCCCTCGGGTGCGAGCGTGGTATCCACGATGGTCGGGCACACCGGCGTGATGAACGGGCTCTTGGAATAAGAGCCGTACTTTGCATCGTCGTAGGCTCTTTCAAGGTAGTCGATGTCGGGTCCAATGTGGACATAGGTTGGATACGACCAGCCCGCCAGCGCATCGTCCCGAATGGCACGCTCCAGGCACGTGTATTGGGGTGGCCGCTCGCATGCGATATTCATCTTGAAAGCTGTGCTGAATGTACGATAGGTGCTGATATCGCGTACCACTTCGGAGGGCAGATGCCGCTGCCCGACCATCTTCAGATAGAGCGTCTTGGCATCGACATTCGAAACGACGAGATTCGATTCGTAGTTTCGTCCGTCCTCAGTCAGCACACCAGTCACACCATTGTCGCCCACTCTGACTTCGGCGATCGGACTGTCGGTCCTGATGTCGGCCCCCAGCTCGCGCGCGGCCGCCGCGATTGCTTGTGTGATCGAGCCCATTCCGCCCCTGACAAAGCCCCAACCGCCGGTGCCGGCATTCTCTCCCATGACGTGATGCATGATGACGTAGGCCGACCCGGGTGTTTTCGGTCCGGCAAACGTTCCGATGGAGGCGTAGTACGCCAACACCGCCTTGATACGATCGTCGCTGAACCATTCCGACAGGAAGTCGTAGGCGCTCATCGACAGCATGTCCAGAACACGGAACAGCTTGCCGCCGATACGCCAGTTGCGATAGGCAAAGCTCGCGGCCTGTTTGAACGTCCGCCAATCGCGCCCGGTGGGATCGAAAGGGGTTTCCCACAGCAGTCTGCGGAACAAACGCGCGTTCTCGTTCAGGAAGCGGTCGAACTCGGGATAGATCCGCGCATCCGCTGCGTTGAAGCGGGCGAAACTCGCCTGAGTACGTTCGACACTATCGGAAAAGACGATGTAGTTGCCATCATCCAGCGGCGCCAGCATGTCGCTGCAGGGCATGATATGCAGTCCATGCCGCTTCAGGTCCAGCTCGGCCTGGATGCGTGGATGCAACAGGCTCATCAGGTAGGAGAATGTCGACGCGCGGAATCCCGGTGCGATCTCCTGGGTCACCGCGGCGCCGCCGACCACCGCGCGGCGCTCCAGAACCAGCGGCTTCAGGCCATGTTTCGCGAGGTAGGCGGCACAGACCAGGCCGTTGTGTCCGCCGCCAATAATGATCGCGTCGAGCTTGTCGGGCATGATGAGTCTCCGATCACTCGCGCAGCTCCACCCACGTCGGCGCATGATCACTGGCTTTTTCCCACCCGCGCACGGTTCGATCCACATTCGCTGCCACGAGGCGGCCGGCGACTGCTGGGTTGAGTAGCAGATGGTCAATGCGCAGGCCCGCATCCCGGGCATAGGCGTTGCGAAAGTAGTCCCAGAACGTAAAGATCTGCTCGTCGGGATGAAGTGTCCGGAGCGAGTCAGTCCAGCCCTGCTTCTTCAGGCGCTCGAACGCTTCGCGAACCTCGACTCGGAACAGGGCATCATCAACCCATCGTTCGGGCTTGTAGACGTCGCGCTCGGTCGGTATGACGTTGTAGTCACCTGCGAGAACCACTGGAGAGGGACTGTTGACGAGCTCGGCCGCGTGGGCAATGAAGCGATCCAGCCACCGCAGCTTGTAGTCAAATTTCGGTCCCGGCGCTGGATTGCCATTCGGCAGATACAGGCAACCGACGATCAGGCCTTTGACGGTTGCCTCGATATAACGGCTATGAACGTCCTGCGGATCACCCGGAAGCACTCGTCGGATCTCCACTGGGTCCGAGCCGCGGGAGAGTATAGCAACGCCGTTCCAACTTTTCTGGCCGTGCCAGATCACGCCGTAGCCGGCGTCCCGGATGGCACTTTCCGGAAATTTTTCCTGCGGCGCCTTCAGTTCCTGCAGACAAACGATATCGGGAGTGGTCTCGGTGAGCCAGCGCAACAGATTGGGCAGCCGCGCACCGATCCCATTGACGTTGTAGGTGACGAGTTTCATGTTGGTGTCCCGAGCTCCTCACGATCGACTCCGAGCTCGCCCAGGATGGTGACGCGCAGGTCCTGTGCTTCGCGGCTCGAGAGCCTGCGGGGATGCTCGATAGCCACGTCGAATACCGCCTGGATGCGCGTCGGGCGGGGAGACAGAACGACGATGCGGTCAGCCAGGTGAATGGCCTCTTCGACATCATGCGTAATCAACAGAGTCGTATGGCGTTCTTTGGCGAGAATCCGCAGCAGCTCGTTGCGCATGCGCAGGCTCATGAGCGCATCCAGCGCAGAGAAGGGCTCGTCCATGTAGAGAATCTCGGGCTTCACGACCAGGGCGCGGGCAAGCTCGGTGCGCTTCAACATTCCACCCGACAATTCGTGCGCGTAACTGTCCTCGAAGCCTCGCAATCCGACAATATCGGCGTAGTGGTCCGCGAGCGCCCGCTTGTCAGGCAAGGCGTGGCCATTCAGACCGAACATCAGGTTCTCGCGCACGGTGAGCCACGGAAACACCGAGCCTTGCTGCGAGATCAGAATGCCCCTGGAGTCCGGGCGGGCGCGCGGCGCGCCATCGATGCTGATCGAGCCGGCATCCGGTTGTATGAAACCGGCAATCATGTTCATCAAGGTGGATTTGCCGCAGCCCGAGGGTCCCACGAGGGCGATGAATTCGCCATCGCGCACCGTGAGGCTGACATCGTCGACGACTGCCAGGGGACCTTTGTCGGATGCGAAGCTCTTCTTCAGAGCACGGACTTCGATCTTAGTGCGCATAGCGCCACCGGGCCCACTTGGTGCCCTCCAGTATTCGCATAGTCTTATCCAGCGACAGGCCGATCAGGCCGATGATGATCATGCCGGCGATCACGAGATCGTAACGGTTACCCGCGTTGCGGGAATCCATGATCATGTAGCCAAGCCCGGAGTGCAGCGCGATCATTTCCGCCGCCACGACCACGAGCCACGCGACACCAAGTCCAATGCGCATGCCAACAATGATCTGGGGCAGCACGGCCGGAATGACGACCTGCCGGAAGAGCGTGCGGCGCGAGACACCGAAGTTTTCCGCGGCCCGCAGATAGCGCTTCTCGATAGTGTGAACCCCTGCGGTCGTCTGCACGATCATGGGGAACACGGAGGAGATGAAGATCAGGTAGATGGGCGAGGCGTCGCCAACGCCAAACCACAGAATGGCAATGGGAATCCACGCAATCGGCGAGATCGGCCGCAGGATCTGAAATATCGGGTTCAAGGTGCGATACGCGCCTGCAACCCAGCCCATCCACAATCCAAGCGGGACCGCCACGCACACCGCCAGCCCAAATCCCGTGCCGACCCGCAGCAGTGATGCCCCAATGTGCTGCCACAGGGTGCCGTTCTCGAGCAGCTCGAAGGTGCCGGTAACGACCGCCCACGGAGTTGGAAAGATCATGCTGTGTGTTGCGCTGACCACACCCCACCACGCGGCAATCAGTGCGGCGATCAGCGCGAGCGCGGGTAACATTTCCTTCATTCGTGCCATGAGTTGTCTTAGCTGAAAGCTAGCGGGTTGAGTGCAGCAGCTCCCGTGCGCGCCACGCTAGCCGTGCCCACGGTGTCGCCGGGTTGGGCTCCACGACGATTGTCATCTGCCCGCTGGCGTGCGCCGTGCAGGCGAACTGGTACTGCGATGCCCGCTCGAAGGGCAGCCGGAAACTCTGTCCCGGCATCATCAGGGTCGGACCGAAAATCTGCGGCACGTCGTCGTGATTGCGCAGCACCAGAATATCACGCAGCCCCAGTGTCAGCCGGATGTGGTCCGGGAGGATCTCAACCTTGTCACCGGACATTCGCCGCGCCCAGGTTCCCTTGGGAATCTCGAAGATCTGGTCGCGCGAGACGGTTTGTATCGGCACGAAGCCAATCCAGCCGAGTGCGGCGGCCACTCCTGCTGCAATACCCAACAGCATCACAGATCGCGCCCGCACAACCTACTCTTTCAACAGGATCGTCAGATCGTTGACGTAGTCATCGGGACTGTGACCGTAGGGCATCAGCGCCCGAATCCGGCCCGTGCGATCGATGAGGTAGGTAAACGAGGAGTGCGCGTAGGTGTAGTCATTGCCGATGATTTTCTTCTCGGCAGAGATGCCGTAGTTGCTGCGAACGGCGGCAAGTTGGGTCTCGGTGCCGGTCCCGCCGACAAAGCTCGGGTCAAAGCTGCCCAGGTACTTCGCAAGCCGCGCAGGCACATCCCGCTGTGGATCGACCGTGATATAGACGATCTGAACGTCCGCGGCCCCGGGCCCCAGCTTGCGGCGGGCCACGGCGAAGGTGTTGAGAGTTGTCGGGCACACTTCGGTGCAGGAAGTGAAGCCAAAGGCGAGCAGCACTACCTTGCCGCGATACTGGCTGATTTTCAGCTCATGTCCGCTGGAGCTGGCGAGAGAGAAATCCGGCGCCTGCCGCGGCGGCTCGAAGACTCCCGCCTTGAGCACTGGCGTGCCCGCGGCCCCGGGCGCAGCAACCAGCAGCAGGGCAAATACCGCAGCCGCAAGCGTGCACAGTGAATTGAGTCGGCCGGTCAACTTAGGTCTCACAGCGGTATGACAGCAGGGCGCGCGTTACGTGCGAATTGCTCGTCCACGTACTTTTCGTACGGTATTGGATGCTTGATGGTTCCCGCCTCCATCGAGAGCTTCATCAGGTCCTCGAACTCGGTGCGCACCATCCTGAGGTCGCCATAAGTCACCCGATCGGTGGGATTCTGCATCACGAAGCGGATGATTTTCGGGTCCTGGTTGAAGAATTTCTGCCCGGAGGCGATCTGCACGGCTTTCTCGCGGTTTTCCGGCTGCTGATCCAGCCAGGTACCCGCTCCCAGGATCTGGTTCACCAGGTCCTGCACCATCGCCGGGTTCTCCTTGATCAGCTCTTCGCGCACCGTCAGCACGCAGCAGATGTACTTGGGCCATTCGTCACGGGTCATCCGCAATGGCCGTGCGTAGCCGGCGCTCTGGGCAGCGGCGCCAAAAGGCTCGCCGGTGCAGTAGGCGTCTACTGCGTTCGCGTAAAGGGCGGCTGGCATGTCTGGCGGCGGCATTTCGATGATCTCGAACTCTTCGACCCGCATTTGTTCTTGGGCGAGCAGGCGGCGCAGGAACAGGAAGTCCACCGCGAAGCGGCTCGGTATGGCGATCCGTTTCCCCGCAAGCTGCCGGAAGTGCTGATAGGGCGAGTCGGTGCGAACCATGATCACCGCCCCGGACCTGTGGCCGAGCGACACGATTTTCACCGGAATGCCCTTGTCCGCCAGGTCCATTACCAGCGGAGCCAGCATGTAGCCCGCCTGGATGCGCCCGCTCATGAGCGACTCCTTGATCTCCGGCCAGCCGTTGTACTTGCTGTACTCGTATTCGTACTTGGGTCCCGTGGCTGGCGCTGTGCCGTTAACGGTGCCCTTGCTTACACAAGCGATGGGCAACGTCAGATTACACGTGACCGGCAACCCGCCAACGATCAATGAATTGGATTTCTGAGCAGCGCATCCGAGCATGCTTAGAGGTACGGTGGCAGCCAGGCCCTGCAACACCTGTCGGCGGGAAACAACGTAGGGATTCATGCGTCTGCTCGGACCTTGGAAGCCTCGGATTATACGTGCATTCCGGCCTCAGCGTAGCGGTTGGCGGAACCGTCCGCCGGCTGCCGCATTGTCAAGCAATACCGGTTCTCCGGACCACTTCGCAGGCGTGTGCGGCAGGTGTACATGGTTTACCTCAAGCGTACTGCGGCGCTCGGGTCTTGCGCGGCGCGCTACTGGTTTTCTGACAGCGCCTCAACCACGGGTGCCGCGTTGGCGTTTTACTGCGCCTTCTCGCTCGCTCCGCTGCTAATCATTCTGATCACGGTATCGGGTTGGTTCGTGGGTACGACGGCTGCCTACGATGACATCCAGGCGCAATTGACCTCGCTGTTCGGACCATCCACCGCCAGGATCCTGGTGGTCGCGGCGAAGGCCTCGCAGCAGGGCGAAGGATTGGTCGCGACCGTGTTGAGCATAGTGACACTTCTGATCGGCGCCACATCGGTCCTCGCCGCGTTGGAATCTGCCCTTCAGCAGATCTGGCAGAGCGCGGCGCTCGCACGCAGCGGAGTGCTAGGGTGGCTGCGGACCCGCTTCCTGTCGTTGGGTTTCATACTGGCGTTGGGATTTCTGCTGCTGGTGTCCCTGACCGTGTCAACTGCGCTCGCGAACGTCCGGCTGCACGTGGTCAAACACCACGCGGCACTGGTCGGTACCATAGGTCTGTTGGATTTCCTCGCTTCGCTGTTGTTGGTCTCGCTCCTGTTCGCAATGATTTACCGCTACATGCCCGCACGGCGTCTTCCCTGGAGGGTTGTTTTCACAGGCGGCGTGCTCACGGCGCTGTTGTTCGATGCCGGCCGCTGGGCCATCGGCCTTTATCTTGCGCATTCGACCCAGCCTTTGGCCTTCGGTGCGGCTGCCTCGTTCGCAGCGCTGCTCCTGTGGCTGTACTACACGGCACAGATCTTTCTGTTTGGCGCGGAGTTCACCGCCTGTCTCGGAGGAGTGCGTGAGGGGGATAAACGGCAAAGCGCCGCCTCACGGCTCGCGCTTGGCCTTGCAGCGAAATGAGGTCAGGATATATTCCGTGTAGCCGTTCGGCTGTGCTTCGCCCGCGAAGATCAGTGCGCTCGCGGCTGTGAATGCGAGCCCGCCGAAGTTCCCAGCCATGCCCTGATAAGCCGGATCGCCACTGTTCTGCCGGTCAACTATCCTGGCCATCCGCTCGAGAGTGCTCTTCACTTGCGCGGCGGTAACCACGCCGTGCCGCAGCCAATTGGCGATGTGTTGCGACGAGATTCGCAGGGTGGCACGGTCCTCCATCAAGCCGACATCGTGAATGTCGGGAACCTTGGAGCATCCCACTCCCTGGTCGATCCATCGGACTACGTAACCCAGGATGCCCTGCACGTTGTTTTCCAGCTCTTCGCGCACCTGGGCAGGCGAGTAGGGTTGCGTCGCAAGCGGTGGCGTCAGCAGATCCAACAGTCCGTCGCCGCCGCCGCTTTCGAGGAGTTGCTCCTGGCGTGCGAACACATCGACCTCGTGATAGTGCAGGGCATGCAAAGTGGCGGCCGTGGGAGACGGCACCCATGCTGTGTTTGCACCGCTCTGAGGGTGCGCAATCTTCTGTTCCAGCATGGCCGCCATCCGATCCGGCGCCGCCCACATGCCTTTGCCGATCTGTGCCCTGCGGTGCAGCCCGCACTCGAGGCCAATGCGGACGTTTCGCAGCTCATACGCCGGCAGCCACGCGCAGTTGCGCATTTCCGCCTTGCGGACGACCGGGCCCGCCTTCATCGCCGTGTGTATCTCGTCCCCCGTGCGATCGAGGAAACCGGTGTTGATGAATACCAGCCGGTCGCGGGCCGCATGAATGCACGCCGCAAGGTTCGCGCTCGTGCGGCGCTCCTCGTCCATGAGCCCGATTTTCACGGTGTTGCGCTCGAGCCCGAGGATTTTCTCCACCTGTTCCATGATTTGTACGGCGAAGCTTACTTCCTCGGGGCCGTGCAACTTAGGTTTGACGATGTAGATCGAACCGGTGCGGCTGTTTTTTACCGCCGCGCTGCCACGCAGGTCGTGCAAGGCAATCAGCGTCGTAACGGCGGCATCCAACATGCCCTCCGGAATCTGCTGACCGCCCGCGTCGAGGACCGCGTCGGTGTACATATGAAGGCCGACATTGCGGACCAGTAACAGCGAGCGTCCGGGAAGGGTCAGCGTGCCACCACCGCCGGTCTGCCCGTCGCTAGAGGCCCCGTGCGCGGTCAAGTCGCGGGTCGCCCCGCGCGCGGCCAGATACCGGCGATCCGGATTGAGCTGGCGTGTCATCACACGCCCACCCTTCTCGAATTCGGCGCTGAGCGTGCCCCGCATCAGTCCGAGCCAAACTCTGTAGGCGGCGGTCTTATCGTGTGCATCGACCGTCGCGACCGAGTCCTCGAAATCCACGATCGTGCTGATTGCCGACTCGAGCACGATGTCGCAAATACCGGCTGGATCCGTGCGTCCGACCGCGTGAGCGCGGTCGAAACGAATCTCGATGTGCAAGCCGTGATTGCGCAGGAGAATGGCTTGCGGTGCATCCGCGGGCCCAATGTAACCAACAAACTTCTCGGGCTGCGCGAGCCCGACGGTTTCACCCGGCAGCGTGATTGCCAACTGGCCGGCGGTGACCTGGTAGCGGACCGCCTGATCATGCCGCCCGCGCGTAAGCGCGGCGGCTGTATCCAGAATCTGCTTGCCCCGGGCTATAACCTTCTGTCCCCGCACGGGGTTGTACTTGCCGGCGCGAGTCGCGCCATCGTCTTCCGGGACAGCATCGGTCCCGTAGAGGGCGTCGTAAATACTTCCCCAGCGAGCATTCGCGGCATTGAGTACGTAGCGCGCATTGGTTACCGGGACGACCAGCTGCGGTCCGGGAATGGCGCTCAATTCAAGGTCGACATTGCGGCTGTCAATCTTGAACGGGCTCGGCTCGGGTGTCAGATACCCGATCTCGCGCAGCAACGCGATCTGCGCCGGTACGTCTACCGATTGACCCGCACGGGCGCTGTACCACGAATCGATTTTCGCCTGCAGCGCGTCGCGTTTTGCCAGCAACTCCCTGTTTCGCCCTGAAAGTCCCGCGACGAGAGCGGCGAGGCCTTGCCAGAACGTGGCGGCCTGGACACCGGTTTCCGGCAACGCTTCGCGTTCTACAAAGTCCAGCAATGGTTGCGCGACGCGGAGGCCGGCGCGCTCTTGGTATGCCATGGGGCTGTCCTGCAAGACTGCTGAACGTGCATTGTCGCAGCGATTGGCGCGGGGTGCTTGGAAAATGCCTGCAGGCGCCCGCCCAGGGCACCGGCGGCAGCCGTCAGACGGCGCTCAGCAAATCCGCCACAATCGAGATGAGCGACATCAGCAGCAGGAGCAATGCCTCAAACCTGTTCGACTCCGGCATGTCTGAAACCTCGTTGGACAGTGAGCAGGTCCGAAGACTGCTTCCGCGGTTCGTCATCCTACGCAGGGTCCTGCTTCCGGATACCAACTTTACGTTCTGAGGGTGTGAACGCAAGCTATGTCACCACAATATAACCGGCACGGCTGCGGCTGTCCCGACGCCTCCAGCGGCTCAGTCAGCGACACTGCTGGCCAGCTGAGCGACTGCGTGGCAGATGCCCTGCAGTGAGCGGCGCTTCATCAACTCGAGACCACTGTGGGTGGCCTCTCTTGGGACCGCGGAAAATGAACGCCATAGACCTGCTTCAGTGGCCGGCCATGATCGTTACGGTCGCGGCGTCCTGGTATGTGGCCTCGACGAGACGTGAGCGCCGGAGTGTGGGGTTCTGGCTCTTCCTCGTCAGCAATGTTCTGTGGGTCATCTGGGGCATTCACGCCCGGGCGTATGCGCTGGTTGCTTTGCAGGTCTGTCTGGCAGTCATGAATGTCAGGGGCGAATGGAAGAATGCGGGCTGACTCAGTCGGGAACTATAGCGCTGATCTCCCGTTGACTTTCGGTGGGCAAGCAACCGGCAAACAACGAGGAGCAGTCATGGCTAAGGCGAAGAAGAAAGCGGCGAAACGGCGCTCCGGCGCGCGGTCTCCTGCTGTGCAACAGGACGCGATCGCACTGCTGAAGGCCGACCACCGGCAGGTGGAAGAGTGGTTTGAGCAATTCGAGTCGACGCGCTCGGATGATCGCAAGCAGCGGCTGGCGCAGCAGTGCTGCCAGGCTCTGAAGGTGCACACCCAGATCGAGGCGGAGATCTTCTATCCGGCCTTCCTGGAGGCGACGGAAGAAGAGGACATCCATCATGAGGCGCAAGTCGAGCACGAGGGTGCAAAGCGACTCATAGCGGAAATCGAGGCATCCGGGCCCAATGACGAATACTACGATGCCAAGGTGAAAGTTCTGTCCGAGATGATCAAGCATCACGTCAACGAGGAGGAAAAACGGGACGGGATGTTTGCCAAAGCGCGCAAATCGGACATGGATCTTGATGCCTTGGGAGAACGGCTCGCGGCTCGCAAGGGCGAACTGATGGAGGGCGCGTCTGCAGATGAGCCGTCGGGCCAAGCGCGGTCGCGTCGCGGTGGCACGGGAACCCACGTACCGCATTAGACGTCGTGGCTCGAGCGCTGGCGCGCGCAAAACATGCGGTACCCGCCCTCGGATGCCCGCAACGCGCGCAGGAGTGGCGCGACTGGTTGACTAGTCAGGTGACTTAGTCATCGAGCGGCATTCATCGAGCAAGCAACTGCCGGGCCGCCACAGCCCGGCAGCGCTCCGCAACCTTCGCCGGAGGTTGCACTCCCGCGACTCTCTTTGAGATCTTTCCGATCCGGTGTCGGACAGGGCCCTCTTCGTGCGTCCTGGGAACACCCAAACGGAGAGACCCATGAAGAAGACTTTGATGCACGTCGTTCTGGCCGCTGGCGTCTGCGCCGCCGCGCCTCATTTGACATACGGCGCGGATGCCGTTCCGCAAGCCGGCACGGGAAGTGTGCCGGCCGGCAGCTACAGTCTGGACAAGCCGCACGCGAGTCTGATCTTCCGCGTCGACCACCTCGGATTCTCGCACTGGACTGCGCGCTTCACGCGATTCGACGCCAAACTGCAGTTTGATCCGGCAAAGCCGGCGGCATCCCAGGTGACAGTCACGATCGACCCCGCATCCATCACGCCCGACAATCCTCCACCGGGATTCGTTGCAGCTTTGCGTGGCGCGGAGTGGCTCAACGCGGGACAGTTCCCGAAGATCACCTACCGCTCGACGCGTGTCGAGCCTGTAGGACACAATGGGATGCGTATTACCGGTGATCTGACCCTGCATGGAATGACGCATCCTGTCGTACTCGATGCGACTTACAATGGCGGCTACATCGGCCACCCAATGGATCCGCATGCGCGCATTGGTTTCTCAGCGCACGGGACGCTCAAGCGCTCGGACTTCGGCATCGCGTACGGTATTCCACAGCCTGGCTCGACCATGGGAGTCAGTGACGCTGTTGAGTTCTCGATCGAGGCGGAGTTCTCCGGCCCTGCCTGGGCTGGGGCCGGCACCCCGCCGCCGGGTGGCCCTGCCAAACCCTGAGGGTGCGAGGGTGCATCGTTGCAACTGATGATCAACATCCTGCTGGGCGTGAGCGCATTGGGTACCGTCAATGCCGGGCCCGCTCCCGAGCGGGTCGAGCGCTGGACTCCCCAAGGGGTGTCCAGCGACTTGTTCGAGTCGCATGCCGCCTTCGACCCGAAGACCGGTGAGCTGTACTTCGTTCGAAGCTCGAAGAAGTTCTCGGGTTGGCGCATCCTGACGTCGCATTGTGAAGTCCCCGCTGGGGATTCCCTCCCCGCTGGGGATTCCCTCGCTGACCGCTCGGTCGTCGCTGACCGCTCGGTCGTCGCTGACCGCTCGGTCGCCCATGGATGGTCCGTCCCTCACGACGCGCCCTTCGCCGGAAAGGGTGTGGAGGCGGATCCCTACTTCACCCCCGACGGTCGCAGCGTGTACTTCATTTCCACGCGGGCCGCGGGCACCACCCAGAGCAAGGATCTCGACATCTGGAAAGCCGACCGCCGCACTGATGGCAGTTGGTCGGAGTCTGTCAGGTTGCCGGCACCGGTGAACTCATCGGAAGCGGAGTGGTTTCCACGTCCGGGCCCGGATGGCTGGTTGTACTTCGGTTCCAACCGCCCCGGTGGGCTCGGGAAAAATGACATCTGGCGGGCGAAGGAGATTCGCACGGGCTCATGGGCCGTGGAGAACTTAGGTCCGGCAATCAACACGGCAGGCGACGAATATGAGCCGTTGCCTTCGCCGGACGGCAAACTGCTCATTCTCAACGCCGATCGCGGTATGTTCATATCGAACTGGGCGGATGGCCAATGGTCACCTCGCACCTTGCTGGGTCCGGCGATAAACGTGAATGGCAGCGAGATCGGTGCGTTGTTCTCACCCAGCGGCCACTCATTGATGTTTGCGCGCGATACCGGCGAGCCGCTCTCCGGAGAATTTTTCATCTGGCGCCTCGACGCTCACGAGGTATGGCCTCCCGCCTGTCCTTGAGGAGATGACAATGTCTTCAAATGCAGCTCAAAGCATGTTGCGGCTGATCTGCCTGACAGCGGGGATTGCGGCTCTGTTCGGGCTGCAGCAGGGTGCGCTGGCGGCTTGCTCGGACGATTCCCCGCCGTGGCGCAGCGTTATCGCGAAGTTTGCGGAGGAACATTTCAAAAATCCGGCGTGGGGGTATTCGCATGCCCGGCGCGATTACCAGTTGGCGCGGGAGCTCGCGGCTGCGGATCGCGTGAAGCTGGACGACGATGTGCTCTATGCCGCTGCCTACCTTCATGACATTGGTGCCTTCGAGCCCTGGCAGAAGTCAAACGTCGACCATGCCGACCAGGGTGCCGCAATCGTCGATACAGTGTTGAAGAACACCGGCTTTCCGATGAAGAAGATCGAAGCCGTTCGTGGCGCCATTCGGACCCACATGTTCGATCGGACTCCGGTTGGCGCCGAAGCCCTGTACCTGCATGACGCCGACGCACTCGATTGGCTCGGGGCGATCGGCGTGGCCCGGGTGTTCGGGTTGGTGGATGCGCACGGCGGGAACCCTACAGGCCCTGAGGTGGTTCCGATGCTCGAGTCTAACCTTGCGAAGGTTCCGCCGCGTGTTCTGTCGCCGGCGGGGAAGAAGCAGGTTCCCGAACGGGTCGAGCAGCTGCAGAGTTTTCTGGGTCAGTTGCGTAAGCAGAGTGACAATCTGCAGCTGCTGTAACCGCGCGCATCAATGTCACGTTACATGCCGCATCCGGCCGGTTCGCCGGGTGGTAGCGGTATCAGTCGATAGTCAGCAGCCGGTGAGTGGCAACACGAACTTAAGCGCAGCTCCATGCGCCAGTTGCGCCTGAGTTCAAGGTTCCTGACCCTGCAGGCGCAGGGGTTTGAGCGTGCGCAATACCTCCTTCGGGTGATGCGCTCAGCAAGCGTGGCAAAAAATCAACTAACTGTGCAAATACGCGCTGATACAGCGATGACGGAAGTGGCTTGGCAGATACGGCGGGGGTGACTTAACATACCCCGCAGCGAGTCAACACCCGGTCACGGGCATTCGCAAGTTCTACTTGCAGGGGGGATGAACATGACAGCGCACTTTCGAGGCAAGCGCGGGCGGGTTACCCGGCCGTTTCAACGGGGCCGTCTCAGCCTCGCAATGATTGCGATTGCTGCAGCCGCGCCGTACGGCGTGTGGGCCGCCGAACCACAGGTGGAGGGCGCGGAACCCGCTGCAGGGGCGACAGCCCCGACATCCACTAACGAGTTGGAACAGGTCGTCGTGACGGCGACTGCTACCGCGGTGCGCAAGCTCGATGCGAGCTACGCGATCACGTCTGTGAACGCGGAAGAGATCAAGATGGCGAATCCGAAGAGCACCGCGGATCTGTTGAAAGTGTCGCCGGGTCTGTGGCCCGAGTCCACGGGCGGCCAGACAGGCGCCAACATCGAGATCGCCGGCTTCCCCGGCGGTGGCGACGCGCCGTACTTCACCAACCAGATCATGGGCTCGCCGGTCTATGGCGCACCGACCTTGTCGTTCTTCGAGGGAACCTCGGCGATCCGCCTCGACGAGACGGTGGAGCGCGTCGAAATCGTCCAGGGCGGCCCCTCGGTGGTGTTTGCCGATGGCCAGCCGGGAGCGACCGCGAACTACATCCTGAGGCGCGGCACCGATAAGCCGAGCGGCAGCATGAGTTTTACCTACGGCTCCGAGCAACTGTATCGGGTTGACACCTTCTACGGCGGCAAGCTCGCGGACGGTTGGTATGGCAGTGCCGGCGGTTTCTACCGCTACAACCACGGCGTGCGCGATCCGCAGTTTCCGGCCGACAATGGCGGCCAGTTCACGGCGACCCTCTCCCATGACATGGACATCGGCTCGGTGACATTCTACGGCCGCGTGCTGCACGACAAGAACCAGTTCATAACGCCGATTCCCCTCATCCAGCAGGGCAGCGATAAGTTTTCGGCCTATCCGGGGTTCGACCCACTGACCGACACGTATTACAGCAAGGCCATGCAACACGTCTATTTGCCGACATATCCGGGCGGATCCGGCGGTAACGCAGACCTGGCGAATGGACGTGGCGCTGATGTGCATTTCGCCGGGTTCAACGCGGATCTCGACCTTCCGGGCGGTTTCAAGGTCTCCGACAAGTTCCTGTTCTTCGGCGGGAACATGGACACCAATGCACTGTTCTCGGGCAGCAATCCGGCGACGCTGAACGATGAGCTGTATGGCTCGACCGATTTCGGTGGCTACGCGCTGCCGGCCGGCTCGGCAACCGCGACCTACGTGGGAGGCGGTGCCGTCGATCCCAATCAGAGTGTCATTCACCAGGGCTGGTGGTTCATTCACAAACGCCTGTTCTCGGTCAACAATGACCTTCGGCTGCACAAGGAAATCTTCCCGGGCAATACGGCGACCCTCGGTCTGTATCTCGCGCGCTATACCGATAATGATAAGTGGTCGCTCGGCAACCAGATGCTGATGACGAACACGCCCAATGCGCGGCCGATCACGGTCAGCTACGTGGATCCGACCACCGGGCTGACACTGCAGAAGTTCGACCCGCAAGGCTTCGATTTCAACGGCGGCTACAACATCACCGAGGAGGGCGCCGCCACGCATGTCGCGGGGTATTTCTCCGATTCATGGCGGCTCGGGCCATGGCTGTTCGACGGCTCAGCGCGGGCCGAACACATCAACGCGAGCAACAGCACCTGCAATCTCGCCACGGTCAATCTCGACAACAATCCGCTGACGGTCTACGACAACACCGCCGTGCGGTGCAACGGTACGTTTACGACCTACAACTACAATCCAACTCGCGTGCCGTGGACGCTTGGCGCGAACTTCGAGATCACCGACCACATGAGTGTGTATGGCCGGGTCAACCGGGGCTACCATTACCTGGACTTCGACAACGGCCTGCGTAACGACAACAACTCCACGTTCAACAAATACGGCTACGCGCCGGTGCCGACCCAGACTGTCGAGAACCAGGAGATCGGCTTCAAGTTCCAGTCCAGTCTGGTGTTTGCGGACATCACGCTCTATCACAAATCCTTCGCGGGCCTGCAGTATCAACCCACCGACGGGGCTGGCGTGCCGGTCGGCGACAAGCTCACCTACGGTTCGGATTCCAAGGGTGTCAACTTCAACATCGTGCTCAGCCCGATCGAGCACTTCAAGCTGGGGCTGATCGGCAACTACCTCGATGGCATTTACTCGGGCTTCTTCGCGTGTTTCCCGTATACGAACACGGTCACGGGCGTCAAAGGCTGCGCTCCGGTGGACGGCAAGCAGCTGCAGCGTCAGCCGAAGTTCCGCATAGCCGTGCAGCCGAGCTATACCATTCCGTTCGGCTGGGGTGATGTCACGTCCTTCCTGACGTACAGTCACGTCGGCGCGCACACCCAGGATCAGTCGGGCCTGCAGCAGCTGGGTACCTACGACACTCTGGACTTCGGCGTGGTTGCGAACTATGCAGAGAACTGGGAGCTGCGCGTTCAAGGCACGAACGTGACCAACGAGCTGGGCTTGACGGAGAGCAACTCGCGCATCTTCGGCTCTGCGGCCGGCGGCGGCGGTACGATCCTGGCGCGGCCGCTCGAGGGACGTGAAGTCAACGTTACGGTGCGATACCACTTCTAGCCGCGCTGCCGCGGCGTGGATGCGGTGGTTGTTTAGCCGAAAGGGCTGCCGACCGCCGCATCCTTTTTTGCACAGGTGCCGGTGATAGAGGTGGCGGCTGGCCCAGTCACGACCGAGGTGTGGCGCAGGTGGGCGGCCGGCCGGTCGGGGCCGACGCGATCTCGCTGGCAAGGGCCGGCTGTAGCGAACGCCCCGGTAAAATATGCAGCGCTGCATACTGCAGCAGCATGATCGTTTTACCGTCGCGAATCTCTCCCGAGGCGATTCTGGCCGCGGCTTCGTCGATCGTCAGCTCGAGCACCTCGATGTCTTCCTCCTCGACGCCGCCTCCCATGCTTGCCCGTTGGGCGGGGGTATATTCAGCCACGAAGAAGTGCAGAATCTCGGTGACTGATCCGGGTGACATGTAGGCTTCCATCACCTTTCGCACGTTGTGAAGCTCGAAGCCGGTCTCTTCGCGCAGCTCACGTGTAATGCACTGCCAGGGATTCTCGCTGTCCAGCAGGCCGGCACAGGTTTCGATCAGCATCCCCGAGGCATTCCCATTGACGAAGGTAGGCAACCGAAACTGCCGGGTGAGTATCACGGTCCCGCGTGATGGATCGTACGGCAGGATGGTCGCGCCGTTTCCACGGTCGTACGCCTCACGACTCTGTGTCTCCCAACTGCCATCGCGTTTACGGAGGCGGAACGTTACCTTCCGCAGTACATACCAGTTGTCGGAAAGTACCTCCGTGTTGAGAACTTCGATCGAGGGGTTTGTGGCCATTACCGCCTCCAAAGGCTGTGCTGTGTTAAGCGGAGACTATCGTGCATAAACGTGCAGGGTCAAGAAAATTCGTGCAGAATGAGCCCATGCTGACCAGCCAGCGCAAGGAATACCTGCTCGGGATTCTCAAGAGCACGGGCCAGATCGTCGCGAAGTCGGTGAGCCAGGAATTGGGGCTGTCGGAGGATACGATCCGCCGCGATCTACGGGAGTTGGCAAGCGAAGGCCGACTGCAGCGCGTGCACGGTGGCGCGCTGCCGGCATCGCCGGCGGTTGGCGACTTTGCGGCCCGCCAGCAGCTCGCACCCGACGGCAAGGTGGCGATCGGCCGGGCGGCAGCGAAGCTGGTGAAACCAGGTCAGGTACTCGCGTTGGATGGCGGCACTACCACCGCGCAGCTGGCGAAACATCTGCCGCTCGAGTTGCAAGCCACCGTCGTGACCCACAGTCCGACCATCGCGGTGGCGCTGATGGACCATCCCGGCATCGAAGTCGTGCTGATCGGCGGAAAGCTGTTCAAACACTCCGTCGTCGCGGTCGGCGCCGCGGCGATCGAGGCCATCGGGCGCATTCGCACCGATCTGTTTTTCATGGGCGTAACGGGTATCCACCCGCGGGCGGGCCTGAGCACCGGCGATCTCGAAGAAGCGCACGTCAAGCGTGCGTTCATCGGCGCCGCTGCGGAGACCTACGTGTTGGTCTCGGCCGAAAAGCTCAATGCTGCCTCGCCCTACGTGATTGGGACGACGGCGGATGTCGCCGGAATCATCGTGGAACCCGGAATTTCCGCGGAAGCGCTGGCGCCTTATGAGCGTGCCGGCCTCACTGTGATTCGCGCTTGACCCGCAGCGCCTTGCCCTCGAACCCTTTGAGGCTCAAGCGTAACTTGCCGTCCGCGTCGAGCGCTGCCGGCTGCAGCTTGGAATCCAACAGGTCGGCCGCGCTCGAGTTGTGGGCGGCGCCAGCAACAGCCACGGACTCATCAACAGGCGTGGGTCCGAAGTTGATCGCCGTGACCTCCAGATCAGAGCTCTCCGGCAGCTCATGGACCAGCACCAGCAAACCCTTCGACTGAACGGCGGGCACGTCGGCCAGCCGGCCCGCATACAAATGCAGATCCGCGCGCACCTTCAGCATGCGTCCCAGTTGGGATGCGAAGGAGTTCGGTTTTTTGAGCTGCCTGGGCAGTGGACCGTATAGCGCGACGGCCACTGGCATGTCGGCCATCGACCGCGTCGCCTTGGGATTCGAGCCAATCAGATCGTATGCACCCCGGTTGATCCAACGGGTGTCGCCGTCTGCGAGCCGGCTCTTCACGAGCTCGGGCGGCAGCGTCAGTGCGCCCACCAGGTCCCAGCCGGAAAGGGCAAACACGCCGGGTTGGAATGCGTTATAGAAGGCGAGCAACAGGTGCAGGCGTTTGATCTTCTCGACGTCCGCCGCCGTCAGCTTCGTGATGTCTTTGATGCCCAGTGTGGCCGTGATGATCGTGGCCGTCGTACTCGCGACGCCATCGCCGAATTTGAGGTTGTAGGGCGCATTCGGCCCCAGGAGGCGGGCGTACATTTCCGACTGTACGGTGTCGCGTACCTGCTTTCCCGTCATCTGGCTGCCGTGAAACGTAAACATGTCATCCGCATGAGTGACGAAGTGGCCCAAGCCCATCGTCAGCTCGTCATGATTCTGCAGCGCGTGGATGAGCGCTGCCGGATCGATGTCGTACTGGCGCATGAGTTGGAATATCAGGCGCAGGAATTGGGCATCGCCTGTCAGCAGCGCATGCTCGTAGGCCGGGCGTGTGACGAAGTCATAGGACAGATCCGCGCCGCCGTTTTTCGCCTCCCGTACGTTCTCGAACGCAAGGGCGAGCTCCTGGAACGTGAATCCTCCGAGCTTACGCACCATGTCGCCGATGAGCTGGTTTGACGTGTTGGCAAGGGGATGCCCTTCCGACCAGACGCGCCCGTTTTTCGGGTCGCGCTCGATTCCCAACAAGCCGTTTGCATCGAGGCGCAACCCTCCGTCCCCAAGAACGCTGAGCTCATGGACGGCGTCACCAATGACGAGCCGCTGCGCCGCGAAGCTCGGGTCCAGCCAGTTCAACGTGGGCTGGCCTTGCTTGAAATAATGCAGGTAGACCCAGCGGCGGTACACGCCGTCTACACCGCGGACGAAGTCCGTGGCGCTCCAATCGGAGTCCTTGACCCCGGGCTCGTAGAAGATCTTCGACGAGAGCATCCCGACGATGTAGCCCTTGGCTTGCAGGGCGTTGACGGTAGCGGGACTGAGATTGATTGAGTCGTGTCCTGGAGGCACCGCAGGCAACAGTCCCCAGTCGGCGGGCTGGATGCGCACCATGTGGTAAATACCAGGGTAATCACGGTACGCACGCTCGGCGAGGCGGAAATCCGCTCCTTTGCCGGTGTGTCCCGGAATCACATCGCCGATGACAATGGCTCCGTGCGCCTGCGCTGCCGCGACCAGACTCTTGTAGTCATTTTCCTTGCCAAAGGCCGGATCGATCCCGAAGCTGATGCGGTCGAAATTGCCATCGACGGAGGGTGTGTAGGTGAGACCGTTGATCCCCCCGGAGCGCTTCATGGGACCGGTATGAACGCCCTGGATCCCAATCGCCTGGAAGGCGCTCCACAACCGCTCATCGGCAAGAGTTGCCAGGACCGTCTCGCCCGGCGCTGCGGGAATTGTCGCCGCAGGGTAGGCCGTAAACCAGACAGACGCCCGGGCCGAGGCCGCACGGGGCTGGGGGACTCCGTATGGCCGCTGCCATTGCGCCGAATCGCCCGAAAATCGCTGCGCCAGTACCTCCGCCTGGTGCAGCATGGAGCGCTCCTCGAGCCACTGGGCGTAGCCCGGTTCATCAGGTGAGACCTGCGGCTCGTGACCAGCCGCGGGCACCTGGACTTCGGCGCCGCAGACATCCGTGCCGCAGTTCTGTACCGCTTGCTTTGGAGCGCCGTAAATGGAGGCAGCCGCACACAACACAGCGCAGCCGAGCAGGAAGCGTTTCATCCGGGTGAATCCCTCGACCTGAAACTTCCGATTCTACAAGCAGCGCGGCCCGCGTTGCGGGGTTCCGCTCGCCTATTGACTTGGGGCGGTCGTCGAATCGCGCACGAGCAGCTCGAAGTCCAGTGTCCGGTGCGGCAGGGGGCTCGGCCAACCCAGGCGCCGCGGGGAGTTCTCGATGATCAGCTCTGCCGCCAGGCGGGCCATGGTCATGACTGGTTGGCGAACGGTCGTCAGCAGGGGCCAGATCATCGTTGCAACGGGCGCATCGTCAAACCCAACCACCGACAGTTGAGTTGGCAACTCGAGCCCCATCTTGTGTGCGACCGAGATAACGGCCGCCGCCATGTCATCATTGCTCGCGAAGATTGCGCTGGGTGGGCTTTTGACGTTCAGCAGGCGCTGCGCGCAGGCCACGCCGTCCGTGAAGACGAAATTTCCAGTCTCCACCAAAGATGCATCGATGGGCGCGTTTTGCGCCCGCATTTCGTCCGCGAAGCCGCGATAGCGCTCTTCGGTGGCTCCATGTCCGGGCTTTCCCAGGATGAAGCCGATACGCCGGTGTCCCAGGCTGAGCAGATGCGCCGTGAGCTGCCGCGCTGCCAGGTAGTCGTCGATACCGATCGAGGGCGAGCCGTCAATGTGGTCGCGTGGGGCAATGCGCACGGTTGGAACCGAAGCGTCCCGCAATGTGTTGCCGATCAGAACGTCATCGCTCAGGGGCGGCAGGAGAATGACGCCATCCAGGCGCATCTGCCGCAGCAGCGTTGAGACCTGGCGGGTGAATTGCGGGCTGTCCCGGTCCCAGGATTCCAGCATGAGGTGGTAGCCCGACTCGCGGCAGCGGTCCGCCGCGCCCGCGTGGAAATTTGTGAGGTAGTCACCGGGCTTGTCGTAAAACAACCCGATCAGGTAGGAGCGCTCGCCCGCCAACATGCGGGCATTCAAGTTAGGTTTGTAGTCGAGGAGCTCGATTGCGCGCAGCACCCGTTCGCGGGTCTTCTCACTGACCGTCGGTTCGGCATTGACGACCCGCGAAACGGTCTTTGCCGACACTTCGGCGAGCGCAGCTACGTCTTCGAGCGTCGCGGGTTGGGAAGGCTTCGTCATCGAGCCTAGTCTATTAGAAAAATGGCCTGCGGCCATTTTTGTGCCTGTCCGTCCCTGGACGGCACCCTGAGGCTGATGCGTTCAGGGTCTGCGCGGCGGACAGGCCGCCGTCGGATCGCGAACGAGCCGTATGTCGTCGAAGCTCACGTCCAGCCGGCCGGAGCTTTCCAGTGCAAAGGGAGCACTGACCAGTTCTGAGTTCCCGTTCCCACGGTGAAGGCAAGTGAGTGGGACCGTCAATGTTACCCAGGAGCCGGCCTGCGCGGAGCGGAAGGATTGTGTAAGGTCAACGCCTTCACCTTCTTCCATGCCGCAGCGTTTCACGCCTGTAGCCGTACTGCCGGCGGCCGGAGCCGGCGATCCGGCAGGTCCCTCGCAGCGCATGGTGAGAATGACTGGCTGCTGCGGCATCTCGTCGATGCGGTAGTGCAGGCGCAGGGCCGGAGCGCCGGCAGACAACGTCTGTAAACCGATAGGTCGTCCGCCGATTCGAAATTCCCCTGTGCCTTGTCCCGACCAGGTGGCTCGTACCCCCTGAGACGTCAGTTGAGCGGTGACCGCCGTGCCGGGACTGTTCTGTGACTGCATCGTGACTCGGACTTCCGCGAGCGGATCGGAAACATAGAGCGACCACGGAGCCGTGACATGTCCGGCATGAAAGAGCGTGTCCCGGTCCCGGTAGAAGGCCGGGATCTGCGGGTCTTCTGGCAGCCGCGCAAGCTGCTCTGAGCTCGCCAGTGAGAGTCCGAATCCCCGCGGAAACAGCGCCCCACGGACCGTGTTGTCCGAATCGAAGACCACAGGCATCGCGGTCGACGGCCAGGAGAAGCTCAAGCGTCCCGTGAAGTCGCGGGCCGCGTGCCCGGCAAGTGGCTTGAAGAGCAGATCCGCGATGCCGTTGCCCTCGCTGCCCGGCAGCCACACCGCAACGAACGCATCGGACAGGTTGAGCTCCCGGTTGACCCACAGGGGCCGGCCGGAAATGAACAGGCTGATCACCGGGATTTTCGCCGCATGCAACTTGCTCAGTGTTGCAAGCTGCGCGGGCGCGGAGAATTCCAGTGTCTCCCGATCACCCTGAAACTCCGCATACGGCGTTTCTCCGTAGACGACAATGGCTGCCGCCGGCTTCTGGGTGTTGATGTCCTCGACCCGGGTGGTCACTTCGCCGCCGGCCGCGCGCACCGCGGCCTGGATGCCCGCCAGAATCGAAGTGGCTCCCGGAAAGTCGGCGTTGGTGTTGTGATCGCCTTGCCAGTCAACTGTCCAGCCGCCGCTCTGCATGCCGATGTCATCGGCGCCGGCGCCGGTCACCAGAATGCGGGAGTGCGGATCAAGGGGCAGGGCGTGGCCGTTGTTCTTCAGCAGTACCAGTGATTCGCGCACGGCCTGCCGGGCAATCTCGCGGTGGGCCGCGGAGCCTATGGTGGCAAGCTGCCTGGAGACAGACCGGTCCTTCGGCGGACGCTTCTTGAACTCGCCCGCCACGGCTTTTACGCGCAGGATGCGCCGCACTGCATCGTCCACGCGCGCCTGCGCGATCTGGCCCGAGCGGACCTGCTCGAGAACGTGCGTGTAGAGTTGTTTCCAACTATCGGGCGCCATGTACATGTCGAGACCCGCGTTCAGGGCCTCGGGGCAGGAGAGTTTGGTGCAGCCGGGGATCTCCTCGTGCGCGTTCCAGTCGCCAACGACGAAGCCCGGAAAGTTCCATCGGTCCTTCAGTACGTCAGTCAACAGAGGCTTATTGGCATGCATCTTGACGCCGTGCCAGCCATTGTAGGATCCCATCACGATCAGAGCGCCTGCGGATATTGCGGCCGTGTAGCCCGCGGCATGCACTTCTCGCAGAGTGCCCTCGTCGGCCAGGTTGTTGAATTGATCGCGCCCCGCGATAGTCCCACCGTCGCCGAGGAAATGCTTCGCCGACACGAGTGTATGACCCGGTGCAAGAAAATCCGCGGTTCCGAGCTTGCCCTGCACTCCGGTCACCATGGCCCGGGCGTAGTCGGCAACGATGGCCGGATCTTCGGAATAACTTTCGTAGGAGCGGCCCCAGCGTACGTCCCGTACGACCGCCACTGTTGGCGCAAACGTCCAATCTATGCCGGTCGCTGCCACTTCCTCGGCGGTTGCACGCCCGATCTTTTCGATGAGCGCGGGATCATGTGCGGCGCCGAGTCCAACATTGTGGGGAAAGATAGTGGCGCCGCGCACTTTTGCGTGTCCGTGCACTGCATCGATGCCAAAGAGAATAGGGATGGGCGGGTGAGCCGATGAGCTCCGCCGCCCGCGGGTGCCCGTGGAGGCCCGAAAAAACGCATCGGTGAGCTCGAGCCACTGGGCGCCCGTCGCGTGTACGTCGCCGCCGGGGGCAGCGCCGCCACCGGCGAGGATGGAACCCAGAGGATACTGTGCGAGGTCGGCTGGCTTGATCGAAGCGATATCGGCCTGGATGAGTTGCCCTACTTTCTCTTCGAGTGTCATTGCATCCAGCAACTGCTGGACAAACTTCTCGACATCCGGCTGTGCGGGAACTGCGCGGGGCAGGGTAGGCCAATCTGCCGGGTGGACATCGCTCGTCCCACGGGCCTCGGCCTGTGACGACTGCGGCGACCCGAAGAGCATCAATACCGATAAGAGCAGCGCGCGCGTCGGCATTGCGCCGCCACACCGCTCGAAGAGCGCATGCCAGTCCACCAGAGCCCCCAGAATGTTAGCGCTGACATGGCTACTAAATCATAATTATTGCCCTAGCGGAAGCTGAAACTTTTATCGAGCGGGCTTTCGAGTGACAGCGCTATCATGAGGCCACGGCGCAGTGCGGTGGCGCGCCGCTGAGGTCGAGTCGCGGATCACCAGCTCGAATTCGAACACGGTGTTTGCGACCACGATGTTTGCGGCGGCTTGCGGCCAACCTGAGCGGTTGCCCGACGTTGCAATCTGACTATGCGAGGACGATGAGTACTGCGCCGCCGATTGCGATACCGTCTTCGATCAACGCCGCGGGAAGGTCCCTGCCGAAAGTAGCAGCCAGGCGTGCGCGAAATGCAGCTCCACCGAGGGTACCGACCACTGCGCCGATGATCCCGGCGATGACGCCCGCAACGAGCAAGCCTTGCGACGCCGCTAACGTCGCGCCAGCCAGCGCTCCTGACAGGATTCGCGCACCGAATTGCATGGGCACCTTACGGCTGGGGGTCGTCGGCAGCTGATCCGTAATCAGCTCACCAACAGCCAGCACGCATAGGATCCAGGGCGTCCACGTGTATCCCATGAACGCAAGCGGAGTGCCGGCAACCGCGATCAATCCGTAACGCGCGCCAATGGCGACCGCGGCCGGAGCGGTCATCGTGCGCAGGCCCGCGACGATGCCCATCAGTAGAGAGAGAATGATCACCGTCATGGCTGGCTCTCCAACTAAAGGAGCCGGTCAGACCGGCTCCTGGGGTAGCGGCCGGCGCTCGGGCTGCGACCTGGGCGGCTGTCGAAAGTCGAGCTCGTAGACCTGGCCGATCAACTCGGCTCCAAAACTCTGATGGGCTTCTTCCGAGAGGAGCGTGAATCCGCGCGCCAGGTAGACCTTACGGGCCGCGGCGAGCGGATGGTTCGTCCACAACTTCATTCTTTCATAACCAGCGCTGCGCGCGAAGGAAATACACTCGTCCACCAGCCGTCCGCCCACATGGTGACCGCGGGCGGACGGGTCTACCAGGAGGATTCGTAACTGCGCGGTGGTTGCATCCGCCGCCACGCAGAACACGCAGCCCACTCTGCGGCCATCCAGCTCCGCGATCCAGGCCGCTTCGCGAGCCTCGTCATGCTGAGCGGCGTAGTCCGCGACAATTCGCGCGACGAGCGCCTCGAAACTCGTATCCCATCCGAACTCGGTTGCGTAGATCTCGCCGTGGGCCATGACGACCCATCCCAGGTCGCCGGCGGCACCGAGCGCGCGGATCTTTACTTGCGGGTCACTCATACCATGCTCCATTGACTGAAACGACCGTTTCAGTCAATGTAGTGCAATGCGGATTGAAAGTCGAGTCTCCTCGGCGCGCGAACTCGAGTTGCTGGAGCGTGCCTATGAGTACGTTCTGCAACACGGCCTGACGAGCTTGTCGCTGCGCCCACTGGCGCAGGCGATCGGCTCGAGCCCGCGCGTGTTGCTGTTCCTGTTCGGCTCGAAAGAGGGCCTCGTCCAGGCACTCCTCGCCCGTGCCCGCGCCGCGGAGCTGGAGTTGCTCGAGCAGATACCACCAACCGGATCTGCGGAGGATTTCGCAAGCGTGGTGCGGCGGGTGTGGCACTGGCTACGTGACAAGCAACACCGCCGGATGTTGGCATTGTGGCTCGAGACTTATGCCCGTTCGCTCGTCGAGCCAAGCGGACCCTGTGCGGATTTTGCGCGTAAGACCGTAGATGATTGGCTGGAGCTGCTCGCTGCGCGACAACCCGCCGCACACCGGCGTTCGCGGGCAGGTGGTACCGAACGAGCCCTCGCTTTGGCTGTTCTGCGCGGTGCGCTGCTGGATCTTCTCGCGACGGGAGACGAGGAACGAACGACCGCTGCAGTGGAGGCGCATCTGGGTGCGTGCGTTCGGGCGCGTGCGCTTTGATGCCTATCTGGATGCGTGTGTTCCGGGCGCGCCGCCCGGCATCGTCTGCCTGCGCTCGACCCCGTCGATGACGCTTTGCAGGGGTGTCGTCCAGCTGATGAAATTTGTGGCGCTCAGCCGCCGATTCGTGGAAATCTCCTATTGTGACTGGTCCCCCCGATTTGCTGCCCGGTATCCCACGGCGCCTCGACCGCGAGGTCACCCGTCTGGTTGCACCTAACGCCGGCATGATGACCGGCGCTGGGACTAATACCTACCTGGTAGGAACCCGGGAGATGGTCGTCGTCGACCCCGGTCCGGACGATGAGTCGCACGTCCGGGCCATTCTCAGTGCCGGCGCGGGCAGGATCCGTTGGATTGCCTGTACCCACACCCACTTCGACCACGCGCCGGCGGCTCTCAGGCTCAAGGCCCTGACCGGCGCAACCGTTGCGGCAATGGCTGCGCCGCTCACCGATCATGACTGCAGGTTGGATCCGGACAGGAACCTCGCGCCGGACGATTTGATCCAGTGCGAAGGCGTGTCCCTGCGCGCCATACATACACCGGGCCACGCGTCGAACCATGTATGTTTTCTGTTGAGCGGTAATGGAATGCTGTTCACCGGAGATCACATCATGCAGGGATCTACGGTCGTCATCTGGCCCCCCGATGGCAACATGCGGGCGTACCTGGAGTCCCTGCGGCGTTTGCTCGAGCTGGATATCCGGGTGCTCGCGCCGGGACATGGGTACTTGATAGAGAGTCCGCACGGCGAGATTGGACGCCTGATCCAACACCGGCTGCGGCGGGAAGACAAGGTGCGGCAGGCTGTTTTGCAAGCGGGCGAACCCGCGACAATCAACATGCTGCTGCAACACGCCTACGACGACGTACCGAAGGTCCTTCACGAGATGGCAGCGCTATCGCTCCGAGCGCATTTGGACAAGCTCGTCGAGGACGGCGAGGTCCGCTGCAGCGGCGAACGCTACTCAGGTCAATAGCCTGCCCGGTTACTGCAAGTCGGCAGCGGGACTCGCGACAGCGCGCCGCCTCGGAATCGCGCTCAACAGCGCAAACACCAGGAGTGCAACGGCCGTTGCGCGGATGGCCCGTAGGGACACCCGCATGCCCAAGTCGCTGACACGGTCAAAAAACACCAGATCGACCGGTTTCGCTTGCAGGGTGTGTATGGGGCAGTTGGCGACGAGATTTCCCTGCTCGCCGCGCGTAAGCCCGCAGTCCGGCGAGCTCCATCCTCTGTGATACGCCTGATTCAATGTTATCTGCAGCGGCGAGTCTGCCTGATTGACCGCCCCCGCCGCCGCCGGCACCTGGATGCGCATGCGGTTCCAGGTCACGAATCCTGCCTCGAGCGTTGGGGGAGCTGACGCCTGGGTGCCTCCAATGTTCCTGATCAGACTCGTACCGGAGTGTACGGGTGCGTGCGCAAAGTCATCCATGTCGTAGCAGTTGACGACACCCCGCACAGGCGAGACGAACTCTCCCTGGTGATGCGGACTCGCGGCTGTGCCCGGCGGGATGGTCACCATTTCGACCTGTTGCAGCTTGCCGCTGTAGAGCCCTTCCAGCGGTATTGCCTCATACGCGCGAGACGGCCACCAGGCCGAAATCAACGACTGGCCCTGGAATGCGAGTTGTGTCAGGAGTGCACCACTTAACAGCACAGTTCTGTACCTGGAGTGTGGCTCAACGTGGAGGTAGCGCCAAAGCGCCGCCGCGCCGAGCAGACTCAATGGCAACGCGAGAAAACCCCAGAAGCGGCCGGTGACACCCATCGAGCGGAAGCCGGGTAACGGCCGCAGCCAGTCGAATGGGCTCAACCAGACTGGAAAATGTGCCGCATGCAGGCTGCCCATACCGAGCCATATCGATATGACACTGACCACCAGCAGCGGCAGCCGCAGTTCCCGCGGCAGCTCTTCGCGCAATGCGTGCCTGTAACGCCAGATCAGAAACGCGAGAAACGGCCCGATGAACACACTGAGCTCGATGCCCGTGCCGTTGGCGGGCAACAGCTTGCCGCGCATGGGAACGAGCAGGAACCAAGGCAGCGACCAAGGTCCCGTAAAGGTGTCGGCGGTCCGCCGAGGAAAGTCCGCCTGCTGGCTGACCATGGGCCACAGATATCCGGCATCGAGCACACTGGCCAGCGCGCAGGCACCTGCGAAGACGAGCAACGGCAATGCGGATCGACGCACCCAGGCAAGGGTTGCAGAGTAAACACCGATCCAAAACAGCCAGTGCAGGATTGCTACGGGGGAGCCGTCGATTACCGTCGCGAACAGGCAACCCAGCAGCAGCATGGCGAGGATGCGGTTTGCCATCGTGAGCGTCGGGTCCGCCGGGTCGGAGGCTTTATGGAGAGTCCAAAGCGCGAGCGGCAAGGCCAGAAACGGGATGAAATCGAGGTGCCCATGGGCAATCCGGCAAATGAAGAAGCCGTTGCCGATGAACAGCGACGCCGCCAGCAGGCGCGCGCGCTGCTCTTTGAGCCAGAGGCCCGCAAACAGATACCCACCCAGCCATCCGATTGCCAGATAGGTGAGCGTGCCGGCGACGATCCCGGTGAGCGGGCCCAGCACGTAACTCAACAACATGGTCAGCGAGCCGAACGGCACCTGTGGCTCGCCGGCCAGTGACATTCCGGCGCACATGACGGGGCTCCACTGCTTGGCGAGCCCGAAGAGAGTAGCGTTCCAATACTGCAATTCGTGGAAGACGAGAAACTGATCGTAGTCAGCCACGCCGACGCGGCGTGCGAACAGGGTCAGAATGACTCCGTACACGACGGGTATGGCAAACGTGAACGCTGCCCACCAGGGCGTGGGCTGACTGATCCCCCTCTGTATCATCAACCGGGCTGCCTGCTCAGCTCGCTGGATAGAAATACAGGAATGCGGTGGGGCAAAGTTGCTGGCGTCCTTGCGTGGTTTCTTTAAGAAATCTTACGAATTCCTCTCTGATTGTAATTGAATAGGGCGGAAGCGGGAACTGGACAGCTTCTCAGAACGTGCGGGGGGCTCGGCATGTCCACGCGGCGGACATCACTTGCGCCGGTTACGACTGCTACGGACCGCACCTTGGGCACGGCCTGGCTCTTTATTAGCGGCGACGATGACCGTATGGTGCGGCCGAGACGTGACGGAGGGAATATGGGGCGCTCATTGCAGCTAATCTCGCTTTTACTAGTGCTGACGAGCGCTGCATGCTCACGGGCTCCGGGTCCGCGGGAGCCAACACCCACTCCATCCAGCCCAGCGGCTGGCTCGGCGCCGCCAGCAGCGGTGATTTCCGAGCACCCCATGGGCGCAATGCCGCAGGTGCCGGTCAGTCTCAATGATTGGGCGCGGGGAGCGCAGCTGTTCGATGGATTGGGCACCTTCCATCGCAAGATCCCCACGTCCTCCGCAGAGGCCCAACAGTACTTTGACCAGGGTATGCGCCTGATGTGGGCGTTCAATCACGACGAGTCGTCACGCTCATTCGCGAGGGCAGCGCAGTTGGACCCTGATTGTGCGATCTGTCTGTGGGGCGTCGCACTGACAGTTGGGCCAAACTACAACATGCCGATGATGGCGCAAGCGCGGGCACAGGTTGCTTTCGATACTCTGCAGCGCGCGTTGCAGCTGCTGGACAAGGCAAGCCCGCCAGAGCAGGCGTTGATCAAAGCCCTGAAGGCGCGCTATTCGAGTCCCGCGGCACTGGACCCATCCAACCTGGACCCGGTACTCAGAGCATATGCGAGTGAAATGCGTGCTGTGGCGCAACGGTATCCGCAGGACTCAGACATCCAGACGATGTACGCGGAGTCGATGATGAACGTCAACGCATGGAAGCTCTGGTCGAACGACGGCAAGCCCGCACCGGGTACGCAGACAATCGTTGCCACCCTCGAGTCAGTTCTCGCGCGGTATCCGTCGCATCCCGGTGCAAACCATTACTACGTCCATGCAGTGGAAGCCTCTGCGCACCCTGAGAAGGCTCTCCCGTCGGCGGGGCGCTTGGCGGACGTGGCGCCTGCCGCTGGACACCTGGTGCACATGCCAGCACATATCATGCAGAGAGTGGGCCGTTATGCAGAGGCAGCCGAGGCCAATCGCAAGGCCTCAATGGCCGATAGCGCCTATCTGAGCCGCAGTCAGCCGCTCGATTACTACCCGATGTATGTTGCACATAACTATCAGTTTCTCGGCTACTCGACGGCCATGGAAGGAAGGAAGGCCGAGACGCTGGAGGCTATGAAACAGATGCGGGTCGTATTCCCGGAGGCGGCCATGCTTGCCATGCCGGGCTTGGACTGGTTTGGGGTGGAGCCCTGGGTAGCGATGGTGCGCTTTGGCATGTGGGACGAGATTCTCGCCGAGCCGGCGCCGAATCCGGCTCTCAGGGCACTGACCGGCGGTTACCTGTTTGCCCGCGTAGCAGCGTTGGCCGCGAACAATCGCCTTACCGAAGCTCGTCACACGCTCGCTGAGCTCGATGAGCTGCGTGCAGCGCTTCCCGCTGATGCAGCCGCAGGGAACAACACCGCGCACGCCGTGCTCGCTTTGGCCTCCAACGTTGCCCGATCGCGTGTTCAGGTTGCCGAGAACGATCACGAAGGCGCCATCAAGACGCTGATCGAGGCGGTTGGGCAGGAAGATAAACTGAACTACAACGAACCTGCCGATTGGTTCTTCCCGGCCCGTCACCTGCTGGGCGCCGAGCTCCTTAAAGTGGGCCGTGGCGCACAGGCTGAGGCTGTGTATCGCGAAGATCTGCGCCGTAATCCCGAGAACGGGTGGTCACTGTTCGGGCTCGCGCAGGCGCTGCGCGCCACCGGCAAGACGGGCGACGCGGCTCCCGTGGATGCACGCTTTGCGAAGGCGTGGCAGAGGGCTGATGTTTCATTGACCGCTTCGGCGCTGTGATCTGCAGCATAGCTGCCGAAGGTCCTCGACTGCCCCAGGCGAAGCGCGGGGCCTCGGGTTTCGAGACTGAGCCTGGGCCGTAGAGCCAGGACCTGCCGCCCGCGGGAGGGTTGGCCCTCGCAGACTTCGATGCCATGATGCACGCATCGACATGGTTGGTGTGCCGGCAGCATGAAATTCTTGCCGCTCATCTGGTATGGCCTGTGGCGCAAACCTGGACGCACCGTCCTTATTTTCCTGCAAGTCTGCGTCGCCTTCGCGCTGTTTGGTGTGCTGCAGGGCCTGAAAACCGGCGTTGAGCATGCCATCAACGACACCCGTGCCGACCTGTTGATCGTGCACAGCCGCCTGGGACTGGCCGACTCTTTGCCCTTAGGGGGGATCGGGCAAATCAAATCAGTACCGGGCGTGAAGGTTGTCGAGCCTGTTGGACTGTTTGGGGCCACTTACCAAAAGCCTGCGCAGAGAGTAGGGGTCGTCGCAATAACACCCGACCGGGACTGGCTGGCAGCGTTCACTTTCAGTGTCGCGCCCGAGTATGTCGAGGCCTTCCGCAAGCTGCGCACTGGAGCGTTGGTCAGGGTGGAGTTGGCACGCAAGTACGGCTGGAAGGTCGGCGATCACATTCCGTTGATGGGCGGTCCGGCACAAATGAACGGCTCGACCGCCTGGGTAGTCGATGTTGTGGGCACCTTCACCGATACCGACGTGGGCTCTTCGGGCGATGTCTTGATGATCAATTACGCGTATTTCGACGAAGCGCGCCTGCTCGGCAAGGGCACTGTCAGCCATTTCAAAGTCTTGATTGCCGACCCACGGCTGGCGGTGACGGTGTCCGACGAGATCGACCGCCGCTTTGCCAATTCCGCGAACGAAACCCGCTCCGAATCGATGCGTGAGCTGGCTCAGGCGCAGATGCAGTCGATTGGGGACCTGAACTTTCTGATCCGGGCGGTCATCGGCGCTGTGCTCGTGGCGCTGCTGTTTGCGACAGCCACCATGATGATGCAATCGACGCGCGAGCGCACGCCGGAGCTTGCGGTTCTCAAGACACTGGGCTTTACGGATGGCACGGTGTTTGTGCTGCTGCTCGCGGAGTCCATAGCGGTCTTCATCACGGCGGCAGGCTGTGGGCTGGCCCTCGCAATGTTGGTCTTCCCGTTTGCCTCGCGCGTCGTACCGGGCCTTGCGATGCCCATGATCGTAATCGCGATCGGACTGACAGCTGCTGTGTTGGTAGCGGCAATCAGCGCCGCGGTGCCGGCGACGGTGGCCGCAAGATTGAATATCGTGACGGCCCTCACGACCCGCTAGGTCAGCAGCATGAGCTCCATCCGGCAATTTCTCGCCTTGATGCGCGTCAACCTGGCGGGCATCACGCAACGGCTGGCCCCCGTTCTGACGATCATCATAGGAGTGACTTGCGCCGTAGGCGTGTTGGTCTCGATGCTCGCCATGGGCACTGGCGCGAGTCGCCAGCAATTGGGTACCGTACGCGCCGACCGCGTGATCCTGATCACAACGGGCGGACGGGCGGGCCAAAGCAGTATCTCCAGGGACGAAGCATCTGCCATCCGCAACTTGCCGCGCATACGCAAGGGTGCCAATGGTGAGCCGATCGTTTCCCTGGAATCCACGATTTTCATCGAAGGACGCCGGCGCGGGACGGGTAAGCGGATCTATTTCCCCCTCCTCGGAGTCACGCCAAATCTGACCGACTCCCGGCCCGAGATTCGCTTTACGGACGGCCGCATGTTCAAGCGCGGCCTGCATGAAGCCGTCGCCAGCAACGCTTGTGTGCGCCAGTTCGTAGGGTTCGAGCTCGGCGCCCGGCGTCCGATCCGCGGTATCGACTGGGCGATCGTTGGACATTTGGATCCGGGCGAGACTCAACAGTGTGTGGTGTACGCGGACGTGAACAGCATCATGTCCGCATTCAGCCGCAACACTTACTCCTCGATCACGGTGAGACTGCAATCCCCGCAGGCTTTTGCTGAGTTTCGTCAGGCCGTCGCCGCCATTCCGAGCCTGAAGATCGAAGTCCAGCATGAAAGCGCGGCGGTGCAGGAGAACTTCAAGCCGCTGAACGCGATTCTCAACTTCGTCAGCTACTTCGTCGGTACGATAATGGCGATTGGCGCCACGCTGGGTGCCGTCAATTCGTTGTACGCAATCGTCGATTCACGGCGCCGGGAGCTGGCCACGCTGCGCGCGATCGGCTTCGGGTCCGGCGCGATCGTTATGTCCATATTGTGCGAGTCGATGTTGTTGGCGGTGCCCGGCGCGCTGCTCGGAGCCGTACTGGCGTGGATCCTCTTCAACGGCCTCGCGGCCAGTCCCTTCGGATACAGCTTTCAACTCGCGGTCACTCCCGCGCTCGCGGCTCTTGGCATCGTGTGGGCGTTGGGAATGGGGCTGTTGGGCGGACTCCTGCCCGCAATCCGGGCAGCACGGCTGCCGATCACGACTGCGCTGCGCGCTACTTGAGGCCGACCTCGTGTCGAGGTGGGGCGCTGAGGAAGTGACCCCGGGCGCGGCAGCGCGGCAGTCACATCCTCGCCACGGCGGGAGTCGCTTTGGGGCCCGCCTGCTCCGCGTCGATGAGTTTTCCGAGCACCCGGCGGAAATGGGCGAGCGGGGCATCCGCCAGGATGGCCAGCATCTGGAAACCCGGATCCTCGTCGAGCGTGATCTGCTGCCGCTCAATGATCGCCTTGTCTTCCATGAAGCCCTCGATGAGGCTGTTCAGCAGTGAGCGCGAAATCGTGTTGTCCTCGCCCTCGAAGTTGTTGAGATACGACCAGAAGAAGTGCGTGGTACGCTCGGTTTCCGGTGTCATGAACTGGCAATTGCGGTACTCCCTGGCGCCTGCGACATTGCCCGCCTGCGCACCCTGGCCGGCAGGGGCAAACAGTGTCTCCATGGTGAAGATGCCAGGTACCAGCATGGTGGCGATGTTGCGGCGATCGACCTGGATGCTCTTGTCGCGAATCACCTTTTTGTGAAACGGCGGTGGCTCGCTGTCGAGATGCCAGCGCTCGACGCGAAAGCCACGCTCCTGCCGTTCGACGACAGTCGGCTTCGTCACAAACGCGTATTCCTCCGATCCTCCCAACGTGCGCGTGTGCACGAACGCGAGATGCGAGAAATCGCTCAGGTTGTCCACGATCAACAGGTAGTTGGCATTGTAATGCAGATACGCCGGGATGCCTCGCCACTGCGGGTCGTGCAGATAGGGCAGGTCAACGATGAGCGCCGGATCTGCCTTGGCCGGCTCGCCCATCCAGATCCAGATGAAGGGGCCGCTTTCGGTTACCGGGTAGCCGGGCACACGCAGCTTCGGCGGAATCATGTCCTGGCCGGGGATCTGCACACACTTGCCTGACCCGTCGTACTTGATCCCGTGGTACATGCAACGCACCGCATCACCTTCGAGGCGGCCCTGGGACAGCAGAGCCCCGCGATGCGGACAGCGGTCATTCAGGGCGAACACCTTCCCGCTCTCGCCGCGGAATAGCAACACGTGCTCACCGAGCAACCTGCGGCTCAGGAGCCTGCCATCGATCAACTCATGATCCAGCGCCGCCACATACCAGCAATTCTTCAGGAACATGTTGATCTCCCGTGCCAGCCGGGTGATTGTTTCGCGGCGCGCGCCGCAAAACAGCGCTTTGTCGGCTATCATGATTATTATATCTGATGAACGGTGGCTGATGAATTGTGGCTCTGATGGGAGTCCGATGTCATGAATCCATTGGACATTTCAGACACACAGTTCCGGGCGTTGGCCGCCCGAATCACCTCCCTGGCCGCGGACTATTACGCTCGGCTGCCTGATGTGCGCGCCTACCCCTGCGTCTCGGCTGTGCGAACTCGGGAGGCTTTCGGCGAGCCCCTTCCGGAGGCTGGCCTGCACAGCGCGGCGCTGGACGCACTGGAGCAAGTGATAGAGATGTCACGGCCTGCGAGCCCGCGCTTTTTCGGTTATGTATTGGGGTCAGGCGAGCCGGTGGCAGCGTTGGCGGATCTGCTGGCGAGCGTGCTCAATCAAAATGTCACTGCCTGGCGTTCTGCCCCGGCCGCGGTCACGATCGAGCGGGAGGTTGTGGGTTGGATAGCGCAAGCATTGGGCTGCGGGACGATGACCGGCAGCATGTGCGGTGGCGGGTCTGCGGCGAACTTGATGGCGCTCGCGATGGCGCGCGAGGCGCGGCTGCCCGCGAATGAGTGCGGTGCACAACCGGG
The DNA here is from genome assembly GCA_045810105.1 of Steroidobacteraceae bacterium. Taxonomy (GTDB): domain Bacteria; phylum Pseudomonadota; class Gammaproteobacteria; order Steroidobacterales; family Steroidobacteraceae; genus 13-2-20CM-66-19. Next base: position 12,667 of record JBJMWM010000060.1, on the reverse strand, counting down.
CATAGTTTACGCATCCAGCGAAGCGCATATGTCCATACCTAAGGCGGTGGCGCTGCTGGGCTTGGGCCGCCGCAATCTGCGCGTGCTACCCGTGGATGAACAGTTTCGGATGAGTCCCACAGCGCTCGAAGCGGCTGTTGCCGCGGACCGGGCCGCCGGTCACACGGTGATTGCGGTCGTGGCCTGCGCCGGTACCGTCAACACGGGCGCAATCGATCCGCTGGAGGAGGTCGCAGCGATCTGTCGGGCATACGGCTTGTGGCTGCATGTGGATGGTGCGTACGGTTTGCCCGCTGCGTTGGTGGCCCCCGAGAAATTTCGCGGCTTGAGTGCGGCGGATTCACTGTCAGTGGATCTGCACAAATGGCTGTATCAGCCGGTGGACTGCGGGATTCTACTGTTCAAAGATCCGGACCGTGCCCGCGCAGCCTTCTCACACACAGGAGAGTACGCGCGGGTTCTCGATACGGACCCGGCCGAAGGGTTTGCATTCTTCGACGAGTCCCTGGAGCTGTCACGTCGTTTTCGGGCACTGAAAAGTTGGTTGTCGTTGCGTTATCACGGACTGAACGCGTTTCGCACGGCTATTCGCACCGATCTCGGACATGCGCGGCAATTGGCGGACAACATTCGCGCTACCCCGCAACTGGAGATACTGGCTCCGGTTGAGCTGAGCGCAGTGTGTTTTCGTTACGGTGTGGGTCTCACGGGCGCAAATCTTGATGAGCTCAACGCGGCAATTCTACGAAAGGTGATCGAGAACGGCCGCATCTACCTGTCCAACGCCTCGATCCGTGGCAACTTCGCGTTACGAGCTTGTTTCGTCAACCACCGAACGCAGCCGGGTGATGTCGCGCAGATCGTTCCCGAAGTGCTGCGGGCGGCGGGAGAAGTCATTGGAGGATAATTGCCATGATCAAGCGTAAGCGGCGGAAACCAAACGACACCGCGCTCAAGAGCGGTGGGGAGTACAGCTCGCCCGCCTGTCTCATGCACGAATTCGACCCTGGGCAAACTGCGGCGGGCGTGCCAGGTGTGCGCATCAAAAGAATTTATGAGGACCCCGAGCGGTCCGATGGATTCCGCGTGCTGGTCGACCGCTTGTGGCCGCGCGGAGTCAAAAAGCAAACGGCCGGTATTGATGCGTGGATGCGCGAGTTGGCGCCGAGCCCGGAGTTGCGCAAATGGTTTCAGCACGATCCGCTGCGGTGGACCGAGTTCCGGCGGCGTTACCGCCAGGAGCTGAAAGAACACGTGGACGCGCTCAGAGCCTTGCGTCAACGTTCCCAGCGTGAACCAGTGACCCTTCTCTACGCCGCGAAGGACGTCAACATCAACCATGCAGTGGTGCTGCGGCAGGCTATCAAGCGATGACGCCTTTGGCTGCGAGTAGGGCGCCTGGGCGGGAACGAAGGTGAATTGCGCCACTTCCAGGGCCCGCACACCTGTCATCACTTTCGTCGTGTCGTTGCTCCGGGCAATGGGCGATAGCGTACGCCGTCTGGGAACTACGCAAGTTTCGCGCCGAGAGGCACTTCCTGGTCGGGAGTGCACAAGACGACCGCTCCGTTGCTGTTATGAAAGCCGGTGATCAAACACTCGGACTGAATCGGTCCGATCTGCTTCGCGGGAAAATTGACGACGCCGACCACCAGTTTTCCTACGAGGTCCGCCGGCTGATAGAGATGGGTGATTTGCGCGCTGGACTTCTTTACGCCGATCTGCGGACCGAAGTCGACCAGCAAAATGTAGGCGGGCTTGCGCGCTTGCGGGAAGGGCTCAGCACTGGTGATCCGCCCTACGCGCAACTCGACCTTTTCAAAGTCCTGCCACGAGATTTGCTGCATGTTGCGGCTATACTAGCTTCATCTGGTGCCGCAAGCCACGCGTTGCTCAATGGCGGAGGACCAAAAATGAGATATCGGGCCATCCTGTTTCTGACGATGTCTGCCGCAAGTTCCCCGCCAGGTTCGGCCGCAGCGAGCGCGCCGCCGGCAAAACATTGTGCGAGTGCCGAGTACAGGCAGTTCGACTTCTGGGTGGGCAGTTGGGACGTCTATCCAACCGGTGGTAGTCAGCTCGTCGCGCACAGCCTCATCGAAGCCGTATACAACGGTTGCGGGGTGCGCGAAAACTGGATGCCGCTCAAGACGGAGAATAGCGGCGGCAGCCTCAATATTTACCTTCCCGGCGAGAAGCTTTGGCGGCAGACCTGGATTGATTCGAGCGGCGCTCGTGTGGATTTCAAGGGCGGCTGGAACGGCAAGGCGATGGTTCTCGAGGGATACTGGCAGGACTTTGTTGCGCCGGGGAAAGGTTCGCTGGTCAGAATGACCTACTCCAAGGCTCCCGATGGATCCGTCCGCCAACTCGGTGAAGCGTCGCAGAACAACGGACGGAGTTGGCAGCCGAGCTTTGATTTTACCTATCGGCTGGCAGGAGCGACGCACTAACACAATACAAGGAGCTGAGAATGGTCCGCAAAAGTCACTCGAATCCAGATCCACCGCTGCCGGGCGCGGCGGTGCACATGGCTCGCGAGCACCCCAAGCTCTGGGAGGCCTTCCAGCACCTCGGTGAGGAGGCGAGCCACGCAGGCCCGCTTGATGCACGTACTCGGCGGTTGATTCATCTCGCACTCGCTATCGGGGCTGGCACAGAGGGCGCGACGCACTCACATGCACGCCGCGCCAGCTCCGAGGGAATTACTCCAGAGGAACTGGAGCACGTAGCAATCCTCGCCGTCACGACTCTGGGTTGGTCGCAGGCTATCAAAGGGCTGACGTGGGTACGCGACATCACTCGTCCGCCGCGCGGAGGAGCAACTAACGAGCCGCTCGAGGCCTGAGAGGGCGTGGCGGGTTGCATCCCGTGACGCGTACCAACACTTGGAGGAGCTCGAGCAACGAACGCACGGTGCTGTTGATAATCGCCCTTACGGGTCTGCTACATCTCGCACTGGCGGGTGTGCTTGGGCTGTCGGTAGACGAGTCATATTCCGTTGCGATCAGTCGCCAGATTGCACTCAGCTATTTCGATCATCCGCCGCTGCACCTATGGCTGGTGCGGGCCTGGGCGAGAGTGGTTTGCTCGGAGCGACCGCTCCTTTTGCGGTTGCCGGACGTCATCCTGTTTGCCGCGTCGAGCTGGCTGATGTTTCGGATAACCGCATCGGTCTACGGTCAGCGCGCCGGGATGTGGGCTACGTTGGCCCTCAACCTCGCGCCGGTGTTCACTCTCAACACAGCGATCGGGATACTCCCAGACGGGCCGCTCGTGCTGTTCTCGCTGCTGACGGTCTCGGCTTTCCGTCGTGCCGAGCTGTCTGAATCGAGACCACACGAGCTGCGTTGGATGGCCGGCGCCGGCTGCGCAGCGGGTCTCGCGCTGCTGTCCAAATACACTGCGATATTTACCATTCTGTCGCTGAGCATCTATATGCTCACTGCCCGGCGCTGTTTGTTGGCAAGGCCGCCCATCGCGCTCGCGGCCCTTGTCGTTTGTATTTTGTTTACCCCTGTCCTCATCTGGAACTATCGGCACGATTGGGTTTCGTTTGCGTTCCAGGGCGGCCGCGCCTGGCCTGTGGGTCTCAGTGTCGAGCGAGCGTTGCTGGGCCTCCTGGGTCAGTGGCTGTATGTATTGCCGTGGATTGCCCTGCCAATGCTCTATGCAATTGCGCGCGCCTTGCGTCACGGCGCAAGTGATCATGCCGCGTGGCTTTTCGCCTGGATGGCTGTGGTTCCGATCGCCGCTTTCTCCATCGCTGGGCTGTGGACCAACGTATTGCCACATTGGCCGGTTATCGGGTGGCTGCTTGCCTTTCCATTACTAGGATATCTGATCGCGGGGATAGAGCAGCGCCGGCCGTCCTGGACGCACGCGGCTGCGGCGGCGACGGCCGGGTTCGTCCTCTTCGTGGTCACGCTGACCGCAACGCAGGCCGTCACGGGCTGGATTGATCGCGTGATACCGGCGATTGCGGCCAGTGATCCGACACTCGACCTGTTGGATTGGCGTGACTTGAGGTCGCCCGTGAGCAAGCTGAATCTACGCGGGCGCGGCATGGTACTGGCCACGGTCAGTTGGATCGATGCGGGCAAAGCCGATTACGCGCTCGGCGGCCACGTGCCGGTGATATGCGTTTCAAGCGATCCGCGGCATTTCGCATTCATGCACGATCGGGACTCTCTCGTGGGTCGGGATGCGCTCATCATCGCCGCTGACGGTCGTCCGGACTGGCTACGGATAGCGGGCCCCCACTTCCGGCGTATAGATCGCTCGGAAGACATCACGCTCAGCAGAGCTGGCCGGCCGGCCTTGTTGCTCCATACGGCGTACGGCCATGAGTTGAAAGCGGCAGGCGAGTAATCAGAGAGCCGGCGATTCGGCCGATCTCAAAGAGGCTCTGCCGGGCGGACTTGGCGAGCGGGCCTTGGTCCGGCGGCGCTGCAGCAAACAACTGCCGCTCGCCGTTGCGCACCTATTCAATGTCGCAGTACGCAACTTTGACCCCCTGGGGCACTATAGCCCGCGCCCTCGTGTTTGTTGTCAATAAACGACGAATGGGCGGCACGTGGAACGCTAACGTTGGGGGGTCCGATGGGTTTCACTTCGCGGAAGTTTACGTATGGCGCACTCATTGCTGTAAGCGCCACTCTGGCCGAGGCCGCCTCGGTTCCGGCATTAGCTGCCGACGACGAGACGGCGGCGTCCGAGGGTGTGGCGCTCCAGGAGATCGTGGTTAGCGCCCGCCGGCGCGAGGAGTCGATCCAGTCAACTCCGGTTTCGGTCTCTATCGTCGGGGTGGCTGACCTGGAGGCCAAAGCCGCCGTCAACCTGGGAGATTTGCAGGGCACGGTGCCGAATCTCCTCATTACGAATCAGAATTCGGGTGCCGCGGCAGCCAACCTGTCCATGCGCGGCCTGACCTTTGCGGACATCGAGAAGTCGTTCGATCCGACAGTGGCGGTGGTGGTCGATGGCGTGTTCCTCGGAACCAGCACCGGGCAGTTCCTGGATTTCTTCGACATCGGCAAAATCGAAGTCCTGCGGGGCCCACAGGGCACGCTGTTCGGGCGCAACACCATAGGCGGCGTAATCAATATTTCGCGCACCGAGCCTACCGGTGAGCTGGGGGGCAAATTTGAGGTCAGCTATGGCCGGTTCAATACGTTCTCCGGCCGTGCCGTATTCAATACCCCCATTACGGACGTGTTGGCGGCGAAGTTCTTCTACTTCAACGATCGCAGCGACGGCTGGTACCGGGATGGCATTACCGGCCGGCCACGAGGCGAGAGCCACAACCAGAACTTCGGCGCCGCCCTGAAGCTGGCTCCGAAAGATACCGACTTTACGGCCCTGCTGACTCTCGAGGAGCAGGTGCAGACCTATGATCCTGTAATTGCGAATCTGGCGGCGACCGGCGACGTGTTCGCGGCGTACGAATTGCCTTCCGTTCTAAACCGCAATACCAAGGGAGACCTTTACACCGTCTTCTCGCTGCCCGCCGAAGGCACGTATCACGCTCCAGCGGCTACATTGCAAATGAACTTCTCGGCAGGGCCCGTCAAGTTCACATCCGTCACAGGCTATCGAAAGTCCACCGAGAACCAGACCCAGGATTTCGACGGCGCATCCGAAGCCCTTACGCCCCTGGCGTATTCGTTCGGATTGTCTCCACTTTACTTCGTACATCGCATTCAGACATTCCACCAGTTCAGCCAAGAGCTGCGAGCTGCCGGAAAGATTACCGATGCGCTGGACTACGTGGTGGGAGCGTACTATTACGACAGTGCCTATGAGCTGACCCAGTACACGAGCATTTTTGGGAGCGGTTTTGGAGCTCCGCAAGTCGTGAGCGGTACCGCCAAGTCGATCGCCGGCTTTGCCGACTTCGACTGGCAATTCGCAAGCCAGTGGCGGCTCAACTTCGGCGGCCGTTACACGCAGGACAAGAAAAGCCTGCTCAACTTCGACCCCGACTTTCTCGGCAATCCGCACGCAACGTTCAGCAAGTTCACTCCTAAGGTGGGCGTAGACTGGCGTCCGACCTCGGATCTGATGCTGTACGCCTCGTACTCGGTTGGCTACCGTTCTGGTGGCTACAGCAACCGTGCAGCCACCGCGGATTCGACGAATCGCGCGTTTCAGCCGGAGACGGTCGATTCGACCGAAGTTGGCGTCAAGTCGGAGTGGTTCGAACACAGACTGTCCGCCAACCTCGCGGGGTTCTACGCCAAGTACAAGGACATGCAGCAGAACACCACCATCCCTGGCGGACCCACGGGAAATCAGACGATCGTTTCGAACGTCGGTTCGGCAGTCATCAAGGGTATAGAACTGGAGCTGTCCCTGCGGCCGGTTGACCCGCTAACCTTAAGCGCATCGCTCGGTACGCTCACCTCGCATTTCAACGGCTTCATCACCCAGGCGCCGCTCCCGACTGATCCCACCGCGTTGGCCGACTACAACTATTCGAACAATCACCTGATCTACAACCCATCCTATACGCTCACGCTGGGCGCGAATTACAGGGTCCCGGTCAGTTACGGTGCAGTGTTGGCGCACCTTGGATACCGCCATATCGCAGCCTATGACCAGCAGATCTCCAGCGCGGGAGCGGTTGACACCGGAACGCTTGGGCCGGGCGGCTTGCCGCTGTTGGACGTGCTGGGTAACGATCCGCGCGTGCGCGCCGACACTCAAAATCTCGTCGATGCGTCCCTCACGAATGAGTTCAATCTAGGCAGCGGTAAGGCCAAGATCACTCTGTATGGCCGTAACCTGACGAACGATCTGGGTCCCACGCACGGCTTCACAGTGGCCGGACTCTGGGCATTTGGTACCGCACGCGAGCCGCGCACTTATGGTGTCACGTTGGGCTATCAATTTTAAAGGCGGGAAGATATGCCTCGTCTCGCGGACAAGATTGCGCTCATAACGGGTGCAGCATCTGTACCGGGACTGGGTAGTGCGACGGCCAAGTTGTTCGCCGAAGGGGGCGCGGTTGTTTATGTCACGGACATCGACGCCGCTGGAGCTGAGGCCGTCGCGATAGATATTCGCAACGGCGGCGGCCGCGCGCATGCGCTAGCTCACGACGTCACCTCGGAAGCTGACTGGGACCGGGTGATCGGCACGATCATCACCGCGTGCGGGCGCCTGGACGTATTGGTCAACAATGCGGGCATCGCCGTGCTTCGCATGATGGACGCGATTACGTCAGTCGAATGGTCGCGGCAGATTGACGTCAATCTATCGAGCGTTTTCCACGGAACGCGAAGAGCTATCCGCGAGATGCGGCGCGTGGGGCAGGGTGGGTCGATCATTAACCTGTCGTCCGTAGCTGGCCAGGTCGGTGTACCGGGTTGCGCGGCATATTCGGCGAGCAAGGGCGGGGTACGGGCTTTCACAAAGTCCGTGGCGCTGGAAGTGGCGCGCGACAGGATCCGCGTCAACACCATCCACCCGGGTATGATACTGACTAACATGCAGAAGATTGCTCTGCAGGACAACCGCGCGCAGTACGACGTGATAACCGCTGCAATTCCCATGGGATACATGGGAGACCCGATGGACATCGCGAACTGCGCAATGTTCCTGGCCTGTGACGAGTCGCGTTACATCACCGGCGCAGAGCTTACCGTCGATGGTGGCTTTACCGCCCAATAACCATCTCAGTTCACCGGAGGTGTAGCCGTGGCGAGAGAGCAGGAAGAGCGCAATCTGAAAACCGTCGAGGCGCTCTATGCGGCCACCGGTCAGGGCGACTGGTCAACGGCCGAGTCGATGTTGACCGAGGATTTCTTCGTGACCGAAGCTGGCACGACCCCCTTTGCCGGAGTTTATCGCGGCCGAAAAGCGCTGCATGACCTATTCAAGGAGGTCATGGCGACTGGCGTGACCGGTCTGGACATTCAACAATCCACCGCGGGCGGCGACACGGTAGTGGTACTCCTGGAGCTCGTGCTGGGTGGACCTCCCGAAGTACGTGTGCCCCTCGCCGAAGTGTTTCGCCTGCGTGACGGGAAGGTCTGCGAGATCAAGCCTTACTACTTTGACACCCGGCCGCTGTGCGCTGCGGTTGCCGCGCACAGGAAGCCCACCGTCTGAGCGCCGTAGGAATCTCGCGCCTTCTCAGGCGGGGGGGAAGTGATCGCAGCTCGTTTGCTCCAACGAGCAGGCGGAAGCTGGCTGTATCGCCAGTTACAAAGTGGGCATCGGTTTCGAGGGATCGTTAGCCAGGTACCAATCTACCATCTCGTGAAAGAATTGGTTACCGCGCTCGTTTTTGCCGAAAATGATGCTGTCGAACGCCCCCGCCTCGAGCCCCTTCTGGATCTTCATGCCGAGAACGTAGTCATCCCCGTAGGTCACGTCGCGCAGGTAATTGATCATCTTTTCGACGGCCTCCTGATCCGCCGAGTCGCCCACAGGCTTGCGCCGTGCGTATGTCAGCACCGTCCGATTCTTGTCCGGGGTCGGTCCGGGAAACAGTTGCGCGATCTGTGCCAATTCCGGGGCGAGAAATATCGAGACATTCGGAAACAGCGTGCGCACAAAGTCGAAGCCGGCATTTTCGCGCTTGCCCCAGTCCTCACGCGGCACCTTGCGTAGCTCCCCGATGCTGACCTGCGGAAATCCTATGCGCAGATGCGGCCCGAAGCTCTCATAGTGTGTGATGTTGGTGTAGGTCCGCAGTGCGATCGTAGTGGGGTGCAGCGTAGCGAAATGATAGCCTTCAAGATAACCGTCGTATGCAACCTTCCAGTTCGCTCCTTCGATCACGCGCGAGCCGAGGAATGTCCAATGGGAGAAATCGGCGGCCTCGAAATCGTCTAACATCCCGCCGAAGTAAGCGTCCACGTCGATCGGTGCGCCAGGGGTCAGTACGGCGAAGATCATGCCGGCTTTCTCGCGGCAGGGCAGCTCTGTGAGTCCACGCTTGGAACGATCAAATTCGCCGAACTTCTCTTTGTCGGTGACCGCAAGCAGTCGGCCGTCATTGCTGTATGTCCACGCGTGATACTTGCAGGTGAAGCGCGCGCAATGGCCGTGACCTTGCGGCGCCAGCGGAGCGCCGCGATGGGCACATACGTTGAGGAATGCATGGGCAGTACCGGTCTTATCGCGAGTGATCAGGACAGGCAGACCCACGGCCTCCATCGCCTTGTAACTGCCGGGTTCGGGCAGTTCTGCGGACAACGCAAGCAGCAGCGGCACGCGCTTGAAGATGAGGTTCATCTCGCGCTGCCAGCGCTCCGGATCGGTGTAGTCGCGCACCGGGACGGTCGTGATCTTGTCGGACTGGAAAGTTCGGCCTTCCTCGACGTAATGGAGCATGATTTCCGCGACGTTACCGACGGTCTTGTAATCCATGCGAGTTCCTCGGTGAATGCTCGAGAATGCAGTTCAATCAGCACCTTGCGGGTGGATTGCGGTTCGTCTCCCCATAGTAGCGTCTCCGCGTCCGGTGCCCACCTAGCTGTTCTAAGAGGCACCGCCCACGAAGGCGTCGGCGCCGACTATTCTTATGACAGCGATGGTAACCCTCGATCGAATGCTCAGGCGCCATGCCATTGAGCGCGGCGCCAAAACGGCCCTGCGTGACGCCTCGACGTTTCTGTCCTACGCCTTGTTGGAACATCGGGCACGGCAAGTAGCACAGGGTCTGCTGGCCGCGGGAGTAGTCCCGGGCGACCGGGTCTGTTACCTCGGTAAGAACACCCTGGCCTATTTCGAGTACTTCCTGGGCGCGGCCAAGCTGGGGGCTGTGACTGTTCCAATCAATTGGCGCCTGGCGCCGCCGGAGCTCGCCTATATCTTCAGCAATGCCCGCCCAAAGATGCTGTTGGTGGAGGAAGCATTTTCCAGCGTCGCGCAGGCCGCCGCGCCGCAGCTCACCCGGCTGGTGACTGGGGGCGAGGGTGATACCTTCGGCGCTTGGCGCGATGGCCAGGCAGACGTGGATCTGGAACCGATCGCGGACTGGAATCAGCCGCTGTTGCAGATGTACACCTCCGGAACCACGGGGCGAGCCAAGGGGGCGGTACTGACTCATCGGAGTGTGTTTGCACTCCGCACGCAACAGCATGCGCTGCCTGCGTGGTACAACTGGTCTGCCGATGACGTCAGTCTCATTGCAATGCCCGCGGCACATGTCAGCGGGACGGGTTGGGCTGTCTGGACACTGCAACACGGTGCCACTGGCATCGTGTCCCGTGAATTCGATCCGCACGCCGTGCTCGATCAGATCCTACAACACCGCATCAACAAGATCATGATGGTACCGACTGCGATGCAGATTGCAGTTCGTCACCCACGCGCGCGCGGCGCTGACTTCAGCTTCCTGGACTTTATCTACTACGGCGGTGCGCCGCTGCCGCAGGCCTTGCTTGCCGAATGCGTCGAAGTGTTCGGGTGTGGCTTTGTGCAGATGTACGGCATGACGGAGACTGCCGGCACTATCGTCGCCCTCGCGCCCGAGGATCATCACCCGGCACGTGGCGCCTGCATGCGTTCAGTCGGTCGGGCGCTCGAGGGTGTGGAGCTCAAGATTGTCGATGCCGACGGTGCCCCACTGCCGGCCGGATCCAGCGGCGAAATTGTAACCCGCTCTGCGGCGAACATGGTCGGCTACTTCGAAATGCCCGAGGCGACTGCCGAAGCGCTGGATGCGGAAGGTTGGTTGCGAACCGGGGATGCCGGCTACCTGGACGCCGCGGGCTACCTGCATCTGCAGGACAGGATCAAGGACATGATCATCTCCGGCGGCGAGAATATTTATCCTGCCGAAGTCGAGAATGCGATATTCGGCCATCCGGCCGTTGCCGAAGTCGCCGTAGTTGGTGTTCCGGACGACAAATGGGGCGAGTCAGTGAAAGCTGTCATTGTGGCGGTACCCGGCGCCCAGCGGGACGATGCCGACGTCCTTGCTTGGGTGGCGGCGCGCATTGCTCGCTACAAAGTACCAAAGTCAATCGATTGGGTCAGCGCATTACCCCGCAACCATACCGGCAAGGTCCTGAGACGCGTGCTGCGGGATTCCTACCAGGCGCGCGCTCGTGCGGCAAACACCCCCGTGGCTGGATCCGACCAGAAGGAAACATGACATGGCTTTTATTGGCGCTCTGGAAGATCGGGTAGCCATTCGCGAGCTGCTGGAGGCCTACGCGGATGCAGTTTGTGTCGCGGACGCAGAGGCCTGGGGTGCGACCTGGGCCGAGGACGGAGTCTGGGAGCTGCCCGATTACCCGCAGATCGGCAAGATTACCGGCAGAGCCAATATTGTAACTGCCTGGATTGCGGCGATGGCGCAATATCCAGGGGTTATCTTTGTAGCAACGCCCGGCTCGATTGTCGTCAATGGCGAGCAGGCGGTGGTTCGCTCCTACACATCGGAGGTTTTTGACGACCGGGCGAGCGGCAAGACAACCCGGGATCGCGGCCGTTATGACGACGTCGTGATCCGGCGGAACGGGCAGTGGCTTTTCAAGACGCGCCGCTTCAAGAAGCTCCATCGGGAGCAGTAGGGGGATGTCCGCTGACAGGTGCTGCGGCGGTAGGGGCATGTCGGTGGATAGGTGCGCCGGTCGGGGCATGCTGCTTACAGGCGCTGCGGTGACTCGATGAACTCCCGTAATGCCGTGAGAAAGCGGCCTCCCACGGCGCCGTCGATGGCGCGGTGATCGCAGGAAAGCGATAGCCACGCGACGGTCGCAAACGCAATCCCGGTATCGCGCTCGACTGGGTGACGGGCGGCCGCGCCAATGGCCAGGATCGCACCCTGTGGCGGGTTGATGATTGCGTCAAACTGCTCCACGCCGAACATGCCCAGATTGGTTACCGTAAAAGTGCCGCCTTCGACGTCCTCGGAGCGCAATCGTCCGGCGCGCGCCCGGTCAATGAGCGGCTTGAGTTCTGCGGAGAGCGTATGCACGGACTTTGTCTGTGCCGCACGCAACACCGGTGTGATCAAGCCTCTATCGGTGGCAACAGCGACAGCGATGTTGGCGTCTGCGAAGCGGTGAATCTCCTCGGCGTGGACCTGGATGTTAACGTCGGGCACTTCGCAAAGCGCCAGCGCGGTTGCCCGCAACAGAAAGTCGTTCAGGCTCGGCACGGCAGCCGCCTGCCGTTTGAGGTCAGCGCGCAATGACTGCAGCGCCTCGAGTTGCACTTGGCGGCGCAGGTAATAGTGAGGGATCGTGGTTTTTGAGAGTGTGAGTTGCCGCGCGATAGCCTTTCGCATCGTTGACATGCGAATCACTTCGACAGTTGCTGAGCGGAGTGGCACGCCAGCATCGCGTGCGACGTCAGCCCGGCTGATCCGTCCCCGAGGACCTGTTCCGCGGACGCTCGCAAGATCAACACCGTGTGCTACAGCGAGGCGCTTGGCGCCTGGAGAAGCGTAGAAGCCATCAAGCGCCGTTGTAGTTGGGTCGATTGAGACCGCGGCACCCCCACCAACAAGTCGGGGAGGTCTCGAGGCCTGCTCAACATCTTGCAGCGTGATACGGCTGCGGCGTCCGCTGCCGGCGACCATACGCAAGTCGATATTCAACTCGCTGGCCCGGTGCCACGCCTGCGGACTGATTTCGATGCCGGGCGGAATTTGCGCCTGACGGGGGCCCGTCGCGGTCGCTGCGCTCGTGCCGCGCGGCGC
>JBJMWM010000059.1:0-69358 GCA_045810105.1 Steroidobacteraceae bacterium | reverse complement strand
GCGCGCCCGGCTCAAGACCCGGCAACTGATGCTGCTGGTCGCGATCGGCGATGAAGGTAACATTCATCGCGCCGCCGAAATCCTCAAGGTGTCGCAGCCTTCGGCCTCGAAGCTGCTGAAGGATCTGGAGGATGTGCTCGGCGTCTCGCTATTCGAGCGCCTGCCTCGCGGCATGCGGCCGACCTGGTATGGCGAAGTGATGATCCGTCACGCTCGCATTGCCCTGTCGAGCCTCACGCGGGCAGGCAGCGAGCTTGCGGCGCTGAAGACCGGGCGGTTCGGCGAGGTGAGTGTCGGTGCGATTATCGGTCCTGCGCTGTGTCTGCTGCCCCAGGCCGTAGCCATCGTAGCGCAAGAGCACCCAGGTCTGCGCGTGCAGATCGCCGTTGAATCGAGCGATGTCCTGATCGAGCGCCTCAGGCAGTGCAAGCTCGACATCATGATTGGTCGTCTTTTTGAGACGCACGACAAGACGAATCTCTCGTATGAAATCCTGTCCGACGAGCTGGTATGCGCGGTGGTGAGGCCGGGCCATCCGATGCTCGGCAACCCGGCACTGACCTTGGAACAACTGGAGCATGTAAGGTGGATCGTGCCGCCGATCGGCAGCGTGCTGCGACACCGATTCGAGCTGATGTTTCAGGAGGCGGGAATCGGCATTCCGTCGCAGCTCATCGAGGCATCCTCCATCACCTTCATCACAAAGATGCTGCAGCAGAGCGATTGCATTGCAGTCGTGCCGACCGACATCGCGGGCTACTACGCATCCTATGGAATGGTGGCCATACTGCCGATTCAACTGTCATGTACGATGGATGCGTTCGGCATCATCTTGCGTAACGATTGGCTGCTGTCGCCTGCCGCGAAAGTGCTACTGACAGCCCTGAGGGTCGCGGCGCTGAGCACCTACAAGCAGGTGCGCGCGACAAAACAGCCCGCGCACGTTGCTCTTGCGCACCTGCGCTCCGGATGAAGCGCCCGCCCTGACTGCCGTCGGGGGACCGCGGGATTGAGCTAGCATTTCAACGAAATCAATGCATTACAATCGACTTGTGAGGTGGGACACGAGCACTGCCCGGTCGGTCGAAAAAATATTCGGCACCATGTAGAGAACTCCTGACCGGCAACGACTTCCCCCCAGAACGTTCCAATTCGGAACCCAAGGAGAAGTCCCGTGACGACCGCCACTTTGAGCTCTGTCCGAAACTCTGCCCAACCCCGCTGGTACCGCAGCATCGGTGCTGTGCTCGCCGGGTTACTCGTGAATGCCGTCCTGTCGACCGCCACCGACCTGTTGCTGGTGGCGGTTGGCGTGTTCCCGCCCTTAGCCCAGTTCGGCCATCCCGAAGTTTTCAGCGACTCCCTGTTGCTGATCGCGCTGTTGTATCGAACTGTGTACGGCGTACTGGGTTGCTACCTGACGGCGCAGCTGGCGGCACAGCGGCCCATGGCTCACTCGCTGGCGCTGGGATGCATCGGCTTCGTGATCGGCGTTGTCGGCGCGGTGGCGACCTGGGGCACGTGGACGTCCTGGTACTCATTCGCGATCATTGCGGTGACGCTGCCGAGTGCGTGGTTGGGTGCGCGCATCCCGCAATACCGCCAAGCCCGGGCTCTTTCATAATCGTGGATCACCACAACTCGAGGACAATGGAATGAAATTCATGCTCATGATGAACACGCCGCGCGGTACGGGCGACTATCAAATTTTTCAGTGGCCCCCGGAGGCGATCAACGCGCACATCCAATTCATGAAGGATCTGAATCGCGATCTCGTGAAAACGGGCGAGTTCGTCGACGCCCAGGGGCTCACACCGCCAGGCCAGGCGAAGATCGTTCGTTTCGGGAAGGGGGACGCACCGGTCGTTTCCGATGGACCCTTCGCGGAGACGAAGGAGTTCCTCGCAGGCTACTGGATCATCGAGGTCGAAAAGCGCGAGCGCGCGTACGAGATCGCCGCCAGGGCCTCAGGTGCGCCCGGCCGAGACGGTCAGCCGCTGGTAATTCCCATCGAGGTTCGCGAAGTGATGGGCGCGCCGCCGCCGTCCGAAGGATGACCGGGTCAGCCACTCCAAGCATCGAGCACGTGTTGCGTGAGATCACGCCACAGGTGCTCGGTGCGCTCACGAGGCGTCACCGGGACTTCGCAGCCGCCGAGGACGCCGTTCAAGACGCGCTGATCGATGCGTCGATGCAGTGGCCGCTCCAGGGAGTTCCGGAGAATCCTGGGGGCTGGCTGTACAAGGTAGCCCTTCGACGCTTCACAGATCACGTGCGCAGCGATGCCGCGCGTCGCCGCCGTGAGGAGCTCATAGCGAACGAGCTCGCCAACGAGGAGTTACAGGTGTTCTCCATCGACGAGGAGTTCGAGCCGGAGCAGGATGACACGCTCGTGCTACTCTTCATGTGCTCTCATCCGTCACTCACATCAGCGTCAGCCATTGCGCTCACGTTGCGGGCAGTCGGCGGGTTGACCACGAGGGAGATCGGCGCCGCCTTCTTCGTCTCCGAAGCGACGATGGCGCAGCGGATCAGTCGCGCCAAGCAGGCGATCAAAGAGTCGAACGTTCCGTTCAGCTTGCCGTCAGCACAGGAACGCGCGCGGCGGCTCGACGGCGTCATGCACGTGCTCTATTTGATATTCAATGAAGGTTACGCCGGCTCATCTGGGGAAATGCTGCAACGAGTGGATCTGTCGCACGAAGCCATTCGACTCACGCGCGCGCTGAATGCGTCCGCTGCGGATTCCCCGGAAGTCATCGGATTGCTGGCCTTGATGTTGCTTACCGATGCGCGGCGCGCCGCTCGCACGGGCCCTGCGGGAGAGCTGATTCCGCTCGATGAGCAGGATCGGGAGCTATGGGACCCGACACTCATTCAGGAAGGTACCGCGCTCCTGTGGAGTGCAATGGGGAAGGGGCGCATCGGCCCGTATCAACTGCAGGCAGCGGTTGCAGCGCTTCACGATGAGGCGCCCTCGACCGAGCACACCGACTGGGCGCAGATCGATGCGCTCTATGGATTGCTCGAGCGCATGGCCGACAACCCGATGGTCACACTGAACCGCGCCGTCGCGACGGCGATGGTGGACGGGCCAGATGCCGGTCTGCGAATCGTCGACAGGATCGCTCAGGACGAGAGATTGAAGGGCCACTATCGCATCCACGCTGTGCGAGCTCACTTGTACGAGCGCGCAGGCAAGCGCGATCTCGCGCTCGAGCACTACCGTCTCGCTGCGCAGAGCACGGCGAGCTTGCCGGAGAGGAACTACCTGTTGGTCAAGGCTGCGCGGCTGGCAAGAAGCCCTGGAACGTCCGGTTCAGGTGGATAATAGCGGTCGAGTTGGTGAAGGCTGCAGACGAACTCACCTCTGACATTATAGACTGTTGGCAACCACTTCCGGGCAGCCATCGAACGCGATCCCCGTCGGCCATATATCGGCGCGCCGTAACCTTACTGCACATGGAGACAATCGTGACTGACATATGGAAACTCGCCCTTACCTGTGTTGCACTCCTCTTCGGCGATGCGGCTACCGCGCAAAGCAATGCCGGCTGGACGGCGCCGATCGCGCCATTCCGGATTGCCGATGGGTTGTACTACGTCGGAAGCCAGGATCTCGCTTCCTACCTCGTGGTGACCTCGCAGGGACACATTCTTATCAACTCGAGTCTCGAGAGCTCACCCACCCTCATTCGTAACAGCATAGAGCAGCTCGGGTTCAAATACAGTGACACCAAAATCCTTTTGATCAGTCACGCCCATTGGGATCACGACGCCGGCAGCGCCCGAGTAATCCAGGAGACCGGGGCGCAGTACATGGTGATGGACAGCGACGTGCCGGTGGTAGAGAGCGGCGGTGCGGTGGACTTCGCATACGCGGACAGCCCCTACCCCAAGGCCAAAGTCGACCGTGTGCTCCATGATGGCGACGAGGTCAAACTCGGGAATGCCGTGCTCGTCGGGCACAAGACGCCGGGTCACACACGCGGTTGCACGACTTGGACGATGAAGGTCAAACAGAACGGCAAGACACTCAACGCGGTGATCGTGGGGAGCTGGAATGTGAACGCGGGGTTCAGGCTCGTCGATAAACCGCAGCAGCCCGCCTCATATCCCGGCATCGCTGCTGATTATCGCAAGACGTTCGCGTTGCTGAAGAAACTACCGTGCGACATCTTTCTCGGCGCGCATGGTCAGTATTTCGACATGCTGGCGAAGCTTGCGAAGGCCGAAAACTCCGGGCAATCCGTGTGGATTGACCCTGAAGGCTACCAGGCTGCGGTGGCGGCACATGAGAAGGCCTTTGAGGCGGAGCTGCTCAAGCAGCAGCGTTGAGGCGAATCGAAGCACATGCGCCCAGACTATCGGACAAGAGCTAACTGTGGCACAGCGCACCAACCTGGAGCGCGCTGTGCCACTACGTCAGACCTTGTCAGAACTTGGCTTTGATCCCGAGGGTAAAATAGCGTCCCATGTCATCGTAGAAGCCCAGCGTGGGATAGAACAGGCCGGGAATCCCCGAGTTCGAGGGGAATAGCGGAGCGCGTTCGTTGAACACGTTATTTACGGTCAGGAAGACGTCCAAGTCCCCACCCATCACCCCAACCCGCTTGCTGATGGTGGTATCGACCACATCGTAAGCGTGGAGCCGCGGCGCCAAATAGTGTTGGTTGTCGTTGGTGGGCGTATTGTCACTGGTTGCCAGGTTGACGCTGCTCAGCCACTGGTTTTGCAAAGCCAAGGTCCAGCCGCTGTGTGCGTACGACAGGAAGGTGCTCTGCCGCAGCTTGGGCTCCTGGGCGAACGTCGGAGCAGTCCCCGGAATGTTGATCGTCGTGTTGACCGGCTGATAGCCCACCAGGTGACGCACGTCGAAGTGGCCGCCCAACATGTCCCAGTTGTAGCCGATCTCGGCATCGTAGCCGTGCGTCTCCTGCTGCGCCACATTAAGGGGAGAATTGCGGATTTCGCTCGGGAAGTTGACGTTAGGATTCTTGTAATTGGGATCGTTCGGATCCGTGATGGGGCGCACCGCCAGCGCACAGAACGGCGAATCGTATTTGGGAGCGCTCGCCAGGCAGATGTTCTGGATGGCGGTGGTCTGGTAGGTGATCTGGGTAATCGCGTCAGTGATTTTGGTCCGGTAATAGTCGACCGACAGGTTGAAGTGCGGCAGGAAGGCGGGGGTCAGCACCGTGCCCACCGTAAGCGTGCGCGCCTTTTCCGGTGTCAGCTTTGAATTGCCGCGCGTAATGAGACGCAGGCTGTTGTTGCCGCCGGTGAGCAGATCGGTGAACCCGGTCGAGGAGACACCGGAAGGCTGGAACAGGTCGTTGAGATTCGGCGCCCGGATATCCTGCGAAAGGGTGCCGCGGAAGCGGATCGAGTCGTTGACATGCCAGTCGAGCCCACCCTTCCAGGATTTGACCCCTGCGAAAGTCGAATACTTGGTGTAGCGACCTGCCCAGTCGGTGGACACCTCCTGTAACAGCGGCACGCCCTTGAGCAGCGGAATGTTCACCTCGAGAGCGAATTCGTGCACGTTGTTTCTGGCACTGACCGGCGCATTGGTGTTCTGCACCCACCGCACTGGCGCACCCTTGTTGGCCAAGCACATGCGCAAGCCCGTGCAGTTGACGAAGTCGGTGGGGAGGAAATCGCTCTGCATGTCGTAGCTGGCCCAGCGCGCGTCAGCCGATAGGTTGGCCCTGATTTCGCCCGCGGGGAGCCCCAAGCCCCACAGACCGCCGCCGATCGAGGCGCCGATCTCGTCCAGCTTCTGGGTCAGCAGCCACGAGGTGCTCTGGCGCAGATAGTCAAAGGACTCCACCGAAGGCCCGTTGGGATCGGTGATGTTGGTGGGCACGCAGCCGGGATATAGACCGGCGAACTGCGGCTGGGTACTGACCCAACACTGGATTTTGCCGCCGACATTGACCGCATCCAGAGACGCCAGGTACTTGGCGTTGTCGGTATTGTTTGGATTGACGACCGTCAACGAGCTTTGGCTGCGGTTGTAGAAGGCATCCCAGTCCAAACCGGCAAAACTCCCCGTGAACCCGGTTTCCGCATTCCACGTCTTCTGGTTCGCTTCGGTGCGATAGAGCCGGTTCGGGTTGTCTGCATTTTGCCCCCCGACCTTGTTCCAGATATAGGAAGGCGCGGAAAAATACGGCGTGGTCGGCGGCGGCGGCGGCTTGCTGCCGGTTTGCGGCGATGTGGGGGGCACCGCCGGCAGGCAGCGCCGGCCGGCCGCCGCCGCCGTTCCACAGACGATGTCCGCACCCAGCTGTTGCTGAGTGACCGGAGCGAGGAATGGATTGTCGGCGAACAATGTGTTGGGGCGGTTGTCCGAGGGACTTACGACCCAATTGATCCAATTCGAATTGTTGGTAGCTTGCGCCCAGGATCCCTGCACGTACAAGTTGACGTTGTCCGTCAGATCAAAGCTGAAGCGGCTGAACACATCCTTCATCTCGATTTCGGAACGGAAGGTGCCATACTTCACGTAGGACCCGTCGCCGCCCGATTCGAGATTGGCCGTGGTGGTGGGGGTGCCATGGACCATTGGGCTGAGGATGCCCGCCTGGTTGAAGGTATAATTGTTGTAAGGGCAGGACGGACCGCACTGAACATTGCCGTTCTGGCCGCTATTGAACACGCGCGCAAAGGGCACGTCTACAAAGGGTTTCCCCGGCGTTCCGTTGCCGGCCAACAGCCAGGCCTGGCCATCGGCGCCATAGGGGCGCGCGCTGATCGGAATCATGTCCTGGTGCCGGAAGCGGCCGGCCGTCTCGAAATGGCCGCGTCCCCCAAACAGGTCTGTGCCCCAGGCCGCACCGAGTTGGTATTCCTTGCCGTCACCGTACTTCGACACGCCGCCATCGGCCTTCAGCGCCAGCCCGGTAAACTTCTTGTCGAGAACGAAATTGACCACGCCGGCCACCGCGTCCGAACCGTAGATCGCCGAAGCGCCGCCGGTAACGATGTCGACCCGGCTCATCAGCATCTGCGGCAGAATATCGATGTTGACCGTGCCGTCCTGGTTGGACGGCGCGACACGGTGACCGTCCAGCAGCACCAGAGTGCGCGAAACGCCGAAGTTGCGCAGCGAGAGCGTGTTGCCGCCGTTGTTGGTGCTGGCATTGCCCTGGTTGCGCGGGGTGCGGCCGCCCATGATATCAGGCAGCTTGTTCAGGGCATCGGCCGTGTCGCTCGGCGTGGTAAGCGCGATTTCACCTATGTCGACCGAAGTAATCGGCGTTGGCGAACGGACGTTGTCGGTGATGATGCGAGATCCGGTCACCGTGACGACGTCCAGTTCCTCGCCGGCGGCTTTCTGATTATCGCCTCGTTTAGCCGGCGGAGTCGTAACAGCAGTCTGCGCCCAAGCCGAACTGCCAGCAAGCGACGAGGTGACGCTCAGTGCAGCTATGGACGCGCGGAAAAAAGCCCGTGAAGTCATAAATCCCCCCTCTCATTTACCAAGGGGCAAACGGAAGGCGCCCCTAATCGTTATTTGTGTTAACGCACACGGTCATGAGTTAGAAGCCCGGCCTGCAGCCTGAGACTCACCTCCTCTTCGGTGTTCACATTGGTGGCCACCGTTGAACAGCTTCGGTTCCGCAGCGTTGGCTATGTCGGCGGCGAGCAGCCTGCGGTGGGTATGAATTGAATGAATCCCCGCGCGCGCGCCTTTACTGGTGTCGAATCCCATCGATGCCCCCTCTCGCGATCTGTTGCACTGACCTGATTCGAATCGCTACCTCCGGCGATGGAATCTGTGCTGTTCGGATCCCAGAAAAATGCGCGCGCAGCGCGCGATTACCATCTTCCTGTTGGTACGCGCCGACCAACACGATGGTAACGCTACCACCGAGTCCTCACTGTCGCAATACAATTGACATTCCGTTAGCGACGCGTTGGATATCAATTCGGATATCACCGGGTTGGCCAGGTGACCGCGGATATTCGACATTGATGGTGGTGCCAATCGAGCTGGCGGCTCGCGCTTGGTACCAGGTGAGTCCTGATACCGGTGACCATGATTTCTTGCAGTGTGGGCTATATGTCTGACAAATTCTTCTATCGCACCGTACGGAGCGATATACTGTTGGATATGTCGAACCGGACGGTCCCGACGAGCACGCCCTGGTTTGTGCGCGCCCGGCTCAAGACCCGGCAACTGATGCTGCTGGTCGCGATCGGCGATGAAGGTAACATTCATCGCGCCGCCGAAATCCTCAAGGTGTCGCAGCCTTCGGCCTCGAAGCTGCTGAAGGATCTGGAGGATGTGCTCGGCGTCTCGCTATTCGAGCGCCTGCCTCGCGGCATGCGGCCGACCTGGTACGGCGAAGTGATGATCCGTCACGCTCGCATTGCCCTGTCGAGCCTCACGCAGGCAGGCAGTGAGCTTGCGGCGCTGAAGACCGGGCGATGCGGCGAGGTGAGCGTCGGTGCGATTATCGGTCCTGCGCTGTGTCTGCTGCCGCAGGCCGTAGCCATCGTAGCGCAAGGGCACCCAGGCATCCGCGTGCAGATCACGGTTGAATCGAGCGATGTCCTGGTCGAGCGCCTCAGGCAGAGCAAGCTCGACATCATGATTGGTCGTCTTTTTGAGACGCACGACAAGACGAATCTCTCGTATGAAATCCTGTCGGACGAGCTGGTATGCGCGGTGGTGAGGGCGGGCCATCCGATGCTCGGCAACCCGGCACTGACCCTGGAACAACTGCAGCATGTAAGGTGGATCGTGCCACCGATCGGCAGCGTGCTGCGACACCGATTCGAGCTGATGTTTCAGGAGGCGGGAATCGGCATTCCGTCGCAGCTCATCGAGGCATCCTCCATCACTTTCATCACGAAGATGCTGCAGCAGAGCGATTGCGTCGCAGTCGTGCCGACCGACATCGCGGGCTACTACGCATCCTATGGAATGGTGGCCATACTGCCGATTCAACTGTCATGTACGATGGATGCGTTCGGCATCATCTTGCGTAACGATTGGCTGCTGTCGCCTGCCGCGAAAGTGCTACTGACAGCCCTGAGGGCCGCGGCGCTGAGCACCTACAAGCAGGTGCGCGCGACAAAACAGCCCGCGCACGTTGCTCTTGCGCACTTGGGCTCCGGATGAAGCGCCCGCCCTGACTGCCGTCGGACCATATGAAATTCGTTATGGCCGGTTGGAAAATTGTGATTACTCGGGCCTCAATTTGCAGAGTAGGATGCATTCCTGGTAGAGCGGCACCCGTCCTGGACAAGAACCTGAAGGCAACTTCGTGGATTCAACAAAAAAGCCGCGCTTGCGCAGCCAGGAGTGGTTCGGCAAGGGCGATCGCGAAGGCTTCATACACCGCAGCTGGTTGAAGGGCCAGGGTTATCCCGACGATCTGTTCGACGGCCGTCCGGTCATCGGCATTTGCAACACGTGGTCGGAGCTTACGCCCTGCAACGGCCACTTTCGCGAGCTTGCAGAGTACGTGAAGCGCGGAGTCTACGAAGCGGGCGGCTTCCCGCTCGAATTTCCAGTAATGTCGCTCGGAGAGACTCAGCTGCGGCCGACCGCAATGCTGTTCCGCAATCTCGTCAGCATGGACGTCGAGGAATCGATTCGTGGCAATCCAATCGACGGAGTTGTGTTGTTGATGGGCTGTGATAAGACCACGCCCGCCTTGCTGATGGGGGCAGCCAGTTGCGACCTGCCGACCATAGGACTGTCCGGCGGCCCCATGCTCAGCGGAAAATTTCAGGGGCAGGATCTCGGCTCCGGCACATCGGTGTGGAAGATGTCGGAAGAGGTGCGCGCCGGAAGGATGACTCTTGATGAGTTCCATTCCGCCGAGTCGTGCATGCATAGGTCGAAGGGTCACTGCATGACGATGGGCACGGCATCGACGATGGCTAGCATGGTCGAGGCGTTAGGTGTGGCACTTCCCGGCAACGCAGCAATACCAGCGGTTGACGCGCGGCGTATACGGCAGGCGCAACTCACGGGCAGGCGCATTGTGGGGATGGTGAAGGACGATCTGCGGCTGTCGAAGATTCTCACGCGCCATGCTTTCGAGAACGCCATCAAGGTAAATGCAGCGATTGGCGGGTCGACGAACGCGGTCATTCACCTGCTTGCCATTGCCGGCCGCGTTGGCGTCAAACTCGAGCTCGATGACTGGGACCGGCTCGGCTCAGCGCTTCCCTGCCTGGTCAACCTGCAACCGTCCGGTCAATACCTGATGGAGGATTTCTACTATGCCGGCGGCCTGCCGGCAGTCATGAAAGAGGTCGCACACCTTCTGCACGTAGATGCGTTGACTGTTAATGGCAGGAGCATTGGCGATAACATCAAAGATGCACCGTGCTGGAACCGTGATGTGGTGCGCCCGTTTGCGGAACCATTCAAGAGGGAAGCTGGCATTGCGGTTCTGCGCGGCAATTTGGCGACCGATGGCGCCGTTATCAAGCCGTCTGCGGCTTCCCCCCACTTACTGAACCATCGGGGTCGCGCTGTTGTGTTCGAGAGCATTGAGGACTTCAAGACACGAATCGGCGATGAGAATCTCGATATCGATGAGCACTGCATCATGGTGCTCAAGAACTGCGGACCGCGCGGGTACCCGGGTATGGCCGAGGTCGGCAATATGCCCTTGCCACCGAAGGTGCTGCGTAAAGGCATCACCGACATGGTACGTATCTCCGACGCTCGCATGAGCGGCACGGCCTACGGCACGGTGGTCCTGCATGTGTCACCTGAGGCGGCAGCCGGTGGTGCGCTCGCTTTGGTGAAGACTGGAGATATCATCGAGCTCGACGTCGCTGCGCGTCGGCTCCACTTGGAAGTGAGCGACGCTGAGCTGACGAAGCGCCGCGCGAGTTGGACTGGAGTGCCTGCACCGACGCGCGGTTGGTACAAGCTCTATGCTGACCATGTTCAGCAGGCACATCTGGGTGCGGACCTTGACGTTCTCACCGGCGGTAGCGGAACCGACGTTCTGCGGGACTCACACTGAGGCTTTCACTTCCCGTTATCGCCCGGGCATGCGCGCGCCGCGTGGGACCTGTATCGGTGCGGTTGTAGACTGAGGGACTCGGGTGGCACCAGCATAATCCCCGTGCGAAGATGTCGCCCGCGAGCACGCACAATCACGCTAGCAGGGCCGACATCTGGACGCTCGTGGCAAGACCGTAAAGCTCGCCATCGCTATCGCTTGGCTTTACGCCAATCCCGTGATGGCATGCGGCAGCCTCCGCGCAAACGGGCCAACCGCAGTGCAGCAGGCAGTGGCACTCACGGGGGCGGCGGCGGCTGGGCGCCCGGACGAACGGATTACGGCATGGATGCGAGAAGCCATTGGGGCTCCCGAGTTTGACGTTCTGAGGAGTGCGGCGCAGCGATTCAACAGCAAACGGCCGCCCCATCCGATCGTGCTGCTTCCCGCCCTCTACCCGTACTATGAAGAGCGGGTGAAGGCGGCGGCGGCGG
This sequence comes from Steroidobacteraceae bacterium, assembly GCA_045810105.1. Taxonomy (GTDB): domain Bacteria; phylum Pseudomonadota; class Gammaproteobacteria; order Steroidobacterales; family Steroidobacteraceae; genus 13-2-20CM-66-19. The sequence continues at coordinate 57,879 of JBJMWM010000059.1, read as the reverse complement.
CGGGGACCCTGCCCTGCCTGCTGGAGGTCGATGGCCCATTCGTAGCCCAATTCGCTTGGGCCGGTGATCTTCAGGCGCTCGACCGCTTCATACCCAGGCAGCTCCTGGAGGACCTGCTGCCATCGATCCGGGACCAGGGTTGGTATGCGGGGCACCTGTACACTCTTGGGCAATTCGAGTCCGGGTTGGGGCTGTGGGGTAACAAGCGCTATCTGCGCGAGGCCGGGATCCGCATCCCGACAGTGGGCAAACCGTGGACATTGCAGGAATTCGAAGCCGCGATGCAGAAGCTCAGCGCACTCCCCGGTGTTGAATACGCGCTGAATCTGGATCTCGCCAACGAAAGCACTGAGTTTTACAGCTATGCCTTTGCCCCCATTCTGCAGGGTTTCGGCGGGGACCTGATCGACCGCACCACGCTGGCTTCCGCCCGGGGCGTGCTGGACGGACCTGACTCGGTGGCCGCGATGAAGCGTTTCCAGTCCTGGTTCCAACGCAGCTGGGCAAAAACGGCCGACCGGCACAGTGATTTCGAGCAGGGCAAGGCCGCCCTGTCCTGGAGTGGTCACTGGTTCTACTTCATTTTCAGCCAGGCGCTGGGCCGGGATCTCGTGCTCATGCCACTACCAGACCTGGGAGCAGGCACCAAGACCGGAATGGGCTCATGGAGCTGGGCGATCTCGAGCACTTGTCCTTACCCAGCGGAAGCCTGGAGGTTCCTCGCGCAACTCATGACAGTTGAGGAGATTCTGCGCGTCACGAACCTCAACGCGGGGATGCCGGCGCGCAGAGCGGCGCTCGCGCGCTCGGCGTTGTACGGCAAGGACGGCCCGTTGTCAGTCTTCGCACAACAGCTCGATGCGGGTCACGGCGTGCCGCGGCCCAAAACGCCGGCCTATGAAATCATCAGGAATTCCTTCCGTACAGCCATTCTGGCCATTGTCGATGGAGCTGACGTTCAGACCGAGCTGAGCAAGGCTGCAGTGAGTATCGATCGGGAGATTGCCGCCAACCGAGGTTATCCGGACCCATGAGGGAACCATGAAATTCCGCATCAAGCAGAAGATTCTGCTTCTGCTGGTCGCCCTTCTGTCGGTCACGATCACCTCCCTTGCGTTGTTGGCCGGCTATTCGATCGGTCGCCAGAACGAGTCGGCCGCTTTCACGGACCTCGACCGGGACCTGCGCACGTGGCAGAACGATCTCGAGCGCTCCGTGGTTCATCTGCGGGATGTGGCGATCCGGGAAGTGACCGATCCTGCGAGCATGACGCTGCTCTCGCAGCTGTTGGGCCTGCAGCTCACGATTGACGATTCGCACCAGTCAGCCGCGAACGCGGAGTTGTCGAGAACCCTCGGGTATGAGAAGTCCGTCGCGCTGGGGCGCATGCTTCCGGTCCTGCGCACCGGCGGCTTTGACAGCATTGCCGTATATCTACACGGTCGCCTGAGTCAGCTCGTGTCCTCCTCGGGGGCTGGGATGATGCTTGCCCGCACTGCCCGTTCCGGCGAGGTGTGGATTTCCGCTACCCCGGATAGCCATCGCGCCCTGCCGCTGCAGAGTTGGCCCGCCTGGCGACCAGGCACACCCCCGCCGGACATCCCGCTCACGGTGCCCAGTCCAAAGCTACCCAGCGTCTCCTTCAACTTTCCGACGCGCGACGTCACCGCTATTGAGATCGCGATTCCCATACTGGGACGTACACAGGATGTGCGGCCCGACTGGGGTCAGACCGTAGATCGCTTCGTATCGGGTCTGACTGTTCCCCAAATCTCGCACAATGAACGGCTCGAGCTCGCGCCCCCGCCCTCGCCGCTTGCCGTCGTGGTATTCCGCAAGCTGATCGACCGCGCTGCTCTGCAGGAGATTCGTCAGAGAACCGGCAACTTGGCCGCCATTTTCTCTGCTGACGGCTCCCACGACCAGCAGCTCGCAGTTAGCGTGCCCTTCAGCCCCGGATTACCGTTGCGTGCAGGCGCGCAGGCAAAGCTCGCGCCGGTTCTCCTTCGCAGCGTCGATACTCCGAGCGGCTCCTATTACCAGGCGCTGGCGTTTTGGGAATTCGACCACCAGCCCCGGTTCATCCTAAGTCTTGCCTCCTCCCGCGCACCGACGCTACGGAACGTGCATCAGACCCTCAAGGCCATCTTATTGGTCGCCGCGTGTATTCTGGCTCTGAGCGTAGCCGTGGGCGCGTTCTGGGTAAGGCGCTTCATCGATCCGATTGTCGCCCTCACGGGCGCCGCCAAGGCCATTGGGCGCAAAAGTCACACGGCGGGCGCTGCCAACACCACCTCGGCTGCAGAGCTCCGGCCTCTGGACATCCAGGCGAGCGATGAGGTCGGCGATCTCGCGGCCGCCTTCAACGCGATGATCGCGGAGCTGCGCCGATCGATCGAGACACTGGAACAGCGGGTGCGGGAACGCACGGCCGAGGCGATGCAGTTAGCGCGCGCGCGCAGCGATTTCCTGGCGCAGATGAGCCACGAGCTGCGCACTCCCCTGAATGCGGTACTCGGCTACACCCAGATCCTGCAGCGCGAAGCTCATCTGGATGAACGTCAGGCGAGAGGGCTCAGGATCATCCACGACAGTGGGCAACACTTGTTGACTCTGATCAACGACATCCTCGATTTCGCCCGCATGGAAGCAACCAAACTGGAGCTGACTCCTACCGTGGTGGTGCTGGCGAGGTTCCTGCAAAGCGTGCGGGACATCATTCAGGTGAAGGCAGAAGAGAAGAGTCTGCAGTTCTCATTCGAGACTGCACCGGACCTGCCGCCGGCCGTGCGCGTCGACGAGAAACGTCTGCGGCAGATCCTTCTGAACCTGCTCGGCAACGCGATCAAATTCACCGATACCGGGCGTGTCACATTACGGGTTTGTCAACTAGCATCACGAAGACAGCCCGCCGACCCTGCCGAGACACCACACGCGCGGCTGCGATTCGAGGTCGAAGACAGCGGGATCGGGATGAGCCTCGAGCAACAATCACGGCTCTTCCATCCTTTCGAGCAACTCGGAGAAGCCAGGCGGCGGGAGGGCGGAGCGGGACTCGGGCTGGCCATCACGAACGCGCTGGTACAGCTCATGGGAGGGAAAATCGAGCTCAGCAGTGAACCCGGAAAGGGCAGCCGTTTCTGGTTAGAGCTCGATCTGCCGCGCGCGGAAGCGTCGGTCGCTGCGAAGCCGCGGCGGGTGGCCGCATCTTACAACGGTCCCCGGAAAAGACTCGTGGTTGCAGATGATGTGGCTGAGAGCCGTTCGATGCTCGTGGAGGCGCTCGCGAGCGTGGGATTCATCGTGTTCGATGCAGTGGATGGCCGCGATGCGATTGAGCGGGTCCGGCTCGAGAAACCTGATCTGGTGCTGATGGATCTGATGATGCCGATCATCGACGGCGCGGAAGCCACGCGTCGCATCCGGCAGCTGCCGGGTTTCGAGCGACTGCCAATCATCATGGTCTCCGCGAGCGCGGGTCCTGAGGAACGCTCGAAGAGCTCCGCGGCCGGCGCCAATGGCTTCCTCTCCAAGCCGATCGACCATGATGTGCTGCTGCAAACGATCGGCGAACAGTTGTGCCTGCAATGGTCTTACCGAGATGCAAGCGAGGTGTCGCCTGCATACCAGCCGGCACGCGATAGTTGGCTTCTGCCTCCGAGCGAAGAGCTCGAGCGGCTGTATCAAGCTGCATTGGTGGGTAGCATGCGCGAGATTCAACAGCTCGCCGATCGCCTGGGTAAGCTCGATCGGCGTTACGTCGTGTTCGCCACGCGCATTGCGGAACTTGCCAAAGAGTACCAATCGCGTGCGCTCGTGCAGCTGTTGGAACGGTGCCGAAGTGCAGCGACCGAGTTGGAGTCGCATTGAAAGGAATACCGTTTGCAGGCGTTTATCGCGGCGCCTCCGACCACCGTAAGGATGGCGAGGCCGTTGGCTGGTGACCAATCGACCGCAGCTCCTGACCGTGGTTGCGGTCGTTGTGCTCAACGCCGTGGGAATATTCAGTTTTGGGATCGAGCCCGTAATGGCCTCGCAGTTGCATCAGCGGCTCGGTCTGCCATCGCCGGCGGTGGCGCTTCTTTTGGCCGCCGAGTTGAGCGGCTCGATGCTCGCCGCCATACCGGCGGCAATGTGGTCACGACGGGCTCCCGCTCGGGTGGTCGCCCTGCTCGCCGCTACCCTGTTCATCATTGCAAACGCCGTTTCCGCGTACTACCAAACCTATCAATTGCTGTTGTTCGCACGTGGGCTGGCAGGTCTGGCGGGCGGTACGCTCGCCGTTCTCACCTTGATGATTGCGGCGCAGGCCCCGCAACCCGCGCGGATATACGCCTTGTGGGTGTTGGCGCAAACATTACTGGCAGTGCCGGGACTGATGTTGTTCACCTCATTGTCCGCCCGTTTCGGACTTGGGACTCTCTATGCAGTGATGGCGGCGGCAATGGTAGCCACGCTGCCGCTGGCCTGGGTGTTGGATCCGATCCGGCCCGTGGTTGCCGATGGCACTCGCGCGGTGCGTGCGACGCGAGCGTCCGCGCGTCGTATCGGGGATGCGGCGGCCCCGCTGCTGATACTGTTTATGATCTATGCACTGGCCAACGGACTCTGGGCATTTGCCGCGGAACGGGGCAACCAGTTGCACCTGTCCGCGGATGGAGTCGACGCCAGCCTGAGCGCCGCGTATCTGATCAGCCTGGGCGGAGCAGGTTTGGCTTCCTGGATCGGTGCGCCGCACCGCTGCCGAAAGCTGGCGCTCATTGGCCACATCGCGCTCAGCTTGGCGGCCCTCCTGTTCGCGCTGGATGGTGGCTTCGCAGTCTTTGCCACGTTCACAATCGTTTTGCAGCTCGCCTGGGCCTTCACCGCGCCGCTGTTACTGGCGATCGCCGCACGGCTCGAGCCCGCCGGTTGGGCAATGGCGCCCGCGAACTTCCTTCTTACCGCAGGGTTGGCCGTAGGCCCGATGGTCACGGGGTTTCTTATCGATGCGCAGCACGGGCCGCGCACGATTGCCCTGCTGTCAGCCGCTGTGCTGGCCTGCAGTCTTGCGCTACTCACAACAGTCCGCGACCTCGCAACTCGTGACAGGTGTGATCCAGGCACTGCGTGAGCAATGAACGGATCTTAGTGCGGCAGCGCCGCGCCGGCCGCGTACACCAGTTTTCCGCCGACGACAGTCTGCAGGACTTTGACTTCGGCCATCTGCTCAGCCGGAATGCCGAGAAAGTCGCGGTCCAACACAATGAAATCCGCGAGCTTGCCGACTTCCAGTGAGCCCGTGCTGCGATCCTGATGCAGCTCGTACGAGGAATTCAGCGTGATCGCACGCAAAACAGCCGCTCGTGAGAGTCCACGATCCTGACTCAAGCGGCCCCGGTATTGAGGCTCCGTATCCGGTGCGTTTGTTCGCGCGACTCCGACCTTGAGCGCGAACCATTCGTTCAGCGAGTCCACTGGCCAGTCGCTCCCGTAAGCAATCCGCGCCCCTGCGTCAGCGAGGAATGCCGCGGGTTCCATGTATTTGAAGCGAGCCGGACCCAGGTAGTCCCTGGCACCATCGACTGTATCGGGAGCCGGTTTCTCCCATTGCATGGAAAGAACGGGTATCGCATCCACTTGCCGGTAGCGTGCGAAGTCAGCGGGCGCCACGATTTCATCGTGCGCGATAGCGGCACGAATCACCTTTCCCGAATACCTTGTACGCAATGTCTCGATCGCATCCAGGGCCTCATGCACGGCGCGGTCCCCGTCGGCATGCATGTGCGGCTCGAACCCGGCCGCAGCGGCCTCCAGAAGCAGTGCCTTGAGGACAGGCGCGGGAAAATACACGTCCGGGCCGCGATTTTTCCCCGGGACCCAATGGGGCCGCCCGGCGGTCCCTTCGTTGACAAAGTACGGTTCTAACATCGCCCCGGTGGAGGCGGGTGCCGTGATGACCCCATCAAGAAACAATTTGATGTTGCGGACGGTGATGCCGGGACGTGCGGCGATCTCGCCTTCGTCATAGCGACTTGCGAGGTTGCGGACGTAGGCCATAGCCTTGCGCGGTTCGGGTCCCTGCGGCGGTCTGACGAGCACGGCGAAATGAGCCCGGGCAGTCAGCTTGCCATTCAGCTCGGCACCCTTGAAGGCAGCCAACGTTTCCTCATCGGCGGCCGCATCCAGAAAGGTGGTCACGCCCTGCCTGCGCAACGCATCCAGGGCAGCTTCAGCGGCCTTGATGTTCGCAGCCGCGGTCGGCTTGGGGATCCTATCCTGAACCTGCTGGAAGGCTGCATCCTGGAGAATGCCCGTTGGCACACCGGATGAGTCTCGCGCGATCTTGCCGCCCAGCGGGTCCAGCGTGCTCACGGTTATTCCGGCAAGCTCGAGTGCCCGGCTGTTCGCCAGGGCGGTGTGCCCAAAGGAGGACAACACCATGATGGGTCGCTTCGTGTGTAGCACATCCAATGTTGTCCGTGTGGTGTCCGTTCCGCCCACCATGGCTTCCTGGAACCAGTTACTTACCTCGAGCCAGCCATCCGGCTCCCGATCCATGCTGCTGTCGAGACACGCCTGGATTCGCGCTTGCATTTGCGCGACGGTGAGACGCTCATAGTTCAGATTGCACTTCACCAACGTCGTACCTCCCGCGAGCGGATGCATGTGGCCGTCCACCAGCCCCGGCATCAACATCTTCCCGTGAAGATCGTTCACCACTGTCGCGGCGCCGACGAACGACGCCACTGCAGCATCGGTCCCTACATAAATGATCCGGCCGCCGCGCACCGCAAGCGCCTGTTGCACGGAATCGCGGGCGTCAACGGTATAGATCTTGGCATTGCGGTAAACCGCCTCGGCCGGCTCTACCGCCTGCGCACTCACAGCACAAATGCTGGCCAGAGAACAAACGATCCGGAGAGCCGATCTCGCGAGCAGACCGCCCGGTTGCCAACAACGTTGCATAGCGATTTCCTTTTACCAGCGGATTTGGGCGCTCACTCAGATACTAGTACCGATAGGTTGCAGTTACACCAATCGTGCGCGGCCGCACGGTGCGGCCGAAGTAGAGATTGTCCGGGGCGGATGCCGGTGTGATTGGCGGGATATCGCGTGAGGCGAACAGGAGCGGGTGCTCGTTGGTGAGATTCTGGCCGAAGACGGACAGGTCGATGCCGTTCCAGCGCAAGCCCGCGCGCAGCGAGAGGTTCTTTGTCTCCGGCAGACCTGGAACGGTGTTGTCGAACAGCGCGTTGCGGCTGTCTTGGAATGACAGCACGTCCGTCTGTGCAGTCGTGAGTTGGTAGTCCAGCCGGATATAACCTGTCTGTCCTTGCCAGAGGTGGTGAGTGAATTCCGATGAAACCATCACCGTCCAGGGCGCGCCCACGAGCCGGTCACCTTCGGTCACGATGGGAGCCGCGGTAAGCGCGGTCCCCGCAGCAGTGCCGGCGCAAGCCGTGCCGTTATATTCCAGCCCGTTTGCACATGCGGTACGGGTGAACTTGGCATCGACGTAAGCGAGCGAGAGGCCGAGACTCAATGAATCGATCGGGCGGTATTGGATATCGAGATCGCCGCCCCGGCTCTGCACCTGGCCGAGGTTGGCAACATACTGATTGCCGCAATCCGGTAGATAGACATTCTGCTGGATCTTGGTCCAGTCAATCACAAACAGGCTGGCGTTCACCTGCAGGCGGTGCCCGAGCAACGTATTCTTTGCCCCAATCTCATAACTCCACAGGCTGTCAGAGGAATACTGCGGGGGCACGTGGTGCACTCCATCCGCGCTGGCGGGGATGCCAATGGCCGCCAGGTCGCCTGCGCAGATCGGGCTCACCTCACCATTGACTCCGCCCACCCGGTAGCCTTTCGATGCACTGGCATAAAAGAGGTTGTCACGTGTGGGTTGCCACGAGAGGACGCCCTTGGGAGTGACCGGTTTCTCGGACTGAGAGGTCCGCGACTCGACTCCGGGATCGAGCGCGAGCGCACCGTCCGTGTTGAGGTTCGTGCCCGTAACGTCCATCTTCGCCACCCGCAGCCCCAGCGTTGCCTTGAGTGTCTCGGTGAGCTTCACACCCACTTCCCCGAATAGCGCAATCTGCCGGTCAACCGTTCGATTGACCGGATTGAGCAGCAGCAAGCCGTTTGGGCACGGCCGGCCCAGCAGACCGGCCTCACCGCACAGGGGAAACCCTCCCGTCAGAGCTGCGAATTCGGCATCGAGCGTCGGGTCGAAGATGTTCTCAGCGACGTTCTCGTTGAGATGCGAGAAGAAGATGCCCGTATTCCAGCTGAAACGGGACGCGGCATCGGTCGATGCCAGGCGCACCTCCTGGTAGACATTGTTCTGTGTGTCTGCAAACGGCGCATACCCGGCATCGCCCGGTTGAGGATAGGAGTTGCCGAGGAACGTGGCTCGCCAATACTGTGTGTAATCCGAGATTGAGTGTTGATGACGCGAGAAGTACGAGGTGTTGGAGGTCAGATCCGCGCCTCCCAGATGCCATTCCACCTTGACGGCCGCCAGCCAGAAAGCGTCGGTGCTGGGATTGGTCGATGCATTGCCGTTGCGGTAATCACCCGCGGCAGGATCGGACAGATTGATCCAGTAGGCGGCGGTGTCGTTGATATGAAGCTTCTGATAGTAGAACGATGGCGTAACAGTCAGGCCATCCGCCGCGGCCCACTTGAGTGCAGCCCGCAAGGTGGTTGTCCGCTGCCAGTCGGAGTTCGACTCGATGTTCCCGGTATACACGGGTGCGGTCAGCGGGTCGCTTCCCGGATGAGAGTAGGCGACGCGGTCCACCCATCCGCCGTCGCGCCGGAACGACGCGCTCAGGCGGAAACCGAGCACATCGTCCATCAGCGGGCCACCTCCCGCGGCGGCCAGCTCATAACTTGGATCGCCGGACTGCGTCGTAGACAACTCCGAGCGAATGTACGCGGAAGAGCGTTGCAATCCCGGCTCGGGTGAGATGAAACGAACCACCCCTCCTTCGGCGCCAGCGCCGAACAGTGTGCCCTGCGGCCCGCGCAAGACTTCAACTCGATCAAGGTCGAACAGGGCCGGATACGGATTCACGGAGCCGAATCCAATATGCCGTGTCTGGACCGGTGTATCGTCGATATACACTCCGGTGGTGGATGCGCCCGCCTGGGAATCGATACCCCGGATGTTGATGTCCGAGTTCTCGTCGTTGTAATTCGCGGATATCGACATCCCCATACGTTGAAACGTAACGCCGGGGGTAAGTCGTGTTACATCGTCGATGCTGCGCAATCCCTGCGCGTCCATCTGATCCTGGGTGAGTGCGCTTACGCTGATAGGGACATCTTGAAGACGCTCGACGCGCCGAGTCGCCGTGACCACTATTTCCTGCAAGACGCTCGTGTCGGCTCGACCTGCCGATTGTCCGAACGCGGGCGGGCCAAAGACACCCGGCATGACTAGCAAGATCGCCGTGGACACGGTCCGCTTGTTCAGAGACCAAATCATGATGGATCTCCCCGATGCTGACGGACCGAGCGGCAAGGAGCACCCGCGAGCGTGCGAAAAGCGGCTGAAACTCTCAGGTCTCTCGAGAACCGGTACGGGTGCCTTCCGGCAGCTGTTGATGCGCGCCCGTGGCGTGCCTGCCGGCAGGACACGGATGCATTGTTTGCCCCCTCGATCTGACTTGAATTTAGGTGAGTTCACCTAAATAGTCAACAAGGCCGCGCCGCCTGTGAGGCGGGCAGCTGTGTGATACGTTTGACGGCATGAAGAAATCCGCGAGCAAACCTACTCGGACGCCCGCTTCGCGTCTGAAGGACGCGCCTGGTCGCGCTCGCCGCGAGCAGGCCGCGCCCCGCCGCCTGGGTCCGACCTATCGCCCGGGACGGGCCACTCAACAGGCGATCGTAGAGGCGGCCGAGGCGGTCTTGATCGAGCATGGACACGCGCGCTTCACTATTCAGCGGGTGGCGGACAAGCTCGGCATCTCACCGGGCAACGTGAACTATTATTTTTCGACCAAAGCGTCCCTGCTCGAAACCCTGATTCTCTTTACGCTCATGCAATACCGGCGTCGCGTGCGCTCTGCGGGCAAGAACATCAACAGTGGGACCGCGGAGGCCCTTGGGGAAGTGGTGCGCTGGCTGATGGCAGATGCGGTTACGCCGCGCACTAATCGTCTATTTCGCGAGTTGTGGGCAATTGCGCTCAACGACGCGCGGCTCGCGCGGGCACTTGACCAGTTCTACGCGCGGTCCGTATCCGCACACCTGCGGAGGCTTACAGACCGGTCTGCGGTGTCGGCGGAGTCCGAGCGCCTGGAGGCCATCGTATTTCTGCTGCATGCCATCTCGGAAGGTACGACGGTGCTATTTGGAATGCAGTTGCGCTCGAGCGAGCTCTTCGAACGCGTACGCGGGGTCGCACACGAAGCCATCATGAAGCTGCTGTTGGAGCCAGCGAGCGCGAAGTGACGACCTGACTCCGAGAGACCGGGTGCTGCCTGAGGATCAGAGGCCTGAAGCCAAGGGCAGCCAGGGGCAGGATCCTACGCTTCGGCGCCAGGAGCCATGCCGACCAAGGCGCCGGCACGCTGCGTGTCCCGCTCGACATAGCGAACCGCGCCCCAGAATGACGCGCCGGCGGCCATAGCGCAGCCGACGGTCACCAGCATCGCATACCGAATCGACAGATCGCCGAGCGCCGGGTTGAGGCGGTCGCTCAGAAATCCAACCAGCAGCGGCCCCATTACCTGTCCCAACAAGCTCGCGCACATCAGGATGAGAGATGTCGCAACAGCGCGCATGCGAGGTGGGGCAATGTTCATTGCAGCTGCGTAGATCGGCCCCTGATGCATCAGCGTAAGGAGGCTGGTCAGTGCGAAACCGCTCATCCAGACAGGCAGTGCGTCGCCCAGCAGGAAGAGCAACTGCGCGGGGCCCACCAGGAAACATGCAATAGCTGGAACGCGCAATCGCCAGCGCCCATCGCGGCGGCCGAGACGGCTCGCGAGCGTGCCTCCCAACAAAATCCCCGCCGCTCCCAACAAGCCCAGGGTGGGTCCAATCGATGAGGCGATCTGAGTCAGCGTCAGCTGATGCACGCGGCGCAGAAACGTGGGATTCCATGCGCCGGCCGCATAGATATCCGCACCCATGAAGGCGACACCGAGCAGGATCAACAGGTAGGCCCGCGATCCCGCCAGAAAGCGCAAGGTTGTCAAGAATGGTTGCGGCTCGAGCCGCTGTGGTGACGGTGCATCGGCCGGGCCGAGCGCGCCCGACTGCGCGTCGGAGGCACCCCTGCGCGGCTCGCTGACGGTACAGTAGAAGATAGTCGCCAGCAGGAGCCCGGGCGCACCGGCAAAGACGAACATGGCACGCCACCCATGGTGTTGACCAATCCAACCCAGGATGGGATAGAAGAGAACGAGTGCGATCGAGTACGCCGTGCCGAAGATCGCAAGCGCCAGCGGCCGCCGAGCCTTGCCGAACAGATCAGCCAGCATCGAGTTGGAAGGGGCAATTCCGCAGGCTTCACCCGCTCCCATCAGAAAACGGGCGGTGGCCAGTTGCCAGACGTTCACGACGAGTCCCGTGGCCATCGTCATGAGGCTCCAGAAAGCGAAGCCGACAGCAATGATGTCGCGTCGGTTCCACCGATCTGCCGCCCACGCGATCGGCACTCCGAGCAGCGAATAAAACAGTACGAACGTGAGCCCGATCACGAGGCCCAGCACCGTATCGGACAGTTGCAGCTGCGATTTGATGAGCGGCAACGCCAGACCGAGAACCGAGCGGTCCAGATAATTGAACGCGGAAATCAGGGTCAGGAAGCCGAGCGTGTAGATGGCCCGCGCACTCCAACCTTCCTGCCGCGACGTATTGCTCAGATCGGGCGCTCGCCGACTATGGTGGTGCGCACGAGGTGACGGCGCTCGTTACGGAAATCGTGAATTCCGCGGTGCAGCAGGAAGCGATTATCCCAGACGATCAGTGTATCGGGCTTCCAGCGGATGCGGCACTGATACTGGAGCCGATGTGGCAGGGTCTGCAGGTAGTCCAACAGCGCGCGACTCTCCTCTTCGCTCCAGCCGACGAAGCGTTTGAAATAGGCGCGTGTGACGTACAGTCCCTTTCGGCCGCTTCGCGGGTGTCGGCGTACGGCTGGATGGATGTTCTCGAGTTGCGCGTCGGTGAAGTTGTGCGCCTCGCGCAGGCGCAGCTGCTTCGCCTTCTCGAGCTTCGCATTGTTGGACCAGATGTCCTTGCCGGAATAGACGATCCGCAGATTCTCCAGCACCTGCTTGAGGCCGTCCGACAACTCCTCGTACGCAAGATACGTGTTCGAAAATGCAGTGTCGCCCCCGAACCTGGGCACATCGAGCGCGCGCATGACGATGCACAGCGGCGGCTTCTCCAGAAACGGACTGTCCGTGTGAAAATGCTCGAATGACGGCACCACGCTGGCCGGCTCCTCAGCCTCGCGCCGCACTTCCTGCATGTCCGGATGACCGGCGTACGTGGGTGCCTGGGGCAACTCGGTGAGTGCGCCGAAGTAGGACGAAAACGCCTTGTGCTGCTCCGGTGTCAGTTTCTGGTCACGAAACATGATCACGAGAAAGTGCTCGAAGGCCAGCATCACCTCGGCAAGGGTCGCCTCATCCAGGGGGCGTGAGCAGTCAACCCCGCGGATCTCACAACCGCACGACCCCGTCAGCGGCTCGACTTCTATGCGGCGAAATTCCGGCATGGGCCGTCCCGCAACGAAAGTGCCGTGCGCCGGCTTTATTGCGGCGGACCCCACGGTCGATTTGTCGTGCGGCGACATTGCATCAGGCTAGCACCGCGCGGTGGGTCCTTCAATAGAATCTGGAATTCGAATTCCATTTTTCGTCCCGGGATGGACCGTGAGCCGTATAATCCGGCACCGATATTCCGCTGCGGATTGCAGGTGAAACATGGCCGAACCCCAGGTGAAGCAGGCTGCGGATGACGAGACTGAGCACGCGGGCGGCCGCGTGTTGAAGCTGCTGCAGTGTGTCGCCGAGGGTGAGCGTGAGTTCGCTCTCAAGGACCTCGTCGCGCGCACGGGGCTGGCGCCCAGTACGACTCATCGCCTGTTGGGGTTTCTGGTGCAAGCGGACATGGTCGAGCGCGCCGGCCCCAAGGCCTATCGCCTGGGACCCGAGATCTTTCGCATCGCCTCGCTCATCCTGCAGAAATTCGACCTGCACAAGCTGGCCCGGCCACTGTTGCACGAGCTGTGGACCCAGTGGCAGGAAACCTGTTCGTTCTGCCTGTACAAGCCGTCAACGCGCAGTGCCGTCGTCGTTGAGACGATCCGCACACCGCATCCGCTGCAGTTTGTAGTGGAACCGCACACGGAAATTTCGCTTGCGTGGGGATCGATGGGGCGCTCCATCCTCGCCCACTTACCCGCTGAAGACGTCGATGCCGTCCTCGCCTTGGATCGCCGCGGGCCCATCAGCGGCAAGCGACTGCCAACCCGGAGGAACATGCGGCAGGACCTCGAGCGCATCCGCCAACATGGCTATGCGGTTTATGAAGACAAGGAGCTCGACATTGCCGGGGTGACGGCTCCCGTGTTTGGACCTGGTGGCAGTGTCGTGGGCTGCATCGGAGTGACGATGCCGGCTTCCCGATTCCGCAAACCGGACGAATCCGAGCTCTGTCAGGCCGTTGTGAACAAAGCACGGCGCCTCAGTGCCGCCAGTGGATTTGGCGGGTCCTGAAGCTCACCACGGCATCGGGCAGCTCGCCCGACGAACTGCTGCCACCGCTCCCCAACGTCAGGGCCGCTGGACGTCAGACTCGGCCTCTTGCTAGTCTGTGGCCGCGGATGGAATTCACTTTCCATCTCGTGGAATCTGCACAGGCTTAGATGCGCTTGACCCAAACACCGAAAACGAGGGCAGGCGCAGGGGGTAGAGCATGTTGTTGGAATCACGTCTCGTGGGCTGTCTCGCTAGCGCCGCAATCCTGGCCCTGCCCACTGCAAGCCTGGCCCAGCAGCCATCTGACACATCGCGCGACACCCTTGACGAGGTAGTCGTGACCGCGCAGTTCCGCGAGCAGAGGGTACAGGATGCCCCGCTAGCCATCACGGCGATAAACGCCGAGATGCTCGAAGCACGCAATCAGACGAGCATCGTGGACGTGGCGAATCAAGCACCAAACGTTGTTCTGAAGCCGGCGCCCGCGCCGTACGGCCCCGCTATGCAGGCCTTCATTCGCGGCGTCGGACAGTCGGATTTCAACTACGCGCTGGAGCCCGGCGTCGGTATATATGTCGATGATGTCTACTACTCGACAATCACCGGCTCGATACTGGATCTTCTCGACCTCGACCGTGTCGAAGTTCTTCGCGGTCCACAAGGCACCCTTGCTGGCCAGAATTCGATCGGCGGCGCCATCAAGCTCTACTCCAAAAAGCCGAGCGGCAACGACACCGGATCCGTCCAGGCGACCTACGGGAGTTTCAATCGCACGGATATCCGCGCCAGCGCAGATGTGACTTTGGTGAAAGACACCCTCTTCGGCCGTGTCGCCGGTGTTTCGCACCATGTCGATGGTTACGTGACCCGGTACGACTATGGGTGCTCCCATCCCGGCTCCGGCGTTCCGTCCACCACCGGCTCCGTCGATTGCAAGTTGGGCACCGAAGGCGGTAAAGCCTACGATGCGGTGCGTGGCACCTTGCGCTGGCTGCCGGTCGATAAGCTTGAAGTCAGTGTGGCCGGCGACTACACGAATGACAATTCCGAGGCCTCGCCGCTGACACTCATCTACGTGGGCCATCCGGCTGTAATCAGATCTGGCACAGTTGTGGTGCCAGCGGGAGCCGGCATTACAGGCACTCGAAGCAGCCCACCGCTCACCAGCTACAACGGCCTTACGATCGGCAACACGGCGGCCGGCCTGCCGCTCGGGACGGCCACGGGCTCCGCATTCATCAGCTACACGCCCTTCAGCTCTTATGGCGCGCAAGACACCTTCAGCCACAGCCCGTACAGCAACTATTCGACCTATTCCAACCCAGCGCCATTGTCCGGAACGACACCCAATGCCGGCGACGGCGCACAGTCCAACAATCCGTACACCGTACCGGCGGTAAACCGCGTCAGCAGCTATGGTTTTTCCGCCACGACCGATTATCAATTCAGTCCTGACCTGAGCCTGAAGTCGATCACCGCCTATCGCCACTACTCCGGTGACTGGTCAGTTGACGAGGATGCCACCCCCATCGCGGTCGGCACGTTCCACAACTTCGTCTCGCATCGACAGTTCAGTGAAGAGCTACGTTTCAACGCGAAACTGTTCAACGTGCTGAACATGACTGTCGGCGGCCTGTACTTCGACCAGAAGAGCCGCTACAGCGGCCGGGTCGATCTGGAGCCCTCACGGCTCGACTTCCTGGAGAATGACGTCATTCCCGGCAAAACGAAGGCCGGATTTGCCAACTTCGACTGGCAACTGACTCACTCGCTGGAGTTGATCACCGGCGTACGCTACACAAAGCAGCAGAAGACCTTCACCTACGGACGGCTGGGAATACCCGGTAACGTGCAGTGGGGCGGCCTTGCACCCCCCGCGGTCCGGAGCCTGAACGACACGTCAGGCAGATTCTCCGGCAGCGAATGGGATTACCGCGGCGCCTTGCAATACCGCTGGACTCCCGCGCTGATGACTTATGCCCAAATCGCCACAGGTTTCAAGGGCGGTGGTGTCAACCCGCGGCCCTTCTTTGTGCAGCAGGCAGTGCCCTTCAACCCCGAGAAGCTCACAGCCTACGAAGCAGGCTTCAAAAGTGACCTGCTGGACCGGCGTCTGCGCGTGAACGGCGCCGTGTTCCTCAACAAGTACAAGGATATTCAACTGACGGTGAACAACTGTCCATTCCCTGGCGTTCCTGCCACGCCCTGCGCCTTACCCGTCAACGCGGGCAAGGCTGATGTCAAAGGAGCGGAGATCGAGACGGAATTGCATGTCTTCAGAGGATTTTCGCTCGACGCATCAGCGAGCTATCTCGACTTCAAATATACGTCCTTGTTGCCCGGCGCCCTAGCGTCGGGACTCACACTCGACATGACGACTCCCTTTGCGCCGAAGTGGAAGTACAGCGCAGGTGCTCAGTATGTATTGCTGCTCGGCAATGCCGGTTCCCTGACTCCGCGGGTCGACTGGAGCTTCCAGTCTTCCTTCCACTCTCAAGCGATCAACACCGTGTTCAATCGGGTGCCCGGATACGCTCTGACCAATGCGCGGCTGACTTGGCGGACTGCCGACGAGCATTGGGATGTTGCGCTGGAGGGTACCAATCTCACGGACAAGCTGTACTACCTGGCGTTCTTTGACAATCAGGGCTCGACGCAAGACACGCTGGCTGCACCCGGACCACCTCGGCAGTGGGCGATCACCCTGAAGCGCACGTTCTGACGTGGCCGAGTCCCCTTTCGAGCTGGAGTATTTGTTGTGCCCAGTCACCCGTTTTCTCCGCACATCGAGCATGCATTCACCATCTCGATCGAGCTGGCCGGGCTGCGATGGGTTAAACCAACATCGATGGGCGCCTCGCGCGCAGCGGTGTACGCGGCGTCGGGCAAGATCGAGGGACCACGCCTGAACGGTCGCGTGATCCCGATGTCGGGCGGTGACTTTCCGCTGCTGCGGCCAAACGGCGTCATCGATTTCGATGCTCGCTATCTGCTCGAAGCGGACGATGGGGCCATCATCTACATGCAGAACCGCGGCTATCGCTGGGGCAGCCAGGAAGTCATGGAGCGGCTGGCGAGAAAAGAGCAAGTGCGATCCGACGAATACTACATGCGTGCGGCCCCGAAATTCGAGGCTCCCGAAGGGCCCCACGAGTGGATGAGTCGGCATGTGTTCGTGGGGGTGGCCGAGAAGACTCAGGAAGGCAACCGGATTCACTACTTCGTCGTGCTGTGACCGCGAGTTGCCAGCAGCTCGAGCACCTTGTATCTGGACGACGCCCCCGGTGCTTGCTAGGCTGAACTGAAGCTGGAACTCACATTCCATTGTCTGGAATCAACCGGGAATGACCGTGATGCGCCACTTCGCACTGCTGCTCTTGTTGCTATCGAGTGCCTGTCCAGCGCAGGAAACGGGTGATTTCCTGCCAGCTGCGACAAATGTCTGGGGCGCGGAATATCCGCGTGTCGATGGCGCGGGCAGGGTGCAGGTTCGCACCAAGGCGCCCGATGCCGCCCAGGTCAGGTTGAATTTCTGGAGTGGACCCAAGCTCGAGATGGTGAAGCAGCCGGACGGTTTCTGGACCATCACCACGCCTCCCCTGGTTCCCGGCTTGCACTATTATACGTTGAGCATCGACGGGGCCGAAGTCAGCGACACCAACAGCCAGGCGTTCTTCGGCGGCAGCAAGTACGCGAGCGCGGTGGAGGTTCCCGAGCCAGGCTCCACCTACTATTCGATTCAGGATGTGCCCCACGGCCAGGTGCGCGAGGTCTGGTACCACTCGAATGTCACCGGGAGCTGGCGACATGCGCTGGTCTATCTGCCTCCCAATTACGACGCGGCCGGCAAGGTACGCTATCCGGTGCTCTATCTTCAGCATGGCGGTGGAGAGGACGAAACCGGTTGGATCAGACAAGGGCATGCCAACTTCATCCTCGACAATCTCATTGCCGCCGGGAACTGCAAGCCGATGATTCTGGTCATGGCCTATGGCTATGCGCGCCGTGCCGGCCGGCCGCCACCGGATCTGAGCGGCAAACCGTTTGGCTCACCCGCAATGCTGCAAGCCGTGGAGGAGATGTCCGCGACGTTCGAGGATGATGTGACTCAGGCTTTGATTCCGTACATCGATTCGACATTCAGGACGCGTGCGGATCGCGATCATCGGGCCATGGCCGGCTTGTCGATGGGCGGCATGCAGACCTTCCGCGTCACGCTGAATCATCTCGACCTGTTCTCCTACATCGGCGGATTCAGTGGCGCCGGCAGTTTCGTCCTGGGCGACAGGAACCTCGATCCCAAGGCCGATTACAACGGAGTGTTTGCCGAGCCGGCCGCGTTCGCGCAGAAGGTTCACCTGCTGTGGCTGGGCGTCGGCACCCTGGAGCCGGAGCGCATGCGCGCTGGAATTCAACGGCTGCATGCTGCGCTCGAGAAAGCGAATATCAAGCACACCTTCTACGAGTCGCCCGGGACGGATCACGAGTGGCAGACCTGGCGTCGCGATCTCAAGGATTTTGCTCCGCGCCTCTTCGAGAAGTAGTGCGGTGTTGGCGCAGGAACCATTGCTGCCGGAGCTGGATCTGCGTTTCACGCATGCGTTCGATGTGCGAATCAACTTCGCCACGCGCTGGGTGATCGGGCCGATCCCGGGAGGCGCCAAAGTAGGCTATACCGCTGTTGGAGAGGCAAGCACGGTGAGTGGGCCGCGGTTGACCGGTAAGGTGGTGGACTACAGCGGTGCCGACTGGCCGATTGTGCGGCAGGATGGAGTCGTGGAGCTCAATGCCCACTACATGATCGAGGCTGATGACGGCACGCGCATTTACATCCGCAACATGGGATATGTGCACGGCCCTCTACGCACGGATGGGCAGGCAGCTGATGAGCCGCCAGCCATACCGGCGTATTTCAGGTGTACGCCCTACTTCCGCGCACCCGTCGGGCCGCATGATTGGTTGAACCGCACCGTCATTGTCGGGGTCGGCGCGCGGCGGCCGCAGTCACGGCCGGAGGATCCTCCGGATCATTCACTGTTCCGCTACTACGCCATCCTGTGAATTGGCCTCGCTTCGGCTGGGCAGCCCATTTGATTGCAGTGGTGGAACGGGGTGTCTCGCCGGGTGAGACGGCGACTCTGCTCTCGCGGGTGTAGTGTTGCCGCGGGTCCACGCGACTGACGCTGGGTCGCATCCGAGGGAAGAGCGTGCCTACCGTCATAGATCTCGCCTCATTCATCAACGCGTACCCCCTTAAGCGCTTTCAAGTCCGAATCGCCCTCCTCTGTGCGTCGGTGCTGTTCCTCGATTCCTTTGACTCGGCCGCGCTCGGATACGTCGCGCCAGCAATCACAGAGCTTTGGCACCTCCCGCGTGGGGCGCTCGGGCCGGTGTTCGCTTCCGGCTTCTTCGGTCAGCTCATCGGAGCAGTCGTGGCAGGTCCGGTAGCCGACCGCGTCGGACGCAAGCCCGTCATGGTAGCGGCCTGCATTGCGTTTGGTGTGGGCGCACTGATCACAACACAGGCGAGCTCCCTGTCAACCCTGCTGGCAGTGAGGCTGCTGACCGGTGTCGGCCTCGGAGCAGCCCTGCCTAACGCGGTCGCCCTTACGACCGAATACAGTCCCCTTGCTTTTCGGTCGCGCATGTTGGTCCTGGTGTTTTGTGGGATCACACTAGGTTCGGTGGTGGCAGGCTTGACTGCGGCTCATCTGCTGCCGCTATACGGCTGGACGGGCGTGTTCTGGATCGGGGGCCTCGCGCCGCTGGTATTCGCGC
Source organism: Steroidobacteraceae bacterium (assembly GCA_045810105.1). Lineage (GTDB taxonomy): Bacteria > Pseudomonadota > Gammaproteobacteria > Steroidobacterales > Steroidobacteraceae > 13-2-20CM-66-19. Next base: position 38,383 of record JBJMWM010000059.1, on the reverse strand, counting down.
CGGTGCTCGCCCGGGGGTTGTCGGAATCGCCCTATTTGCTGGCGCTGAGGGGCCATCGCGACGAGCAGATTAGCGCAATACTGCGCCGGATCAGCTCCGAAGTACCGCCGGACGCGCATTTCACGCTGCATGAGGAGAACGCGGCCGCTTCGAGCCCAATGCAGCTGTTCACAGCCGGCCGATCGCTGACGACGATCCTCCTGTGGGTGGTCGTCTTCATGAACAACCTTGAAATTTACGTCTTCGCGAGCTGGCTGCCCACCCTCGCGCGCGCCTCTGGGCTGGCGGAACAAGCGAGCGTGTTGACGGGAGTTGCGATGACCGCCGGGGGCTTCGCAGGCACGCTTGCGATGGGCTGGCTGCTCGACCGCTTTCCGATCGAACGCATGATGGCTGTGAACTATACGGCCGCGGCAGTCTTCATAGCCCTACTGGCGCTCAGCGCGGGCGAGAGGGAGTTGATGGGACTGTTCGCAGCCGCCACCGGGTTCTGCATAGTCGGGGGCCAGACAGGAGCCAATGCGTTAATCGCATACCGGCATCCGACATTCATCCGGGCAACCGCTCTGGCTTGGGCACTCGGCTCAGGCCGCGTAGCTTCCATCTTCGGACCGCTGGGTGCGGGATGGATCATTTCTTTGGGTTGGTCGAGTCGCGCGACGTTTTTGTTGGCCGTCATGCCGGCGCTGTGTGCGTCGCTGGCCGCCCTGCGCTTGCCTTCATCTTCACGGCAAACGGGAGTATCCGATGTCAGCGCTTGAGTGGACTCGAAGAGGCCGGATCGCATTGTTAGCTCTGACGCTCGGATTCGCGACTGGAGCGCAAGTGGCCGATGCAGAGCAACACTCGCCGCAAGTCTCCACGCGCTTTGGTCCCATGCGCGGCACGGTTGAGGACGGTGTCAATGTCTTCAAGGGTATCCCATACGGCGCGCCCACAGGCGGTGCGAATCGGTTCCGCCCACCAAAGACGCCCAAGCCCTGGACAGCCGTGCGGGATGCAACCCTGTTCGGCGACAGGTGTCCGCAACTGTCCGGGCCGACCGGCAATGGGGCTTGGAGCTCATGGGTAGAGCCTACGCACGCGAGTGAAAACTGCCTCGTGCTCAACATATGGACCCCCGGTGTCGGAGACCACAAAAGGCGGCCGGTCATGGTCTGGCTGCATGGTGGCGGCTACTCCGTCTCCTCAGGAGCCAGCTCAGTCTTCGATGGGACACACCTCGCGCAGCGCGGCGATGTCGTGGTGGTCACGCTGAATCACCGGTTGAACCTCTTCGGTTACTTGTACCTCGGCGGCATCGCCGGTCCGGAGTATGCGGATTCCGGCAACGTGGGGCAGTTGGATATCATTGCCGCCCTGCGTTGGATTCAGGACAACATCGCCGAATTTGGCGGGGACCCCGCTGCGGTGATGATCTTCGGCGAGTCCGGCGGCGGTGGCAAAGTCGGAACACTCATGGCGATGCCGGCGGCACAGGGCCTCTTCCATCGAGCCGCCATGCAGAGCGGATTTGCCGTAACGGCCCTATCTGCGCAGGCCGCACAGCAGATGACCAACTCGCTGCTGGCGGCCTTACACCTGCGCCGCGGCGACGTCTCCCGGTTACAGACGATCGGGGCCGACAAATTACTGGCAGCCCTGCAGCAGGTCACTCATGGAATGCCATTCGGGCTGGGACCCGTCGTGGATGGGAGGTCACTTCCGCGACACCCGTTTGCACCGGATGCACCGGACGTTTCGGCAGAAGTTCCGTTATTGGTCGGCTACAACAAGGACGAGACCACGGCACTTTTCCCTCCGGCCGGCGCCTTCGACCTCGATTGGAGCGGGCTCGAAACCCTTCTGCTGGCACAGCACATCGGCGGTGACGTGGCCCCACTGCTGAGGAGACTACGGGAAATCAGGCCTTGGGCGAGCCCCAGTGACCTCTACTTCACGATTACGACCGAGCGCGGCATGGGCAGGAATGCGAGAGCCGTTGCGGAACGCAAGGCCGCCCTGGGCCGGGCTCCGGTTTATCTCTACAAGTTGGATTGGAGCACACCTGTAGAGGGCGGCCGGCTGCGAACGCCGCACTCGCTCGATGTGCCCTTGGTGTTCGACAATGTGGGCCGATCGGAGTCTCTGATAGGCTCCGCCGCCCAGGACGCACAGAGAGTGGCCGACGCAATGAGCGCCGCGTGGCTTGCCTTTGCCCGCAACGGGTCGCCGAATGCGCCCGGCTTGCCTTCCTGGCCACGCTTCGACGCTGAACAACGCGCGACCATGGTCTTCAACACGGTGAGTCGAGCCGTGAACGATCCACTCTACCGCGAGCGACAGCTGCTGGCGCCGGTCACGCCGGCACCAGCCAGTCCATGAAGCAGCAGTTCGTCACAGACTCAGCCGTACGCCCGCACGATACGACCTGCCCAAGGCATCAAACAGCAACATATTGGTTGAGCCCTGGCTGCTTGGTGCAACCGGGGGGTCGCGATCGAGGACATTCTGCACGCCGAAGAACAGCTCGAGCGTGTTGTCCTTGATCTGCATCACGCGATAACGCGCGCCAAGGTTGAAATAGACCGCACCCGCTACATGGTTGTCGTTGATACTGTTGGGGAGATTGACGCTAGAGCGGGGGCTGTCCGGGCCGATCAACGTGGAGTCGAACATGCCAGCGCCTATCCAGCGGGTTTCCAGGCTCAGCGAGAGCGGCCCTCCCGTGTAGGTAAGCAGCCCGTTCATCTGCCAGTGCGGCAGTCCCGCGCCACCTCCGGATACATTGTTTCCGCTGACCCCGGCGCGGTCGATCGACAGGCCCGTGATATCGGTGGTCTTCAGGTGCTCGAGGCGGGTCGCGAGCAAGTTGAAGTCCACTGTGCCCGGTACCTTCGCGAACAGGCCCGCCACGGACAGCCGATAGCCCAGCTCGATGTCGAAACCGCTCGTCTGCAGCCGATTCAGATTGAGAAACAGAGTTCTGACCTGGTCAACCGAGCCATTGGCTCCGAAGCTGACCAGATCGCAATAGTTTCCCTGGGTGCGGCACCGATCCACGATGAGCTGCGCACTGAGCGTTGAAATCGCATTCTTCAAATCGATATCATAGTAATCTATGGACGCGCGCAGTCCATCGAACGCGCCCGAACCGACTACCGTAAAACCTGCCGTTGTAGTAGTAGCAGACTCGGGTGTGAGTCGCGTGTTACCGCCGCTCACTGTCGGCGTGAGCACTCCGCTCACTGTCTGAAACCCGCTGGTCAGGGGACTATAGAGCTCACCAACATTGGGCGCCCGGATATCCCGCGAGCGTGTTGCCCGCAGTCGCAGCCAGCCGATGGGCTCATAAACAGCGCCGTATTTCCAGGTAGTCACGCTGCCGCTGGTGTCATAGGTCGTCCAGCGCGCGGCACCGTTGAGAACCAATGAGTCGGCCCAAGGCTGATTTCGGGCAAGCGGCACGTCCGTTTCCAGATATCCCTCCTTCACGCGAATCGTGCCTCTGGCGATCGAGCTGTTGAAGACGTAAAAGCCGCTCGTGGCAGAGGTGGGGTCCGCGATCGTGGATACCTGATTCGTACGATACTCGAGGCCGGCGGCCAGCGGGACAGTTCCCGCCCAGGTGTGGAACAGGTCACCCTGCAGGTTCGCCGCCGCCACGTGCTGTTTGAAATTCTGCGCTTGCCATGCGGTGCCGTACAGGTAGCCCTTCGCTGCGGCCGAATAGTTATTCAGCCCGAACAGATTCACCGGCTGACAGCCATTTCCCGGGTTCGTGAGCGTCGAGCGGCAGACGATCTGCCCGCTGGCGGGATCGACTACCGCGTCCGCCGCGAGCTGAATCCGCGTCGCTTGACCAGGTGAGAGCGGCACACCCGCGGTCTGTTGCTGAATGCGGTCGTTTGCAACAACCTGGCGGTAATCTGTCGTTCCAAACTGATAGTAAACATCCCATGTCCAGCTGTCACTGATCTGTCCCTTCAGTCCCCCGAGAACACGGTAGAGATCCATGCTGGTCCGGTTATCCGTGTACCCGAAGTCATCGCCCAGGCGCCCAAGCGTGAAAGTCGTCGCGCTCGTCAGTGGAGCACCTGCCGCGAGTAGTGAAGAGCGAATACCATTCGGCAGGTAGGGATTATCACCCCGGATAGTGATCGTGCCGCCCGCGCTGGTATCGCGCGTTTGTGCTCCTCGCCCTGCGGACGTGACTCGCCCGTAAGACAATTGCATCGAGCCCTTGAGGTTGTCGGTGAGGTCGTAGTCCAACCCGAGAAAGCTAATGTAGCGATCTGTCGGGATCACCATGAGAGGCGCGCCAATGAAGCCGTTGTATCCCTGGCCCCCCGCCATGAAGGTGGAGTTGTTCGGAAACACGAGCCCGTACTGAAACGGATAAGGCGTGCCGTCGGGCTGGAACGCCGTCCCGCGCAGTGGGCTGTTCACGGCTGTACCGTTTACACGCACGGGGCTCACGATGAGCCCACCCGGAACGGCGGTTACGGTGTGAGAGTTGGCCAGAATGTTGTTCGCCGGATAGCCTGCCAGCTTGGGGGTCGCGGGTGTGGAGGGATTGCTGATAACCTGATATTCGCGGGCACACCACTCTCGCGTGTAGCAATCACCGGTACCGTGATTGCTGTTGTAGTCGAACGCCCCCGTGATATGCCCACGGCCGTTGCCGAAGCTCGTGCCACCCGCGATGCTGGCAAGGTAGTCCTTGCCATCGCTCTGTTCAGTCTGGCCGTACTGAATCTGGCCGATCACTCCCTGTAGATTGGACTTGAGAATGAGATTGACCACACCCGCCACGGCATCCGAACCGTATGCCGCCGAAGCACCGCCGGTGACCACTTCCGAGCGATCGATGAGCAGCGAGGGGATTTGATTGAGGTCAATGGTCCCTTCCTGGGTAGAAGGGACGAAGCGGTGTCCATCGACCAGCACCAGGGTGCGCGTGGGCCCCAGCCCACGCAGGTCCGCTTGTATGGTCCCGGCTTCGCGAGGTGAAATGTTCGAGGTCTGTGGCGTCGTGGATGCCCGAAATGAGGGCAACGTGTTCAAGACCTGGCCTATGTTGGTCGCGCCGAGATCCTGCAGGCGTTCCTGGTTGACGACGGTCACGGGTGTCGGGGTAGCGGTTCCATCATGCGTGACGATGCGCGTCCCCGTCACCGTCACCTCTTCCAGGGTGGCCGGCTGTTGCGACTGCTCTTGCGCTTTACAATAGCCCGCCGTCAACGCACAGCCAAAGCCGAAAAGGACGGCGTAACTGCTTCTGTTTCTCGAGTGAAATCTTCGCATTGCAGGCCTACCCCCCCGAGGCTCGCTTGTCGATATGCAGTTAGAACTGGTTGAGGCCGTGCGACCTGTGGCACAGTCGGAACTTGCGGCCGGACAGTAGACCCAAGTCGTCCGCAGCGGATAGGTCCGTTCTTTGGAAAGCGGTGTTCCAGTATTGAGACCTTCGTTCGGATACCGGCTGCTCGGCTGCATTGAGGGGGCCTCAAGTTGCTCAAATCGATCCCGGAATTGCCGATGACCGCAGCGTCTGCGGGAGCGCGCCTCGATTTGAATCTGCTGATGTTGTTTCTGGAGATCGTCAACGCCGGCAGCATCAGCCAGACCGCTGTGCGGCTGCAGGTTCCCAAGGCAACCTTGAGCCGCAAGCTGCGGCAGCTGGAGGAGCAGATCGGTGCCGTGCTGCTCAAGCGTGGCCCGCACCGGCTGGAGCTAACCGATATCGGGCGTGCACTGCTGCAGCGGTGTGAGCGGATCGCCGCAGAGGCGGAGGATGCGAGTCTCATTGCCTCGGAGATGCAATCAAAGCTTCGGGGAGCCATGCGCATCAGCATGCCCTTCGGGCTGAGCAACACCTGGATCAGCCGGGCACTCGCGCAGTTTGCTCTACGCTACCCCGACGTGAAGCTGACGATTCATGTGACGAACCGCTGGGTGGATATCAGCGAAGAGCCCTATGATGTAGCGATCCACATCGGCCGGGTGCGGAATGAAAATCTCCCTGTCAGGCGCCTTGCCGAGCTGCCACGCGGCTTTTATGCCAGCCCCTCGTATTGCGAGCGCAAGGGAGTCCCCCACTCTGCGGCGGACCTGCCCCAGCATGACTGCATCCCACTCGAGAGTCAGCTTGCGGATGGTCTGTGGACGTTGGGTGAGCCGGAGCGCGGCCGGGTGAATCCACGGATGGTCACGACCGATATCATGGTGGCCCGGGAGATGGCGATGTGCGGCTTGGGGATCGCCATGCTGACACACGCGGTATCCGAGGCCGATGTGAGCGCCGGACGGCTGATAAGAGTGCTGCCCCAGTGGGACTTGCCACCGGTCGTCGTCGCGGCCATGTTTCTGGAGCGTCGGCACATGCCGGTGCGCATCCGCGCGTTCATCGATCTCATTGCCCAGGCGATTCGGGCGGATCCCTCCCTGCTCGGAAATACATCCACCTGAATCGGTGCCCGCGACAGACTGAGCGGTCGTAACCGGATTCGCTCGAGCGGTCCGCGCCGTTCCATTTTCGACATACCCCCTTTTCGTCCGAGCGACTCATTGCCGGCGCTCGCTGGCGGATACGATGGCGAGGCATGTCGGAACTTGCGACAGCATCGATCGAACCTTACTGCACAGGACTGCCCCATGCCGACGAGCTCGATCGAGCAAGTGCAACTCATCATGCGCCCGGGTGTGCCGCCGCAGAACGTCGTCGGAAAGAAAATTCCGCCCCCGCCCTTACACGCCGAGGTGCGGGAGAACGGCCTGTACATCGAACGCAACGTAGCCGTGCGATTGCGCGATGGCACTCGCATTTTCGTGGACATTTACCGTCCGGACGGCACAGCCGGCGAGCAAGATCTGCCGATCCTCCTGGGATGGAGCCCTTACGGCAAACACAACACCTCTGCGCGCCTTCCGTGGCCGCAGGCCGATGTCGCCGAAGGCTGGATCTCCCCTTACACAGCCTTCGAGGCGCCCGACCCATCCTATTGGTGCCGGCACGGATATGCCATCGTCTACCCCGACCCACGCGGAAGTTGGTATTCGGAAGGCGAGCTGCGCCACGGCGGCCGGGGAGAGTCCGAGGATTGCTATGACCTGGTGGAATGGCTCGGGCAGCAGCCCTGGAGCAACGGGCGGATCGGCATGGCCGGAGTTTCGTACCTCAGTGGGATCCAGTGGCAGGTCGCATCCCTGCGTCCACCGCACCTGGCAGCGATCAATCCATGGGAGGGATTCACGGACTGGTATCGTGAGTTTGCCTATCACGGTGGCATTCCTGAGACTTCTTTTCTCGTCCGCGGCAGTGCCAACCTGCAATGGTCAACGACACGCACCGAGGACACTCCGGGCAACGCCCGGGCACACCCGCTCTACGATGCCTATTGGAAAAGTAAAGAATCTGACCTCAGCGCCATCGAGGTGCCCGCCTACGTGGTTGCCAGCTGGTCCGATCAGGGACTGCATACGCGCGGCACGCTCGAAGGCTACAAGCGCATCTCCTCGCCGCAGAAGTGGCTCGAGATACATGGCAGAAAAAAGTGGCATTACTTCTACCACCCCGACAGTGTCCGCAAGCAAAGGCACTTTTTCGATCACTTCCTCAAGACAACACGCAATACGGTTCCGAGTTGGCCCAAGGTGCTGTTGGAAATCCGGGACGCGGCGAACGTCGGGGAGTTCCGCGCCGAGCGCGAATGGCCCCTCGACAGGACCCGGTTCAAGGCTCTGTATCTGCATGCGACCACACGGACGCTGCAGGATCAGCCCGTTGAGGAAAGCTCGGAGGCCCGTTATCAGCCGCTCGATAGCGATGGCGGCGTGAGCTTCGACTACACGTTCACACAAACTACCGAGCTGACGGGGCACATGAAGCTGCGTCTGTGGGTCGAGGCTGTGGGGGCCGATGACATGGATCTGTTCGTGGCGGTGCAGAAGCTCGACCGCGATGGACGACTCGTTCCCTTCGTTTTCTATTCGTTGAACGAGAACGGCCCGGCAGCTCTGGGCTGGCTGAGAGTCAGCCATCGGGAGTTGGACGAGCAGCGCTCGCGGCCGGAGCAACCGGTCCATTTGCATGTGCGCGAGCAGCGGCTCGCGCCAGGCCAGCAAGTGCAGGTAGACATCGAGATCTGGCCATCCTCGACCCGGTTTCTCGCGGGGCAGACTTTGCGGGTACGCGTACAAGGGCGGGACATTCCAACCGACTCGGCGCCAAATGCGCCCTTCGCGCGACACGGTGAAACACGCAATGCCGGCACCCATATCATCCACACAGGCGGGCCGTACGACTCTCATCTGCTCGTGCCCATGATTCCTGCGGCGACATTCGAGCGGCCTGAGCACGGAGGAGTTTGATATGGGAGGGCTGGGCCGCAACGGGTTCGGTTTCGACGAACAGGCCTTTCGTGACTATATCGCAGCCTTCAACCGCAACGATTTTGACGAGTTGGGACGATATTACGCGCAAGACGTCGAGTTCGAAGGACGCGCCGCCACCCTGCACGGTCGAGAAGAGCTACTGAGATTCTATCAAGGCGTAAAATCCCGGATCCGCGAGACAATCGCGATCCAGGATATCGTCGCGGGTGAGCGCGCCCTGGTCGCCGATCTGATCACTGAGCTGCATCCGCTCGAGGACTGGCCTGATTTTCCAACCGGCCCGCTTCGCAAGGGCGAAACTCGCTGCTCGCAGAATTTCGTCTGGTACGACCTTGCGGATGGCAGATTCGTTCGCATTCGCGCAGCGAACTATCGACGAGGTGCCTCCCTTGTGCTCGAACCGCGCGCGCCCGCCACTGAACAGGCACGCGCCCTGAATTACGGCACACCGAGCCAAACCAGGAAAATGACAGTCGATGAGTTCGCGGCCTACATCGACGCGTTCAACCGTGACGACTATGACGGGTTCTCCAAGTATTATCATCCGGAAGTCGTGCTGGTGATCGGTGGGCAGCACGAGATGCGCGGCGCGCAAGTAATTTGCGACTTCTATCGCCGAGTCAAGGCGCAGACGCATCGCACGATTCGAGTCAGGAATTTCGTCAACGCACCCGACCGGATCGCCGCGGAGCTCGAATCGGAATTCCTCGCGCTGGAGGATGCGCCCGATTTTCCCATGGGCCCGATGAACAAAGGCGACCGTATCTTCATGCATACCGTCGTCTTGTACGAGCTCCGCGATGGCCGCTTCGTCAGGATCCGCTCAGCGGCGCTGCGCAAACTTTACCGGTCGTGAGCCTGGAAAGCGTGACGGCGCGCGTGGCGCAGGCACACTGCGATAACTCATTGAGACTCGAAATGTGACCGTACCTTCGAGCGATTTGATACGGGCAGCGAAGGCTGCCGCGCGGAGCATGGCGGATCGCACGACGCCGTTCATCTTTGATGAATGGTACGTGGCCGCGTTTTCCGCAGAGGTCGGCAGAACGCTGTTAAAGCGCAAGATCCTGGGCCGCAACATCGTGATCTTCAGGGCAGAGTCAGGCCGCGTCGTCGCGTTGGACGACCGCTGTGCGCACCGCTCATTTCCCCTTTCCCGCGGTCGACTCGAAGGCGACACGCTCGTTTGCGGCTACCATGGTTTCCGGTATGACACGCAAGGGGATTGCATCCAGATTCCATCACAAGCCAGCTGCCCCAAGGGAATCGGTGTGCGTAACTATGCCGTCATCGAGCACGGGCCGTTGATCTGGATCTGGATGGGAAATGCAGAGTCTGCTGCGCAGAGCGGGCTTGCGGATCAATCCTGGCTGACCACCGACCAGTGGGAGTGCTCACAAGGCTACTTCGCGCTACGTGCAAGTTATATAAGCCTGCATGAAAATCTCATGGATCTGACGCATTTGAGCTATCTGCATGCACGCTCCTTCGGTACGACAGACTATGCACTCGCGCCATACCAAGTCACGACGGAAGGGAACCGTTTTCTCCTCACGCGTCGCGTGGTCCCCACACGCTTACCACCTGTTTGGGCGCGGCCCACGGGCATTCTCGGTGATCAGGCCGCGCGTATTGCAACTTCTGAGTTCGTGTCGCCTGGGCTTCACGTTGTGAGCGCGAGTTTCTATGACAGTGCGTTACCGGAAGCTGAGAGACAGGTCTTCCGGATCAAGACCGCACACCTGCCCACGCCGGAAACGCTGACCTCGACCCACTATTTCATCGTACATGGCCGCGATTTCGCGCTCCGCCGTCCGGACGTTACTCAATTCATGCACGATGAGTTGTTCAGCGCTTTCCAGGAAGACGTGGAGGGTCTGCAGGCGATCGAGCAAGGCCTCACCGAGGGCAGCAGCGAGGCATACGAGATTTCCGTTGCCAGCGACAGTGCCGCGGTACAGATGCGCCGTTATCTCAAGCGCCGCGCCGGGTCGCCAGTCACCCCTCCATGTTCGAGAGAATCCCGATGAGCGCGAAAACGCATGCCGCTGACGCTAACCAGGTGATTATCAATATGGGTTCCATGGGCGAAAGAGTGCTCCCCATGGACTGTCTGCGGCAGTGCCAAAGGTCATCGAAAAGATGGACGCAGCACTCATGTCCCAGCGTCGCTGCGTTCCGTCTCGGCGACCACTCATTCGCAACGACCTTGGTGGCACTACCTGGCAGATCTGTTCCGCCAAAGTGCAGCAGAATCTGCGCGCTGCAATCTACACGACGGGCACTTGGCTGATGTTGTTCTTCGGGTCCATCCAGAACGATTCGTTCACGAAGCGGCCGAAGATTTCGCGCGGCAGGATGGGCGCGCGCTCGATCGGCTCCACCTTCGGGCGCACAGTATGCAGGCCGGGCATGCCGATCCGGGCGTCGAACTCGTCCGCGTTGTAGGAGATGTGGTCGAAGTCATGTTCGAACCAGGGTTCGCCGATGAACTGGTAGACCGCGCGCATGGCCGCCGACGGGTTGCGCGCCAGGCTTTCGTAGGTCAGCAACAGCAAGTGGCCCGGGGCATATTGACCATAGAATGCATCCTTGGTCGCCTGGAAGGAGAACCCTACCATGCCGCGCGGATCGGTCAGCGCCTCGACACGCGAGTACACCGTGGTATTGGTGTCGAACCGGAACACTTTGCTGACGCCAGCCGGTTGCCTACGCACCAGCCGCTCCATGCTGTCCAGCACCCAGGACAACGGACGAACGCACGCGATGACCTTCGCCTCGGGAAACAGCGTGTCCAGCAACTGCATCCGGCTGCACCACAGCCGGCTGGTGTCGAACACGACCTCAGCATCCGCTTGTCCCGCGTAGAAGTTCTCGACCAGACCGCGCAGCATTGCGACGCGCTGGTCGTCGGAGACGTCGAACGAAAAATCGTTCTTGCTGCTCGCCTCCGCCATCACCACCCCCATGATGTCGGCAAGCGGGCTGGTCATGCCCGCGCGGAAACGCGGGTTCTGGTTGAGGATGGCGGCCAGGAGGGTGCTGCCCGAGCGCGGCAGCCCGGAGATGAAGTGGAACTTCCGGGTTGGCTTCGCGACGGGGGGTGCGGCAGGCATGTGGGCCCTCTCCTGTGGATCGACTATGCCGATTATATAAAACCGCCCCAACCGGCATGGATACCAGATGCCGTCGCCATGTCGGAATCGTCAAAAATATCGGCCGTGGATGGGCACACGCGTCCTGAGAGGCTGGCCGGATTCAATGATTCACCTCCTGCGAAGCGGCTGTCCGACTCTCGACGGCGACCGGGACGCTCCGGGTCGGAACGTTCCATCCGCTCACTTCGACACTCGCCGCTCCTGGCGTCGCTAAGCGCGCGGTCAAGGTAATCGATTCACCGGGCCATAGTGTGACGTCATTGTCGCTCCACAGGAGCGGCAGCATCGGCTCGCCGCCCGCGGATCGCTTGATCGACACGTGCTGGAACAGCGCCACGGCTCTGGCGGATGGGGGTACCGTTAGTGTGACCGTGACGATGTCCTCGACCCCCTCATGCCGCAGGGTTGCCCGGACCTCGCTCGTCGAGGTCGGCAAGGACTGCAATGGTGTCAAATCCGCGTATTGAGTCACTGGTGTGAGATACCAGTTCGAATGCGCCCAGTCGATCTCGTCGGTTTGAGTGGAGAGCCAATAGACATTGCGACTAATCGGTTTGCTGTTGGCGGAAGCGAGCTCGAGCTCGATAAAGTAGACGCGAGACAAGCCGGCAATCTCCGGTAGCGTCGTCAATTGTCGCGTACCGTTGCCGGCGAGATCGATGTTCTGCAGTCGCCGCTCGTAAGGCACGGCGCCATCCAGGTTATGTACGCGGATCGTCGCCTGCAATCCATGCTCATTGTTGAGAGTGTGATTGACCAACATGATCGAGCGCGTATCGTATGAGTACTGGATGTGCAACGGCTCGTTGGCAATCCTGGCGCCAAAGTAGGCCCCGGCCGGATTCAGGAAATAATCGTATAGATGCCAGTGCAGCGAGGGCCAGGCGTTGTTGAGCATCCAGTAAATCACGCCGGTCGAGGGCTTGGCCGCGTCCATGTGCGCATTGAACGCCTCGAATTGCGCTCGGACGTTGTCGTAGTTATCGAGCTGGGACTTGGCGACGTAGTCCTCGAGGCTCTTGGGTGGGCCGTAGCGCTTGGCCAGCGCGATGTCGAACGGCGCGATCGTCGCGAATACCGACCAGGCGGCGGAGGCGTGATACTGCCGTGCCTCTGGGTATTTCCAAAGTGCCTCCAGCTCCTGCGGCGAAAGCATGCGGGTCAGGTCGTCCAGCAGCGGAATAGAGGCGCCTGCGCTGACTTCGGAGTCGAACCCGAAGGCGCCACCCAGCTTGTCGGCATACCAATACGCCGGAGGAATCCACGAGTAGGGCCCGGCCATCTTCATGCCGGACGGTCCGGTCTCGGCCGTGGCTTGGTCCACTGCCGCCGCGATGATCGGCAGCGACCAGTCTTCGGCATGCAGCGTGTCGACGTACATCTTTGCGATCGCCGCGGGCGGCGCGTTGTCGCTGCCGATCAGGAATCCGATCACGGATGGGTGGTTCCGCAGCAGACGCGCCTCGCTCGCCATCGAGGCTGCGGCCACCTTCCCATCCGATGCGTCCCATGGTTCCCCGCCCGTCTTGGCCCACGATTCCCATTTGTCGCAGCACTCCCAGCCGGCGAGGATCATGATGCCGTTGCGGTCGGCGAGGTCGTAGAAGCGTGCGTCCTCCAGCTTGCCTTCACTCCGGATGGTATTCAGTCCGAGGTTGAGGACGTAACTGAACTCGGCCTCCATTCGCTTGGGATCGTCGCGTAGAAACATGTCCGGCGCCCAGCCGGCGCCACGTATCAGGACAGGCTTGCCGTTGATGACAAACTGGATGTAACCCTGTTTGGTGAGGTGGGAGCTGACGGTCCGCACGCCGAATGTTGCGCTGCTCTTGTCAGAGATCGCACCATCGACGGCTGCATTCATCTCCAGTTGGTAGAGCGGATGCGCACCCATCCCGACGGGCCACCAGACCTGTGGATGCTGCAGGTTGAGCGCTGGGTCGCTCTTGGGGGAAAATAACACTGTCTTCGTTTCACCGGGTGCGAGGTGAATCGTTTGCCGCAGTGACACTCCTGCGACGACACCCTCAATTGTCGCGTCGTGTGCAGACGTTTCGAGGTTTCGCGCCTCCAATTTGACGGTCAGCGCAGCCCTCGCGATGACCGAGCGGTCAGCGACCGAGCGGTTAGCGAGGGAACCCCCAGCGGGGGAATCCCCAGCGGGGAGATCGGGCAGCGATAGTTTCGACGTCACCTGTGGAAACCGTATCTGCACCGGCCCCGTCCGCACGATCTCCACACCCCGCCACGGACCCATGTTGTTATCAGGTGGCGTCGGGTTCCAGTCGACCCAGCCTAGCGTCAGGTCCGTCCTCGGGTCACCCGGATACACGCGCAATGCGAGGGCATTGGTGCCTGCATGAACCCAGCTTGTCACGTCGAGCTCTTGTACGGGATAGGCGCCGGCAACGGTTGTGTGTTCAGCGATCAGATTGCCATTCAACCAGACATCTGCGCTAGGGATCATGCCCTTGATCCGCAGAAAGGTATGTTGCCCGTCCTCGGCAACAGTGAACTCCGTGCGATACCACCAGGGAACCACGAACGCGACTCCGCTGGACTCGGGCTCCGCCGCCGCGCGCAGATTGTCACTGTAAAACACGTTCTCGTACTTGCCGTTCTCCAGCAGCCCTGCCATCACTGTCGCGCGGCCGCTCACCGGGTACCACTCCTGGGTTGAATAACCGGCAGAGGAGACTTTGGCGCCGCTTTGCTGCGCTTTGGCGCTCGACTGGATCTGCCAATGGGCGATGGCAGTTACGGACCCGGCGCCGCCATCTATCTGAGTGGGAGCGAAGGCGCTCTCGGCGGCGCAAGCGAGCGACGTGCCCGCCAGCGCCGCTATCGCCGCCAGTGCACAGGCCGCTATCGTCGTCGTGGCCCGGCTCGCCATCGTCGCCCGGGCACGGGCCGCTATCGCCGCGAGTGCCCGGTTTGAGCGCATGCTCGGGTTCCGTGTCACGTCAGCCGCTCCAAACACACCGATCACCACTGTCCACGGACACCGACCGTGTACATGCGTTCGGAAAAGGTCGAGTGCCCAACCTGGTCGGGCCATACGAGGTAGTACCGTTGGGCCTCATTGGTGAGGTTGGTGCCGTTCACGAACAGTTCGGCGTACCTGCTGACCTTGTATGCGATTGATGCATCGAGGTACTTCTGCGGCTCCTCGTACTCTTCCATGCCGAGGATTCCGCCCACGTTCTCCATCACGGCTCGCTTCGAGCGGTAATTGTACGCGACGCGCGTCTGGAATCGCTTGCTCTGGTACCACAGGATGAAATTTCCCGACTCGGTCGAGTTGTCCTGGAACGGAATCTTGTTCCCGGCCAGATCCGTTTCTCCGGTTTTGCTGGGCGCATAGGTAAAATTGAACTCCATGCCGGTGTTGGACAGGAGCCCGGGCAGGAACGTGAAGCCCTGGCGATAGTCAAACTCCACGCCCTGGATGCTGTTGCCCGAGCCCTGAATCGGCTCGGTGATTGAGATGCAATGGTTGCGGACCACACCGTCCGCATCCGGCAGAGTGCAGTCGGTCACGGCGCCGTTCTTGATGAAGCTCTTCACGTTGATGCGGAACAGCTCGAGGCCGACCATGCTCGTGGGGTTGATGTAGTACTCGAGCGAAAGCCCGTAGTTTGTGGAGCGCCACGGATCAAGATTCGGATTGCCGGTCGAGCTGCCGGCCGAAACCTGGCTTATCGCACCGTTTGGGGTTTCCTGCAGCGAATAATTCAGCTGCAGGCCACCGCCCCACTGCTTCAGATCCAGTGGCATCATGTTCCTGGAGAAGGCAAAGCGCGCTGTGAGCTTATCGGTCACATTCAGCGAGAAGTTGAGCGCCGGCAGGACGTCGTTGTAGCTGCGTCGGGTGACCGCGGTGCCGACATCGGCGGGTTCCGTGATGTTTGGGCCCGGATCGCCGCTCAAAGCCTGTGATACTTTGAGGTCAGTGTGAATCATGCGCACACCCACATTACCGCTGTAGGTCATGCTGGCCAGGTGGCCGCTGAAATCGGTTTGCAAGTAGCCGGCCGTTTCCTTCATGAACACACCCCAGGTGATTCCAGGCGCCTCCTGTGTCGTGGTATCGGGATAGAGCGACTTCCAGTACGCCAGCGGATTGTCCATGGCGCTTGGATTGATCGTCCAGAAGGTTATCCCCGAGCCCAACAGGTTGGTGTATTTCCGGAAGTTGTTGGCGAGGGGCCCCGGTGTATTCGCCAACTGCTGTGATGACAATGGACCTGCGCGGAAGGCTCCGTCCGCGTTGCCCGCGGTACACCAGGTGTTAGGCGTATCGTCAGTCGCGTTGCCCTTCAGAATCACATCGGAGGCGACGTAGCGCACGAGACAGCCCTGCGGATCACTCGCGCCCATGCCGGCGTAAACGGGGGTGACCAGAGTGTAGCCGTCCTGGTGAGCACTGCGGATACTGTTGCGCACACCGAAATTGACGTGGAAGCCTTCATTGACGTCGTAGTGCCCATCAAAGCGCAGCGCGGTGATTCCGCTTCTGAGGTTGTAGTCGTCGTTGGATTCCAGCGTCTTCATGGTCCAACCGTTAGGGTCTGCAAAAGCGCTGGCGAGTGATGCGGGCATGCCGATCTGGAGATTGCGGCCCCTGAAATCCGCGGTAATGGGAACCGTATTCTGGGGAATGCCCTTGGCGTTGAATACGCGATTGCCGCCCAGTTCTGCCGGATACACGAACGTCCCGCAGGGCAATGCGCTGTCGGGGTCAGCCCATAGGCAACCGTCGGAGTCGGAAATATTGGTGTCGGTCTCGATGTACGACAGAGTGGCTGTTTCGCGGATGCCGCGCACGCTTGCCCTGAAGGGCCCGCCATTGTTGAAATCGAGCTGGACATTGAAATTCTTCGCGGTGGATTCCCGGCGCTCGACCCTGGAGAATGCTTCAACATCGCCCGGATACTTCTGGTACACCTGGGTGGTGTAGATCTGCGAACCGGCCCAGCTCGCGGCATCCGGGTCATCCGGCGTGTTGTACTGACTCAACGCGGTACTGCCGGTGTTGCGCGACTGCAATGGCAGGTAGGTCGCCCCTTGCCAATTGGTGGAATTGATCTGCACGCCGTAGGTACGGTCGTGCTGATCCTGCCGCGCGTAAAAGGCATCGCTGGTCAATGTGAGGCCATGGTCGAGGTCCACCTGGAACGACGCATTACCGGATTTGCGCTTGCGCTGCGTGGTGATGTTGTAAAGGCCGATGTTCTGGCTACCCATGAATACGCCGTTGGACTTCCCATCGCCGTTCACGTCGACAGTGCCGTCCGGATTCTGCACGATCTTGGAAGGAATCGGCGCCCCATTCCACGCGCCCAGGAAGCCGTTGTAGGCGGCCGCGCTTGTCGCGTTCTCGCCATGGAAGAGGACGCCATACTGGTCGAGACCCTCGTTTGAGTTCGTCCGGGTGGTGTCCGAGTAATCGCCTGAAAGCTGCAGACCCCAACGCCCATCGGCGTTGTAAGCGATGAGGCCGCTTGCCTCCGGTCCGGTTTTTTTGCTGTCGCTGCCTCGTTCCGCGTTGCCGGAATAGCTGAAGGTGAATCCATGGGGCAAATCCCAGGGCCGATAGGTGTGCAGATCGAGCGAACCGCTGATCCCGCCCTCAGTCTGGCTGGCGGTGGGTGACTTGATGACGTCTACCTGATTGAACAGCGTGGCCGGCATCGAAGTGAAATTGGGTTGTTGCGAGTCGATCTGATCCGGCGTAATGAAAACTTCGCCATTCAGCATGGTGCCGACTTGAGGCAAGCCGCGGACATCCACCGACGTTCCGACGCCCGCATCG
Organism: Steroidobacteraceae bacterium; assembly: GCA_045810105.1. Taxonomy (GTDB): domain Bacteria; phylum Pseudomonadota; class Gammaproteobacteria; order Steroidobacterales; family Steroidobacteraceae; genus 13-2-20CM-66-19. The sequence goes on along the minus strand of JBJMWM010000059.1, from coordinate 21,034 downwards.
CGGTTGATTTGCACGCCGGTGATGCGCTGGAGCGCATCCGTGATGGTCACGTCGGGCAATGCACCGATGCTCTCCGCCGAGATGCTGTCCATGATACTTGGAGCCAGGCGTTTCGCCTCGATCGCGCGTATCTGCGATTGACGTACGCCGTAGACGGTGACTATCTCGTCCGCCTGCTTGGCTGCATCGGGCGATGGTGTCGTCTGCGCGTCCTGCTGCGCCGGGCCCTGCGCCCCTGCGTTCTCCGCCGGGGCGACCGAGCGGTCAGCGAGGGAATCCCCAGCGGGGGCACCCGTGCGCTCTGATGCCATAGCTGATGTCGCCGCGGCGGCGAGTAACGCGATGGATACGGCAATTGACACGGGGTGCTTGCGATATTTGTTGGACACGAGGTTCACCTTTAGATTGGCAATCTTCCGAATGTCTAATGCTCTGTGATGCGCGTTCCGCGCGCTGCCTATTTCGAAAATGCCACTCGCGCCAGCACCCATTGGCCGTCGCGTGGATCGCCAGTGGCGAAAATGCACAGGTTACGAGCGTCATTCAGCTTCGACGTGGAAACTCTTGCGTTGAGTTCGTTTTGCCCGTCCCCCCGCACGGCAGGCCCCCCCAGCGGCAATCTGGCGAGCAATGGCCCCGTGCAGGAATCGGCATGGATCTCGAACTCGCCGGCCGCGCTGGACTTGGGGCGTACGACGGCTTCCTTGGCCTCGTCGCCGAAGCGCCAAGCCACGCGCCCGACGGTTAAAGTGACGTGTTCGATCCCTTCCAGGGTCCCCGCTAACCGCTCGGTCGACGCTGACCGCTCGGTCGTCGCGCGGCTCCACAACCAACACATGTCGCCGACACTCACCTTGTAAACCGGCATCAGGCCGTGTGCCGGCTGATTGCCGTCCAAGCGCATTCCCGGCTCGTTTGAGCAGGATGCAAGCTCGCTGCCGTCGCGGCTGAGCAGACTCGAGGCGTCGATTACCTGCGTGCGCGGCGCGGCGAGATCGAACCCGTCTGGCTGGAATGTCGCCGCACGCAGCGTCACTTTGCCCTGTATCGAAAACTCCAGCGGGCGGACATACTGCGTGGAGGTCGAAGTGGGCGCGGAGCCGTCTGTGGTGTAGCGGATCTCGCCGAAGTTCGCCTGGTTGGAAAGCTCGACGTGCAACATTCCCTTGCGACCTGCAGTGACACCGAACGCCGGCGCAAACGCCGTGTCGGCGTAGCCGATGCCGAGTGCGCGGTAGCGCGCGAGCTCGGCGGGCAGGCGCTGCAGGAAGCCGTTCCAGTCATGCGCGCCCGCCTCCGACCAACCAATCTCCGACAACGCTGCGACGCGCGGGTACAGCGCATGTTGGTCGCGTGCGAAGGTCGGCATGAGTTCCGTCCAAAGATTGCCTTGCACGCCGATGATGTGCCTCGCTTCTGCCGCGGTTGCACCATGTGGCGTAAGGACGGTCTCGTAGGCCTGCCGCAGAGTTGTCATAGGCGGCTGACCCGGCCATTCGTCAGGGAGGTTGGATTGATAGTAGTCGAAGTACAGCGACTGCGTGGGAGTGAGGACCACATCGTGGCCTTGCGCGGCCGCTTCGAGTGCAACGTGCTCCCCGTGCCAGGTCATCACAACTTCAGGTGCTGGAAGCTTCTCACCCGCAACCAACTCGTCATCCCAGCCGACCGGCGTGCGCCCGTGCTTGACCAGATGGTCGGCGACCCGGGTGGTAAACCAGCCCTGTAGCTGATCCATGTTCGCGAGCCCGAGCCGCTGCATCCGCGCACGCAGTTCAGGGGACGCGTTCCACTGCTGCTTGTCAGCTTCGTCGCCACCGATAGAGATGTAACGTGAGGGAAAAAGCTGCATCACCTCGTCGAGCACATCGTCGACGAACTGCAAGGTCTTCTCGTCGGGTTTCAGCAACCAGGGACTGATCCCCCAGTCCGTCCACACCGTCGGGCGCTCGCCGCTGACGCCAAGCCATGGATAGGAGGCGACCGCCGCCTGCGAGTGTCCGGGAAGGTCCATTTCCGGCACGATGGTGACGAAGCGGGTGGCGGCATAGCGCACGATGTCGCGCACCTCGGCTTCGGTATAGAAGCCGCAGTAGAGTTTGTCAGGAGCGCCGGTCTCCTCGCGTCGCGTCCCACGTCGCGCCCCTGGCGCTTCGCGGGATTCCCTTCGCTCCGCTCCGGTTGCCGCTGGCGCTATTCGGGATTCCCTCCGCTGCGCTTCGGTCAGTTCGATGTCGAGGCCCACCGCCTTGCGGCATGCACCGGTTGTTGTGAGTGCGGGGTACTTGGGGATCTCGAGGCGCCAGCCTTGATCCTCAGTCAGGTGCCAGAGCAACACGTTGAGCTTTTCGAGCGACATCCAGTCGATCAATTTCTCGATGTCGGGCACGCTCTGAAAATGACGTCCTGAATCAAGGAGCAGCGCGCGCCATGCGAAACGCGGGTGATCGTCGATTTCACCCTCGGCAATCTCGGCCGCGGTGCCGCGGATCCAACCTGGAGGCGTCAGCAACTGCCAAAGGGTGACACCCCCATAGAACGCGCCGGCCGGCGAGCGCGCGATAACTCGGATTCCTTGGGCGCCTACCACAATGCGATACCCGGTGTCCCCCACGACACTCGCGTGAGGATCCACGTCGAATGTGATTGCGGCGACCGAGCGGTTAGTGAGGTCCCCGCTGGGGATTCCCTCCCCGCTAGGGATTCCCTCACTAACCGCTCGGTCGTCGCTAACCGCTCGGTCAGAATCCCCAGCGGAGGAACGCGCGCTAGTCGCTCGGCTTAATTGCAGCCCGCGCGTGTTTGCCACCAACTGCACGAACCGATCCGCTATGGGCTGAACTTGCTGAAGCTCCGCGCCACGCACCGCGACCAGGGCGCCATTCGCAATGTTCACCACACCGGATCGGGCAAGGCGCACATCGGCGGGATGGGGCAACAGCGACCAGGTGGATGCTGCTGGCGCCGCAATTGCCACCCCCGTTGTCGCCAACCACACGATGGCGATCGCGAACCCGTGCGGCACTATCCCCGGCCGTCCGAACATCGACGCGACGCGGGCACGCGTGCCATCGACATCCGCCGCCAGAAATGACGTCGCCGAGTCCCGACCCCGCTCATCGATCGCCGCGTTCACCTGCGCGTTACCGCCTCTATTGATTCGGGCGCTTGACGAACCAATGTTGCATTGAACCGCCCTTTACGTCAAGCATAGGTGGTTTTCGCAGCTAATCCGGCTATGCTAGTTCGGAGAGGTAACGAATAAATGAGATCGCCCATGCCCTCGCCGCCGATGGCCAGCGTGACCCGTCAGTTGTCGCGACGGAGCGTTTTCGAAGCTCTGCTGCACCGCAGCCCCATCTCGCGGGCGGACCTTGCCAAGGTGACCGGTCTGTCGAAACAGACGATGTCCGAGGTCATCGACGCGTTCGAACAGCAGGGGCTGGTTCATCAGGTTGGACGAACAAGCGGCAATGTCGGACGCACCGCGGTGTTGTACGAACTGAGCCCGGAAGGCGGTCACGTGTTCGGCATCGACCTGGGAGCCCGACGATTGACAGTCGCCCTCGCCGATATTGCGGGCAGAGTCCGCGCCGAGGCCGACGAACCTACCGACAGGCGCGGCGGAGCCTGGGTGCTCGACCAGATCGCCCGGCTCTCGGACCGTCTGGCGCGTGACAACCACACACACCCCAGCCGGATTCGCTCCATCGTGCTGGCCACCCCTGGGGTGGTGAACCCGAAAAGCGGCGCCATCGAGATGGCTCCCAACATCACCGGCCTGGGTCATCTCAATGTCGTGGGCCTGCTGGGTGAGAAACTCGGCAGTACCGTCGTCTTTGAAAATGACATCAATCTCGCTCTGCTCGGCGAAATATGGCATGGCTGCGCGCAAAACGTCGCCAACGTGGCCTACCTCGCGCTCGGTACGGGCGTGGGACTGGGTCTCTATGTCAACGGCCAGCTCGTTCGCGGCGAGAACGGCGCCGCCGGTGAGATCGGCTATCTGCCGATCGGTGGCGATCCGCTGCAAGCCGAGTCCCGCCTGCAGGGCTGCCTCGAGTACCAGGTTGGCGCCACGGGTGTCGTGCGGCGATACCGGGCGGCCGGCGGTTCCGACGTCGAGTCGGTCAGACAGGTCTTTGAACGAGCGCAGGCGGGCGATCCACTTGCCACGGGCGTCGTCGACGAGACGGCGCGGCTGATTGGTCTTGCGGCCGCGACGGTCATCGCAACAGTAGACCCGCAACTGCTCGTTCTGGGTGGCTCGGTCGGAGCGCGTCCGGATTTTGCGGACAAGGTCGCGCGCGTGCTGTTGCAGCTCGCGCCGCGCCAGGTGGAGGTTCGCACCAGCACGCTCGGCAAGCGAGCAGGCGTCGTGGGCGCCTTGTCCGTGGCCTTGCGCCGTCTCCATGATGAATTCTTCGGGGTCGCGGAGCTCGCGGCGGCCCTGCCTCTTCCCCCGCCCCGCGCAGCGTAGTTCACCTCAATGACACGCGAAACTGCCTATTGTTTTGGGGCGGACCTGGGCGGCACGAAGCTCGCCGCAGCCATGGCCGATGCGCATGGTCGGATCGTGGCGGAATTGACCGAGCCCACGGACCGGCGCGGCGGAGCGTACGTGGCCGAACAGATCGCCGCCTGCGCCGACAAGCTGGCGCGAGCCGTTGGGATCGAAGTCACGGGGGTACGTCATGTCATGGTGGGAGTTCCTGGAGCGGTCCATCCTCGCACAGGCCGTGTGTCCCAGACTCCGAACATAACGGGACTGGAAGACTTCGATTTCCTCGGGTATCTGCGCGAGCGCTTCGGGCCGGGTGTTGCGATCGAGAACGACGTGAATCTCGCGATGCTCGGCGAGCAGGCGCTCGGATGCGCCAGCCGGTGCCGCAACGCCGCATTTCTGGCGCTCGGAACAGGCACAGGGCTCGGCCTGCTCATCGACGACAAGTTGGTTCGGGGGGCACGCGGCGCGGCCGGGGAGATCTCGGATCTGCCAATCGGGCACGATCCGACTTCGCAGATCCCATCTGCCACCAACGCGTTCGAGCTCGAGGTGGGATCGCTCGCCATAGTGGATCGATACCGAAGCCGCGGTGGAACCGCGGCCGCCACGGTACGTGACATTTTCAGGCTCCTCGAGGAAGGAGACGAAGTGGCGGCGTCGGTCCTCGACACGACAGCGCGCTGGGTTGCCCTCGCCGTAGTGACACTGCAATCGCTCCTCGATCTGGAGCTCATCGTATTCGGGGGAAGCATCGGCGTGCGCCCCGAGCTGTATGAGCGGGTCCGACGGGCCCTTCCCGCCCTGTTCTCACGACCCATCACCATCGCACCCAGCCGGCTTGGCGATCGAGCGGGGCTCATTGGCGCCGTGTGCGCCGCGACGCACGCCATGCGTCAGAACCCTGAGCCTGCGTAGCCCGGCGTCCTCACTGCACTTGCGTTGCCCTTAGTTTTAACAGCTCACCTGCTTCATGGTGGCTGCCGCCACGCACTCAGCCGGTCGCTCGAATCAAACGGCGCTGGGCAAATGCGAAAATGGTATGTTGATCGAATGACTGAAGCACCGAGAGTTTCTCCCTGAGGTCAACTGCCAATGACTCCTCCAGATGGCAGCAGTCTGCGGCAGAGATTCGGGCTGGGGCTAGCTTGGGCGTTTTCGTGGCTTATGATGTTTATCGTGACCGCGAGCGTGGTCGCAGCGATCATCGCCGTGATCTTCCTCCTCGTCAGATTCACCAGTCGGCTTTGACAACGTTCAGGCCTTTGCGATCCGCCGCGCCAATGAACTCGCCAATTTGAATCATGCTCCAGACTGGACATGTTTGACGCAGTGATCATCGGTGCGGGCCCCGCGGGGTTGACGGCTGCGACCTACTTAGGGCGCTTCCATCGCAAGGCGCTCGTGATTGACGGCAATGAATCGCGCGCACGCTGGATACCCGAAAGCCACAACATCCCAGGCTTCGCACGCGGCATTGGGGGTATCGATCTGCTATGCCAGTTGAGAGCGCAGGCGCTCCGGTATGGCGCGGAGCTGCGCAGCGGACAAGTCTCCTCCATTCGAACTGTTGAAGACGGCTTCAACGTGCTGCTGGGAACTGAGATTCTACAGGGCAGCTACGTGCTATTGGCCACGGGCACCCGTGATCGACTGCCCAGACTTCCGGGCGCCACCGATGCCATCCTGCGTAGCGTGATGAGGATCTGCCCGATCTGCGATGCCTACGAAGCAACGGGATCCGCCATCGCGGTGATTGGTGAGGACGACCACGCGGTGAGGGAGGCCGAGTTTCTCAGGACCTACTCCGACCGCATAACTTTGCTCCACTTAGGCACTCTCGGCGACGCTGCTTGCGGTCAGCGATTGCGGCGTCGGGGCATCGAGGTGCTGGAGACTGATTTGGATCAACTTCTCATCGCAGAAGATAAGTTATTTTTAAGTGTCCCAGGCAAAGCAGCGCGCTCCTTCGACGTGTGCTATGCAGCACTCGGATGCTGCCCCCAGAACGCGCTTGCTACTTCCATGGGTGCGGTGCTTGACGACAGCAAAGCCCTGGTGGTCAGCAATCACCAACAAACATCCATCCCTGGACTATATGCGGCCGGCGACGTAGTCCGCGGCTTGAATCAAGTCGTCGTCGCCGCAGCCGAAGCGGCCATTGCTGCGACCGACATCCACAATAAGCTGAGGACCGCAGAGTCCGCCCACATGGGAGCGAACCAGGAGCGCGAAGCGCGGGACGGCGTGGATCCTCAGGTAGTAAAGTAACGCTGGCTCAGTTGGACGCTATCGACGCATTCGCCTCGCAGGAGCGTTTACTTTTCTGATTCGTCCTTGATCACTGTACCGTCTGTTCCGTTGACCTTGACCTTGTGCAGGGTACCGTCGAGCTTTACGGTCTCGATGTCGTATTCAAGGTGATCGCTCTTACGATCGACATCGGCACTGCGCGCATGGCCTCCAGAATGCTCCTGCGCCACCGCGATCGCGTGCGTCAGCGTGGTGGGGGAGCGCCGCAGGCTCTCCGGCGTGAGTCGCGTGACCAGTTTCTCCAGCCTTTCGTTCTCCGTCTTCTGGACGGTGCCGGATCGCGGATTGAGCTCATAGCGCGTCAGTTTGCTGCCGTCGCTACTCAACGCCTTGATCTCGAAATAGGCGGGGTTGCCCCGCTTGAACACGAATTGCGCGCTGGTCGCCTTGCCGCCGCCCTCCTTCTCGGCCGTGACGATCGCCTCGATCAGCGACAGCTGCGAGCGGCGCAGTTCTTCCGCTTCGTGCTTAGCAGTTTGCGAGGCCTGCGCCACGACACCCCCCAGCAGCAGCACAGCCCCGCCCAGCGCGATCATCCATTGCGACTTCGGCCTCATGCTCGCACTCCTTCAAACGACCTCAGGCGGTAGGGGAACGCCGGGTTGTCGCCCAGGTTCCGCGCTCTCGGAAACGAGTGAATTAATTCGTCTGCATCGATAACTCGAAGATCTGAGTCTTAGGCCTATCCGGGCCCGGCATGCTCACAGTCAGCGGCGATAGAGCGCCCGATTCAATTCGTAGCGTTCCAAGCTCCACGGTTTGAATCGCCTTGTTATCGGCAGTGGGCGTGAGTGATGCGCGCACCTTTTGTCCGGCATGCTCGAGCAGAATCGGGCCGCTCGGTCCGGGCGCGAGGTTTCTGTAGCGAAGCGTGACGTGCACATTCGCCGGACGAGTCGCGCGGATGGACCATTGCAGCGCATTGCCCTCGCGCTGCAGTCCTTCGACGTAATAAGACCGGGCCTTGCCGTCACCATAAGAGAATTCGGTCCCCTGCGCAGCGGCATCGAAGGCGAGCAACTGGGTCGCGCCCCAGCCAGTTTCGATGAGTCGGCCAGGGGTTCCGCGCGCAGGCCCAGCGCTCTCGACAACGAGGACGCTATCGTTTTCATCTGGCGCTTTAGCGGGAACATCGATCTGTAGATCGTGCTGCCGGCTCCAGCTGTATTTGAGCGCAGCGCGACCCGGGTCTTTCAGCAAATACACTTTGCGAACTTCACTTTGAAGCCCACCCACCACCAGCGAGCCGGACGGCGGCCATTGCAGAACGTGCAGGAAAAGGCGGTTGCCTTTCACCGTGCTGTCTCCCCATGACTGCCGATCGAGCGACGTGCGCTCCGCGCCCCACACACTCTCGCCGTTGACGCGCATCCAGTCCGCAACACCTCTGAGAATCGCCACATCGGCGGGATCCAACGTGCCATCGCCGCGTGGACCGATGTTAAGAAGAATGTTGCCGCCCTTCGCGCCGGCCCGCGCCAGGAGTTGAATGAAATAGCCCGGAGGTTTGTGGCTAGGATCCAGCTTATTCCATCCGTAGGACTCGTTGGTGGTGGGAATCGCCTCCCAATCTCCCGGCGTGGGACGAAGCTCCGCGGGCCGATCCGCGGTGTCCAGGTAATCGCCCAGGTTGATCGCCTCACTGCGAGCAGCGCGGCCATTGATGACGACGTCAGGATCGGCGGCGCGCACGGCCTTTACGATCTGCGCTTGCTGAAAGAAAGGCAGCTTCGAGGGCGTATCGAACCAGAGAATGTCGGGGTGATAACGGTGAATCAGTTCCTGAAGCTGAGGAATCGCTTTGGTCTGAATATAGCGATCGGTATTGGTGAGGAATTGCGGATAGCTGTTCCACCAGCTCCTGCCGCCATGCAGCTGTTTGTCGCCGCCCGGATTGTCGTAGTCCCAATCGTTACCTGGCGCATCGGGATTCGCCCAATCAAATGCATGTGAATAGTAAAAGCCGACATGCAAACCTTGCGCGCGGGCGGCATCGACCAATTCGCGCAGCGGGTCGCGATTGAAATGGCTCACGTCCCGAATGTTGTAGCTGTCCGCTTCCGAGGGCCACAACGCAAAACCATCATGATGTTTGGCTGTAATGATGATGTAGCGCATGCCGGCCGCCTTGATGAGCTGCACCCATCGGCGGGCGTCGAATTTATCCGGTCGGAATCGAGCGGCGACTTCATCCCGATACGTCGCGAGCGGGATGCGGCCGACTCGCATGATGTGCTCCGCATATCCGGGGTTGGGCATGCCGTGCCATTCGCCGCCGAGCACGGAATACGGGCCCCAATGAATGAAGCAGCCGAAGCGCGCATCGCGCCACCATTGCAGTCTCTTGTCCCGCCCGGGCAGCGCCTTCGCGTACCAACCCCTCTGGGCGCCTCGAGCAGCTTCCGCGTCTCGTTCGGCGGGCGCACCCATCTGCATCGGCTCGTTGGCAGACTCGGTACGAAGACTCGCTTGCGCGTCCGCTGCGCCTTGCGCTGCCCCGGCGGTGATGAAAGCGAGCAACACAGCGAGGGAAATCTTCAGGCGCCGCGGACCGGACAGCTCGCGGGCCAGATCCTTGTTCTCCAGTACCACTCTCCCCTTCGGTCGCATTGATCGCCGTCGCCATCACGGTAAACTGAACTGGCCAGACATTCAAGAGTAATTGGTCATACAAGACCGGACAACTGGCCAGGCCCCTTGCGGAGAACACTGGTATTCTTCCTGAGTAGCAGGTTGCCAGTTAACCTTCAGAGAACACTTATGGAAGATGACAATCGCGCCGACCGGCGCTCGTTCTTGAAACAGCTCGGTTTCATCGGCGGACTTACGACGTGCGCAGCAAGTTTGCGCGCTGCGGAGGTGCCGGTCGCGGTCTCGCCGGCCAACAAAACATCCAACGAGGTTGGTTCGCAGGCCGAACGTCTGCGCTGGTGGCATGACGCGCGTTTTGGCATGTTCATTCACTGGGGCCTGTACAGCCTGATCGGGCGGCAGGAGTGGACGATGGAGATCGAAGGCGTCCCCATCCGCCAGTACGAATTGCTCGCGAAGCAGTTCAAACCTCGGCCGAACGCCGCGCGGGAGTGGGCAAAGCTCGCGAAGCGCGCCGGGCAGAAGTACATGGTGATGACGGCCAAACACCACGAGGGTTTCTGTCTCTTCGACACGAAGCTCACCGATTACTGCGCGCCCAAACAGGCGGCCGGGCGCGATCTGGTGCGGGAGTTCGTGGATGCAGCGCGCGCCGAAGGTCTCGGGGTCGGCCTCTATTATTCCCTGATGGACTGGCATCATCCTGACGGCGAGCGTTGCGTCAGCGATCCGCAGGCACGGCGCCGGTTCGTGGACTACACGCACGGACTCATACGAGAGTTACTCACCAACTACGGCAAGATCGACATTCTCTGGTACGACGTCAAGGCGCCGCTCACTGCGGAACAGTGGGAATCCGAGCGCATGAATCGCATGGTGTTCGAGTTGCAGCCGCAGATCATCGTCAACAATCGCAACGGCCTCGAGGGCGACTTCTCCACGCCCGAGCAAAAGATCGAGTCGGCTCAGGTGGGGCGAGCCTGGGAGACCTGCATGACACTCAACGACAGTTGGGGTTACGCCGCGACAGACGATGAGTGGAAGTCCGCGCGAACCGTTCTCAGAAATCTGGTCTCTTGTGCACGGGATGGCGGCAACTACCTGCTCAATATCGGCCCCGATGCTGACGGCGGCGTGCCCGCGGAAGCGAGCCGCATTCTCCTCGAGGTGGGGCGTTGGCTGGATGTCAATGGCCGCTCCATCTACGGCACGGCGCGCGGTAGCTTGCGACGCGGTAGTTATGCAGATTTCACTCAGCGCGGCACAACACTGTACGTGCATGTCTACAGATGGCCCGGCCATACACCCGCCGAGCACTGGTTACCGTTCTATCAGCCCGGCGTTGTGCTGGCGTTCGGCGGCCTCAACGCGAAAGTAAAGTCGGTCCGCCTGCTCGCAACGGGCACACCTGTGGCATTCGAGCAGGACGCCCTCACGCTACGCCTGAAGAATTTGCCGGAGCGGGCACCCGACTCGCCTCTGACCGTCTTCGAAGTGGAGTGCGAGTCCGTCCCGACCATCAACCATCAGTCACCACGTGACCAGTGGGTCAGGCACCGGGTGGGGATCAGCTCTTGAGAGTCATCAGTCCGGCAGTGCTGCTCCCGAGGTGATCGCAAACTGCGTCTTCAGTCCCGCGGGCCTCAGGCCTTTGCGGCTGACCGGCTGTCCGCCCCCTACCCACACGTCCACCTGACCGGGCACTATGCGATGCTTACCACTCTCATCGACGATGCTGAGATCCCTGGCACGCAGCGTGAAAGCGACGGTCTTCTTCTCGCCCTTATCGAGATGAATCCTCTGAAATCCCTTTAATGCCCGCAGCGCTGCACCCGGCACCCCCGGATGCGTCAGGTAAAGTTGAACGACTTCATCGCCGGCCAAACCACCTGAATTGCTGACGTCGACAGAAACCGTCACGTCTTCAGTTGCAGCCACGGCGGCGTTGCTCACGCGCCCATTTGAATAGCCGAATGTCGTGTAGCTCAGGCCATAACCAAACGGATACAACGGCTCGCCTGCGAAGTAGCGATAGGTCCGTTTTCCCATCGAGTAGTCGTCAAACGACGGCAGTTGATCCACCGACTTGTAGAACGTCAACGGCAGGCGACCAGACGGACTGAAATCGCCAGCCAGCAGTGCTGCCACAGCCGTGCCACCCTCACCGCCCGGATACCACGCTTCCACTATCGCTGCGACATTCTGGTCAGCCCAGTTGATGCCGAGTGCGCTGCCGTTCATCAGCACGAGCACAGTGGGCTTGCCGATGGCCTGAACACGCTCCAGCAATTTATGCTGAGGTGCCGGCAGGTCGATGCTGGTGCGGTCGCCGCCCGAGAATCCCTCCGCGTTGACTTTCATCTCCTCACCTTCGATGTGGGCAGAGAGTCCGGCGACGATCACCACGAGATCTGCTTTGCGCGCGGCTTCGACAGCTTGGTCGCCGGACGGGTCAGCTTCGACCAATCCGGCCCCCCGCACATAGACCACTTTGGTGTGCGCGAAACGGGCCTGGATGCCGGAGAGAATAGTGACCGGGCGGGAAGGCGTACCGTTGTAGTTTCCGACGAGTGCGTCCAGGCTGTCGGCATTGGGGCCGATGACAGCTATCACACCGGGTGTCTTTTTCAAGGGCAACAGGTTACCGCTGTTCTTCAACAGTACGAGAGACTCCTTCGCCATCCGGAGCGCCGTATCACGATGCGCAGGAGTATCGATCTGTGCGGCGGGAATTCGGGCATAGGGATTGCCGCCCCCTGGGAGATCAAACATTCCGAGCTTGATGCGCGCGGCAAAGAGGCGAGCCAGCGATTGATCGAGCACGGACTCGGCGAGCAGCCCGTGCTGAACGGCGCCCACGATGGCGGTGGGCTCGGTGCTCATTTTGTTGCGGTAGTCACCACAGATCAGGTCCATGCCTGATTTGAAAGCCACGGCGACACCCGCTTGCGCATCCGGCGCGAACCGGTGGCCGTCTGGAATAAAGATATCCGCGGCGGCACCGCAATCCGATACGACATACCCCTGAAAGCCCCAATCCTTGCGCAGATGCTCCTGCAACAGCGTGCCATTAGCGCAGGCCGGCTCGCCGTTGATGGCGTTGTAGGCACACATGACCGACTGGGCTTTCGCCTCCATGACGGTCGCTCGGAATGCCGGCAGGTACGTGTCCTCGAGATCATGACGTGAGACATGCACATCCGCGCTATGCCGCGTGGATTCGGGGCCGCTGTGCACGGCGAAGTGCTTTGGCGTAGCGACGGTCTTCAGGTACTTCGAGTCATTGCCCTGCAGTCCCGTCACGAAGGCCACACCCAGGCTGGATGTCAGGTAGGGATCTTCGCCGTAGGTCTCCTGCCCGCGGCCCCAACGCGGGTCGCGAAAAATATTGATGTTGGGCGACCAGACGGTAAGACCGCGATACCAATCAGTGCCTCCGTTTGGGCGCACCTTCTCGACGTACTTCGCGCGAAATTCCGTGCTGATGACATCCGCCACCTCGTGCATCAACGGTACGTCCCACGAGGCAGCCATTCCGATCGCCTGGGGAAACACGGTGGCGACGCCCGCGCGAGCAACACCGTGCAGACCTTCGTTCCACCAGTTGTATTCAGGAATGCCGAGCCGGGGAATGGCCGGCGCGGTGTGCCCGAGCTGCCCTGCCTTCTCTTCGAGCGTCATGGTGGAGATCAGGTCTTTCACGCGCACGTCGGCGGGTAGAGATGCGTCCTTGAACTTTGCCAGAGAGGCAGCAGCGGAGTCTGGCCCAGCCGCGGCGGAGGCGCTCGTCAGACATGTAACGATTCCAACGATCACAGCGACACTCGTCTTCATCTGCCGATCCCCCTGGGTTCCGTATCTGCGTCGAAACGACGTAGTTTCCGCAATGATACCGCTATCATTAGCTGCATGCTGCGCGACGGCGCCTTCTACGGCCCCGGGAACGTCCCTTGACACCCGCATATGGGCACGCCCAGTGGATGTGTCCGGCGCTCGCCCAAGTCCCGGACTTACCGGCGAAATTTACGGAGCCCAGACCTTGAGCGAGCTGTGTTTGGCGATATGGTGGAAGTCGACATCCGTAGTGAGCAGGACCAACTCGTGGCGAATGCACAGTTGCGCGAGCAAAGCGTCGATCGTGCCAGCCTGAACGCCGCGCGTGCGACAACGGTTGCGCAGCTCGGCGGCAGCAATGTGGTCTTCGCGGTCTGGATTGAGGAGCGGAAAGGCAGCGAAGTGCTCAAGGATCCGCTGCTTGGCCTTGGGTCCTAAGAATCCTTGTAGAAGCTCCTGGAGAATGAGACCAGTGGCAAGGATGCGAACGCCGCTCTCCAGCGCGCCGGTGAGCGCGGCCACTTGTGGAACGTCCTCGGTTTGATCGCGGCGTAGCAAAAGAGACCAGACACTTGTGTCGACAAGGAGGCTCAAGGGGAACCCGCTCAGGTGCGTGAGCGGTCCTTCTTATAGTCGTAGCCGGGGTCCCACTCGAGTTTGCCTGCGAGCTCGAGCATGCCCTTCTGGCGATGGCGGGCGATGAATTCTCGCAGGGCTTTGGTTACGGCAGCAGCCTTGGTGCGCTCACCGCTGACTTGCAGAGCATCCTCAATGAGCTGCGGATCAATGGAAAGATTGGTGGCCATTTGTGTGACTCCTCACACATAAGATTACACAACGAACGCGGGACCATGCAAGAGGCCTCCACGGGCGTGACGCTCCACCGGAGACGGTATCGCTTGACAGAGCATGTATATGCATGTACTCTACGGCCCATGAACCTTCAATCACTTCCTTGTTACTGCGCAACTCTTCGGCAAGCCGCCCGGGCCGTAACGGTGCTCTACGAGGATATGCTGGCCGACACCGGCCTGCATGCGACCCAATACACGGCGCTGCAGCTTCTCGAATCGGCCCCGAACCTGACCACAACGGAGCTGGCGGAGGCTCTCGGCGTTGACCAGACCACGGCCACGCGGACGTTGGCGCTGATCAAGAAGGCCGGCCTTGCAAGCGATACAGTGGGTCTCGACCGTCGGCAGCGCCGCTGGGCCCTCACCTCGCAGGGGCAAGCACTACTGAGCAAACTGAAACCTCGCTGGGAGGCCGCGCAGGAGACTTTCGAGAAGCGCTTGGGAGCAGCGCAAGCCACGGCGCTGAAAAGAGCCTCGTACCTGGCCGCCAGCAAACTGGCCGCCAGCTGAACCGTTCATGCCTTCCAACGCAGGGTTCGTACTTTCAATTTTATCGTCCTAATAGATGTATATACATTCACTTTAGACACAGGGAGATCACTCATGTCACTGCACATTGCCAAACTCTTCAGCCGTCCGCTGGCCCTCGCCTCAGCAGCACTTGTCCTCCATATCGGCGCCGCCGCGGGGGCCGATTCCACGGCCGACATTCAACAGCAGATGCAAGGGTTGCTCGCGGGGACCAGCACAGCTCACTTCGCCCCGCAATCCGGACCGCGCGAAGCCAAGTTGACGACCGCGACCGCCGATGCGCAGGAGTTAATCAAGCAGCTGTTGTTGGGGACCAGCCGCTCCCATCTCGCAGGAGCTGAAACGATCAAAGCTTCCGCGGTTGCAGAAGTATCAGGCAAAACCGAGCCACAGGAACACCCGGTCGCGTACAGCGACAGGCAGGCGTCGACAGTGCGGCAGGTTCTGCTGGGACAGCATCATGCGAGCGACGCTACGTAATCCACAGCACGACTGACGCACTGAGCACTGGGTGCCCGGCGTCGGTCGGCGAGCCATGACTGCTTGCGTTCGTACGAACAAGGGGCCCACATGAGTTTCGTCTCGGAAAAAGCCATCGTTATGCGGCCGGTCTCGACCGCCCTCGTATCGGTCGGCCTCTTCTTGCAGCTCTGGGTGTCAGGTTGCGCTGTCGGCCCGTCTTATCGAAAGCCCACAACAACGCTCGACACGTTTCACAGTGCCGGCGCGATGCAGGCTCGGCCAACGAGCGCTCCAGCGCCGACCCTCGAAACCTGGTGGGATGGCTTCAAGGACCCGATGCTCTCGCGCATCGTGCAACAGGCGCGTGAACAGAACCTCGATCTTGCGGCGGCACTGGCGCGAGTCCAGCAGGCGCGGGCCGCAGCCCGCGGAGCCGGCGCGCAGCTCCTGCCAACCATCGATCTGAACGGCCAAGCGACCCGGATCCACGAGTCCCTGGAGAGCTCGACCGGCCAGATCGCCAGTCATCTGCCCGGATTCAACCGCAATCAGTCGATCTACGCTGCAGGTCTGGGCGCGAGCTGGGAATTGGATTTGTTTGGCGGTCTGCGCCGCGGCAGAGAGGCCGCCTCGGCCGAGGCAGACGCCGCAGTCGCTCAGCAAGTGGGCGTACGGATTTCAGTCACTGCAGATGCCGCGGACGCCTACTTGCGGATCCGGGGAGATCAGACGCGCATCGCAGTTGCCGACCAACAGGTCGCCACCGATGAGCGTCTGCTCGAGCTCGTCCGCCAGAGATTCGGCCGCGGGCTGGCGGCGGTGCGTGAGGTCGCGCAAGCCGAAGCGCTGTTGTCACAGGCCCGGGCCTCATTGCAGCCGCTGCGTATCGACCTCGAGGCGCAAATGAACCGATTGGACGTCTTGCTGGGAGTCCAGCCAGGGACTTCCGCGCCGGAGCTGCAGACTTCGCACGACATCCCATCCGTGCCGAGCGTGTCAGCCAATGACAGGCCGCTCGAGGTGCTGCGTCGTCGGCCGGATGTTATCGCCGCTGAACGGCGCCTGGCAGCGTCCAATGCCCGGATCGGCCAGGCGCTCGCCGACTACTATCCGAAGGTTTCTGTCGCCGGAGTGCTCGGCTACGAGAGCTCGGTGCCGAGCGATCTATTCAAAGCCGCGACCTTTCAGCCGCAGGGCATCGCCGGACTGCGCTGGCGGGTGTTTGATTTCGGCAAAGTGAGAGCCGAAGTGGCGCAGGCCAGGGGAGCCAAGGCTGAAGCACTCGTCCGCTACCAACAGGCGGTGCTGCGCGCAGCCGAAGACGTGGAGAACTCATTCACGTCACTGGTGCAACTCGAGGCTCATCAACAGGAGTTGCTCACGGAGGTCGCCGCACTGAAGCAGGCGCGAGATGCTTCGCAAGAGGCCTACCAGGGGGGCGTTATCGCGCTGACCGATGTACTCGATGCCGATCGGCAATTGCTGACCGCCCAAGACCAGCTCGCGCAAACGCGTGCGGATTCGGCCAGAGCCGCGGTGGGTACCTTCCGAGCGCTCGGCGGCGGATGGTGACGGCTGTGGGAGTGTCACTCAAATCTCTTTTTCCTGGGAGCACAACGATGTTTGGACTTAGAACCCTCGCCCTCGCCGTTGGTGTCTGGGCGGCGACAATGAACCTCACGGCCTGCACACCCTCACACTCCGCGCAGGACCCGAGAACTGTCCCTCAGCTTGTACAAGTGGCCCTGACGCAGCCCGCCGAGGCCGGCGGGCGAGCGTTCACCGGGGTCGTGTCAGCGCGCGTCCAAAGTAATCTGGGCTTCCGCATCTCGGGCAAAGTCATCGAGCGCTTGGTCGACAGTGGTCAGGCCGTGCATCAGGGACAGCCGCTCATGCGCTTGGACCGAACGGACTACACGCACGGCATCACCGCTCAGGTCGGCAATGTTGATGCGGCGCGGGCCCGCTTGCAGCAGACGGCGGCCGATGAAGCACGCTACAGTGGCCTAGTATCTTCGGGCGCAGTCTCGCAATCGTCCTACGATCAAGTCAAGGCTGCGGCGGACAGCGCTCGAGCCATGCTGTCAGCCGCCGAAGCGCAGCTCAAAGTCGCTCAGAACGACGGCGCGTATGCAACACTTGTGTCGGACGCCGACGGCACGGTGATAGAGGCCCTGGCGGAGCCGGGACAATTTGTTTCCGCCGGCCAGATCGTGGTCCGCGTGGCACGAGCCGGAGCGCGCGAGGCGGCAGTCAACCTGCCTGAGACGTTGCGTCCGGCGCTCAGCTCGACCGCTCACGCCACCCTATATGGAGCGAATGCCGATTCTGCCACGCGATATCCGGCGCGCCTCCGGCAGCTTTCCGACGCTGCCGATCCGCTGACCCGGACGTTTGAAGCTCGTTATGTGTTGGACGGAGCAGCTGCCAAAGCGCCGCTTGGTGCGACAGTAACTGTCTACCTGAAGGAGTCGGAGAGCGCCGGTGCACTGTCAGTTCCACTGGGGGCGATCGATGACGAGGGAAGAGGCCCGGGTGTGTGGCTGCTCGACCGCCAGTCCTCATCTGTATCGTACCAATCAGTCCGGCTCATCCGATTCGACGGTGAGCGCGCCATCGTCAGCGCCGGAATTCACATCGGAGACCCAATCATCGCCGTCGGCGGGCACTTCCTACACGAAGGACAGCGTGTTCAGGTGGCCGAGGCCCGTGTGGCGCGGGAGTAACATAACATGAGTCCTTTCAATCTCTCCGCACTGGCCGTCCGCGAGCGCTCGATCACCCTGTTTCTGATCGTCGCCATCATCCTCTCGGGCACGTACGCCTTCCTGCGCCTCGGTCGCGCCGAGGATCCTTCTTTCACGATCAAGACGTTGACAGCCACCGCCGTGTGGCCCGGAGCGACGGCCCAGGAGATGCGGGACCTCGTCGCCGAGCCGCTCGAGAAACGGATGCAGGAGTTGCGTTGGTACGATCGGGTAGAGACCTTCACGCGCCCTGGCGTCGCGGTGATGATGCTCACGCTGAGCGATAAGACACCCGCCCCCGCGGTTGCCGAGGAGTTCTATCAGGCGCGCAAGAAACTCGGCGATGAGGCGCCCAAACTTCCCGCCGGTGTGCGGGGCCCGTTTGTCAACGACGAATACTCTGATGTCATCTTCGCTGTATACGCGCTCGAGGCTCGCGGCATGCCACCGCGAGAGCTCACCCGCCAAGCCGAGTCACTACGGCAGCGCCTTCTTCACGTACCGGGCGTCAAGAAGGTCAACATCCAGGGCGAGCGCCCCGAGCGCATCTTCGTGGACTTCTCCTATGCGCGGCTGGCGAACCTCGGCGTGAGTCCGGCAGAGATTTTTGGTGCGCTCCAACGTCAAAACGCGGTGACCCCCGCCGGCTCGATCGACACGAATGGGCCGCAGGTGTTCATACGCCTCGATGGCGCCTACGATGATTTGCAGAAGATCCGCGATACGCCGATCGCCGCCGGCGGTCGTACGCTCAGACTTGGGGACATCGCCGAGGTCAAGCGTGGTTATGAAGACCCGGCGACCTTCCTGATCCGGCACGATGGCGAGGCGGCCCTCGTACTCGGCGTCGTGATGCAGGATGGTTGGAACGGACTGGATCTGGGCCGAGCACTGAATGCGGAGGAGAAACAGATCGCAGGCACACTGCCCGCGGGTGTGCGGTTCACGAAGATTGTGGACCAGGCGGTGAACATCCAGGAGGCTGTCGGCGAGTTCATGTTGAAGTTCTTCGTCGCCCTCAGCGTCATCATGATCGTGAGCCTCATCAGTCTGGGCTGGCGCGTGGGTATCGTGGTGGCTGCAGCCGTGCCGTTGACCCTCGCCGCCGTCTTCGTTGTCATGCTCCTCAGCGGTCGCGTCTTCGATCGGATTACGCTCGGCGCGCTCATCATCGGCCTAGGACTCCTGGTCGATGATGCGATCATCGCGATCGAAACGATGGTGGTGAAGCTCGAAGAGGGTGTCGAACGGGTGAAAGCGGCCGGCTACGCCTGGAGTCACACGGCCGCTCCGATGCTCTCGGGGACATTGGTGACGATCATTGGGTTCACCCCCGTGGGTTTCGCGCGCTCGACGGCGGGAGAGTACGCCGGCAATATTTTCTGGATCGTGGGCTTTGCTCTGATCGTGTCCTGGCTGGTGGCCGTCTACTTCACACCTTATATCGGTGTCAAGTTGCTTCCGCAGATTGCGCCCGTACCGGGCGGCCACACCGCTATCTATTCAACACCGCGCTACCAGCGCCTGCGTCGGCTCATCTCGTGGGCCGTGGACCACAGGTTGAAGGTCGCGAGCATGGTTATCGCGGTGTTCCTGCTGGCGGGACTCGGAATGGGCTTTGTCAAACATCAGTTCTTCCCGAGCTCCGATCGGCCCGAGGTGCTGGTCGAAGTGCAGATGCCGGAGGGGACCAGCATCGAGGCGACCACGGCCGCCGCCATCAAAGTCGAACGATGGGTGCGTGAACAACCGGAGGCCAAGATCGTGACGACCTACATTGGTCAGGGCGCACCCCGCTTCTTCTTTTCCTACAACCCCGAGCTGCCGGATCCCGCCTTCGCGAAACTGGTCATCCTGACTCCTGATGCGCGGGCCCGCGATCATCTCAAGTTGCGGCTGCGCGAGCGGATCGCCCAAGGACTGGCGCCTGAGGCCCGCGTGCGGGTTTCCCAGCTCATCTTCGGCCCCTTTCCCCGTTACCTGGTCAACTTCCGTGTCATGGGCCCCGACCCCGATCAGCTGCGGACCATTGCCAACCAGGTCCAAGCCGTCATGCGCGCAAATCCTCATACGCGCCAGGTGAACCAGGACTCGGGCGAGCGCACCCCAACGGTCCATTTCGTGCTCGACCAGGATCGGCTGCAACTCATGGGGCTGAGCTCGACCGAGGCGGCAGAACAGCTTCAGTTCCTGTTAACCGGCGTGCCTGTGACCCAGGTTAGGGAGGATATCCGTACGGTGGAAGTGGTGGCGCGCAGCGCAGGCCCCGAGCGCCTCGACCCCGCACGACTCGGTGAGTTGACCTTGACGAGCCGCACCGGACGCGTGGTTCCGTTGAGCCAGATCGGTCACGTCGAGATCCGTCCCGAGGACCCCATCCTCAAGCGGCGCGACCGTACGCCCACCATCACCGTCCAATCGGACTTCGATGAAGCCATGCAGCCGCCCGAAGTCTCCATGGAGATCGAGAAAGCGCTCGCACCGATCATCGCGCGTCTGCCGAATGGATATCGGATTGAGACGGGGGGCAACATCGAGGACTCGACCAAGGCGAACTCCGCGTTACTGCCCGTCTTTCCGATCATGCTACTGCTGACGCTGCTGGTGTTGGTCCTGCAGACACGCTCGCTGTCGGCGATGACCATGGTGTTCCTGACCGCACCGCTGGGCCTGGTGGGTGCGGTCCCGATTCTGCTCCTCCTGCATCAGCCCTTCGGCTTCAATGCCATTCTCGGGCTGATTGGTCTGTCGGGTATTCTGATGCGCAATACCTTGATCCTGATCGGCCAGATCCACACGAACGAGGCCCAGGGCTTGGATCCCTATCACGCGGTCGTCGAAGCCACGGTGCAGCGCGCGCGCCCTGTCATTCTGACGGCGCTCGCGGCAGTGCTGGCATTCATCCCGCTCACGACCTCGGTGTTCTGGGGATCGATGGCCTGCACGCTGATCGGCGGCACAGCCGCCGGCACGGTGCTCACGCTGCTCTTTCTTCCGGCGCTCTATGCCATATGGTTCCGGGTAAGGAAGCCAGCAGGTCACGCAGTGGCGGTGCCGGCGTTGGCTACAGCACACTGAAGGAGGGCGAACCCGCACTCCTACAAATATATTGTGCAGCGCGATTGCAGTCGGATCGCGAAATCACGCAGCGACGCGTCAGCTTCCTGTCAGTCGTAGCGCAGGCCTTCGACAGGCCG
>JBJMWM010000058.1:0-11886 GCA_045810105.1 Steroidobacteraceae bacterium | reverse complement strand
GCCCTTGGTTTCGCGCATCAGGGTGTTGACCGCCATGAACAGGGCGAGCGCTTTGCCATCCCACACCAGATCGAACAGCGCGATGGAGAATTCACCGCACACGAGTAGCAGAGCTATCCAACACGTCAGGAGCTGTGCCTTGTGAGTTCCGGATAGCATGCTCTCAATCTCCCGCGCGTACCGTGAGCACTGGAGCACTCTCGGTGTGGGATCTATATTCCTGAACCGTCACGTTCTGCGCACAGACCGCCGGAGTGCTCAACTTGCACAGCTGCCAGCGATCAGCTGGCTCATTGCCCCGCATCGGCCTGAGGAAGATCCAGACATCGTTGGCCTCCCAGCTCATGCCGATAACCTTGGTATTGGCCGGGATCTCGACGGTGGAGACCCTGGCCGAAGTTTCGTGCAGGCGGGCGGTGCAGCCTACCGCTGACGCGGCTGCAGCCGCTGCCAGCAACAACCTAATGCTATTCACAAATGACCTCTCAATGTGTTCCATGGCGGGTGAGGGGTTCACCACATCATGGGTGTTTGGGGATGCAGCGATGTCCAGGGACAACAGGACCCGTCACGACCGTGAGGTCGATGCAGGCGATGTCTGGGGCAATCGATACGTGGGCAGTGGAGTCAGAGTAGCACTTGAGCCAGTCTGCTCCCGAAGGCGGGCTGTACGGTATACAGCGTTCGAGATCGATTCCCTGTCGGGGAATCGGGTTAACAATTACCGAGGCCGCGACTGAGCGGGCGCTGGGAACCGTGAATCGTCGATGTTCATTCAGACAAATATTGCGCTGGCCCTGTCAGGGTACGATAACGGCTGCGGCGGCGGCGGCCGTCTCGCGCATACTCGGCCCCCGTGCGCTGTGATCTGCGCCTGAGGTTAGATCCGGCGCCGTACTCGCTTCTTTGCAATCCCAGAGCCAGTGGGGACTGCCTAATTCGCGATACTGCGCGATCCGGCCCTGCCGGACGGCGTTTTCCGCGTCGCTATACCCGAGGATCTCGAGTGGAATGGGTGAGTCGCCGCAATCAACCAGCAGGAAATTGGGCAGGCGCCACGGGACTGCATCGTAGGGCAGGGGCTTATAGAAGGCGCGCGCCTCATCTGTCAAGCGCTGGGCCAGCAAGGCTTCTTCCATAGAAAAGACCGGAATGTATTCGGGCGTGGTGACCATGGCGGCGAGCGCATCCGCGCTCCAGTGTCCGGATCGCATGCGTTGCATCGTCAGAAGCACGATGAGATGAAACTCCGCGTGCAGCGCCGGCCAATCCACCCACGCGAACTCGCTCTCCATGCGCACCCGGCTCAAGAGTTGCGCAGGAGCGCGAATCAGGAACTCGCGCGGCAGATGCGCAAGCGAGAGCCCCTGAGCTCCATCGGCCATGTGCACGACCGTGCGGAGCTGTCCTGCCACCAGCACGCGCATGGGGCTGCCGGAGGCTGACTCGCTACGCTCCTTGAGCGCTCGCTGCCGTCGCGCCTCGATCTGCAGACGCTCTGAACGCTGAAAGGGTTCGGGCATGAACAGATGATGCGTGAGGTTATGGCGCCGTAGCGTAATGGCTTCAGCCGCCTCGTGGATGTATTTGAAGATCTGGCGATAGCGCCGGCGGCCGTGCATGGCCGGGCGCCATCGATTGAACTCGGCGCGCTCCCACAGCAAGTGTAGGAGTCCCCGCAGCTGCACGGCATCCCGCTGGGTGACTTCAGCGGCGGCGTGCAGCGGCATCGGGCTAGCGTTGGTCTCCACGGAGCCGCGGATGGCGAGTGAGGCGGCCAACTTCAGATGGATGCGGCCGTCACCCCGATCTTCCAGCGCCTTCGAAGAATAGATGCCCCAGCCACACAAGGACGGCTCGGGTTCATAGGAAGGGCAGGCCGGAGCGTGATCGGGTCCGCTGTGCGGCAGCCGCGCAAGATAGAAACGGGAGCGCTGTGCAATGTAGAGCAGACTTCCCGGCGAGCGACACAGGCAGCGCGGATACTGGCCTTTGCAGCGGCTCAATATCACCTGCGCTTCCTCGCCGTGTTGATCCAGCCACTCGCGGCTGTAGGTGCCAATGCCTGGGAACTCGATTTCAATCGCACGCATCGCAAGGTTCTCCGCACGGGAGCGGCGTCGGGCACGGATAGGGTAGGCCCGTTGGCGTCCACCCAAGCATCCGCCGGCCTGCCTGCCAGGGCTCAGCATCCGGCCCTTGCTGGCCCAACTTCGTGCGAGAGTGCCTCCCATCGGCCCTTTGAACGCGCGCGGTGATCCTTTTGTCCGCTTGACGATGTGATCAATTGCGCAAACGCGTTTGAGCGAGGCCTTGCGCAACCGTGCGCTGGAGTCCGTGATCCTGCGATCCATGCGCGTCTGCGACAACACCAGGCGGACGACCGCTCATTACCAATGAGTCGATTAGGCTGCGCGGATACTGGCCTTTGCACCGACTCAAATTGAGCTTTGCTTCCTCGGCATACTGATCCAACCACTCGGCGGCTGTAGGTGCAATTGTGCCAATGCCCGGGAATTCGATCTTTCAATGGCCGTCATCGCCATGATTCTCAACGCCGGGCGTACAGACCGGCGTGGATGAGGGGATGAAGGTACGCCCGCGCTCGTACATACGAGTGCGCGCTAGGGCGCTTGCGGGGGCGGCCTGCGCCGCTTTGCGCGTTCGGTATGCATGCGAGAGTGTCTCCTATAGATCGAAAATGTGAAGACAGGCATGCGCCCGTCCCGCCTTTGAACGTTGCCGTAGCATCGATGGATGCTTTGGCCAGCTTTCTGGTGCATACGTGCAAACGTGCACCGGCTGCATAGGCGACTCAAGTGCGTGCGACAACAACAGTACGCATTGAGCGCTCATTGACCCTGCGGATATAACGACAGCGCACTCAAGCCTTGGTTTGCCTGCTATGGGAACAGGCCACTGTCGCTCGCGGCGACATCGGGATTCGGAGCTTCTGTCGGCCTGTCCGTCAGGCTGTGTTCGTACGAAGAATTGAAGCGGCTGCACTGGGCGCTACGCATGCTTCTAATGCAGACAAGAGCCACTTGGTTGCTAACCCACTTGGCATGCACTCTCGGCGTTTGATAGAGGCCCTCGTTTCTCGCGAAGGCATGTAAACGAAACGATCCGAGCCGTCGCTTCGCAGAATCAGAGGCGCGCGTGATCGAGCGGCCCTGAGGGCGGGCTCAAATCCAAGACTCGCGGAGTCTGTGCTGGCGTGATTGAGTTCGCTGGTTCGACCGCGGGTTTCCATCCTAACGAATCGACACACTTGGCTTGCCACCAAGCGAACTGATGTGCCGCGCGTGCTGAAGCCCGCGAGTTGAACCTGGGTCGTGCCACGTACTCGGTGGGGGCCCCGGATCACTGGCGTGCAACGCTACCTAACCAACCCGGAACCTGGGATTTCGATGCCCCGGGTTGGGTGCTCGAGATCCCTTCATTCCAATTCAGAAGGAGAGATCTCGATGCCTGAGTCCAAGGCTGCCGATGAAGTCCTGTCGACGAACGAGTACACATTCGAACATTACGACGACCCTCGTGAGACACGAGCCTGGTTCGAGAGGTTTCTTCTCGAACACAACGGAAGGAACTGGCAGCAGAAACTGAAGTTCTCCGTTACGGACTTATTGACAGGAAACTTCCCCAAAGCTCCCAACGGTGAGACAACCCGAATCTTCTGGTATCGAATAAAATACAAGGGGGTTCTGGTTGGATACGCTGACGCAAAAATTCACCCGATTTTCAACGGGCGTAAGATTATCAGCGATGTGTGGATAATTCCGATGTTTCGAAAGCGGGGGCACTTTCATGCTTCATTTCCCGCTTTGGTTGAATACACGGATGCAGTCGGGGTTTGCATCATGATGTCAAAATACCGGTTGTATGGAAGATGGTTTGAATCGTTCGGATTTGAGTGGTTGTCTGCGTTCGGAGTTGATCCAAGCGATGATCCGGAACAGTCGCCGGGGTTCCTGGTCACACGGGATGCGTATAAGGATATTGTCCGCTTTATGCTCAAGTTCGCAGATGGTTATGGTTATCCGAGTTCCGGAAGGGGAAAAATCGTGTTTGAAGAAGTGAGAAAGGAACTCGAAAATGAAGACACTGGACGCTGTTGATCGTTCGCGGTGATCGAGTCTTCGAGAGCCTTCGCCCTACGAGGCGCCCGCTCGAGAAACCTCCAGGGTCTCTCGAGCGGGCGGGTGCAAAGGACCCCGAGCGGCGGGTTTTAGTCACAACTCGCTTTCGGGGAAGGCAGGAGTGGCCTCCCCGCAGTCATTGCTGAGTGGGACCGTCCGCACGCCACTCGCGAATGATTGTCAGAGAAGGGAGTGCTCCCGATTGCGATATGGCAGCAGGCTATATCAGGTCGGAGTCACCCCTAAGAACGCGACATGTCCACTATTCGCGATCCAGCGGCCGCTCCATTCCGGCTGCAATCCCTTGGGGCGACGCGCGTTAGCGTCGCCCTCCAACGTTCCACTGCCCGCACGCGTACCAAGCATGCGGGCGTCTGACTATGAAGGAATACCTATGAACAGTTTTACGCTCCGCGCGGTGGGAGCCCTCGGGCGCAATCCTGAGCGCATTTCGAAAGGCGACACGCACTACACACGCTTTCAGCTTGTGGGCGACGACTACGCGGGTCGCGACGGAGACGGCCAGGTTCGCGAAGTAGTCACGAGTCTATGGCTCGTTGCCTTCGGTGCCCTGGGAGAAGCTCTCTGTCAAAACGCCCGCACGGGTGATCAGTTGATTGTGGAAGCGGCTCTGCGGCCCGACAACTGGACCGAGAAGACCGCCAACCAACATCCCGACCCGGGGTTCGTACTCACGGGTTTCCGCTTCGGCGCTCCCGGGTGGGCCCGGCAAGGTGAACTCGAAGATCGAGCCGCGTACCCCTCTAACTCAAAGGAGTGAGCAATATGAACGCAAAACGCGCGAGGTCAATCCTCAATTCACTAATTCAGGGGTTAGACCCGGTCACCGGCAATGAGTTGAGTGAGGATAGCGTCCTTCACAACGCGGAGGTCTTGCGTGCACTCCTAGTGGGCGCGGAAGCGATCGAGGAACGCGAGGGTCGGGAGACGCGACGAGCAGCTCAGCCCGCGAATGTCCGTAACCGCTGGACTGCGGACGAAGAGAAGCAACTCATTGTGTCGTTCCAAGGCGGCGAGCCTTTGCAAGCCATAAGCGACAGACACGGACGCACCGTTCGCGGCGTGGAGGCGCGCTTGGTGAAGCTGGGCCTGATGACAACTGATCAACGGACTACCCAAGACGGGTACGCTTCCATCGGCTGAGTCCTTTACCTGCTCGCCCGGTACCACCCGAACGACTTCGGGTGGTACCACTTTGTGACGTTCGATAATAGTTAGCAGCGCTGAGCAGCAAATTCAACCGCTTCCTCTCAAACACTACATTGGCTTGCGAGAGGGAAAGTGGAAGTTGCGCGAGAAATTAAAGACCCGAAGACTTGCATCCTCGGTACCCACGGAAAGCGTCTCGCACAAATTCAGATCTTTGGGCGGACGGCGACCCTCGAGCCGCGCGCTAAACAAACCTGGCCGCAGCGTCCATCGACGATTCGGACGAGCTCCTCGCAAAGCGAGCGCTTGAACGAGTGACCGATCTGGCGCGTGCGGGCGCTGCGCATGCATCCTTGTTTCGATCCCCATGATCCTCGCGGGTGCGACCGGTCCCTAGCGGGCCGCACCGTCATCTGCGACCGGGTGGAGAACCCACGATGACCCATGCTTACTACCACGCGGTATCCTCCGCGCGGACTTTTGGTGGAGAGCCCAAAGATTATTTGGCGATCCACAACTGGTTCGATGAAACGAAAGAGTCGTTCTGTGACTTTCGGCACCGGGCCCTCCGCCACCACGCGGAAGGCATCTTTGAGGCCGAGCGGCATTTCGGCGTCACCATTACCAACAGCGCAGGAAAAGCCGTACCGGTCCGCTATATTGGCGAACAACATGTCATGGAGGACTGCGGCGGTCGCGTGCCGAGCCTCGCCGACTGGCTCTCGCGCATTCGACCCGAACCCTGGATGGCGCGCGGGACGAGACTCGGTCACGGCACGCGGCGGGTGCAGCCGTGAGTGGGGAACTCCCGCTCGATGCTCGCTTGGAGAAGTTGCCCCGCCGCGTGCAAATGGCATTGCGGCAGCTCCTCCAGCTCGGGCACGTGAGCGTCGATGTGGTCGCCCAAATCCTCGATGCGGCCGAGTTGGCTGGCGAATACGAGAAACTCCTCGGTTTTGCCGTCGCCTACCTGCATTTGTCAACACAGGGTGTCCCCATACACGACGTCATCCGGATGGCGAAGAGCCAAAACCGTTCGCTCAATCTTTGCTGGAGCGCCGCTCGGTGGCGGGATGAGCATGACCGCCTGTCGCGCGCCGAGACTTTGCGGCGCCTTGCCGAACAGAACGTGCAGTATGACCTGTCCCGATTCGACCCACTGATGCCTGCCGACCTTAACGGCTATCTGATCCGGTCGAGTCGCCGCCTCGGGATGGAGGGGCTGAGGCAACGCCATTGCGTTGCCAGCTACCACGAACTGATCAAGGCCGGCGAGTGCGCCATTGCCTGTGTGTTCCTCAATCACCAGCGCTGGACGGTGGAGCTCGGCGCAACGGGCGATGCGGCGCACCCGTTGCGGGTTCGACAAATGAGGACGCGCTTTAATGGAAAGCCATCCGATACGGTGAGAGCCCAAATCCATGCCCTTTTTGGCGACTCCCGCAATGGTGTGACTGCTTGTCCGTCCATTGGGCCGCGCGCTTACCGCGAGAATCTGCGACGAATATTGCCCGTTCTGCGCGAGCAGGGGATTCAGAGGGTGGTGATCACCTTTGATGGGTGCGGCGACAGCGGGTCCATCGATGATGCGCAATTCGACCCGAGTTCGCCGACTGCTGAAGCGGTGATCGTGGAAGTGATCGAAATAGTGATGGTGAGAGAGGGCGATGGCTGGAAATCTGAGCGGCAGTTGATCCGCCTAGAGCTTGCGCAGGCGATTTATCTCCTGGCTGAAGACTTCATCGAGGAGACCGGCATCGACTGGTCGGATCAGGATGGGGGCTTCGGAGAGCTGAATATCGATGTCGAGGCAGGGACAGTATCACTGGAGATCTCTACTCGATTCACGGATACGCTGACTGCATATGAGACTACGCGCGACATCATGAGCGAAGAAGAGATCTAGTGTCTTTGGCCGTTGGCGCGTTTAAGCGGGTTTATGCCGCCACGCAGGATGTAACGGAGCCTGCTGGGATTGGAAGCCCGTCAGTCGGATATCGGAAAGGACATGTTGCCACCCTGGCCAGTCGGATCTCTAGGCCGAAGGGACGTCCTGTCTAGTTCAAAAAGGAGCTGATCCCCCCGGGAGAGCTGCAAGAAGAGTCTTGCCTCCCGGGGATTTCGAACCCACCGCGGAATCGAATCAGCCAAGGGACCCCGGAGGAAATCTTGGAGCAAGCACAGGGATTATTGCGAGTCCTACCGGCCGATCCCCGCGCTGAATATCATCAGGTCGGGGAAGTAGTCGTGCGGCGCGGCCGGAAACAAGACCTCTATTCCCGAAACGAGGTTGCCGGGGCGGGGCCGCGACTGTTTCAGACCCCGTACACCGTTTTCCTTCAGCGCACGTCTCAGCGTATCGTCGACTGGCGCGTACGCACACTTGCCGCCCACCTCGTTCCGGGTGCGTACCAATCGTTGGACATCGCGGCTGTCAGGATAGCGGCCACCGCCTGTGCGATCTTCTTCTCTGTATTATTTGCCACTGTTCCGGATGTGGTGGATTCTTCCGCCGATGTCGCGTCCGATTGCAATGCCAACACGCCGCAACCACGTTACCCGGCCGATTTGTCCCACCGTCGCACCGGGCCTTCAAATGCTCAGCAGTGCATCGGTACTGACGGATTCGTTTCCCTGAAACACCATACGCAATTGAGAACGCCCGCGCATCAGAATCCTTCCACATCGGCAAATCACAGTAATAGCAACGCGAGCCCTGCGCAGTGAATGCGCACGCACGAATACGAACAATGGATTGGCCCATAGGTGCCTCACAGTTGGGATAACGTCCCGACCACCCCGATTGGGGATATTCAGGCACCCAGCAGCCAATGGCCGACAGGGCGAGACACCGTCCTCAAAGAGGAACCGGATCAGTGCCCTTATACTACTCGTACGCGCGCTGTCCAGACATACGATATGTCAAGACGGAAGGAAAGACGGCGGCGCGCCTGCGAACACCCTCCCTACGGCCAACGAACACCCAGCCACTTCCGCTCTCACTCGACACGCCCGTGCCGACAATCGAGCCGCTATTGACCTCTAGTGACCAGAGGAATGACCAGGCGATGAGTCGTTACATATAAAACGCGTACCGCGATTGCGGCCGTTCCGACTCACCAAGATACTTCAGTATCTCGCCCACTTTTCTTGCCGATCCTAGTGTCACTGGATACTTTCCATCGAACTGAGTGTTGTTCCAGTTCATCTTTGTCAGCCCGAGCAGCTCTCGCGCTATTTGTTGAGGTGATTCGTCCGACCGCTCTATTTGCAATTCGAGCGGTTGGGGAACATACAGACCCGGATATGTCTGATACCAGGGCACGGAGCCCCGTGAATACAAAACATGGTGTATGGGATCTATCGACATCAAGGTGCCCCGGTATGGCGGATAATTACCATTGCGGTACAGCCGAAGCCTGGAGTCGGACACCCGAAGGAAATCCGTCGTATTCACGTGAGCCGCATCCGCGGCACGGGAGAATCCATCGATCTCTTCCGGACGAAATCGCGAAGACTTGTGCAGAACCAAACGAGCTGGGTAGTTTCCCATTGCTGTGTGGTATTCCTGCAGAGCGGCCGATAGCAGATCAAACGCCTGCTGATCGGTCATGTACGGCCTAAGGTTATCTTTATCTAAATCGACCGGCGTACCCCGCAAGATCAGTCCATTTCCGAGCTCATCGAAAATCTGTGCGAGACTTGTGCTCAGTGTCCGAAAGTCGCGACTACGATAAAATGCGATTCCCACTGCACACATTGATCCCCGCGAGGAATCGCCGACCAGCTTCCATGGCACTGTGGGCCCAGACTTGTAATACAGGGCTGTGCAGAAGTTCCACGCTTTGGTGGCGTCATTCTGTTGCCCCCGAACATGCGCTCCGAGAGACTTCTCGCGCACCAGCTGCAGCGGTTTCCCCAAATGCATGCACCGCGCTTTGATCGCACGTCGGAAATTTAGCTCCCCCACAGGCTCTGCACCGTCCTCGTCCAACGTCGGTTCGAGCGATACCTTATTCTGCGAGGCCAATGCTTTAAAGAGCGGTTCTGGCACCACGCAGACGATTACGTCAACGTGCCTATTTTGAGCCAAGAACTTCACATGATCGTAGTACAGCTCCACGGCCTGTGCGTGCCGCTTGCTCATCTCCTCAATTCGCTCAATCTCCTTGATCTCGGATTCCTTGATCGGCCGCGCGAGGTCAGCCGCAAAGGAAAGTGTCACATCGAAACCCAAGCCGGTTGTCATACCGCAAAATGGCGGATGCAAATTTGGATGACGATTTGCATCGGCGCCTTCTTCATGGCGAATTGCGCTTTTGCAACGCAACACCCATTCGCTAAGCGCCTCCAGACAGTTCCCAGTGCCCACGCCACCACAGAGAACTTCTGAGCGACGTGTGCGTCCTACCATGTCATAAACACCGAATTCGGCTATCCCTCGACGAGGGCAGACATGCTCGCCGTTTGCGAAGAGCAGTCGCGGTTCAGGAAGATTGCGCAGCGTGATCATGTGTCGAAGAGGCGTGCTTGCTGGAACGATTCGGGGTCCTCTGCCTCAACATCTCGAATCGGAAGCCAGCGAGCATCCTCGAGCATTACCTGAGTTGGCAGAACCACGGGCTCGCCGAAAGACAGAGAATGGCCCGAGGATTCCGGTCTATCGAATAAATCAGCTGTGTCTAGATTCTTCAGATACCAGGTCAGAAACTCAAAATGATTTCGCACGGTCAAATTGACTTCCCGACGCTTCAGCCAACTGACCTGCTCGTCAGCGAATGCGGAGCGACGATATTCTGGAGGGAAGCTAAAATACCATTCGGGCGTCAAGGCCACGAACCAACGATCCTCGATACGAATGAACTCCGTTGTAAACGCGAAGTGTTTGCACGTATAGATCTTGTCGGCGGATTTCTTGCTCAGCTTGCGCTCATATACGATACGTTCGTTGCGCTTCTCCCCTTGCCACGTTTCCTCTCGAAGCAAGTCTTCGTCGTAGCGCGGAATAAACGCAAACAGATTGTCCTTGAACATCCATTGGATTCGTTCGCGGTACAGTTTTTCCTGCAACGATAAACGAAGGAGGCTTTTGAACCGCGCCTCTTGATCCGAGTCGACAAGATAAAACTCTCTCGGTTTGAGCGGCGTTACCGTGCCGGCATCGATCACCGACCTGAAAGGATTGTTCGAAGCTTGCAGGTCGTGAAATGTCAGTACCTGATTGGCGTGGACCTCATAGCCGGATGGAAGGCGCTGTTCGGTTGCAGCCGCTGCCTCACGCAATTGCTTTCGACTCTGCGCCCATTGCCGT
This sequence comes from Steroidobacteraceae bacterium, assembly GCA_045810105.1. GTDB lineage: Bacteria > Pseudomonadota > Gammaproteobacteria > Steroidobacterales > Steroidobacteraceae > 13-2-20CM-66-19. The sequence goes on along the minus strand of JBJMWM010000058.1, from coordinate 1,263 downwards.
CTGTTATCTGTCGGTGACGGCAGGTGCGCGTCCGCCACAAAGAGAGTCTGCGGTAGGAATATTTCCAGCAGCCCCGCTGTGATCGGTTCTGCTCCCCGCGGCGGATCGAAATTGCTCTCATCGGTGTCGGAAGTCGCGCCCGTGCTGTAGTCCCGTAGGCACTGTGTAAAGGCAGACAGGTTATTCGGCTCCAGGTTGATTGCAGATCCCAACAAATCGCCAAAATCCAACACGTCACGGCCGATATCGAATTTTAGTCTGCCTGAGCAGATTTCATTCAGCCCTTTCGATGAATATCGCGACTGCTTTTGGGTGATCAGAACAAATACCAATCGGTCGTACCGCCGGTCCAAGTTGTGTTTCAAGAAGGTTTTGATCGTCGTTTTGATCTTTGCCATGGTCGGCGTGGCAGTCACTTGAACTGCGACTCGTTGGCTGTCGTCGGCGAGATCTATTCCCGGATAATTCTTTTTCTCTTCTGCGTTCAGACTGCGCATTGTCGAATGATTCCATGCGATCCGAATCAGCCTCAAAACCAAGCCCTCAGCGACCTGGTTGATGTCCAGCAAATTGTTCTTGGTTGCAAAGGAGACTTTCGTGGAGATTTCCGCTAGCAGATCGCGGGCTTGATTGACCAACTCCTGTTGCTTCATGGGTGTCTGTTATGTGTGCGTTCTGTAGGCGGTAGCAACAAAACAGCCTTTGTCCGATTCACGCAGGACGCTATGTAGCCGATTTTGTGGTGGAGAATCGTGATGTAATGGGGTACGTGGCGTTCGCGCGACGGTGACGCCTTCTCTGTCATTCCAAAATTGAGGGTGTTCACCGCGCAACGTCCATTGAGCCGGAAGCTCACAGTATCGCACCTATCCGATCCTTCTGGGGACCAAAGTCCCGCCATAAGTATTTCATCGCCAATTTGCAGTCAGACGCCATGCGAGCTATAGGGTTGCCGCTCGCACCGGAGGCAGGCTAAGACACTGAGGCACGTGTCTAGATTGTCGGGCATTGATCGGAATTTACCAAGTGTATATGAGAAGGATCGATGTCAGCCTACGATGGCTGGCAGTGGCGGGTGCTATCTGCGTAGTGGATTTCTTTAATGTCGGCATAGCAAAGCGTTTCGGAATTGACTTTATACGCCCGCAAGTCTGAGGCGCTGGAAATTCTCGAGAAGACCTTCCCAGTCTTCTTCACTTGAGTGTTCCAGATCAAGCAACAGTTCCGCCGCTTGCTCTTGATCCTCTTCGCGATAGCACTTCG
>JBJMWM010000057.1:0-194804 GCA_045810105.1 Steroidobacteraceae bacterium | reverse complement strand
TGCGCAATGGCCGCCCAACAGGCTTCAACCCACTGCAGCTCGAACCGACGCCGGCGAACTTTCAGTTCTTAAAGAGTTGGCTTCGTGCGCTAGCGCAACCGCCGGGTCTTCCGGTACTGACCGTGCGCGAGCAGTCCGACCTCGACCAGGCGTTGCATGGAACACTCGCGCTGGAACGCTCGCATCGGCGCCTGTCGCGACTAGTTGAGTTTCTCGACTCGACCGATCCGGAAGGCGTCCTCGCGCGACTCTCTCCTTGGTGTGAGATTACCGGCGGCGATGAAGCTTGGGTCTTTGACAACCCGGAGGACGTTGTTGTTCCCCGGATGACACAGAACGCGATCTTCGGATTCGATGGTACCGACTTCTTAAAGAACGACACGACACGACCTCCGGTCACGCTCTACATCTTCCACCTCGTGCAACAACTGCTCGATGGACGGAGACTCATGTTTTGGGTCGACGAATTCGCTCGTTGGCTGCAGGACGCCGCCTTCACTGCGATGAGCAAGGACAGCCTGCAGACGATGCGAAAGCTCGAAGGCTGCTTCATGGCTGCCGCGCAGAGCGCAAGCAACGTGCGGGAAAGCACAATCTGCCGAACCATCATCGAGCAGAGCCCGACGAAGATTCTGTTTCCGACGAGCGATGCAACGCGCGAAGACTACGTCGACCTCCTCGGACTCAGCGAGCGCGAGTATCACCTGATAAAGGAAGAACTCTCGCCCGGCTCGCGCTCCTTTCTCTTGAAGCGCGGACGACACTCAGCCGTTTGCCAACTCGACCTGAAGGGATTCGACCCTGAGCTCGCCGTGATTTCCGGGCGCGCCACCACTGTCGAGTTTCTTAACCAACTCATCGCCGAGTACGGCTCCCATCCCGATCGATGGCTCGGTCGATTCTGCGAGCGCTTCGGTGGGTTGCCCGGGCTCGACACTGTCCCCGCAAGTCCATGAGGTGCCCCATGCTGCGCAAATTCACGGTCGCAATTCCTGTCGTCCTCATCCTCGCATTTGGCGATGTTCGACCGGCCTCCGCCCAGTGGGCCGTAATCGATGTCGGCGCGATCGCGCAACTCGTCCAGCAATACATGACACTTCAGGAGCAGCTCACCACGATGAATGCGCATCTCGATCAGGCGCGTCTTGAATACGCGGCGATGACGGGCGGGCGTGGCATGGAACAACTGCTCGCGGGTACCGTGCGCAACTACTTGCCAGCGGACTTAAACGCCCTCACAGGTGCACTTGCGGGCGCTGGAGCGGCCTATGGCGCGTTCTCGAGCAGCGCCCACGCATTTCTCGATGCGAATGTGGTGCTCACACCGGAACAACTCGCTTCATTCTCGCCCGAGGACCGCGCGCACCTTGAGGCCACGCGAGAGTCAACTGCCATCCTCGAGGCGCTCACCAAAGAGGCCCTCACGAACTCAAGCGGAAGATTCGACTCGCTTCAGCAGTTGATCACCGCAATTCCCAGGGCCACCGATCAGAAAGCCATCATGGATCTACAGGCGCGGATTCAGGCCGAGCAAGGAATGCTCAGCAATGAGTCGAACAAGCTTCAGGTGCTGTTCCAGGCGATGAACGCCAAGGATCAGGCCGACCGCCTGCGCCGCCGAGAGCAGGCCATCGCCGATGTCGGCTCCCGGCGCGAGATGGAGCCACTCCAATTTCCAGCTATCACGGCGATGCCATAAGCGAATCGATAGCGGCGATATCTGCGGGCGGCACTTGATGACACAGGCCGGAACTGCTTTAGCAATCGGGACGATGTCATGGAATTTTTTACCCCCTTTTACACTTGGCTCAACGGGCTACTCGCGCGCTACGTCCAGGACAACTTCGTCCAGATTGCCGAAGCCCTTCAACCTGCGATTGTGACGCTGGGTATCTTGTACGTTCTCATTTGGGGTTTGTTGCAGATCTTCGGGCGCATTGAGGAGCCCGTGATGGAAGGCCTGAAGCGTATCGCGGTTCTCGCGCTCGTCTTCGGTATCGGGCTCCATATGTGGCTCTATGGCGATGTCATTGTCGATACTTTCTTCACGGCTCCCGCGCAGCTAGGTCGGGCGATCATCGGCGCGTACGAACCAGTCGGTGTCGTGCAAACGATCATGGATCAAGGGTCGGACACTGCCGAACTGCTACTCAAGAAGGGTGGTCTCCTAGACGGTAATTTCGCATTCTATATCTCAGGAGTCGCTGTCTATCTCTTCGTCGGCGTGACGGCCGTCTACACGATGTTCCTACTCGCGCTTTCGCGCATCGCTCTCGCGATCCTTTTGGCACTTGGTCCACTTTTCATTGCGCTCATGTTTTTCAACACCACACGCAGGTTTGTCGAGGCTTGGATCGCGCAGCTAGCCAACTTCGCATTCATCGCGATTCTCGTCGTGCTGGTCGCAGCGTTGATGCTTGTCGTGGTCGGGACTGCGACGACAGCAGCTACGGCACGGGGAGGCCTGATCGAGATTGTGGATGCGGTGCGGGTTTGTCTCGCTGCCGGTCTCACACTCCTGGTCATGCGGCAAGTCCCATCAATGGCTGCGGGACTCGCCAGCGGCATCGCCCTCTCAAGTTTTGGTGTCGTGAGCGGAATCGCACAGGGGAGCCTGCGTCACCTCGGCCAATTCGCACGAGGCCTCGCGGACAAAGAGACATCACGCTGGGACAGCCTGAGCCGCAAGGGCGGGTACTACGCCGGCAAGGCCGCGCGAACGGTCGTTGCCGCGCCTTTTGCTTTGCCGTTGTACATGCGTCAGCGCATGCGACGAAACACGGTGAAGGCTGGCTGAAGGAACGTATGCCATGTGGAAGCCCGCGCTACTCATCGCTCTCGCCCTCGCGCTCAGTGCCTGTGCTCACCACCGACAGCCGAAAGCGCGATGCGCTGGACCGCTCGAGCGCATCAACGTCTCCGTGCCCGCGAGCGCTACAGATCCCAGTCCGCACCGGCAGGACGCTCCCGAGGAAGAGTCGAAGGACGAGGGGAATGAATCGTGAGCGGCACCAAGGCGCTTGCTTCGTACTTTGACGAGGCCGCTAGCTGGGATGCGGACCGCGCGGCGATCGCGGCGCGCACGCAGCGGATCGCCTGGCTAGTGGCGCTTGCCGGATGGCTGTGCGCGATCGCCGCTGCACTCGCCATCCTCTTCTTGAGTCCTTTTAAAACCGTGACGCCTTATCTGATCCGCGTCGACTCGACGACTGGCCTCGTTGATGTGGTCCCGCAATACACCGGCACCTCGCAAGTGTCCGAAACGATTACCCGGTACCTATTGCGACACTACGCCGATGTCTGCGAGCGCTTCAGCTGGGCCACGGCAGAAGCGGATTACGAAGAATGTGGTGCCTTCAACTCGGCACACCGCAATCAACAGTGGGCAGCGGCGTGGGCCACCTCAAATCCTTCCTCGCCCCTAAATCTCTACAAGGATGGCACTAGCATCACCGTGCGCGTCGTATCGGTGAGCTTCTTTCAACGCGCCAACGGAGTGAGCGACCTCGCACAGGTGCGCTACGTCAAAGTCAGACGGACCCTCGATGGTGTCGAGGATTCACCGACGCACTGGATCGCGACCCTCCAATACATTTACGGCGAGCCCTCCAAGGATCCGCGGGTGCGGCAATGGAACCCACTCGGCTTTCGCATCCTTGAGTTCCGCCCCGAACCGGAAACCTCGGCCGACGTACGCACGGTGCCGACGAGCGCGACGGGGAGCGTCCGATGAGAGGGTGGAGGTACGGACTTTGTGTCTGTGCATTCGTCTCGGCAATACAGAGTTGGGCTGAAATTACGCCATCTCCTGGCCCGGGCGACTCCCGAATTCGAAGCGCTCCCTATAACGCGGATGAGGTGTATCGCCTCCATGGCTTCGTGGGGTACGACATCGGTCTTGAATTCGCGAAGAACGAAGTGTTCAAGGGGGTGAACGGTGGAGACCTGAAGGCAATCAGTTACGCCGCTCAAGAGAACACGTTCACCTTCAAGCCGCGAGTACGTACGACCCGCACCAACTTTACCGTTACGACCAACAAGCGCCGTTACTACATCGAATACTCTGCGACCGACAAAGAGCCCGATGTCGCAGCGGGCAATGTGGTCTACGTGGTTCGGTTCATCTACCCTCCGGGAGCTGAACCTGAGCTCACGCCGGCAGAACAGGTCGATGCGGCCCTGACACAAGCCGGCCGGGATCGGTCGCGCAACTTCGATTACTGGTTCTGCGGTCGGCCCGAATTGAAGCCCATTGCGGCTTTTGATGATGGCATTCAAACCCACCTGACCTTCTCGCCGCGTGGAGAGCTCCCGGCTGTCTTTTTGAAGAACGAGGACGGCTCTGAATCGCTAGTGAATTTTACGGTCACGAAGCAAGACTTGATCGTGCATCGAGTCGTCAAACAGCTCGTACTGCGGCGCGGCCGGCTTGTCGCGTGTATCGTCAACAAATCCTACCAAGGCAGCGGCGACCGGCTCGAGTCTGGAACCGTCTCTAGCGAGGTGGAGCGAGCGAGCAAAGGAGGGCAGAGGTGAGCACGCCCGAACTGCCGCCTACTGCGGAGGAGTCCGGCGTAGCACACCGCGGCGACACAGCCGCGGAGCGCGATCAGGAGATCGCGGATGAGCGTGGCATCCCCTCCGTCAATCGCATGCGCTCCATGCAGTCTCGGGTGACGAATGTGCTCGCGCTCGGATTCATCTCGCTGATGACCTTGGGTTTTCTCGCGTGGTACTACACACATACATGGCAGAAGACGCATGGCGCCCGCGACCGGGCTCGTACCGCGAGCCAACAACGCGCGCAAGGCGAGATGACACTGCCGCCCTTGCCGCGTCTACAGGCACCACATCCAAAGACCGCACCGGCCAGCCCAACCGAAAACGGTCTCTGGGGCGCTGCCCCTCCCGCCCCGCCGGGGCCAGCAGCGCCGATGGCGTACCGGCCACAGGCGGCGAGCGGGCGCGCAGGCCCGCCGCGTGATCGGCGGCTCACCGGGCCGGTGTTCTCGGCAGAGGAAGACGCGAATAGCGAAACGCGCCCGCCGGCGAGCGCGGCATCACTTGATGCTCGCCGGGTTGATACGGCTTCGAGCATTCCCGCTGCGGCAGCGACCAGTGGCAACGAAGGTCTTGGAGGACTTCTCAGACCCACCGCGACTCCTGCGACGTTCGCGCGCGTTCTGCCGACGCAGCGCCTCCTCCTTCCGAAGGGCTGGAAGATCGATTGCACGCTTGAGACCGCAATTGATTCGAGCCTCCAGGGACTCGTAACGTGTGTCACACCGGTCGACATCTTTGGTTCGGACGGCTCGACGGTATTGCTTCCGCGTGGGTCGCAACTGACTGGCGAGACACGCGGCGAAGCTCGGCAGGGATTGGCTCGCGTCTTCGTATTGTGGACTGAAGCACGCACGCCGCCACCCGATGGTGTCGTGGCTCTGCTCGATTCGCCTGGCACTGACGAACTCGGCCGCTCGGGATTGCCGGGTCAAGTGAATCGCCACTTTTTCGAGCGTTTTGGGGCGGCGCTTCTAACCTCCGTGGTCGAAGGCGCTATCCAAAACGCAACCCGCCCCAGGAATGGCGGCACCGTAATCCTGAACCCCTCGGAGACCACGTCGGTCGCCACCGAGGTGCTCAAGAGCACCGTCAACATTCCACCCACCATCCTCAAACACAACGGCGAGCGCATCCAGATTCTGGTAGCGCGCGACGTTGATTTCCGGAGCGTTTATGAACTTCGCCCCACCGCCGCACGCTGATCGCACCTCGTCCCTGCACGACTCGGCTGCGGCGGTGGGTGCGAGCCCGCAGGTCCAAGTGTTCGAGACCTCTGCGCTGGATCTTACGTTGCGAGCTCTGCGTCCACTCTTGACCGATGACGTCACCGAGCTGTGCATCAACTCGCCTCGAGAAGCTTTTATCGAGACGGCTGGCGGCTGGCACCGCGAGAGACTCTCCTTTGCGGATTTTGCCTGGTGTCATCGACTCGCGAAGCTTATCGCGCACGCGACCAGACAGCGCATTGATGAAACGTCGCCACTTCTTTCCGCGTGGCTCCCAAGCGGCGAGCGCGTGCAGATCGTACTGCCACCCGCGACTAGCGCAGGCTGCGTCGTCATCACGATCCGGCGCCCTTCAGAGACGGTGTGGTCGCTCGAAGAGCTGACAGCGCGCGGCATTTTCGATCGGACTCAACGCGCCAACACAGAACTAGACTCGACGGAAACCGAACTGCTCGATCTTCTGTCGAGTGAGCGCTACGAGGAATTCGTGCGCAAGGCCGTGATCGCGCGGAAAAACATCATCGTCTCCGGGCCCACCGGCGCCGGGAAGACTACCTACACGAAGGCGCTCGTACGCGAAATCCCGAAAGAGGAACGGTTAATTGCCATCGAGGATGCCCGTGAGCTTGTGCTCGATACGCACCCCAATCATGTCCGGCTCTACTATTCCAAAGGCGATCAGGGGCTCGCGAAAGTAAAGCCCAAAGAACTGCTCGAAGCGTGCCTGCGCCTGCGACCCGATCGCATTCTGCTCGCTGAGCTCCGTGGCGGCGAAGCCTACGAGTACCTGCGTAACGTCAACTCTGGACATCCAGGTTCGATCACAAGCGTGCACGCCGCAAGTGCGGAGCTTGCCTTTGAGCAGTTGATGTTGTTGGTCAAGCAAAGTCCCGGCGGCCAGGACCTCTCTCGCGCCGACATCAAGAACCTCCTCTACTTATTGGTGGACGTCGTCATTCAGTTCGGCGTTGAGCGCCAGCGCCGGTTCGTCAAGGAAGTCTGGTATGACCCAAACCGCAAGCGCAGCGCGTTCGCCGCGAATCAATAGTGGTATCGCCGGGCGCGTGGCCGGCTTCGTCTTCATCGCGTTCGGTGTGATCGCAGCCGCACAGTATCTCGCCGGCTACTTCTTTCTCTGGTCGTACCACCTGAATCCGCTTTCGGCCACGCCGCTCACCATCGCTCGCTACGCGCATTTCTACGGCGAGAACCCGGGTGTGCGCCGCCGGCTCCTCATCTGCTCTTGTGTTGGTGTCGTCGTCGGCGGCGCTAGCGCGGGATTGGCCTTGAAGCCAAAGCCTCGCTCCTTACACGGCGATGCCCGTTTCGCAACCAAGCGCGAAGTCGCCGCGGCAGGGCTGCTCGGACACGAGGGGTTCATCCTGGGAGAGTACGGACGCAGGTACCTCATGCTCGCGGGCCAACAGGGAATCGCGTTAGCCGCGCCGCCACGCTCCGGAAAGGGCGTCTCGTTTGTGATTCCAAATCTGCTGAACTGGCCCGACAGCGCCATCGTCACGGACATCAAGCTTGAGAACTGGACGATTACCGCGGGGTTTCGCAAGGCGTGCGGGCAGCAAGTGCATCTGTTTGCGCCTCTAGCCGAAGACGGGCGCACCGCACGGTGGAATCCGCTCTCGTACGTCAGCGCGGATCCCGAAAGCCGCATCAATGGCGTGCAGCGCATCGCCGATATGTTCTACAGCGAAACGCCCGGGATCGATCCGTTCTGGATCGCATCCGCGCGTAGCTTGTTTGTTGGGATCGCGTTGTACCTCTTCGAGACACCGAGTCTGCCGAAAACGATCGGTGAGATTCTCCGCCAGGGCATGGCATCGGACGATGAGGGATTCTCCGCACATTGGCGGCGCATCATCCAGGGCCGGCAAAGTGGACGCTATCCCTTGAGCCCCGAGTGCGTGCGCGCTCTCTATGACGTCATTGATCTCGCTCCCGTTACGGCCTCGTCCATCCGCAAGACGTTCACGTCCAGATTGGACCTGTGGCAGAACCCGATTCTCGACCGCGCGACCTCGGGCAACGACTTTGACCTGCGGGAGCTGCGCGCAAAGAGAATAACGATTTACGTTGGCGTAAACCCTGATGACCTGCATCGACTGCGCCCCGTGGTCTCGCTCTTTTTTCAGCAAGCACTCGGTCTTCAGACGCACAAGCTCCCCGAGCACGACTTGTCACTCAAGTATCAGCTCGCCATCTTCCTCGACGAGGTAGCCTCGTGGGGCAAGATCCCGATACTCGCCGAAGCGATTAGTTACCTACCCGGTTACGGCGTGCGCGTTGCGCTCATCTTTCACACACCGGCACAGCTCCGGGAGGTGTACGGCGCGTACAACGCCGACGTGATGATGAAATCACTGTCTGCTCGAATCCTCTTTGCCCCGAAGGACTTCCCGGACGCTCGCGAGATCTCCGACGAGCTCGGCACGGTGACGGTGAAGGCGCGGTCGGTGAGCAAGCCCCGTTTCGCGAAGTTCGGAGGAAAGGCGCACGACCGCGGCGGCAACGTCACGGTGAGCGAGCAGAAGCGAATGATGCTCTTGCCCCAGGAGGTGAAGGAGCTCGGTACGCAGATCGAACTCATCCTCTATGAGGGGCTGCGCCCAATCCGGGCGAAGAAGCTCCGTTATTTCGCCGATCGGCGTTTCCGCCCGCGGCTGCTGCCGCCGCCGCTCCAAACAATTGCCCAACCCCTCACGGTCGGTCGCCGGGCGGAGAGCCCCGCGGAGGACAGCACGATGGATGCCGCAACCCTTGCCACACATCGAGCGAATGCCGCCGATATCGAGCAGTTGGAGTCGATCGTGCTCGAGGACTTCGTGGCCAATTTCGATTCCGTGCATTTGCCCCAGGATCGTCCGCCAACCGATGTGGAGCTGCAGATGGCGGCGGATGAGTTCCTGGCGACGCTGCGCAGGGCATAGGAGTACCAAATGGCACGCGCGCGATCACAGTCGCCTCAAGTCGAAAATGCCATTGAGCCAACAGCGCTTCGGCAACAACCTGCTGAACTGAATGCTCGACAGGACAAACGAAGCAAACGCTCGCGCGAGCAAGGCGCGATTGGAGTGGAAGGCGAACCGTTCTCTACCGGCGCACGAGGAGCTCCGACCGGAGCGCCCACTGTGCCTGCAGGGGCGCCGCGCGACACGACGAGCGTCCCCGACAGCGTTCGCGACCGATTTCTCCAGATCAAAGAAAGATGGTACTTCGAGAACGGGGATCTCGCATTTCAGGACTTGGGCACTCAGCTCTCCACGAAGACTGAAAATCCGGAAGTCATCCGAAGCTTCGTCGCAATAGCAAACACGCGTGGCTGGGAAGACATCAACATCGTGAAGGGAACGAAGGAGTTCCGACGTGCCATCTGGCACGAGGCCTCTTTACAGAGCATTCCAGTGCGCGGCTACACGCCGACCGAACTCGACGAAGCACGCCTCGTACAAACGATGGCGCGACGTCGCGAGGCCGAACGACAAGCGCAAAGCTCGGCGCCCGTCAGTCCCAATCCTTCCGACACGTGGACGCCCGGTAGGCGCGATCTAGACCGCGATCGCCATCGAGATCGGGCCGGAGATCGAGACGCGAATGCGCCAGCCCGCAAACCCAAACGCGTACTCTACGGAACGCTCCTGAGTCATGGCGCCGAGAATTTCCAGTTCAACCCACAGGAGGACATGTCCTACTACGTCAAGCTCCGAACCGACCGGGGGGAGGACACGGTATTGTGGGGCAAGGACTTGGAGCGTGCGCTTCGCGATTCCAAAAGCCAGCCGAAGGCCGGTGACCGTGTCGGCATCTCACACGCCGGCCAGGAACCCGTCACGGTTCCGAAGAAGGAACGCGACAACACCGGACGGGTCTTGCGCGAGTACGAACTCAAGACCCATCGCAATGAGTGGGTGATTGAAACAGAGACGTTCTTTCGGGAGCGTGCACAGCTCGCCGAACTCGTTCGAGATCGTGCGATCGATGCCAAGCGCGCGGTCGATCTCAATCCAGCGCTAGCGGGTACCTACGTTGCTCTACGAGGTGCGGAGCTCTACGCGAAGAAGAACTTCCAGGATCCCCACGAGCAGAACCGCTTCGTCGAAACCATTCGGCGCTCGCTCGCGAGGGATATCAAGCGCGGTTCGCCACTCTATACGCCTGCGCTGCGCGATCGCGAAGCGCAGCGTAGTGCCGAGCGAGCGCCGAGCACGCCCGAGATGTCACCGCTTCGTTAGCGAGCCAACAAGGTATGCCACAGCGCAATCCTAATCAAGCAGGCGAACCGCCTCGGCCTCGAGAAGATCGTCTCTACGTCGGGCAACTGCTTGAGCATGCTCGCGCGAACTATGAATTTCACCCAAAGGGATCGCCATCCTATTTCGTCAAGCTAAAGACCGATCACGGTGTACAGACTCTCTGGGGGAAGGGGCTGGAGCGCGCGTTCGCAGAATCAAAGACGAAGCCGAAGCTGGGCGAGATCATCGGCATTCGCGAGAACAACTTGGATCCAATCTCGGTCGTGGCCCGCAAGCAGGTGGATGGTGTCGTGGTTGCTACTCGACAGTACGACACGCCACGCCCGCATTGGGTCGTCGAGCGGCTCGATGAGTTTGACCGCCGCGCCTTTGGCGCCCGGACGCTGAAAGATCCGACGATTTCACGTCGAGACGCCGTGATCAACCAACCGGAACTCCTTCCGTTCTTTTGGGTGCTCGACGCGATGAAAAAGACTGGCGACTCGCGGATCAAGGATCCCGAGCGTCGCGAAGTGTTCATGCGCCTCGCTCGCCAGGGCTTATCTCTCGCGTATGAGCGGTTCGAGGCTGCGCCGCTTCCGCCCGGCGCAGCCCAGCAGGCTAGACGTGCGATGGATCAGCTTGCAGAGAAGCGCGCCACCGCGGCGGAGGCGCCCGCGAGGACTCCGGAGTGACGCACAGGCCCCACGCCGCCGTCTGGACCTCGGGGTCTCTATTTTTAGCGCACCTGAGGACCGTTAAGCCCCATCCGAGGCAGATCCAACGAAGGGCGGGTTGCCGGCCCGCCCAATCCTGCCACGCCGCTCTCGCTGTCCAGAGTCGCGCGGCGAACGCGCGCCCGGCCGGAGGAACCGGCCGGCGGACGCTCCGGACAGCTCGACTGCGGCGTGTCTCCGCGGGCCCGGGCAATCCCGCCCAGGACGGAGAGCCACCGTGAATACCGCTAACATGATTCGCCTAACAGTCGATCTACCAGAAGCTCAGGCCGCAGACCTAGCACTTTGGTTGAAACGCCTGCACTTCAATGATTGGCTTTCCCACACCGACAGCGGCCAATCGAAGGACGAGCGCATCGAACAGGCGTACCGGTTCCGTGATGCGACCGTCCTGGTCGAAGACGCTCTCGCGATCGCGCGAGGAAGGCGGCCGCGCTAAAACCTAACAACCTCTGCTGGGCTCTTCGTCCGAAGGTGGCTACAGCTCGCACGGTAGCGCTATATCGACTGAGGTTCCCTCCATAGAACGCCCGCCCTTCCTCTGAACACGGGCGGCTTGCCTTCCCCTGTGCAGGCAAGCCGCCTGCGTTCATTGGGGTGCGTGCCATGTGGATGGAGAACCAGATCATTCAGGGTGATTGCACGAAGGCGCTCCCGCAACTGCCGCGTGAGTCGATCGATCTCGTCGTGACCGACCCGCCATACGGCGTTCGATACGCCGATCGCAACGGTCGGACGGTCGCGAATGATGACGATCTCGGCCCCGTGCTCGCCGCGTTCGACGACCTGTACCGCGTCCTCAAACAAAATACGTTCTGCATTTCGTTCTACGGTTGGAATCGAGTCGATGAGTTCTTTAAAGCATGGCGATCGGCGGGGTTCTACCCAGTCGGTCATTTGGTATGGCGCAAATCGTACGCGTCGAGCCGCGGCTTTCTTGAGGCGCGACACGAACAGGCGTACCTCTTGGCCAAGGGCCGCCCCGCAAAACCTGCGGAACCTATCGCCGATGTACGAGAGTGGGAGTACAGCGGCAACCGTGTGCATCCCACACAGAAAGCGGTCAGCATTTTAGCGCCTCTGATCGAGGCATTCTCGCGTCCTGGAGACCTCGTGCTGGACCCATTCTCTGGATCCGGCAGTACGTTAGTCGCGGCGGCACAGGTTGGGCGCCGCTTTCTCGGGATCGAACTTGAACCACATTACTGCGAGTACGCACGCGAATGTCTCGGCCACCATGCTAGCCGCCGCCGCGGGCACAACCGGTTTGAGGATGCTCTGGCGGGCTTCGGTTCTTGGATGGAACAGCAGGGGCATGCGCTCCCGGCAGACTTCTACTCCCGTGCTTCGCGCGAATGGCATCGTGCTTAACCGCCGTGAACTGCGAGCTGCTGCACAGACGAATGACTCGCGTGTGGCAGCTTTTTCTCCTAGGTGCCCGGCGCCTCCCCAGCGGGAAGTTACCTCGCTCGCAAGGTAGCACGCGGTTCCGGCCGTTACGTGCTTGCTGTCCTGAGGCATCAACGAATGCCCGCATGAGCTGGGAAGCGGACGCGTGACTTCAGGGGAGGGCGGTATTGCTGGCCGCGCCATTGTGTCACGCCGTTCTCGCTGTCGAGAGTCGCGCTGCGCGCGCCCGGCCGCAGACGGCCGGCTGACGCTCCCGACAGCTCGACTGCGGCGTGAGCCCTCCGGCGCGGGCAATCCCGCCCAAGCAGTCGGAGAAATCCCATGAGCGAGACACGTCGTTTCAGCGTACACCCGGAGATTATCTACAGCCTCATCGTTGCGCAGGCCGGTTCATTGGGCAAAGCAGTACTCGAATGCGTGATGAATTCGATCGATGCACAGGCTACGCGCGTTGATATCACGCTCAACTCGAACAGCATCCGCATCAGGGATGACGGTCAGGGCTTTCGGACACGTGCGGAGATCGAGCAATGGTTCGAAGTGTTCGGCTTCCCGCATGCCGAGGGAGATCGAACTTACGGAAAATTCGGCATAGGCCGCGGACAGCTCTGGTCCTTCTGCTCCACCGTATGGCGCACTGAGACATTCGAGATGGACGTCGACATCAAGAGGCGCGGCATCGACTACAGGCTTAAGGAAGGGCTTCCCCGCGTTCAGGGCGTTGACATCGAGGGGAAGTTCTACGATCGCCAACTCACCTCAGCCCTTGCTGCCTTTGAGCGCGAACTGACGGACCTGGCGCTTTACGCTCAAATCCCAGTCACCTTGAACGGTAAGCGCGTCAGCAAGGTTGCCGCACAAGAGAAATGGGATCACGAGACGCCGGACGCTTGGATCAGGACATCCGACATTGGGCAGCTTGCCGTCTACAACTTGGGTGTTCTGGTTAGGCGCTATCCTGGCTATCAGTTCGGCTGCGGCGGAACCGTTGTCACTAAGCCAGGTGTCCGACTTGCGGTGAATATGGCGCGAAACGACATTCTTGTCGCGGAATGCGAGACATGGAAGCGGATCCGCACGATGCTTCAAGCGAAGTCCGACGATCGTATCCGGACTAAGCGCACTCGTATGACGGAAGTGGAGCTAAAGAACATCGCACGCCGATTCATCGCCGGCGAAATGGACTATCGCGACATTACGGATGCAAAGCTTGTAACGGATATCGTGGGTCGCGGACACACGATCGTTTCTTTCGCCACGGGGCCATACAGTCGGGCGCCGCTGACAACCGCCGAATTCGGGGGTCTGATGGGAGAGCGCGCACATACGCGCAGGCTTGCATTCGTCGTGTCGCCCCACACCCTTGAGCGCTTCGGCGTAGAGACGGTCCGCGAGTTTCAACGAGCGCTGAGTGGCGTGCTAGCGCAGTCGAAGGCGACCTCGTGGCTCTGCGATGCCGTGAACCGGCTGCGTGTCATCGAGGACTTGCGAGAAGCCGTCCCAACGCTGCGGGAGGGGTACGACGTTCTGCGGGCCGATGAGCTGTCCAAGAGAGAGAAAGCTGCCCTGCAAGCCATGAGACTCATGGCTGAAGATGTTAGGGACGCGATGAAATACCAGGGCATCCTCAGCCGCAAGAGCCCGAACCGAACCGTCTGGATCGGCGTTTCGGACGTTGCGGAAGCGTGGACAGACGGTCAGTCCAAAGTCGTTGTCGAGCGCCGTCAACTCAATCTCATGAATTATGGCATCGGAGGGTTTGTCGGACTAGCGAATCTGCTCGTCCATGAGTACCTGCACGACTGTTCGGACGTTGGTTCGCATACGCACGATCACGAGTTTTATGCGCGCTATCACGACGCGACGTGTTCGAGCGCCGGCTACCTGAATCAGGCGGTCTTTCGCGGCCTTCGTAAATGGGTATCGGAACTGCATTCATGGAGGCTTAAGGCTCCGCGGACAGTCATCAAACACCTGGATGAAGTCGAGAAACTCATTCGCGAAGCGGAAAGCTCGCAGGAGTGAGCGCTATCTTTGACCTTGGCGCCCCGCATTCAGCGGGGCGCCTTCCGTTTGTGTCCGGCTGGTCGCGAAAGACGGGAGAGGGCGGGCTTGCTGGTCCGCAAAGGTTACCACCTCGTGCTCGCTGTCAATGTCGCGCTTCGCACGACCCGGCGGACGCCGGGCAAGCTTTTGACAGCTTGCGCGCGAGGTGAAGCCCCCTTCGCGGGCAATCCCGCCCAAAGCTCGAAGGATTCGATCATGACCGCGCTCTTTGACATCCAAGGCGCTCACTGGCCACGGGACGCCGATGGCCTGTGCTATCCGCCCGCGGAAATGTTCGTCAACATCAGCAACACGAACGCGCGCGAGTTCCTAGATTGGATTGACCTCGAGCATACGGAACTCTGGGGTGAGATGAAGGCAAGAGAACTGGTTGCTTTGCTGCGCCGACGTCTATGGCCAGAGATGCGAAATCGCGATGATAGCGGCCGACCAAGTTTGATCGATTGCTCGAGCTCTGGAGCCGTCGTGATCACGTTTGGCCGCGAAGGTGGAAAGCTCGCTTGTTATGCGGAACGGCTGCTGATACTCGCCGAATACGCAGGAGATGGCACGATCATCTGGTCCTAATCGAGAGCGGGTTTGCTTAAGCCTCAGAGTTGCCAGCTTTCATTGCGGCACACCGGTCTCCCCATCGATAGCTCACTGCGATGCGCGCTCCGGTCTCACGTTGAAGCCCGAGCGGTCCCTTGTTTAGATCCAACTCCCCTTGAAGCACCCGCGTTCCGGAGGCGGTGAGCGGTCTTGCTCGCCACGCAATCGTGTCACGCCGTTCTCGCTGTCGAGAGTCGCGCTACGCGCGCCCGGCCGCTGGAAACGGCCGGCTGATGCTCCCGACAGCTCGACTGCGGCGTGAACCCTCCGTTGCGGGCAATCCCGCCCACGAAGACGGAGATCGGACATGACACCTACGCATCGCAAATACGTACCTGCAATTCGCACATCCAAACTCGCTGCATGGATTGAATACAACGAGGGCGATCAGCGCTGGCACGTAGAGGCCTTCGCTCGCAACCGAGAGGGCGTTCAGCACCTTGAAGCCAAGTATGAGGGCAATCAGCCCTCCGAGGATCTTCTAATTCGTCATGCGTTTGATTTTGGGCATTTCTCGCCGCGGCCATGCTCCCTTGATCGCCAATTCGACCCGTCGATGACGCACGGACTACTCGCACTGCTGCGTCACTGGTGCCGAATCCATTCGGTGGACATCGAGAAGCTCATGCGGGAGGCATACCCCAATGAGCCGCACCGCGCAGAAGGCATTGAGGAGATTGTGGCCCAGGCTGAATGGGAAGGCATCGAATACCCCCCGCCGGACGATCGCTATCAGACGCGCCGTCTGCTCCTCGCTCTGAGGGATGTGGGTTACAAGGAAGTAGCAGCCGTCTTAGTTCGCGTAATCAGGCGGCTTCCGTAGATCTCGATTGACTCGTTGGGCTGTGCGGTTCTGAGGGCCGTGCAGCCCTTTTCGCGTTTTCTTGAGAGATTGGAGGATGCCGTTCGCGGGTGAGGGTAACACGCCGTTCTCGCAGTCCAGAGCCGCGCGGATGCGCGCCCCACGCGAAGCATGGGGCTTCGGCTCTGGACTGCTTCGCTGCGGCGTGGAGCGGATCCCGCGCCGGCAATCCGCCGGTTTTTACTGGAGCATCCCTCATGAAATCCATCGACCGGTTGAGCGACTCGCAGGTGCTGGCGCTGGCGCGATTCATCGCAGGCTGCGCCCAACATGGCTCGCGTCACTGGCGCACGAAGTTCAATGAATGCGCTCGACGCAACAACTTTGGGCCGTACGTCACGGGTCAGGATCAGGAGCATCTGCGGTCAATCCTCGGCAAGCTCGACCGCGTGGTTGTGTGCGGGCTGGCTACGATGCACGTGGTGGAGGCGGCGAACCAGGTCGCTACGGAATGGGGCCAACCGATCGTAACGATCGAGGTCCGGCCGGCGGCAGCAAGCGGCTAGCCGCTCGCGCGCGTCGTGCCGGAAGCGCCGGCATGACGCGCGCGATTCAGTCGATCTGTTTTTTCGGCCCAGATGTTTCCCCTCAGCTCTGCGCGCAAACAGAGGGGTGCGATTGCCTGGGCCGCGAATGGTACCACGCCGATCTCGACTATCCAGACTCGCGAAGACGCGAGCCGCCGAAGACGGCGGACATCTGGACAGTCGAGCTGCGGCGTGAGGCGACGATCGCGGGCAATCCCGCCCAGATCATCTGGAGAACCATCATGTCAGAGCACAATCCGTCTGCCGGCGAGGCCACTCAGGCTGGTTCCGACACTCAAGACTCAATGACAAAACGTTTGCCTTTGGTAGCACACGTTCTACGCAACTGCGGCATCAAGCTCGTTGTCGCGACTTATCGCGGGACGGTCTGTGGTCTGTTGTTCGCCGGTAGCACCGATGCACCTGTTCTCCCGGAAGACGCTGTTGCCTCAACGGCGCGTGACATTGCACGAGTGCTGTTGGAGGTTGCCACAAAGAGATATCCCACAGCACTGGAGGATGGCAATTCCACGGGAAGGTTCGAATGGAACCTCGCAGAGGATACGCTCGAACATCAACACACGATCACTCACCGAGGACTCTAGTCGGGAGTTCTTCCCCCCGAGCTCACACGCTCGGGGGGCTTTTCCTTCGAGTGAGATGGGCGACACCCTCCGCAACGGTTTTTCCAGCGTGCTGTAACAGAAAAAACGACGGGGATTGCCTGAGCCGCGAACGGTACCACGCCGATCTCGCCTGTCCAGACTCGCGAGGACGCGAGCCGCCGAAGACGGCGGACATCTGGACAGTCGAGCTGCGGCGTGAGGCGAGGGTCGCGGGCAATCCCGCCCGGATCCAACCGATAGGACACTCACATGTCTACCCTCATCGAAACACTTGATACGCCGGTGCGTCCTGGACTCTCGCTGCAGAGCCTCGAGAAGTGTGTGCCCGCCGCTTTTGCAACGCATCGCTTTGAGCGCACCGGTCCGAAATACGCCTTCATCTCCACACGCGACCTAGTCGAAGCACTTCTGGCTGCAGGGTTCTACCCAGCGGACGCGCGGCAGCGAATGTCGCGAGGTGACCGCCGCGGTTATGCAAGGCACATGATCCGGTTCCGCCACGAGAGCGGTTCTGTTCAGATCGTTGACTGCGTGCCGGAAGTTATCCTGATCAATTCGCACGATTCGACCAGCTCTTACCAGCTTCGAGGTGGGTTATATCGCTTCGTGTGCTGCAACGGCCTCATCATCAGCTTGGCAGAGTTTGGCTCCATTTGCGTGCCTCATCGCGGCAACGTGGTCGCCGAAGTGGTCGAGGGAGCTATCCAGATTACTCGCCGATTTGAGGGTATCGGCCGAACGATTGAACAGATGGCCAGAACGGAGTTGCACCTTCAGCAGCAGCGCGACTTCGCGCAACGGGCGTTGGCGGTCCGTTATAAAGGCCGTGAGGCTTTTCCCTTCGACGCAGAGAAACTCCTTGTCGCCCGTCGGCAGGAAGACTCCGGCAACACTCTGTGGGCCGTCTATAACCGCATTCAGGAGCACTTGATCCAGGGCGGCATTGATGGTCGTGCTGTGAGCGGTAGGAAATCGACCAGTCGCAAGATCACTGCCATCCCGGAAGACATCCGTATCAACTTGGAGCTCTGGCAGTACGCGACGTCGCTGATCAAGGCTTGACTTCTTCGCTTCGGGGAGGACCTTCGGGTTCTCCCCACTTTAATACTTCGTGTGGGCGAGGAAACGAGCGTCACACCCCTACGACGAAGAGCTTCGCACGGCTTCGCGGGTCTTGGCGGGATTGTCTTGGCCGCACCAGCGTAACACGCCGTTCTCGCGGTCCAGAGTCGCGCAAAGTCGCGCGCCCGGCCGTGAGGAACACGGCCGGCTATCGCTCTGGATCGCTCGACTGCGGCGTGACGCGCTGTGCGCGGGCAATCCCGCCCAGGACGGAGAGAACCGTATGAGCATCCTGCGATTCAACGATGGAATCGAGATTGACACCTCTGGGAATTATCGAACCCTGGAGCTGCACGGCGGTTGGTATGTCGTCGGGCATGGAACGCTACAGCCGTGTGCCGATCGCGAGGAAGCAATCCAAGTCAGAGACGAGTTGATCGCTACGTTGAAAAGTCCCCAGAACGCCGAAGCGGCGGAAGATTCGAAGCCCAAGTTCCCCCATGTGCGTGTCCAACTGAGCGGCGAGGACGGGAACGTGTTCTCGATCATCGGCCGGGTCCAGAGAGCGCTAAGGGAGGGTGGTGCGTCCGATCGGGATATCGACGCATTCTGGGAACAGGTGAGCAATGCTGGCTCATATGACGAAGCGCTTGTGACGATCAGGCGATGGGTAGACGTGTCCTGACACGCGTACCGAAATCGCTTTCCGGGGAGGGCTGAGGCCTTCCCCGGTTCATACCAGGAAGCGCAGTGCCTGGTGGAGGTTTGGATTGCCTGTAGCGCGAAGGTTACCACCCCGTGCTCGCCGTCAAGCGAGAACCCGCCGAAGACGCCGGGCTCTCGCTTGACCGCTTGCGCGCGCGGTGGACGAGCGATCGCGGGCAATCCCGCCCCCGGTCACAAGGAATTGCACATGGAACCTTTTCCTCCCATCGAAGCGCAGCAGCCGGTTCGACCACTGACTCCTTTCAGGGTCTCCAGCTATCTGCCTGAGGAAGCCGAGGCGCTTCGCAGGCTTGATGTGTGGATCGCCCGCATGAGGTATGACGGTCGATTCGGTGAACGGCAGATCGGGAATGTCACCTACGAGTGGCTGGATGAAAGACCGCATGAAGTAGGGCCCGATGAGACCATTACCGAGAGCATCGCAGTCTTCTTCCGCGAACTTCTGGAACTCCGGTTTCCTGGTTGGGAAACGGCCGAAGGCTCGTGCGGCTACTTCGAGTGGTATCTCGGTGACGACATGCTGACTCATCAGCACGCCCTCCGCGTCATTGAATACCGCACCGTCACTCTCAGCATTGACTGAATCGAATGCCATGTTGCAGGGAGTTCCGACGGCTCATCGACAAGACGCATTTTTCGATGGCTCAGCAGGACGTGCGTTATTACCTCAATGGCCTGCTGCTCGAAACGGAAGGGGCGGCGCTGCGCGCAGTCAGGTCGCAGCCTGACGCGACACCAACTCACAATGCGCGCTCGGGGCAGCTCCATGGCTCGAGCGCTTTGGGGATTGCCTAGGTCGCGAACGGTATCACGCCGGTCTCGACCGTCCAGACTCGCGAGGAAGCGAGCCGCCGAAGACGGCGAACATCTGGACAGTCGAGCTGCGGCGTGAGGCGACGATCGCGGGCAATCCCGCCCACAGTCCAGGAATTCATTATGAGCAAAGCTGGCAACAACCGAGTGATCATCGTCAGCTGCACACAATGTCGAGCGACTGGCAAGATTGTGCACAATCGGCAAACCGTCCCCTGCCTTGATTGCAGCGGTAGCGGGAGAAGGAGCATTGCCGTGTGCCCACACGGCACATATCCCGACTTTTGCAGTTACTGCGCGCCGCTCAAATAGTGAGGCCCACGCTTGCTGGTCGGGTATTGCGCGGTACTCCGGCCCCGAAGAGAAGGAAGCGAGTTCACGGCTGCGGCCTCGCAGTTCGGGGGTTGAAGCACGAAATTCCCTTGTTGTCGCTGAGATGCCACGTGAAGCACCCCGCAGCCATGTTGGCAGATTTCGTGGACTCAGTCCCGCCAGTTCAGGAAATCTCCGTCGCGGTTCACGAAGTCCGACGCCGACGATGTGCCAGGTATCTTGAAGCTGACCTGCAGGCCGGCCGGATCTCCGACCGAACGACCGATCTCGGAGAATCAGTGCCTTGCCAGCCAGTTGGTTGCAGGATTCGTCGATCCAATCCATCATCGCGGCACCGGTCACGAAACCTGGAACCCAGTCCAGGAAACCTCCGACACTGGACAAAACAACTCACGTGCAACACGAATAAGTGCGCGTTTTCGACCGATCTGCAGGATAGCCTAGCGGCGGCTCGTGTTTAACACTGCGCAGCAATGGCTGCGAACCCTCTCATTGCTTTTCGAGCATCGCCGGAGATCAAGGCGGGGCTGCACTCGCTGGCGCAACAGCGCAATCTCAGCGACTCTGCCTTCCTGCAGAAGCTCGTGGAGCTGGCGCTCGTCCAAAACGCCGGCATCACTGATGCGCAGCTGGTCGCTCCCGTAGAACCGGTCGCGCGCGGTGCAAGGCTTTACGTCAGGCTGCGCCCGGAAGATCACGTGCTTCTCCGTGAGCGTGCGGTCGGTCGGGGAATGGCGGCCGCCACCTATGCCTCGATGGTGTTGCGCGCGCACCTCCGGACTCTGACTCCATTGCCGGAGCGGGAGTTGCTCGAACTCAGACGAGTCGTCGGTGAGCTCAGGATGATGGGGCGTAACCTCAATCAGATTGCTCGGGTTGCCAATCAGACGAGCAAGCTGACAGGTCCGAACCCCGAGGATCTGCGAGCGGTCCTGAGAGGGCTCGAGGGTTTGAGGGATCACGTGAAGGGGCTAATACTGGCGAATGTGAAGTCGTGGGAGAGCGGCAGTGCCGAAACGACTCGTTGACTTGCGATCGCAGGTACCCCTGCTCGATATCGCCTCCTATGGTCGTCGAGGCCCCGGCCATCGGCGTGCGCCCAGTCCGGCTGAAATCGCGCATGCCAGTCGCACGGCGCGCGGCGTTCCCGAAGTGATGATCAAAGTCTCCGGGGGTGCGCGGACGATCCGCGGGGTCGCCACGCATCTTGATTACCTCGAGAAGCGCGCTGATCTTGAAACCGACGATGGAGCCATCCTCACCGAGAAGGGTCTTGGGCGGGACCTCCTAAAGGACTGGGACCTGGAGATCGATGAGAGGCGCCACTACACACAGCGAGGGATTGCTGCGGCTCGCAAGACACCGAAGCTTGTGCACAACATCGTGTTTTCGATGCCAAAGGGAACGCCAGCCGACAAGCTCTATAAGGCAGTGAAGAAGTTCGCGACTGAGAAGTTCGGAGCCCAGCACCGATACGCGATGGCCCTGCACACCGACCAGGGTCACCCCCATGTGCATATGGTGGTCAAGGCGATAAGCGAGCGCGGTAAACGACTCAACATCTACAAGGCAACGCTCCGCGAGTGGCGGCGAGACTTCGCGCAGTACCTCCGGGAATTCGGCGTCGAAGCAAATGCAACAGAGCGAGCAGTTCGCGGGGCTCGCCAACAGAACCAAAAAACGGGCATGTACCGCGCCGCCTCGCGGGGCGACTCCGACTTCATGCGTGAGCGAGTGGAGGCCGTTGCACGTGAGCTGCGCGGTGGGGGCGTTCGAGCAGGAGACGGCCAGTCCCGCCTGGCTGACACACGTCGGGAAGTTGAGGGGGGGTGGCATGCATTTGCAGAACTGCTAGAACAGGAGGGGCGACGGGATGACGCGGCTCAGATCCGGCGGTTCGTCGAACGAATTCCGCCAGTCCGAACTGATCGCCAATGGATCGCGGAGAGACTACGTGCAGCTATCCGCGAGAGGGCACCTCCGGCGCGATGAGGTCAAAGCCCGGATATTGGTGGACGGATGCGCCGAGGGTAACCGCACTGGGGAGGTGCTTCTGCAACCCGAGCTATTCCAAGTGGCCACGACTCGGTTACGGCCATATTTGCCGAACGTGCCATACTTCGGCTGGGGGGATAGCCCTTTGAGGTAGATACGTCGCCGCGAACGCCACCATGCCCGCCGTAAATCAAAAGATCCTGAAATGGGCGCGCGAGACCAGCGGCATGACGCTGGAGGAAGCGGCGAAGGCCTTGGACATCACCCGTCCGGAGCGCCTGGAAGCACTGGAAGCCGGGACGGAGCACCCGTCGCGACCAGTGCTCCTCAAGATGGCGAAGGAGTACCGCCGTCCGCTTCTAACGTTCTATCTCTCGCACCCGCCTCGGCGCGGCGATCGCGGCCAGGACTTCCGCACCCTGCCGCCCGATCGCTCCGTCGAGCATGATGCGGACCTAGACGCTCTTATACGAGACCTGAAGGGGCGGCAGAGCTTGGTGCGCTCCATCATCGAGGAGGAGGACGAGCCCAGCCCTCTCCGGTTCATTGGATCACGAAAATTGTCCGATGGCGTAACTGCCGTTGTGCGCGATATCGAAAAACTCCTGCGCATCGATCTAGCGCATTACCGGTCCAAGAAAGACTACAACGACGCGTTCGCCTACCTGCGCGAACGCGCCGAGGCATCTGGCATTTTCGTTTTGCTTGTCGGCAATCTTGGCACGCATCACAGCGCCATTCCGGTTTCGATGTTCCGCGGCTTCGCGATTGCAGATCGGATCGCGCCCTTCGTCGTCATTAACGACCAAGATGCCCACCCGGCGTGGACCTTTACGCTCCTGCATGAAATTGCCCACCTTTTCTTAGGTGCGACCGGCATCAGCGGCGCACGCGCAGAGAAGGACATCGAGAGGTTCTGCAACGACGTCGCGGGTGAGTTCTTGGTCCCCACCGAGGAACTCGCGCAACTGCAGGTGAATGACAATACAAAGCAGCCCATAGCTATCGAGCGCATAACAGAGTTCGCGAAAGAACGCTTCCTCAGCCGCGCCATGGTCGCTTACAAGTTGTTTCGCGGTCGGAGGATCAACCGCGAGACCTGGAAGGCGCTTGACGGTGCATTCCATCAAATGTGGCTTGCGGAGCGCGAAAAATACAAAGCTCAGGCAAGGAGAGCAGAAACCGGCCCAAGCTACTACGTCGTGCGGCGGCACCGGGTGGGAAAAGCGTTACTCAATCTCGTCAGTAGGACGATGGATGCGGGCAACCTCACCCCGGTCAAGGCCGCGAAAGTTCTCGGCGTAAAGCCGCGCAGTGTTTACCCGCTGCTGGTCGATGTGTCACACGGACGTGAGGTGAGGGGCGGTATGTAATGCTCTATCTTCTCGACTCCAGCACACTGATCACTGCGAACAACAAATACTATCCGGTGGACAGGGTTCCCGAGTTTTGGGAATGGCTAAGCCATCTGGGAGACAACGGCCAGGTGAAGATGCCGCTCGAGATCTTCGAAGAGATCAAGGATGGGCCAAAGGACGGAGCGAAAGACCTTCTCTTCGCCTGGATTCAGGAGGACGCCAACAAGAAGGCGCTGCTGCTGAAGGAGGAGGTCGATATAGCGTTGGTCCAGAAAGTGATAGATGAAGGTTACGCCCCGGACCTATCCGATGATGAGATCGACGTGATTGGGCGCGATCCATTCTTAGTCGCATACGGGCTGGCGAAGGTCGCCGAACGATACGTCGTCACTGCCGAAGTTTCGAAGCCAAAGACAAAGCGGCAGAACCGAAAACTCCCGGACGTCTGCGACTCATTTGCGGTGAAATGGTGCGATATCTTCGTCATGATTCGCGCGCTTGGCTTCAACACGGGTTGGAAAAAGAGCGCTTAGATAGGACTCGCTGAGAATATAGCGACGCTGCGATATCCAGCACCAAGCCAGCGGCTTTGGTTGGCGTGAAGATCACGCTAGTCGGTCCTATTGGCCCAAATCCGCGATCGCCTCGCTGATCCCGCCGGGCTCGCGCAAGCGTGCCGACGTCCAATGGGCGCGGCGAAAGATTGCCGCGGATGCGCGCGCCTACCCCGATCGACTGTAGCGGGAGGCGAGAGAGAACTCCGGCACGATGAGGATCGAAGCTACGTGCCAGCCGGTGCGCTGCGAGTGATCGCTGCCCGTCGGCGTCTCGCATGATTTTCCACATCGGCAACTCCCCAACGTACGCAAACTCGCTCAATGGTCGAAAGGTGAAGGTTCTTATTTCCGCCGCTCCAGCGCGCAGTAGTGATGTCGAACCTAGTCAGCTCCGGAATCCACCTCGCCTCGGGCGCTTAGGGTTAGATTGGCTGGATCGATAATGACTTTGAGGCCGTGCGATGCAGCTTTCTCTGCCGCATATTCTTCCATGTCTTCAATGACCGGGCGTACGTCCAGAGGCTCGAACGCCGTTGAGCGGTACTGCCATACTGAGTCTGTAGTCCGTTGAAAGGTCACTTTTGCACAGTAGCTGACCGCAGCATCCGCCAGTTTGCCGCTGTTGAAGTATAGGGCGTGCACGGTGCTGCCACCCAAATTACTTTCGCCAAGAGTTTGAAACTCGAAATAGCATGTGCTTGCTGGATTGACCATTACATCGACAGCGATCACTGCCTGGCGCGCAGCCCAAATCTCTTCCAAGGAAAAGTCTGCGTTCGATACTACCCCGGCCATGCTCAGGAGCTGCTGCCATCCATCCAGGAACCGGATGAGCTGAGGGAGCTGTTCGAGATACGGCCCCTCGATTGGCTGCTCCACGGGCATTGAAATTCTTGGGAATCGAACTGTCTCAAAGATCGTGAGGGAACCACGGCCGTACGCCAGGTGACAGAGTGCTCGAATGAGTTCGGTCCAGCGCTGAAGAGGTCGTGTTTCTTTGGTGAAGTCGCCTAGAGTTTGAAATTCCAGGCGGTCGGGTTTGAGCTTCAGCGTGAAGTCGGAATGGCGGATAAGCAATTGCGGCCCTCCAATCTCGATTGGCGGACCAATGTATATTTCTGCTGTGAAAATCGCCGCTGGGGACAAATCCGCACCACGGATAGAAACTCGACAAGTACCTACAAAGGGCGGAGTTAGTGTCAGCTCTGCAATGTCGTCAAACAGGGCCCCCTGATAAGGAATTCGAATTCCGAAGCGGGAGTCAAAGACACGAATACGCTCCGGTCTGACAGGTTTGAGCCCGAGCAGAATGTCGTTCAGATGCTCTGGCCCCTCGACCCATATCAAGGCCTCCGCCTGTAGCCTGCTGCCGTTTTCATATCCGAGCTCTTCGAGCTGCCGTTGTTTCTGGAGTATGTAACGGGCGGGATCACTTCCGCATGCAGCCGCGAGCGCCTCACGCAGCCCGTCGGGGGTTAGCGCAAACCGCTTGCCAACCTTGCGATAGTCGAAGCTGATTACGGCGCGGTTGATATCCAGAGCCTTCCTCGCCTGTGCATCGCGGAGCCGCTTCAAGACTCGAGCCAGTTGCTCGCCGCTTAAGTGAATCAAGTAGCCCGCCACACCTTCACCGTCCGGGCGAAGGAGAAACACTACGATCAGAGCGGGTCGCGCGTCTTTCGCTGGACGTTCTATCGCCGAGAGTCGAAGAGAGACACGGCCGATATCAGCGGTAGCAGCAGTGGACTTTAGCTGCACGTGACATGTGTTAGTGCGTCTCTGATCGAGAGCAAGCGCCGAGCTAGGGTCCGCCAGTGGAAACTCAACGATGAAATCCCAGCCTGTCACGTCGCGGCTGCTCTTGTTGCATACTAGTCGAGCTTGACTGCAAAGCAGCTTGAATTTTGATTCGCCAACTTCACCCAGATCAGCGCCTGGCAGGGTGAGGGACATCGGTGCTTTCTCTCATTCGTCCGTGAGGCCCAAAGGATGGCGATGACGCGTACTCTAGGAGGGAACTCTTTCGAAACGCAATGCTCGATTTCACACTAATCAGGGATCCGGAAGTCCGAAGACCCGGAACTCGGTATCTTGTGCGCCACCGCAGCTCGGCGCTTCGCCCGCGGGGTTACCATTTTCGGCCCAGACGATCCTTCAGGGCCGCCTTACCCAACTCGGACTCCGCCAGCAGCTTCTTCGGCTTTGCGTTCTCAGCCTCGAGCTCGATGCCGAAGGCTTTCCGTCCGCCACCGACAATCGCTGCGATCACGCAGGCAATGCCTGAACCAACAAGGTGTTTTGCACGACTCACTCCAATTGCTTTTTGGCTTAGCCGTATCCGATTAGATCGCGGTCTCTCGCACATCACGGCTAATGTGCATAGACACCCCTGGTCGGCGCAAGGCAGCGCGGCTTTGCCTCATTTCAACCCACCTCAGCGCAGCCCAGTCACGAGGGCGTCAGGTAGGTGTATCCGTGGTATGCTGCAATCTACGAGTTCTAAGGTCGCGAAGAAGTAACAATGATAAAGCCGGTGCCGTTAGCCATCCGCCTTGGAGAAGCAAAACCACCGAGCCCCACTACCTTTAGAGATGACGGCCCCAGCGCTGACGACCCATTGCCCGCAGTAGTGGTCATAGATGCTGCAGGGCACAAGCTGGCGCGAAGCACGAGACTTACCGAAGTCAACACAGAGACGCAAGATGACCAGTGAGCGTGCTGCCCGCCCACTGATGCCATTTTCGCTCCGATTTTCTCGTCGGATTCCGCTGCAGCCGCCACCGCCTCTGCGCTATGACGAAACTCGGCAGCTGTCCCAGGTGCTGGTCGATGGGGCGTGGGTGGATTGTGTCGAAGCGCGCTCCGTCGCGGAATCGATGTCCCGGGAGACGCGCGTGAGGGGCGAAACTCGCGACGATGAGTGAGCGCTGCGTTCTGATCGTCAGTACCGCGGTGGACACGGCCACCGACGAGGTGGTTAAGCGGCTGGCAGCGCTCTCTGTCAGCCACTTTAGAATCAATACAGAAGATTACCCGTTTTCAGCGAATTTTACGCTTCGACTCGGCGTGCCAGACAGCGCTGGGTGGCTGCAGGTCGGAGACGTGACCCTGCCTCACCCAACCAGCGTTTGGTATCGGCGCATCCGCATTCCGAACGCGCCTGACGACATGGACCCCGGCATCTACGAATACTGCATTCGTGAGAGTCGGGCAGCTTTATTGGGCAGCGTCATGACGAGCGCGCCTCGTTGGATGAGCGAGCCTGCGGCGGTATGGCGGGCGGAGTACAAACCGCTGCAACTGGCGCTGGCCGAAGAACTAGGCTTCAGAATTCCCAAGACGGTGATCACGAACAAACCGGCACAGGTTCAAAGCGCCTTTGCCACCTTCGGCGGCCTAATACTGAAACCGGTGAGATCGGGACATGTGGTGCAGGCTGGCGAGGAGCGCGCCATCTTCACCTCGCGCGTTTTGGAAGAGCACCTGGCGGCGGTCGATGAGGCGCGATGGTGTCCGGCGATTTACCAGGAATTAATTCCAAAGCGCTTCGACATCCGGGTTACGGTGGTCGGCGATAGGCTGTTTTCGGCAGCCATCGATTCGCAATCCGATCCCGATGCCCAGGTGGACTGGCGACAGACCTCAAACCCGCAGCTTCCCCATCGGCGGATTTCATTGCCTCATGACCTCGAGCAGCGACTGCGGAAGCTGATGCGGCGGTTGGATTTGCAATTCGCGGGAATTGACTTGATTCAGACACCAGACGGGGACTACGTCTTCCTGGAGGTCAATCCGAGCGGGCAGTGGCTGTGGTTGGATGACATGCTCGACTTCGGGATCTCCGACGCCATGGCGAACTGGCTATCGACCGACGTGCGCGAGTGAGTCGGCTGCGCGATGTGGGCGAATGGTTCTCGGATCGCATTTATCCGCACGCCTATCCTTTGTCCCCTGACCAGCTCCGCCAGGAAGCGGCCAAAGTTGAACAGGAGCTTGCAGAATGCCAGTCGCGCTTGGCGGCGCTGCCTGATCACGATGATGAACTGATGAAGGTGATGGCAGATTTCGCGGCGCTCGTCGCCGAGGAACGCGAACGTCGCACGAGTGTTGAAGCGCGCCTCACCACGATTGTGGGTCTGGTGGCCATTGCAGCCACGCTCTTGATCAGCGGCCTGGTTGCCGAAGCCGCTGGAACGCTACAGCCATCAGTGCCGCTAGCCCGTTGGGCGATCGCCTTGGGCGCGGGCTACCTCATTGTGCAACTCTGCTGTGCGATTTTGGCGGCCATCAGAGGCCTGCAGCGTCGGGGCTATGACGCACTGAGCGGCAGTGACCTGTTGCGCCCGGTGGGCATGACGCCGGTCCAGCACCTGCGCACGCGCGCGTGGGGACTGGCCAAAATGCTCGAAGATCATCGCGCCGGCAATCGAGTCAAGGTGACGGAGATGGCGGTTGCCCATTGCGCGTTAACGAATTTCCTCGTCGGGATGATCCTGCTCGGATTGGTAGCAACCTACTTCGGCATCACTGCGCCCAGCACTGACATACTTAAAAACCTGCACCAAGACCACCAGTTGCTCGAGGAGTTGCGCGGCCCGGCGGGGCCAGCGGGACCGGACGGGCCTGCAGGTCCGCAGGGCGCGGCGGGACCGTCGGGGCCAAAGGGAGACGCCGGTGCCACGGGGCGTGCAGGATCACATGCGCCACACCGCGATGTCGGCGGTCACAACTGCCCTGGAAAAGAGGACAACTCCTTATCCGCTGTGCCGTCAGAAGCGACGCATGATTGAGCGTAACTCACCGCGGCGCTGGGTGCACCGCTTCGATGAAAGGTTTAAACAGCGGTATGGATGTTGTGACGAGTTGTCGATGCGAAGTTATTCACTCATTCCGCTGGCTGAAATGCCCTGAGTTTGAATCTGTCTGAGGGCACGACCTCGCCAATGCTGTAGGACTGAATTCGCGTCGGGATGGAATTTCGCCAAGCGCAGGGCCTCGGCAATGTCTTCCTGATACAGAATTTGGATGGAATGCTTTGCGGCCTTGGCGCGAATTCCGGCCAGTTCGTCCGGCGACAGTGGGCACATGAGAATGGGTGTGATGGTGATGACATCGCCAGCGCTCTCGGAGGTGCGGAGGAGTTCAGTCAACTTCGCCGCTCGCGAGATTAGCTTTGTCAGTTTGTCATCGTCCGGCACGTCAATAGTACATTCAACTAGGATCACATCGCCGTTTGGCGCTTGGGCCAGAACGTCCGGTTCCTTGTTCAAGCCACTCATCCCGCCCAGATGAACGGTGGCGAAGCCCAGAAGCTGCAATAACCAACTCGCTCCCGTCTCAAAGTCTCTCGCGTCCTTGTCCTTCTTCTTTGGGGTGAGGAGGACTTCATTCAGGCGTTCCAACTTAGGGTCAACCAGCCCGAGAACTCTCCAGAGACGATTAGGAGTCGAAGTTGGGTCCGCCAACCGCATTTCAGAATGCACTCGGCCGGCATAGACGGCGGTGCAGTCGAGTACGGCATCTTGCGGCAGATCGAATTCCCACTGCGCAGAGTGGTAGGAGCCGCCAGTGGACCAATTTAGGCTCGGGCCCGTGATACTCCACGGCATGTCGGCGACCTTTGGGTCCGCATTTCGCGCGGTGATCCGCAGTCGATCGGGTGGGAGGTCGTTGGCAAGAACGATACGCACCTGGACCCTGCGTCCGCTAACCACGGAACCCGGCTCAATTCTGACGACCGGGCTCGCGATAATCTCTAGTGTCGTCTCGTCGGAGCCCTCAAGGCCATAGGCGCGAAAGATTCCTGCAGGCGAGTCCAGCCCGAGTTCACGAAGATCACCCGCCACGTCCGTCATTTGAACGCCGATGAGCTGATCGCGGTTGATACCGCTCAACACGAACCGCTCGACCGCCCCCTTCACGCGAACGTGTACGGGATCGGCGGGCTCGTGATACCCCGAATATCCCGGTGTAATGGGTGGCTGCGTCCGTGGGAGAAGCTTGAGCAGGTGATCTCCGACCAAGGGTAACCAATTACCCGTTATGGCGCTGCGCAGGCACGTTTTTGCCGCGGTTGCGTCAAGCGCGAGAGCGACTTGACCCGCGAACAAGCGCGTCGTCTCCACAGGGTGCTTTATGCGTGTTGGCGCATCGACCGTCAATCGCAGTTGGGCTCGCAAGATCACTTTCTCGCCCTGGTGCATCAAGGCCACGAAAGTAAACGTGCCGTGCCGATAGGCGCGAACCAAGGGGTCGATAGCCTGCAGAAAAGCGCGGGCTTGCGGTAAGTCGTTGAGGGGATCTGTACTCAACTCGGCGTGCATTATGGCCTGCCTGGCTTGGTCTTTAGAATGCAGTGATAGTTTGGGCCGTAGTTTCAGACCTCCCGACGCCAAATCCAATCCTTTGCCTGTTCAATGCTGACGTCGTCCTTCAGCACGTGGATGACGGGCGATACCCAGGCGCCGCCGGAGTCCACCGGAATGAGCGGTGACGAGGATCCCGCGGTGCGCGAGCGATGCGAGTCCGAAGAGCGCGACTTCTGCGCCCAGGAAACCGAGTAGCTTGTTGCGAGTGGAGGCCATGAGCGTGCTCCAGCTACCGTCGCAAGCTGGGCGTACGAGGGCCGCCTTCGTCGATTTGCGACTGCTTGCCAATTTGCGGCGGGTTCCACCACCGTGCCGAGGACCTACGAGTTCGGCGTGAGGGACTGCCATCAGTCGGACCTGCCTGTCGTGGTGAGGTGCGGTTTCGACGCAGAAGCTCCCTGAAGGAGTCGGACCTTGTTGCGCACTTGCGCGAACAGCACATACTCGGTCCCGACGACCGTATTCCAGTCGATGCCTTTGTTCTTGAATTCGGGATCTGATCCGATCTCGATGTAGACGCGGTAGTTGCTGAGCTTAAAGAGCGCCTTGTCCGCGCGTTCCAGCAGCGGCGCGTAGTCATCGACGTTCAGGCTCTTCAAATGCGTGGCTAGGTCGTGCGCCAGCACGTTTCGGTGCTGCCGCAATGCCTGAATCGCTGCCATGTCCGCAGCGTCAACCGCTTGCATGAAATCGCGCAAGTACAACAGACACGCCTCGAATTCGTCACGATGGCGGGACTTGACGTCTTCTGCGTAACTCTTGAACGGCAATCCCGCGCCGAACGTTGTGTGGGCGTAGAAAGCCCTTATCGGCTTCACGATAAGAGCTTTCACGAGTTCGAAGCCCAGCAGCACAAGTCCGGCGTAAGCCAGGACGCGCGTCAGTTGGGCCTCTGTCAATTCAGAAACCGGCATGCAGAGCCTCAGGTCTGATCGCGCAGCTTGATGCCGTACATGCGGGCGCGGCGAAGAAACGCTTCCTTCGCGCCTTCGAGGATCGCGCATGCAGCGTCGCGCGTCATGTGATCGTCGATCGATCCGCGCGCGACGATAGTGCCGTGGTCGCGCATGGCTTTCATGACGACGATCAGTTCCGCATCGCCCAGCACCGCGACGTTCGGGTTGTGGGTGACGATGATGACCTGCCGCCGCTCTTTGGCCAAGCGGAGCACAGGCACTAGCGTTGAATATATGAATTCGCCGTCCAGATTGTCTTCGGGCTGGTCGATGATGAGAGGCCGGTTGCTGTCGGCGGAGAGGATCAACGCAAGCAGAACGGACTGCTGCTGGCCGAGGGACAGCTTCGAGAAATCTCGCGTTGTGTGCTGCTTGCCTCCCTGGCCGTCCGGCACGGCACGCGTCACCTGCAAGCGTGGTAAGTCATGCAGCATGACCCGTTCGAGCTGGAACTGGATAGCAGGCGCGGAGAGTTTTTCGAGAATGAGCTTTGCTTCATCCCTCTTGAAGACCGAGACGCTCTCGGGCGTCTTGAGGGCGAGGATGGGCCTTGTATCGTTCTTCTTGATGGCTTCGAGCAATGCCGGAATGGTTAGGGTCTCGACGAGCCAAGCCGCGCGGACCTGCTGATTGGTGCGCCAGTCCATGATTTGGATGATGAGGTCGGCGGCCTCCGGCGAATAGGCGTTGCGGGTGTACTTGAGACTCACCTGAAGGTCCGAGAGCGCTTCGCGCAAGGTCGTCGATGCCTGCCGTCCGAAGGCGTCGCGCAGCGTTGCGACCTTTTCGCGCGCGGCCCAGCGCCCCTTCAGCGCTCCCATCCGGTCTTTGCGCAGGTCCGCCAGCCGGGGCTTCCAAGCATCCAGTTTCTTGAGACTCTGCTGATGGTTTGCCTCATCCCTCGTGAGCTTGGAGATATAGGACATATCGAAAGGCACTTTCAGCGCCTCAAGCTCGCGTCGCTTCTCGTCAACCTTCTTCTGCGCGTCGTTCTCTTTGGCCTTCCAGTTCGTCATCTGCGTTGAGACGATCTTCTCGAAGGCGGTGAGTCCCGTGTTTAGCTGGTTTTCCGCGGTTCTGATAGTGGTTTCAAAGGCCGCCGCGCCGTCGCGAATGGCCCCGAACTCCATGCCGCCGACGAACAGCGTCGCTGGATCGGACAGCTTGCGGATGTCCTCAATGGCGGTCTTGGTCGTGCCGCCATCGATGCCTTCCTTCGCTTCCTGCAGCTTCTCCAGAATCTGGCCGCGGACTTCCTTTTCAGCTGCGAGTTGGCGCTGAAGCTCGATCAGTTCCGCAACGCCGGGCTTCTGCAGCGCTTTGAGCTGTTGCTGCGTGGTTGAGAGTGCGCGCTCGTACTGCGGAATCAATGCGACGTTTCGTTCCGCTTCTTCGATCTTAGTTTGCAGAGCCAGGAGCTGTTCGCGCGCCGCTTCCTCCACTGCCACTGCCTCGTCCAAATCCACAAACTTGTCGAGATAGCGAAGCAAGGCCAGCGGATCGTCTTGCGCGTCATGGCTGATGCGTGCTGCCTCGCCCTGTCCGAAGCAATCGACGTCGAAGGTGCAGGGGCCGTTCAGCTCGTCGTCGATATTCTCGATCGGGCATTCCTTGCGCCGGATGAGGCTGTGGACTTGGCCCGCGGGGTCCTGCCAGAAGAGATGCAGTTCATCCGGCCAGACCTCGGAGTCGATCACCTTGCTTTCGCTCCCGTCACCGGCAAGACATCGCACGGCTTCAAATGCGGTCGATTTGCCGGTTCCCCGCCCACCGATGATGCAGTTGAGGTTCGGACTGAATTGCACGATCTGGTCGGCGAGGAAACCACCCTCGAGTTTGACGCCCAGGAAGCGGGGAACGGCGGTCGGTATCTGATCCTCGATGCGCACGCGGGCGTCGGCGTCTTCAAGCGCCACGCGCAGGCCGTCGAACGATGGCGCATCCATCTTGTAGCGGGTCATGCGGCTCTGGTTCGCCGCGTTGCGGCCCAGAGCGGCGAGTGCATGTGCGTCCGAATTCAGCACGCGCGCAAGGAACTGCTTCGTGCCCAGTTTGAGCCGCGCGATGCGGTCCTTGCCCATCTTCACCCGGTCGGCAATGACGTCGCCCTCGGCGTAGCTGATCGCCGACGTCGCGCGCTTGAGTTCAATGCCGAGCAGGGCGGCGTGGCAGATGACGTCCGTCTTATGCGGCGACGCACCTGGCACCATCATTTCATAACCGGAGTCGATGTCGACGTGCGCGAGAATGCCGAAGCCGCTGTGCTGATGAAGAAGATTGAGGCATTCAAAGAGGGATTGCTGGCAGCGGGAGTTTTGCGTGCTTCGATCGACGATGCTCAGTTTGCCGTGAAAGCGGCGCAGCTCGTCCAGCGTCGGAAGATAGCAGAGCAGATGGCCTTGCGGCGTGGACAGTTCCACGGCGGGAATGACGGCGACGGGCGCGCCTTTCGAGGCGTTGATCGCCCCCTCGACGTTCCCGATCTCGTTATGGTCTGTGATTGCGATAAGAGAGAGGCCTTCCTTTGCCGCGGTCCGGACGATCGCGGCGACCGTCATAGCGCTGTCCTTCACGTCATGCGACGCGCCGAAAGAATGTATATGCAGGTCGGCTCGAAAGAACCGCGCGCCAGTGGGTTGCGACAGAACGTCATCAAGGACGGACATGCGAGATTCCTTTAACCCCTTCCTGCTTGATGGAGCCGGCGCCGTCAGTACTCTATTTGTCGGCGCTCGTCCTCTTGCGGGATGACCGTCTGTCCCTGCTTCCGGGCTGGAGGCCGAACGCTTCTTGTCGGTTGTATTGCAGCTTTACAACACTCGCGTTGAAAGGGCAAGACGGGCTTGACTTCGTTGAATGAATGCAGCATGGAGCCCTAATGAATGTGGGTTCCTCGTGCCGCCATGCGAGATTATGCCCCCGCGCACCGCCGCTGGTCGTTTCCCCGCTCTCCCTGTTAGGCGGCGCGGCACGCCTAGATTCACTCACACTCGGAGATGGAGCCGGCCGCTTCTATCGACGGCGGAAGGAAGTCTGTGGCTCTGCAGCACATTCTAATCCGCCTCCGTCTACTGGCAGCTCAACGCCCCGGGAGGGGGCGGGTGCGGGAGGGGGCTTCCATTCCCAATGAAATCACTAACATGCTGATTCCTATGAGCCCTCTGACGGGTCAAAAGCCCGAGCCGGTAGACTCAACACTGTTGAAGTTGTCCGACTGCGACAGTAAGTCCCTGGGGTCCCAAAGTGTTATCCCGGGATCTTCAGGCTGGGCTGTGGCGGATGTTTCCCGCTAGCCGCCGAGCCACATATTCGCGTGCTGCATAGCACACAAGCTCCTGCCACGCGAATGGTTGGCTATAATCTCAACATGTTGAAGGAGAATGCACTCAACATCTACACGGACGGCTCAATGCTCCCGAGTCCGCGCGCTGGTGGTATCGGGATCGTGTTCGCCGTTATCAACGACGGGGGCGACGTGGAAATCATCAAGGACTGCGATCGCCCCGGCTACAAGGGAGCAACCAACAACCAGATGGAATTGGAGGCTTGCATCGTGGGACTAGCGGAGGCTCTCGATGACCAGGCCCTCTCTCAGTATTTGCGGATCGAGATATTTACGGACTCCATGTATGTCCGGGGAAACTACAAGAACGCGATGTTTACCTGGCCCACGACCCGGTGGACGAACCGATCGACAGGTCGGCCTATCCTTCACGTTGATCAGTGGAAGAAGCTGGTGAAGCTGATTCAGCGCGCATCACGTGATCGCAGGCAAGTTGCGATACACTGGGTCAAGGGTCACAAGAAGAATCCCTATAACAAGATGGCCGACAAGGCCGCCAAGCGGTCGGCACAGAATCCTCTGAATCCGCCAAAATCCGTCGTATCCGTGCGGCGGAAGCTATCGGATCAGAAGACCGTGATCGGCTCCGTAAAAATGCAGGGTCAGCAGCTCGTAATTCGCATCATCACGACTGAATACCTTCGGTCGCCCCATAGGCTATGGAAATACAAATATGAGGTGATCTCACCGGAGAGCCCTTATTGCGGCAGCGTCGATGAGGTCTTCTCGGAGATCGCGCTCCGCGATGGACACCAATATGAGGTGCGATTGAACGAAAGCACGGAGAATCCACGAATCTTGGAATCCATAAGAGACGTGCCCAGCCGCCCAGAGCTTGCTCCCTGAACGCTGCCCAGGGGCAGGGCACCCGGGCTTCACCGGAGCTTCCACCACGGCTTGAATGGGGTTGCTTTCGTATGTCAGCACCATTACTGCCCAGTAGCACGACTATCGGTGAGCGGTAGATCCGCAGATCCGACATACAGCCGCCGATGGTGTACTGCGTCGTTGAACGAAGCAGTGGAGAGTGCGGACGATGCGCAGCGATAAGCCGGACGCCCTCGAAAGAACGCAGGCAAGCTGCGAAGAACGCGACAGGGACGAGAAAGCCGAGCGCGACGGTTAGCGATAAGGTATTCCCTTCCGAACGCGACATCCTGGGAGCGGAGCTAGCTGACCCAATATCTTAGCTGTTAGCTACTTCACATTGCTACAGTGCTCCCTATGTCAAACTCACAGACAAGACAATTGTCTGCGGGGAAGGATTGTGAGCGACGACAACGAGGCCGACGATCACGGCGGCGATATCCGCGACTACATCGACACGCATGGACATTGGCTGGACTACAAGATCGAGCACGAGTTTTCTAACTCTGCGCCGCCAGCTCGCCTCGTCCGTTTCATGCCGCTAGAGCAGTACCTGTCCATACTCACTACTGGACAACTCTATATCCCGCGCGCAACTGAATACGACGACCCTTACGATTGCGCGTTCCCGGGTTCTCTAGGCGATGCGATTCGGAAGGCACTTGTGGAATCGTGTAACGAGCCGGAGTTCTCGCTCCCGGGAGAGTTGGATCATTCGGACTTCGTTCAAGAGGCCGAAGACATACTGGCGAGCCAGTTGGACGACAAGTTCTCCGGCGAGGTGCCAGACAAATGGTTTGTATCGTGCTGGCACGCGGGTGCAGCCCTGACGGACCTGATGTGGCGGTCGTACGGCGGCCATAAGGGAGTCTGTATATCCTGTGACGGACCGGCGTTGCTGAAGCAGTTGCAGGACACGATCTGGGTAAAGCGAAACTCCCTAGCAGAAGACCGCGGCCTGGAAAATTTCGAATT
Source organism: Steroidobacteraceae bacterium (assembly GCA_045810105.1). Classification (GTDB taxonomy): domain Bacteria; phylum Pseudomonadota; class Gammaproteobacteria; order Steroidobacterales; family Steroidobacteraceae; genus 13-2-20CM-66-19. The sequence continues at coordinate 158,598 of JBJMWM010000057.1, read as the reverse complement.
TCTGTACGGCTACGTTGATTATGAACGACCAGTATTTGAGGTTGAGCCGGACGACGAGGCAGGCCCGACCGTAACGGTTCGTCACCCGGCGTTCCACAAGCATCACTTCTTCCGTCTTGACGAAGAGTTTCGTTTCGCGGCCAGGCTAACTCCGGACGACACAATGTATTACTCGGCCGGTGCGAAGCTTGATTTAATGGCTTGCGACGCGTCAGTAAGCACCTCGCCGCTATGTCCTCTGTGGATTGCTAAGAGCGTGGAAGCGGTGACGCGCCAGTTCTATCCAAACATGAAGTTTGAACGTAACCGTCTGGCCATCACGCCTTGCATGAGCAGAGCCATTTAGCGTGGCTTCGGGATTTTGTCGTAGCCTTCGTGCATCGCGTAATAGTTCGCAAGGAATACTGCCCGCTCGAGGCCTTCGCCTGTCAGGAAGGCATGTTTAGATTGCAAGATCTGAACTACTTTTTCTTTGCCGAGGACGGTCTCGGCACCGAGCTCTGCGACGCCCCAAACTGTTTTGCTGACCTCGGCTAGCTGAGCGATCAGATCACTTATCTGGTCGGCACTGAGATCTGGATATGCGCGACTCAGGCGCTCGCTGATAGGAGTCCGGCGAGTCGGGCCCCACTCCTCGTACAACGCGTATGCTTCGTCTAGATCAAGGGGCATCAGGCGACCGTGCGAAGTAGCCAGTCCGCATTGGATGGATGTGGAGGCATTTGCGGAGTCACGGGTATGCCGCGTGGGCTTTCCAGCGGTGCGGCAGGAGGTCCTCGATCCGCCTGGCAGGATGAGTCGGCAGCCGTTCGAGCACGTCCTTGAGGTAACCGTATGGATCGTGTCCATTGAGCTTGGCGGACTGGATGAGACTCATAATGTTGGCGGCGCGCTGGCCAGCACGCAGAGAGCCGGCAAATAGCCAGTTCGACCTCCCGAGAGCGATCGGTCGGATGCGGTTTTCCACATGATTGTTATCGATGGGCAGATCGCCATCCTCAAGATAGAGGATCAACGCCGCCCAGCGTCCGAGGCTGTAGTTTATCGCTTTCGCCGTCGCAGAGCCATCCGGAACCTGGCCGCGTTGTCGTGTCAACCATTGCCTGAGCGTTTCGGCGATCGGTTTCGAGCGTTGCTGTCGCAGTTGGAGCCGACCTTGCGTATCGAGCTGCTGCTCTCGCGCCAGCCGCTCCACCTCATACAGTGCTGCGAAGTAGCGCAACGCCTCTTCGGCCAAATCGCTACTGTGGTTCGCATACAGATCATGGAACTTGCGCCGGGCGTGAGCCATACAGCCCACTTCGACTACACCGCGATCGAACAAAGCTTTATAGCCTGAGTAATCGTCACAGACGAGCTTACCAGACCAACTTCCCAGGAAGTCTCGAGCGTACTGCCCGCTGCGACCTTCTGCAAAGTCGTAGACGACCGCGGGCAGCACATCGTACTCGCTGCTGCTATAGCTCCACAGATAGGCTCGGTGTGTGCGATTAAGCCCGGGCTTCAACATCGGCACCGGCGTCTCATCCGCGTGCAGCACAGTTCGAGTCAACAGAGCTGCTTTCAGTGCATCGACGAGCGGCTGCAGTCCGATGCCGCAAGCCCCGACCCACTGCGCCAGCGTCGAGCGGGGAAGCGCCAGTCCTGCGCGGCCGAAGATCTGTTCCTGTCGGTACAGGGGTAGGTGGTCCAGGTACTTCGCCACCAGCACTTGCGCCAAGAGGCCTGTGGTGGGTATGCCTTTATCGATGATGTGCGGCGCCACGGGCGCTTGGATCAGGCGCTCACATTGGCGGCAGACCCATTTACCACGGATATGGCGCTCGACCTGGAACAGGCCTGGGTTGTAATCGAGCTTCTCGCTCACATCCTCGCCGATGCGCTCGAGTTCGCAGCCGCAGCTGCATTGAGTGTGCTCAGGTTCGTGCCGGATCTCCCGGCGCGGGAAGGTGGCCGGAAGTGCTGCCCGACGCGGTTGTGCTTTGGGTGGCGAGGGCGTCTTGTTCTGAAGCGCTTCGATCTCGAGAGTAATGGCCTCGATATCTGCATCGATGCTTTCATCCAGCAGCGAACGCTGTACGGCATCGATCTGTTCGGAGCGCTTGGCATAGCGCCAGCGGTTGAGGGTGGCGATCTCGTGCGTGAGCTGATCGATCTTCAGCTGCTTGCGTTTCAGTTCTTCGTCATTGCGGGCAAGCTGCTTTTCGCGAACACTGAGCTGGGTGTCCCGCTCAGCGAGTTGCCTCTCTTGCTGCTGCAGCCGCTCGAACAGTGTCGCGCTCAAATCCCGCAGCTGATCTGCGTCCATCTGAGCCCATTCGCGTGGCAACTCCATGGCTCCTGATGTTGCCACATCTGCTGTTATATCGACAGATCATTTTGCTACAAAACACGGATCTTCGTGCGCTCGTCCAGTCGTTCCCACGGAAGTCCCACCACGATCGCCTGCAACTGTTCATGGGTCAGCGGTACGCTGCGATCCTTCGTGAGCACGGCGCGGATGAAGCTGCCTTCATACAGCCTCCGGGCGCACAGCCACAACCCGAAACCATCGTGTACCAACACCTTCATCCGATTCGCACGTTTGTTGACGAACAGATACGCATGATGTGCTCGCGCCTCACCGAACACATTCACGACCCGCGCCAGTGCTGTATCCACACCGGCGCGCATATCCAAGGGTTCCACCGCGAACCAGGCGGCATCCACCCGGATCATTTTAGGACTTCACGCAGCCAGACCGTGCACTCGTGAAGCGCAGAAGTCGGCCATTGCACGATGACCGTAAGTGGCCCTCGTCGAACCTCGATCTGGATGGGTGGACTTGGCTGCGGCCTGTTCGGCGCTGGCAGGGCAATAAATGCATCCGTAGGCACCGGTGCAGCCTTCTGCGTTCCCTGCCCGATCTCATCTCCTTCGCCTTCAGCTTCTGTGATCCAGCGCCGCAGCAGATTTGCATTGATCGAGCGGGCCATAGCCGCAGCGGCGATCGACATCCCCGGCTGACGGCACGCATTGATCGCCTCCGACTTGAACTCCGCGCTATGACGACGTCGGCGCTGACGAGCCGATCTCTGTTCGATAGTGTGCACGTGTCCACCTATTTTTAAGCGGACACGATACTCCCATGCTCCTTAGCGACCCTGAAGGTGAGTTCGCCATCCGGTTAGTACGCCGGGATAAACCGGCAAGAAGGAGAGAATGAAAGAGTCTCACATCGAAGGAGTAGCGATCCACGATGACCCCGAGTCATGCGCGGCCAGCCGTAAGGCTGCACGTGAAGTGTTGACAGGGGCACACACAGGTTCGGTATTGAGCCGCGAAATCAGGTTGACCAGGGCGCCGACGTTGTTAACCGAAGCGGAAGGCGAGATATTTCAGAGGCGTTATCGCAAGTCTCTGAATGGCCCTGCGCGGTCGCAGACCCGAAGCATGTGTGGAACCTTCTTGCGCGAGAACCGGGAGATCCCATAGATGCCTGCTGCAGGTGGTGCACCAGGTCGCTCCGGAAAGGCCATTCGCCGTACCCCGGAGATGCACGTCGATGGGAAGTCGGACGGGTCCGTAATACCTACGAAGCAACCGAACAATGCCGATGGACTGGCGGCGGAGGCTGTGGAGGGAAGGGACCCGATCAAGGGGAACACGGGCAAGCAAAACGCGTCCCGGACACAGAGCCGGACCGATGCGCTCAGTGCGCTTGAACGTGTACGCAAAGCTGCAAAGACGGATAAGAAGAGACGGTTCACGGCACTGCTGCACCATGTGAGCGTCGATCGGTTGCGTGAGGCGTACTTGACTTCGAAGAAGCACGCCGCAGCGGGAACCGATGGCGTCACGTGGCGGCACTATGGCGAGCAGCTTGAAGAGAATCTTCTGGCTCTGCACGCCAGGGTGCATCGCGGAGCGTATCGGGCGAAGCCCTCGCGTAGGGTGTACATCCCCAAACCGGACGGTCGGCAGCGACCTCTGGGTATAGCAGCGCTGGAGGATAAAATCCTACAACGGGCTGTTGTATCGGTGATGAACGCGATCTATGAAAGTGACTTCCTCGGCTTCTCATACGGTTTTCGGCCAGGACGTGGGGCGCACGATGCGCTCGATGCGTTGGCGGCCGGAATCATCGGCAAGAAGGTGAACTGGGTGCTCGATGCAGATATTCGTGGGTTCTTCGATACCATCGACCACGGGTGGCTGATCAAGTTCATCGAGCATCGCATTGCGGATCGCAGGGTCCTGCGGCTCATCCAGAAATGGTTGAGAGCGGGCGTCATGGAACAGGGAAAACGTACGCGGACAGAAGTTGGCTCACCGCAAGGAGCTACGGCGTCGCCGTTGCTGGCCAACATTTGCCTGCATTATGCGCTTGACCTGTGGGTGCAGCAGTGGAGACAGCGGCATGGACACGGTGACGTCATCATCGTTCGCTACGCCGATGACTTCGTGCTCGGCTTCCAACATGACTTCGATGCACAGCGGTTCCTTCGAGACCTTCGCGAAAGACTCGCGCAGTTCTGTCTGGAACTTCATCCGGAGAAGACCCGACTCCTTCGCTTCGGAAGGTTTGCTTCTTCCCAGCGCAAGGAACGGGGCGAATCGGGTGCACCGCAGACCTTCGACTTCCTCGGGTTGACGCACTGTTGCAGTCGCTCGCGGAATGGTGGGAAGTTCCTCTTACTGCGTCACACGATGCGGGCGCGTTTGACGGCAAAAGTTCATGAGATCGTTCTTGAGCTCCGCCGTCGTCGGCACGAATCGATCGGCTCGCAGGGTAGGTGGTTAGGTGCTGTGCTACGCGGACACTACGCGTATTACGGCGTGCCGACCAATATCGAGGCTCTTGACGTACTCCGCAGGGAGGTCACGCAGCGTTGGCGACGCTCGCTACTGCGACGCAGCCAGCGCCGGCGCCTCAACTGGGTGCGGATGGATCGCCTCGCTGTACGTTGGCTTCCCCCGGCTCGCATTGTTCATCCTTGGCCGGAAGCGCGCTTTGCTGTCAAAACCCGAGATAAGAGCCCAGTGCGGTAACTCCGCACGCTGGGATCTGTGCGGGGGGCGGTCTACGTGTTCGGCGTCAGACCGTCCCTACCGCGACCGTTTGAACGTCTAAGCCTTGAACTTGAGTGAGTGGCGACTGTCGCGATGCGACCTGCTGAGCGTCCACGTTATGCAAGAACAACCCATAAAGCCCGAGCCGGTTCTCGTTTCGATCCGCTGGCCGGTCAGCGCTACCTGCCCGACTGGCCGGAGGCACTGCCGCTGATCGAGCACGTTCTGACGCGTGGTGCACAACTGCTCAATCGATTGCTCCCCGCTATGGAGCGGAGGTCGCAGTCTCGAGGCTGCGGGAGCTGGTCGCAGATCGTCGCATCCTTGCTTGCAGGGTTTCGGCTAGGGTCGGGATAGGCAATCCGGGCGTAACCAACTGTTTAGGCTCGCTGCAAAAAGTTCGGCGGTCTAGTGGCAGCTTTGGTGGCAGCGATGGGAATCAGTGGGTCTGGAGGGGACAGCCGTCTCAGTATCCGGATCACCAAGTCGCTGATTTTCCGTAGAATTGAAGTACTTGGGGCGTCGCCAAGTGGTGAGGCAGCGGTTTTGATCCCGCTGCAACAGTTCAACGCTCAAACCGAAGTCGCAATCAGTCTCATTCCGTTGCGTTCAATCTCAGTGCTGGCGAATCTCCATGAGTTCACGCCGGCCGGATCTATTTTGATGTTCAGAGGCCAGTGCTTTCAGCTGGTGGCCTTTTTAGATTGGCCAGCTTGGCCAGCATCGCTGACCGGATAAACTTGAAATACGTCCGCTCGATCATCCGAAGGCTAGTACCAGTCTGAGCGGCGACTGTAAGTGGGTCTACTCCGTAGACCTGCAACAACTCACTGATCCGCGCATGTCGGAAACTGTATGCGGACGCATCAGTCGGAATACGCGCTTTCTCGCCTGCTCCCTCGTTATGCTTTGCAATCGCGGCCCGAACCTCCTCGGCCCATCGATCACGGCGCCATGGTTTTCCATTGTCTGAGAAGAGGGGATCCGTTGAGCGCTTGCCATTCGCGTGCGATCTGAAGAACGCGATCGCATCTGTGTCCAGCACTACATACCTGGAGCGCAATTTCGGCGGACGACCCTTTCGATGCGAAAGCTTCACCCGCTCCCCATCGAAGTCTGCAACGACCGCAGACGCAAGCTCCTTTGGGCGTGCACCGGAATGTTCCAGGCCGCATAGGAAACCGGCCGCGCCGGGGGTCGCAGCATGTATCAGCGCCTGTCGCTGGCTAGGCTCGAGGAACACCGCGGTCTCAGACTCGTCATCATCGGACAGCCCCTCAAGGCGCCAGGCGGCGGCATTGCCGATGTGTCCGAGCGCATTGGCGCGGTTTAGCCCAGCAACGACTGCACGCACGAGCCGATTGACAGTCCGCGGCAACCGTCCCGGCCGAATCCGATCTCGCCAGTCTTGGAAATCATCCCGAGTGGCTCCCTCAAGCTGCAGTTGAGCCAGGGGATCTGTATAGCTTTGGGTTTTGCGATCGAACCCGAGAGCCGTCTTGAAGCGGCCGTCTGCTGTTTTCGCAGCGTCGGCCCGGCCATGCCGACGCAGGTCGGTCAGATAAGCGGTCAACGCCGCGATTACGGTACCCCTCTTTACGCTTCGAACTGGTGATCCAGCGAGCTGCGAGAGCCAATCCTCCGCTCGCCCTTTAGCTTCATCGAACTCGAGCGCTTCGCCGAGTGGTTGGTATTGCTGCTTCCCGTCTCGTCCTCGGAAGCGAGCGAGCCAGGTATTCGGGCCGCGCCGAAATCCAAGGTACGCCCCAGCCTCGAGCCGCTGCCAGTACGGTTCGCGGCGAGGTGCGAGGCGATCACGATCTCGCTTGCGGGAAAGATCAGCCATAGCCCCATCTTACCTCCGTACGAAATCGTACGGAAACATTCCGCCAGATAGCGATGGACTGCAGTGGACAAATACCCTATAAACGCAGTGTTTATCAAAATGGCGGTATACACAGCTGGACACAGAAGCACCCCTGCTAAGGGTGTAAGGGTCAAAAGCCCTTCGAGGGTTCGAATCCCTCTCTCTCCGCCAAAATTTTTGCGGCATGAGTTAACAGTCAGCCTGAGACGGCTCTAGTGCCGCGCCCGCAAAAGAGAGGGGTTCGAACCCTCGAACATAGACAAGCGGGTTCGACAAAATCGCCGGGAGCGATTTTGGACGACGCGCAGCGTCGGCCCCGAAGGGGCTGCGGCCACGATGGCCGCAGCAATCCCTCTCTCTCCGCCAAAATTAAGGCGGCATGCAGGATCAATCGGCCCGAGTCCACTCCAGGGTGGCGCCATTGAAGAGAGGGATAACGCCCGTAGGGTCAGCCATACGGCTCGAGCTACCTGTCGGGTCATGGTGGCCCTGCGGCCTGAGGATTCACAGGATCTAACACCCGGAGCGGCGGCCCCGAAGGGGCGAGGCGCGCAGCGCCGAGTAATCCCTCTCTCTCCGCCAGATTTCGTCGATAGCCGAAATCGGGCGCCCGGAGTCAATTCTAGGTTTTAGAAACGACGGAGAGGGATAACGCCCGTAGGGTACGTTTCAGGCCCTAGTTATATACCGCGCTGTGGTGGCGAAAAGCCTGCGTCGTTGATTTGTCAACACCCGAAGGGCGGCCCCGAAGGGGCGAGGCGCTTCGCCGAGTAATCCCTCTCTCTCCGCCAGTTCAATGACTTGCGTGTCTCCCGCCGAATGGCTCCCGATGCTCGTACGGAAACGGTACGGAAAGCCGCGGCTTCGATGTTGGTCCGGTCTCACCCCCAGCGTGCGATCCAGCATCAGGCTGCACTCGATCTCATGCTCGAAATGGAACGAGGGGGCCAGCAACTCCGTGCCACAGCTGAACAGGGTCTCGTCCAGCGACTCTGCGACGCTGACATAGATTTCGTCGTCGTCGGAGGGATGGACGATCGTTACAAGGGACCTTGATGCATGCGGCCGAGCTCACCCGAAGAGAACGTCGCAAAATCCGGAAGTCGTTGAGCGACGCCGATCCACGCATCGGCAGAACGCTGAGCGGTTGTTATGTCTCAACCATCTGGCGCCACGACATCGGGCGTGATGAACTTCGGCTCGATACGACGTCCGGACCGCTCGACGTTCTAAGTTCCGTGAAGCGCGTGAGCAATTACGCACGCGTGCCTCGATGCGTCCGTCGAAACAGAATTCTCTGGGCGACGCTGCCGAGTGATCTCTCCCTCCAGGATCTAATTCGGTCCAGGGAGTTCTGCATATTCCGGCTGATCCGTGTTCAGGGTTTCCAGAGCATCGTGAACGCTGATACCAGCCCAACGTGAACAGAATTTCAGCCTCATCCTGATCGGTGTTAGGGGTTGCCGGAATATCGATCACGATGGCGGTTCCGGCATCGTAGTGAACGAAACGCCGAACGGACATCAAGTGATGAAGGCTCGCTGAATTGATCGCTGGTAGCAATGTAGCGATGCGCTCAACCGCGCTCGAAAATGAAGGCTTTAACTCGTGCCGCCCGCTCTGTCTCAGTACGGCCCATGACCGGTCGTTGCTTTTCGCTGTTGGACTCTCCAATAACGGCCGTTCGTGAGGCGGAAAGCAAAGAGCTGGCAAATCGGGCCCTCTCCACAGCCTGCCGGCAAGAATGGCAAGGTCGTCTATTCGATCGCATTTTTAGCTAAGCTTGCTACGGAAAGACTCTCGTGGGTGATTGACGGACAACGAGCAGGATCTACACAGATCTGGGAGTGAATATGGACAAGAACTCAGAGGCCGAGAATCCAAACGGGACGACAAATGCTGGAAGTGCAGGGCGAAGCGCAACGACGTACCTCGATGTAGTGCACGTGGTTGTTACGGATGAGAAACTCAGTCCAAAGGAGAAGAGCGCACTGCTGCATCGACTCGAGTTGATACAAGCGACAGCCAGCAGAGTGACTTCGAGAACAGCAATGATCGCCCTTGGATTGATTGCCGGAGCTGCAATTGTTGGTATTATAATTCTCAGTCTAACAGAAAAGACGATGCCGGAAGGGCTCATTGCGATAGGTTCAAGCGCCGTCGGCGGCTTGGCGGGGCTGGTCTCCCATTCCAAGAGTCCGCAAGCTCATTCGGCGAGCAGCAAGAGCTAGATTACGTATTCCGTTCAAAGTGAACACAGATTTCGGGCCATCGTGAACGTGCCCGGCGAAATCGGCGGTTGTGGCCGCCGACTCTGCGAAGTTGTTTGTGATGACGCCGGAACGACGTGTTCCACTGTGGGGTCTGCGTGGAACGCCGCTACTAAGCACGCGGTGCTCGAGGGGCGCCTTGGACGAGGCAGTTGGGTGTCCGGTATGGAGCGAATCGAGGGTTCGCTCGGGGTCGGAAGGCGGTACGGCCGCAACGCAACACGATTTGAGCGCCCCAACTGTTGGAGGTTTCTGACAGGCCAATAGCGGCCGTTGGCGGGCTGGAGCGGCCCTCCTCAAAGCGGCCCCGGCTGGCGCTATGTACCATTCTGCTAGCTGCGGTGTTCTTCGAATACTTGTGCTCCAAGCCTAAGAGCTATCTCCAAGCAAGTTGCCCTTGGGACACTGTCGTCAAGAGCTGACCCTGTTCAAGCACGATGTTTCCGACGCGCTTGCCATCAACGCGAAAGAGCGCCTTTCCCTCACCTGGGAACAAGATCGGCTCCTTGCTGAACGGATTCACGCCCTTGCGGTCCAGCCCTCTCTCGAGATACGGCGAACTATCAACAACAGCATTCCAATCGACTAGGCTAATGGCGCCCACGTGTTTTTTTATCGCAAAGAAAGTCGCCACGTTTTCCTCTCCCTGATGTACAGCTGTTCGCAACTGTAACTGACGACTTGAGGATCCGGTAGCGGTCAGTCTCGATCGGCCGCTTTGGGTCTCGCCGTGTGAAAACGCGTCGTTTGGTCCCTGGCCACGAAGGACACTACTTTTCCGGCAGCCGCTCGAATTCCCAACCGAGATATTGGGTCAAATCGTTTACAGCGCTAGTCGCATGGCCCAGTACGTGTCGATTGCGGGTTTTGACAATCAGGCAAGCATGTACCACGGTGCTCTGCAGGCGCAAACGACGTTTGTCAGAAGTTACCCCGCAAATCGACAACCCGCGTGGCCTTCCCCTGCGACCGAGGCAGCGCCCCTGGCTCATGCACCGCCACCCGAACAGTCACCCCGATATACGCCTTGATCTGTTGTGCCAGATCCCGAGAGATCGATTCCCGAGCATCAGCTGCGATACCAGCCCTGCATTCAACCCGCACTGTCAGCGCATCGAGGTATCCATCGCGTGTCAGCTCGAGCTGATAGTGCGCAGACAGATGTGCGACGCGCATGAGCAACTCTTCAATCTGACTCGGGTAGACATTCACACCCCGGATGATCATCAAGTCGTCGCTGCGTGCCGCCACTCTGGCGATTCGCCGCATGGACCGCGCGGCAGGCGGCAGGAGCCGTGTCAGATCGCGCGTCCGATACCGGATCACTGGAAGCGCTTCCTTCGTGAGTGATGTCAGGACCAACTCCCCGAGTTCGCCGGCGGGGAGGGCAGCCCCGGTGAGCGGATCAATGATCTCAGGATAGAAGTGATCCTCCCAGATCACGGGGCCATCCTTGGACTCGATACACTCGCAGGCAACGCCCGGTCCGATGACCTCGGACAATCCGTAGATATCGCACGCGTCGATATCGAAGTATTGCTGGATCTGGGCACGCAAACCTTCGGTCCAGGGCTCAGCCCCAAAAATCCCGATCTCGAGTGAGGTCGTGCGGGGGTCGATGCCCAGGCGTGTGAGTTCCTCGCCAATCTTCAGCATGTAAGAGGGGGTCACCATGATGACTCGGGGACGAAAATCCCGGATGAGCAGCGCTTGCCGTTCGGTCTGCCCGCCTGACATCGGGACTACGGTGCAGCCGAGCCTCTCAGCGCCGTAGTGAGCGCCCAGCCCCCCGGTGAATAGACCGTACCCGTAGGCCACATGCACGACATCGCCCGCTCTTGCACCCGCTGCCCTGATTGAACGCGCTACAACGTTTGCCCAGGTATCGATGTCCCGCGCGGTGTAGCCGACAACAACCGGCTTACCTGTTGTCCCGCTCGAGGCGTGGATACGAACAACCCGCTCCCGAGGGACTGCGAACAATCCAAACGGGTAGTTATCTCGAAAATCTTGCTTGATCAGCAAGGGGAACTGAGTCAGATCGTCAAGGCTGCGCAGATCGGACGGGTGGACTCCGGCCGCCACAAAACTCTGCCGATAATGTTCCACGTTCTCGTATGCGTGGCTCACCGACCACTTCAGTCGCTGCAGCTGCAGACTGCGCAACTCGTCTTCGCCAGCCCTTTCAATGGGTTCCAGGCCCGGTGTGGTTTCCAAGACGGTGTGTGTCCCTCGGGTGATGTCGCGTCCGTTATAGCTCCCCGTCTGTGGAGCGGCATCATCACAAGTGTTGATTGTTCGGTCCGGGCATTGATCTGCGCAATTGGGCAGTTGAACACTGCGTTCCATGCAAGACCCGGATGCCAAACAAGCCGCACCTCCCCTGAATCCCGCCTGGCGCGACTTGAATGCGTTCACGCATCTGCAGCCAGGATTCGATCCCCGGCAGGGCTACGTCGCGGCGGCTGCGGACCCGCGCCCGTTGGCCGGCTGGTCGTTGGCGATAAAGGACAACATTGAAGTCGCCGGCTCGCCCTGCACGAGCGGGACCCCGGGACTGCGAGATTATGTTCCAGGATTCGACGCCCCGGCGGTCGCGCGGCTGCTTTACGCGGGAGGCGTGATTGCCGGCAAGGCGAACATGCATGAGCTGGCTTACGGCATTACCAGCAACAACTTTGCGTTTGGGCCGGTCAGAAATGCGTTTGACCCGCTTTGCTTCGCGGGGGGTAGCAGCGGTGGCACGGCTGTCGCTATTGCAACCGGTGTCGTGCGGGCCGGACTGGGTACGGACACGGGCGGCTCCTCGCGAATACCGGCTGCGCTGAACGGGATAGTCGGATTCCGGCCTTCCCCGGGACGGTATCCAATGGGCGGCGTTGCTCTCATCTCCCCAACGCGGGATGTCATTGGCCCCATGGGGCGAAACGTTCGCGACGTCGCAGTCATGGACGCCGTACTGTCCGGCGGTTCTGCGTTCGAATTGCCGCCGATCGAGCTCAAAGGTTTGCGCCTCGGACTGCCGGAGCGACACTTCCAGGAGTGTCTGCACGTTGACGTGCGGCTCGCATTACAGCGGGTAGTGGCTCGCTTGGCTGCGGCGGGAGTTGAGTTTGTAAGGGCGGACATTCCAGATGTAGTTGAGCTGAATGCCGCTGTCAGTTTTCCAATCGTTCTTTACGAGACCCGACACGCCTTACAGGCGTATTTGTCCAGGTCGGGAATCCCGGTGTGTGTCGAGGACCTGCACGCCTCGATTGCGAGCCCTGACGTCAAGGCGCTCGTTGGCATGGCGCTTAGCGGTCACGTTTCGCCGGCAGAATACGAGGTCGCGCTCCACCGCGACCGACCGAGGCTGCAGCAAGCCTATCGGGACTACTTCGCTCAACACCACCTACAGGCAATTCTCTTCCCGACAACGCCGCTGCCGGCATGTCCCATCGAAGGAAGTGATGAAACTGTCGTGCTGAACGGCGACCGCGTCCCTACTTTCGCTACGTTCATTCGTAACACAGACCCGGCAAGCAATGCCGGAATTCCCGCGCTCAGCCTGCCGGCCGGGCCCAGTTCCGCACGCTTGCCAATCGGCATGGAGCTCGACGGGCCTGCTGAAAATGACCGCCGGCTGCTGGCGATCGGCGCAGCCATCGAAGCCGTTCTCAATACAACTACAGTCAATATTCCGGGGCACCTTTCATGAAGATACAGCCAAACTGGCTGCGCGCACTCTGGCTTTGCGCGCCATTTGCCGCAACGATGTGCTACGCGGGCGAGTCCGATCAGACCGCCGGAGCTACGCTGGAGGAGATCACCGTCACAGCTCAACGCCGCTCCGAAAGCCTGCAGACCGTGCCACTCGCGATTACCGCGGTCACGGCCGCCGACATGCAAAGAAATGGCATTCACGAGCTCGGGACACTGTCGGCGCAGGTTCCGGGACTGACGTTCTCGCCGTTTGCACCCGGTCAGAACATCGTTTCGTTGCGCGGCGTCTCCTCTAATGACGATGGCGCCGGCACCGACAATTCCGTGGCCGTATTCGTCGACGACGTGTATCTGGGACGGGTTTCGAACATCAATCCGGAGATGTTTGACGTGGACCGGGTTGAGGTCTTGCGGGGACCCCAGGGTACGTTGTACGGCAAGAACACGATCGGCGGCGCCATCAACATCATCTCGTCGCGCCCCAATACACAGGCCCTGGATATCAAGGCGAACGCTGATTTCGGCAATTACGATCGCCGCAACTTTTCGGCACTCATTACCGGGCCGATCGCGGCAGATTGGGCGGGGAAGCTCGTCGTGTCCACCCGGCATGTCGAAGGTTGGGCCCACAATGTCGTATTGCATACGGATGAGAAAAATGATGAGAGCCAGTCGCTGCGCGGGCAACTTCTGAGAACCGGCGAAACGGTGGAGGTTCTGCTGAGTGCCGACTATCAGCACCTCAACGATGGGGACATGGCACGCATACCACTCACGCACATGACCAATAATCTGCCTTACAGCCCGTTGCAGGCCTATCAGGGCCTATGTGGCACGAGCGACCCTTCGTGTGCGACTAATCCCTATCCGGGTCACGCGCGACAATTCGCCTACGGCACGAGTGCGAAAGTGACCGCGCACGTGACTCCAACTTCAGACCTGATTTCGATCACGGCTTTCCGGCGCTCGCACAATCAATGGGACATGGATTCGCTCGGTGCCGGCCTGCCACTGGGTAGTGATGTCTGGGACGACACCAATCAGTACAGTGAGGAACTGCGCTGGGTGTCCTCGCCGACGGATCACCTCAAGTACGTCGGCGGGTTGTGGTTCATGCGGGAAAACACCAACCGGCTGCGATTGTTCATGTTGCCCTCCGTGGACCCGGACCCCAAGGACGCCGATCGCTATCGTGGTATCGATCGCACCACCAGCGAGGCGGCCTTCGGACAAGTCGATTGGCAAGTTGTCGATGACTGGACCCTCAGTGTCGGCGGCCGCTATTCGCACGATTTCAAGCACATCGATAACGATGCCGTGCATGGCGTGAGCGGCATCCTGTTCATCATTCCCAATTCGTTCGCCAATTCGCGCGAGGCGGGCTGGGGAAAATTCACTCCCAAGATCACGGTGCGCTACGAGCCGGACCGCAGGCTCAACCTCTACGCGACCGCGTCCCAGGGGTTCAAGAGCGGCGGGTTTGCAGCTTCGCCCACCAGCCTCGCGGATACGAACCCGTTGCGACCGGAGCAGGCAACCAACTTTGAAGTGGGCGCGAAGACTGAAGTGTCCGAGCAGTTGCGGCTGAATGTGGCTGCGTTCCAGACTCATTATCGGGACCTGCAGATCCAGTCGTTCGGTCCTCCCGCCGGGTGTGTCCCCAGCGCCGCGGCGGCGTGTTTCGGTGAATTTGAGACATTCAATGCCGGCAGTGCGGAAGCGAAGGGAGCCGAGCTGGAAGCCAGCTGGCTGCCGGTCGAGCACCTCACGATTGCGGCGACCTACGGTTACCTGGATGCCAAGTTCCGCAACCTGTACCTGCCGAATGCATCGGTGTTCACGACCATCGGCGGCGAGACGCTGGACCTGCGTAATCAGAGCGGGAAGGACATGATTCGGGCGCCGCGCAACAAGGCGAGCCTGGATGTCAAATACCAGCTTCCGCTCGGATCGGTGGGCGCGTTGCAGCCCAGCGCGAGCTACAGTTATACCTCTGCGCAACGCGGCGAGCTGGAGCCCTACGCAATCCAACCTTCCTATAGTCTCATCGACGCGCGGTTGAACTGGATCAGTCCGCAGAGCGATTGGGAAGTGGCCCTATGGGCAAAGAATCTCGCTAATCGCTTGCGTGTTGCCCACGTGTATACGATAGCTAATGAGGTTTTCGGCGTGTACGGCGACCCGCGCACCTACGGGGTGAGTGTCAACTGGCATCTTCGCCCTTAGGAGTTGCCGCCGGGTTGCCGAGGGTGTCTGACAGCCGCCGGCAGAAGGACGACCGGTTGCTGACACCCAGCTTGCGGTAAATGTGCCGCAGGTGAGTGCGGACAGTAGCCACCGAAACAAACAGGACGGCCGCGATTTCGCGGTCAGCTTTTCCCAGCGCGGCATGATAGGCGATCTGTGCCTCGCGCTGCGACAGTCCTGTGCCGGCGCGTACTGCCGCGACTGTGAAGTCCCTCGTCGTGCCGCGTCGCTCGTCCAACAGTCGCGCGATGCGTGTGGCGTTTCGCAGGTGAGGGGCGAGCAGGTTGAGAATCTCGAGACTGCGCTGGCCGAAGTTTTCGCGCCCGTGACTGCGCCAGATGCGCCAATCCGCCACCGGGGAATCGCCGTCGAATACATGGAGGTTGACGCCGTAGTACAAGCCATCCTGCGCCAGAAAGTCGTTATAAAACTCGGTGCGCAGGAAGTCCCGGTGATCCATGATCTGATTCACGCTGACGGCACGGCGCATCCGCTGCATGGGTCGCGTGATCGGATCGCGAAACTGAAAGTACTCCTCGTATCGGTGCAGATTCGCATCTGACATATTGACGCTGACGCGGTTCTCGAAGCGGCGGTGCTCTTCGCTCCAATGATAGGAGGCAAAGTAATCGGCCTGCAGCAGATCGAGCAGCCGGCGTCCGGCGCTGGCGCGCCGGACTTCCAGTTCCTCGTCGCCATTCAGGGCCTGCAGAACTGCAAGCAAGGACTTGGTTTCGCTGCTCGTCAGGTACATGTTGACGCTCGCGCGAGCCGGCCGGATCGGAAAATCGATTCCGATCATAGTGTGGTGTCGGCGGCGAGTCGAGCACTGGCGCGACTACAGGTCTCGTTACAGGTTGGCGAAGACTCGCAGCAGGAGGCCGTTCAAGGTCTCGATCTCCGCGGCATTCAGATCCTTGAATGCCGAGTGGTATCCGGCTCGCCACTTCGCGGACCTGACCGACAACCGCCTCGCCTTCGGCCGTGATGTAGACATCGGTTACCCGGGCATCGGCAGCCCGCCTCGAGACAGTCGCGAAGCGGCGCTTCCGGCGTGTTCTATATCGGGTTGGGCGAGGAATTCGATGCAAGCAAGCTGGCGGCATATCCTCCCGGGAGCGTTGTCATTCTGCCAGGCCGTACCTGGCACTTCCACTGGGCGAAGTCGGGCGAGTACGTCACTCAGATAACAGCCATCGGACCGCTCGGCCTCGAATACCGGAATCCAGCTGACGATCCGCGCGAACAACATCGCTAGCATTGCGCGCCAGTTAGGAAGATACAGAGTCCGATCGTGCCGGTGACCAACTACTCCTTCGGCATAGCGAAGGCAAAGAGCGCTCGGCGACTCAGGCAGTTCCTGTTGCACAGGCCGGTTCGGGCGCTGTAGATGATCGCAGTTGGACGTCGGGTTGAACCCCGACGATAAACGGTGCTCCCCGATGTACCCGGCGCCACATTTTGGGGGTTTCCCCCAGCATGCGCTTGAACAGGCGGGTCAAGTGGGACTGGTCGCTCATGCCGCAGGAGACCGCGATTTTGCTCAGCGGCTCCGACGTGCCCACCATGAGTCGCTTTGCCATCTCGACTCGTCTCCTCAACAGATATACGTACACCGTCAGGCCGAAGGATCGCTTGAACACCCGATGGAAGTAGCTCGGCGACAACCTTGTTACTGCCGCGATATCAGCAACGGCCATCGGTTGCCCGAGATTCGCCTTGATGTAATCCAGCACCTCCTTTATTTGCCACGCGGCAAGTCCACCAGCTACGGCCTTCGGCCGAAGCTCGGCAAGCCGTGGCGGGCTGGTCCGCTTCATCATGGAACTCGATCCGGCGGGAGCAGCCGTGGGTTGCTCCAACTGGGAGATCGACAAAGAACTGTAAGCGTCATTTCAGGGCCATCTGGCGCCCGGACCCAGCGGTGGCTAGAGGCTCAGGATTCGCTCGAAGTCGGTCCAGGAGTTGGCGACGAGTATTGCGTATTCCGTTTCCATGCCGATAAACGGCACCAGTAGGATCTGTTCTTGCTGATTGAACGCCAGCATATCGGCGCCACCATTGGAACCGAAGGCCAATAGGTCGGGCGCGTATTCCGCAACGTTATACCCGTTATTTAGGGTTTCTATTTCGGTTAACGGCCACAGTTGGAAGTAACCGATTGTCGCAGAACTAACAAACCCTTCCAGCCGTGCACCGCGGGCATGAAAGGCGATGAACTCGGCAGGTAGCCGCTTCGCTTGGGTGCCTTCGGCGCTCATGTCTTGATTATCGCGAGGCGTTCATTTACATCGGATATCTTGAAGGCAACTGAATCGAAGGATCCACCGATCCACTGTAGCATGGTGTTGCGTCCCTCGTGGGCGGGGTCCTTGATAGCCGCAAGGAAGTCGAAGTAGGCATGTGGCCCACCGACGTCTTCAGGGGGACAGGCATTCTCTCCGGCGAGACATTTGACCTGCTTGCCAGTCGCTGAGGGCATCAGGAGATCTTCGATGTTGATCGTATGTTCCCAATCATCCCCGAAGTCGTAGAGGAACTTGAAGCGGCGCGCACCGGACTCGACCAAGGTATTTAGACGGACCCGAAGGTACAGGTGGGGATCGACCCCGTTCAAGCGGCACGTGCCGACCAGGCTGTACAGCCGAGCCGCGGTATCCCCACCGGCGTCCGAGCCGGCAAAAAGATAATTGCGTCGGCCGAGCACCATCACGCAGTCATTCTGCCCATATCGGGCGTGAAGTTGAAGTTCACTACCGCTGGCATGCGTTCTACGGCCGACGTGTACGAGCCCAATACAGTGAGCAGCGGGCCGGCGGCCGCGTCGTGCATGTTGAGATCGAACTTGGCGTTGTAACGGTGTTGCCAGACTGGATGCTCGACGCGGGCATTTGCGCCGGAATGACCTTTGGTGCGCCGCGAGTATCATTAGATGTCCTGAGGGATCTGCATCGGTTACTCCTGGCGCGCGGATTTCGGCGAAGCTCCTGTGGCGACCCTCCCGTCGCAGTCGCTCAGGAGAAGCAGGATGACCGAGCTGCAAAAGACACGCAAGAGAGTGTCGCCGTTACCAGCGCAGTCGCAGATCAGCATGGCGTTCGAGTCGGCCGGACTTCTGGGGCTGAGCAGCGCCGAGCGGACGAAGGTCGTCATCCAACTGGCCCGACTGCTCATGCTGGCGGCAGGCGTCGCAGCCAAGGAGCGCGACGATGAGCGCTGAGATGCTGCCGGAGGTGCTGCTGAAGCGCAAGGCGATCGTGTATGTCCGCCAGTCTACGCAAGCGCAGGTGCAGACGAACCTCGAGAGCCAGCGCCGGCAATATGACCTGGTCGAAGTAGCCCGGCGTCATGGGTTTTCCAATGTTGAGGTGATCGATGATGACCTCGGCCGTTCGGCAAGCGGCAGCATGGCTCGCCCGGGCTTCGATAAGCTGGTCGCCACGGTGTGTGCCGGGGAGGTTGGATGCTGCGGGTTTTCTCGAATCTCGGGCTTGCCTTCGAGGCGCTGCAACGCGGCGACCTGGTGCAGGCCGAGTTGCATCGGCGCGCCATGGAGGACGCGAGCAGTCCGGACCGCAAGACAGACCGGGTCGGAATGCTGCGCGTTCAGTTCTGGATCGCGTGTCACCGCGGTCAGTGGCAGCTGGCGCACGCGCTCGCGGAAACGCAGCTGCGGCTGACGCGTGAGTGCGGCCTGTTCGTCGTGCTGTTCGAAAGCTACATGTTGCTCGCCTACGTCTGTGCACAGACGCAACGCGAAGCGCAGATGGAAGCGGCGCTCGCCGACGTCGACGCATTGATCTCCGGCACGGCTTTTGATCACTTTCGGTACCAGCTCGATCTGGCGCGTGCCTACCAGGCGCTGCTGGCGGGCGATCCAAGTACCTGTCATCGCGCGCTGGCTGCGGGTCTTGTCGGCAGCCGCAGCGACGAAGGGCGCTTCATGCTGCGAATGCAGCCGCGAGTGCTTTCAAGTTTGTTAGGCGAAGCACTGCAGGCCGGCATCGAGGTGGGCTATGCGACGCAGCTGATCATGGAAATGGGCGTGCCGCCGCCGCCGGCTCCCGTCGAGAATTGGCCGTGGCCGATTCGCATCTACGCTCTCGGGCGCTTCGAGGTGCAACGTAACGGGCAGCCGCTGGAGTTCTCACGCAAAGCGCCGAAGAAAACGCTTGGGCTACTGAAAGTGATCATCGCCAATGGCGGCAGCGGCATGCGCGAGCAGCAACTGCTCGACATCTTCTGGTCGGATGAGGAAGGCGATGTCGCGGCGCGTTCGCTCACCGCTGCGCTATGCAGGTTGCGCACGCTGCTGGGCGACAACGAAGCAGTCATCCAGCAAGGCGGCACGCTGTCCTTGAACTCGTCGCGTGTTTGGGTGGACGCGCTAGCGTTCGACGAGCTGCTCTCGGGTGGCACGCCGGTCGGCCCAGAGCGAATGCTCGAACTGTATCGCGGCAGCTTTCTCAAGGAGGAGGAAGGCGAACCCTGGTCGGTTACGACACGCGAGCGGCTACGCAGCCGATTCATCCATGCGCTGGGGCTGGCAACTGCCGGCCTGGAACGCGAGGGACGGCATGATATGGCGATCGAGTGCTACCTGCGCGGCATCGATTGCGATCCCGTCATCGAGTCTTTTTACCAAGGACTCATGCGCTGTTACGCGCACACCGGACGACGCGCCGAGGCGGTGGCCACGTACCGGCGCCTGAAGCACATCCTGTCGGTCGCGCTGTCGTTGAAACCCTCGGCCGCCACTGAAAATCTGCACCAGAGATTGCGCCTCGACCAATCGTAGGCCGCGGGAATCCGAATAAGTAAGTAATAAGTCGACCCCTTGGCCGCAGCATGCCCTCCATGAACCGGAGGACAACCAACGACCCTATGCGCCGCGCCTTCATCGTCCGAATCTATCGACGGACGGCCAAGGGCCTCGTGGGCCAGGTGCAGGACGCGCTGACCGGCTGGTCAGGGCTTTCCGCAGCCTGGTCGAACTCTGGACCGCACTGGGCGGTCGCCCGCAGTCTGCACGTCGCGCCGCACCCCCACGCTGCATCCTAACTAACGACAAGGAACACTCATGAACGCTTCTATTACCCAGACGCGCGTTGACACCGACGTGCTCATCGTTGGCGCCGGGCCTACCGGCCTGGCACTGGCCACCACACTGCATCGCGCGGGCGTGGCCGCACTCATCGTCGACAAACTCGAAACAGGCCAGAACACCTCACGTGCTGCAGTCATTCACGCACACACACTCGAAATTCTGGATGCCATCGGCGTGTGGCAAACGCTCGCGCACGAAGGTCTAAAGCTCACGCGGTTCACGTTGCGCGATCGGGACCGCAAGCTCGTGCAACTGAATTTCGACGAGCTCCCGTCACACTATCCGCACCTGCTCATGCTTCCCCAGGATTCGACCGACCGCATTCTCCGGGACGCCTTAAGCGCATGGGAGCCAGCGCGTGCGCTGGGGATGCAGCGTAGAGTCGCTGAGCGAAACCGCCGCCGGCGTCGAAGCCGTCGTCCAATCGAAGACCGGCCGCGAGACATTGCGCGCTCGCTATGTCGTCGGTGCCGACGGCATGAACAGCCTGGTTCGTCGCACCGCTGGCATCGGGTTCTCGGGCAGCAACTACGAGGATTCGTTCGTACTCGCGGACGTGGACATGGAGTGGGGGCTGGGGCGCGACGAGGTGATGCTGTTCTTTTCACCGCACGGGCCGTTGGTCGTCGCGCCACTGCCGAATGGATGCTTTCGCCTCGTGGCGACTCTCGACAAAGCACCAGAAAAACCCTGTGTCGCTGAGATGCAGGCGCTGCGCGCGGAACCAAGCACAGTGCGGCGATAGTGTCGCAAGTGCATTGGAGCTCACGCTTTCGGCTGCAGCACCGAGTCGCAGATCACTATCGGGCCGGGCGGCTCTTGTAGTCGGCGATGCCGCGCACGTGCACAGTCCTGCTGGCGGCCAGGGCATGAATACCGGTCTGGTAGATGCCGTCGTGCTCGGCAAAGCGCTGGCGGAAGTGATTTCGGGACGTCGCGAGGCGACGTATCTCGATGAGTACGAACGCCTGCGTCGCCCGGCCGCGGTTCAGGTGCTGGGGCTTGCGGGTCGTCTCACCAACATGGCAACCCTCAAGAGCGCCCCGCAGCGGCTGATGCGCAACGCCGTGCTCAGAACGGCAGGACTCCTGCCCATAGTCCGCAACCGCCTGCAAATGGGTCTTTCGGGTTTGAGCCGTCGCGCTGCCACAATATTGCCAAACTAACCAAGTTACTGACTGCCGAACAAAGGTCCATTTATTTCAAACCGAAACTCAAGGCTTGCGTGATGGGTATCGCGGGCGGCAGCGATGCTTTCAACAATGCATCGCTTCTCGTCAGTTCGATTACACGCGCAAGCAGGTAGAAGTTCAGCGGGCAGTCAAAAGCCGTAACGCCTCTTCCACTTTTTTCAGGAGATTGGGCGGTACCGTGCAATAGCGAAACAGCAAGCGAGCGTTTGAGATCGCCCGGATCTGGTCAATGAGCAGGTCCGTGTCATGCTTCAAATCAGCTGTCTTCTGAATGCGCACTCGTAACGGGAAATTATCCCCGGGGGGCAGCGCGTCCACTTGGCTCGTGCCTGGAACTACAATCGTCGTTGGATGGCCGGCCTTGTTGAGTGCGTCAGTTTGGACGACGAGTGCCGGCCTTTCTTTCTTGCCAGGCTCCTGCCGGTGTGTTTGAGGCTCAAACTCGACCGCCGGTCGCGTTCGGTTGCAGAGCTGCAGCAAGGCTGCATGACTATGCTCCGCGTACTCCCGAGACGATGATCGCCTTGCTTGAGCGGCGGCTCGAGGGTCGCCACAGTCTGCTTGGCCGGCACTTCTGGACGGGCTGCCCGCCACGGGTGCGCCATTTCAAGCTCGCCATCCCGGCAAGCCGGCTGGGGGGATCCCCAAAAGCGGCGCGGCGGTCCTACGACAGAGTTACTGCAAATGATGGACAACTCCGGTCTGCAACATCAGCAAGAGCCTGATGTAGCGGTTGTGTGGGCCGGTGATCCATATGATCGCGGTGGAAATTCATAATCGGCGCGGACCGAGAGAAAGCTGCTCGCGCTCGTCCATCGCGGGTTGATGCGAAGATCATCGCGGCTGTCGAATGCTAAATCGAGGATCGCCTCCAGCTCGGCGGTGGCGACGTGGCGGCGACACAACATTAAACGCAACCAAGTGTTCGCCTGGCGGCAGTTGTACGGGCGCGGAGAACTCGGTCTGGGCCGGCACTTGCGCGCAAGAGCGCCGCGCTCGCCACGGACAGAAACGCCTCCATGTGATGCGCCAACTGCCGCCTAGCGTGAGGTGAAGGTTGTGTTGGTTATGCCCCCGGGGGGCGGCACCGCGTGAACCCTGTCCAAACCGGCCGCAGCGGTACGATCGCCTGGCCGCTTGCCCGAAAGGAGGCGAGCAACGAGAATTGATTAGTTGGCTACGCATCCGTTGCGGCGGCACAAGATGATACGAATGAGCATGTGAAAGTGAGCGCCGGATACGATCCAGCTTCCTACTGGAATGCGCGAGTTCTGCGACACGGGGGTCTGCGGGGTACGGGGCACATATCGTATGGTGAGAACTACAATCGATGGGTATACCGTGCAAAGGATCGTGCATTGAGGCGGGTCATGACCGACAGGCCCATTGCGGGCTGCAACGTGTTGGACGTCGGTTGCGGTGGCGGATATTTCGTCGACTGGTATGTCAGCCGCGGCGCTCGATTGACTGGCATCGATATCTCGGCGCACAACATCGAGAAACTGAGAGCCCGGGGGGTGGGGAGCTTCCATGTGATGGATGTCTCGGCAGTTGATGCTCGACCGCTTGGTCTGTTTGACATTGTGAATGTCTGGGATGTGCTGTATCACATCGTGGACGACGACGCGTTCGAGCGCGCGCTGCGGTTCATCGTTACCAATGTCGAGTGTGAGGGCCTGCTGTTGATCAGTGACCAGCTGGGGGCATCGACTGACACGCGGCCAGCCGAGCACGTCCGCCTGCGCTGCTTGCGCACTTACCTCCGGGTTCTATCGGACTTGGGATTCCGACTCGTCACGCAACAATTCGTCTATCGATGGTTGAACCGGCATGTATCCATCCAAACCGTCGACAGCCAGTTGGGCCGCTTCTACTACTGGCTGGACGGGCGTGAGACTGCACTGCCCCCTGACAATGTATCACTTGGCGTTTGGCAGCGGACTCACTCCTAGGAGCGGCTTGCAACTGCCCCACGGATGGAGACCGGCTGCGTTTCTTCCCCACGATTATAGAGTCGCCCGCGAGGGATACGGGTCACGGCATCGAAGTGATCCTCGCGGAATAACAACGGGGCATGCCCGAGGTCCGTTTGTGTTGGAACAGTCACGCGGATCACGCGGCGCAGGAAACCTGAAAGGAAATTTAGATAATAGCCACTAACGGAAGCCGTCAACACCTGAAATCGATTCGGTCTTACCACAATTGCCGCCGAGCCATGCACGCATGTGGTTGTTTTTCTTCGTCTTCTCGCTCTCCCGCCACGCGGCTGTTGCCTGCCAATACCCGACTGATCCATTCTGTCGTGCGCGCGTAAGGGGGCAAGATGTGAAGATTCTGATCGTCGAAGATCAGGCTCGGTTGGCGGGCTTCCTGAAGAAAACTCTGTCCGACCAGTCGTACGTGGTCGATTGCGTGTCAGGCTGCGGCGCCGCGCTGAGCGCACTTTGCGAGACGAGCTACGACGCCATCATTCTGGATGTTGGACTTCCCGATGGCAACGGGTTCGACCTGCTGCGACGCTGGCGCGAAGCGGGCTTCAACGTGCCTGTGCTCATTCTCAGCGCTCGGGACACGGTGCGGGATCGCATCAAGGGCCTGGACCTCGGAGCGGATGATTACCTGCCAAAACCCTTCAGCCTGGAGGAGCTACTGGCGCGCGTCCGCTCACTTCTGCGCCGCCAGAGCGGGGCAAAGAAGACGGTGTTCGAGCATCGAGGCCTGAAGTTGGATCTACTGAGCCGCGCGGTCAGCCTCAACGAGCGACCGGTCGAGTTGACCAGTCGCGAATACGCGCTGCTGGAACTCTTTATGCAGAACCCCGGCCGCATCCTCGCGAGGAATCTCATTTGCGACAAAATTTGGGAATCGCAACGCGACGTCGATGCGAACCTGCTGGACGTCTACATGAGCCGGCTGCGTACCAAGATCGAGGCTGCCCCCGGCGAGCCGTTCTTCCGTACCGTGCGCGGCGTCGGCTACCAATTCCAATGAGAATCGCTCGGCCATGAAATCCATCGGCGCACGTCTGGCGTTCTGGTACGCGCTTGCTGCCACCACAACGTTTGCCTGCCTGACGGTGGCTGGATATTTCATGCTCGAGCACTATCTGGTTCATGGGCTCGACCTGCTCAATTCTGCGGAGTTCCAACAGATCAAAGCTCATCTGGTCAGCGACGACAGTCCTTTGAATGCGGAGGTGATCGAACAGCGTATCCGTGAGACAACCGAGTACGCATCCGTTCTGTTCTATATCGACGTACACGGCAATCGCACTGGGCCGGTCTTTCGCTCCAGCAATCTTCATGGACAGACCATCCCCGACGTGCCGCATCAGCGCATCTTCGATGCCAGCGTCCAGGGTATCGGTGAGATGCGCGTTGGCGAGTTCATCCTGCCACCCTATGACGTGATGATTGCGACGCCGCGGCATGCCGTCTCCAGCGTGATGGACGCTTACGCTGAGGTGAGCGCGGCACTCATGGCCGTGATGCTTGCGGTCAGCGCGGCGTTGGGCCTGGGACTCAGCCGGCTCGCATTGCGGCCATTGCGTTTGATCCAATCAACCGCAAACCGCATCCGCTCGGACAACTTGAGTGAGCGTATTGCGGTGGCCGAGGTTCGCGACGAGGTCTCCAACCTGGCGCGCCTGTTGAACCAGATGTTCGATCGGTTGGAGGCCTCGTTCAACCAGACCCGTCGGTTCACCGCGGATGCCTCACACGAGCTGAAAACACCGCTGTCACTCATGCGGCTGCACGTAGAGAAGCTTCTGCTCGATGGCGGGCTGACTGCCGGGCAGGAAGAGGCGCTGCACGTTCAATTGGAAGAGACTGACCGCCTGACCAAAGTCATAGAAGACTTGCTGTTCCTCTCGCGGGCGGAGGCCCGCGCCATCCCACTCGACTTGAAGATTCGCTCGCCGGCAGCGTTCCTCGATTCATTTGGACCGGATGCCCGCGCGTTGGCCGAGCACGCGGGACTCACCTGCTCGATCCGGCACCTGGGGGGCAACGCCGTCGCATTTGATTCCAAGTGGATACGGCAGGTGCTGCTCAACCTTGTCAAGAATTCCGTGGCGGCCGCTCCCGCGGGCACCACAATCACGATTGCATCGGAGAGCAGCCCCTCACTGTGGCGCGTTGTGGTGGAAGATGAGGGGCCGGGAGTCCAGGTGGATCAGCTCGAGCGCATCTTCGAGCGCTTCGTGCGGGTAGGCGCCGCGCCGAGCCTGGACGATCGTGGTACGGGCCTCGGGTTGGCAATTTGCCGCAGCATCATTGAGCTGCACGCGGGCCAGATCTTTGCATCCCAGGGGGAAGGAGGGCGCGGCTTGCGAGTTGTCTTCGAGATACCTGTCCGCGGCCCAGGGGTTGCAGCTGCAGTGGGCGACAGCTCGCTGCAGGATCTGCGAGTCGTCAAACAACCCGCGTAGGGGGCACCCACGACGGTCAGTAGTCCGCAGCGCGCGCAGCGGGATTCGTCCGTAATTCAGGTTGGTTTAAGGTTTGTGGGGCATTCTGCGCCATTGTGACATTTTGAATCCGGCCAAAGGACCCCCGACTATGTGCAGACAGGTCATTCTTTCAGCGCTTATTGCGGCACTGTGCGCTGGTGTGGGCACCACACCTGCCAGCGCAGATCAGACATTGAGTAAAGCGGCAGACAACGCGATCTACGCGCAGAAGCTCGTCGATGAGCAGATGGCGAAACACCCGGAGCTGCTGGTACTTGGCATCCACGCGCTCAAGCCGGGAGCGAAGAACTCCACCATGATCGCCTCGAATCTCAATCGTATCGGCAAGGCGGACGATGACGATGATCTTGTCGTCGCCCACGAACACAAGACCATCCTCGCACCGAATCTCAAAGAGCCAACGAAGTTCGAGGTGGCCATGCCGCTGAAGGACGCGGCGGGAAGGGTCATAGGTTCGCTGAGCACCGTGTTCAAGTACAACGCAGGTGATGATGAGGTAAAACTGCATGCCGCGGCTGTTGCGATACGCGACGATGTTGCAAAAGAAACGCCCAATGTTGACGCCTTGTTCAAGCCGACACGCTGATCTCCTTCTACCCAACTCCATCGCGAATGCCACCATGAAATCTTTACAGCGCTTTGTGACCCTCTCGCTGCTCGCGGCGTCGGCTTGTGCCCTGGGCGCGGCCGACCAGCCGATGACCTTGCGTCCGGCCGCCTCGATCGAAGTTCCCAATTCAAAGGGGAAGTTTGACTTTCTGCGCGTAGATCCCAAGCGCCATCGCCTCCTGGCTGCGCACGAGAACGACGGTACGGCGGACTATTTCGATCTGAGCAAGAACAGTCTCATTACACGCCTCAAGGTAGGAGGCGCGGTGGATACCGCAGTGGATGCCGAGTCCCAGTACTACTACATCAGCGTTCAGGAAGACAAACGGGTCGCCGTCGTGGATGCGGCAACGCTGCGGGAGGTGAAGTCGATCGGCCTTGACGGACCCTCGGATGCAATCATCTTCGAGCCCAAGAATCGCCGTATCTATGTGACTCACGATGAAGGCGCAAACGTGTGGGTCATAGATCCCAGCGCCGCGAAGGTCGTGGCTTCCATCGAAGTGCCAGGGGTGCCGGAGTTCATGGTCTACGATGAGACCACGGATCGGATCTACCTGAACATCAAGAGTGCCGACAAAGTAGCGGTAATCGACCCTGCGACCAACAAGACGGTCGCCGTCTGGCCAACCGGCCAGGCGCAGCAACCGCATGGACTGGCGCTGGATTCGGCCCACCATCGGATATTTTCAGCTGGCGGCAACGGCAAACTCGCAGTGATCGACACCGCAACCGGCAAGATCGCCGCTACGGTCAGTATCGCGCTAAAAGTAGATCAGATCGCCTTCGATCCGAAGGCCGGTCTCGTGTACTGCGCCGGGGCTGACAAGATCTCCGTGGTGCGAGCGGCCGGCGACACCATCGCAGCAGTCGGCGAATTGAGCACCGCAGCAACGGCAAAGAATGTCGCCGTGGATCCGCAGACCGGCGCCGTGTGGACGACCTACACGGACGGTCAGAGCTCATTTGCCAGGTCCTGGACGGCAACTCCATAGCCACGTGTGGACTTCCGGTATCGGGGCCCGAAGTCCACGCTCTCTAAGTCTCTCCTAAGTCTTCTCATTGATATTCGTTCCATCCGGCCTGTGAGCCGCCATTGAGCTGTGACCAAGTTGGACTGCACGATCACCCACCGCCGCAACGCGGTTGGCTGGCATACAGGCAGGAGATCGTGAGCTCCCTGCGCAAGGGTCTGACTGCCTGGCTTTGGGTAAGCGTAGCAATAGTGGGCGCGCTGTGCGTACTGCTTGGGAACTGGCAGGTGCGGCGCGAGACGCAGGCGCAGCTCGATTACCAGATGCAGCAGGTAGCGCGCATTCTCGCGAGCCAGGACTACCCCACATTAACACCGCCCGGCGAACTGACCAGTCCGGACCTTACGCCCTCCATCTACATCCATCACGACAAGGATGACGACCTGATCGTTACGGTGCGCGATGCAAACGGCGGGCTGCTGTATGCGTCCAATTCAAACAGGCAGTTGCCCGCCGGTTTGCTGCCACCCCTGGATTTGCTCGGGCTTCAGACGCTGAGGCTCGGAAAAGCCCGCTACAGGGTGTTTGGAGCTCGCACGGGGCTGCTGCGCATTCAAGTCGCTCAGTCGATGGATACCATTCGCGAAGCCGAAGGTGCAATCGCCCTTGCAACGCTACTGCCGATTGCCGTGCTGCTGCCGGTGCTCGCGGTGGTTACTGGCTTTGCCATCAGACGGCAGCTCCGGCCGTTGAGTATGGCAGCCGCCACCCTGGCGCAGCGTCCGCCGCTGTCGCTTGATCTGCTTCCTGATGAGAAGATGCCCGCCGAAGTACGGCCGTTCGTTGATGAGATCAATTGTCTGTTGCGTCGTATGCGCACTGCCGTGGAGCACGAACAGCGATTCGTGACGGATGCCGCTCATGCGCTGCGTACGCCTCTGACTGCGCTGCAACTGCAGGCCGAAATACTGGACGGTAGCAGTGACCCGCAGGAGAAGGCGGCACGCCTCGCTGAGCTGCGAGCCGGAATCCGGCGGGTTGCGCGACTGTCGGAGCAACTCCTGTCGCTCGCGCGCAATGAATCCGAAAGCGGTCCGATCAACGTCACTATCGAGCTGGATCGGATGTTGATGGAGGTGGCCAGTCTGTACCGAGGCGCCGCCGAGGCTCGCGGCATTGACTTGCAGGTGGAGGCCACTTCAAGGGCGCGCGTGTACGGAAGTGCCCGTCGCGGCACACTGATTTTCGGCAATCTGCTGGATAATTCCCTACGCTACACCCCACGAAACGGGCACATTTGCCTGCGCGCCTCCGCTGTGGACGGACACGCGCGTATTCAGCTTTGGGATGAAGGCCCGGGATTGCCGCCCGAGGAGCTCGGGCGCGTCTTCGAGCGCTTCTACTGCGGACCGGGCGAACGAGGTATCGGCAGCGGTCTTGGTCTTGCGACCGTAAAGACACTGGTAGGACAGTTGAACGGCACTGTTAGTTTGGAAAATCGCAGCGACTCGCAGGGACTGCTGGCAACGGTCACATTGCCCCTGGCTCCGCAATCGCAGCCGCCTGTCTGCGGTCACAACCCGGAGGTGTCGATGTCTTCCAGCGCCATGTTGTGCACTCGACATTCAGGCGCTGGTCTTGGAGCATTATGACCGCACCTTCCAAATTGCTCCTGATATACACATGCGCGTTCCTCGGGGGATGCATAACTCAGGCGCCCGCGCCGCCTCAGCAAGACATCATTCCGTCTGCCTTCGATATGGCAAGCGTCCGCGGTGGGCAATGGCCAGCCCAGGAGTGGTACCGTGACTTCGGCAGCGAAGAATTAGACGCCTTCATCGATACGGCCGCCAAAGCCAACTCGGATCTTGGTGCGGCGCGCGCCCGGGTGGCGCAGGCGGATGCCCGTGCCCGGCAGGCCGGCTCTGCGATCCTGCCGACCATCGACGGCAACGGCACGGCAAACTATTTCTCCGGGCATTCCTCGCAGGGTGGGGGCCACGAATTCGACTGGGCTGCGATGTTGTCTGCCAGCTACGAAGTGGACTTCTGGGGGAAAAATCGCGCAACCGCCGAGTCAGCCCGCCTGCTGGCCGGTGCATCTCGTGCCGAGCGGGACGCCATTGCGCTCACGACACTCGCGGGAGTGGCGGATGGCTATTTCCAGCTGCTGGCCCTGCGGGAGAGGTTGGTGGTCGCGCAGTCGAACCGCGGCGCGGCAAAGCAACTGTTGGAGGTAGTTCAAGCGCGGTTCGATGCCGGGCTCGCAAGCCCGATTGACCTGGCGACCCAAAGGGCGGCATTCGATGCGGCACAGATTGCCATATCGGATCTGCAACAAACTGAGTTCGAGGCGCGCACGGCCTTGTCGCTACTGCTCGGGCGAGCTCCTGAACAATTTGAAGTGAAGGGACAACCGCTGGACTCGTTGCGCGAACCGACCGTTGGGGCAGGGCTTCCCTCGGAGCTTTTGACCCGGCGGCCGGATGTGTTGCTCGCAGAAACGAACCTGCGAGCTGCCCATGCGGATCTCGTTGCTGCTCGCGCTGCCATGTTTCCCAGTTTGAGTCTCACAGCAAGCGGCGGCGTCCAGAACCCTGCGCTGCCCGCGACCGTTCTGACCATCGCTGGTATAGGACCTTCGTTCGCTCTGGGCGCCAACCTGGTCCAGCCCATCTTCGACCATGGCAAATTGAAGGCGCAGCGCGAGGAAGTGCAGGCCAGGAATCTCGAGCTGCTCTCGGCGTACCGCGCATCGATTATTTCATCTCTCAATGATGTCGAGAACACTTTGGCGGCCATCCAGCACCTGAATCAGGCCCGGGAATATCAGCTCGAGAACGTGACTCAGAGCGAACGAGCGTTCGAAGGCGCGAAGGTGCGCTACCAGGCAGGCTCCGTTGATTTCCTGACGCTGCTCGAAGCGCAACGAACCGTATACGCCGCGCGTGATCAATTCATTCAATACAAGCTCGCGCGATTGCAAGCCTTGGTTGGGCTTGGCAAGGCGCTGGGTGGCGGCTGGAAGGGACCCGGCGAATCGGCGGCAGGCCAGGCAACGACGAGGAACACCGATTGATGAGACCAATCACTCCAACAGCGCCTCGGCGTGACGGGTCGCTGATTCTCGCCGCCTGTGCGGCGGCAATGCTGCTCTTGAGCGGATGCCACAAAGCGCTTTCGAGCGCTGACAGCCGGGCGGCGGCATCCGGCGAAAGACCCGCCAACACAGGGCCGTCAGAACCGAAGTCGAAGGACGACCAGGCCGCAACCGATCAGGGACCCGAAGAAGGGGTCGTGCTGAAGCCGGAAGAAATCGAGAAGGTTGGCATCGTCACTGCCGAGGCCCGTGCAATTACTAACGAACCGGAAGTTTCTGGTTTCGGGGTTGTCGTGGCCCATGAGACGATCGCGCAAGCGGTCGCGGAGCTGCGAACTGCGGCCGCGGCGGCTCGTCAAAGTCGCTCGGCGTACGAGCGCAGCCACCGTTTGGCCGGAACCCCGGGTGCCATGCCCGCTGAGGCGCAGGAGACGGCTGAAAGGCAGGCCGCAGCAGACGAAGCGGCGCTGCAGCTCGCGAGACAACGCCTCTCTTCAACCTTCGGCCAGAACCCGCCGTGGAAAGGGGCTGAGAACAGCCCGGAGCTGCTCGCACTGGCCAGCGGTCAATCAAAGCTGGTTCGTCTCACATTCCCCCTGGGGTCGCTTGATGACGCAACTGCGACAAAGGTGCGTTTAGGGCGTATCAACGCCTCGCAAGCCGGTACGAGCTGGCAAGCCCGCTCGGTGTGGCGCGCGCCTGCGGATGCCAGTGTGCCAGGCAAGAGTTTTTTTGCCATATTGAAAGACAGTGATGCCAGCGAAGGTGATCACCTGCTTGCCTGGGCATCGGTGGGCGCGCCGGAAACCGGAGTATTGATTCCGGCGTCAGCGGCGATTCTCAGCGCGGGCAAGTTCTGGTGTTATCTGGAGGAAAAACCGGGCACGTTTGTCCGGACCTCATTCGATCCGGGCAGGCCGACCACGGAAGGCTATTTCGTTAAGCAGGGCGTGTCGGTGGGCGACAAGATTGTGACCGCTTCGGCCGGTCAGTTGCTGGCCCGTGAAACCAATCCCGGCACAGAAGCTGAATAGCCATGATGCGATCACTGGTTGCGCTATGTGTGCGTCATTACGGCGCGATCACCGCTTTGACTCTCATGGCTCTCATTTTGGGAAGTTGGGGTGCGTTGCAGGCGCCGCTCGATGTGTTTCCCGAATTTGTTCCTTCGCAAGTGGACATCCAAACGGAAGCACCCGGGTTCGCTCCCCAGCAGGTGGAAGAACTCGTCACCAAGCAGGTTGAAAACGCCGTCAATGGATCGGCGGGTATCGCTACGATGCGCTCGGAATCGATCCCGGGGCTCTCCGTCGTCACCATCACTTTTACCGATGGCATCGATGTGCACGTGGCGCGCCAGGGTATTTCGGAGCGTCTGTCCGAGCTCGGGACATCGCTTCCCGCCGGCGTGGGCGCCCCCAAGTTGTCGCCCCTCGTCTCGAGCACCATGGACCTGCTGAAGATCGGATTGGTCTCCGACAGAGTCGATGCGTACACGCTGCGGGACACCGCCAATTGGGTCATCAAGCCACGTCTGCTCGCGGTCCCCGGAGTCGCCCACGCCATCGTGTTCGGCGGCGCCGTGCGTCAGATTCAGATACTTCCGGATACCCGCAGACTGTCCAGTTTCAACCTGACTTTCTCGGAAATTGCCGATGCCGCCAAGGCGGCATTGCCCTTGCGAGGTGCCGGACTCGTCGATACGGCGGCACAACGCATCCTGTTGAAATCCCCGACGCCCGAACCCGACGCCTCTGTCGTGGCCCAGGCTGTCGTGGCCGTACGAAACAACACTCCAATTTTGCTGCGCGACGTCGCGACCGTCAAAATCGCTCCGGCCGTGCGGTTCGGCGACGCACTGATCATGGGCAGACCGGGGGTACTGCTGTCGCTCGCCAGCCAGTACGGCGCCAACACCTTGAATACGACACTGGAGGTTGAAAAGGCACTGGCAGGGCTCGAGCCCGCCCTGAAAAAGCAGGGCGTCCAGATGTATACCAGCCTGCACCGGCCCGCGACGTTCATTGAGCGAGCGCTCGGCAATCTGAAAGAGTCGCTCGTCATCGCCGCCGTGTTAATCCTCGCAATCCTCTATGTATTCCTGCGGAACGCCCGCGCGGCCTTCATCGCTTTTACTGCAATTCCCCTGTCGCTTCTCGCAGCTATCGGAGTGCTGGAACACATGGGGCTGACACTCAACACGATGACGCTCGGCGGATTCGCGGTCGCGCTCGGCGTATTGGTGGACGATGCGATCATTGGCATTGAGAATATCATGCGCCGTCTTCGTGAAAACGCACTCGTGAGCGCTCCACGACCTCGGCTCGAGGTGATCACGGAAGCGTCCCTGGAGGTCCGCGGGCCGGTTATCTATGCGACGGTGGTCGTCATCGCGGTGTTTCTGCCCGAGTTGTTCACTACGAGCGTCCAGGGGCATTTTGTGGGCCCGCTGGCGCTTGCTTTCATCTTTGCAGTTGTCGCCTCGTTGGTTGTGGCGATGACATCCACGCCCGCGTTATGCGCACTCTTTCTTAGGCAGCCCGAGAAACGGCCCGAGGCGGGTTGGTTGACGCGCCTGAAGTCCCTGCAGCGCTCCGCCGTGCATAGGGTGTCTGCCCACCTCAAGCTCACCGTGGCGATATTGGTCGTTCTGGTGCTCGCAGCGGCGGCTGCGCTGCCATTTCTCGGGGGCACGTTCATGCCGGACTTCCGTGAAGGACACTTTGTGATGCAAGTCTCGAGCTCGATAACGGGCACTTCGCTCGATGAGATGCTCAACGTGGGTGAGCGCATCAGCAAAGAAGTCCTCGCGCTGCCTTATGTGCAAAGTATCGAACAGCAGGTCGGCCGCGCCGAGTTGAGCGAGGATACCTGGGGCCCCCATCGCAGCGAGTTTCACGTGGAGCTGAAACCGAACGCGACCATCGATCAGAGCCTCGCACAGGAGCAACTGCGCGCAATTCTGGCGCGGTATCCAGGTATACAGAGTGAGGTGGTCACGTTTCTGGGCGACCGGATCAGCGAGAGTTTGAGCGGCGAAACCGCCCAGGTGGCCATCAAGATATTCGGCGACAATCTCGACGCGCTCGATCAAGCAGCCGATAGTGTGACGGCCGCGCTTACCAAGGTGAAGGGCATTGTCGATTTGCAGTTCAAGCGTCAAAGTGGCACCCCAACGATCGCGATCCATCTCGTTCCGCAGGCATTGGCAGCCACCGGACTGAAGGTGACCGACGTGCTCGACACCATCGAGGCGGCCTATGCGGGGACGACGGTCGGCCAGACCTTTCAGGGTACTCGCACGGTGGATGTCGTTGTGCTTCTGCCTGATGAGGTGCGGCATCAGCCGACACAGGTACAAACATTGATGATCAACACTCCACTGGGTCCCGTTCCGTTGTCCCAGATTGCGAGCGTTGAAGTCACGACGGACAGATACGCCATCCAGCACGATGCGGGCCAGCGGCTCGTGGTCGTGACTTTCAATGTGAATGGAGCGCCGCTGCAGGATGTCGTGAAACAAGCGCAGCAGGCCATTTCCCAATCTGCGGCGCTGCCGCCCGGGGTGTTCGTGGAATTCACCGGCGCCGCTGCAGCCGAGTTGCGCACGCGCAATGAGTTGATCCTGTATTCGGGGCTTGCGCTGGGGCTGATCGTGATGATTCTATTCATCTCATTTCACTGGCGTGCCAACAGCTGGCTGGTGTTGGCCAATCTGCCCTTCAGCCTGATCGGCAGCGTGCTGGCGATCTGGATCGCGGGGTTGGGCATTTCGCTTGGAACCGTCGTAGGCCTGGTGACCGTCTTCGGCATCAGCGCCCGCAATGCAATCCTGCAGCTGGCGCACTACGAGCACCTGGTGGAAGTCGAAGGATCTGCCTGGACGCCGGCGCTCGTCATGCGCGGTGCGAACGAACGGTTGGTGCCGATCCTGATGACCGCGGCGGTGACGGCTCTGGGGCTCGCGCCCCTGGCCATTGGACTCAGCCGCCCGGGGCAGGAGATCGAAGGTCCCATGGCAGTGACCGTACTGGGGGGGCTTTTGTCCTCCACCGTGCTGAACCTGTTGGTCCTGCCGGCGCTTGCCCAGAAATACGTGCAACGGCCGGATCGGGCGGCCACGGTAGCGCAAACAGCCTAGTGTGGTGAAACGCCATCAGCTGGATGGCGCAATGCAACCTACAGAGCAGGCCCCGGCGCGCCGGCCAGGCCAGGTCGCAACGGGCCCGCACGCTCAACGCGTTCACGATTACACAAC
Source organism: Steroidobacteraceae bacterium (assembly GCA_045810105.1). Taxonomy (GTDB): domain Bacteria; phylum Pseudomonadota; class Gammaproteobacteria; order Steroidobacterales; family Steroidobacteraceae; genus 13-2-20CM-66-19. The sequence continues at coordinate 123,742 of JBJMWM010000057.1, read as the reverse complement.
GATTCTGTTGCACTGGGTAACAGCAATCCTGGTCGCGCCGCCTGTTGGGGAATGTGACGCATTACGCACTCTACTTGATTTTGACGGCCACTCTCGTGTTGGGGCTTCTCAGTACCTGGAGCCGCGGAGACATATTCTTTGGTCTGTTCGCGTTGCCCAAGCTGGCGCCCGATCATCCTGGGTTGAAGACGGCCATTGAAGGCCTGCATGCCTTGAGCGCAAACATTCTCGTGAGTCTCGCGGCCCTGCACGCGCTCGCAGCTCTTGCCCATCATGTCGTGCGGCGCGACGGTGTTCTTCGCAGGATGTTTCGCTGAGGAGCGGGGTCGAACCTGAACGGCATTTCAGGTTGGTTTCAGGATGGATTCAGCTCGATCCCCTACTGTCCAGGTTCAATGACTTCCGGGTGGGTGAGGGGGTGTTTGTGAGATATCGGGCGCTTGCGACCGGGCTGTTAACTGCGGGCCTTGCCGTTTTGTGCGGCAGCGTGCTGGCCGCGAATTCCCCTACCTATCGGGTCACGGCTCGATATGCCATCGGAGGTCAGGACACGGGCTACGACTATCTGCGCCTTGATCCTGCCACACGCCGGCTTTTCGTGGCTCACGGCACCCGCGTGGAAGTAATCGACGCGGATAAGGGCACTAAAGTAGGGGAGATCTCCGATACACCCGGCGTGCACGGGATTGCTCTTGCTCCGCAGTTCGGCCATGGCTTCACGAGCAACGGCCTGGCACGCAGTGTCACGATGTTTGACCTTCAGTCTCTGAAGACACTTGCAGTAATCAAATACACGGGCGTGAAGCCCGATTCGATCGAGTACGATCCCGAGACGCGCCTCGTGTTCGTAGTCAATGGCGGTGACACGGGCGATGTATCCGTCATTGATCCCGCGCGCGGCGCGATCGTCGGGACCGTTTCCCTTCAGGGTGGGAAGCTCGAGCAGATTCAGCTCGATGGGCATGGCCACGGGTTCGTCAACGACGAGGACGAGAACGTGGTGCACGTGTTCGATACGCACAAGCTCGTGCAGCTCGCGACCTGGTCAGTGGCGCCAGGTGAGGGTCCCACGGGGCTCGCGTTCGATGCGCAGCACCGGCGGCTCTTCTCGGCTTGCGGCAACAACAAGCTCGTCGTCCTCGACAGCGATAGTGGGACGCTCGTGACGACAGCACCGATTGGTAGTGACCCAGACGGAGCGGCCTTCGACCCGAGGACGAAGCGGGTCTTAGTCTCCAATCGCGACGGCACGCTGACGGTCATTGATGGCAGCGGCGACAAGACCTATCCGGTGCTTCAGACCGTCCGGACGGAGAAGTTTGCCCGTACGATCGCGCTGGATGAGGGCAGCGGTCGCGCGTACCTGCCCACCGCAGCCTTCAATCCGCCGCCCCCGCCGACCCAGCAGAACCCTGAACCCAAGGCGGTCATGGTGCCGGAGAGCTTTGTCGTCCTGGTCGTTGGTTTTGACAGGTGAATTCATGGCAACACTAGCAAGATTTGCTGCGGCCGCACTCATCGGCACCTACACGGCCCTGCACGCCTTCGGCGCACTGGCTGCGGACCCGGCTCACCCGAAGAATTGGACGCCCCCCGCTGGCAGGATCTACGCGCAAAAGCTCGTCGACGAGATCATGGCCTCGCACCCGGAGCTGATCAGCATGACTTTCCATGGGGTGCCACCCGGTCAAACCGAGACCTACACGATGTTTGCAGGGTCATTTCCCGACCGCATCGGGAATGCCGACGACCCGGACGATGTCGATGTCAGTAAGAAAGGGATCACGATCGTTGACCCGCGCTGGCGCCGCCCGAACGATGCGGTCAAGAAGTTCGTCATGATATTGCCGCTAAGGGACACATCAGCCGAAAACGTCGGGGAGATCGTGCTTGCCTACAAGAACCCGGTGGGTAGCGGCAAGACGGAGACGGACTTCTTTCTCGCCGCGACCCGCCTGCGTGACAACCTGATGAAGAAGATTCCGAGTTGCGCCGCGCTGTTTGAAGGTTCGAAGTAAGGTTACACCCGGGCTTCAGTGGTGCCGGGAAGGGGCCCCGCACCACAATCCTGAACAGAGCGTCAGGATCATTTCAGACTGCTGTCAGCTTCGGCGCGTAGCGTGTCTCATTGAGCAGGTCCAATCGAGGGGGAAACATGAAGAAGGGCCAGTCACGTCGCATTTCCGGCTCAGAGCTGGTTCTGTTATCGGGTCTCAGTCTGTTCTGCGCCGCGCAGGTCCGGGCGGCAAGTCCGGATGATGACGAAAAGAAGCCTGATGAGAGGCAGGAAATGTCCGAAGTTGTAGTCACCGGAACACTCCTGCGGACTAGCGCCGATAGTGCGGCAATCCCGATCGTCGCCCTCGATGCCAAGGAGCTGGAGCAGAACGGTGTGACGACCAACCCGCTGGAAATACTGCGCAAGTCGGTTCCCGCATTCGCCGGCCGCAGCAACGCGGGTACGAGCAACGCCAACAACAATAGCCAGAACACGGCGGGCGGTTCGCAGCTGCAACTGCGCAACCTGCCCACCTTGGTGCTGATCAACGGCCGGCGCGTGGCGAGCGATGCGGTTGCCAGTATCAATGGCAAGAACTTCGTCGATGTCAATCAGATTCCCGCATCCGCCATCGATCACGTGGATGTCCTGACGGACGGAGCTTCTTCGGTCTACGGCTCGGATGCGATCGGTGGGGTTGTGAACTTCATCCTGAAGAAGCACATCGAGGGCGTGACAGCCGGCGGTCGCTTCGGGGCGGCAAGCGGCGATTACCGTGAGCGCTCTGCCTACATCACCGGTGGCACCGATCTGGGCGGCTGGAATTTTTCGGCCACCGCGAGCTGGCTCAAGAGCGATCCGCTCTTCCAGAAGACGCGCTCGTTCACGAGCCCTCTGTATGGCAAGACGTCCTCCATTGCTGGTGTGGTGAGCGGAGGCAACGCGATCCTGGCTCCCGGGCTCGGCTCGCCGAGTCAGCAGAATCCCACCGGAAGCGCTGCGATAGCGACATCTGTGAGTCAGCTCGAAGCGAACGGGACCTATCTCGCGACGACTCCCGCAGCCATTTCCAACGCCTTCGACGTCTCTCAATACCAGACCCTCCTGTTGGGCCAGGAGCAAGACTCGCTCGTCTCGAGCGTCTCCAGAGATTTCTTCGACGATCGCGTTCAGCTGTTCGGGGATTTGCTGTATTCCCACGACAAAAGCTACACGCAATGGCTGCCGGTAGCCGCCACCGGGCTTACCGTGCCAGCCGGCGCGCCCTCCAATCCACTGACCACGAGCTTCCCCGGCGTCGTCTTCAGCGACCTGAACAATCCGCGCCAGTTCGCCGATACGACAGATGCGCTACGGGCGACGCTCGCCCTGTCAGGCAAGCTCGCGGCGGACTGGCACTGGGAGAGCGGCGTAGATTACAGCCGTAGCGAGCTCAAGCAGCGGCAGATGAACCTGATCTACAAGCCGAACCTCGGGCTCGCGATTGCGGGAGGCTACGATGGCAATGGCAACCCGGCAGCGGGAGGAGCCTACAGCAAGGTATACGGAGGTTACTCGGTCGCGAACCCCCTCGTGCTGGTCCCGGCTCTGGATCCATTTGCGCGAGCGGGTTTGAATGATACGACGCTCGCCAACTTGTACGGAACCGAGGTCATCAACGGAACGAGTCAACTGCTTTCGTGGGACGCCAAGGTAGACGGTACCGTGGTTGAGCTGCCGGCGGGCGATCTGGCTGTCGCCGTTGGTGCGGCCTGGCGACGCGAGTCCCTTTCCGGCCATACCGACCCCAATGGCCGAGTTACGGATCCGGTCACCGGGCTTACAACCGGCAACGATCAGCAGTGGATTACCGGTACTTTCGCGGACCCCTTCAACCGGCATCGCGACATCAGCTCGCTGTTCTCCGAGACGCGCATCCCTATCACCAGTAGGGACTGGGGCGTCCCAGGTTTGCGGGAGTTTGACCTCACGGCGGCTGTGCGACTGGAAAAATACAACGACGCGGGTAGCTCGACGGTGCCCAAGTTCGGGTTCCGCTGGCGACCGTTTGACAATCAGCTGACCCTTCGAGGGACCTATGCCAAGTCCTTCGTGGCACCGAGCCTGTATGCGGAATACGGCCCGACCGACACCCGGCAGGTCGCCGGTACCCTGATCCAGGGGGTATTCGGCCCCAACTTTGCCGGACTGCCCTTCAACGGTGAGGATGGCAACAATCCAAACCTGAGACCGGCAACCTCGGTATCCCGTTCGATCGGCTTCGTGTTCCAACCGGATCTGGTCAAGGGCTTGTCGGTCACGGCCGATTTCTCCTCGATCAATCTGTACGGGTTCGCCGGAGGCATCGGCTTCAACAACATTCTCTCGAGCATCAACACGCTCGGCGCGGCCTCGCCGTTTTTCAGCAACCTCGCAGTGGATGGCTTCGTGGGAGCCGCGGGGGCGAGCCAACCGTTCGTCAACCCCGGCGATCTGCTCAAGTTCCTGACGAACACCGCGACCGGCCAGGGCATTCCGGCCCAGGCGGCCCGACTGTTCGTGGAAGACCAGTTCCGGAATTTGGCCGTGCTCAGGGAACGCTCCTACACTCTGGGGGCGAACTACGTTCTGCCGTGGGATAGCCTGGGCACGTGGAGGCTGTCTACAAACGGCGCGATCTTCAAGTCGTTCAAATTCCAGGATCTCGCCACTCATCCTTTCATCGAGTATGCCGGGGCCAGCAACAACACGGGCGTATTCGGCGGGACGCTGCCGAAATACCGCTTTTTCTCGACGGTGGACTGGGCGTATCGAAACCTGGATGTGACGCTCAACAACACGTACGTGTCAGGCACAAATGACACGGGAGCGAACGGAACGACGAGCCCCGCGATCCCGGTCGCCAGCTATCTGGCCTGGGACCTGCGGATAGCCTACGATTGGCATCTGTCGAACGAGCAGGCGGGCAGAGTCGTCACGACGGCGCTCGGGGCGAATAACTTTACGAACCGGATGCCGCCACTCGCGCCCCGCGCTTTCCTGGACAATAATGCCGACGTAGCGACCTTCTCACCGCTGGGACGACTCATCTACGCGAGCGTGGCGGTCACGTTCTGAGAAGCTGTCCGATCACTCAAGAGATGAAACAGGCGACATCGGAAACTGTAGGTACGGTCGCCCTCGCGGCTGAAGGCAGCGAGCGCACCAGGGCCGGCCCCTTGCGGCGCGTATGGTGGCTGCTCATGGAGCGGCGAATCGGGATCATTCCGATACCCACGTACATACTGTTGCTCGTCGCCATCGGGTACTTCGTCGCCGCACGGAAGATCCCGACGGAAGTCAACGTAATGATCGGGGTACTGGCCTTGTTCGGCTTCACGTGCGGAGCGATCGGCAACCGGGTCCCGGTGCTCAGGCATATTGGTGGAGCGGCCATCCTGGCAACGTTCTTGCCGTCGTGCCTGGCTTACTATCACCTCATTCCACAGGAGCTCGTGACTGCCGTTACGCAGTTCACGAAGTCCACTAACTTTCTGTATCTGTTCATCACCGCAATCATCGTTGGGAGCGTGTTCGGCATCGACAGAACAGTGCTCGTGCGGGGCTTCCTCAGGATCTTCTTACCCCTGGCTGTTGGATCTGTACTCGCGATCGTCGTCGGAACGGCCGTGGGGACACTCCTCGGACTCGGAATGCGTCACGCGTTGCTGTTCGTGGTCATTCCGGTAATGGCCGGAGGTGTTGGCGAGGGCGCGATTCCGCTCTCGGTGGGTTATGCCTCGATCCTGCACCAACCTGAAGGCGAGCTGTTTGCGCAGGTGCTGCCGTCCGTAATGTTTGCGAGCCTCACGGCGATTCTCATATCAGGCGCCCTCAATTTTATCGGCCGCAGGCGCCCTGAGCTGACGGGCGAGGGCCGGTTGCAGCCGGACGAACACGATGAGCTCGATTTGCACGAGGGTGCCGATGTCGGCCACGTTGATGTGGGCCAATTGGGTGCCGCGGCCCTGACCGCAATCTCGCTCTATTTGCTGGGCCTCGTTCTGCAAAAGGTAACGGGGTTTCCGGCTCCTGTCGCAATGCTGTTCCTGGCCGTGCTCCTCAAGCTCTCAGGCGGTGTGACTCCCTCATTACAGCAGGGCGCCTTTGTCGTGTATCAATTCTTTGCTAAGGCCGTAACTTATCCGCTGCTCTTCGCAATCGGCGTCGCCATGACGCCATGGGACAAACTCATCGCGGCGCTCGCTATGGCAAACCTCATTACCATTGTCGCCACCGTAGGTACGCTGATCGGGACCGGCTTTTGGGTGGGGCGGAGGGTCAAGCTCTATCCGATTGACGCGGCGATCGTTAATGCTTGTCACTGTGGTCAGGGGGGTACTGGGGCCGTGGCGATACTCACGGCGGCGGGGCGCATGCAGCTAATGCCGTTCGCGCAGATTGCGACCCGGATTGGAGGCGGGATTACCGTGACGGTGACGTTGATAGCGCTCGCGCGCCTGGGCTGAGCGGCTCTGCGAACGCGCGGGCCCTCATAACAGCTGATAACCGACGCCCCGTATCGTCTTGAAGAGGGGCTTCTCCAGGTTCCTTTCCACTTTTGAGCGCAAACGGCTCATGTAGACGTCCAGGAGATTGGTATCTACCTCATAATGCGAAGCCCAGATCTTCTCCGAGATCAGGGTGCGGGCCAGTATCCGGCCCGGGTTCTGCATGAAGATTTCGAGGAGCGCGAATTCGCGCCGGGTCAGATCCAGCTGTTGACCGTTCACGTGAGCCGTGTGTTGAATCAGATCGAGCCGCAGGCCGCGGTATTCGATGAGCGTCTGCCTGACATCGGACTGCCTCCGCAGCTGCGAACGCACACGAGCCAGCAACTCCTCGAAACTGAACGGCTTTGAAAGATAGTCGTCCGCGCCCAGGTCCAAGCCCTTGACCCGGTCCTCGACCGCGTCGCGTGCACTCAGGATTAAGACGGGCTCTTTGAACCCGCTGTTACGCCACTCTCGCAACAGATCGAGCCCATCGCCGTCAGGAAGGCCGAGATCGAGAATGATGAGGTCGTACGCAGTCTCGCACAACGCATCGCGTGCCTCATTGCAGGTTCGGGCGCAAGCAACCGTATAGGAACACTCGGCAAGCCCTTGCTTCAGGAGCTGTGCCAGGCGCAGCTGGTCTTCGACGATCAGGACTTTCATGGCTGCACCCCTGAAGCGGACTTTGCCCCGGCGGCCGTATCGCCGCTGCCGCCGACGGGGCGGTATCCGATTGTGCGCGAATTTGCTTACCGCGGCGAGCTACACCTGAATTTCCTTTCAGGTTCCCGCGCCGTCGCGGTGGCTGCGTGTTGGTGACGCGGCCAGCGACTGATTGCTGCAACTTTCAATGTAAGTGGGCGGCCTGCTGCAGGATGTGGTGAACGAAGCCCAACAATTTATAGGCATCACAATAGAGGTGCACCACGTCAGTACACACTTCGGTCAGTGACGTTGATTTTGTAGACGTGAACATCACCGACCCTCGGGCCATAAACGCATTCGCAACCCAGGGGAATCATTTGGCCCGCGTGACTCTGATATGACGAGAAGCGAACGCGCCAAGCACCGTCGATCGTAACGGTGTCGCCTTCAGCGGTGAGCTTGAGCGCACAGGCGGATCTGATCAGCCCATCTCGATCCAACTGGAGGACGACCTCGGCCGCAAGCTCTGCGACGCGCGCGCGTACCCGGAGTGTATATTTATTGGATACGGTCCAGCGAAGCGCGCCGTTGCATACGATCGCGTCGGGTACCCACGGCAATGACAACAAATAGCGAATTGCGTACTCGTGAAGGCGTCGTTTTGCCTGCTCCTGCCTGCGGTGAAGAAACACCACACTGGAGCTCCTGTGACCCTGAATGAAGTTCTCGGCCAGAGCATCCGACACGATGATTGCACGCGTGCGACCCAGCGTGGCGTGCGATGCAAACCCGACCTTCTGGATATCGATTGTGTGGGTTGCCTCGAAAGGCTCACTCGCATGCCCCGCTTTCTGTAACCTGCCTGCAAGTCTGAGCTCGACGCGCAATCGGCTGCCTCGGCAAGTGGCTCCGAGCCTTCCAGCCAGGGCCAATACCTCGGGAGCTAAGTTTTCATCAGCGCTTATTTGTCGTGTGTGGACCAATGGCGGCTCACCGCGCGGCTAACTCGACACGGAGCGCCGCTGCACACCCACAGAGTCTGCTGCGGCCCGGGGAGTAGGGTCCAGCTTTACGCCGAAAGCTTCCCTCAATCGCATCACCGGTTCGCCTTGATGCTAGTTGCGCATCATGCGGTTCGCAAGATCAGGCGATATGCTGGCGCGTGGGGGTGGCACTTTACGGTGCAGAGTAATAACTTACCCCAACCGAAGTGCCTCATTCAGCTACCACGGACAAAGGTTCACTCGGAAGAGTATGTATGGACCTTGCAGACCACACCATGCAGGCATGGTTTGTGCAACCTAGTTGCTATGGGCGAACCCGAAGGTGCACGACCTGAGCATGTCACCAGGATCACAATCTATGTCGTCAACTACAAACAAGACGAATGCTTACCTATTATCGAAAAGGCCCGGCAATTGCCGTTCGGCAGTCACAACCCGGCGGACGTGGTGCTCGGAGTAGCGACGCTGTCCCCCGGCTACTTGATCGAGGTTGACGCGATCGCCGTCATTGATTAGCTCTATCAGCGAGGGTCGGGACGCCCTAACAAAACTCGCGCACGGGACGAACGAACGATAGGCTGTTGCTCACGGATCGTGCACGGAGTGGTCTGCCCTGGTGCAAAGAGACCGGAACGACCGTTGGTGACTCGCCACTCAGTGTTGTCGAGACGCGTGCGACATGATTAGAGCCAAGGCAGCAGCGCCCAGTCCTTTAACGAGGTTGGGATGTTGCGCATAAAACTCACTTGCGCGCTCCACACTGGAGGGATCGTTTTTCTGGGCAGTCTCGGCGAACTCGCGCACTGCATCGGGTGGGACCTGCCGTGCCTGTTGCGGAGTCACGGTCGTGGAAGCGCCGGCCGGCGCTCCTATCAACCTGCCCAACAGTCAACCCGAGAGCGTGGGGCCCGCAGCGGCGATTAAATGGTTGAGAATGCCGGCGCGCTGATCCCCATTTTGAGTTACCAAACAGCTCGGACACCATGTGTCCGAACGGCGGAGTGCTGGAGGAACGAAACGCGTCCGCCAGCCCGCCAGAAATCGCGGACGGCGGCGCGTGCTCGGCGACTTTTGCAAAGTCGCCGGAGACATTCGACGGCGAACCGGGCGAGAGTGACCCGCCCCGGTACTGCCGTAAAATTTCACTCATCTCATTCATGCAGCCCATGATTGTCTCCCCGATACTCAATGACGTAGCCTGTCCGGACCTTCCGGCCCGAAGCCGCCAATTGCTGCATGACTTGCCGATGCAACCACATATTCATCGCGGCAGAGTCCTGGGTGCTGCCGGTGTAGCCCAGCTCGCTGGCCAAGGCTTTCCGGTTCTCAAGGCTCGGGTCGAGATCCACGGGTTTCATGAGGTCAACGATCGAACTCTTCCAATTGAGCTTTTCCGACTTCGTCGCTGCCTTCTGCTTGAGCACCGCCTCAACATCAACGGAAGTCGCCGGAGTCGACGCTGAGCCGCGCGTGTCGGGCTGTGCAGGGTTCGCGCTCTGCGCCGCAACACCGCTTTGCGGAGCTGGCGTGGGCTGCCGGGGCGCTTGTGCTGAGCCCGCCGCTGGTGCTGAGCCCGCCGCTGGTGCTGAGCCCGCCGCTGGTGCGGGTCCGGCCTGCAGATGAGTACCGAGGATGGCGTTTTTTAAGCGATCAATATTCCCATGGTGTCCCCCTTAATGAAGAAGTGGGGCCAATCAGCTAGGTGCAGACCTGAACCCGACCGCGCTCCAAGTTACCGAAGCGAACGCACACTTTGGCGCCATGCTGGATGGCACATTGAGGATGCGCCAAAGCACGGCGATGACTCGGCCCGCCAGTGTCGCACTTCGGCGGCTCCTTAATCGGGGCAACCTTTAGTGGTGCTGGATTTGCACGCGAAAGTGGATACCCCGAGACGCGCTGCACAATTCTGTTAACTCAGTTTGAGCAACGCACATCCGGACCGATACCAACTCCAGGTACCGCGTTTAAATGCATTTCACGTCGTGCGGCGGACCACCAATCGCACAGGCGACATCAAGGCACTAAGGTGAAGTCGATGACTCTGAACGAATCGTGCAGTTCCTCCAAACCGGACATCGCCGCTGTTGATAAGACTCGAGAGGAGACAGGCAGTGGCAAGGTAATCCATGACCTGCGTGGTAATGCCGTCTGGGAGTGGGCGATAGCCACCGGCGTGCTCGCCGGAACGAAAGCCACGGAGCTTTTGCGCATGCTCGACGATCCAACACTCGCCCTCGAATGCGGCGGCGACCTCGCTTATGAATGGGCGGGCGACCCATACAACAGGCGCTAGCGGGAGCACTGAGTGCGCGGACCCCTCCCGTTCCCTGTGCGACCACTGCAAGTTACGGTGGCGCCGGGCATTTTCGCGGCCGGCCTCGGCCTTCGGTGACACGGGGTGAGTTACGCGCCAAACCACGGTGTTGGTCTGGCTTGCGTCTGCGCGCAGGTAATTTCATGTATCAGCTCACTAACCAGTTCAGCCGACGAATCACTTGCCTTTAACCTGAGGGTTGCGCTGGATCACCAGGGAGATTGACGCGTGCGCTCCCGCTGAGAGCCAATGCTCCCTCGCGGCCATAACCTGCCATTCATGCAGCGACAAGTGCTCGCCGCAGAGCCGTCATTCGAGCCGCTTAACAGCAGGCGGGATCCACTACTTCGCCTGTTCAAGTACCGCATCCAGGACAGGGTCGCGTCCCTGGGAGTAGTTGGCGAACGTCGTAGCGATTTTTAGCTGCGGTTCCAGTGAGACATTCTTCGAACCGAACGCGATGTCCCCCCAGTAGCATCGTGCTGCGTCCTGGCATCCCTCACTCCAATCCCACATCCATTTCGCGGGCGTCACGAGAATCCCGGAATTGGGAAGCTTAGTCGATCGTCCATCCGACCAAAACGCACTGTGATCGCCCATGGGTTCACCCGCCAGGGTGACTTGATCACCGCCGAATGCCTTCAACATCGCAGCAGTATGGAGAGCTGCAGAGAACGTGCTGGGTCCCACGAGGACGAACACTCTGCCGTCCCGTGGAACCAGCCTCGGTAGCGCCTGCGCAAACATAATGGTATTAAAGAAATCTCCGCCGAGATTCAGGCGAAGATCTACGATCACGAATTTGGGACGCCGAGGCGCGATCTCGTCCTGAAGCAAGACGAGCAACTTCTCCATCAACTCATGAGGGTTGTGATCCGTACCAAAGATCCGATTGCTGCGTATGTAGAGGATGCCTGGGTCGGCAGCAAGCCATTCGTGGGAGAGATTGGTTGGCCGTTGATAGATCAGAGGCCTCTTGACGGCCTTATCTAGAACTTGGGGCCAGCGTCCCGGCAGTTCCGGATCGCTCGGGATCAGCGGTTTGAATAACTCGGAGCTGGGATCGGGATTATTGGAAGGCTGAGGGCCGAGCGAAATGATGCGTTGTGTGCCCTCACTGAGGCGGACTTTGAGCTTCACCTTGTCGATCGACGGCATCGCTCCCAACTGATGCAACAGTTCCAGGCAGATCAGATAGTTGGGGCTCTTAACCTTGATAAAATCATCTGTCCCCGATATGAAAGGGGCGGCGCGGGCAAGCGCTTGCTCAGATGTAATTTGCCCAATGGCCTCAACGCGTGCACCGAGCAAATTACTGAATTGCGGGTGGGTTTGAACGATATACAGCCCATCGTCAAACCACCACAGCCGGATTGGCAGGAAATGACAGAACGCTTCAAAGGATGCTTCGGTGTGACCGTTGCGGGATACAGCTACGGCCCGGGAAATTGCGAACCCAAACTCCGCCGGTGTTAGCTTATCGGCCTTTGCACTCGTCTCGGCGATGATGTCATCGAATGTCCTGCGCTGCTCAACGCTAAAGCTTCTGTCGAGCGGAGCCCAAGTGTCGCGCAAGAACGAGAGGTCATCGCGCATCTGCGCGGCCGTCAAAGAGGCAGCTTGGGCAGATACGGATGCGATGTTCACTGCCGCCATCATGAACGTCAACGCCGGCACGCTCCATGGCACATGTCGACCCATACTCCCGCCTCCGCCAATATTCTTCCGCATGACTTCCTGGCCGTCGAAGAGAAGAATCTAAGAATAGCGCCGCGGCGGCCTTGAGCGACTCGGCGCGCCGCGTGTGCCGGGCGGGTTGTCGCGTCTGACAAATGGCACAGCGAACCCGCAGTTGTTTCCGAGCGTCCGCTTTGGTCCGCTTGGAAAGATTGCATCCGGTAAGCACGAAAGGCGGCTTTGGGTCGATCTCGGACGTTCACGAGTCTCACCAGCGGGGAGTGGCGGCTCGTCGCCGCCGGTCTGCGTGGGCTGATCATTCGGGCATGTACTTGACCATTATTGCGGAAAACTCTAGGCCCCACTCCTGCTCAAAGGCGGGGGGTGTCACATCGGTCTATTATGGCCCTATGGCCAGGTCCTCCAAACTGAACGCTCTTCCAACGTTCGTTACACCAATGGCCGCCGTTTCGGCAGCGGAATTACCGGAAGGCGACGAATGGCTCTACGAGCTTAAGTTGGATGGCTACCGTGCGTTAGTTTTGAAGGGCAGGGCGGGAGTCCAGATACGCTCCCGAAATAACAAAGACCTGACACGGATATATCCGAGGCTTGCGGCGGCAGCGCTGCAGCTGAAAGCCGAGGCGGCTGTAATCGATGGAGAGATCGTCGCGTTGGGCCCTGACGGGAAGCCTTCCTTCCAAGCCCTGCAGCATCGCGGCTCGAATCCTGGGCATCAGATTGTTTTCTATGCCTTCGACGTGCTGCACGTTGATGGTCGCGACGTCACGGATGAGTCGCTCATGAGACGACGCGCCAGGTTGCCCGCGATCGTCTTAGAAGATCCAACAATACGCCTGTCGCAGGATCTTCCGGGCAGCGCTGCTGATGTTGTTAAGGCCGTACGCGCAGCCGGCCTCGAGGGTGTGATCGCCAAGCGCAAGGATTCCATCTACCAGCCAGGCGAGCGGTCTGCTGATTGGGTGAAATTGAAGCTCGAACGTCAGCAGGAATTTGCCATTGGCGGCTATCGGCCCGATGGCTCTAAGGGAGTCGATGCGTTGCTCGTTGGGTACTACGACGGCGGAAACCTGCGCTTCGCCGGCAAGGTGCGCGCCGGGCTGGTCTCACACGTCCGTCGAGAGCTGCTCACCAAGCTCAAGCCACTTGAAGTCAAACAGTGCCCGTTCGTTAATCTGCCGGATGCCGCCTCGTCGCGGTGGGGTGGCGGTGTCACGGCGGAGCAGATGTCCCAGATGCACTGGACACGCCAGAAACTGGTGGCGCAGATCCGGTTCGTCGAATGGACGGCGGAAGGGCGGCTGCGGCATGCCGCCTTTCTCGGACTACGGAACGACAAGGCGGCGAAGGACGTGCAGCGGGAGCTATAAGCCCAAACTATCGAAACGAAATAGTGGCTCACACGAGTGTGGCAGATCTATGCCTCACAGCCGGCGACCGGCTCCATTGGCACGCAGCCCTACGCAGTCGCGGGAAGCGCCACGTGTGCCAACGCGGCTTACTCTAGGCAGTTCGATGATCGTGCTCAGGGCGTCTCGGTTAGAGGTTTCATCCCGAGCGCTTCTGCCCCTTGAGGTGAGCTTCGACAGCCTTCGCTGACGTTCCGACTACACTGACAGCCGCCTTCAACTGCTCGGGCGTAATGCCGAACTTTTTGCTCCAGGACTGCACCTCATAGGCTTCGTGCACGTTGATACGGTCGCGATCAGGCGATCCCGTTTTCGATTTATCATCGGTCATGGTGATCTCCGGCGAGGACGGGTAGGGTTCAAGCGTTTGAATAAAAACGTTCACGTGATGCACCAAAACGGTCCTGAGCGCGTCGTGTTCCAAGGGAAGTGGATGCTCCGAAGAGTGCGGTTTTTTTATCCAGCTTCTCTGCCCGTCAGTCCTGTATGCCCAGACCGTTGCGCCGAGATTCCTTTTAATTTTCTTGCTCACAGGATATTCACAAGAGGGGCGCGTTATCTTGAGCTATGGCTCGCAGGCGAGGTCAACTGGATCCGTTTATCCCGAGCAGTCAGGCGCGGTGGCTCATCGTATCGGCTCCTGGCGGAAGTCCTCTCTGGGTTGATCTGCTTCCGTCTGGGAGTGATCTGCAGGGCGCATTCCTACGCGCGGTGGCCGAGCATCGGGCGCGAGGTTGGTTTATTGAAAACGAACCGACCTATCCTTGTGTGTTTGCTCGCCGCGGCGATGAGCGTCGAATGCTGACGATATCCCACCTCGATCCGGCGGGCGCGCCCTTGCAGCACTTTTCGCCTTGGCGAAGCTGAAGATTGCGACCAATAGGAAAGGACCTCACGTTCGGCTAGTGATAAGTACAACACCAATGTGGCCACTGCGGGCATCGGGTCTCCAGAGCAATCCGCGGCACCCATTCCAGCCACCAGTCTCGTTGGCGTCCCAGCGGATAGCTCGCCATCATCAGGTCGCGCAACTGATCGAGTGCTTCGGCGTCTTCTTCCATGAAGGCATGATGGATCAAGGCATCGGCGGCGTCACGGGGGCATAACTCGGCGTTTCGCGCAGTAATGCATTGGCATGATCCGCCGACCGTGCTGCCAGCTTCGTCAGCAGAAATCACGGGAATCTGTTCGAACGCGCCCGAGCCAATGGGAGTAGTCGCGCATCTTGCGTGCGATGACATGGATGACGCTCATTTCGTTCTGTAGTTCGCCTTGAACCACCATCAGCCTGGCGCCGAATACCGCTTCGCGCTGAGACTCCTGGACACCCGGCCAGACAATCAGATTGCTGATTCCGGTTTCATCCTCGAGGGACATGAAGATGACGCCGGAAGCTGTTTCCGGACGTTGACGGTGGGTGACGATCCCAGCCACGCGGACCTTCAGCCCACTTTGCAGCGTGCTCAACTCAGCTGCTCGATGCACGTGTAGACGATCCAACTTCTTGCGCAGCAAGGCGAGCGGGTGACGTCCCAGTGTGAGCCCCATTCCACGATAGTCTGAAACGATGTCTTCACCCTCACTCGGTGGGGAGAAGGGGAGGCTCCGTTCCCGGGCTGATCGGCCGGCCAGAATTCCCGGCAGTTTTTCCACTCCGATGGCGCCCCAGTGAGCGAGGCGGCGGTGGCCTGAGATGGAGGCGAGCGCGCCCGTTCGCGCCAGCAGCTCCATGGCGCGTTTGGGCAGGCGGGCGCGGTGAGCGAGCTCGTCTACGTCGCGATACGCGCCACTGGCAACACGTTGTCCGGCGATGGCCCGGCCTTGGTCTTCCACGAGGCCCGCGACCATCCTCAGACCGAGGCGAATCTCGGGTATCCCGTTCTCGTTGGCTTCCAACGTGCAATCCCATGCGCTGTGCTGGACATCGATGGGTCGGAACATCACGAGGGCGCGTCGTGCGTCATTCACTAATTGCGCAGGTGCATAAAAGCCCATGGGCCAGCTGTTGAGGAGGCCCGCTGTGAAAGCTGCGTGCGCATGGCATTTGAGCCACGCGGATGCATAGACGAGCAGCGCGAACGAGGCGCTGTGACTCTGGGGAAATCCGTATGACCCGAATCCCAGGATCTGGTTGTAGATCTGTTCTGCGAATTCGGCCGTATAGCCGCGTTCCAACATACCGGCCAACAGCTTGTCTCGATATTCAGCGAGTCCGCCACGCCGTTGCCAGGCGGCCATGGACCGACGCACCTTGTCGGCTTCGCCGGCGGAGAAGCCGGCTGCCACCATCGCGATTTCCATCACTTGCTCCTGGAAGAGCGGCACGCCGCAAGTTCGCGACAGGATCTTCTCGAGCGCCTGGTTGGGGTAGGTGACTTCCTCGACCCCTTGCCGGCGTCTCAAGTACGGATGGATCATGCCCCCCTGAATGGGGCCAGGGCGGATGATGGCGACTTCGATCACGAGATCAAAAAAGCATCGCGGCTTCAGGCGCGGCAGCATCGTCATCTGCGCCCGCGATTCGACCTGGAACACGCCGACGGAGTCTGCCTTGCACAGCATGTCGTAGGTGTCCGGATCCTCAGCCGGAATATCCTGCATCCGAAACTCGCGCCCCTCGAACTGCCCCTTCAGCTCCAGCGCGCGCCGGATGGCAGACAACATCCCGAGCGCGAGGCAATCGACCTTGAGCAGACCCAGCGTATCCAAGTCATCCTTGTCCCATTGGATGATCGTGCGATCTGGCATTGCGGCGTTTTCGACCGGCACTAACGTCGATAGCGGCCGGTGAGACATCACGAATCCACCCACATGCTGAGAGAGGTGCCGCGGAAATCCGACGATCTCGGCGACCAGCGTCATCAACAGGCGGGTGATGCGTGAGGTCGGATCGAAGCCCAGTTTCCTGAGCTGCATCGGGACTTCCTTGCCGGTATCAAACCATTGAACGGACTTTGCGAGGGCATCCACCAGATCCAATGGCAAGCCCAGCGCGCGTGCCACGTCTCGTATGGCCATACGGCGCCGGTACGTGATCACGGTGGCGGCCAGTGCTGCGCGGTGCCGGCCGTACTTGTTGTAGACATACTGCATGACCTCTTCGCGCCGCTGATGCTCGAAGTCGATGTCGATGTCCGGTGGCTCGTGCCGTTCTTTGGAGATGAAGCGCTCGAGCAAGAGATTCATGCGGGCCGGATCTACCTCAGTCACCCCCAACACGTAACAAACAGCCGAATTAGCGGCGCTTCCCCGGCCCTGGCAGAGAATGCCTCGCATGCGTGCATATCGGACGATATCCTCGACCGTGAGAAAATAGTGCTCGAACCGCAGCTCACGAATCAGGACGAGCTCTTTCTCGATCTGTTCGCGGACTTGTGCGGGAGCCCCGTCCGGCCAGCGACGACGAACGCCGACCTCCGTGAGCGCTCTTAGATGGTCGCTCGCAGTCAGTCCTCGCGGAACCAGTTCCTCGGGATATTCGTAACGAAGGGTCTTGAGAGAAAATGTGCACTGCTGCGCGATCTCGATGGTGTTGGCCAACAGATTGGCCGGATACAACTTCCGGAGGGTGCTGATAGGTCGCAGATGACGCTCACCGTTCGCTAAGCCTCTGCGTCCGATCTGGTCAACGGTCGTTTTCAGGCGAGTCGCGGTGAGTACGTCATGAAGCGGCCGTCGTGCGCGGACGTGGTAGTGCACATCCCCGACTGCGACAAGAGGAAGATTAAGCTCTGTCGCCAACTGTTGAGAGGCCGCAAGATGGCTGGCACTGTTCTGCGCCAGGTGGTGCGCGAAGGCGAGATAACGACGAGCAGTCGGCAACCGCGCGAACCACTGAGCGTACTCTGGCGAGATCTGAGGACCCGGCAGCCACAGGGCAATAGTCTGGGATATAGATTCGTCAAAGTCTTGTCGCGCCAGGTTATAGGCACCCTTGACGGAACGCCGCCGCGCCTTGGTGATGAGCTCGCAGAGCTGCGTGTAGGCTTCATGGGATGGCGCGAGAAGGGCGAGTCGATTTCCGTCTTCCAGTCTGAACTGACTGCCGATGATGAGCGGCATCTGGCAGGCCTCGGCCGCTTCATGGGCACGAACGATTCCTGCAAGCGAACATTCGTCCGCGATCGCCAATGCCGTATACCCGAGCTCCTTGGCTCGCGCGACCAGTTCACGCGGATGCGACGCACCGTACTGAAAGCTGAAATTGGTCAGGCACAGCAGTTCTGCGTAGCTCATACGCGTGACTCACGCCCAGAGTCCTTGCAGGTACCAGCGATTCGTACTGGCATCCCGATACAGCCACCAGCGTGCACCCTCCTCGGTGCGGGCAAGATAGTAGTCACGGCTCGAGTCCTCGCCCTCCCACCAGCCGGCCTCGATTCGTTCAGGCGTACCCAGCAAACGTGGCAGCTCGGTAATGGGCGTGGGATCGAGGAGCCACAAAGGTCGATCCGGAAAAGTTTCATCAATGCGAGCCGCATTGCCTTCCGAGGCAACACACCACGCGTTTTCCGGTCGATGATCGTCCCTCAAGCCTAATCGACGCACTGCATCGGCTCCGAGGCGCGCACGCAGTTTGTCGAGAAGGGCCGACCAGTTGGCGTTACGACGTTGATGGTCATCGAAGAAGTCACCCTGCGTTATTTGCGGTTCGACGAATTCATCCGCGAAGAGCAGGACCTCCGCCACGGCATCGGGTAACTGAGTGCGTTCCAACTTCTCCCGCAGCAAAGCGAACAAGCGCACCGCGTCGCGCTGGGGTGCGGTGGTGACCAACTTCAATACCGTCTCAGCCGTTCCTCGGTGCCGCAGCGTGACTGTCAGTTCCTGAATGGCCGTGTCTCGCCCGCGTAGGTAGCCCTCAAATTCCTGCAGTGCGCGGCGCAAGGGGAACAACAGGCCCTCCAGTGATTCCACCGGTTCCATAAAATCAAAGCGTCTGCGGTAGATCTGAGGATTGCGATGCCGACGCCGTACATCCGCACGGTAGCCCAAAAGACGCTGCAGGTAATCCGGCAACTCTTCGCCAAACCGTCGCGCGAGTGAGTCCGACGGAACTGCCAAAAGATCTTCAAGTGTGCGCAGCCCGGTCACATGCAGTTTCTCGATGACCTTGGTCCCGATGTTCAAGCTGGCAAGCGGCAAGGGCGAGAGCGTCGGACGCAATTCCGACTTGTTCAGAACAGGGAGAATGTCCGAATGGCGCGCAAGCAGCGCGGCCGCTTCGAGTGTCGGGGCAATCCCACAGCTGGCGGTGTAGCCTAAACGGGCGATGCCGTCGCGTACCTTCGCATGCACCGTGGCGAGCCCGTTGAAATAGCGAAGGCTGGCGCCCACCTCGAGCCACACTGTCCAGCGTGTCGTATCCAGACAGATGTCACTGGTGAATTGGTGCGCCCAGGAGGCTATCCCATGTATTGCACGCCGCTCGTCGACCTTGGAGCGGCCAATGAGGCGCAGATTCGGATCCCGCATCATCGCGGAAGGGACGTCGGCGCCGGTTGAAATTCCTACGTCGCGCGCACTCGCGTTGCAGGCGATCAAACATCTTCGTGAGCCGCTGCCGTCCGTGATTGCAATCGGACCGTCCTCCGACGAGGATCGTAGTTCGATTGCCAAATGAGGCAAGAGAAGGCATATCCATAACACGATAGCGATTCACTGTGTAGGAGGGCGCAGGGAAAACGTCAGCGCCTGGGGATGACCACCGCGAACCTTCACGATATCCGCGCGCACCTCCTCGCCTGCGGCGGAAAGCGCGATTCGCACGGCCGCAGGAGATGCGCTGCTCAGCATCGAGGGTGAACGATACAAAAACGCACAGGCTCGGCCGCCCTCGGCCGCAAGTTGTAATCGCCGCAGCGCACGGTCTTCCTGATTTGCGCTCCACAGAAGCACAGCAGCCGCGCCTTCCCGCAGGAGTTGTTCGGCAGCCCAACGGGCATCTTCATCGCGGTCGGCCGCGATCCAGAGAACAGAGTCAAGGGCCAAGCCATGGCGCGCCAGCGCGGGCGCGTACGGGGTGTAGGGTGGGTGAACAAACGCAACGTTGCGACCTTCTCGACACCAGGATCTCAGCGCCGGTAGTGCTAGACTGATTTCTCCCAGCCCGTCACAAGTCGGTGCGATCTCAATGAGCGCGCCGATCGGCCAGCCGCCGCCAGGTAAGCGCGCGTCCAAGGCCGCATAGCCACTGGGCCGTACCTCGACGCGCGCGGTGGTCTCGCCGCGCCATACGTGTGGCGAATCGCGTAGCAAGCGCTCGAGCGGTTCGGCTAAACGGCCGGATGGCGAACTCATAATTTAAGCGTAGGGGAAGGCACGCAGGCTGTACAGATATACAGTTCAGCGGAGGGCGCCCCTGAGTGCCTTACCCTCGCGGAATCAGGCTGTTACGCGAACGTTTTTTTTTGGACGCCTAAGCAAACAGAAAGCTGGCAGCGCCGCGCCGCATCAAATTCGCCAAGTCGTTGAGAAAACGAGGCTTTTGCAGATCCCGCAGTGCGCAAAACCGGTGTCGCCGACGTTAAACTGTGTGAATGTGCTATTCCGCGCGGGTCCGCCAGGATCTCCATACGCTCGTTCGGCGCTTCGGCGGCGACGTCGATTGGTCCTCTTTCGAGGCGCTGTTTCGACTTCGACTCGAAGACAACGGCATCAAGATTTCGCGAGCGCTCGAGACCAATTTCGAGAACCCGGTGAACAGCACAGGGGAGCGCATTCGCGAGCACATCGAGGCATTTCGCAAGGCTCAGGCATCGGCCTGGGAACAAGAGCTGTTCAAGCAGAAGAAGCGACTAGCCGATGCTCAGCGCAGCCTGGCGGAAAAAGAAACCAAGCGGGCTCGCGAAGACGAACGCATCGCGACCAACAAGATCGCGAGCTATCTCGAGCGTCTCGCCGACCTGAAGCGCACCGAGTCCAAGCCGGATGACAGTCGGATCTTTCCGATGTACTTCGCCCCTGTGGTGGTGACGGATGCTGGCCGGCGGGCCATCCGGCCCCTTCGTTACACCTGCCGCCTCGAAGGTAAGCCTGCATTCTATGACCGCAAGTTTCCGGGCACCTACAACGCACGACGTGACAACCTTACGGGCTTCTGGTCGCAGGTTTATGGAACCCGGCACGCCATCATGTTGGTGGATAGCTTCTTCGAAAACGTTCCGACACACCTATATCAGAAACGGGAGCTGGCCCCTGGGGAGGCAGAAGCTAACACGGTACTGCATTTTCAACCGAACCCACCCGAGCCCATGATCGTCGCGTGTCTGTGGTCGCATTGGACAGGGAACGGCCAGCGGGATCTCCATTCCTTTGCGGCAGTGACTGACGAGCCGCCGGCGGAGATTGCTGACACGGGCCATCAGCGCTGCATCGTCTCGCTTCGTGAGCACAACTTGGCGGAGTGGCTCAATCCACAGCGGGTGGACACAACACGCCTGGATCAGATTTTGAGCGATCGTCAGGCACCGTACTACGAGCACCGTATCGCCGCGTAGCGTCCGTCGCGTTCTTGGGCGGGTGAGTCCGAAAGGGCGCCGCTGCTGACACCCATTCCAGCCAGTAGTCCCGTTGGGGGGCGGCGGATAGCTCCAGCGGAAATCCCGGGAATCCGTTCGAGCGCGCCCGAGCCAATGGGAGTAGTCACGCATCTTCCATGCCATGACATGGATGACATTCATTTCGTTCTGTAGTTGGGCATGTTAGCCAGACTCGGCAAGAACAATGACGCCTGGGCGTTGGGTATCTCGGGCGTCGTGCCGATGTTATCGCCCGGCCGGCGAATGCAGGGATGGGTCAGGGGCGCTCCCCACGTATACGGCGATGACCTCCTGCGGCGCAAGCTGCTCGACGCCATCCGGAGAGAGGACCATCGGGGCTTTCTGCGCGAAATCGGTGCCCGCCTGGAGGAAGCCCGCAAAAAAGCGGGACTCACGACGGGGCAGCTGACGGAAAAGATGAATCGGGAGCTGACGTCGAAGGAAGTCGCCCAAATGCATCTGCGGTGGCGCTGTTTCGGTGTTGTCCTGAATGTTGGATAGAGGCAGAGACGGTCGCCAAAGGTGGCGGAGCGGTGATCACCAAGGACACGAAGCGGAGGTCTTAACCGATGCGAGACCCAAAGGTTGCCATTGCATTCGGGCGCGTGTTGCGTGAAGCGCGTCAGGCGGATCAACAGGCCCCAAGTACTGACCGCCGGCGCTTGCGCGCCAGCCACGTTCCCACTGCTCGCGCAGTCGTCTAAGAGCCACCCATGGCGTCAGAACGAAATGCGCCTCTCCGCCGCCTCTCAGGATCGCTGATTGGTGCGACTCACAGATTCACTCGTCGCTCGGTAGCCGCACTTTGGACAGACAGACTGCTTGAAGATCCAATCAAGCCAATTCCCTGACTTCGCGTGACCGAGCCCATACCAGAACAAATTGACTCTGCACCCAGGACACTTCAGCCCGTAGGCAAGCCAGTAAAGCAGAGCAAAAAAGACGATGGCACCGGCCAGCTCAATCGACCATGAACTCACGCCGATCAACCCGCTCACCGTCTCCGGGAACAACGCCAAGATCGCACTAAAAGCAAGAACAGGCACTCCCGCAATCAGCCTTCGCCGGTGAGCGGCCAGTAAAGATCTATCGGCATTGAAACCCGTCATTATGGCCTGCTACACGCTGCCGCTGCCGCTCGATTTGCAGCAGTTCGCAAAACCGAGCCGATCAACACGCCCGCGTTGTATGTCCCTTTAATCAGTACCGCATTGATGGCCCATGTAGCAGCGGCCGTCCCAGCCAGTTGCAATGGAGTCGCCGACCCAAGCAAACCCGGAATTCTAACTGCGCTTCTATAGCCTGCCACGGCGAGGCCAAGGGCACGCATCGGCGTCGTCCCGTAATATGTCGCCGCAAATTTTCCGCCTCCCCAAATACTCGCTCCATTTTCAAAGAGGGTATTGCCAAAGGAGTCCTTCGTATCGACGAAATTATCCACAACATCGTCCACGAAGCTCTGATTACTGTCGCCGCCTGTAAAATCCAAAATATCGCCTGCAAAACCCGAACACGGCTCCCGCGTTGCGTTAACGGTGACCGTTTCCAGATTCCCTTGGGGCTGCAAGTCTTCACCGGCAACCGACCATAGGTCCGGCGCCTGCGCCTGGGGGAACGAGCTCGACTAACCACCGTCTCTTAAATCTCGGCAGAACCCTTTTCGCAAAATTTTGTGCCTCTACCGCATTAGAGCCTTCAGCAAATCCCATCGCAACTTGGTAACCCGGCAAGCCCACGTTTGTTGCACCAATCCCCATGCCGTCTCTGCGCACAAGTCGTATGTCCATTACTCGGCTACCGCCTGTTCTCTCATGACTAACATACCCTGTTTCATTTAGCCCACGCTCAGCGTTACTACTGTTATCTATAAACTCCAACTTTTCGGCCGCGGCAATCGACTTCAATTCATTAATGAATTCCTCAACACCTTGTTTATTTGCCAGGCACATCTGCACCATCAAGAAAGGGAGCCTTCCGGGCGCGCACCCAACTAAGAACAAGGACATCGCCACAAGCGCGCAGGCCTTCGCTAATTTTCGATACATCGGACGAACCTCGCCGCATTTTCCGAAATCTAGTAGTTAGTTGGTATTCCATTCATCGCGTCACAACCGTCCGAAATCATCGCGTTTCTGAATCCAAACCATAGCGCTCCGAAAATGTCATTCACAACCCCCCAATACCAGGACTCGCCCGCCCCGCTTGTAGTAATGAGTGAACCCGTTCCAAACGGCGTAACTTTGGTTCTCACCGTTCCTTGGAATATGTGGCCGGGAAGCGCAATGTTGACTAGGGTCATATTTGGTGTATTAACGACTTGCGTGATTTGATTCGGAGTAAAGATGTACCAAAGGTCGATTGGCGAAGTGGTATTTTCCTGCGCCGCAGCGGCCCCTGGCGCCGACACACCGGCCGCTTTCAACGCGCTAAAGCCATCAGAAGGCGTGCATGTAGTGGGGTTCGCGCTGCCGTAATGATGTGCCTGATTCCCTTGGGGCGATTGATTCGCTTGGCCGCTACCGCCAGAACCGTTCGCATTTGTGCCACCTCCGCTAGGATGATTACCCGTTAGCGTGAAGCCACCACCGGACAAATAGAGCACAGCTACCGTCGTACAGGAGTAAGCCCCATCAACCAGGACACACATTTGCTGGTAGACGATACAACCCCCGGCGCCGCATTTTGGTGGAGGGATATGTCCAGGTTTTTGGGACTTCGTCGAGTCTCTTCCGCCCTTACCGCTCTCGTTGAGGTCGCTCCCGTTTCCGCCAGCCCCCTTCCCAGGTAGGGCGGGGTTGTATCCGTCAGTTGGCCGCTTTCCAGGGATGGTTACTTGGCCTTCAAAGCCACTCGGGTCGGAATACGTCAGTGGGTTGTTCATGACGTAACTGTATCGGTTGAAACTCTGCGTGATGTCCGGCTGAGGCACGTACGGATCCGCGGACAGAAACCTGCCCGTTATGGCGTCTTGTATTCGACCGTTCATATCGTTCAAGCCCATGGCCCCAAGCGCAGTCTGCCACGTATACGCATGCCGGGTCACCGCATTGATTTTCGCGAGCGCTCCGCTCGTGGGTGGCCCTGACCAGGTGCAGCTACTGCGACGCGCGCCAAAGGCGGTGAAGCTCTCCTTTGCATAGCCGGTCCCGTCGCTATTCAATATCGCATCGACGCCACCCTGATGATCTTCCCGCAGATAGTGCAGCGTGTTCACGCCTCCGCTGGTGCGACTGTACACGGCGACTTTCGTTCCGGCAGCGTAAATATAGTGACGGTAGTCGTTCGAGCCGGCCGAAACGATTTTCTCGAGCAGATCCCCGACAAAGTACGTGGTCTCGATCCCATTGCTGCCGCTTAATATGGCACTCCAGCGCTGGTGATTCTGATTGTAAGCGAATTGAACCGATTCACCAATCCCACTGGTGTTGATGACGAGGGGATGATTATAACTCGTCCAGCTGATCCCAAGACCGTTACGCGAAGTGGCGTTTCCATTGGCATCGTAGGTGAAGGTGTTGGCGCTGCTACCTGCCTGGACGACCGCATGCCTGTGGGTAGCATCGTAACTCCAGGTGGCGCCGCCCGCTAAGTCACTCCGCGAGGTAATGTTACCTGCGGCGTTGTATCCCATCTGAAGATTGACCGTGCCGTTGAGGGAAGAGTGGTCCAGGCGATAGACGTCATCGTAGTAGAAGTTCTCCGTCAGGCCCACATTGTTGTTCTGACGCTGG
Organism: Steroidobacteraceae bacterium; assembly: GCA_045810105.1. GTDB lineage: Bacteria > Pseudomonadota > Gammaproteobacteria > Steroidobacterales > Steroidobacteraceae > 13-2-20CM-66-19. The sequence continues at coordinate 98,884 of JBJMWM010000057.1, read as the reverse complement.
GTGACATTGCCCACCTGGTCATACAGGTAGGAGTTGTTCTCCAGAGCGGTCGTTCCACTTAGGCCGGAGGTGATGGAGCCTAACCAGCCCGTCACATCATCAAAAGCGCGTGTTGTGATGACTGCATTCCCAAGGGTCTCCTGTGTCACCTCTGCGAGCGCGTTTTGCGTATTAGCCTGCCAGTACACGGTTCCGGCATTAGCGTCCGAGACCCTCTGCAGGAACCCGTTCTGATAGGCATAGGCGAGCTTTAACCGATAGGACGAGGTCGTCGTCGGATACGTCAGAGTGTCCAACAGACCCGTAGTCGAGTTGTACGCGAGGTCATAGCCGTAGGTCGCATCCGATGGGATCGTGACAGAGCGATTGAACGGCCGTGCCCACGCATCGTAGGTGTACGTCTCGAGGTAACCGTTCGCCGATACGCCACTCAGTTGACCCACATTGTGGTCAATTGCGCTGTTCCCCCAAGTCCAGGTAGTCGTTAGGTCTGGCTCGATCCGTGTGAGCGGGCGGGAGAGCGCGTCGTAGGTCGCGGAGAAGCTCTGCCCCTTGGCGTCTGACCAGGACGTGAGCTCGCCGAGGGCGTTGTAAATAAAGTGACGATGCTGCCCCGAGGTTGTGGACAGGTCCAAATCCATGTCGGTGGCGTCACGTTGGAACACACCGATCCCGTAGTCGTAGTTCGCGGTAAACAAAGTCTGAGAGAGGCTGTCCGCGACGGAGAGCAGGCTACCGACGGCATCGTAGAGGAAGGTCTGGTAGTAATTGTCGTGGTCCTTGGATTGATAGACGGTGCCCGTTACCGTCGCAACCTTGGTCGTGTTCTTTCCGTAGGGATCGGTCGTGACGGTGGTTCGTCCGGCGTACTGGAAGGTCTCCGTCTGTAGCGTCGGATTGGTCGCACTGATCGGCCGCTGTCGTTGTGTCATTCTTCCCAATGCATCGTAAGCCATTGTCACACCGTACGGACACGGCGCGATCGTGCTGGAGGTGCACGGGACAAATTGGGCGGTCACCCGACCCAAATTGTCGTATAGCACGCCACTGAGGGCGTACGCACCATTGGCCAACTCCCGCCTGTTGGAGCGGGTCGGGCGGTCCAGCGGATCAAACCACGTGGAACCAGCGGTTTGAATAGTTCCGTCCGTGTTGAAAACTGTGTAGCCGACCGCCAGCGTATGGCTGCTGGCGACGGGGCAGCCTGTCCAGTTGGCACAATCATTGTAGCTCCAGACCGTGTAAGTCCCATCAGGGCGAGTCTCGCGTTGCTTTCGACCAAAGGGATCGTACTGCCAAGCGGTTGCAGGGGCGTTGTTCGCGCTCCCATCGAAGCTTTGAATCACCTCGCTTGTCTGGACGCCGAGGTTGTAATCGTAGCCCTTAAGGGTCTTGTAGCCCGAGGTACCGAGGGCGTTGCTTACCGGGTCCCTAAGCATCACGGGGAACTGACCGGTGGTTCCCCAATCGCCTGTAGCCAGGCGGGCGCCCATCCCGACGCCGGTCGTGGTCACGCTAGCCACATTGCCGAAAGCATCGTAGCCGAGGGCTTGGGTCACCGCATACGTTCCACTGGAGGGCTCCGTCACAACCTGGTTGGGCCGGCAGTGCACATAATCGGGGCTGCTATCAAACGCCTTGGTTCGCACTACATTCGCTACGCCCGGAGCTGCGTGTGTGCTCGTAGTACTTGTGGGCAGATTCACGCACCAATTGGATCCCGTATCGGGAATTGCGAATATGGTCGCGGTCGTCGTTGACCACTGCAGGCCCGTATTCGGAGAGGTGCTGTCTTTGTCCGTGACGGTCGTGGACGAGGCTGTCGCATTCCCGTAGGAGTCGAGCGTGGTAGTGGTCAGTGTGCTGGTAATCCAGGACCCGTTGAGGATGCCACTCACTTCGTAAGTGTCAGTCGTGACTGATGGAACATAGGGAAAGTGCCGGTCATTGTTCGTGTTGGAATGCAGAACCATGTCTTGGTTGGTGTACTTCGAATGTGTGACGACGGTTGCTCCGTCGTGCTGATATACATAACTGTCCACGGGCATACCCGTGTAGGGGAATGGTTGCTTGTAGATAGCCTTGGTCACCAGGCTATTTGCGCGCGAGTCGTTCATCGACACTGATTCGAACCCCTCGAAGCCGCGACCCTTCAAGTCCTTGCGGGCGCCCACATAACTGTAAGTTGCCGTATAGCTCCCGCCGATTCCATCGGAGTTTACGACTTGGCTGACGACGGACAGCGGCTGGAGAGCATTGACTTCCGGTAGGTCGTTGCAGTCGCGCTGCTGCTGTAACTACCCCACAGGATGGACGTGTAAGTGGGGCTCGAGGAGTTGTTATAGCCGTCCGAGATGCTCGAGAGCAGATCAGGCCGCTGATTGGCCGCGCTGTGGAGATAGTAGGTGAGTGAGCTTAGATTCCAGACCGCCAGTTCATCCAACCCGTCCTGGTCCGCATCGAGTGGCGCGTATGCAGCGGTCGAGTTATAGGGGATACTGGTGGCCACTGTCGCGCCCAGTCCCTGACCATTGGAGAGCTGAACGGAGAGGGTGCTCCCGGATGCATAGACCAGGTCGGTGCGCCCGTCGGCATCCCAGTCCATGACCGTCACCACCCTGGAGCCCAGTGTCAGATTGACACGCGCAGTCCCATCGCACCCGGAAATGAGGAGAGTCGTGGCGTGGACCACGTCCGTGCAGGCGTCGTTGTTCCAGTTGATGAACAGAGGCCAAGCGCCATCGGTAGACTGATACAGGAGGGAGGATGAGAACGTCGGCCCGTTTCCTTGCAAGGCATAGACCTGGTCGGCGGTGCCGCCCTTGGCCGGAGTAATTGTCACATCCAGCGCGACGTCCTGGAGACCGTCACCGTTGAAGTCAAAGGAGCGTACACCCCCCCACTCCTGCGCATCCGGTGATATCAAAGATGCACTCCAGATCCTCGTGTCTGAGAGGGTGTAGGCAGTGTTGGGAGCGCCAAAGCTGACAGCCGTGCCGGCTCCGGTGTTCAGGTTGATGTAGGCGATGACGCTGGTATTAATGGTTGAATGGACCGAGGCCAGATCCGGTAGCCCATCTCCATTGGTGTCGGCCAGCGCGAAGTCGGCGGAGGCCGTGTCATAGACAAGATGGGTATCCACACCGGTAAACGAGGAACCGTTCCAGGTGTAATACCACCAATCCGTGCCATTCTTGGCCAATAGACCGTCTTTGCCGCTTCCCCGCAAATCGCCCGGCAGCATGAATTGACCCGGCAAGTAAGCGGAGGTCGTGATGCCCGTACTGCTAGCGGTGCCGTAGCCGCCAGAAGAGCCAAAGGCCACGTACCAGGTCGTTCCGACCTGGTAGACCAGGTCCTTGAACCCATCGCCGTTCAGATCGAAACCTGCAAAATACTTGTTCGTTCCCGAGCCGAAGGTGAATGTGCTCGCGGTGTTGGAAACGCCCTTGGCTCCGGGCTGATAAGAGATCGTGGTGGGGATCAGACAGTTACTCGCTCCGCCATCCGCGCACTCCTTGACTGAGGTCAAACGGTTTCCACCGGTCGTCGGGGAGGTGTCGTAGCCGAAGACGTACTGCTTGATCGTGGTGCCTGCGCTGTTCGCGATGCTGATGCTGGTCATCAGATCCTGGTTCAGGACCGCTGTGCCCGCCACGTACGCCGCGATCGAGCTCTGCGGCAAGTTCGTGGTATAGGCGAACTGCATGCTGTAGCTGTATGTCGAGGCACCATGAGAAGTTGGCGTCCACGAAATCGACGCAGGGAGTGTTGTACCTGAGAGCGTGCTGCTCGGCGCCAGGTACGAGATCCCCATCTTGTTTCCGTAACGATCGGTGACCATGTCCAGGTGCCAGGACACAGCGGACGTCGCGGCATCGGTTGCTCTGACCTGCGAGTTGGCTCCATTCCCATACTCATAGGTCAGCCCGTTGTTACCCTGCACGGTAAAGAACGAAGGCCCGTTTCCCTGAGCGCCATGGGCCGTTACATTGGAGAAGTCCGCAATCTCAGTTTGGTAGGTCGTGCCATCCTGACCATACGTTGAGAGCGTATCGCTGCTGGTGAGACGCAGGCGCCTGCCATCTAGGCAAAACGCATCGTTATAGGTGAGCGTAACAGGAGCTGCAGCGCCGTCCTCCACGAGGGTCTTGTTGCATCGAGTGATGGAAGAGAGTCCTCCAAGGAACCAACCGATTCCGAGCGGGCCACCGCCGTTGCGATGGTTGTAGACTAGAGCGATGTTGGGTTGTAGTCCCTGCGGCCCGGGTGTCACCCAGATGGGGATACTGTAATTTGCGGAGCCGTCAGCCGCGACTGTGAAAGACCCGGCTGTTCTTCCGATAGCCGCGTGCGCCTGTGGGCTCAAAGCGCTGAGGAAGGTCACCGCGAGCAGTCCCAGCAGACCGGCCGGTCCACGGACATCTGATTGGAACTTGGCTTTCGGCGTGGACCGGTTTTTCATCCCGCCAGTGAGCCCGCTGAATGTCGAATGCAGGTTTCGCATGCCCGAATCCTTCAAAAAAGTCTTGGTCCGAATGGTGGAAGCCCGTGGAGTGCGGTCTCAGTTACAGTCAGGGCCGGACGCCGGCTGTGTGGTCGAGAGGGCGTTGGAGTCGGGACCGGTATTGCTGGCCGTTGTAGGTCAGAGAGATTCGGCTGATCTTGCTTGCAAAAGCTCCGGGTATTCATGGTGGTGCCATCCCTTGTTCGCCTTAGTTGCAATCCGGACTGCTGGCCGGTGTGGTTATGGAAATGACATTCGAATACGGACCGTTGTTCGTCGCGGCGTCCTGAGCCCGGACGCGGTAGTTGTAAGCGGTTAAAGGCAGGGGTGTTGCATCGAAGTACGGTGATGCTGCGATCGTGCCGATTTGCGAGTACGTGCAGGAGGATGTCAGGCAGCGCTCAACGAGATAAAGGCTGACGCCCACGTTGTCCGTGGCTGCGCCCCACTTCAGGTCTATCTCCGAGCTGGAGGCGGCGAGAACCGCAAGGCCCGTGGGTGCAGTGGGGGCTTGCGTGTCGCCGCTGCCGCCAGCGGGTGTACTTACAGTGGCAACGGGATTCGAGTACGCACTCAGGTTGCTATTGGCATCGGTGGCGCGCACTCGATAGGTATAGCTGGTCGAAGCCGTCCGACCGGTGTCGCTGTAGGAAGTCGCGGTCGGCGTCGCGATCTGGGCGAAGGTGGAACATCCCGAGCCCGAACAGCGATCGAGCTGGTATCCGGTGACACCTACGTTGTCAGTCGGGGCCGTCCAGCTGACATTGACCTGGGTACTGGATACGGCAGTGGCGTTTAGCGCCGTTGGCGCGCCCGGTACTGTCGAGTCGGCGAGCGCCTGAATCTCCGCGGCGCTCAGTACCCGGTTGTAGACGCGAACGTTATCAATGGAACCATTGAACGCGCGCGCATTGTCGACAGGACGGTTCCCGACGCAGCTTCTTTCGCTGGCTAAGTGCTAGCCCCCCGGGCGGGCGATCGATGATCCTGGCTTCGGGCCGTCAACAAGACGACCTTCTGTTTCAAGGAATGCCGGTGAGTCGATGAGTAAGATTGCCTTTACGACACCTCCATTAACGGTCTTGGCGTCGCTCGATGCGATACCCAGAAACGTCAGCTGCACTGCACTGAAGACGGATCCCGTGCTGCCAGATCGTACAGTTGAGATTGAGAGGGTCGGCAACAATATTCGTTGGCACCAAGGCGCGGCAACTCTCATTTTTCCCGTTGAAAGCATTGTCTCACTGGAAATGATCTCGCTGCAGAATGCGGGTAATGGATTTCTTGCCGCAGCAATGACCTGGAGGTCCGGTGCGGACTCGCTTTGTTATCGTTTGATCACTAGTCACGAATCGGAAGCTGCATGGCTGAAGAAGGTTCTGTCGGATATATTGTCGTTGCTCGCCAGCTAGTTAATCGCGCGACACCACTAACGAATGCGCACGGACGTGAATGCCTGAAGTAGAAAGCCGGAGTTAAAACCGGGGTGGGTTGCCGTCAGGAAATGAAAGAACAACTCTCCAAAGATCAGTTGCTTCGGCTTCTGGATAAGATTATGCAGCCGAAGGCGTATGGGATATTGGAGAGGGAAGGCGATGATGTACTTCTCGCGTTTTGCGCAGGATGTCCCGATCCGGTGAGAGCCAGTGGCTGATAGTCGAATGTCTGTAAGCGTCATTTGACGACCGTCTAGACGCAAACAAGAGAGCGGCGAAACTGGCGTCCACTTGATCAGGTGGACACCATGGCAGACAAGGGCATCGAACTCGTTGAGGGATTGATTGTAAAGCCGGCCACGCACGGCCGGCGTACTTACAGCCGCCAAGCCAAACGGGCGCTGGTGCAGATGTGCAAGGCGCCTGGCGTATCTGTGGCAGGACTTGCCTTGTCCCATGGGATCAACGCGAACCTGCTGCGACGCTGGATCAGCGAGTCCGATGCCGCGGAGTCGGCGTCGAGCGCGGAGCCGCGTGTAGCACTGCTGCCGGTGACGGCAACCCCGGTGGATGCGCCAGCATCTGTCCAGGAGTGCCAAGGAAGCATCGAGGTCGTCTTCCAGGCCGCGACGGTGCGGGTCAAGGGCTGCGTTGATAGACAGACATTGAGTGCGGTGCTGGATCGCCTGGCACCCAGGGCGTGATCGCACTGCCGGCGGGGACGCGTATCTGGCTGGCCGCCGGAGTGACCGACATGCGGCGTGGTATGTACGGACTGGCTGCATTGGTTCAGACCGTATTGTTGGAGAACGTCTACGGCGGCCACGTGTTCGTCTTCCGAGGTCGCAAAGGTGATCTGGTCAAAGTGCTCTGGGCCGATCGGGACGGGCTGTGTCTTTTTGCGAAACGCCTCGAGCGCGGCCGTTTTGTCTGGCCTCAGGCCAGCTCCGGATCCGTTCATCTGACGCCAGCGCAACTATCGATGTTACTCGAAGGAATCGACTGGCGCCGACCGCAAAGGACGGCCGATCCACTGCACGTTGTGTAGCGATCTAACATTTACCAACATCGAGTAACGGGTATACACACGAGTCATGGCACTCGAGTACGCCCAGCTACCCGATGACCCCGAAGAGCTCAAGCAGATGCTGCTGAAGCACTCGAGTGTGGTCGAGGCGCTGCGAGCCGAAGTACTGCGTCTACGCCGCTGGCGCTTTGGACGATCCTCGGAAGTGATCGACACGAACATCGCGCCCGAGCTGCCTTTGGCCGGTGGCGAGAGCGCACCGCCGACACCTCGGCAAGCACTGTCAGATCTGGCCCGTCCGCCCAGGTTGATGGCGGTGGAATCGGCGACCGCAAAAGCAATCCAGCGGCGAACGCCCCGGCTTCTGCCGCCGGACTTGCCCCGAATCATCAAGGTTCATCCGCCCAGCCGATGCACGTGCCCTGATTGCGGGAAGCAGCTGAGCCGCCTGGGCGAGGATGCATCTGAGCAGTTGGACTACGTGCCTGGATACTTCCAGGTCATTCGTCACGTGCGTCCGAAGCTCAGCTGTGGCGCCTGCGCGAAAATCCGGCAGGCGCCGGCACCGAGCCGTCCAATCGAGCGGGGCTTACCGACCGCGGCGTTGCTGGCACAAGTAGTGGCTGCGAAGTACGCCGATCACTCTCCTCTGTATCGGATATGGACTCGAATCCATATCCGGTACTATGAGTCCGCTAAAATATGGGCAGGGTCGGCAAACTCTCGCATTGCCTCAGCGATATCAGGCGAGTTGAAGCACGACTGGGTACGCATATTTACAGTGCCTGCAGAAACTGGAGCAGATGTGAATCACGAGGACGGCGCGGTTGCCGTGCTGCTGGCTTTCGGAGCTTCTCCAAACACTGCTGCTTCATGGTCAGGTCGGCTTCGATGTAGCCGTGAGTGGTGGTTAGCTGCTCATGACCTAACCAGAGTGCAATCATCTCAGCTGGTACGCCGGCTCTCAGCAGGCTCATCGCGGTCGAATGTCGCCATGTATGCAAAGTGATCCTCCGGCTTTTGAGAGACGGACATTGCCCGCATGCGCCACGAAGCGCCAGTCTCAAGCGAAGGGCGGCAGCGCGACGCGACAGACGTGCACCTTTGGCGCTCGTGATCAGATACTGAGCGTTCGCGGGCCTGTCGTGCTTGCACCAGCCGCGGATGGCCTTCTCGGTTTGTGGCCAGATGGGAACCTCGCGATCCTTCCGGCCTTTTCCGTGCAGATGAACGATGCGATGGTGAACGTCTTCAGGGCGCATCTGCAGCACTTCGGAGATGCGTCCACCGGTATTGAAAAGCAAGGTGAAAAGCAGATGGTCGCGTCGACCGGACCAAGTGGATAAGTTGATGGCGCTGAGAATCGCATCGATCTCCCGGCTATCCATAAACCCAAGCAACGGTCTGCTGGCGCGTTTGATCGGAATATTGAGAATGCGTTGCCCCACGGGGAGAAACTCAGGAATGCCTTGGCTCAACGCGAAGCGCACGAACGCCCTAATCGCGGTCAATCGTGAATTACGCGTGCGGATGCTGTTCCCACGCATCGCCTCGATGTGCCGCAGAAATCCGAGGATCATCTCGGGTGAAAAGGACTCGAAGGTGACCTTCTCGGGAGGCAGATGTTGGTGCTCGTGCAAGTAGCGCAGAAACAGCCGAAAGCTATCTCGATAGGCACAGATCGTATGCTCACTCACATTGCGCTCGGAGCGCAGATGCGCGAAGAAGCGCTGAACGAGGACTGAGAATATCTCGGGAGTCATTGTGGCGCTACGGTGCTGCGGTGATAGCGATGGAAGGAAGCTGCGGCGTTTTGCAGGGTTGCGCGATCCGGCTCGAGGTACCAGTAGGTGTCAGAGAAATGATGGTGACCGAGGTAACGAGACAACAGCAGGAGTCGATGCTCCACGGGAGCAGACTCGTGAGCCCAGCGTGCGACCAGCTTCGTGGCAAAGGAATGGCGCAGGTCGTGCATCCGTGGCCGCATACGTGCCCCGTTCACCTTAAGCCCGCGAGCAACACAACCAAATGAGTGACGCGCGTTGTAAGCAGTCAGCGGCTTTCCCCTGGGACCGACAAAGAAGTGCTCGCCGGCCGGGTACTGTTGCCATCGCGCCTTTTGATAGCGCTGCAGTGCTCGCGCTGCCGACGGATGGAGCGGCAAGTCTCGCTCAGGCGAGTACTTCGTGCGCGAAACATGGATCATGCCGGCGCGAGCGTCGAAATCCCGGAAGCGCAATCGCAAGGCCTCACCGATACGCAGACCCGTACAGGCGAGCAGACCGATCACGGTCTCCATGGTCATGCTACGCAGTCGTGCGCTCGATGACCTCAGGTGTCGTGTGCGTTGCATCAGGCAGCGCACCTGAGAGTCGGAAAAGATATGCGGTGCTCGGCGCCTGGGCTTTGGGCTCAGCAATGCTAGAGGCGGCACTTCCGAGCTACCATCGATCGCCTGGCAGAACCTCGCGAAGCCACGCAGAGCGGACACTCGATTATTACGGGTCACCCGCATATCTCGCGTGTGACTGTCGATCCACCGCATGGCGAGCAGGCAGGTTATGGGCTGGCCGGGTGCACGCTCATCGGCGAAACGCGCGAAGTCCTGAAGTGGATATGCGGTGGTTCGCAAAGGAGACCCGAGGCTGCGACGATGAGCAAGATACTGCTTTACGCCCGACATCATTGATCTGCTCGGAGTGGCTAGCATCGGATCGGCCATGGCTGGGCCAACGGGCGCAATGGAGTCGGTCCGAGATGCACATAGATGTTGGTGGTATCCAAGTGCCGATGACCGAGCAGATCCGCGACTGTCTTGGGTTCGACGCGCTTACCGTAGAGTCCTGTAGCGAAGGTGTGCCGCAATCGATGGGTGCCGTTCCAGCTCCTTGGAAAACCGCATTGCCTGTAGGCACCTCGGAGAGCCTGCTTGATGATGCCTCGTGTCAGAGGTCGTCCGCTTCTGCGTCCATGGCGAACAAACAGCTGTGTGGCATCGGTACATGGTCGGTCTCGTCGAGCGTACTGTCGCACAGCAGCCAAAACATGTTGAGGAACCGGAAGCTCTCTGCCGCGATCGGTCTTTATCTTCGGTACGACCATATGGCCCGCCACCCAATCAATCCCGTCGAGCTGTAACCGGACAACCTCCGTTGCGCGCAAACCTAAATCCAGCATGCACAGCGTCATGGCGTAATCCCGCCGACCTTCGGGGCGCGACCGGTCAAACGCCCGGAGTAGCTTGTATCGCTGGTGTTCCGACAGTGTTATGCATCTGTGCCCGTGCCCATGAGTGGCTACGCGCGGGACCGCCGCCACCAACTCTGGCGCGCACTGGCCGCACAGATGCACGTAACGCAAAAAGCCTCGCAGCTGACCCATGTAGCCATTGGCGGACCGAGGGGTCCTCCCGCGTACGTGTTGGTGCGCATAGGACCAGATGTCCTTTGTGCGAACTTCCGTCCAGTTCGGTGCCTGCTCATGAAAGCGCCACGATAGGAACGACTGCGCCTCACGTTCCCCATGCTCCACGGCGCTCGCTCCCACTCCGCGATCGTCGCGCAGGTACTGCACGTACGCCTCTACGAGGGGCCACCAAGGAGCGGGGCGTGCACACCCCCGAAAGCGTCCTTGAAACTTGAGCCAATGAAACAGCACCTTCCGATAGCTGCGCTTCGTCAGGACACTGCGACCACGCATATGTGGAGTGAGAAAGCCCCATATCTCTCCTCGAAAAATGGAGGAAAGATCTTTGCCAGACTCGTGAAGCCAGCGCGCGGCCTGACTGAGCCATCGCTCATACGCTTCCAGAGTCGCATCGGCGTACCCGCGTGCGCGCAGATACTCCGTGAAGTCCGTACGAATCATTGCAAGATCGCTGTCCAGGTTCTTCACGACCTGGAGCTTGAACGATGACCTCTTGCGGCGTTCTCGCATGAGCATACTCAGCAGGCTGACAACACGCTCGACCGTGCACCTGTGCGAACACGGATGCAAGCAGGGTCTAACTCACAGCGGGCTCTGCGATCGATAAAAAATATGCGAAGGTTACAAGGCAGCCAATGCGACGTGAAACCTGCAATCGCCTCTGCAGGCGAAGGCCGTGCCCATATTTTTTGCGGACTCATAGTACCGGCAGGAAGGCATCTACCGGCGCAGTGGTGTCGAGTTGCCACGCGCGATGTTGGCTTCCTGGGTCGCGGAGGTGGCGGCACTCGTTAAGCCGTTAGTGAACGCATTGCAACGATACGTGATGTGCGCAGAGAAGTTGCATGCAGATGACACTCCCGTCCCGGTGCTCTCACCGGGGAAAGGTCGACTCGCACGGGTCGGTTGTGGGCCTATGTGCGTGATGATCGACCGTGCGGCGGGACCGGTCCAGCGGCAGTTGTTTATCGATACTCGCCCGATCGCAAAGCTGAGCGGCCGCGCGAGCACCTACGGTCCTTTACCGGGATCCTGCAGGCCGACGCCTACAGTGGGTTCGCTCCGCTATACGCAAACGGGAAGATCGTCGAGGCGGCCTGTTGGGCACATGCACGTCGAAAGTACTACGATGTCTATGTTGCGGATCGTTCGCCGATCGCAGCGCAAGCGCTGCAGCGGATCGGTGAACTCTATGAGATCGAGCGTGAGATCCGCGGTCGCGGTCGTGCGGAACGACACGAGGCACGCCAGACCAGATCTGCTCCGGTGTTGGAGGATCTGGGCGTTTGGCTGAGGGCCACTCAGCGCACTGTGTCTGCAAAGTCGCCCATTGCGGCGGCCATCCACTACACACTGGTTCGTTGGGCCGCACTCACTCGCTATCTCGACGATGGTCGGATCGAGGTCGACAATAATGCAGCCGAGCGCGCGATCCGCGCGCTCGCAGTGGAGCGTTCATTGTGCACCTCATTGTCAAGTGTCTGAAAATATTGATGTTTGGTTTTCAGAGATGGCCCGATACGGGCTTCCTTTGCGTGCCAATGCGACTTTGACACGTTCGTCCTGCAGATCGCTGCCGCGGATTTGCCAAGGCGCGTCGAAGACCACCTGTTGTGCCGGCAGGACGCCTTCTTTGATGAGCCGGCGGATTTGATGAGCGGAGACGCCGAGGCTCTTGGCGGCTTCCGACATGGTGAGCCACTCGCCGTTCTTCTCGGCCGACCGGTATGCATGGATGCCACGGACGCGTCGCAAGGAGCTAACACGGTGTGCGGTCCACGTCTTTCCTTGACCGGTAGGCAGACCCATGCGGTTCAATGTTGCGGCGATCTCTTCGTCCGACCACTCAGTTGCCATCCGACCGATCACGGCAATGGCATCATCCGACGTACGGCAGCCGTGTTCCCCTGATTTAGGCTTGCGCACACGCAGTTCAGAGTGTTGTCCTCCGCGCCAGTGGATAGTCAGGATGATCTCGCGCGTGCTCGCATCGTAACCGGCAATGATGTCGGCAATCAGAGTTCGCACGAGCTGTTGACGCGATCGCATCGTGACTCCTGGTGCGTTCCAAGCGGCTTCGAGGTCGTTGGCAAGTCCGGTGAAGTCAGGAGCGGGTGAGGCGGGGGTCTGCCTCTCCAAGGCCGCCAATCGCGCCTCACAGGCATGTACTCGCTGCAAGGTTGCCTCCCAGCTCTTCTCCAACTGCGCGGCAATGAGGCGATTATCCGGGTCACAGGCGGCGTAGCGGCGTTCGGCAAGAGACGCCTCGTAACGCGCCTGCTGCAACTCCAGCTCTACGATGCGCTGCTGTTCGCTTTGCTGCTCCATGTACCTGTGCTCGGCGTGCAAGGCCGCCTCAACGGCGATGGGTTGGATCGCAAGCAGTAACTCGCCAGCAATGGCGGTATCCACCCGCTTGGCTCCGAAGGTCAGGCATCTCGGCCGTCCCAACATCTGGTTGGGGCGTTCGCAACGATAGATCGGTGAGCTGTAGTGTCCCGAGTAGGCGACCACCAATCGACACCCACATCCGGCACACAGCAGTAGCCCCGGCAGCAGGGCACGACCACCGCGCCCGGACTTGACCCCGCCTGCTTTGCCATAGGCGTTCGCGGCAAGCAGCTTTTGATTGCGCTCGAACTCGACCCACTCGATGTAACCTTCGTGGTGATCCTGGATGATAGCCGCCCACCGCTCGAAAGGCTTGCGGTGCTTGTACGTTGTACGCACCCTTCCATCCACGAGGCTGGTGCGCTTCTCGCTCTTCCCATACGCGTAGGCGCCAGCATAGAACGGGTTCTTCAAGATGGAAATGATGTTGCGGTAGCGGATGGGCGTCCAATCGAAGTTGACGAGCGTTCTGCCATCCGATGGACGCGGAAAATGCATTTGCTCGGCGGTCAGAGACAGGAGCACCTGGCGAGCGCTGCCGAGCTGTCGGAACCGTGCGAACACGACACGAACGGCTTCCTGCACGCGCAGGTTCGGATCGAGGCCCAAGCCGATCTCGCGATGCCAGATGTAACCGATCGGCACGCTGATGCGCAGGTCGCCCCGAAGTGCTTTGCCGTGCTTGGCATCCAGCATGCGACCGCGGAGCACACCGAGCTCAAACTCGCTGATGCTGCCCTTCATCCCGAGCAGCAATCGGTCGTTCGGTCGATGGGGGTCGTAAATGCCGTCGGTGTCGATGACTCGCGCTCCGACGAGGCCACACAGCTCGAGCAGGTGATGCCAGTCGCGGCCATTGCGGGCAAGCCGCGACGCATCCAGGCACAGCACGGCGCCGACTTCTCCGGCGCACACGGTGGCGACTAGCTTATCGAAACCAGGACGGGCCACGCTGCCGCTGGCCGAGCGGCCCAAGTCGTCATCGATCACCTCGACGCTGGCAAATCCATAGCGTCGGGCGACTTCTACCAAGTCGTATTGCCGGCGCTGGCTCTCGAGGTTCGTCTGCACCTGGGTCTGCGTTGACTGGCGCACGTACACGACCGCTTTGCGCTTCAGAAGCGCCTCCGGCAGCAACTCAGCGCTCATCATCGCTCTCCTTGCCTGCGACACCCGCCGCCTGCATCAGCAGGTGGGACAGCCGGATGATTGCCTTCGTCCGCTCGGCGTTCGTCAGGCCGCGAAGGCCCATTGAGTCGAATGCAAGGCTGATCTGGTCGCGCTGTACTGGCGGCAACGATCGTTTCTTGCGCCTCTTTTGCAGCTCGTTCATCCTGCTTCTCCTGAGCGAGTACGACGGATGCGTCGTCACAGGAGCTTCGCCGAAAACCGCGTACGAGGAGCAGCCGGTGCAGGTCACACAGGGCATCTACCGAGACTCTTGGCACGCCGAGCGTCATGCCGGCACAGATGGCGGCATCCAACATCCAGTCGGGCAGTGCCGTTACGACACCCGACTCGATCTCAACATGAATGACGCGGCCGGCGGCGCGCTGTTCGCTGTAATGGGCATATGCCCGTCGACCGTGGAACGGATGCCAGCGATAGCAAACTTCAACTTCACGCCCGATATGGGCAGAATGACTGCGTGATGGTTCTCGGAAGGCGAAATTACCTCTTCACAGGCTCCGATGCGGGCGGCGATACGGCGGCGTGCCTGTATAGCCTCATCGGCTCGTGCCGCTTGAACGAGATCGATCCGCACCTGTACCTTCGGCATGTTCTCGAACACATTGCGCAATGCATCCCATCAACCGCATCGGCGAGCTGCTGCCATGGCGAGTCGGCCCTCTCTTACCCCTCGCGCTGTCGCACGCCGCGTAAAGCAGCTCACGACGCTGCAATACCAACTGCGGATCGAACTGAGCGAGGTTCAACCTCTCGTGTGGCGCCGCCTGTTCGTGCCGGAGAATCTCACCCTCCCCAAACTCAGTTTGATCCTGCAGACAGCAATGGGATGGGCATGGAGGTCACCTACACGAGTTCGTCTTGGGTCGCCTGCACTATGGCATACCCGATGAGGTCTGGCCCGATCCGGAACCGGTCGTGGATGAACGTCGAGTTCGCCTGAACACCTTGCTCGAATGCGGCGCGCGCCGCTTCAAGTTCTTTTATGACTTCGGCGATGGTTGGGAACATACAGTCAAGGTCGAAGACCTGGTGATGCCTCCGAAAGAGGGCCCGCGGATCAGGTGCGTTGCCGGTGAGAACGCCTGTCCACCGGAGGACGTTGGCGGGCCGAATGCCTACTTCGACTTCCTTACGGCGATCAAAGATCCGGCTCACGAAGAGCACCGCGTGATGCTGGAATGGATCGGTGGGTCCTTCGATCCTGCAGCCTTCAGTATCACGGATGCGAACGAACGTCTGTCCGCAATCAAGGCGTGAGCACAGCGCCAGCTACCGGAAAACATTACTTTACTGCCCAGGCAACTACGAAGAAAAATACGGAGGCCAGCAGCAGGGCAAGCACGCCAACGCCGCTGGGCGGTTCTAACACCGATCGCTTTGGATTTTGAGGATCAACGTAGACGCTGATCGTTGCGCCTTCCGGGTAACGCTGACAAATGCGCTCCGCGGGCCCACGCCAGTTATAGACAATCTGGGGGAAGCTCACGATGTTCCCGGTGTACTCAACATTCTTATGCTGGTAGGAATAGACAACAGCCGCAGCGAACTCCTCTCCGCGGTACTCCACCCCTGACCGAACGACCCGTCCAGACACTCTCGTCCACGGTATCTGCTTCTGACCCGCGACGACACCCAAGATCCCGACTGCCAAGAGGACTACGGCAATCGCTGCAAAGCTCACCGAGATCGCAAGTGACGAATCCATATCTCAATTATGCCTTACCCGGCACTGCACTTCGCCGAACGCGGGCATCCCGCCCTTGCCGAAGATCATCCGCCCCGTCAATACGGCCTGGAACCGACGCTTACGAATGTCTTGACCCCATGACCCATGAACAACTCGTGGATCGAGCGCTGGCTATGCCACTGCGGCGCATGCCTGACGTCCCGCTGTCCGACCTTCCGGATGGGCATCCTTTGAGGAATTTGGCCCTTTAACCCGATACTTTGAGACGAACCGTGTGGTTCGCTGAAAAGCGGCGGTGAGGCTGACGCCCATACCGACCCTTCACGCACACGTTAGGCCCGTCCCGTGAAGCAGTTCTGCCTTTGCAGTGGTACGCCAGGTCGAACCCAACTGGACCACTTCGCCGACGATATCGGACCTACGACGCGTTACTGATCGACAGACGGCCATCGTGCCGGGGGCGGTCAATGCAAGGAGCGCGAAATAATCAACTCAGCGGCAAGCTACCTGTCGCCCCTACCGGTCGTGCCGCGCTCAGAAATCGCCGTCCGGTCCGACTAGGCTAGCAACTCAGGCTAAGCGGGCGCGGACATTCCGCCGATTAATGCGTACCTGGCGCAGACCCCGGTATCTGGCCCAATCTCAACCCGATATGTCGGCGAAGTTGTATCCTCGAGCGATGATAGCATCGCCCTTGTTCTTTCTGGCTATAGGCGCCGGGAGCTTTGCACCGGCAGATGCGGTGCTACCTCAGCCGGTGCCGGCATATAACCAGATCTCCTCCCAGTTGCCGCGGCTTGCCGTCCTCGACGTTGAGCTTTCCGGTGACCTCGGCGGGCCTGGGTTGGCCTCGGAGCATGCGAACCGACTAAACATGGCCAGCGCAAAACTGCGTGATGAGCTCCGACGAGGCGGACTGTTTCAACTGGTCGATAACACTCCAGCTCAGGAACTCATCGCTACATTGAAATCTCAACAGCTTTACCTGCATGACTGTAACGGCTGCGACCTCGATGTCGGGCGGCTGCTCGGCGTTGATCAGGTCCTGGTCTCCTGGGTCAACCGGGTCAGCAACCTGATCCTGACGCTGACGTATGAGATCCACGACGTTCGCACTGGGAAGATTGTGTCCAGAAAGTCGTACGATTTCAGGGGCGATAACGACACCGCATGGTCGCATGCCATCGTATACATGGTGCAAGACATGAAGGAGCAGTCAAAATCTGCCTCCAGTCCGTGACGTCACGCGGCGTTGTGCTGAATAGCAGCGCGTCTGATTCTCGGTCATCCCTGACTCGCATCGACTCGTTGACGCTCACAACATTACAGACGTCCCCTGGAAGGCGCCATGGTATTCGCGGCTGCGATTCGAATTGTCCCATAGCAATGAGCGCGTCGCGGCCTCGACAGAGCCGCAAGCCCCAGAAACAAACAACGTAGATGCCATCAACGCCAGCGGCACGCTTGTGGGATCGTTTCTCGGAGCTGCCGGTCTGTCCGAAACAGAAGCGTCCCATGTGCTGGGCCGTCATCTGCTAGCGCTTGAGCATGCCAAGAAGGCTTTCATACAGTGCCAGCACGAGCGCGCAGCCGAAAGAAAACGCGAGCAAGATCCCGTACGAAACCTTCACTCCTGGGGAGCCGCCGAAGTAATACAACCCTGCCGTGAACAATCCGGCAAGCGAGAGCAGCGAAAGCGCCACTCGCACGATCGGCTCGCAGACTCCGAGAACCGCCAGAAGCACCAATCGCAGAACGTGTAACAGTGCCCACACCGTGACTCCGACGAGCGTGGCAACCACAACGACACCTCGGCGCGCTGGCGAAGATTCATATACCGCGTTCATGTGACGACACCGGGTCTCTCGCTCTGAACGGACGATAAAGATGTTGCAAGGAGTCGCAGGCAATCGCAACTCGTCTCACCTTCGGCGGTGCGACGCGTATGAGTGCGCAAACTCGGCCCCTTAATTGATCGAGGTCGCACTTTCCCAGTGATTTCATAAGGCCGTACTCGGAAACGGGACGACTCGCGACTCCTCGCGACCACCGCCCCAAACCGAGAACCCCAAACACCTCGATACGGGAGCGGCCATGTTTCACATTGATAAACGCGCAGATGCTGCGCAGAGTTTCCGTCACACCATTGCGTTCACCGCGACGGCCACGCTGCCGCAGCTTGCCCTCGCGCAAGCCTCACCCTTTCAAACGGGTGCGGACAGTCTCGTCACGAATCTGATCGCCCTCGCTACGCCTGTTGCGGTATTGGCAGTAATGGTGCTCGCCATCGTTGCTATGACGGGCCGGATCTCGTGGGGCTGGCCCGTCGGTGCGCTCGTCGGCATCGGCGTCATCTTCGGCGCGCCGCAAATTGTGACTTGGGCGCGTGGCGTGTTTGGCGTATAGGAGCGAGCGGTCATGAGCGACACCACGCACGATATCGTGCTCGATCCCGTCTTCCTCGGCGTTACCCGTCCACCGATGCGTTGGGGCGTTACGTACGCTGCGTTGATCCTCAATATGGTATGCACGATGGAGATCTTCTTGATGAGCAAGAACCTCCTGATGCTGCTCATCGCGATCCCTATCCACGGGCTGTGCGCGCTGCTCTGCTCGCGCGATCCCAAGTTCTTCGAGCTCGCTTTCGCGTGGTGTCGCACACGACTGCCGGCTCTGCTCTCAACGTACTCGTTCTGGCGAGCCAGCAGCTACAGCCCTGTTGAGCTGGATCTCCCGTCACTGCGTGGGCGCCGCCGCAGCGCGCCCTTCGCACGCGTTTAGCGGACCGGCCACCATGCGACCGCTTCGCACATTCTCTCTTCTGCGCCGGGAGCCGCTGCTGGGCCAGCGCATTCCCTACACGGCGCAGGTATCGGAGCACGTGGTGCGTACCCGTGCCGGCCACTACGTGCAGGTGCTGCAGCTCTCCGGCGCAAGCTTTGAATGCGCGGACCCATCAGAGCTTAACGCTTGGCATGAGCGCTGGAATGTTCTCTATCGCAGCATCGCTAGTCCCAATCTCGCGATCTGGACACATCTCATCCGGCACCGGGAGTACAGCTACCCAGGCGGAGAGTTTGCCAACCCCTTCGCGGCCGCGCTCAACGAGCGCTACCGCGCGCGCCTTGCCGGTCAGCGGCTCATGCGCAACGACCTGTATCTTTCACTCGTATACCGGCCGACATCAGGCCTCGCCACCGGACTTGCCGCGCGACTTCTCACGACTACGCGATCCGAAGGATTGCGTCAGGAGATCGCCGAACCCGTGGACGCTTGCGAGAAGCTGCGTGAGACGGTGCTCGCCGCACTCGATCACTACGAACCGGAAATCTTGGGCCTCTACGAACGCGGCGGATACCGCTACTCACGCGTACTCGAGTTTCTCTCGTGGTTGATTGATGGCGAGCCACATCGTGTGCCACTTCCGCGCGCGCCGCTCGATCGGGTGCTGGGGACCACCGGACCATCATTTGGGCTTGAGACGCTCGAATTCCGAAGCGCGACGCATACAAGGCTCGGCGCGATGCTCGGAATTAAGGAATACGCCACCCCCACGGCACCAGGGATCTTGAATAGTCTGCTCTCGGCACCGTTCCCGCTCGTTCTCAGTCAGTCGTTCGCCTTTCTGAAGAAAGCGACGAGCCAGTCGCTCCTCACACGCCAATACAACCAGTTGACGAATGCCGGCGACTTCGCGCGCTCGCAAGCTGAAGAGTTGAAAGACGCACTCGATGCGCTGACCAGCGGCGAGTGGGTCATGGGCGACCACCACTTGAGCCTGCTCGTCCTCGCCGATCCGGTTGAGGAAGCTACCGCCAGGAGCGACACGTGGCGGATGAAAGCGCTCAATGATCGCGTCGCCATGGCTAGGGATCTTCTCGCAGACGCCCACCTCGTGATCGCTCGTGAGGATCTCGCGCTCGAAGAGACCTTTTGGGGCCAGCTACCCGGAGCGTTCACGCACCGCCCGCGAAAGGCTCCCATCACCTCCCGCAACTTTGCGGGTTTTTCTCCGTACCACAACTATGCGACGGGCCGCCCGGATGGCAATCATTGGGGCGAGGCCACGACGGTATTCATTTCCAGTGCCGGCTCCGCGTACCACTACGCGCCGCACGCGAGTGACCCAGACGACCCAGACGGCGGTACCCGCAAAGACATCGGGCACACGCTCATCGTTGGCCCGACCGGTTCCGGCAAGACAGTCGTGATCGGCTTCTTGATCGCGATGCTCACGAGACAGAACGTGACCCAGATTGTCCTTGATAAGGACAGGGGGCTCCAAATCCTCGTGTTGGCACTGGGTGGGGAATATCTCACACTGCGCAATGGCCGCCCAACAGGCTTCAACCCACTGCAGCTCGAACCGACGCCGGCGAACTTTCAGTTCTTGAAGAGTTGGCTTCGTGCGCTAGCGCAACCGCCGGGTCTTCCGGTGCTGACCGTGCGCGAGCAGTCCGACCTCGACCAAGCGTTGCATGGAACCCTCGCGCTAGAACGCTCGCATCGGCGCCTGTCGCGACTAGTTGAGTTTCTCGACTCGACCGATCCGGAAGGCGTCTTCGCGCGACTCTCTCCTTGGTGTGAGATTACCGGCGGCGATGAAGCTTGGGTCTTTGACAACCCCGCGGACGTTGTCGTTCCACGGATGACACAGAACGCGATCTTCGGATTCGATGGTACCGACTTCTTAAAGAACGACACGACACGGCCTCCGGTCACGCTCTACATCTTCCACCTCGTGCAACAACTGCTCGATGGACGGCGGCTTATGTTTTGGGTCGACGAGTTCGCTCGTTGGCTGCAGGACGCCGCCTTCACTGCGATGAGCAAGGACAGCCTGCAGACGATGCGAAAGCTCGAAGGCTGTTTCATGGCTGCCGCGCAGAGCGCAAGCACATCACACGCAGGGGCTGTTGCGGGTGGTATTATCGGTGCCGTTGCGGGGGGGGCTCTCAGCGGAGAGTGCCGAGAGGGCTGTATCTCAAACCTCCAATGCATCACCCGAGACTATTGACGGGCTCAACGCGAGTGTTGGCGGGGCTGCCGCGAGTATTACTGCAGGACGTCGCGGGACGGTGGGCGGTGGACTTGGTGCTGTCGCCGCCTGGGGGGCGAGCAATGCTCTTGGCAACGGAGTGGCCGCACAAGGTGTGGGGGGTGGATTCGGCGGCGCCCTTGGAGGATTTGTCGCGGCAAAAAATTGGTCCGCGGCGCTGGCGGACGCGAAGGTCGGTGGTTTGTTCGGATTACTGGGTTCCCTTGCGGGAGCAATGTTGGAAGCTGAACTAAATCGTACGAGAGATGCGGATTGTGACTGCAAGAAGTGAAGAACAGAAGCCAGAAATCAACAAACTGGCGAAATCGCGAATCTACGCGATCTCTCTGGGAAAAGGACTGATCCTGTTGGGCTTGTTATACGCAGGAATTCGAGGCGCGCAGTACGCATTGCCAAAATACTTCGGTTTTTCAATACCGGTGAGGGCCTATGGGCTGATCTACGGACTCCTGTTTGCACTTTGCATGGGCTACGTTTTGACTGATTACAAAAACGGCGTACTCAAACAGCGCGATCGACCGGAACGAGAGAAAGAAGCTTAGCTTCAGGGGCGATGTAATTGGTTAGTATAGTGGCGTGGTGACAGAGAGACTGTCTGGTGGCGCAACCTGCTCTCACGACGCTCAGAGGGTTAACTGATGATGCGATATCGGCTGCGGTTGCTGCCGCGCTGACGGCTGGGAACGACTGTGGCTGTACCAAGTAGCATGTGGAAAAAAGTTCTCCTTAGACTTTTGGTAACCGGGCCAGCCATTTGGCTGGCTATCTACGGGGTGTTCAGATTTAAGGAATACCTCTACACGTCGCGCGGCATAGTGCTGCATCCACTTCTCTACGAACTCATGATGGTAGCTGCGGCGGCACTTGCCATATCCGTGACCTTCGGGGATGTACTCCGAGAGTTGAGAGAGGCTTCCCGCAACTCAAGTCAAGGCTCGAAGTAACAGATTTTACTTCACCGAATTTGGAGACCGGCACCTAGCCCGTAAGTGCGTAAGTGCGCGTTGACGGCACGATATCCTTTCCCTTTCGCCGCCCAATCGCCGTCTACATCGGCGCAGGCGGGCCTGGGGCACTTGCTGGTCGAAATTCAAGTGACCCGATGCGCAGTGTCCAAATACCTCGTAGGAAGCACGTTAAGCTTGTAACCGGACACCCCAACGTATCCATACTGAGTGAGCTAAGCCATCCACTCGACCGGCGTACCAACGCTGAGTTCGTGCGTAGGAGACGGCTGCTTGATCAACTTGGTTACTGCCGCTAGAAACGTCGATTTCGACTCGCCCCGGTATGCCGGTTTCAAGCACTTCGACTCGCAAGACTACGGTGGCGCCTTCGCCAGGAAGCAAAGCTGCCCGTGCGATAAATGGGGTCATGTCTGTCACGCGGTTGACTCGAAGGGTTGGCGCAACGAATAGCGCTCCGTCATTTCGTCCCACGTCAAAATCCAACTCTGGGCATTCCACGTGCAGCGTTTGTAGCGATTGATTGGAAATGATCGTGAGCCTGGAAAGATCCGATCCAGAAGACTTTCGGTCATCCCGAATCGTTGGTTGGATGAATACTGTCTGCAGTCTGTCTTGTTCTAACGCAAGTGGCTGGTGGTGTATCGAATGCCCTATGCCATACAGCGCAACAACATGGAGAGCTGTGATGGCAGTAGCAGAAGCAAAATGACCGTGGCTGAGGGGAGAGTCACGCGTACATTGTACGGCCTCTAGCGCTTACATGCGACTGAGCGAGGCAAGCCACGCGGTCGCGAACGGATCGACTGGAAACTCATCACCGATCTGCCCATCATTTCGCGGTCAGAGGCGATCGAAAAGCTCAACTGGTACGCGCAGCGCTGGAAAATCGAGACCTACCACAAGATCTTGAAGTCTGGCTGTCGGGCCGAGCAGTCGAAACTCCGGACCGCGGAGCGCCTGGTCAAATTGCTCTCCATGTTCTGTATCCTTAGTTGGCGCATCTTCTGGATGACGATGCTCAATCGGTGCACTCGCCACCTCAAACCGACTCTGGCATTCACGCCTTTGGAGATTGATCTGCTGAGACGCCTTGTCCCCGAAAAGCTCGACGGAGAGTCTCACACACGCGCATCGCTAAACTGCTGTCTTACGCAGCTGGCCTGCCTCGGCGGATATTTAAACCGCACGAATGACGCCCTGCCCGGCAACACGGTAATCTGGCGTGGACTCTCCAGGCTCACGGATATCGAGATTGGCTACTTACTCGGTTGTCAACACACCTTATGAGCGTCGGGAGGTGTCGGTACTACGCTCGCTTCAATCTCACTGCCGCTGCCGGGTTATGCGGGGGCGTCGGCGTCGCGGTTGGAGGCACTGGCTCGTGGTCCCACCGAACGATTCTGGTGATCGTGACTCTCTCCCCTAAGCTTCCGGATGCGTTCTCCAAGACCGTATTTACGGTAATGCTAGGATCTCGAACGAATGGCTGGCGGAGCATGGTATCCACGGAGTGCGGGTTAGACGCTGCTACGTGCATCGCGAGGTCCCGCGAGATGGCGAGGAAGTCCTCGCGTTGAGTCACAAGCCAGGTCTCCATTACAAACTCAATCAGAACGCCGATGCGTCCATTCAGCGAGTTGCATTCCGGCTGTGTGTTCCAGGTTTCGTGGACTGGCGGCAGATGTGCGAGGTTTCGTGGACTGACCTGCAAGCCGGCCGGATCTCCGACAGAACGACTTGATCTCGGAAAATCAGTACTTTGGCGGGCTGTTGGTTCAAGGTTTCGTGGACTGAGTCCACTCATCCTGGCGCCAGTCCACAGAACCTGGAGCCAGTCCAGGAAACCTCGCACACAGACAACTACTCCTGCAACACGAATGAGTGCGCGTTTTCGACCGATTTGCAGGATAGCCTAGCGGCGGCTTTTTGGCCCAAATTGGCCGCATGGCAAGCGGCGGCACTCACCTTCGAACTTGGGTCAGCGAAGAGACCAAGCAGCGCTTCGGTACTCTGGCGCACGAGCTGGGTCTCTCCGAGTCGGCGCTGCTCAAGCGCTCGGTAACCCTCATGCTCAGCAGCACCACTGTTGCGCTTCCTGTTGCGGAATCGCCGGCCAAGGTGCCGCGTGATCTTCGCCTCTCGGTGCGACTGCGACCGGAGGATCACGTGCTATTGCGCGAGCGGGCGACGGGCCGCGGTATTCCTGCGGCCACCTACGTGTCGATGCTGTTGCGCGCACACCTCCGGACTCTGACTCCGTTGCCGGAGCGGGAGTTGCTCGAACTCAAACGAGCCGTGGGTGAGCTCGGGATGATAGGGCGTAACCTCAATCAGATTGCTCGGGTCGCCAATCAGACGGGCAATCTGACCGGTCCGATGCCTGCGGATCTCCGAGCGGTCCTGAGAGCGCTGGAGGGCTTGAGGGATCACGTGAAGGGGCTAATGCTGGCGAACGTGAAGTCGTGGGAGAGCGGCGGTGCCGAAACGACTCGTTGACTTACGATCTCAGGTACCCCTGCTCGATATCGCCTCCTATGGTCGTCGAGGCCCCGGCCATCGGCATGCACCCACTCCCGCTGAGATCGCGCATGCCAGTCGCACGGCGCGCGGCGTTCCCGAAGTGATGATCAAAGTTTCGGGAGGTGCTCGAACTATCCGGGGCGTCGCCACGCATCTTGCCTATCTTGAAAAGCGTGCCGAGCTTGAAACGGATGACGGGGCGATCCTGACCGAGAAAGGCCTCGGGCGGGGGTTGCTGAAGGACTGGGACCTGGAGATCGACGAGCGGCGGCATCACACGGAGCGAGGGATTGCGGCGGGTCGCAAGACACCGAAGCTTGTCCACAACATCGTGTTTTCGATGCCCAAGGGCACGCCAGCAGACAAGCTCCATAAGGCAGTGAAGAAATTCGCGAGGGAGAAGTTCGGAGCCCAGCATCGATATGCGATGGCCCTGCACACCGACCAGGGACACCCACACGTGCACCTGGTGGTTAAAGCGATGAGCGAGCGTGGCGAACGACTGAACATCTATAATGCGACGCTCCGAGATTGGCGGCGAGACTTCGCGCGGTACCTGCGTGAGCTCGGGGTAGAAGCCAATGCCACCGAGCGGGCCGTCCGCGGCAGTCAGCACGGAAATCGCAAAACGGGCATCTACCGGGCCGCTGCTCGAGGCGACTCTACTTTCATGCGAGAGCGAGCCGAGGCTATCGCGCGGGAGCTGCGCTCAGGAGATGTTCGCCCTGAGAATGGATATTCCCGCGTGAGACAAACGCGTCAGGAAGTCGAGCGCGGCTGGATGGCTTTCGCTCAACTCATGGAACGAGAAGGGCAGCACGAAGCCGCCGCCCAAGTCAGAAGATTCGTTGACCGAATGCCGCCAGCTCGAACTGACCGGCAGTTGATCGCGGAGCAGATCCTTGCGGCCGCTCGCGAGCGAGCACCTCCTACCCGCTGAGCGCCGGGAGCGATCAGCGTGTTCTTGAGATGCGGCACCAGGCACCCGTTCTACGTCCTGTTCATTCCTCCG
This sequence comes from Steroidobacteraceae bacterium, assembly GCA_045810105.1. Classification (GTDB taxonomy): domain Bacteria; phylum Pseudomonadota; class Gammaproteobacteria; order Steroidobacterales; family Steroidobacteraceae; genus 13-2-20CM-66-19. The sequence goes on along the minus strand of JBJMWM010000057.1, from coordinate 73,660 downwards.
TGCCGCGTTCGCGCTCGCCGAAATAATGAAGAGCATTGTGGTCCGGCAGAGAAACCTAACGCCAGTCGCAGTCCTGAGTGCGTCGGCATACAGTGAAAAGCATCAAGCCTTGCTGAGGAGGGCCTCTGGTCGCGGCATGCTTTGCGCCCTATGCGCAGGTTTTCGGTACTGAAACTTGGAGATGAGTTCGGTGATTATCTCCTTAGGATCGCCTGCCGAAAATGCCGCCATACCCGAGTGGCAGAGCCGCACAGCTTGGCTCAAATCGTAGGGTGGGAGGTTCCGCTCGAAGAGCTAGCGAAACGGCTGCGATGCTCCAGTTGCGGAGAGAGGGATTGTGAGCTGACGCCCAACCCGCGGCCTAGGCCACGAGGCAAGGACTTCAGTAAATTTTGAGTGACGAGTCTGATCTCTAACAGCACGCGGCTGGTGCCCGGCCGACCGCCGCGCATAGTGTACAAGCTCTTGAAGACGCAGACGGGCCAGCGCTGGCGGTCCTTCTCAGGCGATTCCCAGCTCTTGGCAGCGCGAGTCAGACGCGGGCGCTCGCGGAGAGCATCAGGTCGCCGGTGCGTGCCGACGACCCGTAATGTCGGCAAGGCAATTCCTCCAAGTGCTGCAGCCTCGTGCTCGGCGCAATCTCCAGTCGGTTACCGTCATAGACGAGGTATGGAGCAATCGTGAGTGTCGAGTGCCACGGCAGGAACAGGCTCATCGCCATGCCTACTGCGGTCGAGGCAAGCGCGGCATTCGGCCAAACGACCTGCGCGCGCTCACCGGCCTCGCCATAACGACGCGCCTCTTCCTGGAGCAGTTCATCCCGGAGGAAGCCGAAACATCTCATGCAATGGCTGCCCGGCAGCGACAGGATTGCCTGACCATAGATTGAATGTCCGGCTTCGTGCTGCGCGACGTCCATGCCGATATCGATGAGCGGCACGTGGAAGCGACGCAGGTACCGCTCCAACTCGTCACGCACGAGATATCCGTCGACACAGGAGAACACCAAGTCACAGGAGCGCAGAATTTCGTGCGCCTCCTGCCACGGGCAAGCATGTGCGAACACGCGTCCCTCAGGATGAACGCGCCACATGAGCCGTTGCGCCACACGCACCTTCTTCCATTTGTGCTTCACCGCTGCCGAGCTGATACCGATCAGCCGATGACGGTGATGCTCCTCGGCAAAGTCAGGATCGAACAGATGCGTGGTGCCAAAGCCGATGTGCGCCACGGCCTGCGCGATGGGCGTGCCGCCGCCACTGGCGCCGACGATGCCGATGGTCGTGCTCGCGAGCACCTCATCGCTGTGTTCACCGAGAAAGGACTGGCGCTTCGAGCGTACCTTCATGAGAGTCTCCATCGTTCGCAAGGTCGACCGATGACCTCGACGGTCCCGAGTGCGTGCCGCCGCCCGTGGACTTCGGTCCATATCGCCCCGACGGCGGAGTTATGGCTCAGCACCAACGCCCCGTGTGGGCGCGAGCGGCAGGCGTTGAAGAAACCCGGCACGAACTCGCGCATGCTGCGTTCGTCCGTGAAACTGAATCCGGGCCGTCCAAGATGGTCATGTCGATGCACATGCAAGACTGCGACGGGCTCACAGCAGGCGATCTGGAAAACCTTGCGGAATGCGCCGCCGCCGATGCAGGCTCCGACGTGAGCGTCTTTGACGTAGTCCTCGTCCGCTACGGGGTGCCAAGCCTCGCCAAGAAGTAGAAGGCCGGAATCTGTGAGCGTCGCCACGCCGCAGGTAAGAAAGCCAACCCGCTCGCCCGCGAAAGGATGGGCTCGTGAGAGATCCTCGTGAATCTGTCGGAGAAGTGCCCGGAACAGTCGCAAGTGAATGTTCATCGCAGTGCCCTCGCGTGTTCCGCAAAGATGCGAATCCAGGACTGATCCGGCGAGACCTGATTCCAACTCCAGGTGTGCCAGGCACGTCCGAGCAGCATCACTTGCTGCCAGTTGAGATTCCCCTTCTCTGGAATCCGACGCTCCAGCAGCAGGCGTGTCACATAGCCGCTCAGTCCCTTCGGGCACAGCACAGTGTCCATGATCTGAACGCCTGAGGGTGTCACCAACCGGGTCTGTGGCAGCAACACGCTGGGAATGCCGCCGTCCTGGAGGAGCGACGCCTGCGGGGAGATTTCCCGCAGGCTCGCCAGCTCGGTCTCGTCGGTGCTCACGAGGACTGTCCCTGGCCGCAGTGCGAGACGAACTTCTCGCCGCCGTGTACGTGCACCTTCTTGTCGTTCGGAATCTCCTTGAACTCTCCCTTGATCACCTCGTCGAGTTCGTGCTCCACGGGTACGCCCAAGGCAAGCTTCAGCGTGCGTCCGGTGTATTCCCCGCCCGCGATGCGCTTCGGCGTACCGTTCAGTTCGACTTCGACGAGCTTGCGCTCATCGTCTTTACCCGCGTGGACCGTTTCATTCGTCGCCTGCATATGTCACCTGTCAGCTACTATAGATCGGTGGGTTCCGTTATCGCAATGAATTGCGAATTAGCAATTTCACCGTACTACTTGCAAATTAGGTTGTCAATTGCTAAAATGAAATTGCCGGCCTGGAGCTACAAGTGACTGATCGTGATCGGGTTTTTGATTTCGAAGGGTTCTACAGGGCTCTGGACGCGACCCGTGAATCACGCAACCTGAATTGGAAGCAGGTGGCGGACGAGGCGGCCGTCGGGGCCTCTACGCTGGCAAGGATGTCGCAAAACCGGCGGCCGGACGCGGATGGGCTGGCGTCCTTATCCGCGTGGTCCGGGCTCAATCCGGGGGACTTCGTCCTATACGCCGCTAAAGCACCAGCTCCGGAGCCTCTGGCTCAAATCTCCAAGGCGCTTCGAAACGATCCGAACCTGCAGCGCCAGGATGCCGAGGCACTGGAAGACATCGTCCGGGCGGCCTACACCCGTCTGCTCCGGAAGGCCGACTCGTCCGAGCGGTGAGTGGCCCTGCAGCTTCTTGGCCAGCCGGGTTGCGATCCTGCAACCGCTGGTTTACAGTCCGCGCCTAAGAAAAACAAAGAGTTGCTGGCGGAGTCGCAGTCTGGGAGCGATCTTGGGGATAAGGTGCAGTACATGCCGGAGCAGCGTTGAACTTATCCAGGCGCAAGCGGTCCCTATATCCCGTTGTAGTTGTGAGACGTTTTATACGTCAGTTCCGCAAATTGCGCGTTTCCGGCCTGAGATTTGCGACCCCTTCATACCAGTGTCTAACAGTACCTCCGGAGTGCTCATCCATGAATCAACCTGATCGCGAAGACCCGCGAGAAATGGCTCGCCGCGCGATCGAGTGGTTCAAGAGCGCGGCCGGACAGAAATCAATCCAAGAATCGGAGAGCCGCGTCCAAGAGACGGCGGCGCTGCTCGAGAAAGGACGCGAGATCGATCCAGCCAAGCTTCACGAACCATTTACCGTGTAGCCTGTGGCCCTTTCTCGATCCTGCCCGCTTGAGCAAACGCCCATTCGAAGTCTTTCCGTATAACCTCGGTCACTTGGTTACCCTCATCGCTGAGGGGTCCCATCACCAGTCCGAGGATGAAATCCGCGCGAAGCGGCACACGGAGTACTTCGACCATTACCTCACCAAACTAAACGCCAAGACCCTTCTCGTCGAGCGGAAATACATCGACCGCGACTTTCTGGAGGATTACGCCGCCTATTACGTGCGGTGTTTTCCGGCGTACAGAAAGACCTGCATACGCATTCATGTCTTCCGCGAAGAGTTCACCCAGGACGCGATTCAAGCGTGTCTTTCCGGCGATGAAACAAAACTGAAGGTTGGAGATCTCAAAGGCGCGTATTTGGGATTTCTGGTCATCAAACCGCTCCCGCAAACCGTCATTGGACGGACATGCCTCACAACATATTCGGACAATGAAACGCGACACTTTCCCGCGACACGAGAGTTCGAAGCGAATCTGTTTGGTGTAAGGCTGGGGATCGTCAAGACCCTTCCCTTTCAAGAGCAGGACAGCGTGGTTGCCGCATGCGCAACCAGTGCCCTGTGGACGCTCTTCCAAGCAACCGCCCGTGAATTCCAACACCAGCTTCTCACGCCAATTGAAATAACCCGGGCCGCCACTCACTTGCTGCCGACTGAGTCCCGGGTTATTCCCAATCAAGGGCTCTCGACACACATGATGGCACACGCTATCAAGAGCGTTAATCTCGAGCCATTTCTGATTCGAGTCGCGGAAGGCAAGGTCCTCCACGCGGCGATCTATTCCTATGTGCACGCTCGCATCCCCCTGATCCTCGGCATCGACCTGGTGGAGCATGTCACGGGAATTCGCTACGCGCGCATGGGCAAACATGCCCTTGCCATTGTGGGCTATAACCTGGGAGGACTACCAACCCCGCTTAGCGTATCGGGGCTGGTGCTGCGCTCAAGCCGAATTGACAAGATATACGTGCATGACGATCAAATCGGTCCATTTGCGCGTATGGAACTAGATGGGAAGCGCGTCGAAGTCGAATACCCTGGACTACCCGCCCGCGAATACGACTCACTGAGCACCTCGTGGTTTCCAGACCATGGTACTGGGGATGTACGCGCGGTGCCTGACATACTCCTGGTTCCGCTGTACCACAAAGTACGTCTCACCTGGGACTGGGCACTCAAGCGGGTCACTGAATTGAACGAAGCGTTGGTGCAATTCACCAGAATTGTTCCGGAGTTGAAACTCCACAATCTCGAATGGGATGTCTATCTCACGACGGTCAATGAGGTCAGGGAGGAGCTGCGCAAAACGCCCAACATCGCGGGGGCAGTAAGGTTTTCTGCTGTTACGTGGCCGATGCCACGTTTCATCTGGCGCGCCACTGCTCTGCGAGACGACACTGCAGTCATCGACGTGCTATATGACGCGACCGATATCGATACTGCGCGCGGCTTAGCGCAGGTTGTGTTTCATGATCCCCTTATGCGCGATTTCATCAAAAATATGGCTGACGCCAGCCCAATCGACTCACTGCCATTCAAGACCACGGTTAAGAACATCCTTTGGTGGGTGAAGGACAACTTGTAGCAGCCAGTTGCCGCGGCGTCAGGCCTCAATCTCACCGTAGATCACCTGAAAATCCCGTAAAGCAACATCCTTCTTGGCGTCGATGAAATCGTAAACCTGTCTGGCGGTACCGAGGGCAATCTCCCCGACGCAATTTCGTTGATCATCAAGTTGCGGGAGAATCATTGGGAGTTTCCATTGGAACCCACCCCGCTCGAGCGTTGGGCCTAGATTCACCAAAGGCAGGTAGGCCTCTGTCAACAACTGTTGCTTCTCAACATGCCAGGGTGTCCATTTGATTTTCGGTTGCCTGCCCGGGAAGTCCCAATAAGGGAATAGACGGTCGGCATAGGGCATGAAGCGCTTACCCATCGAAACTCGCCACCGCCCGACAAATATGCCTTGCAACTCTTCGAAGGTGACCAGGTCGACGTTCGTTTTTTGCACAGCCTCTCGGGCGCCAGACTGGAACCCGGCGCGGGAAATGACAAATCCCCGATGCGCCCCATAATCAGAGACGATCGTCCTGAAGGAGTGAACGACTTCCTGCGGAATGGGTTTGCTCCAAAACTTGCACTCGCAGAGATATTGAGAAGTCGGCGTCGTTTCTGGGTCTTTTACCAGAACGTCAATCTCCTTTTTCCCACGGACCAGATCAACATGCTGGCCCACCCCGACGTCGCAACCGAGCTCCAAAAACATTTGGGCTACCAGGTTTTGCAGGTCCGCCCAGTCGGTTGGCTCTCTGTCGAAAATCATGCTCTGCTCCGGTTTTCCGAAGCCAGGATTCTATTCTCTATAGAAGCGGTCAACCTAGATGCTTGCTGTTAGCGACCTGCGTCTCGCGCTCACGGCTCCGAGACGGTCACAGCGTCCAGCATCTTCTCCGTTGCAGATCCTGAGACGATGCGCCACTTTCCGCGACTCCTATCGGGTCGCTCGGGGTGACGCGTCTGCCGCCGGACCGGTGTAACGTGACACGGCTCAGTTTGCTGGCCGCAGAAGATGGGAAGATGGTTCGTGGTGCTCGCGAGCCCGGGCCTAGGATGGCCGCGGTTTACCCAATCGCTGGTGGCAGGTTTGGTGGCAGCCATGGGGAATCGAAGGAAGTAGAGGGGGCCGGACGGGAGTTGAATAAGTAACTTGTTGATTATGCTGGTCACTATCGCGGGTTTTGATCCTGCTGCAACCGCTCAGCGCTCAAAACGAAGTCGCAATCCGTCTCATTCCGTCTCGTTCAATCGCAGTACTGGGAGATGTTCGTGAGTTCACGCTGGCAGGTGTCAGTTTTGATGCTCAGTGAGTTGCGAGCTGTCTGCGGGTGGCCTTTTTAGATTGGCTAGCTTCGCCAGCATCGCTGACCGGATAAACTTGAAATACGTCCGCTCGATCATCCGAAGGCTAGTGCCCGTCTGAGCGGCAACGGTAAGTGGGTCCACTCCGTACACCTGCAACAATTCACTGATCCGCGCATGTCGGAAACTGTATGCGGAAGCATCAGTCGGAATGCGGGCATGCTGGTCCGCTGCCTCGTTATGCTTTCCGATCGCGGCCCGAACTTCCCCGGCCCATCGATCACGGCGCCATGGTTTTCCATTGTCTGAGAAGAGGGGATCCGTTGAGCGCTTGCCATTCGCGTGCGATCTGAAGAACGCGATCGCATCTGCGTCCAGCACTACATACCTGGAGCGCAATTTCGGCGGACGACCCTTTCGATGCGAAAGCTTCACCCGCTCCCATCGAAGTCTGCAACGACCGCAGACGCAAGCTCCTTTGGGCGTGCACCCGAGTGTTCCAGGCCGCGTAGGAAACCGGCCGCGTCGGGGGTCGCAGCATGTATCAGCGCCTGTCGCTGGCTAGGCTCCAGGAACACCGCGGTCTCAGACTCGTCATCATCGGACAGCCCCTCAAGACGCCAGGCGGCGGCATTACCGATGTGTCCGAGCGCATTGGCGCGGTTTAGCCCGGCAACGACTGCACGCACGAGCCGATTGACAGTCCGCGGCAACCGTCCCGGCCGAATCCGATCTCGCCAGTCTTGGAAATCATCCCGAGTAGCTCCCTCAAGCTGCAGTTGAGCCAGGGGATCTGTATAGCTCTGGGTTTTGCGATCGAACCCGAGAGCCGTCTTGAAGCGGCCGTCTGCTGTTTTTGCAGCGTCGGCCCGGTCATGCCGACGCAGATCGGTCAGGTAAGCGGTCAGCGCGGCGATTACCGTACCCCTCTTTACAGTTCGAACTGGTGATCCAGCGAGCTGCGAGAGCCAATCCTCCGCTCGCTCTTTAGCTTCATCGAATTCGAGCGCTTCGCCGAGTGGTTGGTATTGCTGCTTCCCGTCCCGTCCTCGGAAGCGAGCGAGCCAGGTATTTGGACCGCGCCGAAATCCAAGGTACGCCCCCTCCTCGAGCCGCTGCCAGTACGGTTCGCGGCGAGGTGCGAGGCGATCACGATCGCGCTTGCGGGAAAGGTCAGCCATGGGCCCATCTTACCCTCCCTCTCTCTCCGCCAAAATTAAGGCGGCATGCGGATCAATCGGTCCGAGTCCACTCCAGGGCTGCGCCATGGAAGAGAGGGATAACGCCCGTAGGGTACGCGGTCAGGCCCGCGTTATATTGCGCGCCGTGGTGGCCATGAAGCGGGGGTCTCCTGTGGTGTCAACACCCGGAGGGCGGCCCCGAAGGGGCGAGGCGCGCAGCGCCGAGTAATCCCTCTCTCTCCGCCAGATTAAAGCGGCATAAGCGGCAGCCGCGTCGGTGGCCAATTTGCCGGGCCACCGACGCGCCACTGCGCATAACTGGGCACTGTGCATAATGGCCGTTATGGAGAGCTATTCATAGCGGCCAACTCCCGACATTCCGATATGACGACGCTGCGCCAGAAAGCTGCCGTTCCTGTAAATTGCGTCAATGCACTCGATACTGCTCGCTGCCCTGGCGGCGTTTGCTGACCCATGCGTATCGGCGAAGGCCGAGTGCACCGAGTGGATAACAATCAAAGGCGAGCCGTCGAAGCTACTTGTGTATCGATCGTATTCTCTAGAGGCAAGAAACGAGCGTATCAGTCGCGCACTTGTGTTTGTGCATGGCATCAATCGCGATGCAGACAACCACTTTCGAACGGCGCTCGCGGCTGCCTTTCTGGACGGAGCACTCAATGACACCGTCATTGTTGCCCCACGATTCGCATCCAACAGCGCCGCTCCCGGCAATGAAGCGGGTCATTGTATGGATAGCATGGCCGCCGATGAGGCAAATTGGCTCTGCGAGAACCAACGGCCTGACACGTGGCGATCGGGCGGACCTGAAGTCGGGCATGCCGAGCTCGCATCCTTCGACTTCATGGATGAGATTATGCGCCGGCTGGCAGACAGACGGCATTTCCCCAATTTACATACCGTTGTTATAGCTGGCCATTCCGCAGGCGGCCAGTTTGTCACCCGCTATGAGATGGTCAGCGCCGTGTTCGACTTGCCCGGAATTGCGATTTCTTATGTTGTCGCTAATCCATCTTCCTACGCTTACCTGGATGGTACCCGGCCGACCGCCAGCGCCTTGCCGTCGAACATCTCGGCGGCAGCGCCGGGTTTCAGACCACCGCCCCCGCTCAATCCGCCGCCCGCGTTTGTCGCGTTTGCAGATGCTGCAAATTGTACTGGCTTTGATGACTGGCCCTATGGCCTGAAGAACCGTCATGGCTATGCCGCGCGGCAAACGGAGGAGCGGCTAAGGGCCCAGGCTTCGTCGCGCCCCGTGACTTACCTGCTTGGTGACTCGGATATATTGCCATCCGGGATATTCGACGTCTCGTGTCCTGCCATGGCGCAAGGACCCACCCGGCTCGCCCGCGGTTTAGCGTATGCCAAGTACATGAACGACAACTTCGGCGCACAGCATCAGACGGTAGTGGTGCCCTTTTGTGGACACAGCGCCCGCTGCCTTCTTACGGCGGATGTCGCCCTGCCCGTTATTTTTCCGAAGTAACTCCAGGTTTTTGGCATCCCTAGAGCCGTCAGTTGTAACCGGCGACTTTGGGTCGGGACGGGCCGATGGACCAGGACATCTGCGACAGGCTCTGATCGGCTGTGATTGGCTATCCCGACTGGGTCTCGTTCAACAACCAGGGCGCTCGGTCGGTTGAGAATTCAGCTCAACTACTGGGGCGGTCGAGCCAGTCGTGCGGTGTCATAGGCCTCCGCTCTTTCGTGGGATCAATGCCGAGGGATTCCAGGGCTCCACAAGGGGTGCGGGTGATCGAACAGCAGTCTGATGCCTCGAGTGGTCCTGGCGTCCCGATGAGTCGCGGGCCACACCTCCCTTTGAAAGCTCAACATGTGTTCGAGTACGCGCATCAGGTCGAGGTTGCGCTGGCCCACGGCGACAAAGCACGCACCGATTCCCGCTGCCCGCTGGGTGGCGGCAGAGGTTGGATTGCTTTCTGCTCGAAATCGGGGTCATTGCAGCGCGCGTCAAAGCCCCGAGTGCGCGCTCGACAGTCATCGGTGCGCCGCCGTACAGATCAAGTTACTGAATGTCAGTAACTTGCCCTCAGTACAAATAAGAGCACATAACTCATGAATATTTTAGTGTGGCTCGTGGTCGGTGGATTGCTTGGATGGGCGGCGAGCACCGTCATGCGAACGCAGGAGGGCATTCTGCTCAATGTCGTGGTGGGCGTCGTTGGCGCAGCGCTCGGCGGCTGGATCTTGAGTCCGCTCGTCGGGGTATCAACCATCAATCAAAGCAACTTCAGTCTCCCGAGTCTGCTCGTCTCGTTTCTGGGAGCCGTCATGCTTCTGGTTGTCGTCAACTTTGTGCGGCGCAGTGCGCGCGGCTAACGGGGTCTGTCATGCAAAGAATCAGATCTCTGTCCACACTGTTCTGCGGCTTGGTATTGCTCGCGAGCCTGGGTTGCGCCGCCACACGGACCCATGAGGGGGCGGGTGAATACGTCGATGACAGCGTCATCACAACCAAGGTGAAGGCCGCCATTTTCAATGAGCCGGGACTCAAGGTTTCCGAGGTCCAGGTTGAAACGTTCAAAGGCGTCGTGCAATTGAGCGGCTTCGTGAGCTCGAGCGCCGATATCAAAGGCGCCGTGCGGGTTGCGAGTGCAGTCAATGGTGTCAAGTCGGTCACCAACGACATGAGACTCAAATAGCACGAAAAGCCGGCTACAACCGGCGTGCGCATCCTGTGTACGCTCGCGCACCGACACCGACTCCCCGAGAGCGCACACTGTCCTTCTGATGGGTGCCGGTACGCCGGCCCCTCCTTCAACAGTAGAGAACTGACATGAAAAGAACATCGCAAGCAAACTGCGGCTCTCGCGTGCGGACGGCGCTCGGTGTTACAGGCCTGTTTGTGCTTGGAGCCTGCGCATCGACCCCGCCCGCTCCCCTGGCCAATGTGCAGGCCGCGCAGCAGGCAATCGCCACCGCCGAACGGGGCGAGGCCGCGCGTTACGCGCCTGGAGAACTGGGTGAAGCGCACGCCAAGCTCACGTTGGCAGATAGTGCGATCACGGAAAGAAAAATGGTGATAGCGGAGCACTTCGCCGATCAGTCGCGGGCCGAGGCAGAGCTGGCCTCCGCGAAGGCCTCGGCTGTCAAGGCCGGCGCTGTGAACGAGGAGATGAAGCGTAGTAACGGCACGCTGGTCGATGAAATGAAACGCGGTTCGGGAGACAAGCAATGAACAAGACAAACCACAACAGTAAGACTGTTCACAGCAGACTGATTGCCACGGCAGTGGCAGCTATAATGCTCGCAGCATGTGCGGCTGCCCCGGTCAAACCTGAGGGTGCCATGGAAGCACGCGTCAAGCTGACACAACTGCAGTCCGATCCGAATCTCGCGAGCCGCGCAGCGGCGGCTATCAAGGATGCGGATCTCGCCGTGCGGGCAGCCGAGCAACCAGAGACAAATAAGGAATTGGCCGCGCACAAGGTTTATCTGGCCGACCGCAAGGTCGATACGGCGAAGGCAATGGCCGAAACTCGATTCGCTGAAGATCAGCGGGCGGCGCTCACCGCGGATCGCGACAAGTCCCGGCTGGACGCCCGCACACGTGAAGCAGATGCTGCCAAGGGCCAGGTCGCGACAGCGCGAGCCGAAGGAGCCGAGCAGAAGGCGGCGGCAGATCAGGCGCGCAGCGACGCCAATGCGGCGCAGCTGGCCGCTGCAAACTCCGAGCAACAGTCAGCGGAGCTGCAGCGACAGATTGACGCGTTGCACGCCAGACCCACAGACCGCGGTTTGGTATTGACGCTCGGCGATGTCCTGTTCACCACCGGCAAGGCCGACCTGAAGTCGGGCGCGACGGGCAATTTGAACAAACTAGCCGCGTTCCTCGACAAATACCCGGATCGCAATGTGGCGATCCAAGGCTACACGGATAGCGTGGGTAGTGAAGACTACAACCAGGTGCTCTCCGAGCGCCGCGCTCAATCGGTGAAGTCGTATTTGACGGCACAGGGAATTGGCGCAACGCGATTGGCTGCATCCGGCAAGGGTCGCAGCGACCCAGTTGCCGACAACGATTCGGCGGCTGGCCGACAGCAGAACCGCCGCGTTGAAGTAGTCATCAGCAATCCGCCAGCCGCGTTGAGATGAGCGCGGCAACCAGGAGAAAGTCATGCGTTACGAGCCATCTATGAACGAGCGCGCCGCGCCGCGGGTGACCAGGGGCGGCATTGCCTTACCTTGGCCCGTGAGCGGCGCGCGAGTGGCAGATGGCGGCGGGCCACGCAGCCGGCAGATCACCGAGTTGGACATCTGGGAAGATGAAGGTGGTGCTGTTTCGGGGCGTGCGGCTCTCTATCCTGAGTGGCAAGTTGACTCCGAGGTTGACTGGAATGGCGAACAGCACCGCGGCGAGCTTGCGGGTTGAGCTCGTAATTGCTGCCAAACCTGCGATTTACGCGCTCTGCAACCGGGCCGGAGGCCCGGTTTTTCGCTTGCCTGCAAAACTGACATGAAGAAGCGACCCTCACCTACTCATCCCGGTCTGCAGTACACAGCATTTCTTTTCGAACCTCTCGGCGACGACCGCAATGGTGTACCGCTCGCGCTGGCCTCTATTCTGGGCCGAATGAGCCTGGATCCCTGGAGCGAAGCTGCATCCCTGGCTACCATGCCCGCCGCTGTCTGCGTGCAGAAGCTGGCTTCACTCCTCGAGGCGATACCCAACCACGCATTGCAGCGCCTGGAATCAAATACGCTGGCTGAGCGTCTCGTCAGGCTGTTGCCCACACGGCCAAATCCGGCTGTCTTTGCACCGGAGCCGTTGGCCGATTCCCAGGCGACGAAGCGGCGCCCGCTGGTCACATACGTCGTTTGGATCGTGCTGTTTTGTCTCGTGTTGGTCGCTGCAGAATTTGGTTGAATTGTGGCGTGTGAAGGCGACACTTGGCCCTAAAGGCCGTAATGCGGCTTTGGAAAAGAGCTACGGCGGGCCAACCATAACCAAGGACGGCGTGTCGGTTGCGAAGGAGATCGAGCTTCAGGACAAGTTCGAGAATATAGGCGCGCAGATGCTGAAGGAAGTCGCTTCCAGCACCTCGGACGAAGCCGGCGACGGAACGACGACCGCGACTGGCATTCTGGATCCGACGAAGGTCACGCGGCTTGCGCTGCAGAATGCTGCCTCAGTGGCGGGGCTGTTGCTCACGACCGAGGTGATGATTGCCGAGGCTCCGAAGGACGAGGCACGAGCCGGTGGCGGCATGGGTGGGATGGATATGTAGGAAGGACGGGCTCTGAGCGCCAGTCGCACAGCTCGGAGCATGTCCGGGCAGGCCAGCAGGGCGGGGCGCCGCTCTGCCTGCGGCTAGCGTTCTGCGATTCGGTATAGCGGACTCGCGTGCAGGACGCGGTCCGTTTCGGTCTTCACTAGTGCGTAGCATTCACACGACAGTTTCTCCAGTCGTGGCCGGTCAAGGACGGTTATCTGGCCGCGCGTGCACTTGATCACGCCGAGCTTTTGCAACTTGCCTGCGGCGGCTGTTACGCCCTCGCGACGAACACCCAGCATGCTGGCGATCAGCTCTTGTGTGACCGTCAGCTTGTTGGAAGGCAGGCGGTCCAGGGACAACAGCAGCCAGCGACACAGTTGTTGATCCACGCTGTGATGCCGATTACAGATGGCGGTCTGCGCCATCTGGGTGAGCAAAGACTGCGAGTAGCGAAGCAGGATGTGCAGCATGTCCCCATGGCCTTCGAATTCCGCCTTGAGCCTCCGGCCGGTGAGGCGGTAAGCCGAACCGCCGCTGTGGATGATGGCTCGCGAGGTGGTGGTCTCGCCGCCGATGAAAAGCGACAAGCCCACGGCCCCCTCGTTGCCTACCACGGAGATCTCAGCCGAGGCTCCATTCTCCAGCACGTAGAGGAGCGAGATCACGCAGTCAATTGGGAAATAGACCTGTCGCAGTGGAGCTCCGGATTCATAAAGAACTCCGCCGCTGGGCAGCGCTACCAGCTTCAAATGTGGATACAGCCGCTCACGAACTGCTTGGGGCAGTGCCTTGAGAATGTGATTCTGCAGCGGCGAAGGCGGCGAAGGGGCCATGAAGTCCGCAAGATGCTACGGCCAAATCCGTATGCCGTGCAGTTTAGGCGCTCGCGACCTCGAAAACCCGCATCAATTGCTGCGCGTGGCTCCGCCGGGTAAGCGCAGGAGCTGGTTTAAAGTGCCGATATTGACCGGTTTGGCAAGATAGCGCTCGAAGCCAGCCTGCCGCGCCAGATCACGACCTGGATACGCGCAATCGCCAGTCAATGCAATCAAGCGCAATTCGCGGGCCCCGGCCCGGTTGCGCAACTGCGTAGCGAGTCGATAGGAACTCATATCGGCGAGCTCGATGGCGAGCAGTACAACAGACGGTGCGAAGTCCTGCGCCACTTTCAGGGCCATCTCGCCGGATAACGCAACCCGTGTCGTCCAGTACCCCAAGCTATGCAGCTGATGCTCGAGCGGTCTGGTCGTAAGAATGTCATCTACGATCAGAATACGAGTCGGGTCCCCAGTCGTTGCGGGGAGCGGGACACTCAACGGCACGTAGCGTGCTTTGATCCTTCGATCGTGCGGGCGCAAGGAATTCGAGTAGCGGTGAGGCACCCGGTGGAATGCGGGGGCGTCGCGCTGCAGCGATGAGGTCTGAATTGCCATGCGTCATCCTGGACCGTCGCATTCCTTTTGTCGCTGCGCTCTCACACGTAGAGTAGCCGCTATGCACTGGTGAGCCGCTCGAGATCTAGCGACGGCGTGATGCCGATGCCGCACGCGGTTACCGTCGAACATGGATCAGCCTTGCCTGCGAGTTGATCTACAGTAAGCCGTCAACAGCAGGGCCTGAAAGCCGGTTGCTTCCGGTCCGGCCGCGAGAATCATTCATTCCCTATTTAACGACATCCGGCTGAAATTCCGCCAGGATGTTGAGGCCCGAACGGCCGGCACCAAAATCGGCCAATCGCCGTAATCATTCCGTGACGCTTGTAATCGGTGAAAATGTCTTGCAGGGGTCCAACATCTCGCGAGGGCTCGTTCTCGGTCACTTCAAAGATCAAGACTACTACACGGGCCTTGGTAGGCGAACCGTGAACTCGCTTCCGTGTCCGAGGCCAGCGCTTACCACGGTGACGCGGCCACCATGGCGCTCGACCAGACTGCGCACCAAAGCGAGTCCGATACCGAGACCCGCGTCCGCGCGGTGCGATGACGGATCCGCCTGGACGAACAGATCAAACACGTGGGGCAATACATCAGGGGCAATGCCGATGCCAGAGTCGCGAATGCGGACGATCGCTTCACCATTTTCCCGTTCCACGATTAACTCTACATTGCCCCCCGCGTCCGTGTACTTCGCTGCGTTCAAGAGCAGATTCACAAACACCTGCTCGAGTCGGGCGGGATCCGCCTGTAGCCACACCGGCGCATCCGGGAATGATATGGTCATCCGGTGCCGGCGCTGTTGCAGGGCGAATTCGACGGTCTGAGCGGCGTGAGCTGCAAGCATGCGCAGATCGATTCGTTCGCACTGCAGGCGCAGCTGGCCGCTTCGGACGCGTGACGCGTCAAGAAGGTCCTCGACGAGACGGGCCATCTGCCCAACCTGTCGTTCGATGAGTATTCGCGCCTTCACCGCGGAGGGATCTGCAGACGTATCCAGGCGCAGAATGTCGGCCGCACTGCGGATCGCACCCAGAGAATTGCCTAGCTCGTGAGAAAACACCGTCACGAAGTTGTTGTTTCGGCCATTCTCCGTGCCAAGCGCTTGACCGCGCGACGCCAGATTCCGTATTCGAAGGTAATCCGCACGCTCAGCGGTAACGGGGTGGAACATTGTGGGGGAGGCCAAGTTTAGTCTATGGCCGACAAACCCCGCATCGGCCGCGTGCCCGTTGATTTGCTCAAAGCTCGCGTGGTCACTGCGGCTCAACTCTGATGGATCATTCATGGGCTTCTCCCGATTGTTGATGCGATGATTAGCATGCCCTTATTCGACCGACCCACCCCTCACGCCAGCCAGGTCCTGCTGAACAGGGTGCGTCTTGACGCCGTTGCCATAAACGAGAAGCTATGCAGGACGCCTGGACGGGTCTGTACGCTAGCTCACGCACTGCAACGCGGGGCCTGATCGGACCTTACTTCCCATCGTGGCGGGCCAGCCGGATCACAAAATTGGCGCAAATTGAGGGCGCTGGAGATTGCACCTGCGGGGGCGTCGAGTTCTGCTGCGCACAACAGGTGCTTGCGTTTGCGAGCGGTCTCGACCCGGTTCATCTCAGAACGCCTGACTTATGCCTATGGCCTCTCTGCGCCGTGACCGTGTACGCCCGGGCGCCGTAATGCTTCAGAATAGCGCTTGCCCGCGCGCACGTTCATGTCAGGCTTGAAGAACTGATGGTTGCCGCGCCCTTGGGCCTTGGCGTGGAACAGTGCAGCGTCTGCATTCTTCAGGAGTGTCTCGGCATCCGCACCATCATCGGGGTACACACCGATGCCGACGCTTACCGTGACGTGCACATCCCGATTGCCGACGCTGTGGGGTGCGCTCAGAGCCGCGAGTATCTTGTCCGCACTCACAGCCGCATCTTGCGCATGGAGCACTTCTGAGAGTAGAACCAGGAACTCATCCCCACCTTGACGACTGACCGTGTCCGAGTGGCGCACGCATGCGACCAGGCGTTGTGCGATCGACTTTAGAAGCTGATCTCCAATCGCATGTCCCAGGCTGTCGTTGATGCCCTTGAAGTGATCCACATCCACGAACAGTACCGCAAGGGATGTGCGGTGTCGCTGCGCCGACGCGATCGCTTGTGTCAAGCGGTCGCTCAGCAACATGCGGTTGGGCAACTCTGTGAGAAAGTCGTGTTGGGCCAAATAGGACATCCTGAGAGACATCGCGCGCGCGACACTCACATCGTGAAAGACGATCACGGCGCCGGTCACGTGCCCGCGCCGGTCATGAATGGGGGCCGCCGTGTCTTCGATCGCCGATTCGTACCCGTCGCGGCGGATCAAGATACAGTTCGCACTCAGGCTGACAGCTTTGTTGTGCAGAATCGCCATCGCCAGAGGATTCATGGCCGGTTCGCGGCTATCACCGTCGATTATTGTCAACACATCCTGTAGCCGCTGGCCGCAAGCCTCCTGCGGTGACCAGCCCGTCATACTTTCCGCGATCGGATTGAGATAGGTGATGTTGCCTGCGACGTCGGTGCTGATGACGGCATCCCCGATCGAGTTGAGCGTCACTTGGGCGCGCTCCTTTTCCAGGAACAGCGCGTCGGCGTAGGTCGAGCGCTCGAGCATGCTGGTCAGCGCCTTTGACAACGAGTAATCGTCGAGGCGCTCTGCCAACAGGTAGTCTTGTGCCCCGCGCTGCAGGGCAAGCTTTGCGGCATCCTCGTCGCGCAAGCGGCTCCAAATGAGGATGGGAATGTGGGGCGATGCGCGGAACAATTTCTCGAAGGTCTCGATGCCCTGACTATCGGGGAGGAAAAGATCGACCATGATCGCCGCGAACTCTTCCCTTCCTTGGCGCCCCAGCCGCTCTAATGCGTCGCCGCATCGACTCACCCATTCGACGTGGAAGGCACCATCGCGTGAGTTGATGAGTACCCGTCGGATGGCGCTGCCTTCCGTCGTTTCCGCGAGAATGAGAAGTAGTTTCCGGGACATCGTGTTGCGTACACACATCGGCTGTGTACCCGCGTAACGATGCGCCAACTGCTCCGGCGGGTCTGTACGCTAGCGAACGCAATGGACCTTGTGCTCCTGACGGGTTGTCGATCAGTGTCCCACCGAACAGAGCATCGCTGCGCCAACTGTTATCCTGTGAAATCGGGGTTCCCCTAACACTACGGAGCGGAGGGCTTCTTGTTACAGCCGTCGCGGTCCATGGCGAAGAATCGTCTGCTCGCAGCCCTACCCGGCCAGGATCGTCAGCATCTGCTCGCGGGCTGCGAACAGGTTGAGCTTCGGCTCGCCGATGTACTCTGCAAACCCGGCGATCACATTCGTCACGTCTTCTTTCCCACGGATAGCTTCATCTCGCTGATCACTCCGATCGACGGCCATGCCAGTCTCGAAGTCGGCCTCGTCGGCGACGAAGGCATGTTGGGGATCTCGCTGATGCTGGGCATAAATGCTGCACCGCTGCAGGCCTTGGTACAGGGCGCGGGTGCGGCTTGGCGAATGGACGCGGTGGCCTTTTCCCGTGAGCTCAAACATAGCTCCGCGCTACAAAGGAGTCTGAACCGCTACCTCTATGTCACGCTGAGCCAGTTGGCACAGACCGCCGCCTGCACCCGCTTCCATCTGGTGGAGGCGCGGCTGGCCCGTTGGCTCTTGATGACCCGGGATCGGGCGCACGCCGATGAATTCCACGTCACGCATGAATTCCTGGCCTACATGCTGGGCGTGCGTCGGGCCGGTGTGACCCGAGCCGCCAATTCTCTGCGTAAGCGAAAGCTGATCTGCTACAGCCGCGGCGAGCTCACGATTCTCGACGGAGACGGCCTGGAAGCCGCTGCCTGCGGGTGTTACGCCGCGGACAAAGAAACGTACGCCAGGATCTTGAGTTAGCCCGAGAGTTCGTCGAAGCGCTGTTTCGGGTGCCGGGTTCGGACACGCAGGCGGGTGAGCCGCCGTGGCGGCGCCTTCATCTTCCTAGCCAGCAAACTCTCCCGTTCGTCGCGATTCTCACATCGCACGGGTGTGTCAACCGACGCAGGCAGGGGCTCGAACGCTTGGCCGAAATTCGATCCACCCATCCTGAAAAAGGTAGCTTGTAGAATTTGCAGGTGGCATCGTTTGGATAGCCGCGATGACGTCGCCGAGACGATTGTGGTCGGACCATCTTTCAGCAAGTACGCCAATCCTAATCCCGCCAGGGCCGCGTTGAGCATCTGGGTGGGGCGGTTGAAGATGAGCTGGCCCTCGACGTGCACATTCAACTTGCGCCGGCTTTTCTCGAATTCCCACGCGTAGAGGCCGCCGCGCGTCGGCAGGCGCAGGTTGATGCAAGCATGATCGGTCAAATCCTGCGGCTTCTTCGGCATGCGGGGGAGAGGACCAGAGCAACGCTGTTCGGCTAAGATTGGATCTGACCTAATTACTTGCGGTCGTGCGCGATGAACGCTGCTCTTGAATTTCACGATTCCCATGTGCAAAGCATCCAGGCTGACGATGATGGAAGCGTGTCTCTCCATTTCTCAGAAGCGTATATACACAAGTCGGTGGGTCAGCCGGGTGTCGATTTAGGCACTGGCCATATTCAAGCCGCAAGCGTTTCATATTCGGAAGCTCATTTCGACGGGGATCTCGCTGAATGCGTCGGCCCGCTGTCGGACGGCATCATCTTGGTCAATGGTCATTCGCTATCGCTCTTACCCGTCCCATATTCGTTTCGAGGGCCCGTGGCAGCTAATTTCACGTTTCAGAATGGCGCGTCTGTCAAAATCGATGCGAGTGCTGTCGAATGCTGTGTCTTTGGGGCTGCCGCATTCGTAGAGACTTTTCATCCATAGTAGCTCTTCGCGTGTCCGCTTTTGGAGCGCCGGATTTGGCGTGAATATGACTGGAACGGGTCGAGGTTGTGTGAAAACGCTGAAGCTATGTTCGCTTGAGCGAGCCGTCAGGTCTGGTTCGTGAAGGACGTACCCAATACATCCATGTTCCCCAGACGCACGCCGCCCACGTCCCGATAAAGACCAGTGCTCCACCGGCCAGTTCATCGATACGCGGACTATCTCTTCCATCCTCAACCGTGAAGGCGGACGGTCGGACGAGAAGCCTGGGGAATACGATGTACGAGCGGTGCCAGGGCTGTGCCACGCAGCCTCTTTCGTCGCACTCAGCCTCGCCCCCTGCAACACCGACCAAGATGGCAGTCTCCAGGCGACCCAGTTTCAGAGCGGCTATGTCCGAAGGGTTTGGCGAAAGCGCTCCGTAGATAGCAAGCGCCGGCCAGCCCAGCGCCATCAGTGGCGCGAACAGTCGCAAAACAATTCCAAGAAGCCAAAGAAGAGATCGCCACCATGGAGTTTTCACAACAGACTATTCTCGCCTCCAATGAGGCTGCGCGACGTCGTATTGGCTCGTATACTAACTCAAAGAGCCGTGTTGGGAGTCTCGATGAAGCGATTTGTCGAAGACGAGGATCGGTCCCAGAGCACTCTGTTCCCAGAGCGCTTGGAGGATTACATCTGCGAGGACAATCCGGTCAGGGCGATCGATGCCTTCGTCGAGGAACTGAACCTGGGGAAGCTCGGCTTCGATGGCACGGAGCCCGAAGCCACAGGCCGACCGGCCTACCACCCCGCAACACTGCTCAGGATCTACATCTACGGCTATCTCAACCGGATTCAGTCCAGTCGCCGTCTCGAGCGTGAGGCGCAACGCAACCTCGAGCTGATATGGCTGACCGGCAAGCTGATGCCGGATTTCAAGACGATTGCCGACTTCCGTAAGGACAACGGCCAGGCGATCCGCGGAGTGCCGGGAATTTGTCGCGCTGTGCCGCAGCCTCAATCTATTCTCGGAGGCGATTGTTGCGATCGACGGCAGCAAGTTCAAGGCGGTCAACAACCGTGACAAGAACTTCACCGATCGGAAGCTCAAAGCGCGCATGCAGCAAGTCGAGGAAAGCATCGCACGTTATCTGACAGAACTGGATGGAGCCGATCGGGAGCCGACGACGGTCTCGGACGGCCGGGTGTCCCGCTTGAAAGAGAAGATTTCGGGACTGAAGGCGCAAATGAATAAACGCCTAGACCGTACGCCGGAGGCGTCGCGACTACGCCGGCAGACGGTCGAACACCCCTTCGGCACCCTCAAGGCCTGGATGGGGTCAACCCATTTTCTTACAAAGACGTTGCCGCGCGTGAGTACCGAGATGAGCCTGCATGTGTTGGCTTATAACTTCAAACGGTTGATGCGGATTCTCGGGACACAACAGGTCATCCGAGCAGTAACAACATAACTTCCTTCACTTCTCCATTGCATTCGCGGGTGGAAACGAGAATTGGACTCAATCAAATGCCTGCCCTAAAGGGAGCCATCGCATTCGCTCACTTTCCCGTTTTCGCACAGCCTCGGTCGAAAGTGGCCGATCATGCTGCTCCGAAGCATACCGCTGGTCCATTGCCAGCAACCGTCTCGGACCGGCCAGGAGCCGTCACTGGAAATTTGCGATTGCGCGCCACATAGCCGCCATTCGTCTCATCCGAAACGATGGCCAGTAATGAGAGAGCCCGATTGACTCAGTATTCATGTCAGCGTTGAGGAATTGCTCGGTGGAGATGATTAAGCACAACCCGACCGGCCTCTCCGCAGTACCGGTGCTATACCGCCGACGCCCCTATGAGATAACCGTGTTTGCACGTCTCTGCTGAATTCGCCAGATCACATACGGCGTAGCAGCTATCCCAACCATCAGGGCAGCTCGTGCGAGCCCTCCTGCAAATGCGAGGGCATTGGGAGGTCCAAGCGCTGCTGAGGACGGAAGAATCAGCGGCAGCAGCGAGGAAGCCACGCCGACGCTGCTCGCTTCCGGAGTCGAGGCAAGTATGAGAGTGATGCTACTTGTGCCTGCAATAAAGGCAACGATCGCCGTACCGATGATCGGCCAATACGGCGTAAGCCGTTGGCGCGCCGATGCGATCACCAGAAGGACGCCCAGAACCACGGGTAGCACGCGCATATAGAGGAGGAGCAGCGCATAATCCAATTCTAAGACCCAGAATGGCGGAGCGGGTCGTTCGTAAGATTCGGCAAATACACCGAACGCGAAAAGACTCAGCGCCAGCGATGTGAGCCAGATAAGAGCCGGTGCAGCACCGAACACGAGAACGGGAAAGCGCGCCGCCGTTGAACGCAGAGTGGGCTGGGCCAAAACGCTCCGGGCCAGCTCCTCTTCATTGCCGAGGCGCGCCCACGCCGTCTGTTCCGCCAGGGATCGATCCAATCCTTTAGCTAACTCTTCTCGAACTGCGTCCTCGTAGTGCTCGTGCAGTTCGCGCACGTAGCGGCGCACGTGACGGTGCGCCACGCCCGCGCGCAGCAGGTGTTCACTCAGACTTTTAAGCGGTTGCGGTTGCAAGGCCTTCTCCTCCCTCGACGACCTGTGAAACTGCGGCGTTGATGCGGCTCCACTCGCGAATCATCAGTCCGAGCCGCTTCTTTCCCGCTGCCGTGGCGCAGTAGTAGACACGCGTGCGGCCGTTGATCGGTTTACGGCTCGCTTTCAGACAACCGCGCGCTTCCAGCGCGTGCAGAATCGGATAGACCACACCTTCGCCAATCTTGATGGCTGATCCTGTTGCCGCTTCGATGGCCTGCACCAGCTCGTAGCCGTACATCTCACGGTCCGCGAGTAACCGCAGAATCAAGATTTCCGGTACTCCCGTCATGAATTCGGGATTCCTCTTTCGCAGCGTCACGCGAATTCTCCGATACCTGTAAGTGAAAGGTATAATACCTTGTAGCACGATGTATGGCAACAGGTCGGGCACGTTCTTCGGGATCTCGAGAGTGGGAGATGGCAGTACCAGCGCGAGCGTCCGGTTTCGAACTTACAAATGTCAACTTTGTGGAGGAGCAAAGGACGGCTGAGGGTTCGGAGACCGCCAGTTCGCCGCCCGGATCAGACTCGGCTCGTCATTCACAGCGTGGGAGCCCCCGTCATGGACCAGTACACTCACGCCGCGACGCGGCATGTACCCTGGAACAAAGGGAAACTCGTTGGACAGAAGGCGCCTTTGAAGCTGAAGGATATCTGGGCGATTCGAGTCCGCTTGCAGATCCAAAACCGAACCCGCGAACTTGCTTCAATCTGGCGATCGACAGCAAACTGAGGTCCTGTGATCTGGTGAAACTGCGCGTCCGCGATGTATGCCAGGGCAGTGTCGTCGCTACGCGCGCCATGGTCATGCAGCAAAAGACTCAACGGCCAGTGCAATTCGAAATCACGGAACAGACACGCGAGTCATTGCTGGCATGGATCCGAGATGCCAATCGTCGCTCAGACAATTACCTGTTTCCGAGTCGCATCCACGGATCGCCTCATCTGTCTACCCGACAGTACGTGCGAATCCTTGGTGGCTAGGTTCGAGAGATCGGTCTCGACTCAAGCGCGTACGGAACCCACACGATGCGGCGTACTAAGGCATCGCTGATCTACCGACGGACCAAGAATCTGCGGGTCGTGCAGCTGTTGCTCGGCCACACGAAAGCACTGTACGGTACCTGGGCGTCGAGGTCGACGACGCGCTGGAAATGGCAGAGCAGACGGAGGTATAGATTGAGCCGCCGGTCGGCGTCCGTCGAATGCGGGCGCCAACCGGCCAACTGCGGTCATGCGCGATCGCTGTCTAGCTTTCTTCAAAGCGGACAGCCGGAAGCTGAGCATACCCGGCCGCGGGGATTGCAGAGCGCTTCAACATCTCGAAGCCATCGATCTCCAAGCACCTGTCGACTCTAGGGAATGCCGGCCCGATCAAGAGTGAACGGCGCGGGCAATTCATTCACTACAGTCTGGTGCGGGATAATCTCGCGAACACCCTTAGCGGTTAGTTGCCGGAGGTCTGCGAGGTTCCAGACCGCTGAAGCGCGAGAGCGCGCGGGTCGCGCTGGCCAGTGCGCACCTACGGCGACGCTTGCGTTCCCCGAGAGGCGATTACTCGCCGGATCCAGAGCGCAATCCTCCGGCATACGTCGGAGGACTGCTTTTTATTCCGAGCTGCGCTCAATGCGTGTCGGCGACTCTGCGGCGCCTGAGTTCGCGCCGATGATATCCGGTTGGAGTCTTGATGCTGATACGAACTGAGTGCGGCTGCGGTTGAAGAAGGGTTCATGTATGCGCTGGCAGTCCTGCCCGTCGTGACGCGTGTCTATCGTGGGATATCTGCTTTTCGAGCATCGGAACGTGAGCTCGCCAGGGCGGAGTCTTGTGCGCGCCACGCTGAGTGTTGAAGCGGATCCACGCGGGCGGAAGGTGATATCCGGTGAATCAGCTTTTCCAGGCGATTTTCAGCGGATCAGGCCGGAAATAGAGAGCGAGACAGCCGATACAGATTCCGAGGCCGAGAAGCGGAAATTTCAGTGCGACGAGCGCTGCCGTTGCGAACAGGCACAGGGTCGCGATGGACCGCAAACGCATTGCTCTGCGCACTCTCGCCGAGACCTCGTCAGGTGACGTTTCATCTATCAGCTCCCATATCAAACAGGCATAAGTCGCGTTCACGAGGAAGAAAATCGCGGCATAGAAGGCGACCGGTTGGGGCGCCAGCTCGCTGACGGCCATCCGCGCCGTCGATAAGGGCAGCAAGGACATCGAAAAAAGGTGCGCGAAATTGAACCATAGCAGACGATGGCCCGCCTCGGTGGCATAGCGCATGAGGTAATGGTGATTGACCCATACAATGGCGATGAAGAGATAGCTGACCGCATAGCTCAACCAACTAGGCCAGAGCAGCAGGAATGCCTCGAAGGTAGGCTGCGCTGGCGGTCGCAATTCCAGAACCAACACGGTGAAGAGCACGGCGAATACGCCATCGGAAAGGGCGCTCAGCCGTTCTGGGGTCGCTTTGCGTAGCACGGCATTCAACGGGAGCGCGCCGGCACAGCGCCAGGGCATCCCCGTCCGTGTGGCAAAGCTGCCGATACGCAATTCGTCTGAGCGTTCCGCGGAGTCGAGGCGCATTGATGACGTGCAGAGGGACAGTTCCGTCACCCGGATCATCGATTCGAGTGGACACGTACCGAGTTTCAGTCCTGGTCGACCGGCATCGCAGAGCGGTTCGGCTACGCCGTTCGATTCGATGGCGTTGGTCAGGCTGACGCGGCCCTGGGCGCGCCAACCCAGATGGCCAACTTCGAGATGCGCTGAAACATGGAAGTCAAGATTCCGGAACTGGCCCTGGTTGTCCTGGTCGGCCCCTCTGGGTCGGGCAAGTCAACTCTTGCGCGAACGCTCTTCAAGCCGACGGAGGTGATCTCCTCTGACTTCTGCCGCGGACTCGTATCGGACGACGAAAACAACCAAGCCGCTACGAACGACGCTTTCGAGGTTCTGCACTTCATTGCTCGAAAGCGCCTTCGAGCCGGGAAGCTCACGGTCATTGACGCCACGAATGTGCAACCGGAAGCGCGGAAGTCTTTGATCGCCCTTGCCCGGGAGTTCCACTGCCTGCCGGTCGCTCTCGTCCTCGATTTCCCGGAGCGCCTCTGCCGGGAACGCAATGCGGGTCGCGCGGACCGCAATTTCGGCGATCACGTCATTCGCAATCAATGCAGCCAGCTACGGAAGTCCCTGCGTAGCCTCGAGCGCGAGGGGTTCCGGCATGTCAGCATCTTTCACTCGCCGGAAGAGTTGATTGGACTGTCGATTCGGCGGGAGCGTCTCTGGAACAACAAGAAGAGCGAGGTCGGGCCTTTCGACATCATTGGCGATATTCACGGTTGCCTCGATGAAGTGCTCGAATTGCTCGCGAGCCTCGGTTACATCGTAGGCGGCGAGGCCGGGCGCTACAGTGTCAGTCATCCCCACGGACGAAAAATCGTATTTGTGGGCGATCTTGTAGATCGCGGGCCGAATTCGCCCGGCGTGATTCGACTCGTCATGGATGCGGTTGCCGCCGGAGCTGCCTTCTGCGTAGCTGGAAATCATGACGTGAAGTTGTCGCGCGCGCTGCGCGGCCGCGACGTGAAACTCACTCATGGGCTTGCCGAGTCCATGGAGCAGCTCAAACAGGAATCGGACGAGTTCCGGAAGGCCGCCGCGGATTACCTCGACGGTCTTGTCAGTCACTACGTCTTTGACGAAGGGAGGCTGGTCGTTGCCCACGCCGGGTTACGCGAAGAGATGCACGGTCGCGGCTCCGGTGCCGTGCGGCAGTTCGCGATGTACGGCGAGACTACCGGTGAGACCGACGAGTACGGGCTTCCCGTCCGCTATAACTGGGCTGCCGACTACCGCGGCAAGGCCATGGTGGTATACGGACACACGCCAGTTCCGGAGGCGGAGTGGCTCAACAACACCATCTGCCTCGACACAGGGTGCGTGTTCGGCGGCAAGCTCACTGCTCTTCGTTACCCCGAACGGGAACTCGTATCGGTCCCCGCTCACCGTATTTACTACGAGCCGGTGAAGCCCCTCCTGGTTGATAAGACTCAACCCCTCTCGGCGCAGCAAGAGCTGGACGATCTGCTCGACATCGATGATGTAACTGGCAAGCGACTGATCGAGACGCGCCTGCGTCGCACCGTGACGATTCGCGAGGAAAACTCGATTGCCGCGCTCGAAATCATGAGCCGGTTCGCGGCGAATCCGAAGTGGTTGATTTACCTGCCGCCAACAATGTCGCCGAGTGAGACGAGCCGAAAGGACAGTTACCTCGAATATCCGACCGAGGCGCTCGACTACTACCGCGCGGCGGGAGTCGAGTCTGTTGTCTGCGAAGAGAAGCACATGGGCTCCCGCGCGGTTGTCGTCGTGTGTCGGAACGAAGCTGCCGCGCTGAAGCGCTTCGGAGTCCAGGGCGAAGGGCGCGGTATCATATATACCCGCACCGGGCGGCGCTTCTTCGTCGATGACACGCTCCAGCACGCCGTCCTCGAGCGGCTTGCGACGGCGCTTGATCGCGCGTCGTTCTGGGACAGATTTCAGACGGATTGGTTTTGTCTGGACTGTGAGCTGATGCCCTGGTCCGTCAAGGCCGAGGATCTCCTTCGAACGCAGTATGCCCCGACCGGCGCCGCTGCACGCGCAGCGGTCGAAGCAGCCCGCGACTCATTGCGCCAGGCTTCAAGTCGCAGACTCGCCGTTTCCGAGCTGGAACACTCGTTCGCCAACCGGGCGACGCTCGTGAATCAGTACGTTGATGCGTATCGGAACTATTGCTGGCCGGTCAACAGCATTGACGACATCAAGCTCGCGCCGTTCCATGTTCTCGCGAGCGAAGGCGCGGTGCATGTCGACAAGACGCACGTTTGGCACATGGAGACTCTGGGGGAGCTGTGCAGATCTGACCCAGCCCTTCTGCTCGAGACACCCTTCCGTACGGCGCGTCTCGAGGACGTCGAGGCTACAGGCGCGCTCGTAACCTGGTGGGAAGCCATGACCGCGAAGGGCGGAGAGGGCATGGTCATCAAGCCGACGGATTTCGTGGTGTTCGGCAAGCGTGGTCTTCTTCAGCCGGCGATCAAGTGCCGAGGTTCCGAGTACTTGCGGATCATCTACGGACCCGAATACTCGCGGCCGGAACATTTGGAGCGCCTGCGCGAGCGGGGACTTTCTACCAAGCGCAGCATGGCCCTGCGCGAGTTCGCCCTTGGCATTGAATCGCTTGAACGTTTCGTCCGGCGCGAGCCATTACGGCGGGTCCACGAATGTGTGTTTGGCGTACTCGCGTTGGAAAGCGAACCCGTGGATCCGCGCCTATGACGGGGGCATCTTCTTGTACTCGGTCCCAAAGTGCGGACAGTTTAGGAGCTTGAGCGCACCTTTCGGTAACCCACCTTGCATACAGGGCAGCTCGTGGAATGAGCCAAGGCGCGCGACGCTTGAGGGCGATCGTGCTGGTGGCCTCCATACCAGGGCCTACCGCCCGAAGTCACCTGCTGTCACCGTGTGGCTTGGCCAAGCGCGAAGCAAATCAAGCGGCGCACCTTTCTCACGGCTTAGGAACGGGGGCCGGAATTGAAGGCAAGCGCGGCGTTCGAATCGTCTCGGGCGGAAGAATCACGTTGTGCGTTCAAGGCACGGATACTCTCGACTCGCGGACAGTCCGGTCGATTCGGTCGGTTGCGTCAGTTCGTTCAGTAGGCGCCATTACGCTCCCCATTTCATCTTGCAGGTTGCGCGGGAGTGTGACGAATATCCAACCTCCACCAATTACCGTTCTCCAGGCTATGGCCTCGTCCCTATTTGACGTGCGAGGCTATGTGCCATGCAGTCGGATGAAGTTCAAGGATCGCTGGAAGGTGAGGAACAGACCGTGTTTCGGTGCGCACGGTGTGGGGTGGAATCATCTGAACGGACCTGCTTCATCATGCCCGCGCGCTATGGCCGTCCGCCCCACGACATCAGATGCGTCACGTGCGAGCAACGGCGCCTCGCTCCAAGCACTGCCTACGCCATCGCGTCAGTCACGGGGACGATAGTCTGGCCGCTTGTGATCTTGGCTGGAGCTCAAAGGGGGTCAGCCGAATTGGGTCTCCCGGCGCTCGTGTTCGCGTGCCTTCTTTTCCCCGTTGCCATAGTTGCCCATGAGCTTGGGCACGCAGTGACTGCGTACCTCGTCGGGCTGCAAGTGGGCCCAATCGGAATCGGGTTCGGCCAGGTGGTCATCAAGTTCGAGATTCGCAATCTTCCTATTCGCCTCCACATGTGGCCGATCTCCGGCCGCGTTTACCTTGGGGCCACGAGCACCCATTTTCTTCGGACACGGCTGTGGATCGCTACTCTCATGGGGCCGATGACCAACGCCTTGCTACTCGCCGCAACTGTAATCTGGTGGCAGCCTCTGGAGTCTGTCTTTGGCCCCACAGTCATTGCCCTCTGGTGCATCGTCAACCTGTTGCTAGTGATTGTTGCTTTGGTTCCGCAGCGCGTCAACGACCTCGGTCAACTTATTCCAACGGATGGGCTCGCCCTGCTGACGATCTCAAAAAAAACACCTGGAGAGCTGTCCAGCTACCTGTTCGCTGCGCCCTTGATGCGTGCACTGTCCCGCTTCGAGGATGGTAACTATTCGGGCGCGGAGAAACTGGTTAACGCCGCTTTGGTACAGTCTCCGGAAAGCGTCCTGTTGCGAATGATGCAAGCGGCATGCTCCATGTCTGACGGCAACTATCAGGCGGGACTCGATACTATCGCGCCGCTGGTCGGCCAGTCCGCGTCCCAGCCCGCGAACGTTCGCGCGGCAATCTATAACAACGCAGCTTTCGGGCTGGTCATGTCAAAGATTGGCGCTGGCCCCGGTGATCCTCAACTGTTGGAAGCTGATCGGCTCTCAGCCGAGAGCTATCGCATGTATCCCTGCACACTAGAGTACCGCTCGACTCGCGCGCTCGTTCTGGCGGCGACGGAACGTGTCGACGAATCCCTTCGGCTCCTTGATTATCCTCTGTTCCAGACTGCGACCCCACGGCAGAGGGCGCAGGGCGAAGTCGCCCGAGCATTCGCTTTTCGTCAACTGAACAGATTCGCAGAAGCCCAGGTGGCTGCGGTAACGGCCATTCGATTAGATTCGTCCATCATTAGCGTTGTGCGGTCACTTGGCCTCACGCCTGGTCCGACGGCGAGACCGATTTCACCCGCCCCGCCCGCCAAGCCTGCTCTCATGCCTGTAACGGCTGAGCAAGAGCTACTCGGCAGTGCGGGTCAGGCATTGGCCCGACTCGCTGGAACAGTTCTCCTGCTCTTCGGAATCGCTCTGGGCGCGTTAGTCGGTTTGGGCGTGGCGCGGAACTTCGGATCAATGCTGGCCATGTCGGCCAGTGCGTCGGTGGGCCTGATCGTGTTGGCGCTGGTGGCTGCGTTCTGTTGTAATGTAGGCTATCGTTTAGCGCTGTACCGTCCCAATCGCTACGGATCTATCTTCTCACCGAAGCTCTGGCTGGTACTCACCGTCGTGTTCGGGACCCTGGGGTTGGTCATGGGCGCAATGGCCTTTCTATCACCGCACGGCGCTGGCGGATATCTTGCGACAACCGCCTGCTCATTTGCGTTCGCCGGGCTATGCTGGAAAGCCAGAGATCTCCGAAGATCGTGAGGGAGCTGAAGCAATGGCGTCGCTTGTCGAGCAAAGCGAGCGAGAGCAGGCGTAACGAAGAAGGGATTGCTGGTGGCGAAACGGGTGACAGCGATGGGGACTTCGGGGGATCGGTGGGGACAAAAGTTATTTTTGAATCAGCAACTTGTTTATTCAACAGAGCTCTGAAGCCTATTCGAATCCCTCTCTCTGCCGCCAAAATTGAAGCGGCATGCAGGATCAATGGGTCCGAGTTCACTCTAGGGCC
Organism: Steroidobacteraceae bacterium; assembly: GCA_045810105.1. Taxonomy (GTDB): domain Bacteria; phylum Pseudomonadota; class Gammaproteobacteria; order Steroidobacterales; family Steroidobacteraceae; genus 13-2-20CM-66-19. The sequence continues at coordinate 44,123 of JBJMWM010000057.1, read as the reverse complement.
GCGCCATGGAAGAGAGGGATAACGCCCGTAGGGTACGTTTCAGGCCCTCGTTGTATCGCGCGCCGTGGTGGCGAAAACCCTGCGTCGTTCGTTTTGCCAACACCCGAAGGGCGGCCCCGAAGGGGCGAGGCACGCAGTGCCGAGTAATCCCTCTCTCTCCGCCAGTTTCAATGACTTGCGTGTCTCTCGCCGAAATGGCTCCTGCTGCCGGTACGGAAACGATACGGTAACTGTGGCTGCGATGTTGCCTGGGGATTCAGGCGGTGCGCTACCATGCGGGAGACCGAGGCCAGTGGATGAAGCGCATGAGAAAATTTATGCATCACTTTTGTCGCGGGTTTAACAGTTAGATGGAAGCTGCACCGAACGATGCTCCGATCAAGGTCCGAGTAGGATTTCACGTTCACTTGTATCTCGGTGTCGCGGTTTTCGTGTTAAGCGCAATCCCGTTTTTTTCAGTGATATTTTTGAGCGGCGGCTTCAATGCTTCTACGGACGCATTGGTGGGCGCCATTGTAGCAGTCGCCGTCTTGCATATGGCGCTGGCAGTTGCAACGCGGCGCTGCTCAACTGAAAAATTGAAGTACTGGGATGGGATGCGTCTGATCACCGCCTACATGACGTTTGGAATTGGCGGTAGCGCCATGCTCGTAGCAACGCCTTCCGCGATAGTGGGTCTAGTGGGATCAATTGGCATTGCAACTATAAGTCTCGCAAAGCCACAGTCGAATTGGGCTCCACACTATTTTCAGCGAATGATCGCGTTTTTCTATCGGCACCGCATGTACCAATGAATCAGGGACCTAATCGGTCGGCCAATTCGGGGTAGCGCATTCATACTTCCGTGAAGCAGACGTCGGTTGCGCCCGTTGGCCGCCGGCCGGTGAGGTTGGCGGCACCTGCGCGCCGCAAGGTAAGAACTCCCGACAGCACTCGCCCCTGGACGGTCATCGGATGGGGCGGCTCACTCGCCAGTCGACGCGACGTCTTTTTGGGTAGAGAGACGTTGATGCATCCCCCATTCTGTAGCGTCAACTTGCCAACATACGCGTGTCCATCATTGGACATTTCCAACAGCCCTTCAACCTTGCAAGAGGTTGCCTTGCCACACTGCTCGGCGGTCGTCGCTAATGGCACAGTCTGTGTTACACACGACAGACTTAAAAAAAGCCATAGTACGAGAGTGGCTATACGCGCCGCGATCTTCATTGGCTATTCTGGGGCGTTACGCGGCGGACTTGTAGCAGTGGCTTGACGTTCCATGGAAGCAGCACTTCGAATGCCTCGGAGGTGCTTGCCTTGGGCAGTTCCTCGAAGAGACGACGTCCCCCCGTCTTCAATCGACAAAGAATAAGCCTCCCGCAAAACCAAGACGATCCGCGTCAGATTTTCCATATTCCCTGCCTACAGGTTGCCGCGGTTAAAGCAGCTTGGTCAATAGCGCGCCGCTGACTGGACCCGGCGAGCGCGCCGATACCGCTCGCCGGCGCTGTCCACCACCGCCGCTCCCTCTGGTGCTCGAGAGCTCGCGAGTGGAGATTCACGGCCGTGTCGACCATGGCTTTGATATCGGTTGACGAGAGAGGCGTTCGAGAGACGCGGGATTTCTTCTGTGAGAGTTGATATCTGCGGCGTGACCTCAGGAAGGCGCGGATCACGCATCCAAGCGCGATAAGTGAAAGTAACCCAAGCAACGCAATCAAAGCGATCTTGAGTCGCGGCATGTCGAGACTCCCCGCATGTGTTGTTTGGAGCATCTTCAGAACCCGGAGGAAGTAGGGTGCTCGCGTTATGTCGATCAGAGGGGGCATACTGTAATCAACACAACGCGCGATGCCACTACCGGGGTCAATGCATGTCAACGATAGCGCAACGCGTCTACCAAGAGCGCAAACGCCGGCGATGGGTGGCGGCGGCTCGGATAATACAAGTGATAGCCGGGGAATGGCGGACACCAGTCCTCGAGCACGCCCTTGAGTCGTCCTGCGCTGAGATATGGCTGAACCACATCTTTCAGCAAGTACGCCAATCCTAATCCCGCCAGGGCCGCGTTGAGCATCTGGGCGGGGCGGTTGAAGATGAGCTGGCCCTCGACGTGCACATTCAACTTGCGCCGGCTTTTCTCGAATTCCCACGCGTAGAGGCCGCCGCGCGTCGGCAGGCGCAGGTTGATGCAAGCATGATCGGTCAAATCCTGCGGCTTCTTGGGCGGTGAATGTTTGGAGAAGTAGGATGGTGCACCGACCACCGCCATCCGCAGGTCCGGGCCGATGCGCACGGCGATCATGTCCTTTGCGACTTGTTCGCCATCGCGTATGCCTGCATCGAAACGTTCGGCGACAATGTCCACCAGCCGATCGTCAATCCCGATCTCGACCTTGATGTCCGGATAGTTCGGCAGGAATTTTGCCAGCTTCGGCAGCAGGATCGTGTCGGCCGCGTAATCGGCCGAGCTGATGCGGATTGTGCCCGCAGGTTTGTCCCGTAGCGTATTCAATGCCGCAAGTTCCGCCTGGATTTCCTCGAACCGCGGCGCCACGCTTTGGAGCAGACGTTCGCCCGCCTGCGTCGGTGCGACGCTGCGGGTCGTGCGGTTGAGCAGTCGCACAGCCAACCGCGTCTCCAGTCCGCGCAGGGTATGGCTCAGCGCTGATTGGGAAACGCCCAGCTTCGCGGCGGCCTTGGTGAAGCTGTGCTCACGCGCAACCGCGATGAAGGCGAGCAGATCATTGATGTCACTGCGCGGCATTCATGAATCCCTCTCATGAGATTAAGCACTTTATACCACTTAATCGTGCACTGGCCCGGCGCTACTGTGTGCCCATCGAACGCACACACTCAACGCAGGAGCACACCATGGAAATCCAGCGCAACGGCTCGCGACCGTCCACGCAAGGTCCGGAAGAATGGTTCACAGGCCGAGTTCGCATTGATCCGCTGTTCCAGGCGGCGCAGCCGCGCCGTGCCGCCGGCGCGCTGGTCACTTTCGAGCCTGGCGCCCGCACTGCATGGCACACCCATCCACTCGGGCAGACCTTGATTGTCATGTCGGGCCTCGGCTGGACCCAATGCGAGGGCGAGCCGAAAGAGGAAATCCGCCCGGGTGACGTCATCACGTGTCCGCCGAATAAAAAGCACTGGCACGGTGCAACGCCGACCACTCTCATGTCGCACATCGCAATCCAGGAACACGACGAGAACGGCAAGGTCGTGGACTGGATGGAAAAAGTCAGCGACGAGCAATACCTCAAGCCGCGCAACAGATGAATCGGGAGAAGACAATGTCAAACGAGAGCTTCAAAGGAAAGGTCGCATTCTTGACCGGGGCGGCCAACGGGATTGGCCGTGCGGCGGCGCTGGTATTTGCCCGCGGAGGCGCTCGCGTCGTGCTCGCCGACGTATCCGAACAGGACAACCAGGGAACTGCACGCATGGTTGAAGATGCCGGCGGGCAGGCGCTCGCCGTCAGGTGTGACGTGACGCGGGCCGAGGATGTGAAGGCTGCGCTGGAGAAGACGATCGAGACGTTCGGGCGACTAGACTTCGCCTTCAACAATGCCGGCGTCGAACAGAGGCAATTGACCCCGACCGCGGAGTTGGACGAGGCCGAGTGGGACAGGATCCACAACATCGACCTGCGCGGCGTCTTCCTTTGCATGAAATACGAGATCCCGCTGATGCTCAAGCAGGGCGGCGGTGCGATCGTGAATACCTCCTCCGGTGCCGGAGTCATCGGCATCAAAGGCAATCCCGCATACACCGCTGCAAAACATGGCGTGATTGGCCTCACCAAGTCTGCAGCTCTCGACTATGCGGCCAGGAACATCCGCATAAACGCCGTCTGTCCCGGCTACATCGACACACCGATGATGGGCCGTTTCACCGGAGGCACGCCCGAAGGGCGCGCGAAGGTGATCGCGGAGGAGCCGGTTGGCCGTATGGGCAAACCTGAGGAGATCGCTGAGGCGGTCGTCTGGCTGTGCTCGGATGCCGCCGCTTTCGTCGTGGGTCATGCCATGGTGATCGATGGCGGCCAGACGGTCCAGTAGGAGAAACGAATGCCTCACGTCATCGTGAAAATGGTGTTGGGAAAATCGGAAGCCCAAAAGAAGCAACTCGCGGAGCGAATTACCCAAGACTTAGTGGATGTCTTCAACTACGGCGAGGAGTCGGTCTCCGTGGCGATGGAAGAAATCAAGTGGAAGGATTAGGCAGAGAAGGTTTACAAGCCTGACATCGTCGGTAAGCTGGACCAGCTTTACCAGAAGCCCGGTTACACGATGTAGGGCAACACCAGGAGCAGCACATGCGCGCAACCGTCATGTACCAAGCCGGCGATGTCCGCGTCGAGAACGTTCCCGACCCAAGCATTCTAAATCCGACCGATGCGCTGATCCGCATCACCCGCGCCTGCATCTGTGGCAGCGACCTGTGGCCCTACAAGCTGAAGCAGCCGAATGGAAAAGGCCAGCACATGGGTCACGAGGCGGTCGGTGTGGTCGAAGCGGTCGGCAAGGACGTCCGCAACGTGACAGTGGGTGCCGTCGTGGTGATGCCATTCGCCTACTCGGACGGCACCTGCGACTTCTGCCACGAAGACTTGCAGACCGCCTGCGTTTATGGCGGATTCTTCGGAACCGGCGGCGAGGGCGGAGGCGCGCAAGCCGAAGCGCTGCGGGTTCCGCAGGCGGACGGAACTCTGTACGCGTTGCCGGTGGGCGAAAACGATGCACTGATGCCATCACTGCTGACATTGTCGGACGTGATGGGTACCGGCCATCATGCCGCCGTGGTCGCCCGAGTTGGAAAGGGCAAGAGGGTGGCGGTGATCGGCGATGGCGCGGTCGGTTTGTGCGGCATCATCGCCGCGAAGCGCCTCGGCGCCGAGCAGATCATCATCATGGGCCGCCACCCAGACCGGATCGCGCTCGCAAAAGAATTCGGCGCAACCGACGTGGTGAGCGAACGTGGCAATGAAGCAGTCGAGCGCGTGCGCGAATTGACCGGCGGTTACGGTGTGCATTCGGTGCTCGAATGCGTGGGCACCGATCAGGCCGTGCTCACCGCGATCGGCGTCGCGCGCGCAGGCGGCGCCATCGGCCGCGTCGGCGTGCCGCATTACGAGTCAGTTCCACAGGCGCAGCCGATGTTCTATCGCAACATCATCGTAGGCGGCGGTCCAGCGCCGGTGCGAGCCTATATCGAGGAACTGCTGCCTGACGTGCTCGACGGCCGCATCGAACCGGGCCGCGTGTTGGATTGCACAGTGGGGCTGGACGGTGTGCCCGACGGCTACCGTGCGATGGACGAGCGCGAATCGATCAAGGTGATGGTGAAGCCGTAATGGAGAACTGATGCAACGCAAGATTGAGAAAAGTGTTCTGGTCACGCGGAACGATGGCGTGAGGATACCGGCGCTCGGGTTCCGCGTGTTCCAGACGCCAGCTGATGTCACGGCCGCCGCAGTCGCGGAGGGCTTGCGCTGCGGCTATCGCCATGTCGACACGGCTGCTGCGTACTTCAACGAGCGTGAAGTCGGCAACGCCATTCGTCTTTCGGGTATCACCCGCGACAACGTATTTATCGAGACGAAGATCTCGATCAGCGACTACGGCTACGATGCAAGGCTGCATGCGTTCGACAAGGCTGCGGGGAAGCTCGGCGTTGACACGCTCGATCTGCTGATTCTGCATCAGCCATTACCCTCGGCCTTCGACCTACCGGGGGGCTCGAGAAGCTGCTCGCGGAGACAAGGTGCGCGCCATTGGCGTGAGCAACTTCATGCCCAACCACCTCGAACGGCTGTCGAAAGAGACTTCCGTAGTCCCGGCCGTGAACCAGATCGAGTGCCACCCATATTTCCAGCAGACTGCGCTGCGGCGAGTGCATGCCGAGCATGGCATCCTGGCCCAGGCATCGTCGCCCACCGGCGCCATCACGTCCATACATTGAACATAGGATGTTGGAGTCTTGACCGACAATAACGACTCGGATAGTAGGAGGCCAGCGGGAACTCTCGGTGGTACATTCGACGAGATGAGAGACGGGGTTTGGCTTGCCAATGCGCGCCATCGCGCATCCCGCCGCAAGAGCGCCTGGAACCTATTACTGCCCGTCATAATACTCCCACTGTTTCTCGTGCTTTGGGGCGCCGGTGCAATACTCCTTCAGGTCGTAGGTTTGTTCGCCGGAGTGAGCGCAAGAAGTCCTCACAGCTCGCTAGCGCACTTCTTAATGTTTGCCCCGCTGGTTGTTCCCGCAATCAGTGCCGCATGTGTCATCGGCAACTTCGTGATCTACCGCATACCAGCTGCTCGACGAGCAATGGATGCCGAAGACCGAGGCTTTCCAGGGACCGAGTATGTGACTGCGCAACAGGCACTATCGAAGGCCACTTGGATCTCATCTTCAGTTGCGTTATTGCTGGCGGTGATCGGGGCGACGCATCCATGCGATCGCTCAACGATTCGAACAACGCTACCGAGGGTTTAAGCGGAGTGGCAAACGCAAGGGCGAGACTAGTCCGATGAGTCATGCCTCCTATCGCATCTAGCTGAACTTGTTCGTCTGGTGTGTCCGCACTGATGGCAGCAGCAAGTGCAGTACTCGAGACTCGTCGGCTAGTCCGGGTTCGTAAGTGATCTCCGCAAACCGCAGCAATTTCATAGAAGCCGCTCCTCGCTCTAAGGTCCCGCGCTGCGTTTGAACCCGGCGAGCATACACAGCTAGGTTGCGTGAGAGCCTCAATCGCTTTGTTCCATGAACAAACTCGCACGGTCCTCGGTCGATCCGCTCCTGCCCGGAAGCGAGGATGCCCTACGCTCCGCCGGCGTCAAAGTCGAGCCCTACGGGGTGGCTTACGGCCACCGCTGCGTGTCGGACCGCTGCCCTATCTGCAACTGCGCACGGCGGGTTGCTTCCTCCAGCCTGTCGATCAATACCGCGCGGGGCGGCAAGGTGGTCAGGTACTCAGCGACGTGGATGCCGGACTTGTCCAGCTCTAATAGCTCGATTTGCTCGGACTTCTTGCCGGTGCACAGGATGATCCCCAAAGGGGACGCCTCTTCGGGCTCGCGCTAGTACTTGTCGAGCCAGCGCAGATACAGCTCCATCTGCCCCTTGTAGGCCACCTTGAACTCACCGACTTTCAATTCGACGGCCACCAGGCGACGCAGTTTTCGATTGTAAAACAGGAGATCCAGGTAGAAGTCGTCCCCATCCAATTGGATGCGCTTCTGGCGAGTGACGAAGGTGAAGCCGGCACCCAGCTCCAGGAGAAGGACTCCATTCCCGGATGATCGCCGCTTCCAAGTCGCTTTCCTGCCAGGTGTCGCGCAGCCCGAGGAAGTCAAGGACGTAGGGGTCTCGCATGACGAGACTGGGTGACATGGGTTGCGCGTTCTGCATCGTCGCCAGCTCCTGTGCGATCAATGCGTCCGGCTGCCGAGATAGTGCCGTGCGCTCGTATAGCATTGAATCGATGCGTCCGCGCAGAGTACGAACGCTCCAGCGTTCGGTGCTGCACATCTGGGCGTAATATTCCCGCTGCAGCGCATCTTTCAACGGTACTAGAGCAACGAAGTGCGACCAGCTCAATTGTCGTGACAGTGTCACGACAATTCGCTCATCCGGGAATGTGACCGCGAACTGGACCATGCGACGCAGGTTTTTCTCCGCAAAGCTCTGGCCATAGTCCCGGTTCAGCTGAGCTGCCAAGGCTGGCACAATCTGCTCACCATACCCGGCACGTTCGCCCGCCAGGACTTCCGTGTGGATACGTCGCCCGATACGCCAGAACAGCAGAGTCAACTCACTGTTGACCATCGCCGTAACGCGCTGGCGTGCGGATTCGATCAATGCCCGAATCTCTCCTAGCAGCGCCTGCGGAAGGACCATGGCGACGGTAGACATCTTCCGTCTAGTCATTACTGTTGTTTCCTGTACAACTGCTTAAGGCCGCTTGATGGGCATGTTAGGTTGATCATCCTGCCCGGAAAAGGAGGATGCCCTACGTTCCGGCGGTGTCAAGGCCCAGCCCTGCGAGGGCGAGCTTAATCTCGCCGCCTTGACTCCGTCTCCTCTTCGGGTGTTAGGTTTCCGTGCAGGATGGATCGGACTGATCGTCATTTGTGTCGTTTTCGCCGTCGGGGTGTTGCTCGCGCGGGTGGAAGCGGCGATGTACGGCTTTGAGATCGGTGATGGTCACCCGCGTGTAGATCTGCGTGGTTTCAATGGACGCATGGCCCAACATCTCCTGCAGATGCCGGATCGGCGCTCCCGCCCGCAGCATATGGGTCGCACAGCTGTGGCGAAAGGTGTGTGTCGACACGGCTCCGCCAATGTTGGCAATGCGCGCGTACTTATGCACGACGTGCCACACGGCGTGAGGCCCCATGCCACGGCCGAATCGATTAAGAAACAAATGGCGGTCGCGATCCGCCCCTAGCCAGTCCTTACGTACTCCTACGATGTACGTTTGCAGCAGCACGCACACAGAAGCACCGATCGGCACGGCGCGATCCTTGCGATTCTTGCCCTCACGCACGATGAGGAAGCCGTGCTCGGTATCCACGTCCTCCAGTCGAAGATGCGCCGCCTGTTCGCGGCGAACTCCGCTGGAATACAGGAGGACAAGCGGGCGTGTCCCGACAGTTCCTGGATCGCACGCAGGTCCGCGCCGGCCTGAAGCAGGTGAGTTGCACAGCCGTGCCGCAGGAGGTGCGGCGTCACGGTCTTACGGATGCCAGCCCGTTCGCAATACATCTTGATCAGCGCCCGAATGTGATATTGCCGGAGCACGCGTCGCCGCGCACGGCAAGTAAGGCTGGTTCAAAGGGACGGCATCGCACGAGTCGCGGCCGCACTTCATCAACATAGCGCTGCAACCAATGCGTGGCGTTTCGACCAAACGGCACCACACGCGGTTGCCCGCCCTTGGTAAATCGCGGGTGCATCGTCCCTTCGCGAAGGTCCACGTCCTGGTAGGCCACACGCTCAAGCTCGCCGACTCGTACGCCCGTGGCATAGAGCACTTCCAACAGCGCGCCGTCCCGGATGCCTAGCGGCTGGGACACATTCGGCACATCCAACAGTCGTCATCTCGCTCGTGCTCAAGACCGGCTTGGCAAGGCTTGCCGCCGGCTGATTTCCTGAATGCCCTCGGTCGGATCGAGTAGCAAGTGACCCTGTGCCACGAGGTGTCCGTATAAGCGCTTGACCGCACGAATGCGTAGGACCTGCGTCTCGCGGCCGATGGGTTCGCTGCGTGGGTCGGTTTGATACGCCAGCAGGCGGGCGCGCGTGAGCGTACGCAGATCAGGCCCAGACTCCCCTGGAGGTCTCGGTGGTCACCGTCCTTGGTCGGTGCGGATCATGGAGCCATGGATGACAGTCGCGCAAGCATTTCGAACATCAAACCGGTTACCCGGTAAAAAAATATCTAGTGAGATAAATCGAAGGGTCAGCGCAGAGAAATACGTCAGCGGGTATGAATGGACAGCATGAAGCCGACCATGGACTCGAAGTCCCCGCGGTCCTCAGCGGAGCGAGCGGCAGCGGCTGCTTCGTGAGGGGTGTGGTTACGATTCTCGTGCGATGAGGTTAGCCCTACAGCTCGCTCGGCAATGACGAGCGCGATTTGACCAAAGCGCATTTGGTTCGCGCTCACGTCTGAATCAACTGAAGTCCTCCTGCAGCACGGGCGATCCCTTGAACACAGGCCATCGCGGACTTCGGTTCTTCGATGGAACAGCAAGGACTTGCTCTTCCGCCGGACTTCTACGCTCGCGCCGAGCGCGAAGGGCACCGTGCTTCGCAGCAATGAAACTAGAGTCGCTGCACGGGCGAGCTTATCGCCTGTGCCGCTTCTTTCTCCGAAAAATCTCGTGCAACTGCAGTTGCCATGGACTCTACGCCTCGATGTTGGCCGCAACTGAATCCGGTCGGGTACCCGTGTGTCCTTCATTCGATCCTTGACGTACGAACGCAGTCTCGCCTATTGCGTTGCTGTCATGCATTACGCCTTGTACGTATGGATGCGTGGTGAGAATTATTCCCATTCGATGCCGTGGATGGCCGCTGCGGGGGCGCTACAATCCTCACACGCATGAGTCCTCAATCACCTGTTCGCAATCTCATCAATGGCGTGATTTTCGTCTTCGTGATCATGGCGTTGGGGACGAGCGGCTATGTCGCTGCGGGCTGGAAGCTCGCAGACGCGCTTTACATGGTAATCATCACCATATTCAGCGTGGGGTACGAGGAGGTACACCCAGTGCAATTCAAGTTGTGCTACCCGCCCACATCGGTGCGGAGCGGATCGCAGCAGATTATCCTCTACCCGGAGTCCTCGCGGATCATACGGAATGCGGAGCGCATGCGAGACTTCGGACATAGCCTTCACAATCTCGGGCTGGATCTTGCCGTGCTCCCGGTCGCGCAGGGCAGCAGGTTTGCTGGCCTCACGATAGAGGACGGCCGGAGCCGGCACCAACGCGCCGGCTCCGCCGCGAGTCCTTCAACGGCCATTCACACTGAAGGCAAAGAACTTGTTGTTACCGGTAAACCCTGGGAGCCCGAGGTGCGTATAGCCCGACCCCCAATACACCGTGTCTCCCACAATTGACGCCCCGGCAATGACAGACGCACCGGCCGCATAACCCCACAGCACGGCCCCCGTCTTCGCATCCAGGCCCAACATGTTTTGAGCCTGAGGTGCACCCCCCATCGACCCCGCATAGACCACCCCGTTCGCGACGGCAACAGGTCCCAGGTCGAGCGCTCCATTGGGGTCCGGGGTCTGCCACAGAATCTTTCCGGTGGCAGGATCAAGCGCACTCCAGGAGCCTGCCGCCCCCGAATTGTTATATGGGAACCGTCGAGATTGCCGATCGCTACGTAGATGCGTTGCCCATCGGTAGCCGATCCCCATTCCATCCCGCCCAGCGCGGAAGCGGGTCCCACTTGAGTAGCCCAGATCAACTTGCCGGTGTCGGGGTCAAGGGCCGAGTAGATGCCTGACTTCTGCCCTGCGCCGAGAATCTGACGGAAACCCTGTGCCGTCTTGGTGACGAACAGGTTGGCTCCCGAGGCGAAGTCATAATCAGGGCCCTGTGGATTCGGGCAGTTTCCCTGGCCCGACTGGAATCCGACGAAGCAGGCCACATTCCAGTCGTCCTGTGTCCCGAGTCGCCGACATGAGCGTGCGCACCACCCTGGCGAGTGCGGCGAAGAAGATCGACAGCTCGTTCAAAGACCAACCCCTGGTTGCCGCCGCCGTGCGGCGCACTATCGGCAAGACCTACACGGGGCTGGGACGTTTCGACGATGCCGAGCCTCTGCTGCGCGCCGCCATGAAGACCCGACTTGCGCTGTTGGGGTCTGTGCACCCCGATGTGGCCGAAAGTCTGGCCGATCTGGCCGCACTCGAGCAGCAACGGGCCAACTATGACCTGGCGGAAAGGCAATACCGCCAGGTGCTCGCCATGCGCCGCAAGTTGTTCGGAGAGACTCATGCGTCAGTGGCTGATACCTTGCTCAATCTCGCCGCCGACCTCTCGCTGAAAGGCGATTTCGATGGGGCCTATGCGGCCGCACAGGAATCGCTGGCGATACGCGAGCGGCTGTTCGGGTCCACAAGCCTCGAAGCAGCTGCAGTGTTGGGAGAGATGGGCTCGATTTTCAGCGGGCGTGGTGACTTCGCGCGTGCCGAGAGGGCGACGAGTCGCGGATACGAGATCAGCAAGCAACTCCTGGGTAGCGAAGATGTTCGCACCGCCATGCTGGCGTCGGATCTCGGCGCAACTTTTTACCGCGAGAGTCAGTACGACAGGGCCGAGACATTGTATCGTGATGCGCTGCAAGTCCTGACCAAACAGATCGGCGAGAACAATCCTGATACGATCATGGCAAAGGAAAATCTCGCTGGCGCCTTGCTGGCACTCAAGAGGTATGACGAGGCGATAGCGCTGATGGACGACGTGCTCGCACGGCGCAAGGCTGTGCTGGGACCGAATAACAAACTGGTCGCGAGAAGCATGGTGAACATTGCGACGGTGCTATCCAGGGCGGGACGGCTGGAACAGGCTCAACAAATGTACGCGGAGGCGATACCCCGTTTCATCGAAGCCTACGGCCCCAACCATCCGGATACGGCACACTCTTTCTATGTCTACGGAGTGTTCCGTAGCAGACAGCACGAGTATGCCGAGGCTGAGCGCCTGTTGCGGCAGGCACTTGCCATCCAAGTCGGCCAGTTTAGCGACGATCACCCGAGCATCGCTGATACCAGGGAGTCCCTCGCAGAGGCGCTGACCGAGCGTGGCGAATTCAGGGAGGCCGAAACGACATTTCTGCGTGCCTACGAGGTCATCAAGAAAACCTATGGCGCGGCGGCGCCCGAGACAAATCAGGTCTCCGCGGCGCTGGATAAGCTGCATGAACGGATGAAAAAGAAGCGCGGCGGCAGCTGATGGGGACAGTCAGCCGCAGGCCCGCGCTTGGTGGATATCGCAAACTCGAGCGTGCTCCTCGCGCGGTCGGGCCCGGCCTCAGCCTCCTTGTTGAGGGCTAAGCATGCCAATGGTGTGCAGCCACTGCTCCACGAGCACGGGCCAACCGCCGATGGACAGCTTGGTAGGGCGCACGCCGAAGGCGTGACCGCCCTGCGCGTACAAGTGCATTTCTGTAGGAACGGTGGCGTTCTGGAGCGCGGCGTAGTACGTCAGTGAGTGCTTCACGGGGTCCACGGGATCATCTCCGGCGTGCAGCAGGAAGGTCGGTGGCGTGTCGGCGCGGACGTGGATGTCCGGTCGCAGGGTCAGCTCCGTCCCAGGCGTCCACAGGTGGCCGGGGTAGAGAAGGATGGCGAAGTCCGGTCGGCAGCTCAGCTTGTCGGTGGCATCCACCGCCGGATACTCCCGCTGCGTGAAGCGCGTACTAACCGCGGCCGCCAAGTGCCCGCCGGCAGAAAAGCCGATCACGCCGACCTTGTGCGGGTCGACATGCCACTCCGTAGCGTGTTGACGCACCAGCCCCAGCGTGCGCTGCCCGTCTTGCACCGCGGTCTCCACCTTCGGAAAGTATTCGCGTCCATCCTTCATCCTCGGGCCCGAGTCGGGCACGCGATACTTCAGCAACACGCAGGTGATGCCGCGCGATGTCAGCCAGTCGCAGACCTCCGTGCCCTCGGAATCCATGGCTAGGAACTGGTAACCCCCGCCGGGAAACACCACCACGGCCACGCCGGTGTTGCGGCCCTTGGGGGCATACATCGTCATTGTCGGCCGGCTGACGTCGTTAGCCCGGGGCCACCACTCGCGATCGGGGGGAGGACCGAGCGACTCCGGCTTCGGGTTGGGCAGCGCATTGGGTATCGCGCCGGGCCAGATCGGCACTTGTACATGTCCGGGCGAGGGTTCCCAGACGGCCGTGTGCGCATACGAATAGGTGCATGCAAGCATGAAAAAGAGAATTACGAGGATCGGCTTGTGCAAGTGTTCCATCTGACTTCCCTTTGGTTCGCAATCTACATCCGCTTGGAAACATCACGACTGCCGGAGCATTGTGCGCCTGCTTTCGGGAAGGTAAATGGGCAATTCTGACGAATTCTGGCGCACTGGAACGAAATCGCTGTCAACACGGGAGCTCGGACGCTTGCGTTCGATCGGGAGAAATCGAGCGGATGCGTATCCACTCAGAACTGCCCGATCAAACCCACCCTTGCATCAGCGGCGGATGGCTACTGGCGCACCATTCAACTTGCGCCGGAGCTCGGCGAGCTGTCGATCCCGACGATCAAGCAGCGAATTATCGCGGCACGGTCTGTGGTCTGTTATTCGCCGGTAGCACCGATGCGCCTGAACTCCCGGCAGATGCTACTGCCTCGGCAGCGCGTGACATCGCACGCGTGTTGTTGGAGGTTGCGACGCAGCCTAGAACATCAACACACGATCACTCATCGAGGACTCTAGTTTGATGTTCCTTCTCCCCGAGCTCATCACGCTCAGGGGGCTCTCTTTCGGGCGAGAGGGGCGACGCGCTGCGAAACGGTTTTCCACCGTCCAGCAACAGAAACAACAACAGGGGATTGCCTGAGCCGCGAACGGTACCACGCCGATCTCGTCTGTCCAGACGCGCGAAGACGCGAGCCGCCGAAGGCGGCGGACATCTGGACAGTCGGTGGCGCCGGCTGTTCGCTCGCCTGTTGTGCGCGCAGGGTATCGTACCGAAAGCCACGCCGCGGACAACGCGCGGGAGGACGAGATCGAGCAAGCTCAAGGGCATATACCGACAGATCAGGGAACAACAATTGAGTCTCTGCCGTTAATTCACGCTTGTGACTGCAGTCGTAACGTTGCATCCCTTGGGAGCGGCCCCGGGCGCACCGGAATGGTAGGGCGTGCGTGCTGTATACCTTGAGTGACATCCCGTACGTCCACCTGGAGGATGATGAGGCGCGCAGCCGCAAAGCTTGGCACGGACCATGGAAGCGCAAACAGGACCAACGCGACGCGGGTGTTAGTCGTCCGCATGCAAAAATCTCGAGGAGGTTTGCGACGCCCTGCAACCGGCGCATCGCCCGGCGCTATCGGCGGAGGCCCGGCTGGTGGCCGGACCTCCTCCGAATGACTCACATATTTCAGAAGTTATACTTCGCAGTCAACAGCGCCGTGCGCCCGGCGTCCACGATGTCCGAGAGCGCTATGCTGGGTTTGCCGACATGCGACCAGTAGCTGATGTCCTTGAATACATTGGCCACCGAAAGGTCTAGCTGTAACCGCTCGTGGTAGCTATATCCAACATGCAGGTCCACACGTTGCACGGGCCGTATCCACAGATCGTCCCAGCTCGCACCGAGGTTCATGTAGTCGTACTGCGAGATGTACGAGCTCGTGTAGTGATAGATCGCATTCACCGAAAAGCCGTGCTTCTCGTAGAACACCTCGGCGTTGGCCATCCAGTCCGGGGCATTCTGGATCCGTTCCGGCGAGTCGAGGCCCTTCACTCTCAGATCCACTGCAGTTACCTGGCGGGTCACGTTGGCACCGATGCCGAAGCCATCAAACGGCGCCGGAAGGTCTTGAAATCTCTGCCGCGCTGACAGTTCCACACCATATACGTGCCCACTGCCACCGTTGCTCGGCTCCGTGATGAGCGCGGTTCCCGAGCCGCTGGTGACTGGGCTGACGATGCTCGAACCGTTGTCGTAGATGTAGTTTGAAAGAAGCTTCCCGTAAGCCGCCACCGCAGCGTGTCCTCCATGACTGTTGCTCCACTCTCCGGAAAGATCGATGTTGACGGATGTGATGGGCTTCAGGTTTGGATTGCTCTGCGTAATCGTGGAAGTACCGTCGGGCGAAACATGGATCTGGGAACCTCCGCCGAGCTGCACGAAAGGCGGCCGGGTGTAACTCGTCCAGACAGCAGCGCGATAAACCACGTCGTCGGAAGGGCGGTAGTTCACGAAGATACTGGGAAGCGGACGGTTATACGTTATTCTGTTCGAACTCCAATTCCCGGGTTGCTCTTGACCCGCATTGTACGGTATCACCCAAAACGTATTGTCGATTACCGTATGCTCGAAGCGCACGCCCGGGATGACCTCCAGGCTGATGCCGAACTTGAAATTCAGCAACGCATAGGCCGAAGTCACGGCCTCCCTACCGTGCTCCGAATCGCAGTTCCAGTTGTTGAGGGCCAGCGAAGCACACGTGTCGAAACTGCTCGGCTGCACGTACGTGTTGAACAGGTTGAACAGCGCCGACTGGCTGACTTTGGGGACCGACCAGTTGTACACGCCTGGATAGACCGATGAATACCAACCATTGATGATCCCGAGCGACCCGTAGGTCCGACCGTCACTGAATACGGCTGTAGTCCAGTCCTGGGTGGTCACATCACGGTCGCTGCGGACGTACTTCAGGCCGACTTTGAGGAAATCGAGTGCACCCCTCGCGATATCGTATTTGGCGTCAAACTGAGCGCCGTTCTTGCGCTGCTCGCTGAATGTCTGCGTGAGCTGACCGGCTCGGCGAGCCGGCAGCGTGGAGGGATCGCCAAGCTGAGCAAACATGTCGGGCGTCAGGAGCGGATTTGGAAAGCCGTCCGAGTCGTAAGTGGCCAGAGTGCTGGATCCGTACAGGAACCCGTTGCCACCGTTTATGAGTGGACGAGTCGAGATCTCGATGTGGTTGGGCCGGTCGTTCACCCCATATCCTGTGAACACTTTCGGCGCAAGCGTCCAATTGCCGAGCCTCGTTTCTCCGCCCAGCTGGAAACTCGCAAGGGTCGCCTTCTCCGGGTTGGTGAAATACCAGGCTCGGGTAGAAACGTACTTTATCAAGGGCTGATACAGGCCCGTCGTCCCGATCTGCTGGTAGCTCACCCCTCTGCCCAGTACCTGGCTTTGCGTGCTGTCCTGGCGCGTGTCCGCCAGTGCGTAGGAACCACGAAAGTAGATGCTGGTGTCCTCGCCTGGGCGCCAGTCCAGCGACACGTTGCCGCCGTAACGCCTCGTGTAACCCGACGAAGCACCAACATTGAAGCCCGTTGTCTCGAGGTTCTTGCTGGGATCGAAACCAGGAGGATTGCCCTTGCTGGCGGTGGCAATCGCATAGGCCCATGCTCCATCACCCGTAACCTCTCGAGCGGCCCCCAGGAAACTGTTGTTGAAATGGCGCACGTCCCAAAAGGCGCTGCCGTAGACGCCGAACTGGTTCTCAGCGCCAAATTTCGCAGCGAAATCGCCAGCGACGGTGCCTCCTGTGCCGGGTTCGTGGTAGTCACGGGCTCGGCTCTCGAGCCGTCCTCCTGCCGTCAGGCTCCCGTGAATCTGCTCACTGAAATCAAAGGCGTTCGGGGTGCGGAAGTCGACTGTGCCGCCAATGGCATCGCCATCCATATCAGCCGTCGAAGTCTTGTTTATCGAAATCGTCTGCAGGCCAGAGGGCGGAAGGAGGCTCAGCTGCACTCCACGGCTGTAAGGCATGCCCTGCGCCACCTCGACCCCATTGATCAAATTGACGTTGTATTCCGTGTTGAGGCCGCGAATGGACGCAAACATGCCCTCTCCGCGCGAGGCGCCATCGACGCCGCCCAGATAAGACTGGCCCGTGTTCATCACGTTGACGCCCGGCATCAGCCCGAGTGCTTCGGCAACGTTGTGCACGGCAGTATGCGCCAGGTCATCGGCTGACAGAATGCTGACAGTGTTTATGGCATTGATCTGCGCAGTCGTCGCCTCATAGCGATTGGACGCGACGACCACTTCGCTGAGGGTCACCTCGCGGGTACTTATGTTGACTTCAACAGGAGGCCCGTCGGCGACCGTGACGGAGGCCGAGCCATCACGAAGGCCCCGGTAACTCGCCGTTACCGTATATGTGCCATTCGGTACATCCTGCAGGGTAAAACGCCCGTCGGTTGAGGTCGTCGTTGCATAGGTTGTTCCAGCAATCGACACGGTAGCGGCTGCCGCGGGCTTGCCAGTTGCCGATTCAATGACGGTACCGACTATGGTTCCGGCGTTCGCGTTCATTGCGGTAGCGCAGACCACAATGCCCGTGACAGCTGTTGCAGTCGCTCGTTTGCGATTTCCCACCCAATTGCAGCTCATTTGACGCCCCTGTAGTTGTCGGACTTTTCGGCGAATCATCGAGGCGGCCCCCCACCTCGATGTGCATTTTTCATTTTTATCAGCTTTGAACGAAATATTCCAGAATTACCTAATTTGGAATTTTTGTGCCGAGGCCGGGAAGCACTCGGTTGCCACGAGAGCGCATCGGCGAATGCCGACGCGGCCTGGATTGGGATCGCCTGGCTTACTTCGCCGGCGCTACTACTTGGTTTAAGTAGAATGGATTGCCGATCAGCACCGGTATGCCGTCGGAGCCGCGCACCTCGACGCGCAGCCAGTGGCGTGCACCATTGTTGGGCAGCTTGAATTCGCGAGTCTCGTCATCGGTGGCAAGCATCGCTTCTGCTACTGGCCCGGGTTGCGCCTGTTCCAGTACGACGATTCGCGCCGCGCGGCACCCGCGGACGTGCGCGGTCACCCGAACGGCGGTTCCGGCAGGAGCCGCCAACAAATCTCCCATCTGAGCGCTGGCTCCCCCGGCACTGGCTTCGGCGATGAGCGTTCGATCGCTCGAGCCCGCCACGTCCACGAAGACGTGACCTGCACGCACACCGTCGAGAATGGCCCGCTCTGACAGCTCTGCGGCGTACACGACCGTAGTTGGAACACCGACGCCCATGATTCCCACATCCACATCGTGCGTATCGCTTCCGCCCATGGCCGTGAGACGCAGGCCTTGATCCAGCAGGTTTTGCCAGAAGGACAGACCCACGCCGGCCCTGGCATCCCGCGGATGCTCCGCAAACTCGTCATTGCCGTTTACCACCTCGATGGCGGTAACCGCGCGATAGTTCACGTTCGCAGCAGTCCAGCCGCACCCGCGACACTCTTCGCTCGTGACTCGCATGGGATGATTGACAGTGATCACACCATGCAGACCAGCTGCATCCTGAAAGACGTCGTTCACGGTCCGGGCGGTTTGACCACCCAGGCGATAATCAATGAACTCGGTAGTACCGAATACATTGGCGTGCCCAGCGGGCATCGTGATCTCGCGCCCGGGAATCAACAGCAATTGGTCATTAAACGGCTGTAGCTCGCGCATGACGTTGAAGTGAGAAGTCGTGTTGTGATCCGTTATCGCGATGAAGTCCAGTTTGCGGCTGGCGGCGGCTTCCACCGTTCTGTACAACGGACACGGCACACGCTGACCCGTGCGACTTGCGCAGAAACCGTCGCTGTGCGCGTCGTGCATGTGAAAGTCCCCGCGATACCAGGCGGGGCCGTTGCGCAAAGGCTCAGGAGAAAACGTGGACACGAGCGGCGTATCGCCGTGGCGCCAGAAATAGATTTTCGCAGTGTATTGAGATCGCTTGTGCGGGCGAATAGCGGAAATCCCCAGATCCAGGCTCCAGCGGCCGGCGCGGATCGGGGCCGGAAGGTATGCTGGCGTCGCATCGGTGGCGGACAGCACGACAGCATGCTTGCTACTTCCGCTCCAGCCTCGGAATCCGTCCGGGTCGAACAAGCCTGTGTCGATTACAGTGCCTTGATCACGTTCCGTGTAGTCGAGCTCCACCCCCAGGCGAACAACACCGTCGGGCACCGAAAACGGAACGTGCTTTGTCGTTTTGGCATCCGCATCCGTA
Organism: Steroidobacteraceae bacterium; assembly: GCA_045810105.1. Lineage (GTDB taxonomy): Bacteria > Pseudomonadota > Gammaproteobacteria > Steroidobacterales > Steroidobacteraceae > 13-2-20CM-66-19. The sequence continues at coordinate 24,899 of JBJMWM010000057.1, read as the reverse complement.
ACTACACCCGTGAGCACGACGTCGGGTGTCTGCGACCGCTGCGTCATTGGCACCTTGTCCCACGCGGGCGCAGCCACACAAGGCGGTGTGCAAAAAAACGTGCACGACAGAGCCACGCCGACGTGGCCCAGGACTGTGGAACAGGCGCGACGGGTGTTCATTTCGCGACCCCCGCAAAGCTGCGGACTGGGCTGAAAAATCTATTTCATGTTCCTTCAAAATGCAATGGTCTTTCTACTAGGTAGTCACGTACCGACCGAACGGAAGTTGCGCAACTCGCAATCCTTCATCCGCAGCACGAGCGCTTCATCGGCTACCGAGACCGCCATGAGGCACTCACCGGTGTGTCCCTGCATGCATGTCCCGTCTGTGGACGCGGTCGTATGATCACCGTCGAGCAGGTGTCTGCGTCGAGAGCATCGGACCCCCACTCGTCCTCGACGCGACGGTATTCACCCTATCGACCCTTCCTGCTGTCACGAACGGCGGCTATGGAGCAACCTATCCGTAAGTGTCCGGTGATACCGAGCGCAACGTCCGCTACGGGGACCTCATCTCGCCCTTGTCAATTACACGCTGTTGCTCGTCGAGGTCGACGACGAGGACGTGTTCGCCGATCGCGGATGTAAATGGCAGCGAGTACCAGAGCCGGGTTAGAGCGTGGCGGGTGGGCGTTGGCGCAATAGTCCGGGCGAGAATACTTCAGTGGAGATTCGAGGTTATCGGGTGCGCCAAAACGGGTGATAACGGTGAACATTGTGTCGCCAGCCGAAGTTGCGGCAAAGGCGTAAGAAAGAACGGAACAGGCGCCCAAATCGACGGAGGCCTCCGCCAAATAAGCCCAACGCTTGCGCCACAACTACCGCCAGAGATATTGCTGCTGCGGCAAGTGCCCGGACTGGAGCAGCCAGGGAGCAAGATCGAATGCCCCGTCATCTGGGACCGGGGTCGTGACCAGGATGCACTTCCATCCGGCAACGCAGTCGCTGCTATGGCCGCCGCACGTCGATGCCTTCGTGCAACAGACGTACGTAGCCCTGATCCATACGACTCCGAAGGGAAACGTCACTTCACTATTGCGACGTACTTGTTGATGATTTCTTCTGCTTGGCTCCGGGATAGCTCATCCAGTCGTGTGGACCAGCTGCGAAAATGTTCTAGATCATCGAGAGCTAGATCAAGCCGAAGAAGCTGACCCCAAAACATCGGTCCACCGAATACATCGCGCTCGTTGGCTGCGATGGCATCGCGGGCGGACAAGAGCGTCCCGTACGCCTCAAAGAATGGAAGGGTTAGACCCTCGATAGCTGCGATAAGCTCATCAGCGAGTGAGGATGGCGGATTGTTGAGATCGACCGACCAAGTGCATGGCCCATGATACGTCCCGAGGCCGCGCGATGAGAAATTCGGTGAGTACTGTTGAACGTGGCATGGGAAGGAATAGATGCCAAGATTCTTCTCAATCGCACGGATCTGGGAAAAGTTCTTACCGAAATAGAAGTCGACCCCAACAAACGGCGAATACTTGTTTGATCCAGCGAGAGTGACAATATGATGGCCGTCTGCCACATCCCACCGGATCTGGTCACGCGACTTATAGAATCGACAATGAGACCCCAGGCGTTGCGCAAGGACAAGTCCGAGTTCCTGCTTGAACATCGCCGCCACACTCATCCGCATAACTCCTAAACACCCGCTGCACGCACTGCCGCTGCGGCAGCGCCATGCGATCCTTTCACTGTGCTGACGGCTGACTCGACCGCTCTGTAGCGGCTCTCGCGAAAACACCGATTCTCAGTCGTCAGGCCATATGCCGTCATCGTCCGCCCAGTTAAGTAGCAGTTTTGCACGAGATTCCAGGAGATCCGCCAAGTTCGGATCGGGCGTTCCGCTTCGGATCGCGATGTTAGGATGCAGCTGCCCCGTGCGCAAATAGGGCGCGTAGTCGAGCCGGCGTGTCGCGATTGCGCGTACGGCTGTCCATGGATGGTCCAGTCCACTTCCGCTGATATAGTCGGTCGGCAGGTCTTCGCATATGACCCACGAACCTCCTCAGGCGTCACATTGTGACCTTTGTTTGGTACGGGTGTAGGTAGATGACCGCTTCTGAGCCTTCGGGTCAAGGGGTCCCCAAGGCGGCTTCCGCCCGAGAGGACCCGGAGAGAGACGATCGGCGGCTGTCGCCGATCGGCCGCCTAACGGACGTAGGCCAAGGGGCGGTTGGGCTGCGCGAATAGGTGGCCGAACGCGAAGAGCACTTGTTTTCTGAGGTGACGCGGTCACTGCAGCCGCCGCAACCAACGAGTCAGCTCCGCTCCGTGCCACCGCACCCGACCTTCGGACGGCACGCCGAGGGCATCGGGAAAGACCTGTCCCGCGCTTTTGGCAAGTCGTGGTGTTTGGTCGATCACTTCATCCATGTGAGACACGACTCAGGTTTCGATGACGGGGCATTTTACCCCCCCTTGTGGTGTGTGACTTGCATTCGCGTGCGACATGACCTTCGCCAGCCGGACCAAAACGACCTTCGATGCGCTATTGAAGCCGTCGGCGGTGTACCGGTATATTGCGCGTGAGGTGGACTCGACCGTGACGTCCTGTCGATAAGTAAAAAACGAACCCTCAATTGTCCCGATAGACGCATCATCCCGCCCGCCAGGCGGATGTCAGGCCGTGGGCCACGGAGTTTGCGAGTGCATAAGTTACGCCTGTTGTGCTGCATTTCACTCTTTTGCTCTCTGAGCGCGTGCGGCGGTGGTGGCGGAGGCGGCGGCACCAGTAGTGGAAACATCACCATTTCCCCCGCGTCGATGTCGTTCACGCAAGAGGGCCAGGCAGTTCCGCCCACCCAGAACGTCACGGCCACATTCAACGGCGCGGGAGTTGTAGTTGGTTTCGCGCCTGGAGTGACCCAACCGCCGTGGCTCTACGTCAGTCAGGGCACCGCGCTTTCGACGACACAGGCTCGATTTACCATTACTGCGACTGCACCGGGTGCACTGTCTTTCGGCACGTACAGTTCGAGCATTCGATTCGTCACCGGCACGAGCTTTGACAATCCCACCGGCTTCGTGGATCTGCCCGTCACATTCACATACCGCGAGGCTTTCAGCGCTCAACCGGGCGCTTTCCCCTTCGCGTTTACTGAGTTCGCCGGCAATCCCAATCCGCCCACGCCCGCCTCCGGGCAGATCACAATCACGGGAGCAGGCATCGGCTGGCAAATCTCGGCGACCGAGCCGTGGATCACCTTGAGCGCGCCGAGCGGCACTGGGGCGGCGACGGTCAATGTGGGTGTCGCACGCCCCACGCTTGGTCCCGGCATGTACCACGGCGAAATCGTGGTCACGAACAATCGCAACAGCCTCACGGCTCGCGTGCCGGTCGACTACACGGTGAGGCCGGCGCAACTAGTGCTCGACAAGACGTCCGTCAACTTCGTCGTTGATGCGCAGACGACCAACTCGGGGATCACATCAAGCATCGCCATCAGCGATGAGCTGCAAGGCGCCGCGCCGGCGGGAGATCTCTCGTGGCAGGCAACTTCGAATGCAGCATGGCTGCAGCTGTCAGCAGGCTCCGGACGCACGTCGCCGACCGCGACCCTAACCGCCAGTCTGCCCCTGACGGAGCTCGAGCAGCTCCCGACGGGGTCCAGTCAGGCCAAGATCACCATCACTGCGACGGATCGCGCGGGTCAGGCCATCACACGCGAGATTCTCGTCAACCTCGACCTGAGGTTGCCCTACGTTCGTGCCATCATTCCTTCGGTCATCGCGGCGAACACATCGGCTTCGTTGCGCATCACCGGCGAGGGCATGGTGCCGGAGAACTATCCGGATTTGCGGGTCGGAACTCAGACGCCCGGCAATATCCATCGGCGTATCATCGTCCCGTCCGAGGCACAGTTCGACGTCTCACCGCTCGCTAGCGGGCAGCACGTGGTCACGTTCAGAAACTCGCTCGGGCTTCTGCGCTCCCATGCCACACTGGTTGCTACAGCGATAGTGACGCCCGCCACGCCGAGCGTGATCGTTTCGAGCGGCGCGAAGAGTCGCTTGATCTATGATCGCCAGCGCGCGCGGCTGTATGCGGTGGATCCCACCGACCATGAGATCGAACGTTTCGAGTGGAATGGCTCGAGCTGGATGACGCTGTCCACCGTCTCGGTGCCGGGCATCGTGGATGCGGACCTGGAACGGTCGGGGCGCAACCTCGTCATCATCACGGACTCAGAAATCCGGCGGCTGCCGCTCGATGCGTCGAGCCCATCGACCAGCTCTCTCTATACGCTCACGGATCGCACGTGTGGTCGTTCATTCTTCCACGTGAGTGTACCGGACGACGAAGATGCGTTGCTGACGCTGACTCAGACCGCGTGCCCGGGCGGTGCAGAGAAGGTGCTGATCTTCGATCTGATCCGCGGCATATTCATCGACGAACCTTCGGCTCCTGTGCTGGTGAATGCGATCCTGGCGACGAGTGCGCGCGAGTTCACGTCCTACATCGCCACGACAAAGGCATCGTCTGCGATCAACCCCCTGCGGAACTTTGCATCCCTGACCAATGGCTTCTCCGTGCCGAATATTGGGTCGCCGCCGGACCCGATATTGACGCTGGATACAGACGCTACGGGTGTCCGAGTGCTCCTCAACAACAACACACTGGCCCAATTCGGTGTCAACAACATCAGAGCCGTCTTGCCCGGTCCCTACGGGCGCGTGGCGCGGCTGGGCGAGGTGGCAATCGATCGGTCGCGCGTATATTCATACGTGCATCAATTGGGGAACCCGCGGCGCGTTGATGCGCGCGAAATGTATTGGAGCGGCGGGTTCTCTCCCACCGATCTCGGCCCGCTGGCCATCACGGATGACCTTGGCGATGTCGGCCGAGATGCGGACCTCACGCAGCCGGATACGCTGGCCATGACATTGGCAGAGGAGGACAGGCTGCTGTTCGTCTCTGGGCCGAGCCGCATCGCGGTATTGCAGACGCCACCCTAGCTCCAATGGTACTTACTTAGACCCGCGCGAGATTCGCATGTGGGCCTAAGCTCTGGGCCATAGTCCGAGGCCGCACGGAGTTCGCTGCCGTCCAGGGGCAGCCGCCTGCGCTCAGCGTTCGAGCGGGATGTGCAGCTTGCGCGCCGCCTCTTCGAACGAGGCACCGTCCGCGCAAACAAACAACGCCGTGTCGCTCAGGTCCGGATCTTCACCCAGCCGGAAGGCTCTCTGCGGTCGGCCGATCTGTGCCATGAGCGAGTTGAATGCATCGAGTACCGCACGAACGTCCAGCGAACTCGAGTCCGCCCGTGCGGTGAAGGAGTGCTCACGCCCTTCGTGAGTGAAGCGTACAACGCATGTCGTCCCTTCGAAGCTCACCAGTGGTACGCCTCGAAGCAGATGCTCGGGCACTGGCCGAGGCTCCCCGTCCTGCACCATCTGCAGGCCAGCCGATGCGGCATCGGTCTCGGTCCGGAGCTCATGGCGCTCCTGCGAAACGCCTTCCAGTCTCAGCGGCGGTCGCACGATGCCGGCCAGTCTCGAAAGGAGTTCCTGGTGCTGGGGGTCGTAACCGACGTCGCGAGTGGAGTTGTATGCGAGTCGGGCATCGGCCTCGCGTCCATGCGACAGCAGGGCATACAAAATGCTCTTGGCGTTCTTGCCGCCCAGCCCCACCAGCTCCTCCGGAGAAATCGCGTCCATCGCGCGTGCCTGAGTGAGCAGCCGGGCCGCCTCGACGTGCGTGATGCCTTCTTTGCGCCACCGAAAGTCCATCGCATCCCAGCGATGGAGCCGATCGATCGTCACCTGACTCACGTCTCCCAGGCCGACGAGGCCGCGCGCGATCCGGGCCGCGACCCAGGCGCGCGACTCGCCCACCATCGCGGATTTCAGCGCGATGACGATCTCCGTGTCAGGCCGGCCCTGCGCCAACTGGAGCAGCAGCGCGGTGGCGGCTTCGCGCAGATTCGCATCTTTCAGCGCGACGAGCAGCGGCCGCAACGCACGTCGTCCCATGAGTGCCACGCACTCGCTCAGCAAGCGAGCGCGCGCGTATTGCGAGACCTGCGTATCACGCACCATCTGGGACACGGATGCATTCGCCTTGTCCTCGACCAGTCCGTTCAGCTTCGCGGCAAGCACGAAAGCACTGGCGCGAGCGAAGGGCGCGACTGTGCGTGACTGAGCAACCTCCTGCAGCAGTTCAAACACGCCCGCTGGCTGCGCGCCGTGCAGGGCCAGCAGCAGCTTGTCGAAATAGCCGCGCCCCTCTTTGTCGAGCGTTCTAACGCCGGCATCTCCAAGCACTGCTGTGTGCCTGAGCACGCGCATCGCGACCGCAATTGCGCGTTCTTTCAGTGGAGATTCGGCACGTTCGCAGCACTCGGCGAGCCCACCGCCGAGCACGGCAGCCTGGCGACGCCACTCCTCAACATGATTGGGAAAGGGAAAGACCTTACGGACAAGGTCAGTACTGGCGACGTCGAGAGCTCCATCATCCACACCGTGCCGCAAATAAGTTCCGGCGACTTTATCTCGCACATCCGGATTCACGTCCTTCAGCAATCGTCGCGTAAGAGGCCGCGAGGCCTCGAACGTTTCGGCCAGCATGAATTCGAGCGCAATCTTCCCATCTCCGAAATCAGGATAGTCGAGAAAGGGTGCGAGCGTCTCGAGCAGCTGCGCGATCGATATGGGTAACTCACAGTCCGCGCGCACGGGCACCCGCTGATGCGCCCAAATGCTGCTCATCTGAGTCAGCGCGTAGTTGCGCGGCTTCGGTTCCGTTCCACGCAGCGCTTTGAAAAACACTTCCGTGCCCGCGGGATGACCCACACACATGAGCACCATGCCGACGTGCGTGCGAGGCATCTCATGCTTCTGTGCCGCCAACACCTCGAGAAGCGCGGCGTGCAGCTCGCTCAAGCTGCCATCGAATCGGGTCAGCTCATTGCGGAACCAGACGGGCGGATGTTGAACGATCTCGTCGATGAGCTGCTTCGTCGTGCTCATTCTCTACCCTGGGTGTCCCTGATTGAGCAGATTGTATTCTTTGCATACGGGGGAACGGGAGTGTAGCGGATGATCTCCACGCGCACATGCGTAGAGCACGCGGTGAGAAAGCGGCCGGCGTGCGGCCATGGGCCCGCATCGTCGAGGGGCCGCTGACCGCCCGCCGACCTACTCTGCGCATGCGGCATAGCGCCGTTGGTGTCTGTGAGCGGAATGCGCCTGAGTGGAAGTCGGTGGCTTTCCGCGGAATGGTCGGAGTGATTCGCTACACGTTGTTCGTGCAATTGCCGTGCGGATCCGCGTAAGGTAGTTACCGTCGACTTCTCGATGAAGGTGGCCCGATTTCCCGTGTGGCGCCTCGAGGAGGCGACCCGCTGCGGATCGACTGTCCGTTGGTTGCGTTTTTGGCTGGCGTCCGCACTCTGCTCCTCGCCGCCTCCGTTTCCCGAACGGGCGGCGAGCCGAACATCCGGCCGTACTCACGGGTGAACTGCGGCACGCTCTCGTAGCCGACAGCAAACGCGGCGCTGCTCGCAGTGACTCCCTCCGACAACATCAACCGCCTCGCCTCGATCAAGCGCAGCTGCTTCTGAAACTGCAACGGCGAGAGAGAGGTTGCGCTGCGAAAGTGCTGGTGGAATGACGACGGGCTCATCCCGGCCACAGCTGCCAGGCGCTGGATCGACAACGGGCGCGCGAATTCGGCCCGAAGCACCGCGACCGCGCGCGCCACACGCTGCACGGAGCCGTCGGGCCAACCAAGCCGTCGGATCGCCGCTCCGTGTCGGCCGGCTAAAAGCCAATAGTGCAACTCTCGCCCTAGCTGCGCCTGCAGTATCGGCAACGATGTCGGGCGATCAAGCAAACGCATCAGCCTCAGCGCCGCGTCTGCGACCTCGGCATCGGTCGGCTCGACCCGCACGGGCGAGTGGTCGGCCACGAACTCGGCGCTCATCTGCGCCGCGAGATCCGTGATCACCGCCAGGTCGAGCTCCAACACGAGCGAGAGGTAAGGCGCCGCGAAACTTGCGCGTGTGATCTGGCTTACCGTTGGCACGTCTGCCGTGATTAGCAGGGAATCGCCGACCGTAAACGTGAAGGCCTGAGCTCCCATTGTGACATGCTTGCTTCCCTGCAGGACGAGGCAGACTAGCGGTCGAGAGATTGCGTAGACCAGGTCGCTTGGCGAGGTCGCGCGCACGATCGTGAGACCCGGGATCGGGGTCTGCGCGAGACCGGCCTTATCGGCTTGGGCCTGCGCGTAACGGCGAACAGCATTGAGTAGAGTGGTCATGGGGCAAGCCTATTCCGTTTCCGTCGCTTCCGGCTGCGGACGTTATTTTGGAGGATTAGGCAAAGAACATCGAGATTCCGGCAACAACGGCCCGCTTCCCGGCCCGATAGTGGGGCGGTCACACCTTCGGAGTCGGACCTTGACCAAGATCACTCTCGTTACTGGCGCCAGTCGTGGGCTCGGCCTCAATACCGCGCTCAGCGTCGCCCGCCAAGGCGGCGACGTCGTCCTCACGTACCAGAGCCGGGCCAAAGACGCGCAGACTGCTGTTGATGAGATCCAGGCCATGGGTCGCAGGGCGATTGCCTTACAACTCGACACGGGCGATGTCACCGCTTTCGCGCCCTTCGCCGACCGCCTGCGGAACATGCTGCGCGAGACTTGGTCGCGTGAAACGATCGACCACCTCGTGAATAACGCGGGTCACGGCGACTACGCTCTGATCGGCCAGACGACCGAGTCGCAGTTCGACAGGTTGGTCAACGTTCACTTCAAGGGAGTCTACTTCCTGACCCAGACGCTGCTGCCGCTCATCGCGGACGGTGGCCGCATCGTGAACCTGTCCTCCGGCCTGACCAGGATGTCGTATCCCGGCTATGCCGTCTATGCAGCGGTGAAGGGCGCGGTTGAGGTGCTCACCCGATACATGGCCAAGGAGCTAGGTGAGCGCGGGATCGCGGTCAACACGGTGGCGCCGGGCGCTATCGAGACCGATTTTGGCGGGGGTGCCGTCCGCGATAACCCGGACATCAACAAGCTGTTTGCACAAATGACCGCTCTCGGCCGCGCCGGCCTGCCAGAGGACATCGGGCCGATGATCGCGGGCCTGCTGTCCGAGGGCAGCCGCTGGGTGAACGCGCAGCGGATCGAAGTGTCTGGTGGTCAAGGCATTTGAGCAAGCGCCTTGTTGCCGCATTCGCGCGCAACGCTCGTGCGAGAGCGTTCTTCGAGACGCTCGACGGTACGAACCGCTATGCAATCCTTTACCGCGTGCAGACGAAGAAGCCGAGACGCGCGCCGAGCGTCTCTGTGCCAGGGTTCTCAAGTTCACACGCTCGCCGGTGCAAACACACCCGAGCCGTTGGTAGCATCGGATCGGCAAACCTGGCCAATCTTTTGGTTGCGACATCATCCATCCGGTCATGGAAAGATTTTCGCCTGAAGAAATCCCTCAGCGTCTGGTCATGAGCAAGCGCCGCTGGACGGCTTTCTTTGGCCTTCCATTCGCGTTCGTCCTTTTCGTATCCGGCATTGAGTTTGCCTGGGTCGCGCATTACGTGCTCGAAGGAAAGCTCGGGATGGCTATTGCGATGCTGACTCTGTTTGTGACCCTGTGCGTCGCCATTTCGGTGGGGCGGTCGTCGTGGAATGCCCTTGCTGAAAAAGGACCGGCGCTCATCGTGGACTCGCGCGGCATCACGGACCAGTTTCATCTCAACGCGTTCTTGCCGTGGAGCGACGTGGAATCGGCCAGCGTCGACTACGGAGATGAGGATAGCCTGACGATTACCTTGCGGGCCGGCGCCCTCGTGCCCGGTAGTGGGGAAGGCCGTAAAGCGAAGCGTTCCACAGATGCTTAGAAGAGCGTTTACAGGAGGGGACCTGAGAATTCCACTCGCCTCGCTGAGTTACAATCACCCCCAGCTCCGGAAACTATTGAAGCACCAGATGGAAGTTCGCGCAGGCGCCAGAGGCTGAACGCGATCCCGCTCCACATCCTCCGATCCGCGCTCCGTGGGCGGCGGTGAATGCGTGAAAAATGCTCACAAGTGCGTAAGCGCCGCCAATCCACTCCGCCCAACCCAACCATCTGGATCGAGCGGATGACATGGATGGATGTGCGCGATGCCATCGATGCCTTTGAAAACGAAATCAAACTGAATTCTTCCGCCGGGTGCCGCAACCACTGCGCCTGTAAACCATTTGCTGCCCATATGCTGCCCCTTCAACTCCAAGGAACGATTGACCGACAATAGGTTGGGCGGTGGAAATGGGTCAAAGATCAGCAGTTACTCTGAGATTGCGTGGTTGTAACTGTCAGTGTCTGGTGAGGGACGTGGTGAGTGCCATTTGGCCGCGGTAGTCCTGATCAACTGCCGGCTTTCGGCCAGAAGCGGACGCAGATGTGTCGGTCACAAGTTTCTCGAAAGCAGCCATTGGCACTCGCCTCCGCGCATCCGCTCCAGCATTTGGCTACGCCAGACTATCTCTGACGATATATATATTCGTGGATCTCAGCGACCACGCTGTCTTCGGTTAAATCGAACTCAACATAACCACTGTGTTCAGTGAATACTGCGGCCTGTTTGGCGGCGGGGCGAATAACCGCGAAAGCAAGAGAGAATCTTACAGCCATGCCACTGGGATCACGCACTTCAACAGAGCTATCCGCGGAAAAGTCATCGGCGGAGAGCCCGAGACTGATGATTTCATCTTGGGGACGGCCGAGTTTGACAGACAATTCCGTGGACCAATCTTTTAGAACTTCCTGGGGCGGACGAAGCGATCTCATCGTAGCCTAACGTGACTTAGAAATGCGGTAAATCCATGCGCAGCGGGGCGAAACCGCTACGCGCCAGCGCAGCCGTGGTCATTCCCGAAACGAGCCGCGCTAGTATCGTGTCGGCAATGGGCATACGCGAAATCGGCGCTGCGAGCCAGTCGCGCACGATCGGTAGCAGTCGGCTGTCGGATTGATAGAACGGAGTGAACGTCGCACTCGCCCACTGGAACAGCCTTACGTGCCAATGACGCATGCGAGCGTACGTCCGCAGCGCATTCGATAAGGACTCGGAAGTGTCGAGCGCACGCGCCAGCGCCAACGCGTCCAAGAGCGCCATGTTTGCCCCTTGCCCTAGTTGTGGGCTCGTGGCTCGCGCCGCGTCGCCTATGTGCACGAGCCGCTCGGAGTACGGTATGCGTGCCGTAAAATGGTCATATTGAGCAAAGGTCAACTGGTCGATATCCGAGATGGAGTCGATCACGGGCGCCGCCTGTGGCCACAACTGCGCGACACCTGCCTTCCAGGCAGCCAAGCCATTGGAGCGCCAGTGCGCCACCTGATTGCGCTTCAGGCTCCAGAAGAATGCGGCCTGTTGCGGCTCGTCTCGGGCGCGTCGTCCGATCGGCAGCACTCCCGCCATGCGGCTCGCGCGACTGTAGCGTTGTTCGAGAGCGTTTGGCGGCATGGGTCCGTGTTCCGGCCAGGGCACATTCACCCACAGCGCCCCATAAGGCAGAACGGTTCGACGCGCCAGCCCGGCTGCCAGGGGCGAATTCGCGCCCAAGGCATCCACCACCAGATCAAATCTTCCGAACCGCCGGCCTTCGGATCCGACTAGTGTCGCCTGCTGACCGCTTCTTTCGATACCGGCGATCGGGGTCGCGAAAGTGATCTCGATGCCGCTCGCGACGACCGTGTCATGCAGTACGTCGAACAGCGCCGAGCGATGCACCCCGAGGGCCTGCCAACCGGGTCCGAGCGCGCGATAACGCACGTCGAGCACGACACGATTCGACGGTACGACTCTGCCGAAAAGTCGGTCGATGCGCGCCCCAAGACTCGAGATGCGGTCGAGCAACCCCAGCTCGGACAGCACGCCCAGGCCAGTGGGCTGCAGGATTAGACCCGAGCCGACCGGCCGTGGAGTGTCGAAGCGCTCAAAGATGCGGGCGCGATGCCCCGCTCGATGGAGCAGCAGCGCGGCGGCGAGCCCTGCGGGGCCGCAGCCGCACACGGCTATATCGAGTTTGAGGCCCGTCATGAGGATGACAGTCTGACTGAGGGGGAATCCCGCGTCAGCTGTCGGCCCAGGGCTCCTGCCGGCCAGATCCGGCCTTGCGCGGTCACGGCGAGAATTCCCATGAGCAGCGGTTCGCGCCTGACGGCTGCGCTACGACATCAGCGGACCTATGATCCTGCGAGCCGCCTCGTTGAAAGGACTGAAGAATACCAAGTCCCCACGTCTCCGCATCGTTTCGCTCTCCACGGTCTTGTGTCGTAGCATGAGCGTCTCGTAGATCTTGGTGTCTCTCCGAAGTGTTTTCGCTCGCTGCGCGTACTTGAGAGACGTGTCCTGGTTTTTGCGCTTCGCTGCCGCCCTTATGGTCCGACTGCAGGTGATCCAGGGAGGCCAGAGAATCGCTTCCGCCACTGCTCGGGAGAAAAAGCGAAGCTCCGAATCTGCCACCCCGACGCGATACCGATGTCATAGCCGTAGCTGATGGAAATGACAATTACGTTTTCCTTCTCGGCAGAGGGGTCGCGGTCCAATATGATTCGGGCCAATCTGTTGGCCAGAGACTCGAAAGCCGCGACGCGCCTGGAAAGGACTATGTTGGAGCTGAATATGTGCGTGGTCGTGGCACTCTGATTCTTGCCGAAAAACTTACTGACGCCGACGACTGCGGTTGCATGGCGGACGTCTGGGTCTTGCTGCAGAGCCTGTTGAACCGACAAAAGATCTGCTAACGGCAACGAACTTGAAAGTCGTTGCACGAAATAGGGAAGGGCCAGGGCAGCTGTCAGGATCAAGCCAACTGCGCCCAAGTGGCCACGCCACATCCGGCTAGTTTCGCCGGTTGAATCGCCGGCCCGGTTTGACACAACATAAGCGCCGACGGCGAGATCGTGCAGAGACTGCCTTGTCCGTCGATTAAACAGGAGAAGGTAGGCAATGGAAACACCCACGCCGAAAACCAGAAAGGTCACCACCGACGAGGTAATCACACCTGCATCCACTACAGCGCCATTCAAAAAGTACGGTACGCAGAAGACGGTCGCCCGAAGTGTAGAAGCGCCCACGCTCAAGGGCGCACCGTCGGCCTTAACCACCTTGATGCCTAGGATTCGCTTGCCCGGGGTCTGCCCCCTGGATAGTTCGCTGTCCATCGAACCAAAATAGACGAGTGAGATTGCGAACCCCACTGTTCGACCCCAGTCGCCTAATGCCGCCAGACGGTCGTAGGCAACCAGCCCAATGCAAGCACCGAAAGCGCCCAGAAATAGCCCGTCGAGACAGAAGGCGATGAGGCGCCGCCAGAATCCCGCGCTTTTGGCAAGTCGTGGTGTTTGGTCGATCACTTCATCCATGTGAGACACGACTCAGGTTTTGATGACGGTGCATTTTACCTCCCTTGTGGCCTGTGACCCTTCGGATTGATGCGCAAATGATCTGTTGGTTACGGCAAAAGCGCGCAGTGATCCACAATTCTTCACTTCCATCATTCGGTGACGATCCGTCGTAGGTGAAATCGAACTGAATGCGCCCGCGAGGTGCCGCGGACACGCCTGTGAATCGCGCCATCACTGCCCACGGCGCGGGAGGCTCGGCACCCCCGCCGCGGTTACCTCCGGAGCCGGCCACCGACCGGCCCGCGCCCCGTCCAAGGCCGTCTTCTGGCGTTAGGCATTACCACCGGTTCCGAATTCATGTGAGCGGCTCCACGGGTAGCCGTTTCTGAAACTGTCGTCGAAACCGGCGTGAACGCCTATCTCGGAATTAAGGTCGTGCCTGGTTTTGCGGAATCAGAGTCGCGAAGATATCGCAGCTCACGGGTCACTTTGCAGGTACCGGGTTATTCGTCATCATGGAGACCTTTGGTACATCCCGGGCCATCGAAAATGCAGCCGTGGTTCATTGCCACCGAGACATTCACTTCGCGCGACGTTGAGGCGTGGACAAAGTACGTCTCTTGGTCGCATCTCAGTCACCTCGCTGAGGTGGTGTCCTTAGATCCAATGCTTTGTCCAACACTCTTGCCTGAGATTAGGGACGAGTTTTGGCCGCACATTGTCAATGAGAATTTCATGCTGAATTTCTTCGTTGACCTCGAATTTCTCATCGAGCAGCTTCCTCGCACCAGGGAATTTAGTCTCCTCTGCGTGTATCGAAATCCAGATCACCCGCCTCCATACGACATGCCGTCGGGGTTCGAATTCTTGGGCTATGACCTAGTGGACGTCGAAGGCAGTGCAAGTGCTCTGACCAACTGTGGTGGTTTTCCCGATGTATTCGATGACCGTGAGCTTTCGTCCAAGGGGCTCTTGACTTCATACCTCCGCGCCGTTCAAGTGCAGTCGGAGCTCCGTGCCAAGCACCCGGATGAACACCATGCGGATTGCCATTTGTGGGCAATCGCACGATCGGTCGAGCCGTAACTTTCGCAGGAGTAGGGTCGTGTCAACACGTGATGATGGAACGCCATCCTCTCGCGCTTTTGTCAGTATGTTACGGATAAAGCGATGACGACCCATGAACAGATGTCGATCTCGGGTGGGCCCTTGGCTGAGAACACATCAGAGAGGAGTCCGGATTCCGCCGGCCATTCCAAGCTCGGTATACATAATCATGCCCGACTTTCCTGTTGGATAACTGTCTTGGGGGAAGCGAAGGGCCGGTGCGGGTTGATTGTGGATGCGGCGAATTTAGCGCTTTTGCCCACAGTCAGCCATTCGATGTCATTCAATCTGCTTCCCGAAATCGGCCGTTCCGTTTAAGGTGTTGAGATAGGAACAAGAAAAAGCGGTATATGGATCCCCAACCTGTCCCCCTTGATCAGTCCCCTTCCCTCGACTCAACAGCGCGAACGTTTGTGGTTCATTTTTCCAATACTTCCGCGTGGACCCGGTTCGGGGCTCAGCCGCAGCAATACTGGGAGCTTGCCGGTGAGGGACAGGTCAACGTTGAACAGGACCGAGTCGTGCTTCGCGGCCGAAGGCCCAGGCCCTTTTGGACGGCGGCCAGGGCCGAAATCCCAATTTCCCTGACCGACATCGTGAATGTGATCCGTGAGGGATCTGTTGTCCAATGCCATGTCCGCGTTTCGGGCGCTACCAAGGTGCTCAGGCTGTGGGCGGCCAATGAACAGGCAGCCGAACAGCTTGAGCAAGTGCTCCCGCACGAGCGCACCGTGCAGTTCGAACAGCAACTCGTCGAGCATAGCTCGTTCAACACCGCACTCGCCGCACTCGGAACACGTCCCGTGATCACTGCGGCGCTACTGATTCTCAACTGCTTGGTTTTCGCGTGCACCGTGTACGCCGGAGCAGGGTTCTTCCAAGCGAACGGCCCGCTCCTCGTTCACTGGGGGTCTAATTTAGGTCCGCGCACACTGGATGGGGAGTGGTGGCGGCTGTTTACTTCGACGTTCCTGCACTTTGGCGTGCTGCACCTGGCGTTCAACATGTGGGCGCTTTGGAGCATGGGGCAGCTAACGGAAAAGCTTTACGGCTCCGCTCATTTCCTCGTGCTGTATGTCTTCGCGGGTGTGTCTGGGAGCCTTGCGAGCCTTTACTGGCATCCGGGTTTGAACAGCGCGGGGGCCTCGGGTGCAATCTTCGGAGTGTTGGGTGGGCTCGTTGCGTTCATGGTAAACCCCAAGACTCGAATTCCGGCCAGCGTGGCAGCTTTGCACGGCAAGAGTGCGGCCATATTCATCATCTACAACCTGCTGAATGGATCTACTCATGCAGGCATTGATAACGCCGCACACATTGGCGGGCTTGCTGGTGGTTTTGTCATCGGCTGGGTGCTGGCCCGGCCTGTGGATGTTGAAGCACGCCATGATCCGCTGCCGCGACTGGCAACCGGTATTCTTCTCGGCGGATTTCTTCTCCTCGGTATGTCGTGGCCACTTTTGCGGCCCGAACCGAGTGTTGCCGCGGAGCGTGATGTCCGACATGAATTCCAGCTCTTCGCCGAGGACGAGGAAAAGGCGCTTATCGCTCAAGAAGCACTCGACAAGCTCGAGGCATCAAACAACATCACGCATCGCGAATGGGGGCGCCGGGTCGCTGTCGACATTATTCCTCTGTGGCAGTCGGCCGACGACCGAATTTCCGCCACCGAGCTTTCTGCCGATTCGCGCCTGGCACCCCTTCGCAGAGTGCTTCTCGAGTATCTCGAGCAGAAGCGCTTTGCACTGGATTTGTTGAGCGACGCCGCACGCTATGACGATCCCGAGAAGCTCGAGTGGGGGACGCAAGTCTCCATCAGTAACAAGGCCAAAGCGGAGCAGATCAAAGCGCTCATCCGCCAGGTCTTCTGACGCCGCGTGTCTTTGGCATGAGCAGCATTGAACGTCGCATGTGGACTCCTGGATGTCGGCCAACACGCGATAGCATCGTCGTTGAAGGGCCGGAAGTCGTGTGCGGGGATCGATGGCATGTCCGATCGGTCTCCGGTGCTGCGCAGCTGAGCGTAGGGAGAGAGAACCCTGCGCGTTGGCTGGACGACAGGGAAAAGCGGCGGCACTAACTTCATCCGCTCCTTTGTGATATGACGAATTTGAAGCGGACGCCACATTGTGCAAAAACTATGACTTCTCTAAAGACTTTGGCCGTAGCCAACTACCGTTCGATCCGTTCTCTGATTGTGCCGCTGGGAACTCTAACGCTCGTCACGGGAGCGAACGGGAGCGGCAAGTCGAATTTGTATCGCGCACTGCGCCTTCTGTCTGAGGCTGCCCAAGGCGGGATAGTTGCGTCTCTGGCAAAAGAGGGTGGCCTTGCGTCCACTCTGTGGGCGGGGCCAGAGCAGATCTCCCGACGCATGAAGTCCGGCGCCGTGGCCATTCAGGGCGGTCCGCGGAGTCAGGTAGTGGCGCTTAGGCTGGGATTCGTGACCGAGGATGTTGGTTACTGCATTGATCTCGGACTGCCGTCTCCTGAGATCCCGCCACCCCCCGAGCCTTCGGCTTTTCAATTGGATCCGGAAATTAAGCGAGAATGTGTGTGGGCAGCGCCGACCCTTCGGCCCGCATCGATGCTCGTCGATCGTCGTGGACCCGCGGTGCGTATTCGCCGTGCCGATGGTGAGTGGGACGTCATTGGGAAGCACCTTCCCACGTTCGAGAGCATGCTTTCGACAATGGCTGATCCCGAGCGCGCACCCGAACTGTTGCGACTTCGCGAGGAAGTACGGTCTTGGCGCTTCTATGATCACTTTCGAGCCGATTCCGAGGCGGCAGCACGGCAGATTCAAATTGGAACGCGGACCCCCGCGCTTGCGCACGACGGCCGAGACCTGGCCGCGGCAATCCAGACCATTATCGAGATCGGTGAACGCACAGCGTTTGATCGAGCGGTAGAGGATGCCTTCCCAGGCGCTCGAGTGTACGTGGAGCACGGAGGGGGCCGCTTTTCCCTCATGTTCTCCCAACATGGGCTACTGCGACCTTTGTCAGCCGCAGAGCTATCGGACGGGACTCTGCGATACTTGTTGTGGATCGCCGCGCTCCTGACCCCGCGGCCGCCTGCATTGATGATTTTGAACGAGCCGGAAACGAGTTTGCATCCCGATTTGTTGCCGGCACTGGCGCGGTTGATATCGCAGGCCGCGAAGCGAACACAGATCTGGGTGGTATCACATGCATCGCGCCTCATAGCGGCGCTGAAGGAGGCCCCGCGCTGCACTGCCATCAATCTATGCAAAGAGCTGGGTGAAACCTCGATTGAAGATCAAGGCCTCCTCGACGGACCCCCGTGGCGGTGGCCCGAACGCTAAAGCGGCTTTCCGAAGCTGATTCGAGTTATACATTGCAAGCAACCGCACAACGAGTTCTACAGTCATTTGCCTGCGACGGGTACGTCGTCATTTCTAACGTATTGAGTTCCGTGGTTGCCGATGAGATCGTGCGCGCGACAGGCGGAATGCTGGGAGCCGACGCCGGTACACGAACTCTGCTTGAGATCGACTGGTGCGCTCGGCTGGCCGACAAACTCGCTGACGAACCACGCATGCGTGGGTTTCTTCCCGTAGACGCGCGAGCTATTCAATGCACGCTATTTGCGAAGACTGCCGAGAGAAATTTGGCTGGTCTCCCTGCACCAGGATCTGAGCATCCCGGTGGCTGAACGTGTTGAAAGCGCCGCGTGTTTGGATGGTCTCAGAAGCAAGGTGTCACCTTTGTTCAGCCGCCATCCTCTGTGTTGGAAACAATCCTTGTTGTTCGCCTTCATCTGGACGATTGCGATGGGCGTAACGGCGCACTACGTGTAGTGCCGGGCTCGCATCGACTGGGCCGATTGAGTTCTGACGAAGCACATCGCGAACGCGAAGTTCGTGGTGAACGCTTGATATCGGTCCGCAAGGGTGGCGCGATGATTATGCGCCCCTTGCTTCTGCACGCATCTTAGAAATCTTCTGTTGCTTTGCCGAGGCGGGTCCTTCACTTCGTCTACGGGCCGGCCGAATTGCCAGAGGGTCTGAGCTGGCCTCACCGTAAGCAGTCACCGGTGGCCGTACGCTAGGGGTCGAAAGGACTCCTTACTGACAGTCAACAGTCTGCCAATACCTGGCCGTGGGCGATTGGGCAGAGACTTCCCGGAAGCGGTCGCTCGTGCGGTGACCTACGTATCCACTGAGTAAGGAGGCCACATGAAGGCTGAATTCCCTGGCAGTCCCAGAGATACCGGTGAGCAACGTCCACAGGGCCGCGGACGATTACAGCACAACCTCGGCTTCAACCTGGACTGGGGTGACGAGGCCGGCGGGCATCGCGGGCATTTCCAAAGGGCAATGTCGAATGTTCCTGACTAATCCGGCGTTCCGAGAGATGTATGGGAACTCAGGACCGGTAGTGGTTTGGCTCAATCTCAGCAGCCGGCAAGAAGTGGACGACCTACATCAGCAGTGGAGTAGCGGCGACGCCGAGATAGTCTCTCCGCCGGAATCGAAGCCCTGGAAGCTGCATGAGTTCACAGCATCCGATCTGGATGGCAATCTGCTGCGGGTGTTCTACGATTTCTCCTGGGAGACCAAGTGACGTTGGTCGCTGACTGGCAAGGACTCTCACCGGCCAGGAGCAGGCATCGAATAGCGCGAATTCGGCGGCAGTTAATGGTCATTCGAACGCTGCACTCGAATTGAACCTGGCGAGTCGGCCGTGTCGCGCCATGCTGCCGGCGATGGCACGCCCTGCAACAGCGCGTCGATAGCGGCGTCGATCACGGCAGGTCGATCATCTTGGGCATACAGTCCGTACTGCACGACCAATAAATCGGGGACGCCGGCCGACACAGGCGGGTGACGCATGGTGGATGACCGAATGCATTCCGGGTTGAGCAACGCGATGCCGAGCCCATTCTCTACGGCTGCCTGCACCGCGGCGACACTTGGGCTGGTGAACGCGATGCGATAGTTGCGACCGGCCGCAGCGAGCGCGTCAATCATGCGCCGACGCCAGGTGCACGGCTCGGCGAAGACAACGAGATCGAGCGCCTGCCCAGGATGCGGTGCATAGTCCAGGCCACATACCCAGCGCAGCTCGACATTCCACACGTTGAGCGCGTCGGCCGGAACAGCAGACGGCGTACCGATCATGATATCCAGCTTGCCCTCTCGCCAAAGCGTCTCGACGATGGCGGTGTTATCCACCAGCACATCGAAGCGTATATTGGGATGAGCGCGATGGAAGCGGCCAAGAGCGGCGGGCAGCGCTGCTATTGCAATCTCCTCCGGAAGACCAATACGCACCACACCGTCGATCCCGGAGCCATGCAGGCGCGCGACTGCATCGTCGCCCAGCATCAAAATGCGGGTCGCGTAACTCAGAAACAGTTCGCCTTCCAAGGTGGGCACGACGCCGCGGCCGGTACGCTTTAGCAAGCGGCGATCGAGCAAACTCTCAAGCCGGCGAATCTGCATACTTACCCGATTGCGTGCGGCCAGCTTGCGCCGCGACACGGCTCAGGCTGCCAAGCCGGCAAACAGCAGCATAAGTGCGCAACAGGTCGAAGTCGATCGCTGCTGATATCATAAATTCTGAAGTCTGAATTCAATGATATCAGCCTACCGCGAATTCTCAGGCGTTGCTACGGTGCGCGCCATCGATCATTCCCTGGGCTTGCCAACTTCATCCGTGCCGAAAACTAAGCGAGCCGCCCCTGAGGTTGCTGCTCTGATTGCGGTGCTAATTTGGGCCTCCGCGTTCATCGGTATTGGCTTCGCCCTGCACACCCTGCCGCCGAGTTTGCTGGTCCTGCTGCGGATCATCGTTGCGTCGCTGTGCTTCATCGCGCTCGCGGCATGTGGTCGTGTGCGATTACCCTCAAGGCGAGACGTACCGTTCCTTCTCCTCCTTGGCGTTGTCGGGCAGATTGCGTGCCAGCTCGCCCTATCGACGGCGCAAACCCGGATCACTGCGGGCACGGCGGGCGTCATGTTCGCCTTCGTCCCGGCGCTGAGCGCTCTGCTTGCCATACCAGTTTTGGGCGAACGCCTGTCGAGACGGGGATGGTGCGGCATGGCGGTCGCGTTCATCGGCATCGTGGTGATCAGTATCGGAGCCGAGGGGGGGCGTCCGATTCGAGCCTGCGGCCCTGTTGGGATTGGGAGCCGCAGCGACTTCGGCAGGTTATTTTGTTTTTCAGAAGCGCTGGCTGAATCACTACACCGCGCTCGACCTGACCGCCTACGCTGTGTGGACCGGTACGGCTGCCATGCTCGTGTTCGTTCGCGATCTTGCTCACATCTGGTCAACGATTCCCGCGCCAACGTTCCTCGCTGTCGTTTATCTGGGTCTCGTTCCGACTGTAGTCGGGTACACCTTGTGGGGTTATGCATTGACTCATTTGCCGGCGAGTCGCGTGTCAAGCGCGCTCTATCTTGAACCGGTCGCGACCTTTGCGCTGGCGTGGCTGCTTCTTGGCGAAGTGCCCGCGCCGGCTGCACTGATCGGCGCCGCCGCGACGATTGGCGGTGTTGCCTTGATCAACAGCGCAGGCAACTGTCGAAAAAGAACCCTCTAAATGTCCTCAGTGAAAGGAAATATCGCCGTGCACGTGCATTTTGTTGTTCACGAGCCTTTCGAGGCTCCCGGAGCGTATGAAAACTGGGTGCGTGATCGCAAGCACACCTGCGGCTATTCCCGTGTCTATGCGCAAGAACTGCTTCCGCAGTCTGTGGAGGCCATCGACTTGTTGGTGTTGTTTGGCGGCCCGCAGTCCCCTTCGACCACCATGGACGAATGCCCGCATTTCGACGCAGCAGCAGAACGTGCCCTGATCTTGAGGTGCGTGGCGGCGGGCAAGGCGGTCGTCGGTATCTGCCTCGGTTCGCAACTGATCGGCGAAGCGCTGGGTGCGAAGCACGAGAAGAGTCCGGAAACGGAAATCGGCAAGTTCCCCATCTTCCTGACCAGCGAAGGCAGGGCAAACCATAAGTTCGCCGATTTCGGTGAACCCCTTGGCGTGGGCCATTGGCACAGTGACATGCCGGGCCTGACGAAGGATGCGAAGGTCATCGCTTACAGCGAGGGATGCCCCCGTCAAATTGTTGAATACAGCAATTTGGTCTACGGCTTCCAGTGCCACATGGAATTCACCAGAGAAGTGATAGAACTGCTCATCGCTGCGTCCGAACGCGAGCTCGCGTCACTGACAGGTTCTCGCTTTGTGCAGCAGCCGGCTGCGTTGAGGGCCAACGACTATGCCTCGATGAACCAAAGTTTGTTCGGTTTCTTGGACGAGCTGGTCGTAGCCTACCGTCGGCAGCGGCCAGCCTTCTGATCAGCGAGCAGGACGGCAGTCTGGTGCGGCTTGCGAAGAACAAGTGCCGATCATCGCGCGTGCTCCATCCATGTGTCGTATGGATACATCAAGTGTGCGTTAGAGCCCGCGGCCTCGCGTACCCGCAATCTAGGTTTCCGTGCGTGACAAAATTCCCGCGAGCACGACGAGCGCGGCGCCGAGCAGCAAGCTCCAGGTGAGCGGCTCCAGGCCGAGCAGGCTCAAGATGAGCGCGCTACAGAGAGGCGTCGCGTAAGCCATGATCGCGAGCAGCTGGCTGTCACCCCGCCGAAAGCCTTGGTCCCACGCCAAGTTTGCAAAGGCGCCAGGAACGATACCGACCAACACGGCGGCGGAAATTCCTGCAATGCTCGGAACGACGGAACTTTCCAGCAGCAGATGCAACGCTCCGCACAGAATCGCGGCTATGGCAAAGCCACGCGAAAGAATGGCCCCTGCGGGCTCTTTCCACTGAAGTCGAAATACACAGTAAATCGCCCATGAGATCCCGGCGAGGAGAGCCAGGCCGATTCCCTTGTAAGACAGGGAAAGCGTCCCGCCCCAAGTCAGAACGGTCACGGCCCCAAAGCCCAGGACGATACCGGCGATGTGCCGCGGCCGTGGGCGAAAAATCCCAAGGATCGCGCCGAAAGCCACGATCATCGCGGGCCACAGGTAGGTGATCAGGTTAGCTTCTGCCGCTGAGATATGGTGCGTTGACAGGAGGAAGAACACTCCCGACCCTGACTCACCCACACCAAATGCGAGCGCCGGAATCCAAGCCCGCCACGAGGAAATGCGGGAACCGGTCGTCGCGCCCGATTGCTCCATACGAGCCAGCACGAGCGAAGCGACCAAGAAGCAGATCGCGGCGCACTCGAGTGCCGGGATCGCCTGCGTTTGCAGGGACAGCGCCGGCCATGTTGCCCACAACGGGATGGCGAGCGCACCCAGACAGGTCCAGACACGTGGTGACCAGGGCTTTGGCTTGTCTTCGGCGTGCGCGCCTTTGCCCCCGCCCTGAATGAAAAGCACGCAGGTGCTCATTTCCGTCCAACCGCACAGATGGTTACGTTGTGAACGCGAAAGCTCCCATCGACCACCGCGTAACGCCGGAACTCCTGGGCCAGCAGGCACTGATATTCCTTCTGCCGCATGGGTGGCTGATCGGAGAGTAAAGCGGCGACTAGCGGAGAAACATCCACAAGATATTGGGTGAAGGCTTCGGCGGACGCCAACTCCAGGGTGACGGTCAACTTTTCAGCGCGTACATCGGCAAACCCGGCGCGAATCATCACGCTTTCCAACGGGTCGTCCGGTATTTCGGTGGGCGGTTCCGGTCGGGGTGGTGGTAACTGAAACATCTCCTGTGCGATGGTGGTGGCGATGCTGATGAAGGGAAGTCGTGAGGCTTCGTCCCAGACCGAAGTGGCAAACAAACCATTGGGCGTCAGCATTCGCTTTATCCTGAGCAGCAGATTCGAATAATCCGGCAGCGACGTTATTCCCCAGCGACAAAGAATGGCGTCGAAGCTGTGGGCAGGGAAATCCAACCGCTGCGCGTCGGCTTCGAGAAACTCGACATTCGTCACTCCCGCTGTACTTGCTCTGATCCGGGCGATATCGAGCATCTGCTTTGAGATGTCGGTAGCGACAACCCGCCCCGCAGAACCGACACGGCTTGCAGCTGACAACGCGGGTTCGCCAATGCCCGTCGCGATGTCCAACACGCGCTTGCCACGTGTGACTCCCGCGAGGTCGACCAAGCGATCGTTGACGTGTTGCGCGCCGTCTTCGATGGTGCGCCACCACTTTTGCCAACCCGCGGCGACGCGATCCCACTCCTGGCGTTCTCGGTCGTTATAATGCTCTGCGTCTGTAGGCCCAGTGTTCATAGTTCGGATCGCATATGCAGGCTAACGACTAAGTTCACGGCAAAGGCGAGCGCGCCGGCCGCCACATCTCTCCACCCGAAAGTATGCCCGGATCGTACGCAGCTTGGTCCGCGAGATCGATCTCGACGCGAGCGCCTACCGGACTCACACGCTGAGGCGCACGATGTGCCGACGAGCCAAGAACCTCCGAGTTGTTCAGAACGCGACCCGTTCACTAACAGTGGGAACACCCAAGGTATGACAACCGGAACCGTAAGCAGTGCCGGCAGCCTCGCTGGCTGGTTCGTCATGGTGAAGGACAACGTCGGCCGATATGAAGGAAACAAACTTTGGGGCGACGGCTGGGGTTGGTCCTGGTTCGACCGACTGTCAGTCCTGTCACGTGCCGGCGCGACAGTCAGACTGGATCTACACTCAGGGCTATCCGGTCCTGACCCGATAAGCGGGGCAGGGTGTTGATGATGTGTGCGTGGTCAAACCGCTGCCTTGTACCGAGCGGTTCGGCAAGTGAGGTCACGTCGACCACTGGCAAAGTATTGTTCCACCTTCGCTCTCGGAAGCTACCCCTGGGCCCCTGATATTGATCTCAACGGGCTTTCCATCCCTGCAACATGACCGAGGAGACAATTCCCATGAAACTGACATGGTACGGCCATTCCGCATTTCGCATCGAGGCGGGCGCGGCCAACATCCTGATCGATCCGTTTCTGTCCGATAACCCGTCCTGGGAGAAGGGGTGGATCGCCAGCCGGGCAGGCGAGGACTCGACACAGGGAGGTGGGCAATGAAGGCGATCGTGGTGACGGACCAGGCTGCCGGAGCGGCCGGGATGAAGCTCGTGGTGAGGCCCGAGCCGCGGGCAGCGATAAACGACGTCGTCGTTCAGGTCCATGCGTCGGGATTCGTGCCGACTGAGCTGGCGTGGCCCTCGACCTGGACCGATCGCCTCGACCGTGACCGAGCACCGTCGACCCCCGGGCACGAGCTGGCCGGAGTGGTCACCGCCCTCGGCTATGGGACGACGGGACTGTCGGTTGGACAGCGCGTGTTTGGCCTCACGGACTGGTATCGCGACGGCACCTTGGCGGAGTACGCGGCCGTCGAGGCACGCAACCTCGCGCCGCTGCCGGGCGACGTCGACTTCACGGTGGGCGCGAGCCTGCCGATCTCGGGCCTAACCGCGT
>JBJMWM010000056.1:0-11465 GCA_045810105.1 Steroidobacteraceae bacterium | reverse complement strand
GACCTTCCCAACATCGACTTCTGTGCCATCGCGCGGGGACAGGGCTGCCAGGCCATCCGCGTCGACCGTCCTGAAGACCTGGACGATGCGCTTCGTGCTGCTTTTACCGCCCTGCAGCCAATCCTCGTTGAAGTGCTCGTCGAGTAGCGATAACGGGTCAAACAGCCAGGCGCGCTTCGGCGTCCGCGACCGCCTGCGCTGCCAGGCGCTCAATCGTGTGATAGGACTCCTGCGTAAGCTGGGCGAGGTCTGCACAGAGGTAGGGACGCAACACTTCGAGTGTCTCGGCATATCCCTCCAGCATTGCCTCCACCGTCACTTCCCTGTTGTGGTAGTCCATGTAGTTGAGCCAGTTCTCATTCACGATCCAGGTCACGTCAATAATGGAACGTAACCGCTTCGGATCCGGCGGAAAGCGCATGTGGCCGCCCGCCTGCAACGCCAACATGAATTTCTCCAGGTCTCGCAACCGGCGCTCGCGGTTGTCGGCGTACCGTTTGCGAAGCTGGGGGTCTTGCCGCAGCAGGTCCCCCATCTCCCGGTAGAAAAAGCGGTACTTGAGAATCAGCTGCAGCTGGCGCACGAACATCGTGGCCATATGCTCCAGGGTCGGGGCCAGGTGATCGCGGTACCAACCGGAATCCATCTCACTGATGGCCTGTTGGAACACGGCGTAGATGATCTCCTGCTTGTTCTTGAAGTGGTATTGAAGGTTGCCCTTGCTGATGCCGCAGCGTTCAGCAATACGATTGGAGGACACGGCGGCACTGCCATGCTCATTGAAGAGCTCCAGTGCCGCCTGCAGAATTCGAAACTGCGTGGCGCGTGTAGCCATACGGCATTCTCCCCGGCGACCCCTGGGCCACGCAAGCTGCCGTGTGGTATCTTTAGGTCTAAACTAATTGGAGCTATCGTGCTGAACTCCCTCGATCTGTTCGACGTCCGCAGCGCGCTCAGTGAAGAAGAGCGCATGGTGCAGGATTCGGTTGCACGGCTGGTGGATGAGCGGATTCTGCCCATCATTCAGAAGTGCTTTGAGGAACATCGCTTTCCCCGGGAGCTGGTGCCGGAGCTGGCCGCCTTGGGACTGCTGGGCTCCTCCATCGAGGGCTATGGATGCGCCGGTCTCAACGGCATCTCCTATGGCCTGATCTGCCAGCAGCTCGAGCGCGGCGACTCCGGCATCCGCAGCTTCGTCTCCGTGCAGTCCTCTTTGTGCATGTATCCGATCTACGCCTTCGGTTCCGAGGCGCAGAAGCAGAAGTACCTGCCCCGCATGGCCCAAGGCGAGCTCATCGGCTGCTTCGGCCTCACCGAGCCGCACGGGGGTTCGGATCCGGCGAACATGAAGACCCATGCCAAGCGCTCGGGCAAGGACTGGGTCCTGAACGGCGCGAAGATGTGGATCACCAACGGGGCGATCGCCGATCTCGCCATCGTATGGGCGATGACCGATGAGGGCATCCGCGGCTTCATCGTCGATAAAGGCATGCCCGGATTTGCCGCCACGGAGATCGAGCACAAGTTCTCCCTGCGCGCCTCCGTCACGGCGGGTCTGTTCTTCGACAACGTGCGGGTGCCCGAGGAGAACGTGCTGCCGGGGGTCGTGGGACTCAAAGGCCCGCTGTCCTGCCTGACCCAGGCGCGCTATGGCATCGCCTGGGGTGTCATTGGCGCGGCCCAAGCCTGTTTGTCGCAAATGCTCGAGTACACGCGCGAGCGGGTGCTGTTCGGCCGTACGTTGGCCCACAACCAGGCCATCCAGATTCGCCTGGCCGAGATGGCCCGGCAGATCACCACCGCGCAGTTGCTTGCGCTGCAGTTGGGACGACTGAAGGACTCAGGGCAGATGACCCCGGCGCACGTATCCCTGGCCAAGTGGAACAACTGCCGCATGGCACTCGATATCGCCCGCGATGCGCGCGACATGTTGGGTGGGGCGGGCATCAGCGCCGAGTATGTGCCCATCCGGCACATGCTGAACCTCGAGAGCGTCATCACGTACGAAGGTACAGAGACAATCCATCAGTTGACCATTGGGCGGGCGTTGACGGGCGTCAACGCGTTCTAACTCACGACCCCCAACGCCAACAGCACCAGCAAACCCAACACGTTAAAGACCCACTCTTTCCGACTCAGTCCCAGCGTAGTCATGTCCCGATCTCCATCCAAGCCGATGGAGCTATTACGCCGTGGGGCCCGCGCATCCGCGGGGCGGAAAAATGTCATGCCGCCCTTCAATTGTGGCGAAAAATGGCAGGCGGGCGACGGATGTGAACGCTGCATGAATGCTGCGCAAACTGGAGGCGGATCACAGCCTGCGCCATGTACGGCGCACCCCTCCAAGCTGTAGCCTATGGCTATGAAACGCACTGTCGCCATCGTCGAAGACGAGCCTGCTATTCGTGACAACTATGCCGCTGCATTCACACGCGAAGGCTATGTCGTCCGCACCTACCCCAACCGGTCACAAGCCATGACGGCTTTCGCGGCGCGTCTGCCTGACCTGGCGGTCATCGACATCTCTCTGGAAGATGAGCCTGAAGGTGGCTTCGAATTGTGCCGGCAGCTCCGGGCACTGTCGGCCGAGCTGCCTATCATTTTCCTCACGGCACGCGACAGTGAGCTGGATGCGGTATCGGGATTGCGCCTCGGTGCTGACGACTTTCTGACAAAGGATCTGAGCCTCGCGCATCTCATTGCGCGCGTGAACGCCTTGTTCCGCCGTGTTGAAGCGTTACGACGTCCCACGGAAGCAACCCAGATCATCCGACGCGGTTCGCTGATGCTGGATTCCGAGAAGATGCAGGTGGAGTGGAATGGCCAGGTTGTGCTGCTGTCACTCACCGAGTTCTGGATCGTGTATGCACTCGCGCGTCACCCCGGCCACGTCAAGAATCGGCAGCAACTGATGGACGCCGCCAACGTCGTGCTGGATGACAACACCATCACGTCGCACATCAAACGCATCCGCCGCAAATTTCAGACGATTGAGCCGAAATTTGATGGAGTGCAGACGGTTTACGGCATGGGCTACCGATGGGTCGATTGAGCCGGGCTCCTGACCCCTCATGTCGATACGCCTGAAACTGCTGCTCCTCGGACTCGCAACGCTCGTTCTGCCATGGGCCGGTTGCCGTTATGCGCGCGAGATGGAATCCGCGCTGCGCGAGGGAGAACAGAGCTCCCTGCAGTCCGTGGCGCAAACAATCGCCGCCTCCCTCCAAGGCCGCACCGACCTGCTGTATCGGCAACCCCTGCCGACGTCGAGTCCGGATGAGGAACAGACTGATGGCGGGACGGTAGCCAAAGTCGCCCCCAAGCCCAGCCCATACGATATAAAGCCCATGCTTCTACCGTCCGCACCCTTCTTGGACGGATACGTGGAGGAATGGCCACAGAACAAAGTGGCCTGGCACTACTACACGCACGGCCAACACCGCTTTGGCCTGATCTCCGGTGTGTTTGAACGGATGTTGTACGTGATGCTCGATGTGCAGGACGAGCGTCTCGTGTATGACACTCCGGGCGCCAGTCCACTGGATCCCAGCACCTTCGGCGACCGCATCTGGATTGGTTTTGACGGCCCGGACGGCCATCAGCATCAGGTTTTCATGGCCGCGACCGGTCCGGGGTCCGTCGCGGCTCGGCGTATCGAGACGGGGGAATACGGCCAACTCACGGCAGTCACTGAAGCCCGCATCGTCGGCGCCCTGCAACCAACCAGCCAGGGGTATCGCATCGAAATGCGCATCCCGCTGTCGATGTTGGGTGAGCACTTCGGCGTGCTCATTGACGATCGGAATCAACGGGGTGCGGACCCGGTGAGCTACGGGACGTTGCGTAGCGATGATCTGCACACGGTCGGGCGACTGATTGCGGCGGCGCCGGAACTGGCGCCGTATCTCAGGCAATTCAACCAAGCCGGAGTTCGCATTACCGTATCAGCGGATGAAGGACGACTGCTCGCCCAGGCGGACGCCCTGGCAGTCCCGAATGCACTCGGATCGGAACCCGGAATCCTGACCCAGCTTTATCGGCGCTTCGTCGACCGGCCCGGCAAACGTCGGATCATCGACGCCAACGCGGATATCTTTGACCGCGAGCACAAACAGGTGATCGGGTCGCTTCAGGTATCGCAGACCGAGGATCGGTGGCTGGTACTGCGCGATCGAGCCCTGACGCATATGTTGAATTTGACGTTGATCATCAGCGCCGTCGCGGTGATCGCCACATTCATCTTTGCTGCATCGCTTGCGGTACGGCTGTCACGGTTACGCGCCGCCAGCGAGTCGGCGCTGACTCGTGACGGGCTGGTGACGACGTTCCCGGAGACTGGCGCGCCTGATGAGCTCGGAGACGTCGCACGAGGCTTCTCGACGCTTCTACACCGTCTGAACGAATACACAGGCTACTTGCGCACGTTGGCAGGGAAGCTCGCCCACGAGATCCGCACCCCACTTACCATCGTCCGGTCTTCACTCGAGAACCTGGAATCCGAAGGCGGCGTACCGCCGACGGCTCGGGTGTATCTCGACCGGGCACGGCAGGGCAGCGAACGCCTCAACGGAATACTGATCGCGATGGGCGCTGCGACGCGTGTCGAAGAGGCCATCAGCAACTCGGAGCGGGTTCGCTTCGATCTCGTCCCTGTGGTTCAGGCAGCCGCCGACGCGTATCGCATCGCATTCCCGCAGCGGACCTTCGCAACGGAGGCGCCCGATGAGCCGATCGAGATCGACGGTGCGCCGGACCTGATCGTCCAGATGCTCGACAAACTCGTCGACAACGCCGTCGATTTCAGCCCTGTGGGCGGGAAAATTGTTTTGCGCGTGAGGCTGGAGCCGGAAGCGGCAGTGGTTGAAGTCGACAACCCAGGGCCGCCGCTTTCGCCGTCCATACGCGATCGACTGTTTGAGTCGCTGTGGCAATCACGCAAGGGGGACTCGGACGACAATCGCCCCCACTTCGGGCTGGGGCTTTACATAGTGCGCCTCATTGCAGAGTTCCATAACGGAAAAGCCGAGGCCAACAGTCTTCCTGACGACACCGGAGCGCGCTTTACCGTCCATTTGGCTCGATGACGCCTCAATACAACCAAGTTGGCGCAGACCAATCTCGATGTCCGTTAAAAACTACATGGAAAATTCATCTGAAGCGCGTAGACTTTATCGGGTGGATGTGGCTCCCGGGCTACGCAAGCTGCGGAATTTGTTGAATTTCAGCTCTTTGGCACCGGGTGTGCTCTAGAATTCGACAGCACGTTCAGCATCGAAGTGATGCGAAGAGTGCACAACAGGAGGGAATTAAAAAAAGAAAGCTCGGGGATCGACGCGAGCACGGGTAACGGCAATCGCGAACTTTTTGTGGTTGTCAGAAACGGTCGGTGCGTGAATTGACACGCAGCCATGTCATTAACGGTCGGGGTTTCAACCCCAGCGTTTCAGCCGCAATGTATAGATGCTCGTGACGACGCGACACGCCGGTGTGCAGACAGGGCGACTTTGAGTCGAATTTTTGCCCGCACCCGGCCGGAGCTGACAGCGATACACCGGGTCATTTGGGAAGCACCTCAAAGCCTCTGTCCTCACGGATAGAGGCTTTTTTCTGGGGCGCACAGCCTGGGGCGCACAGCCTTCAGAAGATGCCGCCTATGAAATGCCGAGATAGCCCAGGATGCCTTTCGCGGCTTCACGACCTTCAAACACTGCCGTGACCACCAGGTCCGAGCCGCGCACCATGTCACCGCCGGCAAACACCTTCGGGTTGGTCGTTTGAAATGGAGCGGTTGCGGCTGCTGACACGCGCACGCGCCCGTTCTTGTGCAGCCGGATCTCATGTTGCTCAAACCAGGAAGGCGGACTCGGCAGGAAGCCGAACGCGATAATCACGGCGTCCGCGGGAAGAACCTGCTCGGACCCGGGAACGGGCTCGGGGACGCGGCGGCCACGCGCATCGGGCTTACCGAGTCGCGTCTCGACCAACTTCACGCCTTCCACCCTGTCTGTGCCCACGATCTCAATCGGCTGCCGATTGAAGAGGAATTCAACTCCCTCTTCCTTGCTGTTCTTATAGTCACGGCGCGAGCCCGGCATGTTGAGCTCATCGCGCCGGTACGTGCACGTCACGGACTCCGCACCCTGGCGGATGGCCGTGCGATTGCAGTCCATACCCGTGTCACCGCCACCCAGCACGACAACGCGCTTGCCGCGCAGGCTTACCAGGCGTTCCGCGCTTCCCGGAATGCGCAGCTCGTGATTAATGTTTGAAATGAGGTATGGCAATGCCTCATGGACGCCCGGCAGATCTTCGCCAGGGAATCCGCCCTTCACATAGGAGTAGGTGCCCATGCCGAGGAACACCGCATCGTATTCATCCAGCAGGCTTTCAAACGCGACGTCAGTACCGACATTGACGCCGAGCCGGAATTCAACACCCATGCCTTCCATGACTTCACGGCGCTTTTCGACCACTTCCTTCTCGAGCTTGAATGGCGGGATGCCGAAGGTCAGCAGGCCACCGATCCGGGTGTAGCGATCGAACACGACCGGTGTAACACCATTGCGCACCAGGATGTCAGCGCATCCGAGACCTGCGGGACCTGCGCCAACGATCGCCACGCGCCTGCCGGTCGACTGGACATTGGACATGTCCGGCTTCCAACCGCGCTTGAACGCCTCGTCGGTGATGTACTTTTCAATCGACCCGATCGTGACCGCACCCAACCCGTCGTTGAGAGTGCAGGCGCCCTCGCACAACCGGTCCTGCGGACAGATGCGCCCACAGACTTCCGGCAGCGAGTTGGTCTTGTGTGACAGCTCCGCGGCTTCGAACAGGTTGCCTTCCTGGATCAGCTTCAGCCAGTTGGGGATGTAGTTGTGGACCGGGCATTTCCACTCGCAGAACGGATTGCCACACGCCAGGCACCGGCCGGCCTGCTGGCCCGCGCCCTGCGCATCGAACGGAGCGTAGATCTCCGCAAACGTGGAAACGCGCGTCTCGATCGGGAATTTGGCCGGATCGGTGCGCGGGATATCGAGGAATTGTAGGGTTTTGTCAGCCATGGAACGCGTCGCGTGCTGTGTGTTGATCAGGCTGCTCGCCGCAGGTTCTCAATGAGCGAGTCGATGGAAGCCGCCTTCGGTTTCACCACCCAGAACTTGCCAATGTAGGTCCGCAGATCGTTCAGTATTTCATCCGCCCAGGCACTGCCGGTCTCGGCCCGGTGCTGCTCGAGCAGTCCCTCCAGGTGCTGGAGGTGGGATTGCATGGATTCCGCGTGGATGCGGCTGATGTCAATCAGCTCGTGATTGTAGCGATCGACGAAGTCGCGCTGCAGATCCAGCACATAGGCGAATCCACCGGTAAATCCCGCTCCGAAATTGACACCTGTGCGACCCAGAACGCACACGACACCGCCAGTCATGTATTCGCAGCAGTGATCGCCCGCGCCTTCAATAACCGCGGTCGCTCCAGAGTTACGAACCGCGAAGCGCTCGCCTGCAATACCCGCTGCAAACAAGTGTCCACCCGTGGCGCCGTACAGGCACGTGTTACCCATGATGATGGTTTCGTGGTGCACGAACCGCGCCTCACGCGGGTGTCGCAACACAATCTTGCCACCGGCCATGCCCTTGCCGACGTAGTCGTTGGCATCGCCTTCGAGATTCAGGTGCAGGCCGCCGGCGTTCCAGACGCCGAAGCTCTGACCGACGTTCCCTTTGAGGCGCACGGTGAGAGGTGAGTCCTCCATGCCGTAGTTACCCCAACGCCTGGCAATCTCGCCGGACACGCGCGCGCCTATGGAGCGGTTGTAGTTACGAACCTCGTAGCTCCACTCGCCGCCCGTCTTGCCTTCGATCGCCGGCAACATGTCTTTGACCATGCGCTCGGCGAGCTCGCCCTTGTCGAATGGCGCGTTGGACGAAACACCGCAGTACTGCGGAGCATCGTCTGTCATGCCTGCCACCGACAGAATCGGCTTCAGATCCAACTTCCGCTGACGCGGCGTCTGGCCTTCCAGGGTCTCCAGGAACTCCGTACGACCAATCAGGTCCCGCAGACTTCGTACGCCCAGGGTCGCCAGGATCTCGCGCACTTCGCGAGCCACGAACTGGAAGTAGTTCATGACCATTTCCGGCAGGCCGATGAAGTACTTCGAGCGCAACACATTGTGTTGAGTGGCCACGCCGGTCGCACAGTTGTTCAGGTGGCAGATGCGCAGGTACTTGCAACCGAGCGCCACCATCGGCGCCGTTCCAAACCCGAAGCTCTCCGCGCCGATAATGGCTGCCTTGACGACATCCAGGCCGGTCTTGAGGCCACCGTCAGTCTGCACGCGAACGAGATGACGCATGTCGTTCAACCGTAGTGTCTGGTGCGTTTCGGCGAGTCCCAGCTCCCACGGCGTGCCGGCATACTTGATGGACGAGAGCGGGCTCGCTCCGGTGCCACCGTCATAGCCGGAAATGGTGATCATGTCCGCATAGGCCTTCGCCAC
Source organism: Steroidobacteraceae bacterium (assembly GCA_045810105.1). GTDB lineage: Bacteria > Pseudomonadota > Gammaproteobacteria > Steroidobacterales > Steroidobacteraceae > 13-2-20CM-66-19. The sequence continues at coordinate 2,965 of JBJMWM010000056.1, read as the reverse complement.
GCCCGCCGCGACAGTGCCCACGCCGGGCTCGGCAACGAGCTTCACGGACACCAGGGCCTGCGGATTCACCTGCTTGAGATCGAAGATGAGCTGCGCCAGATCCTCGATGGAGTAGATGTCATGGTGCGGTGGCGGCGAGATTAAACCCACCCCCGGGCGCGCAAAGCGCAGGGAGGCGATCATGTCGTTGACCTTGTGGCCGGGGAGCTGACCGCCCTCGCCGGGCTTGGCGCCCTGCGCTACCTTGATCTGCAACACCTCGGCGTTGATCAGGTATTCGGGGGTGACGCCGAAGCGGCCGGAAGCAACCTGCTTGATCTTGGAGTTGCGCTCGGTCCGGTAGCGGGCGGGATCCTCGCCGCCTTCGCCGGAGTTGGAACGCGCGCCCAACCGGTTCATGGCCGTTGCCAGCGCTTCGTGGGCCTCCGGAGACAGCGCGCCCAGTGACATTCCGGCGCTGTCGAACCTCGATAACACAGACTCGACTGACTCAACCTCATCCAGTGGGATGGGTTTTGTATCGGTCTTCAAGCCCAGCAGGTCACGCAATGTGGAGGCCGGGCGTTGATTGACGAGCTGCGCGAAGGCCTTGTACTGCTCGTAATCACCGGACATGACAGCCGCCTGGAGCGTTGCCACCACGTCGGGGTTGTACATGTGGTACTCGCCGCCATGCACGTACTTGAGCAACCCACCCTGGTCCATCGGTACGCGCGGATTCCAGGCGCGCTCACCCAGCTTGATCGTGTCCTCTTCCAGGTCGGTGAAGTCCGATCCCTGGATGCGGCTGTCGGTACCGGTGAAGCACATGTTCACGACTTCATCCGACAGACCGACGATTTCGAACAACTGGGAGCTGCGATAGCTGCCGATGGTCGAAATGCCCATCTTCGACATGACCTTGAACAGGCCTTTGCGGACGCCGGCGCGATAGCTGCGACCCAGCTCCAGGCGCGTGGCGAAATCCAACTTCACGCGGCCCTTGCGCATCATTTCAAACAGCACCTGGTAGGCCATGTAGGGATACACGGCCGTGGCGCCGTAGCCGATCAGGCAGGCGAAGTGATGTGAGTCGCGCGCGGTGCCCGTCTCGATGAGCAGGTTGCACTTGCAGCGCAAGCCCTTGCGTACGAGATGGTGATTCACGGCGCCCGTCACCAACAGCGCGTGCGCCGGGATTTTTCCCTTGACCAGGTATCGATCCGACAGCAACAGGACGAGCTTGCCGTCCCGGACGGCCTTCTCTGCCTGCTTGCACATGCGCGTGATCGCGACCTTCAAACCTTCCTGCGAAGGGTCATACTGAAGATCGATGAACTCGTGTGAGACTTCCTTCAGGCCGAGAATCTGGCGCAGCTTGCGCTGCGAGAGAATCGGGGAACCCAACACGATCTGGCGCGCGTGCTCGGGTGCCGGGACGAAGACGTTGCACTCCGGGCCGATCTGCGTTTGCAGCGACATCACGATGGATTCGCGCAAGGGATCGATCGGCGGGTTGGTTACCTGAGCGAACTGTTGGCGGAAGTAGTCATAGAGGGAGCGGATCTTGTGGGACAACACCGGCATGGGTGTGTCGTCCCCCATCGATCCAACAGCCTCACTCTCGTCTTCCGCGAGCACGCGGATGATCTCGTCACGCTCTTCGGAGCTGACGTTGAACATCTTCTGATAGAGGGTGAGCGTCTCGCGATCCATCGGTTCCGCGGCCAGCCGCGGGTCCACGAGGTCACTCTCCAGGTAGCGGACACCCTTCTTGAGCCAGTTCTTGTAGGGATGACGCGACTTGAGGATCTCGTCGATGTCGCGCGATTCCAGCAGGGTGCCGGTCTGCAGGTCCAGGGCGATCATGTCACCTGGTCCGAGCTTGCCCTTGCGCACGACGTCCTCGGGAGCGTAGTCCCAGACGCCGGTTTCTGAAGCGATCGTCAGAATGCGATTCTTCGTAATGACGAATCGCGCAGGACGTAGCCCGTTCCGATCGAGCGTGCACGCGGCGTAACGACCGTCGGTGAGAACAATTCCCGCAGGACCGTCCCACGGCTCCATGTGCACGGAGTAATACTCGTAGAACGCACGCAGGTCAGGATCTATGGAATCCAAGCCGTGCCACGCCGGCGGCACCAGGACCCGCATCGCATGGAGTGCGTCGAGGCCGCCCATCAGCAGCACTTCGAGCATGTTGTCGAGACTCTGGGAGTCAGAACCTGTCATCGACACCAGGGGCTGGACGTCTGCGAGATTGGGCAGCAGCGGAGAGCGGAACAGCGGACCGCGCGCCAGCGCCCAATTGCGGTTCCCCTGAATCGTGTTGATCTCACCGTTGTGGGCGAGGTAACGATAAGGGTGTGCAAGCCGCCACTGCGGCAGCGTGTTGGTAGAGAAGCGCTGGTGGAAGACGACTACCGACGCTTCAATTCTCGGGTCCTGCAGGTCCCGATAGAACTGCGCCAGGTACTCGGGCATCACCATGCCTTTGAAGACAAAGGTGGTGGCCGACAGGCTGGGGATATAGAAACCGGGATCGGTCTCTTCAATGGATTTTTCGGCGTGGCGCCGGGCCATGTAAAGCTTGCGGTTGAACGATCCCTCGTCCATGTCCGGCAGCTCGCAATTGACGTAGATCTGCTCGATGTGTGGCAGGGTCTTCAACGCCATCGCACCGCAAGCGTCGGTATCGATGGGGACTTTGCGCCAGCCGGCCAGCTCGAGGCCCTGCCGGACGAGCTGCGCTTCGAGGATTTCGCGGGCGTTCTGCGCCCGACCCGGATCACGGCTGAGAAACACCAGACCGGAGGCGAAGCGCTCGCCCAGCTCGATGCCGGCCTCGGCGGCGGCCGCACGCAGGAAAGCCTCCGGTTTCTTGAGCAGCAGACCGCAGCCGTCGCCCGTTTTGCCGTCGGCGGCAATTGCACCGCGGTGGGTCAGGCGGTTGAGGGAAGTAATAGCTGTCTGTACCAGCCAGTGG